>JARGOF010000048.1:0-7065 GCA_029212415.1 Rhizobiaceae bacterium | reverse complement strand
CTCAGGCTCAGGCTCAGGCTCAGGCTCAGGCTCAGGCTCAGGCTCAGGCTCAGGCACGACTGGCGTCGCTACCGGTTCAATTTTTGTCGCGCCGTCAATCTCTCCGGCGTTCGTCCCGGTAATCGCCCCATCTATCGCAGAGTCATCCGGTTTTATGTCGTCGAGCGGAATCTCAGCAGGTGCAACCGGGGCGGCCTGTTCTGCAACAGGCGCTGTTGCTTCCGGCGACTGCTGGTCGGCGCTGGTGTCCGTCGCGGTTTCGTCGGCTGCGACGACCGTCTTGTTTTTCCCGAAGGAAAACACTTTTTTCAAAAAGCCGAGTGCCATTGTCTTTATTGCCTGCTCTTTTGGTCAGGCCTGTCACTGATCCAGTGTCAGGCCGCTGGCCGCATTGATGGTTGGGTGCTGGCGATCAGCTTTTCGCCATCGTGCCCCTTGATGTCGACAGGCACGATGGAGCCCGGAGTGTGCGGCCTTTTGCCATCAAAGTCGACCAGAGTGAAATTTTCGGTGCGCCCGAGACCCGAGCCTTCGATCAGGGCGTTCTGCCTGCTGTCCACCATGGCGGTCAGATGTTGCAGATGGGCCGCATTGCCCTTTTCTCTCAGGCGCGTGGCGCGGGCCTTGATCAGGCTGCGATCGTGTTGCGGCATGCGGGCTGCCGGTGTTCCCTCGCGCGGTGAAAACGGAAAGACGTGGAGGAATGACAGATTGCATTCATCGACAAGCGACAGGGCATTTTCAAACATCGCCTCGGTTTCCGTCGGGAAGCCGGCGATCAGATCCGCACCCAGCGCAATGTCCGGTCGCAGCGCGCGCGCCGTCTGGCAAAATTCAATTGCATCTTCGCGCAGATGCCGGCGCTTCATGCGTTTGAGAATCATGTCGTCGCCGTGCTGAAGCGACAGGTGCAGATAGGGCATGAACCGGCTTTCATCAGCGATCAGCGCCAGCAGGTGTTCATCGGCCTCGATCGAATCGATGGATGACAGGCGCAGCCGCTGCAGGTCGGGCACCTGCGCCAAGATGGTCTGCGCCAACAGGCCGAGGGTCGGTTGACCCGGCAGGTCGGCACCATAGCTGGTGGCATCGACGCCGGTGATCACCACCTCGAGATATCCGTTGCCGACGAGTTTCCTGACCTGTTCGACCACCGCGCCCATGGGCACCGAGCGCGAATTGCCACGCCCGAAGGGGATGATGCAGAATGTGCAGCGATGATCGCAGCCGTTTTGCACCTGGACAAAGGCCCTTGCCCTGCCTTCAATGGCATCCACCATCTGCGGGGCCGTGGCCTTGACGCTCATGATGTCATTGACGCGAATTTTTTCCTCGGCCGATACGCCGAAATCCGGCAATTTGCGATAGTTGGCGCGGTTCAGTTTTTCTTCATTGCCAAGCACCACATCCACTTCGTCCATGTCTGCAAAGGAAGCGGCTTCCGTCTGGGCGGCGCAGCCGGTGACGATGATGCGGGCGGCAGGATTCTCGCGCCTTTTGCGCCGTATGGACTGTTTTGCCTGGCGCACCGCCTCGGCGGTCACCGCGCAGGTATTGACGACGATGGCGTTGTTCAGTCCCGCCGTCTCCGCTTCGCGCCGGATGATTTCGGACTCGTAGCTGTTGAGGCGGCAGCCAAAGGTGATGACATCAACGCCGCTCATGAATGGGATTCCCTTTGCGCAAGAGGATCCGCCTTCCAGGTTCCTGTTTGCGGGTCAAGGTTGCCGGAAAATTCCCATTCGGCAGGCCCCGTCATCATGACGTGGTTGTTGCTTTCCTGCCAATCGATCTGCAACGGACCGCCGGGAAGATTCACGGTGACCTGACGCCCGGTTCTTTCCGTTCGCGCAGCCGATACGGCTGCTGCACAGGCCGCTGTTCCGCAGGCGCGGGTCAGGCCTGCGCCGCGTTCCCAGGTGCGCAGGTCGAGCTCGCTTTGGGAGCGCACACGGGCGATGGATATATTGGCGCGTTCGGGAAAGATCGGATGGTTTTCCAGCAGCGGTCCGAATTTTTCAAGATCATAGGACCATACATCGTCCTTGACCCAGAAAATGGCGTGCGGATTGCCCATGGAGGCGACGGATGGCGAGTGCAGGACGGGCGCTTCGATCGGCCCGATCTGCAATTCGATCATCCGCGTATCATGAAATTCCTCGGCGAGCGGAATTCGGTCCCAGCGAAATTCCGGTGCGCCCATATCAACGGCAATCAGGCCATCTTCAAGCTCACGGGCATTGACGATGCCGGCAACGGTCTGAAAGGTGAAAGCCTGCTTGCCGGTATCAGCACTCAGTGCCTGAACCACGCAGCGCGTACCGTTGCCACAGGCCTGCGCCATCGATCCGTCTGAATTCAGAATCTGGATATAGGCGTCTGTACCGTGCAAACGGGAATCGTGAATGGCCATGATCTGATCAAAGGCGGTTTTGTCGTCCTGAGCCAGCGCAATGGCGGCCTGGGGCGCAACGCTATCAGGGCGGCCGCGCATGTCGACCACCAGGATTTCGTTTCCCAATCCGTTCATTTTTGCGAACTGCACCATGTCAGCCATTGTTCACGCCTTTCTGCAAGGCGTATATGGCTGAAGAACGGCTGAATTACCAGCGATTCTCCATGAAAAAGCCGCTTGCAGAACGCCGGGTGCATCGGCGTTATCAACGCGCTACCCTTCTGTCTGCGGAATGTCCCAGACCTCGCCGGGGCGCAGGGGGCGAAACCGGTCGGGTGCGATCTTGTTTTTCGCCAATGTTTCAGTGAGTGCCGACATGGGGTCTTCGATGGCTTCATTGGTCAGGCGGAACGTGCCCCAATGATGACCGATTGCGTAGTCGGCGGCGCATAATTGCATGCCCTCGGCTGCTTCCTGCGGGTTTTGATGGTGGTCTTTCATGAACCAGCGCGGCTCATAGGCGCCGATCGGCAGGATCGCCAGACGGAAACGGCCGTGTTTTCCCTGCGCCGCACGGTAGTTTTCACCGCCATGAAAGCCGGTGTCACCGATGTGATAGATGCGGCCGGCAGGCGTTTCCAGCACGAAGGCTGCCCACAGGGCCATGCGCCGGTCACGGCTGCCGCGTGCCGACCAGTGATGGCAGGGTTCGAAATGCACTTTGATGTTGGTGCCCAGAGCCAGAAGATCGCCCCAATCGCCGATCTCGATACGCATTTTGGGCGCGGCACGGCGCACGATTGCATCATTGCCAAGCGGCGTGATGACCAGCGGATCATGTGCCTCGTGCAGGCGCCCAAGGGTGGCCAGGTCCATATGGTCATAGTGATTGTGCGTCAGCAGGACGATATCGATTTTTGGCAGATGCTCAAAGGCAATCCCCGGCGTGCTGACCCGTTTGGGCCCGACAAAACGAAACGGGCTGACCCGCGGTGACCAGACCGGGTCGGTCAGAATATTCAGCCCCGCGACCTGAATGAGCATCGTGGCATGGCCCACCATGGTCACCCGAAGGTCGTTGCCGTTTACCTCGGCGTCGGGTTTGGCGCTGCCAAACGGGCTTTCATAGTGCTCAGGCCACTTGTTGGGTTTTTCCCCGAACTGCCATTTGAGGAGATCCTTCAGGCCGTTGGGAGCCGATCCCCCGGGATTGAAAAACACCGACCCGTCAAAATGATCAGAAACGGGCCCCTTGAAATATCTGTTGCGGCGTCCGGGTGTCTTTTTCAAGCTTCTGTCAATCATCGCTCAGCCTTCATCAGTCAGCCTTGGGTTTGCCTGTAGGTCAAGATAGGCACTGTGAGGCCGATTGCAAAAGCCCTTTCAATGCTGCCCTGCTCGTATAGAAGTTCTATCCGGGTCTCTGGTATGAAATGATGGTGGCGTCAGGAAACCAAAACTGATTCGCTGGTGCTTTGTGCCTGGCAGTGATCAATTGTTTCGAAACATCGGGAGTCTTCAATTTGGACAAGGATCTGCAACAAAGGCTTGAACTGGCCCGTACGCTGGCGCGTGATGCCGGAGAACTGGCACTTTCCTTTTTTCGCTCCGTCGGAGATCTGCAGATCAAGCAGAAGGGAACGCAGGACCTTGTGTCCAATGCGGATATCGAGGTTGAGCTATTCATTCGCAAGAGATTGGCCGAGGCCTTTCCTGATGATGGCATCGTCGGTGAGGAACACGCCAGCGTGGCAAGCCGCTCTGGCTATACATGGGTCATCGACCCGATTGACGGAACAGCCAATTTTGTTCGCGCCATCCCCGCCTGGTGCGTGGTGCTGGCCTGCGTCCATGAGGACCAGACAAAGATCGGCGTCATCTGTGATCCCTGCCATGACGAGATGTATGCGGCCGCTTTGGGCCAGGGCGCCTACCTCAACGATGCGCGCATGCATGTGGCAACATCCGACACGCTTGACGACGGCAGCACCGGTGTCGGCATGAACAATCGCACGCCGCACTTCATGGTGACGAGGATCATCGAACTGCTGATCGCCCGTGGCGGCATTTTCTATCGCAATGCGTCGGGGGCTTTGATGCTGGCCTATGTCGCTGCCGGCAGGCTGATCGGCTATAGCGAACCGCATATGAACGCCTGGGATTGCCTTGCCGGCCAATTGCTGGTGGCTGAAGCGGGCGGTCGTGTCGAAAAACAAAGTGCGGATGGGATGCTGGAACACGGCGGACGGGTTGTCGTCGGCACGCCCGGCGTCTTCGATGAACTGGTGATGATTTCCAACGAGGCCTATGATTCCAACTGACGTCGCTGTAAGTGGCCTGCCTGTTTTTGCAATAATTGGATATTTTTCAAAGTCCAATCATTCCCTATGATCGTGATCTCAATCCTGCCGCAAGCAGGATGAACAGCCATGGAACGCGACAGGCATGGATCGCGACAGCCATGGAACGCGACAGGTAGGGAGCTTTCGACATGAGCGGCGCAAGTCATCAGGAAATACGGCCGACAGTGTGCCCACTGGATTGCCCCGACACATGCAGCCTGAATGCGACCATTGTCGATGGCCAGCTGGTTGATGTGCGCGGCTCGCGCGCCAATCCCTATACGGCCGGCGTGATCTGCAACAAGGTGGCGCGTTCCTACCCGGAGTTTGTTCACGGGACCGGGCGGCTGACGCACCCCATGCGGCGAACCGGAGAGCGCGGCGATGGTCGGTTTGAAGCCATTTCCTGGGCCGAGGCTCTGGACCTGGTGCATGAGGGATTTTCCAGCGCCATCACGCGCCATGGTCCGCAATCAGTCATGCCCTTCAATTATGCCGGGCCGCATGGCGAACTGGCCGGCGGGTCGATGGACCGGCGGTTCTTTCACAAGCTGGGCGCGACGCTGCTCAATCGCGGGCCCCTGTGCGGCGCGGTTCGCGGCACGGCCTATACCAGCCTGTTTGGCGCAGCCCCCGGCATGCCGCCGGAGCAGGCGGCGCTTTCCGACCTGATTGTCGTGTGGGGCAACAATGTCACGGTCTCCAACCTGCATCTGGTGCGGGTGATCAAACAGGCCCGCAAACACGGTGCGAAACTGGTGATCATTGATCCCAAGCGCACCAAAATTGCCGGTCAATGTGATCTTTTCGTGCAAATCCGTCCGGGCACGGATGTTGTGCTGGCCATGGCGCTGGCAGCGGAACTGGAACGGCGCGAGGCGTTTGATCAGGCCTTCATCGCGCGCTGGACCAAGGGTTTTGACGCCTACATGAAGGTGGCGCGCGGCTACACGATGGGCGATGTCGAGGCCCTGTGTGGTATCGATGCGGAGACATTTGCACAGCTTGCAGATCTTTATTGCGCCGCCTCCTGCGTGGCGGTCTCCAGCGGAAACGGCATCGAGCGTGGTCGCAGTGGCGGATCCGGGCTGCGTGCGGCCATGGCCCTGCAGGCGCTGACCGGCAATCATGGAAGGGCCGGTGCAGGCGTCCTTGCAAAGGCCGGCCTTGCCTCGCCGAAGACCACTGACCGGCTGCAGCGGCCGGATCTCATTCCGGCTGGAACCAGAACATTCAATATTGTCGATGTGGCCGAAAAGCTGCTCGACAAATCCCTTGATCCACCCGTCATGGCCACCATGATCTATAACCACAATCCCGTCTGCACCCATCCGGACCAGAAGGCGATGATCAAGGCGCTGAGCCGTGACGATCTGTTTGTCGCCGGCTGTGATATCGCCATGACGGACAGCATGCTCTATGCGGATGTCATTTTACCGGCGGCCAGCCACTTCGAATATGCCGATATCTATGGCGCCTATGGCCAGAATTATGTGCAGCGGGCCGAAGCGATCATGCCTTGCGTCGGCGAAAGTCTCTCCAATACGGAAATCTTCCGGCGGCTGGCTGCGCGGTTCGGCTTTGATGATCAGGCTTTCCGTGACAGTGATGCCCAACTGATGGATGCGGCCTTCAACGGTGCGGATCCGCGCATGCAGGGTTTTGCACCCAGTGCGGTGCCGCTGGATCAGGCGCTTGTCATGACGTCGAAGGAAGGCGCCGAGCCGATCATGTGCGATACGGTTTTCCCGGCAACGCCGTCGGGCAAGATCGAACTTTACAGCGATGATCTGGAAAAGCGGTTTGGCTACGGCGTTCCGCGCTATGAGCCGGTCAAAAGAGATTTGCCCTTCACGCTGATTTCGCCTTCTTCATCGCGGCGGACCAATGCGACCTTCGGCGGCTGTGATGCCTCGTCGGGCATTGAACGGGTCGAAATGAACCCGCGCGATGCGCAAAGGTTGAATCTCCAGGATGGGCAGACGGTCCGCCTATGGAACGATCAGGGCGCGGTCGCTCTGCTTCTGAGTGTTACGGACGCCGTCCTGCCGGGGGTTCTCTACAGTCCGAAGGGCACCTGGCTGCGCACAAGCAAAACCGGCAGCACGGTCAATGCGCTGATCCCGTCGCATATCAGGACCGATATCGAAGCTGGCGCCTGCTACAATGAAACTTTTGTCGATATTGCGCTAGAGCCTGTTTTGCTTTGATTGATTCACTCTGCCAGTTGTTTTTTGGTCAGGATCAAGTTGGTTTGCGCAGCGCGTACCTGAAAGTACGGGCAAGCGAAACGACGTAGATAGTGGCTAAAAAACAGCTGGCCCGAAG
>JARGOF010000047.1 GCA_029212415.1 Rhizobiaceae bacterium | reverse complement strand
TGGGACGATTCGAGCGGTTTGCGTGCCCGGATAGACTACGTGGCAGCGACGATGGCCTGTCACGGATCAGTGCGGTCAGGACGACGTCTGACGGCGGTGGAGATGAACAGCCTGTTGCGGCAAATGGAATCAACGCCCGGATCCGGGCAATGCAATCATGGCCGGCCAACCTACATTGAATTGAAACTTTCGGATATTGAGCGACTGTTTGGCAGGCGATAAGCCGGAACGGTTCACCATCATGTGGTTCCATTTGATTGTGAACCGCTGTAGAATATCGCATACGCAGCAGCACGACAGGAATGCCCAATGAATCGATTTGAAGGACATGGCTCCGGCGAGGCCAAAATCCGCTATCTGGACGCAGACTTTGAGGTCGTCCAACCCGGAACCCACGTGCGCTGTGCCATCACCGGGGAAATCATTCCGCTGGAAGAGCTCAAATACTGGAGCGTCGCGCGTCAGGAACCCTATCTTGATGCAACGGCGTCACTGAAAGCCGACCGGGAAGCCGGCGTATTGCCGACACAGAAAACCTGACAGCGCGCCATTCATCATCCGCCGTCAACCGGTCTGCAGTTTTCTTTTCTTGAAAGACCCGATTGCGCTGCTGATGATTGTCGCGGCAATATCAGGTTGCTCAAACTCCAGACGGACGTCCAGCACCCGGGATTTGTCAGCAAGTTCAACGGCAAGTCCCCGGCCTGCCCTGAGCCGAACCATATCCTTGCTCGTGGTGACGATGTCCAGTTGGTTTGCGGCCGCCGTCTCCAGAATTTCGCGGATCTCCTCATCACTGAAATGGTGATGATCGCCAAAACTGCGTTCGCTGACCAAATGTGCGCCCGTTGAGCGCAGGCTGTCGAAGAATTTTTCCGGATTGCCAATGGCCGCAAAGGCCAGCAGGCGTTTGTCTTTGAATGTACGGGGTTTTTGCACTGCCAGTGCGCCGGAAAAAACCGGCTTGGCAGCGCGTGCAGCGCTGCGGATGGCCCGATCAGCCGCCGTGCCTTCACCAATCACCAGCAATGCCGACGCATGGCGCATCTGGTCGAGCAAGGGTGCGCGCATCGGTCCACCCGGAATGACATGTCCATTGCCAATTCCGCGATGGGCATCGACAACCAGCAGAGCATAATCAAAAAACAGGGCTGCGCTTTGAAACCCATCATCCATGATGATGAGGTCAGCGCCCTCCAGCAACAAACGTCTGGCACCCTCGACCCGGTCCGCAGAAACGACCGTCAGCGCCTTTGCCGCAAGAAGCAAAGGTTCATCACCCACTTCACGGGCATCGTGGCGGGAGACCTCGACACGGGTTGCAGTGCGCACATTGCCGCGAAAGCCACGCGACAAGAATCCGGGTTTCATGCCAGCCTTTCGGGCTGCATCGGCAAGCGCCAAGGCTGTTGGAGTCTTGCCGGCACCCCCAACGGTGAAATTTCCGACGCAGATCACCGGGGCGTCGACCGGTGTGCGTGGCGCCCGTTCCATCAGTGAACGGGCGATGGAACCATAGACCCAGGAGGCAGGATAAAGCGCCCAAGCGCGCCAATCCGATTTCAACCACCAGAAAGGGGGCGCTTCACTTACCATTTTGGTTTCCGACCTGGCTCATGGCGCAATTCCGCTTTGACAGTCAGAGGATTGATATAGGGCTCCAACGCCATGATGGTTCGCGGCAAAGCGCCACTGAGCTCTTCCACCGTCTTGCGCGCTGCCGCACGCATCTTGTCGCTTGCTCTGCGGTTGCTCATGAGAAACTCCACCGATTTTGCCAGGGTTTCACCATCATTGACCAGCCGCGCGCCACCGTTCTTGATCAGACTGCGGTAGCTGTCGCGGAAATTCTGGATATTGCGACCAGACAGGATCACGCAGTCACACATGGCAGGTTCCAGAGGATTCTGGCCACCTGTCGATGTCAGCGACCGTCCGACAAATGCGATCTGCGACAGGTTGAGATAAAGGCCCATTTCACCAATCGTATCGCCGAGATAGACCTGTGTCTCCGCCGTGATTACGTCACCGCGGGAACGGCGCGCCGTCACCAATCCGCGTGCTTCCAGCATTTCTTCCACGTCATCTGCCCGTTCAGGATGCCGGGGCACGATAATTGTGAGAGCCTTGTGACCGGGTTTCAGGCTTTGGTGAACGTCAGCCGCAATGTCTTCTTCGCCGGCATGGGTTGAAACGGCTGCCCAGACCTGACGATCTCCGATCCACTGTTTCAATTTTTCGTATTCCGCCTCATCATAGGGAGGTGGAAGCGTATCAACCTTGAGATTGCCCGAAACGGTGACCGGACGGGCGCCCAGGATACGGAATCTCTCGGCATCCACATCGGATTGGGCAATCACCAGAGACATATTCTCAAACAGTGCTTCTGCCAGATGTGGGCGTTTTCGCCAGTTCCTGAAGGAGCGGTCCGACAAGCGGCCATTCACCAGCACCTGGGGCATCTGGCGCGCGCCCAGTTCCAGGATGGTAACCGGCCAGATTTCCGACTCGGCAATCAATGCAAGATCCGGCTTCCAGTAATCAAGAAAGCGACTGATCGCCGGCTTGAGGTCAAGCGGTACATATTGATGGATGATCGTATCGCCCAGTCGCTCGCTGGCCACAGTGGCAGAGGTTACCGTGCCGGTTGTCAGAACGACAGATATGCCGCGCCGGTGCACCTCCTCCATCAACGGAATAACCGCCGTCGTTTCACCGACACTTGCCGCATGCACCCAGACAACGGGGCCTTCCGGGCGGATGACGCTGGCATGCCCGTAACGCTCCCGCCGGCGATCCGGATCTTCCTTGCCCTTCGATGCCCTGACAGCCAGATAAGAGCCCAGAAACGGATAGATCGAGGATCCGAACAGGCGATAGGCCGTCAGCAATACACGCGCCCACATCAAGCTCATGCGCGTGCACCGACCGCCTGGTACGCTTTCTCGGTTACACGATTCAACTCGTTGGTTAACATCTGTCGAAAATCTGCCACTTCTGCATCCGAAGCATCACGGGGTATGTGGATAGGATTGCCGAGCTTAAGGCACGCGCGACCGAATGGTAAATTAATCGTTGTCTTGTCCCATGATTTTTCGACAATATGATAGCGACTGGTCGCAACAGCAAGCGGAATGATCGGACGGCCGGAAAGTTTGCCGAGGGTCACGATCCCTTCGCCCGCCTGCCGGGGAGCACCCTTTGAAATATCGGCGATCATGACAATATTGAGCCCACGTGCCAGCGCTTTTAACATGCCTTTCAGCGCTCGTATGCCGCCCTTTTCGATTGTTTGCGTTCTGGCGCGTCCGCCAGAGCCGCGAATAACCATCACACCGGCTTTTTCCAGGACACGGGCATTGATCTCCGCATCGGCACTCTTGGAGACGAGAGCGGCAACATCTTCGTTGCGAGGATACAAAAACGGCGCCATCAATTGCTGGCCATGCCACAGGGCGATGATGACGGGTGTTTTACCGTCCACCGCCTGCACCAGATTATCGGATTCGGGCATAAAACGATTGGTCTTGTGAACAGCGACCAGCGCACCGTAAAGCAGCGTGGCGGCAATGCTTTGAAACCTGTTCGAAGCCAGCAGGGTTTTTCCAAAACGTCTCACCGCCATTTTCAAACAGTGTCTCCCTCATTCGTGACAGATCCCTGCAGGACCATTTGGCCCTGTGGCCATAATGTCAAGGTTGCGCGCGATGGTGAATATCGAAATACCCGCAGTCAGCGCAAGACCATTTTCAACAGGCGCAGGAGCGTGCCTCGCGCAGCCTCAAAGAGGCCTGTCTGTTGAAAGTGTCTTACTCTTGTAAGGCCGATGCAGCAGTTAAAGGCGCCGTGAAATAGCCCGTTGGCGCTCCATCAGCCGACTGCGAAAAGATCGGAAACACAACCGTCCGGCATTCAAAAGCGGATCAGGAATCCTCATCAGGATTGAGGAATTTGTGCATATGCACAATGAAATACCGCATATGGGCATTGTCGACCGTTTGTTGGGCTTTAGACTTCCAGGCCTCGTAAGCGGCTTTGTAATTGGGATATATACCAACGATGTCCAGTTCGCTCAAATCGCGAAAACGAACCTCACTGAGTTCATCCAGCTCGCCGCCAAACACCAGATGCAGAAGCTGCTTTTCCTTGTCTACCATCAAATTCTCCATCAACATTCGGGCTGATTTATCGCAATCGTTCAATTGCATGCCCTTAAATACTGTTTAAGCGGATTGAACAAATCACCGCTGCAGTTTCAATTCAGAATCCCGTCCGTTTGCTCAGGTCGCATCATGACAGGCGGTTTGCTGCAATTATCCTCAAAGGTCAATGCCGCTCAACGCATCGTGTATAGCAGGAAGAAACCCCGTCGGAGCTGCAACCAGCAAGCCATGCGTCACCTCATTTCGATTATAAAGCAATGGTGCTCCGTCCGTATCGACAATAGCGCCACCTGCATTGTGCAAGATCAGATCTGCGGCGGCCAGATCCCAATCATGGGAATGGGGCCTGATCAGGGTTGCCGCCAACCGTCCATCCGCGACCATGGCAATGCGATAGGCCAAAGATGGAATATGGCGGGCACGCTCTCTGCCGCGCATGAATTCTTCCGGCAAACGCCGCAGCACATTTTCAGGCGCAGCAATCTGCACTCTGTTGTCCGGTCTGGCCACCTGGATCAGCTGATTGTTCCGGATTGCGCTGCCGTCGAGGCCGGAGGCAAAAAATTCCTCTCGCGCCGGACACGCCAGCACTCCGGCAATGGTCCGACCATCAAGAACGACAGCGATGCTGACACACCACACATCATCTCCATTGACAAAGGCGCGTGTGCCATCAATCGGATCGACAACAAAAACGGCCTTGCCTTCAAGACGAGAACTGTCATCAACGGTTTCCTCGGACAACCAGCCATAGTCTGGACGCGCCTGACGAAGCTTCGTGTGCAGGAAGGTATTGACGGCGATATCTGCTTCGCTGACCGGTGAGGCACCACTCTTGTACCAGACATCCGGATCCTTGCGAAAATAGCGCATGGCAATCTCGCCAGCTTCATGCGCAGCATCGCTGATCAATGCCAGATCATCGCCGATCATTTTATTTTCCAGCAAGTGTCATGCCTTCTATCGCCAGGGTTGGAGACGCCGTGCCAAATTTGCGGTCGATATCGCTGGCAGGCGTCATGTTCATGAACATTTCTTTCAGGTTCGATGCAATGGTCACTTCCGAGACCGGGTAGGTCAGTTCACCGTTTTCAATCCAGAATCCGGATGCGCCGCGACTGTATTCGCCGGTAATCATGTTGACACCATGGCCGATAACTTCCGTCACGTAAAATCCGGATTTGATCCCACCGATCATTTCCGCGGCGCTCAGGGTGCCGGGTTCGAGCGCCAGATTGGTCGATCCCGGATTCACATTCGATCCTGCCCGCACGCCACGTCCATTTGTCCGCAGCCCCAGTTCACGTGCCGTGCCGGTGGAGAGAAACCAGGCCTGCAAAACACCATCCTCCACCATGTTCAACCGGGTGCCGCGAACTCCCTCGCCGTCAAACGGTCTCGAACTCGGGCCGCGTATGATCTGCGGATTGTCCGTAACGCATATGCCCGGTTTCATGATGGCCTGCCCCATTTTGTCGCGCAGAAAGCTGGTCTTGCGGGCAATGGCAGCACCGTTGATAGCGCCGGCGAGATGTCCGACAAAACCGCGCGCAACGCGCGGATCCAAAATGACGGTGATGCCGGATGCCGTGTCCACCTTGCGCGGGTTCACACGCCGCACCACGCGGTTGCCAGCAGACCTGCCAATCGATTCAGGACTGTCCAGATCCGCAAAATACAAGCGCGAATCAAACTCGTAATCACGCTCCATCATCGTACCCTCGCCAGCAATGACACTGACGGAACGACCAAAACGGGTCCCCGCGTAGGAACCGGTAAACCCTTCGGAGGTGACGAGGACCAGACCGCCCATGCCTGACGAAGCCCCAGCACCACCTGAATTGCTGACACCCTCAACGCCGAGTGCCGCCTCTTCCATCGCCAGCGCCGCATCCGTCAGGGCTGCAGCATCAACTTCTGTTGCATCAAACAAATCCAGATCATCATAGGTCTTGGCCAGGGTCTCCGGATCGGCCAGAGCCGCGAAGGGATCTTCAGGAGAAACGCGCGCCATGGCAACCGCCCGTTCCGCCAGTTCGACAGCATCAATGCCGGCATTTGCATTGACGCTGGCAACCTGGTTGCCGACAAACACACGCAAAGAAAAACTGTCACCTTCAGATGAATCGGTACCCTCGACTTTTCCAAGTCGAACATTGACCGAAGTCGAGCGTCCTCTCACGACAACTGCGTCGCAGCGATCCGCGCCGGCCTTTTTAGCCTGCTCCACGAGTTGCGCCGCTTTGTTAACAAGTTCTTCTGTCTTATCCGCTTGAAACATCTATCAGGCCTTTCTGCTGGGCTCCATTTATTGTGGCGCCGACCAATCATCAAGGCTAATAACGGAATGTTCGACCAACTGATAGTGTTCTTGAAGGGCACAAATTATGGACACGGCTAACACATCCTACTATATCCACGCACTTGTTCTGCTTGGCGCGGCGGTTATTGCCGCTCCCATGGCCAAGCGCATCGGTCTGGGTACGGTTCTGGGATATCTGGCGGCCGGTATCCTCGTCGGCCCGGTATTCCAGTTGGTTACCGGCGGCGAGCGCATATTGCATTTTGCCGAACTCGGTGTGGTTCTGCTGCTGTTTCTGATTGGTCTCGAACTCAAGCCATCGAGATTATGGGCGTTGCGGCGGGAAATATTCGGCCTTGGATTGTCACAGGTTGTGATCACCGGCATTGTTCTGATGGCATTTTTAACCCTCGCAACAAACCGGGCATGGTCAATTGCGGCGATCATTGGATTCGGCCTTGCCCTGTCCTCCACAGCCTTCGCGCTGCAAATACTGGAAGAACGCGGTGAACGAAGTGCGGCCTATGGCCAACGGGCATTTTCCATACTGCTGTTTCAGGATCTTGCCATTGTCCCCATACTGGCCCTGATACCTTTGCTGGCGCCGTTGAGCCCTGACCATGATTTTCATCCTGTCCGGGATTTTGGCATAGCCGTTGCGGCAATCGCCTTTCTGGTTCTGGCGGGACGATATCTGCTTAATCCACTGTTCCAGCTGATTGCAAGCACCGGAGCGCGCGAGGCGATGATTGCTGCGGCTTTGCTTGTTGTGATCGGTTCTGCCGTGCTGATGGATTTCGCCGGTCTGTCGATGGCCATGGGTTCTTTTCTCGCCGGTGTCCTGCTGGCAGAATCATCTTATCGGCATGAACTCGAGGCCGATATAGAGCCGTTTCGCGGGATTTTGCTTGCCTTGTTTTTCATGGCTGTCGGTCTATCGCTGAATCTGCATGTGATCATGGACAATATTTTTCTGATCGCCGCCGCGGTGCCGGTGGTCATGATTATCAAGAGCATGCTGATCTATGGGCTTTGCCGGGCCTTCGGATCGGATCACAATGACGCCCTGCGCATTGCCGGCCTGTTGCCGCAAAGCGGCGAATTCGGCTTTGTCATCTTTACCGCTGCGGCGGCTGCCGGCATCTTTCCGGAGACCCTTGCCTCCTTGCTGATCGCCATCGTCACGGTGTCAATGGCATTGACACCCCTTGCCTCGGCATTTGCAAATCGGTTTTTGCACGAGGCCGGGAAGGATGAAATGGACGAAAATTTCGAAGGTGCCGGCTCCGATGTGTTGATGATCGGATTTTCCCGTTTTGGGCAGATCGTGTCGCAAACCTTGCTGGCCGGCGGCTCTGACGTCACCATCATCGATCATTCTACGGAACGCATTCGCAGCGCATCGAAATTTGGTTTCAACATCTATTTTGGGGATGGAACCCGGCGCAACGTGCTGGAGGCGGCAGGCATCAAACGCGCCAAGCTGGTCGCCGTGTGCACCCATGGCCGGGAAACAACAGACAAGATCATCGATCTCATTCAGGCGGAGTTTCCCGATTCAAAAATTTTTGCCAGAGCCTATGATCGCGCGCACACTCTGTCATTGCGCAAACGCGAAGTCGCTTACGAATTGCGTGAAACCGTGGAATCAAGCTTCATCTTCAGCCGCAAGACACTGGAAGCACTCGGACTTGATGGTGAGCGGGTCAACGCAATCATCAATGAAACACGCCGCAGAGACGAAGAAAGATTAAGCATACAGGCCGTTGAGGGTATTTATGCCGGTGGAAACATGCTTCACACACGGCCGGTTACACCAGAGCCCTTGATCAAGCCCAAAAAAGAGGCGGAACGTCTGGATCTGGAACAATAACCAGGTGCCTCCGTTAAATTCGAGGCACGTCCACGCATGCGCGCTTTGACCTTTGCAGACGGCAACCGGTACAAGCGCTGTAGTCCGCTCAATAAGGGACCAACCCGGGGAACTGATGCAAGACCGCAACGAAACCGACCTGTCCAAACACAGCGCGCGCCAAAATGAGTGAACCCGCAAAGTTCGTCACCGGCTCAACCCTGCGCCATGTCCTTGTGATGTCAGCGACGGGGTCGATCGGCTTGATGGCCGTATTCCTGGTCGATGCCCTCAACCTGTTTTATATCTCCCTTCTTGGACAGCAGGAACTGGCGGCGGCAATCGGTTATGCAGCCACCCTGATATTCTTCACGACATCGGTCAGCATTGGTCTGTCAATTGCGGCGACGGCGATCACCTCGCAGGCCATTGGCGCGGGAAACAGGGCCCGTGCACGCCAATTGGCCGCCACGTCCATTCTCTACACAACGGTGATCATGTCCGCGACTGTTGCGGTCACCTATCCTTTTCTGGAACAGCTTGTGGGCTTCATGGGCGCACGCGGTGATACGGCACAATTGACCCTTGAGTTCATGCAGATTGTGCTGCCCTCGCTGCCAATCATCGGCATGGGCATGAGTATGGCCGGTCTGTTGCGCGCTGTTGGCGATGCGAAACAGGCGATGTTTGTGACGCTGGGCGCCGGCGCGGCTACAGCCGTTTTGGACCCGATTTTCATATTTGGTCTGGATATGGGGATTCACGGCGCCGCCGTGTCGACAGTGATCTCGCGCTTTGCGCTGATCGCAATCGGATTTTACGGTTTGCACCACAAGCACCGGATGCTTGCCATGCCGTCTTTTTCGCTGATATCCGGTACAATCAGACCCTATCTTTTTGTGGCCATTCCAGCGATCATGACCCAGCTCGCCACGCCTGTAGGCAATGCCTATGTGACCATCCAGATCGCCAAATATGGCGATGCGGCCGTTGCCGGATGGGCGGTCGTCGGGCGCCTGATTCCTGTCGCCTTTGGCGCAATGTTTGCGATGTCCGGAGCCGTTGGCCCGATTCTCGGTCAGAACTATGGCGCCATGCGCTTTGACCGGCTGCAAAGCACCATGCGCAACGCATTTGTCGTTCTGACGATTTACACTCTGGTGGTCTGGGCTCTGCTGGCCATGGGCAGCAACCTGATAGCCTCACTTTTCGGGGTCGAAGGAGAGGCGCGCGAGCTGGTTGTCTTTTTCTGCAATTTCGTCAGTGTGAGTTTTCTTTTCAACGGCATGCTTTTTGTCGCCAATGCGGCGTTCAACAATCTGGGTTACCCGTTCCTATCGACAATCTTCAACTGGGGCCGCTCTACGCTTGGTGTCATTCCCTTCGTATGGTTCGGATCAAAATATTACGGCGCAACAGGCGTTCTGGCGGGCTATGGTTTCGGTGTGATCTTTTTTGGCCTCGCCGCAGCCTTTGTCTGCCTCAGGGTCATTCGCAATCTCGCAGAGAATCCACCGTCACAACCCCCAGGCAGCCCGAGGATTCAAGTGCCCCCGGCGGCCAATTCACCATTCACATCCGGTAAGGGGGCGACTTAGGCAGGTCATTTTTTCAGTGCCCCCCTCAGGGCAAGTTGAGAACATCAGGCGTTTTGGGAAGAACCCCATTCTTTATGGAATAGGTGATGATTGCATCCAAGGCATGCTTGAGCTCGTCGCGTACGTCGACTGAGGCGGCGAGGATTTCATCCACCTTGAGGAAATCCAGAACACGGAATTCACTGACATGGGGCCGTAAAAATATATCGGGCCGATTGATTTTCAGTTTCATGCCGATAATGGATTGCATCATCAACTGGCTGGCGCCGAACATCAGGTCTGTCGTTGTCGGACTTCCGCTCTCATCCCCGCTTGGCCCGCCAACCACATCAATACCAATGATGATGTCGGCCAAACCATGCAGATGATCGAAAGGAACAGGATTGAATATTCCGCCGTCAATCATGTATCGACCGTCGCGCACCACAGGTCTGAACAGCGCCGGTATCGCCGCAGAAGCTGCAATCGCATTGATCAGGTCTCCGCTTGAGCAAACCGCTTCCCGCTGGGCATAAAAATCGGTGACGTTAAGCTGCGTCGGGATATCAAGTTCTTCAAATGTCGCAGGCAGTGACTTCGGCAGCATGGTTGTCAGGATGCGGTCCACATTGAATTGTCCCAGACGAAACCCACCGGAAATGACATCGCCCATCTTGGTTGGTCGCATCCGCCAGATTCGGCTAAGCACCTCACTGCGGCTGCCAAGCGTCGCCCGCGTGTAATCGCGGATCTCGGCTCCACTCATGCCCGAAGCCATGGCCGCCCCCATGATCGCGCCAATGGAGGCGCCTGATATGGCCACGGGGCGAATACCCAGTTCATTGAGAGTCTCGATGATGTGGATATGGGCAAAGCCGCGGGCGCCACCTCCACCAAAGGCGACAGCAACCGTTGGGTTACCTGTTGAAACGGGCTCGATTTGTGAATCGGCTTTTATCAATTGTTCGTTGTCCATTGCCTGTCCTGCCAGCGATGCTCGTCAGCGGCGCGCGCCATCGCGATTTCAGATCACACCATCATGAAAACGTTCCAATTGACGGTGATTATTCAAATGTGACGTGCCTGCGTGCCAACTTCAAGACTGCACGCTCTGCCTCAGAAAAATGTTTGGGAAGGTTTCCCACCTAAACAACAGGCATGGTCTTACAGGTTGCTCCGCAAGCAGCGCGTCATGGTACTGGCTGCGCGTCCGTGTGATACCTGTAAAAATGCATGGCGCTGTCGCCGAATATTCGTTTTTCGATCAAATGGAAAACCGCACCCGGGTCAGGCGTCATTTGCTTGTTGTCTTCCAGAATGACAAGCGCATTTTCCGCGATCCAGCCACCCATGGCAAGTTGGGCAAGGGCGCGCTCTCCAAGCCCCTTGCCATAGGGGGGATCTGCAAATACCAGATCATAGGGTTGCTTTTCCCCGGCCTTGCCAAGATTTGTGGCATCGCGCCGTGACAAACCTGATTGTTCGCGCACATTGAGCGTTTCCATATTGGTACGCACCAGACGGCTTCCTTCCGCCGATTGTTCAACAAAGTGAACATAGGTGGCGCCGCGTGAAAGCGCCTCGAAACCAACCGCGCCCGTGCCGGCAAAAAGATCCAACATGCGGCGTCCTTCGACAGCAGCCTCATAACCATGGGACAGAATGTTGAAGAGCGATTCGCGGGTACGATCCGTCGTCGGTCGAATGCCCTCCGAACGTGGTGTCGCCAGCACGCGGCCGCGAAACCTACCGCCGACGATCCGCATTGCCCGACCGGTCGCTGCCGGCTCCCTTGTTGTCCGGTTTGCTGCGTGGCTTGGATCTGGCTTCCGAATAGCCCGGTTTCCCGGCGTTGCCGGTTTTTTTGCCGGTTCTGGCCGGCGTTTCAGTCGTCGGTTGACCGGACGCTGCATCCTTCTTTTTGCCAACTGGCCTTGCGCCTGCGCCCATCCAGACATTCGATGCCATATTTCTGCGCATCGGTTTTTTCGGCCGCTCCTCCGGCGGCTTTGTATCAAGACGCTCGAGGTTGCGGCTGCGTTTGTCCGATGGACTTTCATGCTTGTTGCGTGCCGGTGCGGTTCTCTCCGGCTTGCCTGCATATTTCCCCGCCGGTTTACCGGCTCCCGCGGGTTTTCCAGTTCCTGCGGGTTTTCCAGTTCCTGCGGGTTTTCCAGTTCCGGCAGATGATCCTTTGTCACGGCCCTTCGAGGCTGGCGCAGCAGAGACCTTCGGCTGTCTCGCCCAGGGATCCGTCTTCTTCTTTTCTTCGACGGGCTTTGTCTCGTTGAACAGTGGCGCATCGAAATCCGCGCCCGATTTGGCTATCAGCCTTGGTCCGAGTTGATCGCGTAATGTGCGACCCTTGACCTCGACCACGCCGCCCTCCTCCAGGTCTCCCAATTGGAAAGGACCATAGGAGATGCGGATCAACCGATTGACTTCGAGCCCAAGCGCGCCAAGCACATTCTTGATCTCGCGATTTTTCCCCTCGCGCAACCCCATGGTGATCCAGACATTCGATCCCTGGGTGCGGTCGAGGGTCGCTTCGATTGCTCCATACAGAACGCCATCGACGGCCATGCCGTCCTTCAATTGATCAAGTGCAGGCTGTTCGATGGAGCCATGGGCACGAACACGGTAGCGACGCAACCAGCCTGTTGAGGGCAGCTCCAATTCGCGTGCCAAGCCACCATCATTGGTCAACAGCAGCAGACCTTCGGTGTTGATATCGAGGCGACCAATGGACAGAACCCGCGGCAGATCGGCCGACAGACTGTCGAACACTGTTCGGCGCCCCTCGGGGTCCTTGTTGGTTGTCACCAGACCGGCCGGTTTGTAGTAAAGCCAAAGCCTTGTGCGTTCTATGCCGCGCAAGGGTTCGCCGTTGACTTCGATACGGTCCGCCATTGTCACATTGACAGCAGGTGTGTCGAGCACCTTGCCATTCAAGGTCACCAATCCCTGCTCAATCATCCGCTCCACTTCGCGACGAGAGGCTATTCCTGCTCTTGCAAGCAGCTTGGCGATGCGCTCGGGAACCATGTCGGGCTGGGACAGATCTGCCGAATCCGGGCCCTCATTCTTTACCTGACGGTTCTTCCCATCCGTGGACTCAGAACGTTCAGGTTTCTGCGTTCCGGACCGCCGGGGCTTGCCACGCGTGTTCATTTGGTGTTTGCCTTTCAAACGTTTTCAGCTGGCAGGGCCAGCCAACTCGCAACAAATTGTGTCGCCAGCCATATCAGGTTGCGCTCATCGGGTTAAGGCGCATGGGTATTATAGTTCAAATCAACTTCGCCAGGCGTCCATTGCGCCAGCGGCAAGAACAGCAAAGCAGGCTTGCGTGAACCGGCGCATCATGGATCTGGCGCTCGAGGAGGCGGCCTGGGCCGCCCAACGCGGTGAAGTGCCGGTCGGCGCTGTCATTGTCTGCAATGGCGAAATCATCGCCCGCGCCGGCAATCGCACACGCGAACACCATGATGTCACTGCGCATGCCGAGATTGTTGCCATTCGCTCTGCCGCAGCCAGCCTCGAAAACGAACGTCTGTCCCATTGCGATTTATATGTCACTCTGGAGCCCTGTGCGATGTGTGCTGCAGCGATTTCATTTGCCCGCATTCGTCGGCTCTATTTTGGCGCTGAAGACGTCAAGGGCGGCGCAGTTGTCAATGGCGGACGTTTCTTTGATTCACCGGCCTGCCACCACGCGCCGGACATCTATTCCGGAATCGGTGAATTTGAAGCATCGAAAATACTGACCGAATTCTTTCAGCAAAAAAGGCTTTGAGACCGACCGGCCGCAAGGGGTGATCCCAATGATCCCATTGCCACCGTGACGCGCCATCTTGTCGCAGCAAAACCTGAATCTTATCGAGAAATGCTCTAAAGCGCTCTCAGTCAAAGATCAAAACGGCCAGAGCTTACCCAGGCTGAAGCCATCCTTTTTCTGCGCTTGTTTTTTGCGCCGACGTTCCTTGACATATTCGGGCTCACCCAGTTCATCCGTCGGGGCAGTTGCCGCCGGCTCGCGATATTCCTCAGGTGGGTCACTCAGGAGCCGACGTTCCGCATAGGCACCCTTCTGCTGGGCCTTGGCTTCCTGGAACTGTTTGCGCTGCTCCGGTGTTGTGCTGTTGTC
Source organism: Rhizobiaceae bacterium (assembly GCA_029212415.1). Taxonomy (GTDB): domain Bacteria; phylum Pseudomonadota; class Alphaproteobacteria; order Rhizobiales; family Rhizobiaceae; genus Hoeflea_A. Next base: position 30,420 of record JARGOF010000047.1, on the reverse strand, counting down.
GCCCTGCCCCAGGGGTGAACGATATCCTGGCTTGTTGTCCGCATTGGTGGCGTCATCAACCAGACGCTGGCGCGTTTCTTCTGGCGATTCGGGCCATTGCGGATTCTCTCTGGACGCCAGGCTTTGCTGAGGGGCTGGAAGCGCCGTACCGGGTGGCGGTGTAACAATATCCGGGCGTGGCTTGTAGGCCACCTCACTGCCGCTCTTGGGCGGGGTGATCGAAGCGATGCTCATCACATCATCGACCAATTGTGCATTGGCGCTCCTGCCCGTTCCATAGGTCGGGCCGCCAAGACAACCCGACAGCATCATGGATGCTGCCACGGCGGCGATCGCGGTGCAAACTCCGCGAAACTCAAATACTCTCGTCATACAGCAGTTCCCGATTTCATTCCGCCAGCAGTTCCGTTCCAATACCGGATTTCCTATGCATGCCAAATCCGACTATTTGTTGGCGGTCTTTTAGCGCAAATCGTTTCATACAGCAATCATTACAGCGCTACAGCCGTCCAAGTGCCTTGAGTTCCTGCAATGCCTTTGCATCACGCGCTGAAACATCCGGAAAATCCGGATCCGTGCCAACATCATCTGTCATGCGCCATGAGCGGGCACATTTTTTTCCGGTCGCCAAAGCAGGAACGACACTGACACCTGCAACGTCATCAAGCCTGAAGGCATCTGCCGGACCAGCGTCTTGCGACAGAACCAGCCCGGATGTGATGCTGATTTCCGCGACGTCCTGCCCTTCCAGAGCAGCCAGCAGATCCTTGTCGGTGACGTGGACGATGGGCGCGGCTTCCAACGAGGAACCAATGCGTTTTTCACGCCGCTCGATCTCCAGCGCACCGGTTACGACGCGACGGACAGCACGGATTTTTTTCCACTTTGCATTCAACGTGTCATTGCGCCACGCAGCTGGAACCTCCGGGAACTGTTCGAGATGAATCGATTGCGAATCGGGGTGACGTTCAAGCCAGGCCTCTTCCATGGTAAAGGGCAGCATCGGGGCAAGCCAGCAGGACAGGCAGTCAAAGACCGTGCGCACGACCTGCAGCGAGGCTTTGCGACGGATGCTTGAAGGTGCATCGCAATAGAGTGCATCCTTGCGGATATCGAAATAAAAGGCCGACAATTCCACATTGGCAAAGTCGATCAATGCGCGGGTGATGCGTTTGAAATCGAAAGCATCATAGCCCTCACGGACCAGCACATCGAGCTCGACGAGCCTATGCAGCATAAGCTGCTCCAGCTCCGGCATATCGGCAAAGGCAACCGTGTCACCGTCATCATGCGACAGGGTGCCAAGCATCCAGCGAATGCTGTTGCGCAGCTTGCGATAGGCATCGATATTGGTCTGGATATTGGCTTTGCCGAGGCGCTGATCTTCCCAATAATCCGTTGTCATCGCCCAAAGCCGCAGAATATCCGCGCCGGACTGGCCCATGATTTCCTGCGGTGTAACCGTATTGCCCTTGGACTTCGACATTTTCTCGCCCTTGTCATCCATGGTGAAACCATGGGTGACAACGGTGTCATAGGGTGCACGACCGCGTGTTGCACAGCTTTCCAGAAGCGAGGAATGGAACCAGCCGCGATGCTGGTCAGATCCTTCCAGATAGACATCCGCCGGCCATTTGAGATCCGGCCGGTCTTCCAGCGTAAAGGTGTGCGTGCAGCCGGAATCGAACCAGACATCGAGAATATCGGTGACCTTGTGCCAGCGGTCGATGTCATTACGCCCGGCCAGAAAACGCTCTTTGGCCCCATCGGCAAACCAGGCATCAGCCCCTTCAACCTCGAAGGCCTCAAGTATCCGTGCATTGACAGCTCCATCCACCAGGATGACGCCATCCTGATCGACAAAGACGGAAATCGGCACGCCCCAGGCCCGCTGACGCGACAGCACCCAGTCGGGCCGCGTTTCGATCATCGCGCGCAGGCGATTCTGGCCGGCTGATGGCACGAAGCGGGTCGCGTCAATTGCATTGAGGGCACGACTGCGCAGTGTCGAACCGTCATCAAATTCCCTGTCCATATGGACAAACCATTGCGGCGTATTGCGAAAGATGATCGGTTTTTTCGAACGCCATGAATGCGGATATGTATGTTTCAGACGACCCCGCGCAAACAGGTTTTGCGACGCGATGAGGGCTGCAATGACGCGTTTGTTGGCATCACCCTTTTTGCCCTTGTCATCAATGACACGGGCAGCGCCATCGGCAGAATCCGGACCAAAGCCCGGCGCGTCCTTCGTATAGAAACCGTCGTCGCCAACCGTGAAGGGAATGGAAACATCAATGCCGCGTTTTTCAAGATCGCGGGCGCTGTCCATCCAGGCATCAAAGTCTTCGCGGCCATGGCTGGGCGCCGTGTGAACAAAGCCGGTGCCGGCATCATCAGTGACATGTTCGCCTTCAATCAGCGGCACGGCAAACGCATAGCCGAGATCCTTGAGTGGATGATCACAAGTCATCTGTTCGAGTGCCTGCGGGGAGACATCGGCCAGCCGCACCAGGGTGACCTTGGCTTTCTGTGCGCAGGCGTCTGCAAGACTGTCAGCAAAGATCAGTTTTTCGCCGGGTTGCGGGCCGAAATCATTTTCGGCTTCCGTCACCTCGTACAGGCCGTAGCTGATGCGTGCGGAATAGGACACGGCACGGTTGCCGGGAATGGTCCAGGGTGTGGTGGTCCAGATCACCACATGGGCGCCCAGTAGCTCTGGCGCGCCTGCGTTGACGGGGAATTTCACCCAGATCGTGTCGCTTTCGTAGTCGTGATATTCAACTTCGGCTTCGGCAAGGGCCGTGCGCTCGACCACCGACCACATGACGGGTTTTGACCCGCGGTAAAGCTGGCCGGTTTTGGCAATCTTCATCAACTCGCCGGCAATACGTGCTTCGGCGTGAAAATTCATTGTCGTATAGGGCCGTTCAAAATCACCTTCGATACCAAGGCGCTTGAACTCCTCGCTTTGCACGCCAATCCAGTGCGCGGCAAAATCCCGGCATTCCTGACGGAATTCATTGACCGGCACCTCGTCCTTGTTCTTTCCCTTGGCGCGGTACTGTTCCTCGATTTTCCATTCGATCGGAAGACCGTGACAATCCCACCCGGGAACATAATTGCTGTCATAACCGCGCATCTGAAAGGACCGGGTGATGACGTCTTTCAAAATCTTGTTGAGCGCGTGTCCGATGTGGATGTTGCCGTTGGCATAGGGCGGGCCATCATGCAGGACAAATTTCGGCCGGCCTGCGGAGGTTTCGCGCAGCATCTTGTAGAGCCCCATATCCTGCCAGCGGGCGACAATTTCCGGCTCCTTTTTCGGCAGACCGCCGCGCATCGGGAACTCTGTCTTTGGCAGATTGAGGGTTTTGGAATAGTCCAGTTTTTCAGTCGTATCGGTCATCATTCAATCGATTTCAATGGTTGCGCCCGGCGTCGTGGCTTGGGGCGGAAAAGACGTCACTGCGTCTTACAGTGTCTTTTGGGGTTTTACGCCAATGGGGCGCGGCAGCATACAGTCCCGGAATCCCACCATGCCAGACGCACCCGTCAGCACCAGTCAGGAAGCCGGGCCAATAATTCGTATCATAATCTCGAAACGGAATACGGCCTTCATGATGAATTGCGTTCTATCAATGCACTGGCCCGGAATAAAGGTTTTTTTCAATAAACGGACCGTTGAAGTTTTTCATAGATTGCCAGACGCATGAATCGGGTCGTCGTTTCGGGCATGACAGCGCCGATGATACGGACGAAATTGGCCGCTTTTCCAGGATAAAGCACCTTTTTGCGCTGCCTGGCTGCCGTAACAATTCTTTCGGCAATCTCGCCGGGCTCCATGCGGCGCTCGGCCTTGGCGCCCGGCGGGGCGTGGCGCTCCGCATGGTCGGTGCGAACGGGACCCGGGAAAACCGCCATGACATGTATCCGGTCCTTGAAAAGGCTTTTGCGCAGGCTTTTTGCGTAGACAGCCACTGCATCCTTCGATGCGCCGTATACGGCCGCGCCGGGATATCCCGTTGAATGAGACAGGGAAGAAATGAAAATGATCCGCGTGTCCATGACAATGCAACCGGCAGCCAGCAGCGCCGAGGTCATGACCAGAGGTGTTTCGGTATTCACGGTCAGCAGGCGGCGGTAGGCTTCATCGGGAATATGTTCGAATTTGCCGGTCGCGCTGATGCCGGCATTATGGACCACATAGTCAAAGGGCCCATGATCTTTGAGTTCAACGACGAGCCGATCAACATCCTGTCGACTGGCGAGATCAGCCCTGATGGACACCAAATTCCCTTTGTTGCCCACAGCCTCCCGGTCGACGCCAACGACCTGCATGTCGAGGTCGAGGAAGCGCTCGACCAGTGCCTTGCCGATACCCGATGCGGCGCCTGTGACAAGCGCTTTCATGGACGCCTCCGCAGGATCAAACGGCCGAGGCGAGCCTTGATGGATATCCGGGTGTGCGTGCGATCGTCTTTGATGCGTCGGACAATTTCATCAGCCATTGCTTCCGGGCTGAAAAACAGTTTGCGCAAGATGCCGGGATCATAGCCTGCTTTGGCGTGCATGGTGGTGCGCGTTGGCCCCGGGTGGATTATCTGAACACCTATGCGGTCTTTCCATTCTGACTTCAAGGATCGCGCCAGACCGGCCAACCCAGCCTTGGATGCCGCATAGGTTGGCATGTTGGCAGCACCACGATGGGCAACAGAACCGATGAAGACGACCTTGCCGTGCGATGCCTCCAGCAGGGGGGCAAATTGCCGGACGAGCATGATGGAGGAGATCAGATTGACATCCAAAGTCTGGCGCACCATGGCCACATCTTCACGACCGGCCGACGTATGAAATCCGATGCCTGCATTGATAATCAACAGGTCCAAGCGACCCGGTTCCAGCGAGAAAAACTTTGCAGCAAGATGCCTGGCCGACCGGACAGGATCGCTCAAGTCGGCTTTGATATAGTGTGCATCGGGTGGCAGGTCTGCGGCGCATTCGTGCGTTTGCCTTCGCCCGGTCAGCACAAGCTGGTGGTCGACTGCCATCCGCTTCGCCATCTCCAGACCTATTCCGGATGTTGCACCGGTGATCAGAGCGATTGGTCTGCGACGCTCGGTCATTCAGGCAAATGCCAAGGCACGATCCAGCTGGCCCATGGGTCGAAGGTCAGACAACATTGCTCGTGCTTCATCGGTGTCACGCTTCATCTGTTCAATCAGCGGGTCGAGCCCGTCGAATTTGACCTCATCGCGCAGATGGGCAAAAAAGGTCACGGCACAGACCTCTGCGTAGATCTCTTCGTCGAAGTCAAAAATATAGGTTTCCAGCAGGGGTGCACCCTGATCATCGACGGTTGGCCGATAACCAAAGCTGGCAACACCGTCATGAAGGCTGCCGTTCTGCCGGCGAAAACGCACCGCATAAATTCCCTTGCGCAGTTGCACTTGCGGCGGCAAGGCCATATTGGCGGTCGGAAAACCCAGGGTGCGCCCGAGTTGTTTGCCTTTGATGATTTCGGCTTCAATCGTGTAGCGATATCCAAGCAGGCCGGCAGCGCCGGAAACATCGCCCTGCTGAATAAGGGCGCGTATGCGGCTGGAGGAAATCAGCTCCGTGTTTTCATCCTCGAAGGGTTGAACCACCGTGACGCCAAAGCCCATCTTCTTGCCCATTTCACTGAGAAATTCCGGACTGCCCTGCCTGCCCTTGCCAAAATGAAAATTGAAGCCTGTCACGACGCGGCGAATATTCAGATGTTGAACGAGCACCTCTTCGACGAAAGCTTCGGCCGTCTTTTGTGCCAGATCGCGCGTAAACGGCAATTCGATCACCGCGGAAAACCCCATGGCTTCCAGCAATTTTGCCTTCAGTGGCGCCGGTGTCAGACGGAATACCGGAGTCTCCGGCTGGAAAACGGTCCGCGGATGGGGCTCGAACGTCAGCACAACGGCCGGCACGGCTTCCTGTCGCGCATGCTCCAATGCCGCGCTCAACACGGCATGGTGGCCACGATGGACGCCATCAAAATTTCCGATGGCCACGACACAATGACGCAAGCTCTCAGGAAACTCTTGAAGTGCGCTGATACGGGTGATTGGCTCCGTTATCATCGTTTTTGCGGGGCTCCTTCAGGGTTAGCGCAGACGCGGCATCCAGCATACCGGTCGTGCATCATGCCTTAGCAGAAATTCATTCAGTCTCAACGCGTCAACCACGGAACGCTCACTGTATTCACGCGCGTGTATCCCCTCGGACACGTAAAGCAGATCAAGTCCATAATCCTGCGCGCCCTTTACATCCGTCGGCATGCCATCGCCAATGGCCAGGATCCGGCTTTTGTCCACATAAGAACGCAATTGCCCTGCTGCAGTCAGGGCAGCATCGTAAATCGGCTTGTGTGGCTTGCCCGATACCAATGTGGTGCCGCCCATCTCTTCATAGAGGGCTGCAATGGCACCGGCGCAGGGTATCAGGCGCTCTCCGCGCTCAACCACCAAATCCGGATTGGCACAAATAAACGGCAGATTTTTCTCACGGATATCCCTGAGGACGGGAACATATTGCTGGGCTGTCTCTTTTTCATCATCAAACAGCCCTGTGCAAACGACGATACCGGCATCGTCGAGCCCGACATTGCTGACGCCGAGACCTTCGAACAGCGACAAATCACGTTCCGGCCCGATGAAATAAACTCTCTTCGAGCCTGCGGAAATCAGATCTCTTGTCACATCTCCCGAGGTTACTATGGAATCAAAGGCATCCGGATAGACCCCCATCAGATCAAGTTGCTCGGCAACACTTTGCCGTCGGCGGGGCGAATTGGTGATCAGGACAACCGAGCCGCCCTGATTGCGAAATGCACTGAGCGCTTCACCTGCAAGGGGCCAGGACTCCACGCCATTATGCAAGACGCCCCATACATCGCAAAAAATGACATCATACCGGTTATGGAGTTCAGCGAGGCGGTCGAGTTTGTTTACCATGATGTTCCGAATTTTCTTGAAGGCTGTCGGGTGCCAGCTTGACCTGCGCAGACATTCACTATCGGGGCCGAGAAAACAAGCCCCATTTAGCGGCTGCAACCATCTTGCCGCCGGAACGCGCTTCCTTTATGTCATGGCGCAGCCATTGAACAGGCCGGCCATCGACCAACGACGCCATGATCCTGTTTGGCCAACGAGCGCCTGAAAAGAAAAATTCGGGCAAATCTCTTGACTCCCCAATGCACCAGACTTATCTCAAGGCCGAATTAGCACTCCTCTTCGACGAGTGCTAATCATGCACCGGTCAGGCATTCCGCCTGGCTCTGTCATTCGATCGAGGGTAATAGACAATGACAAATGTCAATTTTCGTCCACTGCACGACCGCGTTGTTGTGCGCCGTGTCGAGTCTGAAGAAAAGACTGCGGGCGGCATCATCATTCCTGATACTGCCAAGGAAAAGCCATCTGAAGGCGAAGTTGTCGCTGTAGGCCCTGGCGCACGCGACGAGAGCGGCAACCTTGTTGCCATGGACGTCAAGGTCGGCGACCGCATTCTGTTCGGCAAATGGTCCGGCACTGAAGTGAAGCTCAATATGGAAGACCTTCTCATCATGAAGGAATCCGACATTATGGGCGTTATCGGCTAATCCGATCCTGCCAATTATCAGTCCCCATCTGGAATTCGGGCCAATGGCCCAGAAATGAGGAATTATGTCAGCTAAAGAAGTAAAATTCGGCCGCGACGCACGTGAGAGAATGCTCCGTGGCGTTGATATCCTTGCCGACGCTGTAAAAGTAACGCTTGGTCCCAAAGGCCGTAACGTTGTTATCGACAAGTCCTTTGGCGCACCGCGCATCACCAAAGACGGTGTAACGGTTGCCAAGGAAATCGAACTGGAAGACAAGTTCGAAAACATGGGCGCACAGATGGTGCGTGAAGTTGCTTCCAAGACCAATGACGAAGCTGGTGACGGAACAACAACTGCAACCGTTCTGGCGCAGGCCATCGTTCGCGAAGGCGCAAAAGCCGTCGCAGCCGGCATGAACCCGATGGACCTGAAGCGCGGCATCGACCTTGCAGTCAATGATGTTGTTGCTCATCTTCTTGCCACTGCAAAGCCAATCAACAGCTCCGATGAAGTTGCCCAGGTTGGTACGATTTCTGCCAATGGCGACACGCAGATCGGCGCAGACATTGCCGAAGCCATGCAGAAGGTCGGCAATGAAGGCGTCATCACTGTTGAAGAAGCCAAAACAGCCGAAACCGAACTCGAAGTCGTTGAAGGCATGCAGTTCGACCGCGGTTACCTGTCTCCCTATTTCGTCACCAACCCTGAAAAGATGGTTGCCGATCTGGAAGATTGCTACATCCTGCTGCACGAAAAGAAGCTCTCGAACCTTCAGGCCATGTTGCCGGTTCTTGAATCCATCGTTCAGTCGTCCAAGCCACTTCTCATCATTGCTGAAGACGTTGAAGGCGAAGCGCTGGCAACTTTGGTTGTCAACAAGCTGCGTGGCGGTCTGAAAATTGCTGCTGTCAAGGCGCCTGGTTTCGGCGATCGCCGCAAGGCCATGCTTGAAGACATCGCAGTTCTGACCGGTGGTCAGGTGATTTCCGAAGATGTTGGCATCAAGCTCGAAAATGTCACACTTGACATGCTCGGCACTGCTAAGCGCGTCAGCATCACCAAGGAAAACACAACAATCATCGATGGTGCCGGCAAGAAATCCGAGATCGAAGGCCGTGTTGCCCAGATCAAGGCACAGATCGAAGAAACCACTTCTGACTACGATCGCGAAAAACTGCAGGAACGTCTTGCCAAACTGGCTGGCGGTGTTGCTGTCATCCGCGTTGGTGGTGCAACTGAAGTTGAAGTGAAAGAAAAGAAAGACCGCGTTGACGACGCACTGAACGCAACACGTGCTGCTGTTCAGGAAGGCATTGTTGCCGGCGGTGGTGTTGCTCTTCTTCGTGCTTCTGCTGTTCTCAAGACAAAGGGTGGCAATGAAGACCAGAATGCCGGCGTGAACATCGTTCGCCGTGCACTTCAGGCTCCAGCGCGCCAGATCGTTACCAATGCCGGTGACGAAGCATCTGTGGTTGTAGGCAAGATTCTCGACGAGAATTCAGAAACCTACGGTTACAATGCTCAGACTGGTGAATATGGCGACATGATTGCCATGGGCATCATTGACCCGGTCAAGGTTGTTCGTACAGCCCTGCAGGACGCAGCTTCGGTTGCCGGTCTGCTTGTCACGACCGAAGCCATGGTTGCAGAAAAGCCGCAGAAAGACAACGGCGCTCCTGCAATGCCAGGCGGCGGCGGCATGGGCGGCATGGGTGGAATGGGCGGCATGGACTTCTAAGTCAGCCACTCTCACACTTTTTGAAAAGGCGGCCTTCGGGTCGCCTTTTTTATTGTTTGCTCTTTGGGTTTGATGGCGCCCCTGCCCCGTTTGCGCAAAGAGGCTTCGCACTTTTCGGGTCTCGAATTTTGCCTGTCGCTCGACTTATCCGAAAACCGCTTCGCACTTTTCCGGTCTCGCTATGGCCGCGGCGGAATATTCTTGCCCTTCATGCTGGCTGGGCGTGCCATGCATCTTTCCAGCCAGGCTGTGACATTGGTGTAATCGTCCAGTCCGACTGCTTCACCTGCCTGATAGAAGTCGCGCAGGGTGCCGACCCAGGGAAAAGAGGCGATATCAGCAATCGTGTAGTCATCACCCATGATCCACTGACGCCCCTCCAGCCGCTGGTCGAGAACCGCAAGCAGGCGTTTGCTTTCATTCTGGTAGCGTTCGGTCGGATAGGGATCGGAGATCTTGTCGGCCATGAATTTGTAGAAATGCCCGTATTGACCAAACATCGGTCCGACACCCGCCATCTGGAAAAACAACCATTGATGGCATTCAAGACGCCGGGCAGGATCTGCCGGAATGAGTTTCCCGGTCTTGTCAGCCAGATATTGGAGAATTGCTCCGGATTCAAAAATGCCGACGGGCTTGCCGCCAAAACCATCGGGATCGATCAGCGCCGGAATTTTTCCGTTGGGGTTGAGCGACAGGAATTCAGGCGTTTTCTGGTCATCCGTCATGATGTTTACCAGATGCGCCTCATGGGGCAGGCCAAGCTCTTCAAGCGCAATGGAGACTTTGACACCGTTTGGCGTGGGAAATGAATAGAGTTGAATCACATCTGGATCGGCTGGTTTCCAACGCTGGGTGATGGGAAACGCGTTCAGGTCAGTCATTGATGGTCCATTCCTGTAATTTGTCCAATGTTTCTGGCCGCCTGCAGCATTTTCAGTCGACAGGCCTCTGCCAGGCTGCAGTCAAAGCCAGCAAGGCGAAAGTATCAGAATGCGCCCGATTAGACTGTCTTCAATTTATGAACAATGCGTCGACAATTGTTCAGCTTCCTTCCCCACGCAGAACCTATATACGGCCATCATGACAACAAAGGAGATCACCATGTCAAACTCGGCAATCCTTCTCATAGGCCGTATTCTGTTAGCAATCATATTCATCATGGCAGGCTTGATGAAACTGGGCAGTGTCGGTGGTACTGCCGGTTACATGGCCAGCATGGGCGTACCAATGTCCGGCCTGCTCGTATGGGTCGTCATCGCTGTTGAAGTTCTGGGCGGCATAGCCGTACTGATCGGCTTCATGACCGCGCCGGCCGCCTATGTGCTTGCAGCCTTTTGCATAGCATCCGGTTTTCTGGCGCATTTCGACCCTGCCGATCAGGCACAGTTCACCAGCTTCCTGAAAAACCTGGCCATGGCCGGTGGTTTTCTTATTCTGGCTGTTTCGGGTCCGGGAAGCCTGTCGGTGGACGCTCGCCGCAAGGGCTAAGTCTGACTGGCAACAAAATTTACAATGCATCTAACAGACAGCCGCGGGTGAAACTGATTTCATCCGCGGCTGTTTGTTTTCAGGCAACGGTCCTGTCCCAACGACCTTGCCCTGCCAACGGCATCAAACCGCTCAGCCCGATTTACCGGTTGAACAGGGTCGCCAGAATATCGATGCCCTTTTCGCGATAATAGTTCGAGGCACTTTTGCTGTTCGGACCGATGACGATCACCTTTGATCCGATCGGCGCGCGTTTATAAAGATGCTCCACATCCTTGTTCATCATCCGGATGCAGCCCGACGACATGTTCTGTCCAATGGTCCAGGGCTGGTTGGTTCCGTGAATGCGATAGATCGTGTCACGACCGCCGCGATGAAGGTAGAGAGCACGCGCGCCAAGGGGATTGTTGATCCCGCCTTTCACATAGGATGGAATATGGCGACCCTTGCGGCGCTCCCGGGCAATCATGCTGGCAGGCGGGCGCCAGTCCGGCCATTCGGCCTTGCGACCGACCTTGACCGTTCCCGACCATCCAAAGCCGTCACGCCCGACACCCACGCCGTAGCGGATCGCTCTGCCGTTTTTTTGAACGAAGTAAAGATACTTTCGACCGGTATCGATGATGATCGTGCCGGGTCGTTCATTGGTGTCAATTCTGACTTTCCGGCGCATATATTCCGGCTTTGGACGCTTGGCCTGCGCCACAGTGATGACGTCGGTTGCGACATCCTGCCTGGCAAGCGTCTCATCACGCATGAAGGCGTTTGCACTTCCGGCCACGAAGATCGTCGCGGCAATTGTCACGACGAGAAAACCGGCCATGAGTAAAGGCGAAACAAGTTTCTTCACTGTTATTCTCCCCTGAATTACTGATGGTCAGGGTAACATTCATGTCGATGCTTGCAAGAAACGACGGGCAGAATAAATAAAAAGTGATTACATACGGCTGCGGCACGTATGTTTGAGGGCAGCATCCGGTTCCTTCTTTCACAGGATATCGACAGCCGGGAAGACATGATCTTCCCGGCTAACCTTACATCAGATCACCACAACTTTGGTGCCGTTATTGACGCGTTCATAAAGATCGACCACATCTTCATTGCGCATGCGAATACACCCCGATGAGACCGCGCCACCGATGGTCCAGGGCTGGTTCGTGCCGTGAATCCGGTACAGCGTCGAGCCGAGATAAAGCGCGCGCGCACCCAGAGGATTGGCAGGGCCACCGGCAACAAACCGGGGCAGAATGCGTCCCTTTTTCCTTTCTCGGACAATCATTTCAGAGGGAGGCCGCCAGTCGGGCCACAGCGCCTTGCGGCTCACTTTATGCGTTCCGGCCCATTCGAAGCCCGGCTTGCCGACACCAACACCGTAACGGCGCGCCGTGCCGTTGCCCTGCACCAGATAGAGAAACCGGTTCGGCGTATCGATGATGATCGTGCCGGGCTTGTGCCGGCTCTCATAGGACACGGTCTGGGGCAGATAAATCGGGTTTATCGCCAGCGCCTTTGGCTGACCAGCAGGCCGGGCCTTCTGGCGCACCGAGGACACCTGCATGGCTTTGCGCTGCCGTTTAACCTGTTGGCGCTGCTGGGCCTGGCGGTTTCGCCGCACAATTCTGCCCGCTCCGTGCGCGGTTCCAGGTTGGCGCAGCTGGGTGACCCAGGGTGCTGTTAAATCAGGGCTCAGCACCACAGGTGGTCGTTGAGCATATCGTTCGCCGGCCGGTGCATGCGCAGTCAATACACCAAGGCAAATCGAGGCGAGGAAAAACGTTTTCATGTTCATCGGACAGACTCACTACCTTTTGTCAGACACTATTGTTCCAGCCGCGTTCCATGGATGAAAAACGCGGATAGGAGGGCTTTTGCCACCATCAACACTGCGCGGGGAAGAAGACTCAAAAGTGAATCGGGATGGATAAAATGCGTTTCAACCGATAAAGCTTCTGGCAAGGTTATCGGGCTGTTGATAAATCCGGTTAACAATCGGTAAAGGGTGAAAATCATGCCAAACACGGGTCTGGTCGAGGGCGTAGACGGAAAATTGCGGTGCTTCTGGCATGGCAACAAGGATGACTATCTTCACTATCACGACACCGAGTGGGGGCGCCCGGTTGGCAATGACACACAATTGTTCGAGAAAATCTGTCTGGAAGGTTTTCAGTCCGGTCTTTCCTGGCTGACCATCCTGCGCAAGCGCGAGAATTTTCGCGCTGCCTTTGCCGGTTTCGACATGGAGACAGTGGCAGGTTTCGACGCAGACGATGTGGAGCGCCTCGTCGCAGATGCCGGTATCATCCGTCACCGGGGCAAGATCAATTCGACAATCAACAATGCCCGGCGTGCACTGGAGCTTCGCGCGGAATTCGGTTCTCTGGCTTGCTACTTCTGGTCCCATGAGCCCGGCCCGTCGCAAAGACCGGCAAGCCTCGACGGGCCCACAGTGATGGCGCTGGCCAAAACGGATATTTCGGCAGCGATCTCGAAGGATCTGAAAAAACGCGGATGGAGCTTTGTCGGTCCGACAACGCTCTATGCCTTCATGCAGGCCATGGGCCTGGTCAATGATCACATCGAAGGCTGTTGCGTTCGCGCGGAGGTCGAGGCCCTGCGGCAAAATTTCACGCGTCCCGGCTGATCACCGCCGACGCATGACGCCTGTGGCTTTCATTGCACCGGCTGAAAAGACAATGTGCCTTGCTGCCATGCGGTCAATGGGTTACGAAGTCGGCGTTTTGCAAATCATGCAATCAGCCAACTGACCAACCAGCAATGCCGGACACTGCACCATGGGCGAGAAAAAGAAAAAACCGCAAAAATTGAAAGCCCGCCTGCCACGCGGCTTTGCAGATCGTTCGCCCGAGGACATCCGCGCCACCGACGAGATGGTGGCCAATATTCGAAAGGTCTATGAACTCTACGGGTTCGATCCTGTCGAGACACCGATGTTCGAATATACCGATGCGCTGGGCAAGTTTCTGCCCGACAGCGACCGGCCGAACGAAGGTGTGTTTTCGCTGACCGATGACGATGATCAGTGGATGAGCCTTCGCTATGATCTGACAGCGCCGCTGGCGCGTCATGTGGCTGAAAATTTCAATACGATTCAGCTTCCCTACCGCACCTATCGCGCCGGTTGGGTTTTTCGCAATGAAAAACCGGGACCCGGCCGCTTCAGGCAATTCATGCAATTTGACGCCGATACGGTGGGCGCGCCCGGCGTGCAGGCCGACGCCGAAATGTGCATGATGATGGCCGATACGATGGAAGCGCTGGGTATTGGCCGGGGTGACTATGTCATTCGCGTCAACAATCGCAAGGTTCTCGATGGCGTGATGGAGACAATCGGGATTAGCGGCGACGACCATGCAGACACGCGTTTGTCGGTTTTGCGCGCTATCGACAAGCTGGACAAATTCGGTGTTGAAGGCGTGCGTCTTCTGCTTGGCGATGGTCGCAAGGATGAAAGCGGTGATTTTACCAAGGGTGCCGGTCTGGACAAGGCCGCAATAGATCGCGTTATTGGCTTCGTGGAAGCAGCCGGTGCCAATGGCGCTGAAACCATAGGCAATCTCACCGCCACCGTTGGCGATGGCAGCGCCCGAGGCGTTGAAGGCATTTCGGAATTGTCACAGATGGCCTCGCTGTTTGCAGCCGCTGACTATGATGACACGCGCATCAAGATCGACCCTTCTGTGGTCCGCGGCCTCGAATATTACACCGGCCCGGTCTATGAGGCCGAATTGCTCTTCGATGTGACCAACGAAAAGGGCATCAGCGTTCAGTTCGGCTCGGTCGGTGGCGGCGGTCGTTACGATGGGCTTGTGTCCCGTTTCATGGGCCAGCCTGTTCCGGCAACAGGCTTTTCAATCGGTGTCTCGCGGCTGATGACGGCGTTGAAAAACCTTGGAAAACTGGGGCAGGACGACGTGGCTGCACCGATCATTGTGTGCGTCATGGATCGCGACACCCAAAGCATGGGACATTACCAACGCTTTGTCAGCGCCTTGCGCAAGGCAGGCATTCGCGCCGAAATGTATCAGGGCAACCCGAAAAATTTCGGCAAGCAATTGCAATATGCGGATCGCCGCGGCAGCCCGATCGCCATCATTCAGGGTTCGCAGGAACGGGAAGAAGGCACCGTGCAGATCAAGGATCTGCTGGAAGGCAAGCGCCTGTCAGGCGAGATCGAGGACAATGCCGCCTGGCGTGCCGAAAGGCCTGCCCAGATTTCCGTGCCGGAAGATGATCTTGTTGGCGAAGTTCAAAAGATACTCGCCATTCAAGCCGGGGATCGCAAGGCACACTGACCATGCTCAACCAGCCGAAATTTGCCGACGATATCATGACGCTGTTTGCGCAGCGCAAGGCCCTGCCCGTCCATATACCCGTCATACAGCCTGCCGATCCGTTTCTGGATATGGCCGGAGAGGATTTGCGGCGGCGGATTTTCCTGACCGAAAGCGAGACTGGAGAAAGCCTTTGCCTGCGGCCGGAATTCACCATTCCCGTATGTCTGCGCCATATCGAGACTGCATCCGGGACACCGCAGCGCTATGCCTATCTGGGGCAGGTGTTTCGCCAGCGCCGTGATGGAGAAAACGAGTTCTATCAGGCCGGCATCGAAGACCTCGGCGATGCGGACATTGCCAAAGCCGACGCCCATGCCATCCGCGATGCCAGCGACACGCTGACAGCGCTGTTGCCCGGCATTGAACTGCATACGACATTGGGTGACCAGACCGTCTTTGAAGCCGTGGTTGCGGCACTCGGCCTACCAGATGGATGGCAGAGCCGGTTGATCCACGCATTCGGTGATCCGGCGCTCCTGGATAGCCTGCTGCAAAGCCTGTCGCAGGCCTCCGGCAAGGTACCGGGGATTGATGACAGAGTCGCTGCGCTGCTGGACAGCGGCGACGAGGCCGGATTGACCGAACTGATTGACAGGCAGATGGTCGCCACCGGCTATATGACCAATGCCAGCCGGACACCGGCCGAAATTGCCCATCGTCTTGTGCAAAAAGCACGATTGTCCAATGCGCGTCTGGATGCCAAGGCACTCGATGTGCTCAAAACCTTTCTGGCGCTGGATACACCGATGCGGGATGCAGCCGATGCGCTGGCAGCGTTTTCCCGCATTGCCGGGCTGGACCTTGATGCAGCGCTGAACATTTTCAATGCACGGGTGCAGGCGCTGGAAAAGGCAGGCTTTGACCTGTCCTCCTCACGCTACCGGGCTGCCTTTGGCCGACCGCTTGACTATTATACCGGCCTTGTCTTCGAAATGTCGGCGCAGGGCGCCGTGCTTGCCGGTGGCGGTCGCTTTGACCGCCTGCTGACACTTCTGGGTGCAAAAGCGGCCATACCCTCTGTCGGCTTCTCCCTGTGGCTGGATCGCATTGCGGCAGCCAGAGCCGTCAAGTCTGAAAGGCCGTCGCAATGAGTGTGACCATCGCGCTGCCGTCAAAGGGCCGCATGAAAGACGATGCCATGGCAATCTTTGCCCGCGCCGGACTGGAGATCGTCAATATCGGCAATGAGCGGTCCTATCGCGGTGTGATCACAGGCATGGATGGGGCTGAGGTCGCATTTCTGTCAGCCGGGGAAATCGCCCGGGAACTGGGCAATGGCAATATTGATATGGGGGTCACCGGCGAAGACCTGGTGCGTGAAGACCTCAGTGCCGCAGATGAACGCGTGACGTTTTGCGCCCGCCTCGGCTTTGGCCATGCCGATGTGGTTGTGGCGGTTCCAGACGTGTGGATCGATGTTGATACCATGGCTGACCTCGGCGACGTGGCTGCGGATTTTCGCGCCCGTCATGGACGCCGTCTGCGCATTGCCACAAAATACTGGCGGCTGACCCAGCAGTTTTTTTCCGCCCAGCACGGCATTCAGGTCTATCGCATTGTCGAGAGCCTGGGCGCGACCGAGGGGGCCCCGGCCTCGGGCCAGGCTGATATCATCGTCGACATCACCTCCACCGGCTCCACCCTGCTGGCCAATCATCTGAAAATTCTCTCCGACGGCATTATCCTGGAGTCGGAGGCCTGCCTGGTCCGTTCGCGCAGCGATGTCCGGTCGGCTCCGGACGAGACGCTGCTGGACGATATCGTCCAGAAAATACAGACGATTTCAGCCTGACGCGCTCCTCTGCCGAAAGGCCCGTCACACTTTTTCGGCAATGCCTTGCAACTCTTCAGGCTTTGGTCCGCCATAGGCCCAGTCGAGCAGTTTGACGGTATGAACCATCGGCAGAGCGCTGCCCTGGGCGATCTGGGTGAGGCAGCCGACATTGCCGGCGGCGACCAGATCGGCGCCGGTTGCTTCGATATTGCCGACCTTGCGGTCGCGCAGGCTGAGCGCAATCTCCGACTGCATGATGTTGTAGGTTCCGGCCGAGCCACAGCACAAATGGCCTTCAGCCGGTTCGCGCACATCGAAGCCCGCCGCCTTCAAAAGGTCTTTCGGCTGACGGGTGATTTTTTGCCCATGCTGCAGGGAACAGGCTGAGTGGTAGGCAACGCTCAGGCCGGTTTCAATCACGGGTGCGGGCATTTCAAGCGTTGCCAGATATTCAGTGACATCCTTTGCCAAAGCCGAAACTGTAGCGGCTTTCTCGGCGTAAAGCGGATCATCACGCAGCATATAGCCGTAATCCTTGATCGTCGTCCCACAGCCGGAGGCCGTGATGATAATGGCATCGAGACCACCATTGCCGACTTCGCGCATCCACACATCGACATTGCGGCGCGCAGATGCCAGAGCCTGCTCCTCGCGGCCCATATGATGGACCAGCGAACCACAGCAGCC
Source organism: Rhizobiaceae bacterium (assembly GCA_029212415.1). Classification (GTDB taxonomy): domain Bacteria; phylum Pseudomonadota; class Alphaproteobacteria; order Rhizobiales; family Rhizobiaceae; genus Hoeflea_A. Next base: position 12,757 of record JARGOF010000047.1, on the reverse strand, counting down.
TTCGCCCGCCGGGACAACCACCTCCACATTCAGACGATTGAACAAACGAATGGCAGCAGCATTGGTGTCGGGTTCAAGAACCGATTGCGCGCAGCCTGCGAGGATGGCCACACGTCCGGCCGTCTTGCCCGCAGCCGTGTAGGTGCCTTTTTCTACCTGCATTTCACGCGGTGCAATTTTGTCGGGTGCCAATTCCAGCATCGCCCCGACCGGCTGCAAACCGGGCATTCTTTTGAACAATCCTGCAAAGGGACGGGCGAACCGGGCCAGATTGAGAGCCAGGCGAAAGCGCTCGGGAAAAGGCAGAACCCAGGCCAGCATGGCACGGTTCAAACGGTTGAGCACCGGTCTTTTATAGGTCTTCTCGATGTGCGCCCGGGCGTGGTCCACCAGATGCATGTAGTGCACACCCGAAGGGCATGTGGTCATGCAGGCCAGACAGGACAGGCAGCGGTCCACATGTTTGACAATCTGCTCATCGGCCGGACGATCATTTTCCAGCATGTCCTTGATCAGATAGATCCGGCCACGCGGGCTGTCGAGCTCATTGCCCAGCGTCACATAGGTCGGGCAGGTGGCCGTGCAAAATCCGCAATGAACGCATTTGCGCAATATCTTTTCGGCTTCGGCAACGCCTGAATCGGCAAGCTGAGCGGCCGAGAAATGTGTCTGCATGGAATGCGTCCTTGATGGTGTCGGTTCAAACGAGCCAGGTAAGCGGATCGGCGATGGGCTCATTGCGGCCGACGATCTGCAGGCCCTTGATACAGCGGATAATGAACCAGACGGCAGCGGCAATCATCAGCAGGAAGCCTATGCCGACAAAGGCCAGGACCAGACATATGATGGAATAGACAATGCCAATCCAGAAGGTGCGGATCGCATAGGTGTAATGGCTATCGATCCAGTCTTCGGACTTGCCGCGGTTCACATAGGCAAACACCAGACCGATGAGCACCGTGATGCCGATGGCCATGCTGACAAGATAGAGAATGTAAACCAGTTGTGCATTCTTTTGACCGGGCTCTATCAGGCTCTGTGAATCATTGCCCTGGTTTTGGGGTTGCCGGTTTTGCGGTTGTCGGCTTTCAGGCTGCTGTTCGCTCATCAGATTTTCCTCCCTCGTTCGTGAATTGGGTGTGGGCGTTGCGCCAATTTATCACAACTCGATGCCCATGCGCCCTGGATTGAGGATAAATTCCGGATCAAATTGCTGTTTGAGGCGGCGGGTCAGCGCTGCAAGCGGCGCCTCTTGCGGCTCGAATACGGGGTATTCATTGCGCATGCTGCCGCTGGCACGGATCATTGTCGCATGGCCGCTGCCCAGCGCCCTGATTGACGCACGCACCAGATCCGCTTCGCCATCAGCCTCCATACGCAACCAGACAAGCCCACCCTGCCAGTCATAATAGGCATCGATGCCGGCATGCAAACGCAGGGATGCCACCAGTTTGTGCCCGTCACCGGGTGCAACGGAAACCCGCCATACGACACGCTCCGTATCATCACTGAACGGTTTGACATCGCGGATTTCCTGCCACAGCACCCGGGTGGATTGCGCATTCAGTCGATGGCATTCACCCATGGGGCTGAAAGCTTCGATCAATTTGCCAAGCCGGTAATCTACGGAAGGCGCAAACCCTTCAACCCGCAGGACAGTCGCTGCGCCTTCGGGAAGCCCGCCGTCCAGAAACTTCGCAGCGACGCTTTCGGGCAGATGCGCCGCTGAAGAGACTTCAGCGTTTGAGCCCATGGCCCGCGCCATGACATCGCCCGCCTCGGCGTCGTCAAGATTGCTGACAACGAGGGTTTCCTGTGTTTCAGCGCGCGGCATGACCTTGAAGGTCAATTCGGTAAAGGCTGCCAGCGTGCCCCAGGAGCCGGACAGGCCTCTGGAAAGATCATATCCGGTGACATTCTTGACCACACGGCCGCCGGACTTGATGAGATCACCACGTCCGGTGACCGCGCGTATGCCCAGCACATGATCACGGGCAGCGCCTGCCTTGAGACGCCGGGGTCCCGACAGGTTTGTCGCCAGCACGCCGCCAATGGTGCCCCGTCCGGCGCTGTTCAGGCCCAGCAATGGGCGATAATCCATCGGCTCGAACTGCAGTTCCTGATTGTTCTTCGCCAGCAAGGCCTCGATCTCGTCCAGAGCGGTTCCCGCCTTTGCGGTCAGGACCAGTTCCTCCGGCTCATAGAGTGTCACGCCCGTAAGGCCTGACAGATCAAGACAATGGGCCACCTGCATGGGGCGCCCTATGGTCTGTTTCGAGCCGTGGCCGCGCACTTCAATGGGCGTTCGTTCCGAAATCGCCCATTGCACGGCGTCCAGGACATCCTTTTCATCGCGGGGGTGGAGCGCCGGGTTTTGTGTGTTGTCAGCCATGAATTGCAGTCACCTAAAATCGCGGAATGTCGGGAAACGGCAATTGACCGCGCGAGATATGCATGCGGCCCATTTCGGCGCAATTGCGAAGTTCGGGAAAGACCTTGCCCGGATTGAGCAGATGCAGATCGTCAAAGGCACATTTCACCCGTATCTGCTGATCCAGATCATCCTTGCTGAACATGGCAGGCATGAGGTCGCGTTTTTCAACGCCCACGCCGTGCTCACCGGTCAGAACACCGCCGACCTCCACGCAGAGCCGCAAAATGTCACTGCCAAAATCCTCGGCCTTTTGCAATTCTCCAGGCTTGTTGGCATCATAGAGGATGAGCGGGTGCAGATTGCCGTCGCCCGCATGGAAGACATTGGCAACGGCCAGACCGTATTTTTCAGACATGGCACGCATGCCGGCCAGCACTTTCGGCAGGGCCTTTCTGGGAATTGTCCCGTCCATGCAATAATAATCCGGCGAAATGCGCCCAATGGCCGGGAAAGCCGCCTTGCGACCGGCCCAGAAGGTTTGTCGCTCTTCTTCGCTTGTCGATATGCGCGACATGGTCGCACCGTTGTGATTGGCAATCTCCACCACCCGGCTGATCAGAAACGCCACCTCGGCCTCCGGCCCATCGAGTTCGACGATCAGCAAAGCCTCCACGCCGAGCGGATAGCCGGCATGGACAAAATCCTCTGCCGCCTGAATGGCCAGCCGGTCCATCATTTCAATGCCGCCGGGGATAATGCCCGCGCCAATGACATCGGCGACGCATTGACCGGCATCTTCACTGGAGGCAAAACCAATGAGGATTGCCCGTGCAGTTTCGGGTTTTTGCAGGATACGGACCGTGACTTCGGTCACCACGGCCAAAAGGCCCTCTGAGCCGGTGATCAATCCCAGAAGGTCGTAGCCGGTGCTGTCGAGATGGCGTCCGCCAAGACGAATGACCTCTCCTGTGATCAGCACCATTTGCACACCGAGCACATTGTTTGTCGTCAGTCCGTATTTCAGGCAATGCACGCCGCCGGCATTTTCCGCAACATTGCCACCGATGGAACAGGCAATTTGCGATGATGGATCGGGCGCATAATAAAAGCCCTTGCCCGCCACCGCATTGGTGATGCCGAGATTGGTCACACCCGGCTGCACCACGGCAACCCGGTTGGGATAGTCGATATCCAGCACCCGATTGAAGCGCGACATCACCAGCAGCACCGCATCTTCCAGCGGCAATGCGCCGCCGGAAAGGGAGGTGCCCGATCCGCGCGGGACAACCCTGATCTTGTTTTCATGGCAATAACGCAGAATCGAAGACACCTGCTCAACGGTTTGCGGCAGCACCACAACCAGCGGCAATTGCCGATAGGCCGTCAGACCATCGGTTTCAAAGGCCCGCATTTCGTTGGTGGCATCGACAACACCCTCACCCGAAACGATGTCCCGGAGATCGGCAACGATCTGCTCGCGTCTTTCGAGAACCTCGGCATAGGGTTCTGGCATTTTGGGCGATGTCATCCGGCACTCCGTTCACATATCGGCATATAATTGGTCAATATACTTTACCAGTCAATATCTCTCTGCCGATTTACCGTTGCATGTTGCTGCCTTAACGGACCATACATCTTGTAAAAGAGGCAGGTCAGCATGGAAGATAGCAGGTTTCAGGGGAGTTGGATGCATGAACAAATTTGATGACCTTGAGATCTTTGCCAGAGTGGTTGCCTGCGGCAGCCTGTCGGCGGCCGGGCGGGAGTTGGGCCTGTCGCCGGCCGTTGTTTCGAAAAGACTGCGGCGACTGGAAGAACGCATTGGAACACGCCTTATCCAGCGCACCACCCGGCAGATATCCCTGACCGAGGCAGGACAGGGTTATCATGAGCGCATTGTTGCCGTGCTGGCGGGCATCGAGGAAGCCGAAGCATTTGTTACAAGACGCTCCCAGCAGGCACGCGGCCTGTTGAAAATTTCCGCGCCGACCTCCTTCGGCCGCATGCATATTGCACCACATCTGAAAGCCTTCATGGGCGCCAATCCTGACCTGTCGGTCAATCTTGTGCTGTCCGACAGGTTCGTCGACATTGTCGCGGACGGTTTTGATGTGGCAATCCGCATTGGCGAATTGTCCGATTCCAGCCTTGTCGCCCGCACGCTGGCGCCGGTGCGGCGGATCCTGTGTGCCACGCCCGGCTATATTGAGGCCCACGGCATGCCGCAGAGCATTGACGATCTCGACCGGCATATCTGCCTGCCGCCGCACAACAATGATCCATGGAAACTGGAAGGCCCAGACGGCCCCCTGCTCTACCGGCCCGCCGGACCGCTGGCCACCAATTCCAGTGAAGTCATTCGCGAATGCGTCATTGCCGGACTGGGCATTGCCCTGCGCTCGACCTGGGACATCTCCGAAGAGCTCGAATCCGGACGGCTTGTTCCGGTGCTGCCCGCCTATCGCGGATCGCGCAATGTCGCGGTGCATGCCGTCTATGCCAGCCGACGGTTTTTGCCGACCAAGGTGCGGGTGTTTGTCGACTATATGTCGGAACTGTTCGGCCCCCGCCCCTATTGGGAGACGTAAATCAGCCTTGCCCCGGTGCTGCGCCACCTTCATCCTTATGCTTCCTGCGGATGCCGCGCACGACCCACCAGATGACAAAGATGATCACGGGCACGGACATGCCGGTCAACAGGCCCGCATGAACCGGCAGGCCGGCGCCTTCCGCCGCCTTGGCGATATAGCCGAACAGGCCAACCACATAATAGGAGACAGCAGCGACAGAAAGCCCTTCGACCGTCTGCTGCAGGCGCAATTGCAGCTTTGCCCGGCGGTTCATGGAAAACAGCAATTCGCTGTTCTGTTTTGCCAGTTGCAGGTCAACCCAACTGCGCAGAAGCGCCGTGGCACGCGACAGTTTTCGCGACAGGCCCGCCTGCCGCTCTTCAATGGAACGGCAGGTGCGCATGGCAGGCGCAAGACGGCGCTGCAGAAATGCGCCCCAGGTATCATAGCCCGAAACGGCCACCTCGCTCAGCGTTGCAATGCGTTCCTGGACGATGCCGTCATAGGCGCGGCTGGCACCGAAGCGATAGAGGCTGGCGGCAGCGCTGGCTTCAAGTTCTGCTGCCAGCGCCGTGATTTCTCCCAGCATCTCATCACTACCGGCCTTGGCCTCCTGACGCATGCGTTGTGTAATGATGGTCAGTTCATCTTCGATCCGCCGCATCTGCGGAGAAAGCGAGTGGGCCAGTGGCAGACCGAGCATCGCCAGGGTGCGATAGGTCTCGATTTCAATCAGCCGCTGCGCCAGCGCCCCAACCCGGGCGGGTGCAAGCCCCTTGTCCAGAACCAAAATCCGGGTCAGGCCATCCTTGTCCTGCCGGAAATCCGTGATGACGGCCGCTGCGCCGTTTTCAACCTCGGAAAAACACAGGCTGGCGGGATCAAAGGAGGCCAGTGAAAGCTCCGCTTCGGCTGTCCACTTTCGCACTTCCAGCCGCACACCGGAAATCAGGCTGCCGGGCGGGCTGAAGCCATCTCCAAAGGGATGATCGGTTATCTCTGCGCCGTATTGCGCGGGAACCGGCCCCTCATAAAAATAGGTCGAAAATTCCGTGTGCCGCTCCCAGCGCAAGGTGCCGGTGCCCCAGCTCAGCACATAATGGCGCGCATCGGGCTGCGGCGCCGCGACACCGCGCGCCCGGCTCAAAGCGGCCAGCACCGCATTGTCCACTGCAGCGCCACCGTCCGTCATGAAGGCAAGCTGAACGATGATCCGGGGAGATTCGATCAGAGGATAGGGCCGGGCATGGACTTCACCCAAAGCCATCGGCCGATCCTTGGCGATCGGAAACCCAAAACTGCCACTCACCATCTGCATTCCTCGCTTAATGCTGCGTTACTTATGCCGCATAATGGCATTCAGACAAAGCTGGTGCGGTAATTTGCCCTGATGATGCACCAAAACAGCCTACCGGCAATGGGCCATGAACTCATGCAGAACCCTGAAAGTGGACAAAATTGTTGACCATTTTGATGGTCACTTGTTAGCCTTTGGCAATGCATCGGGTCTAAACCCGCAAGCGCGGAATGGGAAAACAGGACCTGCATGGTGAGAACGGCTGATACAGATGACCAGTGATGTTTTTTCAAAAATCGAGCACGGACGCACTGCCGACGCCATTGTGCGCCAGGTCGAATTGCTCATTCTGGAAGGCATCTTGAGGTCTGGCGATCAATTGCCCGGAGAGCGGGAACTGTCGCGCACGTTTGATGTGTCACGCCCGATCGTGCGGGAAGCACTGAAGGTTCTTGAAAATCGCGGTTTGCTCATCAGCCGCCATGGGGGCGGCACCTTTGTTGCCGACCTGATCGGCGAAGTCTTCAGCCAGCCGGTGTTGCATCTGATCTCCCGTCACCGGCGCGCAACCCATGATTATCTGGAATACAGACGGGAAATAGAGGCAACAACAGCCGGATTGGCAGCCCAACGCGCAACCTCTGTCGATAAAAATCGTCTGAGTCTGATTGTCGATGGCATGAAGGAAGCTCATGGCAAGGATGATTTCGATGGGGAAGCGGCACTCGATGTGGCCTTTCACAATGCCATTGGCGAGGCAGCCCACAATATCATTCTCCTGCACACGCTCAGATCCTGTTACCGTCTGTTAAGCGACGGTGTGTTTTTCAACCGGGCGCTTGTCTACCAATATTCCGGATCACGCGATCACCTGCTGGCGCAGCATGTGGCAATCCATGATGCCATCGTCAGCGGCAAGGTGGAGGCCGCCCAAAAGGCCGCTTCCCGTCATATGGAATTTGTTGCACAAACGCTTCGAGAGGCAGAACAGGCCAATGACTGGGCACGGGTATCCGATCTGCGTCAAAGGTCGCATGGTTCCATCCGGGATCAGGGACCGGCGGTCTCAAAATGAGCCATGCAATCGAGATTTGATCCCATCACCGCCTATCCACCCCTAAGGCCTTCATCATGCCCGTCACCATTGAAACCCTTCTGACATTTGCCCTTGCCAGCTTTGTCCTGCTGATCATACCGGGACCGACCATCATCATGGTGATCAGCCAGGCACTTTCCCATGGCAAACGCGTGGCGCTGGCCAGTGTTCTGGGTGTCGCGCTGGGCGACCTTGCCGCGGCCTCATTGTCGATCATCGGGGTTGGAACCATACTGGCAGCCTCCGCGACGATCTTTGCCATCGTCAAATGGGCAGGTGCTGGCTATCTCATCTATATCGGCATCAAGATGTGGAAAACGCCGGTCAGCGTGCCGCATCTCGAACAATTGGCGCCAATGCACCATCGCTGGTCGATATTCCGCGATTCATTTCTGGTGACCCTGCTCAATCCCAAAGGCATCATCTTTTTCGTCGCCTTCGTGCCGCAATTCATTGCGCCCGACAGGGCTTTCGCGCCACAGGCGGCCATTTTTGTGCTGCTTTTCGTCATTCTGGGCGTTGCCAATGCCTGGGCCTATGCCTTGCTTGCCAGCCGGGCACGGCACATCATCCGGCGCCCTTCGGTGTTGCGAAGGGCCACCCGCACGGGTGCCGTATTGCTGATGGGTGCCGGGCTGTTTTCCGTTTTCGCACGCCGGGCGGGCTGATCGGCCACCGGACAATCTTCCGGTCTGGCAAGCGGCAGTGCAGAGACTTGAGTTTCTGGCAGATGTGGGGCACACAATCCTGATGCGCGCAAATTTCAAAATTCAGCGACTCTTTGTCGAAGATGATCTGCAAAACGGTGCAAAGATTCCGGCTGACAAGGATCAGTTCAACTATCTTTCCCATGTCCTGCGCATGGGCGAAGGCGACAACGTTCTGTTGTTCAATGGACGGCACGGTGAATGGGCCGCAAAAATTCATTATGAAAGCAAGAAAAAACTCGTACTTCTCGTGCAAGACCTGGTCCGGGTTCAGCCCGATCCCTGTGATCTGCATTATCTTTTTGCGCCGCTGAAACAGGCACGGCTTGACTATACCGTGCAAAAGGCCGTCGAAATGGGCGCAGGCGTTATTCAGCCGGTGCTCACCCACCATACGCAGGCACATAGAATCAATGCCCACCGGCTTGAACGCAACGCCATTGAAGCTGCAGAACAATGCGGGATCCTGTCGATACCCATCTGTCATGAACCGGTCAAACTGGTCAGGCTTCTGGAAAACTGGGATCCGCAACGACGCATCATCTATTGTGATGAAATGGCAAAGACGCATAATCCGCTTTCGACACTGCAAGCCGTAAGCGAAAGCAAACTTGCTCTGCTGATCGGACCAGAGGGTGGATTTTCAGATGATGAGCGCCATTTGTTGCAGTCGTGCAGATTTGTCACAGCAATTCCACTGGGGCCGAGGATTTTGCGCGCCGACACGGCAGCGGTTGCCGCAATGGCGGTTTTGCAGGCTACAATAGGAGATTGGTGATGCTGAATCCCGCCCATCAACTTTTACTGAACGCTGCGATCAACGATTTTTGCTTGCACAGCGCTGCAAAGCAGTTCAAGCACCTAAACCAGTTTACCGGTCGCCTTGCGGTGGCTTTCCCAATGGCTGCAGTTTGAGAATTTAGCCCATGGCCCGCGATACGATCGATGAGACACCCATCAGTTCCAAAGACGAGCTGGTTTCCTATCTTGCCAAAGGCTGCAAGCCGAAGCAGGATTTTCGCATAGGGACCGAACACGAAAAATTCGCGTTTTTCCTCAATGACAATTCTCCCGTACCCTATCGGGGAGAACGATCCATTTCAGCTCTGCTTGAGGGCATGCGTGACCTGCTTGGCTGGGAGCCGATCCTCGATGAAGGCAATATCATCGGACTGGTGGAACCAACCGGAATGGGTGCCATCTCACTGGAACCGGGCGGCCAGTTCGAACTGTCGGGTGCACCGCTGGTCAATATTCACCAGACCTGCCGCGAATCAAATGCCCATCTGGCGCAGCTTCGCGAAATCGCCGAACCGCTGGGCATCGGATTTCTGGGACTGGGCGGCAGCCCCACCTGGACCAGGGCTCAAACACCGCGCATGCCCAAGTCCCGCTACGACATCATGACCAATTACATGCCCAAAGTGGGCAGCCAGGGTCTCGACATGATGTATCGGACCTGCACCATTCAAGTGAATCTCGATTTTGAGTCCGAGCGCGACATGCGCCGCAAAATGCAGGTTTCAATGCGTTTGCAGCCCTTGGCGACAGCGCTTTTTGCCCTCTCGCCCTTCACCGAGGGAAAGCCCAACGGATTGCTGTCCTGGAGATCGGACATCTGGCGCGATACCGACAACAGACGCGCCGGTATCCTGCCCTTTGTCTTTTCCGAGGACTACGGGTTTGCCGATTACGTCGAATGGGCACTGGATGTGCCGATGTATTTCGTTTTACGTGAAGGCCATTATCACGACTGCACCCATGTCACCTTCAGGCAATTCATGGATGGTGCGCTGCGCAAAGAGTTGCCCGACGGTCTGCCCACCATGGGAGACTGGACCAATCATCTGTCAACGCTGTTTCCAGAGGTGCGACTGAAGCAGTTTCTGGAAATGCGCGGTGCCGACGGCGGGCCATGGAGGCGCATATGCGCCCTGCCCGCACTTTGGGTCGGCCTGCTTTATGATGATGCCGCTCTGGACGCGGCCGAAGATCTCACCCGCGGTTGGAGCTTCGAGCAGGTTCAGGAATTGCGCGACAGCGTTCCGTCGCTTGGTCTTGATGCGGAGATTGCCGGCAAAAGCCTGCACAAGATTTCCCGTGAAGTGCTCGCCATTTCGCGCGCCGGACTGCAGGCGCGCCAGCAACTCAATGAAGATGGCAATGACGAGGCGCATTTCCTTGCACCGCTTGAAGAAACGGTCGCCCGCGGCAAGACGGCAGCCGGCGAATTGCTGGATCTCTATCATGGGCCATGGAAAGGCTCGGTGGATCAGGTCTTCAAGGATTATGCCTATTGACCATTGTGATTGCCTGACGGCAGCAAATCTGGTCCTATAGGCGCTGATAAGCGATTGCGGGTGGCCAGACCGTCCGCAAACTGACCGTCCGCAAACCGACAGTTCCAACGAGGATCAGACAATGCAGCCGCTTTTAGAAATGATGATGCAGGCGCAAAATGGCGAAGCAGCGCGTGCCATGGCAAAACAGTTCGGACTGAAGGAAGACCAGATCTCCCAGGCGATGGAGGCGCTGATGCCGGCCTTTTCCACCGGATTGAAGCGCAATGCCACCAATCCCGAGGATATCGGCAATTTCATGCAGGCCTTGGCCAATGGCAATCATGCAGACTATTTCAACAATGTGAGCCAGGCCTTTTCTCCTCAGGGTGTTGCCGAAGGCAACGGAATATTGGGGCACCTTTTTGGCTCCAAAGAGGTCAGCCGGGCCGTGGCGCAACAGGCTGAACAGACCACCGGCATTGGCCAGAACATTCTCAAGCAATTGCTCCCGGTGATTGCCAGCACCATCATGGGCGGGCTTGCAAACCAGGCGACAGGCGGATCAAAATCCAGCGGTGCCTCTGGCAATGTCTTTGCCGATATGCTCGGGCAAATGATGGGCCAGGCGGGCGCCGGGCAAAAACAGGCAGCCGCCAATGCGCCCGAAAACCCGCTCGGCCAGATGATGGAAACCATGTTTGGCGGCGCCGCCGGCAAGGATGGCAAAACATCCGGCAATCCCTTTGCCGACATGATCGGCAACATGATGAAGGGTGGCATGGCGGGCATGGGCCAGACAGCCGCGCCTGAACCCGAAAAACAGGCAAATCCCCTGGACAATATTTTTGGCGACATGTTCGAGGCCGGCACCAAGGTGCAGAAGGACTACCAGAAAAATGTCGACAGCATTTTCGACAGCTATCTCAAGGGCATGAACAAACAGCGCTGAACTGTTGAAGCACCGCTGTGGCGAACCCGACGACTGTCTTTTCAGCCGTCGGGCACTTTCATTACAACATGTCGAGCCGCGAACGCCGCCGCAATACGGCGCGGTTCAGATCGAGGGAATGGTCGTCAAACGGACCACCCCGCATGGCATATCGCAGGTCGTCTCTGGTCAGCCCGATATCAGCGAGTTGATGATCATTGAATTCGTGCAGCGTGCGGAGATCGCGTCGATTGCTGTAGCGCCTGCGCAGAGAGACAATCACAGACCAGAATGCGCCCCAGGTTGTTTTGCGTTTGCCCGTGGCCAGGGTTCCGAGACTTTTTTGCAGACTGATCATAGTATCTCTCCTTTCCGAACCTGCCGTCGCTAGGAATCAAACAGGTTTCCATGATTTGGGCGTGTTTCCGCTTCGCGTTGCACATTGAATTTTCGGAAAAAACACCCCGCCGCACCGTGTTGTGATCGGCACTTGCAGTCTTTCCAAAACTCGACTAATTAATCCAGTGAATGTTTCATATTTAATCAATCAGCATTATTGATGGGATGCCCATGGCTGCGCCTCTTGATATCGACCAGCTCAGAACATTTATCGCCATCATCGACATGGGCAGTTTCACCCGTGCCGCCGATGAGGTGAACAAAACACAATCGGCCGTCTCCATGCAGATGCGGCGGCTGGAAGAACGCGTCGGCAAGCCATTGTTTGAAAAGGCCGGGCGGATGAACCGGTTGACTGGCGACGGTGAACGTTTGCTGACCTTTGCCCGAAAGCTGGTACGGCTTAACAATGAGACTTTGGCCGCCTTTGATGATGAGGCGCTGGCCGGGACGATCCGGCTTGGAACACCCGATGATTACGCCGACAGATACATGCCGGATATCATTGCCCGCTTTGCCAAGACGAATCCGAATGTGGAACTGACGATTGCCTGTGAACCATCGAAGGATCTGTGCGAAAGGCTCAACCGCAATGAATTGGATGTGGCGTTGGTCACACACAATCCGAAGGTGAGAAACTCCATCATGGTGCGGTCCGAACCGCTTTTGTGGGTGACGTCGATGGCCCATTCGGTGCACACGGAAACACCGGTTCCGCTGGCTGTCGGTCGGCGCGATTGCGATTGGCGCCAACTTGGCTGCGCTGCCCTTGAATCCGTGGGACGCGACTATTCGATCCTGTTTACCAGTTGGTCATCCACCGTGGTGGCCTCAGCCGTCCTGGCCGGCCTTGCGGTATCATTGCTGCCCGAATCGGCGCTACGCCCGGGCATGCGGATCCTGAGCGCCGCTGAAGGTTTTCCGTCGCTGCCTCCCGCCGAGATAGGCCTGATACGCCGCCCCGGTGTCAGCACGGTTCTGATGGATGCGATCAGCGACCACATTGCCGCCAGTCTGGACAATATGACGGCCAGTGATGGGACCCATGATGCCATGTCCACCCACCGGCTGCAGCAAAACCGACAACGCAACGGATTGATGTTT
>JARGOF010000046.1 GCA_029212415.1 Rhizobiaceae bacterium | reverse complement strand
TGGATTCGTGTGATCTGTCAAAATTTGAAAACCCGAAGTGATATCGTCTTACGGCGCAAACCATCAGCCGGATCGCTTGGCTTTCAAGCCGTCCAATAGAATTTCCCATTTGGCCTGGATTTTATCGCCTTTGTATTCTGCGCCAATTATTCCGCCCCGTTCAATCAGGCGCGCGCGATTTGCCTGGTTTTCCTTCATGATGATCCGTCTGATCGCGTCGACTGCCTGCTCGGTTGAATAGGGATTGAAATACTCACACGCATCCTTGTAAATCTCACGATGAACCGGAATGTCGGAAGCAGCAACTTTGCCCCCCGATAACATGGCTTCAATACCACTCAAATCAAAGCCCTCGGCAACAGAGGGGCAAACGACAGCCTCGGCACCATTATACAATCTCCTGAGATCTGAAGCTGATATCTGGGAGTTGTTGAAAAGCATGCCCCGGTTGCGGAATGGTTCCATTGTCTGCATGACATTTTCCATCGCCCAACCCGGATTCCCGACGAGAATCAATTTGAGATCGGGGTCATCTTCTACACGAATCCGGTTCCAGGCCGAAATCAACAGGCTGTGGTTTTTTCTCGGTTCAATCGTCGACACCATCAGCAAGTATCGGAAGTTTTCCGGTTTCAAGACGCGCGCGTAAAATTCCTCCCTTGCCATGGCATTGCCGAACACCGGTTCCAATTTCGGTTCTATCGAGGTGGCAATGATATCGACCAGGTTTTTTCTCTTGGCTGGTTCTGCAAAGTATTGGTCGGAAACCATGCAGGGAATAACGGTGGTCTGGCTTTCAAACTGAGGAAACATCTTGACCAGATCGTTCCTGCTGCTCTGTGAATTGCACACCGCCATGCCACCCTGCTTCAGGTTAGAACGCAGCGCATAATAATGCGAAAATTGATGTTGTCGCGGATTCTGAATGGTATGGGGAAATAGAACGGGAATGGCATCATGATACCGCAGAAGTAATTGTGTGTGTTTGCTGACGCTTGCGGGCCAGGGTGTTTGTGACAGGAAAACGTCGTAGTCAGAGGTATCCATTCCAGCATAATGACCGGGTCGCAGTGGAGTCATGGCCACAGAATGCATTGCAGACCATGAGGGCTTGATCGCGGCGTATCGAGATTGTGTGATTGCATCAAATTTGCCAACCGGCAGGGATTTCGCAAAATACATTCGCCATAGAAAGTCGGCATAGGCGGACATGTCGATGTCATGAACATGAATGGGACGTTTGATTGCCCTTCTGGTGGTTAATCTTGCAATCTGCAGTGCTTTTCCAAGGATGTTTCGGAGGTTGCCCAAACTCCCAGCTTTTTCCGAACTCACCAGTGACAATATGTTTTCCGATCTGAAAAACTGCAAATCTTCTAATAAATTATTGTCGCTGCCCGTTTTTGAAATTGAATTGCCGAGCCATGATCTATTGTTGTTCAGCAGGCCGGTCATCTCGCGATTTTTATTCTCCAACAGGCTGGAAAACAAAAGACGGGTTTCCTGCGGAATGCCTGAATATCCATCTCCCGCGGGGCGGAGTTCCATCAATAGTTTCATTCAAGGAGCTTTCGGGGTTCACGCAGAATTCGCGCCACTTTCAAATATGGTGTTCGGGGCCGTTACCTACATGGCTGGGATGAGGATCTGACTCTAATCGAGTTTTGCGGCGAATGGCAACAAGAGCCAAGCATACTCTAAACGGTCGCTTATGCGACGTTCACATTTGTCGCCGCTGGATTGCACTGTCACTTTGCATCCCTTTGCAGGGGCTGTCACCTTTGCTGGATATTATCTGGTATCGGCGATCAGTTGCTCAAAGAGGGTTTCCATCCGGGCTGCGGATTCCTGCCAGGAAAACCGTGCCGCATTGGGTCTGGCCTTTGCGGCAAGCTCCGAATAGAGACGCTCATCATTCCACAGGCTTTGCCATTTTTTTGCGATATCGTCAGGATCAAGCGGATCAACCAGCAAGCCCGCATTGCCCGCAGCTTCCGGCATGGATGAAATATTACTGGTCAAGACGGGTATACCATAGTGGTTTGCCTCGATAATCGGGATTCCGAACCCTTCGTAAAGGGATGGCATGATCAGAAAACGAGCCTGGCGATACAGTCTATCCAGTACAGCATCATCGACATAACCGGTTGCTGTCACATGGTCCTGCAGTTTGCTGTCCCGGATCATTGCGCCGAGATTGGCGTGGCGCCAGCCTTGCCCGCCGGCTATGCACAATTGGCCAGTCAATTGGCCTGCGTTCTTGAGCATGGCCATAGCATGAAGCAATCCACTGAGATTCTTGCGCGGCTCCAGCGTGCCTACAAACAGGGCAAATGCACCTGCTGGTCCGGGAAAAACTGCTTCTGCCGTGCCATATTTGTCCTCCTGCAGATCCGAGACTCCGGGGTAAATGACATGTGTCTTGCTCGCATGATGCGGATAACGCTCCACGATATCGTGTTTGGTGGATTGCGAAACGGCAATGATGGTGTCTGCGCGTCTCATGGCATGCGGGGCGAAAAACCGGTCTGCAAGCAAACCGCTCCACCGCATGGTCTGCGGGTACTTCGCCCAGACCATGTCATGAATGGTGACGACGCACGGAATAGAAGGACCCAGCCGGGCGGGGAGACGATGAGAGGGCCCCCAGAACACATCCGGCTGATTGGCGTTGATCTGATCTGTCAATTGTGTCTGTGACCAGGCGATACGGCTCAAGGGTCCGCGGTTGTGGCTGAAGTGATGTTCTGCAGCTTCAAGACCTGCTGGAATCTTTTGCGGTTTCTCGGGCCAAAAAAAAGTGACCTCATGTCCTTGAGCGCAAAACTGCTTGCCAATCTGATGCACAGAACGCCCGATGCCCGTGCGCCGGGAAAGCAGATTTCGCGCGTCAATACCAATTCTCATCTGCGGATGCGTCGATCTATCAAAGACTCAAAATGTGAAATCTATTTGTATGGTCATTCGTCACCAAGCTCCATCGGAATTTGTGCGGTTCTTCTGGAACAACCCAATTGCATTGTCGGAATGAACCCGGGAGGTGTGCAAGAATTCTGCCATTGGGTGTTACAACGTGCATCACTGATCAGAAATCGTGATTGCATTCCCGAATCGCATTGAAGCTATTCGAAAATGCCAAATGAGATCAAAGCGTTCAAACGGGTTCCAGTCGATTGCACAGACAGCAAATAATGGACTTAAAGTGGTATGCGCGATATTGCATGTGCGCGTGTAATTGCAGCTTATGAAGGATGGCCATGTCTCACAATCAAAACTGGTTCGGCCATCTGCTACTCAAATATCGTAAAAACCCTAAATGGATGCGCCGCAAGGCGCTAAGATGTATTGCCGACGATTACTTGGTAAGGACAGGATGGATTGATAGTTTTCGCACCCAGCAGTCCTTTGATGGTGAAGGCAACCCTATACCTTGGGTGACCTATTCGGCGGTTCATTTTCTGGAGACGCGTGTTCGAAGCGGATTGAAGGTGTTCGAATACGGAAGCGGAAACTCAACGCTATGGTGGGTAAAACATGGAGCAAAAGTCATAAGCTGTGAGCATGATCGCGCATGGTATCACGAATTGCACGACCGCCTGTCTTCCTCGGTATCTTACCACCTGCTTGAATTGAAAGATGGCAATGGAAGGCCGTATGTAGAGGCAATCACACATTATAAATCCGAATTTCAAGTTGTGGTGATAGATGGCGAGGACCGCGTCGACTGCGCACTAAACTGTCTCGGTGCTCTGGCAGATGATGGTGTGGTCATTTGGGACAACACCGACCGGCAAGAATATAAGCCGGGACTGGATTTTCTAACTCAACAGGGATTTCGATCACTGGATTTCTATGGTCTGGGACCGGTAATGACAGCGCCATCCCTAACGACTGTATTCTACCGTCCTGAGAACTGCCTCAATATATAGGCTTCCATTGGGGCTTTGAAAATCCAAACACCACAGGTAGAGCCATGGTAAGGAAAACACGCCTTGTGGGCTGATTGAAACCCTCTTTTTCGAATGTATTGTCATCAAGCACCTGTTGCCGCGCTATACTACCTTTGGCTTTGTCTTATTCTAGGATCTTGACGATTGAGCCATGCTCAAGGCAAATTGAGGTCGCGCCCATGTCATCGAGGAATGTCTGGTCATGGCTTGCAAAAATCGCAATATTCGCATTGGAAATGAATGCCTGTGTGCGAGCAACCACTTTCTCGCGAAAGGCAGCGTCACCGGTGCCAATGCCTTCGTCAACGAGCAGGATTTCGGGGTTTATGGCGGTTGATATCGCGAATCCCAGGCGTGAAAACATACCGGCTGAATAGGTCTTTACCGGCAACTCAAGAAATTTCCCAAGTTCGGTGAATCTCGAGATTTCATCGACCTTGGAATCGATTTCTTTTCTGGTCATGCCCAATATGTAGCCACGCAGATATATGTTTTCCACACCGGTGGCTTCCGCGTCCATTCCGGAAGATGGATCAAGCAGAGCGCCAACAGAGCCTTCGATCTCAATTGTTCCGCCCGTCGGCTTGTAGATACCGGCAAGCGTTCGCAGCAGAGTGGTTTTGCCCGAACCATTATGCCCCGCCAGGCCAATGCGTTCGCCGTGTTTGATTTCCAGCGATACATTGTCGAGTGCCCTGACGGTGATCGCATCATTGGCGTTGCTGGCGATACGGCCACCGGTTGCCTGTGACAGCAGTTGTTTCTTAAATGACCTTGCATTGGAGCCATAAACCTTGAATTCAACAGTCAGATTTCTGATGGAAATATGCGCCATGATCAGGACCTCATACCCAATAGGGAATACGTGCATAGGCACGACGATACAGCCATATTGCAATTGGGAAGCCAGCCAACGCCATGGTGAGGCCAATGGCCCATGATTGCAACGGCGGCATATGGCCGAGCAGCGGGCTGCGGACCAGTTCCAGCAGGTGGTAAAAAATGTTGAACTGGATAAAGGCGGTGCGATCCGGCAGTATCGCAGCACTCCAGAAAATCGGTGTGACGAAGAAGACAACCTGCAACAGGTTTGTCACAACCTGTGGTATGTCGCGAAATCGTGCTGACAGAACTCCGACGACCAGCCCCATCCAGGCAAGATTTATCAGGAAGAGCATAAATCCAGGCAAGAACAGGAGCATGTTCCATGAAAAATGCGGCGGGAAAACAATGATGACAAGAAAATAGATGACCATATTGTGTGCCCAGATAATGATATTGCGGGCAAAAACGCGGTAGAAATGAACGCTGACGGGCATCGGTACATTGCGTATATAGCTTTCTGCATCAATAAACGCCGTGCAGCCTTCGCTGATGGTGGATGTCAGTAGGCCCCAGAATATGATCCCGACAGCCAAATAGGGTAGAAACTCGGTCATATCCTGTTTGAAGAGTTGACTGAATACAAAGCCGAGTGCGCCGACCATGATGCCCATTGTCAAGGTCAGCCAAATGGGGCCCAGGGTTGAACGGCGGAACCGTTGCTTGATGTCATGCGCCGCAAAGATCCACCAAAGCTCATAGCGAAGCAGGCCTGTCCACAGATCCGCTGACGCCATGGCGGGAACGCGGTCTGCTGAAATGATGGTTGTTGTGCCAGATTTTTTGCGGGAGAACATGAATAGTCTGAACCGATATCTGTCAGGTCGCAGCTTTACTGTGGGTTTCATTTGTAGAGCAGCCAAAGAGGCCGCTCAGTGCTTTGTCATTGCGATGGCGCCAATCTCAGTACGCTCACTCCTATCGCAATTCACCTTGATTTCAAATGGCAAATAATTGAACCGTGACGCGGCTGAACTTTAACGTCACCTCGCATGCCGCCGCTTGCCTTGTTGCGATCATAATGCCTATCTAAACAAGGCCGGGAAGCTTGTGTGGCAAGCATTGCATGCACGTTTTTCTGTTATATTTACACTGGAACGCGAATGGAACGGGTCAATGGATACAAGAGGTGTTCTACTTTTATTGCGCATAGGAAAAATCAGCAAGTTCAAGTGACAGGTTGGGCGAATAGTAGGGGTCATGAATGAGTACGTTTGCCCAACGTTCCCGCATGTATTTCGCTTCCCGCCTTTGGCGTTCGATTTTCTCAACAGATTTTCCGATTGGCCGAACCAGTTTTTGTGCCAGAAAATGATTTTGGCTTCGCGCGAGAAAAGTTCCGACGGTACAATCGTGGTTTAAAAAATGCATAACGCCCAAGCAATGCGTATTTTTGCGCAGTCGGCTGAGCAGAGTATGCCAAGGCGCTGCGAAACGGGTTTTCGCCATCAAATACTTCCAATTATGGTTTAAACACTCTAGGAACGGCGCATATATGACGGATGTCATCACCCAATATCAATCAGCAGGATACCAGCCGTGAGCAAAGTCGCACTCATCACAGGAATTACCGGTCAGGACGGCGCCTATCTGGCCGAGTTTCTGTTGAACAAGGGCTACGTGGTTCACGGCATCAAAAGACGTTCGTCGCTATTGAATACGGACCGTATCGATCATCTTTATCAGGACCCGCATATCGATGATCGGCGGTTGATTTTGCACTATGGTGACCTGACGGATTCTTCCAGTCTGGTGCGCACCGTACAGCAGGTTCAGCCGGATGAGATTTACAATCTGGCGGCGCAGTCGCATGTGGCGGTGTCCTTTGAAGAGCCGGAATATACGGCCAATTCGGATGCATTGGGGGCCTTGCGGGTACTGGAGGCCATTCGCATTCTCGGATTGGAAAAAAAGACCCGTTTCTATCAGGCATCGACGTCTGAACTCTACGGTCTGGTTCAGGAAACACCGCAGTCGGAGACGACGCCGTTTTACCCGCGCTCGCCCTATGCGGTTGCCAAACTCTACGCCTACTGGATCACCATCAATTATCGGGAAGCCTACGGAATCTATGCCTGCAACGGCATTCTGTTCAATCATGAAAGTCCGCTGCGCGGGGAGACCTTTGTCACCAGAAAGATCACCCGGGCACTGGCGCGCATCAAGCTGGGCCTGCAGGATTGTCTTTACCTTGGCAATATGGATGCCAAGCGTGACTGGGGTCATGCGCGCGATTACATCGAGATGCAGTGGTTGATGCTGCAACAGGATGTGGCGGAGGACTTTGTCATCGCCACGGGTGTTCAGTACAGTGTGCGTGATTTTGTCAATGCTGCAGCCCAAGAAGTCGGACTTCAGATCGACTGGAAAGGCGAGGGGCTTGATGAGAAGGGGTATGATGCTTCAGGCAAGTGCATTGTCTCTGTCGATCCACGCTATTTTCGCCCTGCCGAGGTGGAAACCTTGCTGGGTGACGCGAGCAAGGCACGGGAGAAGCTGGGCTGGGTGCCTCAAACCAGTTTTTCTGATCTTGTTGCCGAAATGATGCGGGAGGATCTCAAGGCAGCCGAACGGGACGAACTTGTCAAAAAGCACGGCTACGCCACCTATGATTATCACGAGTAGATCTGATGGATAAGAACGCCAAAATATTTGTTGCCGGTCACAAGGGAATGGTGGGTTCAGCCATCGTCCGCAGGCTTGAATCAGCGGGATATGACAGACTTTTGCTGCGTGACCGACGCGCATTGGACCTGACCAACCAGGCCGATGTGAATGGTTTTCTCAAAAGCGAAAAACCCGACTATATTTTTCTGGCGGCTGCCAAGGTCGGCGGCATTCACGCCAACAATACCGAACGGGGCGCGTTCATCTATCAAAACCTCATCATTGAAGCCAATATCATCAATGGCGCCCATCTGGCCGGCACTGACAGGATGCTGTTTCTGGGGTCCAGTTGTATCTATCCGCGTGATTGTCCGCAGCCGATCCGGGAGGAATATCTTCTGACGGGTCCGCTGGAGCCGACGAATGAACCCTATGCCCTCGCAAAGATCGCCGGCGTCAAACTGTGCGAAAACTACAATCGCCAATATGGTACCCACTATGTTTCCGTGATGCCGACCAATCTCTACGGTCCGAATGACAATTATGATCTGAGCAGCAGTCATGTCCTGCCGGCGCTTATTCGCAAGGCGCATGAAGCAAAGGTCCGCGGTGACCGGGAATTGATGATCTGGGGCTCCGGTAAACCCATGCGGGAGTTTCTTTACGTCGATGACATGGCAGACGCCTGTGTCTTTGTCATGGAAAATGAACTGGAAAACGGCCTATACAATGTCGGCACAGGGCAGGACATCACCATTCGTCAATTGGCTGAAACGGTTATGGACGTTGTTGCATTCGACGGTGAGATCACCTTCGACACAAGCAAGCCTGACGGGACACCGCGCAAATTGCTGGATGTCAGCCGGTTGCACGATCTGGGTTGGACAGCGACGACCGGCCTGAGAGACGGTATTGCCAAATCCTATGCCGACTTTCTGTCAAAGTCCTGACACTTGGCAAAGCACTTCATGAGCGTCCGTAAATATCCTCGAAGCGCATGATGTCATCTTCACCCAGATAGTCGCCAGTCTGTACTTCTATCAATGTCATCGGTTCTGAGCCGCGGTTTTCCATCCTGTGGATGTTGCCGCATTCGATATAGGTGGATTCATTGGGGTTGAGCACCAGTTGCCGTTCGCCATTGACCACATGGGCAATGCCCTGGACGACGGTCCAGTGCTCTGAGCGGTGCTTGTGTGACTGCAGGCTCAGGCATCCACCGGGCTTGACCTCTATGCGCTTGACCTTGTAGCCAGCGCCTTCATCGAGGATCGTATAGGAGCCCCAGGGGCGGTAGCCGGTGGGAAAACTGGCATGGGCTTCATGACCGCTTGATTTAAGCTTTTCGAACAGGATCTTGACGTCCTGAGACTTGGCCTTGTTGACAATGAGTGTTGCGTCGCGCGTGTCTATGACCGCGAGATCCTCCACCCCTACAAGAGCGATCAGCCGATCTTCGGCGCTGACAAAACAATTGGTTGAATTGATCAACATGGCATCGCCAATCGAGGCATTGCCATCGTCGTCGGATGGATGACTCTGTGACAGCGAAGACCATGTGCCGACATCGCTCCAGCCGATATTGGCCCGAATGACGGAAATATTTGAAATCTTTTCCATCACGGCATAATCGAGCGATATTTTTGGTGCCTTGGCAAATGCATCCGGATCAAGCAGGATTTCCAGGTGACGGGTACCCAGGTCGAGATGTTCGCCCGTTTCCACACTCTGGCGACTGGCCGTCAGGACCTCTGGGCAATGGGCCTGCATGGCCTCGATCATCGTATCGGCTCTGAAACAGAACATGCCGGAATTCCAGAGATATTGCCCGGAATCGACATAGGACTGTGCTGTTACAAGGTCGGGTTTTTCAACAAAACGAACAGCCTCTTCACCATCAACCTCAATGTAGCCATAACCGGTTTCGGGGCCATCTGGTTCCAGGCCGAAGGTCGCGACCTGGCCGCGTTCTGCGGCCTTTGCTGCCCTTGCCACCGCCTGTTGAAAACCTGCATCATCGACAATCAGATGATCGGCTGGCAGGAGAAGAATGATCGTGTCGCCGCCGAAGCGTTCCGCGATATAGCTGGCTGCTGCTGCCGCTGCTGCTGCCGTGTCGCGTCCCATTGGCTCCAGCAGCAGATGGTTGGTCATGGGCTGGCCGTGGAACTGTTCGTATTCGGCAACGGTCTTGAAGGAGGAATCCTGTGCCGTAATGGTGACGATATCGGTAATATTGTTCAGCGCGGCTGCGCGGGCATAGGTGTTGAAAAGCAGGCTTTTGCCGTTTTCCATGTGCAGAAAGGGCTTCGGGTGCGACTGGCGGGATGCCGGCCACAAACGGGAGCCAACGCCGCCGCTCACAATTACGGGTACAATCATCGTGTTCCTAGCTCTGGGTTTGTCCGGCCATGGTGAGGTGGGTCCTCACCTTGCTGTCAGGTTAAAAGCTTCAATGTCCCTTTTGCCGTAAAGCTCTCATTTCTTCAAGACTGAGAACCTTGCCATTGTTCCTGTTTGGCGTTTGACCAGAAATGTCTTCGGCGGTCGGAGGCGGTTTGTATCCTTCCACGGCGTTTTGCAAGGTCTGTAACAATCGGCGGGGGTCTCCACTTTTCAGGTCGCGTTCCAATTGCCTGATCAAATCCTGCATGGAAGCGGTGGATGTTTGCTTTTTTTCGTCCGCACGCATGATTTTTGGGTGTTGAGTCCCGACCACACTGTCGGTGATCAGCAGCTCCTCAAACATTTTTTCGCCGGGCCGCAGCCCGATATAGTCGATTTGAATACCCCCTTCCGGGTGGTATTCATCGCGGAGCGCTTTTCCGGAAAGACTGATCATCAGTTCGGCAAGATCCTGAATTTTCATCGGCTCGCCCATGTCAAGAACAAAGACTTCCCCGCCGTCGGCCATTGAACCGGCCTGGATCACCAGTTCAGCAGCTTCCTGGATGGTCATGAAATATCGTGTGACATCCTTGTGCGTCACGGTCACCGGTCCACCGTTGCGAATTTGTTCGGTAAACAGGTGAAGGACGGAGCCGGAGGAGCCCAGGACATTGCCAAAACGCACAATGGTGAAAATCGTATTGGGCGTTCTGGACTGGATATCCTGAACGACCAGTTCGGCAAGCCGCTTGGATGCGCCCATGACATTTGACGGACGTACGGCCTTGTCCGTCGAAATCAAGATGAAGCGTTCAACACCATGGGCCGCGGATTCTTCCGCCACCGCCAGTGTTCCGAATATATTGTTGGTTACACCCTGGGACGGATTGCTTTCGACAATCGGCACGTGTTTATAGGCTGCCGCGTGATAGACGACGTTGATGGAATGGCGTTTCAGCAAGGTCCGCACGCGGCTGCGATCACGAATATCTCCAAGTGCGTAGGTGATTTCAACAGATGTGTCGGCACCCAGTTGTTCGCGTATCCTTCTTTCAACATTGTAGAGCGCGAGTTCGCTCAGTTCGAGAAGCACAAGTTTTTCCGGCCTGGCTTTGAGAATTTGCCGGCACAATTCCGACCCAATGGACCCGCCAGCCCCTGTGACCATGATCCGTTTGCCGTCGATCGCTGCATCAAAAAGGTCCGGTATCGGGCTGACCGTTGTGCGTCCGAGCAGGTCCTCAATCTGGATTTCCTGCAGCTGTTGCACATCGGCTCTGCCACGCAGGATATCACTGAGAGCGGGAATTGTCTGGAGTTCCAGCTGCATTGGCGCAAGCCTTGACACGATGTTGCGGCGTTGTGCCGGCGACGCCGATGCGAGCGCAAAAAGAATGCGCCGGAGATGATAACGGTGCACCAACTTGCCGACCCGGTCAGGAGAATAGACCCTGCATCCGCGTATCATGCTGCCCCGCAACCTTGGGTCATCATCCAGAAAACCGACAAGTCGATAATGATTTCCGCTTTGTATCGTGGCGGCGAGTTGTGTGCCCGCAGCACCCGCGCCGTAGATCAGGACATTTTCCCTTATAAACATGTGGGCAGAGACATATTGATGATAGGCGCGCGCCAGAGCGCGGATCAGGCCGATGGTGATGAAGACGAGAATACCGAAAATAGGCGGTACGGTTTTAGGGATATGAAGCCCATCATGCATATAGGACGCTGCTGCCACGAAGAGCGCCAGCATGATTGCGCCTCCGGCAATAATGCTGATTGTGCGACTTTCCATGGCGCGCATGACGACATTGTACAGTCCCAGGGACCAATAGATGGCAACGCCCGCAAAGGGCAGAACAAGCAATAGCCAGGTCAGTGTGTTCCGGTCAGGAAAATCAACCCGCCCGTAGCGAAAAGCCATGGCGACATACAGGCAGAAAACAACGGCGACAGCATCGGCAAGCATGAACAAGGCCTGCTTTTTGGGGCGGCCCATCTCAAGGGCCCTTCGATGAAAGGATCCAACCAGTCTGCTTTTGTCACCAGCCATGGCATTGGGCGCTGACCTGTGCGGCTCGTCATTGCTCATGGAAATTATCTAACGTTGTTTGTGCCGATGTTTTGAGTGGGGTCGTGGATCAGAATACCAGAACCCATTATAGTGGTTCAAATTCAATCTGCTTAAAAAATATGCGCCTTGTGCCCAAACTTGAGTGGATATCTGGTCAGGGCAGTCAATTTTCCGGCCTTCTCATGCGCCTTGAATCAGGATCCTGATGGCTCAGCGCGTCGATTGAAACTGCCCTTCAACCTGCTTGCAAGTGATGCGCTAACGCTCAAGCCCAGAAAGCCGAAAAGCAGCCATCCCCAACCATGCAGGCTGCCTGAAACAACCCCACCCAGATAGGCTCCGATATTGCAGCCATAGGCCAGCCGGGCGCCATATCCCATGAGCAGTCCAGCCATCAAGGCTATCACCAGTTCGCGCAAGGTCAGGCGAAATGTTGGTGAAAACCTGCCGGCCAATGCGGCGGCGGCCAGAGCTCCGACTACGATGCCGAAATTCATGACTGAAGTGCTGTCCATCCAAACAGGTTGATCGAGCCAGGCCTGGCGGTTTGCCCAATAGGGCCAGCCGTCAACGGGAATGCCTGCGGCGCGTCCGAGTTTTGCACCCCAAAGCGCAAAGGCGGAGGTGATGCCCCAGGGGCGTGAAAGCACCAGGAGTGTTGCAATGCTGACGAAAACAAGCGCGTAACACCCCCACATCTTCGGCCAGGGACCACGTATCAGGTTGAATTGCCGTTCGTCGCGTTCCAACTGGCCGTGATGTCGGATTTCGCGTCGCCGACTGTAGATGAAAAGGCCGCCCAGCAGCAGTGCTGTCAGCGCATAAGCAGCAACCGCGCCGTATGTTTCGACAATTGATAGGGGCGCAAACCCCGGAAGAGACCGCCAGAAGGCCAGATGGGCCGTTGCAACAAGCGAGCCGGCGACAAAGCCCGCAAGTGTTGCCAGCATGCGCGTATTGCCGCCACCCATCGTGAACAATGTGCCTGATGCACAGCTGCCGCCCATATGCATGCCAATGCCGAACAGGAAGGCCCCGAAGGCCGCCGCAATGCCAAAGGGGGCAATGGAGCCGTGGATCGGTTGGCCGAATATTTTACCTGCAGCCAGCAGCGGGAAGGTGATTGCGCAGGTCAGCAGAATGAGCAGAATTTGCGCGCGCAGCCCCGCACCGCGTCGCTCATAGGCAAAACGTTGCCACGCGGAGGTAAAGCCAAAAGAGGCATGGTAGAGGGCGATCCCGGCAAACAGGCCAATGAAAGCGGCCAAAGCAAGCCTGGCTGAACCGTTGGCGTAGGCAAGGCCGAGCAACCCCACTGCTGCCGCACCCGCAAGGCAAAGGGGCATGACTTGCGGCGGTGAGGCTGGAAAATGTGCCGAATTGTTCAAGTCAGCTCCGCCTCGGTTCAAGAGGATACCCATTTTGCCGGGCCATTGTGTGCTTCTGCCAGGCAAATCCATGTATCACCGGGATCTGGCAAAGTTCAAATCAAGCTGGAACAACTTTCTGACATAGGCAAATCGACCTGTTCCACCGATGCAGCGTTGAGCCCATATTTCCTTGTCCCGCGATGAACGAGATAATCCGGCGGTCAGGGGGATCTATGTTCATTTGACTTTCACATTTCTTTCATATTATTTCGAAATTGTGCATACGGCATATGCTGACCTCAAGGGAATCAAGATGAGTAGATCCCGGATTTTCAAGGCGATTGTCATTGGTGGCGACATCGATGGTCAGAGCGTTGACTTGGGAGTTGACTTGAGAGTTGGCCGGGGTGCGGCAGGGCCCAGGTTATCCGTATTCTACACAGGGTGACTAATTTGTTGCGCAAGAATGGGCGTGTTGCCCATAAATGGGCAAAATCGGATGAAGACAGGGTCTGGTGATGCACCAGGTGTGACCTGGGGCTGCTGCAGGATCAGATATGCGCCCGGCCACCGGCCTGGATGCATCTGGTTTTTGGCAAGCAGGGTGCCTGATGCGACAAGTGGACGGTGACAAAATGGCATAGTAGGGGCTTAACTCTGCCACCTTTGCCATTGGTGATTTACATATTCGGGAGGACGAAATGAAAAAGAATATTCTGGCCATTGATCAGGGAACGACGTCAAGTCGGGCACTCATTTTCGGCGTTGATCAATCCGTCCTGGGAATTGGCCAGAAGGAGTTCGCGCAGCATTATCCGCATTCGGGCTGGGTGGAACACGATCCCGAGGAAATCTGGAGTTCGGTGGAATGGTCGATCGGCGCGGCCCTGTCCGATGCCGGTCTGCAGGCTTCTGATATTGCCGCCATCGGCATCACCAACCAACGTGAAACGGTGGTGGTTTGGGACCGGCAAAGCGGAGAGGTGGTTTTCAACGCCATTGTCTGGCAGGACCGAAGAACCTCTTCCATTTGCGCGCAGATGAAGGAGGAGGGGTTGGAGCCGCTGTTCACGCGGCATACGGGACTGTTGCTTGATCCCTATTTTTCCGGAACAAAATTGCGCTGGCTGTTGGACAATGTCGAGGGTTTGCGGGCACGCGCTGAACGCGGCGGACTTTGTTTCGGCACGATTGACAGTTTCCTGATTTGGCGGTTGAGCGGCGGCACACGACATGTCACCGATGCCACCAATGCGTCGCGCACTCTGATGTATAATATCGTTGACAATTGCTGGGATGAGCAATTGCTGGGGCATCTCAATGTCCCGCATTCCATGCTGCCACAGGTGTGCGACAGCTCCGATGATTTTGGCGTTGTTGCCGATGGCCATGTGCTTGCCGGTGTTCCAATCCTGGGTGTTGCCGGTGACCAGCAGGCCGCCACGATTGGCAATGCCTGTTTTGAAGCGGGCATGATGAAAGCCACCTATGGGACAGGCTGTTTTACGGTGTTGAACACCGGCACTGAATTGGTGCAATCCAACAACAGGCTTCTGACAACCATCGCCTACCGCCTGAAGGGTGAAACCACCTACGCGCTTGAAGGGTCCATTTTCATTGCCGGTGCTGCCGTGCACTGGTTGCGTGATGGTCTGCACATGATCGAACATGCTGCGCAGAGCGGTGCGTTGGCTGCCAAGGCCGACCCGGAGCAGGATGTCTATCTTGTGCCTGCCTTTGTCGGCCTTGGTGCGCCCTATTGGGATGCTGATGCGCGCGGCGCCATGTTCGGCCTGACACGCAACACTGGCCCGGCTGAATTTGCCAAAGCGGCACTGGAAGCCGTGTGTTATCAGACCCACGATCTGCTGGTCGCCAAGCGCCGGGACTGGCAGGACAGCACGGTCGAAACGGTGTTGCGCGTCGATGGTGGAATGGTGGCCTCCGACTGGACGATGCAGCGCCTGGCGGACATTCTGGGTGTGCCTGTTGACCGACCAAAGGTTCTTGAAACATCGGCATTGGGCGCGGCCTGGCTTGCCGGGCACAGAACGGGAGAATGGCCGGATATGGAAACATTTTCTCGGCAATGGGCGCGTGACCGTCAGTTTGAACCACAGATCGATGAACAGGCGCGCAACCGGAGTCTTGAAGGCTGGAAGGATGCCGTCAGCCGAACGCTGAGTCGCCCGCAATAGATGCGGGAGGAGCATTCTTCAGTTTTTAAAGCCCCTTCAAACGACTGTTTTTTAATAGTTTAACCTGAGATTCCAAGCGGATCTCGGATGCATTCTTATGTCATTTTCTGATGTCCGATTGCATGGAAAAACGCCATTGCGGTCAAAATTTTAGCATTACTAAAAATCCCTTGACTCATCTGCCGATCAAAGGCATCGTTTTAGCAATACTAAAACCGGGGGCGGAATTTGACTGAACAAGGCAGGACAAAAGACAGGCTTTCAAACGACCACGAATCGCTGGGTACCCGCCTGCGTGAGCGCCGCCTGGAGCTTGGTTTCACCTTGAAGGCTGTGGCAGATCAAGCCGGTCTGTCGGTCGGTTTCATCTCGCAGATCGAGCGCGGCATCACAATTCCATCCCTGTCGTCACTTGTATCTGTCTCGAGGGTTCTTGGTGTCAATGTCGGCGATTTTCTGACAACCAAGGCGCAGGGTTCTGACGGCTTTCAAACGGGTCAATCGGGCAGGCCGGTTTTTGCAGTTAGCGAAAGCTCCGTGAGCTATGAGCGAATCTCTTCAGCATTTCCGGGACATGTCATGCGCAGCGTCATCATCCATGAGCCGCCGGGGCATCGCAGTGAACCGATTGCCCACGAGGGTGAGGAAATGATGTTTGTCCTGGAAGGCAGCATCACCATTGAGGTGGCCAGAAAAAGAACAATTCTGGGGGTTGGTGACAGCGTTCATTTTCCCTCGACCAAAGTGCATTCCTCCTGGAACCATACGGACAAGCCGGCAAAAATTCTGTGGACCGGGACCATGGACGTGTTTTGCGAGGAACCGAGCGAAGCTTTTCAAAAAAATAACAAGAAGGACGTGTCCTGAACGTTTCAGGCAATCAACCCAACACAAATCCAGATGGAGAACTGATCATGAATACTATTGCAAAAAGAATGGCTGCGGCACTGATCGGTGTCAGCACAATGGCACTGGTTCCTGCAGGCCCTGCCTTTGCGGAAACCGTGCTGCGCCTTGATGAGGTTGCGGTTGGCGAGCTCGACCCGGCCAAGGCATCGGATTATGCCGATTCCATTTTGATGTTCAATGTCTACGACACGCTGGTTCTGCCCGTACAGGGTGCTCCGGGACTTGCGCCGCATCTGGCAAAAAGCTGGTCGGCTGATGGCAACAAACACACATTTGTGCTGCGCGATGATGTCAAATTTCAAAGTGGCAACCCGTTGACCGCCGACGATGTGGTGTTTTCCCTGCAGCGCATGCAGGCGCTTGGTGCGGGGCTTTCCTACCTCTTCGCCAATGTCGAAAGTGTCGAAGCGGTGGACGACCACACAGTGTCTTTCGTTCTGAAAGAAGCCTATGCACCATTCGTTTCCTCCATGTTGCGTTTGCCGATTGTCGACAAGCAACTCGTCATGGAAAACCTGGGTGAAGGCGAAGGCGATATGGGGGATTGGGGGCAGGCTTACCTCTCCGCCAATGGCGCCGGATCGGGGGCCTACAAGGTGACCGCCCACAATCCGCAGCAGGAAACGGTCATGGCCAAGAATGCCGATTATTTCCTGGGTGTTCCAGGGGCTGCGCCTGATACCGCGCGCTTGCGTTATGGTCTGGAGCCGGCAACCGTTCGCACCCTGATCGCGCAGGGCGAACATGATATTTCCTCACAGTGGCTGCCGCCGGAAGTGTTGAAAGCCCTGTCGAAGGATGGAGCGCAATTGCTCACCGAATCCGGCACTGGTGGCTTTTACGTCAAGATGAATACAACCAAGGCACCGCTGGATGATGCGGAGTGTCGTCTGGCTCTGACCAATGCCTTTGATTATGGTTCAGCCATCAAGATGATCGCGGTCACCGATGATGTATCGCAGGGCAGTCCTGCCACCGGTGCCATCCCCGTCGGCATGTTGGGTGCAAATCCGCCAATGGATGCGCTGAAGCGTGACATGGATGCGGCCAAAAAGCACCTGGATGCCTGCCGCTATGAGGCCGATGACATCAACATCGAGATTTCATGGATTGCGGAAGTGCCCCTGGAAGAGCGTTTCGCACTGCTCATGCAAGCCAATTTTGCAGAGCTGGGGATCAAATCCGAAATCAAGAAAATGCCATGGGCATTGTTTGCCGAGCAGGTTTCAAAACCTGAAAACACGCCGCATATTTCGCAGCTCTTTGTCAATGCGGTGACCGGTGATCCCGATACCCTGCTCTATGGGATGTATAATTCCAAACTGGCAGGCACCTGGCAGTCTCCGGAATATCTGAACGATGCGGATGTCGATGATCTGCTGGAGCAGGGCCGTGACAATACCGATCTGGCAGCCCGTGAAACGGCCTACAAGGCACTCAACGACAGGCTGATGGCCATTGCGCCAACCATATACGGTTTTGACCGGCAGTCGGTGTTTGCCGCCAGCGACAGGGTCAAGGTTCCGGCGCTGTCCGATCCGTCAAAAGCCTTTGGCCTGGACGGCATGGGGTTCTCTTTCCGCCTGATGGAAATGCAGGACGGCAAGTAATATTGCCTTGCGGGCCGGCCCTGATGGTCGGCCCGCAGGTTATTTCATCATCACGCCACGCTCTCGAACCAGAATTGCAAAACCTGTGATGTCACCCGTTGTCCAGCTTCTTGCGAAGCGGCTTTCGATCTCGGTCATTGTGTTGATTGGTGTATCGATGCTGATTTTTGCCATTGCCAGGATCATTCCCGGGGATCCCGCCCGCATTGCGCTGGGACCAAATGCGACGGCTGAGCAGGTGGTGCAACTGCGCGACAAGCTGCATCTCGATGATTCAATCATTGTCCAATACGCCAATTTTGTCAGCGATTTCGCCCGCGGGGATCTGGGTATCTCGCTCTATACCAATCGTCCGGTCACGACCGATATTGCCCAGTTTCTGCCGGCAACCCTCGAACTGGTGTTTGTCGCCGGTCTCTTCATGATCGGATTTGGCATTCCTTTGGGTATTCTGTCGGCCCGCCATCGCGGCAAGGCGGCAGACAATGTCGTCAGGGTTCTGTCGCTGCTTGGCGTGTCGGCACCGAGCTTTGTCTGGGCTGTGATCCTGATGCTGCTTTTTGCATTTTTTCTGCCGATATTTCCCATTGCCGGCCAGATTTCAGACACGCTGACCGTGCCACCGCGAATGACCGGTTTTCTGCTTTTTGACTGTTTGCTGGCGGGCGACCTGCGGGCATTTGCCGATGCTGCCCATCATATTGTCCTGCCGGCCTTTGCGCTTTCGCTTTCAGGAATTGGCCAGGCGGCCAGGCTGACGCGCGCCAATATGATCGAGACCTACGACAAGCCCTATATCGAAATGGCCAGGTCCTATGGCTTCCCCGAGCAACGCATTGCGCGGCGCTATGCCTTTCGCCCCTCGCTGATACCCTCTCTGACCATCATCGGGCTGGATTTTGCCGCAATGCTTGGAAATGCCTTTCTGGTCGAAGCTGTTTATGCCTGGCCCGGTCTGTCGCGCTATGGGGTTCAGGTGATCCTGCGCAAGGACCTCAACGCCATTGTCGGCACTGTTCTGGTTATCTCTGCGACCTTTCTGGTCGTCAATATCATTGTGGACCTGCTGATCGCCTTCATCAATCCGCGAATCCGCTATGCAGAACGGAGCCGGCCATGAGACGAACATTGTCGATCCTTCTGTCCAATCCGCTTTCCGTTATCGGTCTGTTGCTGGTGGGAACGGTTGTCTTTTCAGCGATATTTGCCGATTTCATTGCGCCTTTTCCCTCCCATCGCGGCGCAGTGGTGGATTTCTCCAATTTCAATCAGCCACCCCATTGGCCCAATATTTTTGGCACGGATCTGGTCGGGCGGGACCTGTTCTCGCGCATTCTCTATGCCTACCGCATTTCACTGATGTTGGGTGTCGTGGTGCTGGCCATAGCCGTGCCGATCGGCGTCACGGTCGGACTGGCAGCCGGTTATCTTGGCGGTTGGGTCGACTTCGTTCTCATGCGCTTGACCGATGTGTTTCTGTCCATCCCGCCACTGGTTCTGGCCATGTCCGTCATGGGGGTTCTGGAGCCGACGCTGACAAATGGCATGTTGGCCGTCACCACCATGTGGTGGCCCTGGTATGCGCGGCTTGCCTATAATGTTACTCGTTCGGAATCACAGGAAGGCTATGTTCTTGCCGCCGAGATCATCGGCGCATCACGGTTGCACATCATGTTCCGTGAAATCCTGCCCAATTGCGTTCCCTCCATTGTCACGAAAATGACCCTCGATCTGGGTTTTGTCATCCTGATTGCCTCGTCCCTGTCGTTCCTGGGCCTGGGCGTACAGGCGCCGACACCGGATCTTGGTTCCATGGTGGCTGAAGGCGGCAATTATCTGCCGGATTCCTGGTGGCTGACGGTTTTCCCATCACTGGCCATCCTGATTGCCGTCTTCGGTTTCAACCTTCTGGGCGACGCATTGCGCCAGGTCCTGGGGGCCGATCAATGAGCGATCCGATCCTCTCACTGCGCGATCTGAAGCTGGGCTTCAAGACCTATGAGGGTCTGGTTGAAGTGCTGCATGGTATCTCGCTGCGGATCGGGCGCGGCGAGAAGGTGGCGCTGGTCGGCGAATCGGGATCCGGCAAATCGGTCACAGCTCGCATCATCCTGGGCCTGCTGCAGGAACTAAAGGCGGCACGCATATCGGGGGCGATCCATTTCGACGGCGCTGACCTCGAAAAACTGTCGCGGCGTGAACGTCAGGCATTGCGCGGCACGCGCATGTCGATGATCTTTCAGGACCCGACTTCATCGCTTAATCCGGTGTTTCCCATTCATGTGCAGTTTCACGAGGTGTTGCGGCGCATGGATCGTAACCTGACGCAAAAGCAAGGGATGCAGCGCGCCATTTCGCTTTTGACGGATGTATCCATTCCCGAACCGGAGCGGGTGCTGCAGGCCTATGCGTTTCAGCTCTCGGGTGGCATGAACCAGCGGGTCATGATTGCCATGGCGCTGGCCAATGAACCCTCATTGCTGATTGCAGATGAGCCGGGAACAGCGCTTGATGTGACCGTGCAGGCGCAAACGCTTCATTTGATGCGTGATCTGGTGGTGCGCAAGGGCACATCGGTTCTGTTCATTTCCCATAATCTGGGTGTGGTCCGCGAATTCGCAGACCGGGTCTATGTGATTTACAAGGGCCGTATTGTCGAACACGGGCCCACCGACACGCTTTTCAGCAAACCGCTTCATCCCTATACAAAGGCGCTGATGGCAGCTGTACCGCGTATAACCGGCGGTGGCATTCCCGATATTGCCGAGAACAGTGAAGCCTTCCTGGATCCGATGATTGATCATGAGGTCGAGGTGCCCGCATGATTGAGAAAACGGCAGAGCTGGTGCCTGTTCTCGAGGCCCGCAATATTTCCAAAACATTCAAGGCAGCGACACACGAGGTGCGGGCGCTGGATGGTGTGAACCTGTCCGTCGCGCGCGGTGAATGCCTTGCCATTGTCGGCGAAAGCGGGTCGGGGAAAACAACCCTTGCGAACATGCTGCTGGGCATTTATCCGCCCACGACGGGAGAGATGTTGCTGGATGGCGCATTGCTGCCAGCGCGCCGCAACCTGCCATTGCGACGGGCCATTCAGCTTGTTCAGCAAAACCCGCTGTCTTCGCTCAATCCGCGCCGCACCATTGGTGCCTCGCTCAGGCTGGCGCTGGATGTCCATGATATCGGCACCAGGCAGGAGCGAAAAACCCGGATCGCCGCCTTGCTGGATGAAGTGGGTCTGCCGACCGAATTTGCATCCCGCTATCCTTCGGCGCTTTCCGGTGGTCAGCGCCAGCGGGTCGCCATTGCCCGGGCATTGGCCTGTGAACCGGAAATCCTGGTTCTGGATGAGCCGACATCAGCGCTGGATGTTCTGGTACAGGCGCGCGTCTTGCGGTTGCTCGATGAGCTGCGTCACCGCAAAGCTCTGACCTATGTCTTTATCACGCACGACCTGGCGGTGGTGCGCAATATTGCCGATCGTGTGGCGGTATTCGAGCGGGGTATCATGGTGGAAATGGCTGATACTGAGACCATTTTCACCAATCCCGGCAATGCCTATACGCGCAGCCTGATCGGGGCCATTCCCATTATAACAGACGAAGAAGAGGCCCTGCGAAAAACCGTGTTGGAGAATAAAAGTGCCCATTGATAATCACATGCTCGAATTTTACCGGGCGGCCTCGACGGCAGCCCATGTCGAGGAGGTCCACCATGCACTGGAAGACATGACTCGCTCACTGATCGGCGTGCGTCTGTTCACACTGATGACCTTTGACCGGGAGGCGGGGCTGGCGCGCCGTTGTTACAGCAACATGCCAGATGCCTATCCCTGTTCGGGAACCAAACCGGTCGACAGCGACCGTTGGAGTGAACAGGTTCTGAACGGCAAACAGAGTTTTGTCGCCAATGATATCGAAGGCATTGCCGATGTCTTTTCCGATCATGAATTGATTGCATCGCTTGGTTGCGAGTCCGTCCTCAACGTGCCTGTGGTGATTGCCGGAACGGTTCTGGGAACGATCAATTGCCTGCATGAAAGCGGCTTTTACACGTCAGAAAAAGTGGCCGCTTCCGAGGCGTTGAAACTGCCCGGAAGCCTCTGCTTTTTCATGGAAAAACTCAACGATTCAAATGGAGG
Source organism: Rhizobiaceae bacterium (assembly GCA_029212415.1). GTDB lineage: Bacteria > Pseudomonadota > Alphaproteobacteria > Rhizobiales > Rhizobiaceae > Hoeflea_A. The sequence continues at coordinate 22,391 of JARGOF010000046.1, read as the reverse complement.
CCACTGATGGCTCATTCAACCATACGCGTTGCCACGGATGTTGGCGGCACCTTCACCGATCTGGTGTGTTTCGAAACGGATGAGAATGGCAATTCGACCATTCGCACGGCAAAATCCGACACGACGCCGCCGGATTTCGAAATAGGCGTATTGAATGTCTTGAAAAAGGGTGGCGTTGACCCGGCATCCATCGATTTTTTTGCCCATGGGACGACTGTCGTCATCAATGCGCTGACCGAGCGCAAGGGCGTCAAGGTCGGCCTGATCACGACGGAGGGATTTCGCGACATCCTGGAAATTGCCCGCGGCAACCGGCCGGATTTTTTCAATCTGCACTATAAAAAGCCACCGCCCTTTGTGCCGCGCTATCTGCGCAAGGAACTGCCTGGACGGATGAATTATCGCGGCAAGGAAATCAAGGCACAGGACCTGTCGGGACTTCCGGCCATTCTTGATGATTTCAGGAAAGAGGGCGTGCAGGCCATTGCCGTGTGTTTCATGCATTCCTATGCCAACCCTGCCCATGAAAAAGAGGCCATGGCACGGATTGCTTCGCTGTGGCCGGAAATTTCCGTGGTCTCCTCTCACCAGATCACCCGGGAGTGGCGCGAATATGAACGCACCAATACGGCCGTTCTTTCGGCCTATGTGCAACCCATTGCGGAGCGCTATCTTTCCCGCCTGAAGGACGGGCTTGCCAGCCAGGATTTTCAGGGCAGCCCCTATATCATGCAGTCCAATTGTGGCGTGGATTCGCTTGAATCGGTTTCGCGCATTCCCATAACCATGGTGGAATCAGGTCCGGCATCGGGTTTCTGGGGCGCTGCTGAACTCGGCAAGCTGATTGATGAGCCCAATATACTGGCGCTGGATATTGGCGGGACAACGGCAAAATGTTCGCTGATCGAAAACGGCCAGGTCAAGATCATGACCGATTACTGGATCGAGAAGGACCGCAAATCCGCCGGCTATCCGATCATGGTGCCGGTGGTTGATCTCGTCGAGATCGGCAATGGCGGAGGCTCGATCGCCTGGGTTGATGATTTTGGCAAGTTGCATGTGGGGCCGCAGTCGGCCGGCGCATTGCCGGGACCGGCTGCCTATGGCAAGGGCGGGCAGGAGGCGACGACGACCGACGCCAATCTGTTTCTGGGTCGCATCAACAAGGATTATTTCTGCGGCGGAGAAGTCGAGGCCGATATGAATGCCGCCGATGCGGCAATCAAAGCGGTTGCCGGCAAGCTCGGCGTGGAGCCGCAGGATGCGGCAAGCGGGATCATCCGCATTGCCAACAACAATATGGTCAATGCGTTGAAGCTCGTATCGCTCAACCGGGGCTTTGATCCACGTGATTTCACCCTGGTCGCCTTTGGCGGCGGGGGCGCCATGCACGCGGTTGCCCTGGCTGGCGAACTGGGTGTGAAAAAGGTTGTCGTTCCTGCCGGCGCCTCGGTGTTCTCTGCCTGGGGCATGATGATGTCCGACCTGCGCCGGGATTATTTCGTTACCCGGCTGGCAGATCTGGGCGAAGGCGCCGCTGCCGGCATTGAGGGGCTTTTTGAGGAAACGGAAAATCAGGCGCGGGCCCAGTTCAAACAGGAGGGGATTGACAGCGCACGCGTCAGTTTCCTGCGCTTTGGAAAGTTCCGATACCAAAATCAGGAGCACACAACAGAGGTGTTGCTGCCCGATGGTCCTGTCACGGATGAAAGGCTGGCGGACATACGCACGCTCTTTCACGAGACCTATGAGCGTGAATATACCTATCGGCTCGACGCGCCGGTGGAGATGGTCGGCATTCACCTTGTTGCATCAGCCGAGGTCGGAAAGCTGACCATGGCTGCGCAGCCCTTGGGCGACGCCAATGCCGATCAGGCACTCAAGGGCCGCCGCATGGTCGACTTTGCCCTCGAGGGACAGCATGACAGTGCCATTTATGATGGCACGAAGCTCAAGCCGGGCATGGCGATTGAAGGGCCGGCGATTGTCGAAGATCCAGGTTCGACCGTGGTCATTCATCCGGACTGCAAGGCGCATCTGGATGCCTATGGCAATCTGCACATCCAATTGGGCGCGTGAGGGAGACGATCATGAACAGCAATATCAGCGATCCGATTACATTGGAAATCATTCAGAACTCTCTGCAGGCGACGGCGGATGAAATGTTTGCCGCCATGCGCAAGACAGCCATGAGCTCCATCATCTACGAGGTTCTCGACATGGGAACGGGCATTCTCGATGCCAAGGGCCGCATCGCCAGTTCCGGTGCGGGTATTCCGGCCTTCATCGGGGTTCTCGACAAGGCCGTGCAGGTCATTGTGGAGAAGTTTTCCCATGAGGGAGACATTGAACCGGGCGATGTATTCACCACCAATGATCCCTATTACGGTGGCGTGACCCACCTCAATGACATCATTGTGGCGATGCCTGTTTTCTCTGATGGCCGGATCATCGCCTGGGCGGCCAATATCGCCCATAATTCGGATGTTGGTGGCAAGTCACCGGGTTCTCTTTCCGCAGATGCGACTGAAATCTTTCAAGAAGGCCTGCGGTTGCCGGCCATCAAGCTGATTTCGCGCGGCGAGCCGATCAAATCCGTCTTTGACATTCTCAAGGTCAATTCCCGCATGCCGGATTTTCTGGAGGGCGATATCTGGGCTGCCATTGCGTCGGTGCGCATCGGTGCAAAGCGGCTGGTCGACATTGCGGAGAAATACGGAGCAAAGACCTTCGAGACAGCCATGGACAATTTCATGGATTTCGGAGAGCAGGTTTCGGTGACCGAACTTGCCAATCTGCCACATGGCACCTTTGAACTGACGGAAGAGCAGGATGACGGACGTTTCTACAACGTCAAGGTGACGATCAGCGATACGGAATTCGTGGTCGATCTTACAGACAATCCGGATCAGGATCCAGGTCCCACCAATACCAGCCGCGATGGCGTCATGGTCTGCGCCCAGATGATTTTCAAATCGCTGACGGATCCCTATTCGCCCTGCAATGAAGGATCATTTCGTCCGATCCGACTGCTGACGCGGGAGGGGTCGGTCTTCCATGCCAAGGAACCTTCGCCTATCGGCTTCTATTTTGAAACGGAAGTCCGCGTCTATGACCTGATCTGGCGGTGTCTTGCACAGGTGGTTCCCGATCGTCTGTCAGCCGGGCATTTCGCGTCCATCTGCGGAACCTTCATTGGTGGGCCACACCCCGATACCGGACGCCACTACACCATTATCGAACCGGAAATCGGTGGTTGGGGTGCCTCGCAGGGTGCTGACGGCAATTCGGCGATCTTCTCGGGATTTCACGGCGAGACCTATAATTGCCCGGCGGAAATCTCCGAGGCGCGCAACGGGCTGTTCGTTGATCGCATGGAACTCAATGAGGAGCCTGGCGGCGAAGGGCAGTGGACCGGCGGAAAAGGCATTCGCCTCGACTACCGCATCCGCTCGGATGATTGTTTTTTGACTGCCGGCTATACGCGCTCGAAGATCCTGCCCTGGGCGCTGGAAGGCGGCAATGAGGGGACGCCCAATTATGTCCGGGTGATCAGAACAGATGGATCGTCCGAGCGCTATTCCTTCGTATCGGGACTGACGGTCAACAAGGATGATGTCATTCGCATCGTGACGGGAGCGGGCGGCGGGCTTGGTGATCCGAAAAAACGTGACCCGGAGGCTGTTCGCAATGACATTCGCAATGGATATATCAGCAAGGAAAGAGCTGCTGAAGTCTATGGCATGGTCGACTGAATCCTGCGGGAATTAAGCACAAGAGAGAAAGGCTTTGTCATGAACAGCCAAACCGCAGAACGACTGACGGCATTGCGCGAGCGGATGCAGGCGGGCAATGTTGATCTGATCGCCATCGGTCCGGGCGCCCATATGCGTTGGCTTCTGGGGTTTTTTCCGCATCCTGATGAACGTCCCTGCCTGCTGCTTGTCGGCAGGCAAAGGGAAGCTTTCCTGATGCCGGCACTCAATGCCGAGGGCACACGCCAGAAAACGCCTATCGCCTTTCATACCTGGGACGATGCGCTGGGACCGGATCAGGCACTGAAGGCTGCATTGCTTGATGTCGGCGGCGATAATGCGCGTCACGTTGTGGTGGATGAAGCCATGCGGGCAGATTTTGCATTGCTGGTGCTGGACGCATTGCCGGGTGCAAGGCATCAGTTCACTGGTGCAACATTGGGGGCATTGCGCATGCGCAAGAGCGATGCGGAATACCAGGAGCTGAAGATGAATGCGGGCCTCGCGGACAGGGCGATGCAGGCTGCCTTTGCATCCATCCGTCCCGGAATGAGCGAGATCGAACTGGCCGAGATTATCGGTGAGAGTTTTGCCGCCGACGAAGCAGAACCACTGTTTCGCATTGTCGGTGCGGGGCCGAATGGTGCATTCCCCCATCATCATGCCGGCCAGACAAAGATAAAGTCGGGTGATGCCGTGGTGATCGATATTGGTGCCAGGAAAGGTGTCTTTTCATCCGACATCACACGCATGGTCGTGGTGGGTGAACCGCCGCAGGATTATGAAAAGGTGCATGCCATCGTCGAAGCCGCCGTTCAGGCGGGCCTTGCGGCCGCCAGGCCGGGCGTGCGGGCAAGCGTCGTGGATGACGCGGCTCGCAATGTTATCAGCCAGGCCGGTTACGGCGACTATTTTGTTCACCGGACGGGCCATGGCATGGGGGTGGAAGCCCATGAACCGCCCTATATCAGTTCGACCTCCGATACGGTCCTGGAGACCGGCATGGTGTTTTCCATTGAACCGGGCATCTATCTGCCGGGCCAATTCGGGTTGCGACTGGAGGACATTGTCATTCTGCGTGAGGATGGACCGGAAATATTGTCTGCGTTGCCGCGCACCGTTCACGTCGCGGGAGTTTGAAATCTTGACCGCCGAGCATGAGAACAACCCGTTCACCACATCGGTCATTCAGGCCAGTCTGACGGCGGCTGCCGATGAAATGTTCGCGGTGCTGCGCAAGACTGCCATGAGTCCGATTATCTACGAAGTGCTGGATGTGGGAACCGGCATAACGGATGGCGCGGGCAATCTGGTCAGTTCCGGGGCTGGTATTCCAACCTTCGTCGGTGTTCTCGACAAGGCTGTGCAACGGATCATCGAAATACATGAGGATGACGGCATCCGGCCGGGCGACATGTTCATTACAAATGATCCCTATTTCGGTGGCGTCACCCATCTCAATGATATCGTCATTGCCTTGCCTGTCTTTGTCGATGGCAAATGCCTTGCCTGGACCGCATCGATTGCCCATTGGAACGACATCGGCGGGCTTGTTGCCGGTTCCATGTCCACGCAAGCAACGGAAATATTCCAGGAAGGGCTGCGCCTGCCTGCCGTCAAGCTGTTTGATGGTGGCACTGTCATTCAATCCGTCATGGATATCATTGCAGCCAATTCCCGGCTTCCGGACTTTGCCACCGGCGATTTATGGGCGCAGGTCGCAGCCAGCCGGATTGCTGAAAAACGCATTGTTCAGCTGGTGGAAAGCCATGGTGCGGCAGCCTATGAAGCAGCCATTCTGACGCTTTTCGACGAGGGTGAGAAACGCGGTCTGGCCGGGTTGGCGCAATTGCCTCACGGGACCTATTCGATTGAAGAGGAACAGGATGACGGCGCCCTGTGGCGTGCCACCATCATCCTGTCGCCGGAACGTTTTGTTGTTGATTTGCGCGGCAATCCGAAGATGCGCGCGGCACCCTATAACACCAGCCGAGACGGGGCGGTGATATCGGCTCAGATGATTTTCAAGGCGATGAGTGATCCGACGCTTTTTGCCAATGCCGGATCGTTCAGAGCCCTGGAGGTGATCACTGAACCGGGGACGGTTTTTCATGCCACCGGCAATGCCCCACATGGCTATTATTTCGAAACCCGCATACGGCTTTACGACATGTTGTGGCAATGTCTGGCGCGATCCATGCCCGATATCCTGCCGGCCGGACATTTTGCCTCGATCTGCGGCACGGTGCTGGCCGGCGATCACCCGGACACCGGGCGGCGCTTTACCATGGTGGAGCCGCAGATGGGCGGATGGGGCGCCACGTCAACGCGCGACGGGTTGGATGCCATGTATTCGTGCAGCCACGGTGATACCTACAATTGCCCCGTGGAAATTGCCGAGGCGCGATACGGGCTGGAAGTGGACTACAAGGCTTTGAACGATCGTGACGAGGGCAGGGGGCAATTTTCCGGGGGGCGTGGATTGTCGCTGCGCTATCGCATGCGGGGAAGGACCATGTTGTCGGCGGGATTCAGCCGCAACAGGATTTCCGTCTGGGGGCTGAAGGGTGGAGACGAGGGGGGCACCAATGGCTTCACGATTGTGCGCTCCGATGGTCGCCGGGACGACAAGGCCTTTGCCAGTGGCGTGGTGCTGGAAGCAGATGACGCGATTGAAATCCACACGGCCAATGGTGGTGGTTGGGGTGAGCCCTGAGAAAACCCAAGTGAAAGAATCCTTGCCGACAAGACTGGCAGAGGGAGCCCGAATGGGTTTATATGTCTGCAGGTGAGGATTTGGTTTTATTGAATCGATTCCGGCGCCTGCCAGCTTTTGATGCACCTTTGCACAAGAGGTTTAATGTAATTCGTCAGGGTTTGAAGAATGGATATCCGCAAGATCAACGATGAATATTCCGTCACCGGTCAGATCAGTGTCGCCGATCTCGATGAGATCGTCTCAATGGGCTTCAAGTCCGTGGTCTGCCACCGCCCCGACGGGGAAGCCGAAGGCCAACCGAAATTTGCCGACATTGAACAGGCGGCAAAGGCGCGCGGCATTGAATTGCGCCATATTCCTGTGGGCCCCAGCGGCGTTGGCCACGAACAGGTGCAGCAATTTGTCGATGCACTGGACGAAATGGATCGTCCAATGCTGGGTTATTGCCGTTCCGGTGCGCGTTCGACTGCCATCTATCAGCAGACCCTGCACATTCGCTCGTAGACTGTCGGCTTCAGGCTAAATATTGTCCAGGCGATCCAGTTCAGCCCGGACCTCCTGGGTGTGTTCACCCAGGCGTGGGGATGGCCGCTGATAGGTCAGTGGCGTCTCCGACATCTTGATCGGTGTTGCAACGCCGGGTATGGCATTGCCGTGGCCGTCATCAAGATCCAGCCGCAGACCGCGGGCCTTGATCTGCGGGTCGTCAAACATTTCGCCAATTGAATTGATCGCCCCGACTGGAACATTGTTTGCTTTGCACAGTGTGAGCAGTTCGGCGCTTTCGAGCTTCGCGGTGCGCACCCAGAGGATGGATTGCAGCGCCTGACGGTTGGCCACGCGCATTTCATTGGTGACAAATCTGGGATCGTCCGCGACGTCTTCCATGTCCAGTATCTTGCACAGATTGAGAAACTGGCTGTCGTTTCCGACCGCCAGTATCAGATGTCCGTCACTGGTCGGTATCACCTCATAGGGTGTGATGTTCGGATGGCTGTTTCCCAGTCGTCCGGGGCTTGTTCCTGTTGCCAGAAAATTCATGTTCTGATTGGCAAGCACCGCCGCCTGACTGTCGAGCAGCGACATGTCCACGTGCTGGCCATTGCCGGTCTTCATCACATTGATCAGGGCTGCCTGAATGGCGGTGACGGAATAGATGCCGGTAAAGAGATCGGCGATGGCGACGCCGGCTTTCATTGGACTTCCGTCGGGTTCTCCGGTGACCGACATGAAACCTGACATGCCCTGAATGATGTAGTCATAGCCGGGCAGACTGGCTTTTGGCCCGGTGTGGCCGAACCCGGTAATGGAGCAATAGACCAGCTTGGGATTGATTTTCTTCAGGCTGTCATAGTCGAGGCCGAATTGTTTCAGGCCGCCAAGCTTGAAATTCTCGATCAACACATCCGAATGGGCGGCAAGCCGCTGTACAAATGCGAGATCTTCAGGGTTGCGGAAATCGGCTGCAACGGAGCGTTTTCCGCGATTGGTGCAGTGAAAATAGGCGGCGCCGAGGTTTTCCCCGTCGGCGCCTGTCATGAAGGGCGGGCCCCATTGTCGCGTGTCATCGCCCTTGACGGGATTTTCGATTTTGATGACGTCGGCACCCAGGTCCGCCAGCATCTGACCGGCCCAGGGGCCGGCAAGAATGCGCGCGATTTCAAGGACACGGATATTTTTCAAAGGTGCTTCAGACATGGGATGCTTTGGCTTTCTTCCGGTTTTTGGCGGCTTCGGCCAGAATACGTTTCTGATAGCGCCCCTGTACGATTTCCACGGCCACAAGGGTGAACAGCACGAAGTAGAAGGTCGATTTGGCCATAGGCTCGATGGGATAGCCGAAGAAGGCGAGATGACCGATGTGGCCCCCGTCGGACATCAGCATCATGCCGACCAGCAAAAGCACAAACAGGCCGAGGACTTCGTACATGCGATTTTTTTGCAGGAATTCGGCCACCGTGTCAGCCATCAGCACCATCAGGGCGCCTGAAACAATGATCGCAGCTGTCATCACGATGAAATGGTCTGTCAGGGCAACAGCAGACAGCACCGTGTCAAAGGAAAACACCACATTCATGATAATGATCCAGAAGAGGGCCGCCTTGACTGTCCGGCGCGGCTGTCCCGTCTGTTCCTGGTGCAGATCATCCACACCGAGCATGTGATAGATTTCCTTCATGGCGGTATAGATCAGGAAGACGCCGCCGGTCAGAACAATCAAGGCGTGGCCGCTGACTGCGCCCGATAGCCAGGCGTAATCGACGGTAAAGAGTGGCGCTTGCAACATCTGAATCAGTTGCAGCACGACAAATAGCAGCACGATGCGCAGGCCAATGGCGAGGATGATCCCCATACGGCGTACCCAGGCCTGACGCGCAGGATCGACCTGTTTGGCCTCAATGGAAATATACAGAAGGTTGTCGAATCCGAGCACCGTTTCCAGTGCGGTCAGGATCAGGAAGGTCGTCAGATTGTCGATTGTGAATAGGTTTTCCAGCATTTGCCGCTCCGGTTTTTCAGCTCATCGTTCACCAACGCCTGAAAGGACAATCAGTTCACAAGTGGGTAGCAAACCATGATTGTTTTCGCAAAGAGGAAATCGAATTATTTGGACTGTTGTCTGTCTTAGCCCAAAGCCGGCCCCTTTGCCTTTAAGCGGATCCTGTAGAAGACAATGGGTTTTGGTCGGCGCGGTTGAGCGCTGCAATGGCCCATGCTGCGAAATCCTGCATGGCGCCAAGGGCGCCAGGGGGAGCAGATTCATTGAGTGTTTCGTGACGCAATCCGTCATAGATGCGGCCGGTCACGTCTGTGAAACCTTCTACTTGCAATCGCTTTGCCATCCAGGTGACAGCGCGCCCCTTGTTTGTCGCGGGATCCTGTCCTCCGCCAACCAGATGGATGGGCATGCTGCGCGGCAGGCGGCCAAGGGTCTTTGAATTCCTGCCGCGAAAACCCATGGCAAACAGATCCTGCCACAGTGATACGGAGGCATCCCAGCCGCAAAGCGGATCATCGATATAGGCCCGGACGATATTTTCGTCATGCGAAAGCCAGTCAAAATCGGTGCGTGCGTCGCTGATGGCCTTGCCCCAGCTTTGGAAGGTGATTTTCGGCAAGAGGTTGCTGGGCGTATCTGACCCGCGCAACATTCTTTCCAAAGCCAGCATGCCTTGCGCGATGCGGCCATCAAGGCCCAGATGAAAATTGGAGTTCCATACGGCCAGTGCTGTTTGCCGGTGCGGATAGGAGAGTGCGAAATTCAGCGCAATCAAGCCGCCCATGGAATGACCGAAAGTGATGAGCGGTGTATCGGGATAGAGCTCATGAGCATATTCATTGACAGCCAGCGTATCGGCAATCACCTTTTCCCAGGCCTTGCCGGGCGGTGCCTTGGCAAAGGTTCCAAGGGGCGCATCCGGCGCTACGGTCTTGCCATGCCCACGATGGTCATGGGCAAAAACGGCGAAACCGGCTTCGCAGAGAAATTGCGCAAATGGCTGATAGCGTGCGGCATGTTCCGCCAGACCATGGTTGATCTGTATGATGGCGCGTGCGCGGCCTGCGGGCCGCTTGTGCAAAAGGTTGAGGGTAGCGCCAGTGGGTGACTTCAGCGCGGTCTGTTCATCAAATCCATCCATGGATGAAACATGCCTGTCGTTGATGGCGACAGCAAGACATTTGTCTGCCTGCCAGGATCAATTGTCCAGGGCATCTTCAATGGCTTCGATCTGGCCACCCAGATCAAAGGCAAAAGAAGACAGGACTTCAATATCCTGGTCTTCGGAAAATCCTTCGGGGTCGTTTTCACGCATTGTTTCAATGACCCGGTCGCGCTCGCGCAAACTCCATTCAATTTGCGGGCGGAAGAGCTTCAATGCGGCCATCAGCCACCTCGACGTCAGGGAGAATTCCGCATTGTCGAGTTGGAAAAAATCCAGCAGACGGATCACTTCCTCGGCCGGGTATTGCCATTCCACAGCCACCCACCGGTTGACGGTGAAGATACGCATCGGCGTGCCGGCATTGTCGAAGGAAATGGCGACCAGATGACAAAGGCCACCGGCTTCCATATCCGGTTCAGGGGGAAGCGCAATGGGCTGGACGCCGTCGCTGACGTGCTCTGAATAAACGAAGAGGTGGAAGTGACCGTGTTCGCTCCAGGGGCGTGCAGCCTCGTCTTCTGCATGGGCATGATAGAACCACAGGGCACCGTTCTCGCGGTCATGCACGTCGCCCGGCGGGTAATGTTGCCACTGGGTGAAGTCGTCCGGGGCTCTCGCATTGATGACATCAATGAGAATGTGCTTTTGCTGCTCGGCTGCCTCCTCAAGGACCTCGATCATCTCATCAGCAGCGCCTTGCATGGACAGCAGGCGCTCACGGGCGAGCGACTTGAAATCAATTACGGGATTGTCACCTAAGGGTCGGTTCATCACATCGGTCCCGATTGAGCATTCGTGAGAGGCACGCAACGGTTTGGTTCAGGCAACCTATAGACAGGTATCGACGGGTGCACCAGATCCTGTTGGAAATCGAACACAAAGTGGTTCCGGTGACAACACGGGTCTGACAGTCAAGACGTGAATGCCGGAGGCCAATGGCTCCCGGCATCCTGAGATGGCGCGTTGACTATTTTTTGGCACCGCAGGCGCCACAGGCGCCGCAGGCCCCACAAGCACCGCAGGCGCCACAGGCTTTTTTCTTTGCACCGCATGCGCCACATCCACCACAGGCAGTGACCTTCGCACCGCAACCACCGCAGGCGGCAACAACGGGAGTCGTACTGGCGACTGCAGCGGCCAGGCCACCGCTGACGACCATCATGGCAAGTGCTCTTTTTGATTTACTGTTCATGGGAATCTCCTCTGGGGTTCTACCGAAATTGTTTCGGTGGAAAGAACCCTAGACCAACCTCTGGTAAACTGGTGTCACGATGGGAGTGCACAAAATCACGCTTTTGCGAGGCGTTTGTGAAGTGGTAATGCTGCAGAACACAGTTGGGGATTGCCCTGATGGTGCGATTGGCACTAAAAGCGGTCAATCCTGACCTGATCTCTGTTTGCAAGGAAGATAGCGCGCAATGGCACGCCAATTCATTTATCACATGGCCGGACTGAACAAGTCCTATGGATCCAAGAAGGTCCTCGAGAATGTCCACCTGTCGTTTTACCCCGATGCCAAGATTGGTATCCTTGGACCGAACGGCGCGGGTAAATCCACCGTTCTGCGAATCATGGCCGGTCTCGACAACGAATTTACCGGCGAGGCCTGGCTGGCCGAAGGGGCAACCATAGGCTATCTGCCGCAAGAACCGCAGCTGGATGAAAGCAAGACGGTTGTCGAAAACGTCATGGAAGGCGTTGCGGAAAAGAAGGCCATTGTTGATCGCTACAACGAATTGATGATGAATTATTCCGAAGAGACAGCTGATGAAGGCGCAGAGCTCCAGGATATCATTGATGCGAAAAACCTCTGGGACCTCGACAGCCAGGTCGAAATGGCCATGGAAGCGTTGCGTTGCCCTCCCGGTGACAGCGCCGTGGACAAGCTTTCGGGTGGTGAAAAGCGCCGCGTAGCCCTGTGCAAACTGCTGCTTGCGCAGCCCGATCTCATCCTGCTTGATGAGCCCACCAACCATCTGGATGCCGAGACCATCGCCTGGCTTGAAAAACATCTGCGCGAATATCCCGGCGCGGTCATCATGATCACCCATGACCGCTATTTTCTTGACAATGTGACGGGTTGGATTCTCGAACTCGATCGCGGACGTGGCATTCCCTATGAAGGCAATTACACGGCCTATCTCGAGGCCAAGGCAAAGCGCATGACCCAGGAAGGTCGTGAGGAAGCCAACCGACAGAAGGCCATGTCGAGCGAACACGACTGGATCGCCTCCAGCCCGAAGGCCCGTCAGGCAAAATCCAAAGCCCGCATCAGAGCTTATGATGAACTGGTGAAATCGGCCGAAGATCGCCGACCCGGCGATGCACAGATCGTCATTCCCGTCGGCGAGCGTCTGGGGCAGTTGGTCATTGACGCTGAGGATATCTCGAAAGCCTATGGTGACAAATTGCTGATCGATGGTCTCAGCTTCAAATTGCCCCCGGGCGGCATTGTCGGTGTGATCGGTCCCAATGGCGCCGGCAAGACCACGCTGTTTCGCATGATCACCGGGCAGGAGCAGCCTGACAGCGGAAAGATCGTGATCGGAGATACCGTTGACCTTGGGTATGTCGACCAAAGTCGGGACACACTTGATGGCAGCAAGAACGTCTGGGAAGAAATCTCCAGCGGCAACGACATCATCAAGCTTGGCAAGCATGAAATGAACTCGCGGGCCTATTGTTCCAACTTCAATTTCAAGGGTGGTGACCAGCAGCAGAAAGTGGGACAATTGTCCGGCGGGCAGCGTAATCGCGTGCACCTGGCAAAAATGCTGAAATCCGGTTCCAATGTCCTTCTTCTCGATGAGCCGACCAACGACCTTGATACGGAAACCCTTGCAGCGCTGGAAGATGCGCTGGAGAATTTTGCCGGTTGCGCCGTGATCATCAGTCATGACCGCATGTTCCTCGACCGCCTGGCAACGCATATTCTCGCCTTTGAGGGCGACAGTCATGTGGAATGGTTCGAAGGCAATTTCGAAGATTATGAAAAGGACAAGATACGCCGCCTTGGGCCCGACAGCGTCAATCCGAAACGGGTGACATACAAACGCCTGACCCGTTAGGCGGGTCGCCGGGGTTTCAGGCAGATGAAAGGTGCAGCCATGGATATCACACCTGCAAGAAAGGCCGCCGGCAAAGCGACGCGGCTGTTTTCAGCGACAGGCAGTACGTTCGCCACGACGGCGGTCGACCAATTGACCCTGACCTATGCAGGCATTGAAGGTGATCACCATGCCGGGTTGACGCGCAAATCGGGTGCGCGTGAGCCCTGGTATCGGCGTGGGACCGAAGTGCGCAATGAGCGGCAATTGACCCTGCTTTGCCCGGTGGAACTGGCGGCTGCTGCGCAAGAAATGGGCATTGCCGAAATCAAGCCGGAATGGATCGGTGGCAATATGCTTGTTGAGGGCGTGCCGTTTCTGTCCATGCTGCCATCCGGCACCCTGCTCTTTTTCGAGGGCGGGGTGACCCTCAAGGTCGATTTTCAGAACGGGCCATGCAAGATCTCGGGTTCAAAAATTGCCGACAATTATCCGGACAGGGATCATGCGCGTCTGGCCTTGAGTTTCGTTCCGGCGGCCAAGCGCCGCCGCGGACTTCTGGCCTGGGTGGAAAAGCCGGGTGTTATTTCTGCAGGCGAGTCCGTTCGGGTGCAGATCCCCGAACAATGGATCTATCAGGCCTGACACTACCGCCGCGAAAATCTCGCAGCGCATTTGCGTGATCTTTCTCAGAACCAGGCAACTCTATCGCGCCATGAAGCGCCAATTCTTGTCGTGCCATTGAATTTCTATTGCGTCGCACCACAGAATGATATAAAGATATCTTTATGTGATGTTTTGGTTGACGGCGCGGGCATTGGTCTGCTCCGCGACCATCGGAGTGAATATGCTGGATACGCGAAAACTGGGCCTGGATAAAACGGTTGATGTGCTCAAGGCAGCAGGTGAACCGACACGTCTGCGGCTGCTTTCGCTGTTGTTTGGCGGTGATCTGACCGTAACAGACCTGACCGATATCCTCGGGCAATCACAACCGCGTATTTCCCGTCATCTGAAATTGCTGACTGAAGCCGGTCTGATCGAGCGCTTTCAGGAAGGTGCATGGGCCTATTTCCGCCTGAGCGGCGAAGGCCGGTCCTTCCAGCTGGCACGCCAGATCGCCGCCTCCGTGTCGCCTGATGATCCGCTGCTGGTGCGTGACAATGAACGCCTCAGCGCTGTCAAACAGGCGCGCGCCGAGCGGGCGCAGGCCTATTTCAGCTGCAATGCCGCCAGTTGGGACAAATTGCGCTCCCTGCACATATCGGATGAACAGGTCGAGGAAGCCCTGATCGACATGATCGGCGATACGCCATTTGATTCAATGCTGGATCTGGGCACCGGTACCGGTCGCATCCTGCAGCTTTTTGCGCCGCTCTACCGGCGTGGCATTGGCGTCGATGCCAGCCGTGACATGTTGGCGGTGGCGCGTTCGAACATTGACGATGCGGATATCACGCATGCCTCCGTGCGCCATGGCGATATATTGAACCTGCCCCTTGAGCGCGGCACCTTCGATCTGATTGCCATCCATCAGGTGTTGCATTTTCTGCAACAGCCTGAACAGGCGATCGCCGAGGCGGCACGCATGCTCAGTCCTGGCGGGCGCATGGTGATTGTCGATTTTGCGCCTCATGCACTTGAATACCTTCGCGAAGAACACGCGCATCTGAGGTTGGGTTTTTCCTCGGATGTGGTGGCTGACTGGCTGGCAGAAGCCGGCCTGTCGGTCGAGAAAGTCGTCAATCTGAAACCTGATGATGAAGCGGACAAGAAATTGACCGTCACCATATGGCTGGCCCGAGACCCTCGTCTGGTCATTGCCGCCCGTGACGGATCCCAAGTATCCTCAAATGGAGTTGCCTGATCATGTCTGTATTTCGCCGTTTCGCTCCGGTTATTCCGGGCAATGCGCTGAATGTGTCCTTCGAGTTCTTTCCCCCCAGCAGTGGTGACATGGAAAGTCAGTTGTGGGAAAGCATCATGCGGCTTGCTCCTTTCAATCCGGAATTTGTGTCCGTGACCTATGGTGCCGGTGGATCAACGCGCAAGCCGACGCTGGCGACCATTGAGCGCATTCTGTCTGAAACAAAACTGGCCCCTGCAGCGCATCTGACCTGTGTCAATGCCAGCCGGGACGAGGTCGATGCGGTGGCGCGTGAATTCTGGGCAGCCGGTGTTCGCCACTTCGTCGCTCTGCGCGGCGATTCGACAGATGGTATCGGCTCATCCTACCGACCCCACAGGGACGGCTACAGAAACGCTGCCGAACTGGTGGCTGGGCTGAAGGCCTTTGCAGATTTTGAGATCACCGTTTCGGCCTATCCGGAAAAACATCCCGAAAGCCCCGATTTCATGACCGATATCGACATGCTCAAGCGCAAGGTCGACAATGGTGCGACCCGGGCAATAACCCAGTTCTTTTTCGACAATGACACTTATGAGCGTTATGTCGAAAGGGTGCGCCGGGCAGGGATCTACATCCCGATCGTTCCTGGAATTTTGCCCGTCCACAATTTTGGCCAGCTGTCAAAATTTGCAGGCCTGTGCGGTGCTACAATCCCGGACTGGATGGCAAAGCGTTTTGAGGGACTGGACAAGGATCCGCAAACCCGATCACTGGTGGCCGCTGCGGTGGCTGCAGACCAGGTCATGAATCTGGTGGAACGCGGTGTTCAGGACTTCCATTTCTACACCATGAACCGCGCACAGCTGGTCTATGCGATTTGTCATCTGCTCGGACTGCGCGCCGCTCAGGGCAATGCGCCCGTGACATCCATCGCAGCAGCTTAGAGCGTTTCATGGTCAAATGGAATCATTTGACCGAATCGATTTTGGTTGCTGATCCGGTCAAAACGTCGTTTCTTTGAAACGATGTTATGACCTGCTCGTTTGTTGGGCGCGCTATCTAATCGGAAAACCGCTACGCACTTTTCCGGAAGCGCTAAAGGCGACTTGCGCGCGGTGGTGCATCTCACCATAAGCGCAAGTCAACGCGAGCAGCGGGCAAAATCGATCGGCCCTCTCTTGCTCAGAATTGAAATAGTATCCTTTCTTCAATGGGTGGGGAAAGCCGGGCCCCCTATCCCTTGGCAGGCTACGTTGCGCCGCTTGCCCGATGCACCACATCGCGCTGCGCGACGCGCCCAGTTAAGTAAACAAGGGGGGCCGAGTGAACCGGTTTTCCGCCATCAAATGTTTCCATTTGACCATGAAACGCTCTAAAGCAAACCGCTTTTCTGTCAGAGCATCCCCGGCAAAATGCTTTGGCGAAAGCTGCCGGGGGGCTGGCCGAATCTTTGACGGAAGACCCTGTGGAAGTGGGCCACGCTGGTGAATCCGCAGCCATGGGCGATTTCTCCGATTGTCTGGCGCGAAGAACCGGTTGAGGCCATCAATCGATCCTGCGCCAACGTCAGCCGGTGCTCAAGCAACCAATCGGAAAATGTCTCATCTGCTGCAGCAAACCGCGACTGAATGGTTCTCGGTGTCACACGCAGCGCCGCTGCGAGCGTATTGATGCCGAATCCCGGGTCTCCTGCCTGCCAGGACGCAACCGCCTTGATGCTTTGAAGGCTCAATGTGTTTTGCCTCGCGCCGGTTGCTGTTGCGCTTTCAGCAGCAACCTCGCCAATCAGATCAATGATGGTCTCTTTCATGGATGCGCCCAATTTCAGCTTGCCCTGGGCAAAGGCACCGCACATCAGCCGCATCTGCATAGCAAGCATCGCACCGAAGTGTGATCTGGGAACCGCGTCGTTGATGCGGGAGAGGTCTGTGTGTTTCAATTGGGGTTGCAGCCTGTCGCGGTCAATGCGCAAACTGTGCAGCCGCATACGGCCTGCCTGTGGGGCCTCGAATTTGAAATCCTGTCCATTGTCGATCAATAGGGGCTGGCTGCTTGGCACCTGCCTGTCGATGCCGTGCTGAACAAGCCTGGTTTCACTGCTGTCGCAGAAATTCAGAAACAGGCTGTCGTCTGGATGTGTGGCGCGATGGCTGCGCGTGCGCTCTGCGGCATGGCGCGGCGCGGACATGAGGGCAAATGTGCAATCGCCAAGGCTATACGCGGAGAACGCAGCATCAAAGGTGCTGTCCGCTGTCCGGCGTGGTTCAATGCCGGTATAGATGCCGCAGATGGCATCGCAAAAATAGGCGAATGTTTCCTGCTTGCGCAGACCGTTTGTCGTTGT
Organism: Rhizobiaceae bacterium; assembly: GCA_029212415.1. Lineage (GTDB taxonomy): Bacteria > Pseudomonadota > Alphaproteobacteria > Rhizobiales > Rhizobiaceae > Hoeflea_A. Next base: position 5,012 of record JARGOF010000046.1, on the reverse strand, counting down.
GCTGACAATGACGTCGACCGCTTTGTTTTCGCCAACAGACATGAAACTTCATCTCCAGACAGTATTTCCCATGTGGTCTTTGCATTAGAGTCTGACCCTGATTTCAGACTGCGCAAGGGAGGCGAGCATGTCCAGCAATAAACCTGCATTTGTTTTGATTCACGGGGCCTGGCACGCCGGGCACTCATGGCACAAGCTTGTCCCGCTGTTGCGTGAGGCCGGCTACAAGGTCCATACACCATCGCTTCCCGGGGCCGGGGAAAATGCCCAAAGTCCTGATGCATTCGACAAGCAACTCTTCGATCCGGTGGCCTTTTCCACTGAGCCATCGCCCAATGCTGTCGTGACACAGGACGAGCGCACAGCAGCCATTGTTGATCTGGTCAGGCAAGCCTCTGAGGGGGGGACGCGCAAAGTGGTTCTGGTGGGCCATTCCATGGGCGGCGTCACCATCTCACCGGTGGCGGAGGCCGTGCCTGAATTGCTGCATGCGGTCGTCTATCTCACGGCTTTCATGCTGGCGCCGGGATTGCCGGCCATTGCGGTTATCCAGGATGCCAAAATGGCACAGGCTCTTGTACCGCAATTGTTTATGGCTGACCCGGAACAGGTTGGCGCATTGCGGATCAATGTAGCCTCCGGTGATCCGGCCTATCTGCAGGTGCTCAAAAGCGCCTTTTATGAAGATGTTGATGATGCGGAATTCGGCGCATTTATAAAATCGCTGCATTGTGATGAGCCGGTCTCTGTTGCCGTTACACCGAGCCCGGTGACTGCGGCCAAATTCGGCACGGTGCCACGACATTATATCCGCTGCCTGGAGGACCGGGCGATTACTGCAGACGGCCAGAATATGATGATTGAAAGCATGGACAGCGCGATCGGCGGAAAGACAATGGTGCACGATCTCAAAAGCAGCCATTCAGCCTTTCTCTCGCAACCCGAGGCATTGGCTGAGATTTTACGCGGCATTTCCAAATAAGACGTGCTGCGGCACTCTGAAAACCAGAACGGGGATGGCCATGACCATCCCCGTTTTGTTTGATTTCTACCGGTCGCCCGACCGGATGCCCGTCAATCCTGCACTAGAGGAAGAGCATGATTGCGATGAACAAAAACGCTGCACTGATCACCAGGACATTGAGCGAACGCACTAGTCCCATATCTGAGCTCCTTCAGGTTAACGACCAAATGGTATGCTTTTTTTGCCACGTTAGGGAAGCAAAATAGATGTTGCAGTGCCGCATATGCCGTTACCCTGGATCAATGACGTCTCTATAAGCCCCTGAATTCCATCGACTTAGTTCGGTGCCGGAAAAATGAAAAAAATTTTGAAATGGGCCTCATGATGCGGGTGCAAAAATTGCAAATATGGCAGGAACATGGCGAAATCTCTGTGCTCAGCCTTGCCTCTGTGTCGAGGCAGTGATTCGATAGGTCCTGATCTCCTAACCTATTAAATTCTATGGATTTTCAGAAATGCAAGCAGGCGGCCGTCGATGGTCAGCAAACCCAGGCCGATGAGTGCCAACCCGCCCAGAGACACCAATGTCATGCGTTCACCCAGGAAGATAACGCCAAGAAGGATGGCGCTTGGCGGCACCAGCAATGTTACCAGTGATGCATTGGTGGCGCCTGCAGAACTGACGATCCTGAAGTAGAGAATATAGGCAATGGAGGTGGACAGCACCGCCAGAGACAGGATCACCAACAGGATGCGCACGGGCGGCATTTCGAGTGTCCAGGGCTGATCCACCAGCAATATGACGGGCAGCATGATCAGCGACGACGCTGTCAATTGACCGGTCGCGGTCACCACCGGTGGCGTGCCCTTGAACCGTTTGGCGTAGATCACCGCAAAACCATAGGAAATGGCGGCAAGAATGATGGCCAGTTGCGCCCAGACCGGTGCACCAAAGCCGCTGATGGCAGACGGCCCGATCAGCAACAGCATTCCGGCAAGTCCAAGCAGGCAGCCGACAATTTTCGGCACGGTCATCTTTTCATCATCGGTGACAATATTGGCAATGATCACCGTCCATAATGGTGTCGTGGCATTGAGAATTGATGCCAGGCCCGCACCCATTTGCGTTTGCCCGAAAAATAGCAACGCAAAAGGGATGGCATTGTTCAGGAGTCCCAGCACCAGAAAGGCGCGCCAGCGTTGTGCGAGGATGGTGTAGAGTTCCCTCTTGCCGCGCAGATAGAGATGCAATGCGACTGCTGCCAGAAAGACCCGCAGAAAAACAAGTGTCAGGGGAGGGACATATTCGACTGCCATGCGGGCAAAGAAGAAGGAACCGCCCCAAAGCAGACCGAGCGTGAGCAAAAGGACCCACGTCATGACTGAAATCACATTGTTGTTCGTGTTCATCTGAACTCCCTACAGGCTTGCTGCAGCATTCGATACAGGCTTGTCACATCTGAACCATCCGTTTGTTGCTGGAGCGCTCGGACAATCTGTAGCAGTGACACATGGGCATTGAGCGCGGTAGAATTGAAATGGTGGCAGTTGCACGGCGCAGCTTGGTGCTGCTTGTGATCCATGGATTGGACATTGAGATGAAACGGGCAAAAATGCCGAAACTGATTCAGTTCGTCCTGAAGAACAGCCTGATCGGAATGGTGATTGGCTGGGTGATTGCCTGTGGCGTCGTCTATTTTGACCTGAATGGATTTGGCAGCCTCGTCTTGCATTCACGCCATGTTGTGACGGCGCTTTTCATCATGTTCTTTTCCTTCGGCATCACCTTCGCATTTGCCTATCTGACCACAGCCGTCCTGTTGCTGCCCACCGACAAGGATGATTTCGACCGGGTGTGAAATCATCGACCAAAGGCCTGATAATCATTGTGTCTCAACCCTTGCGGGCGACAGGGGACCATGCGAGAATCAGCCCGTCGATGGCGCAGGAGAATGTCACTGGAAGATTCTGTTCACACAGCAATGACCGAGACGGCGGCTCATGGGGCGGCGCTCAGTGATATTGCCTTTGTGGTTGCGATTGCCAGCATTTTGGGGCTGGGGCTCATTCGATTGCGTTTGCCGCCGCTTGTCGGCTTTATTCTGGCCGGTATTGCGCTTGGGCCGACCGGATTTGGGGTGATTGCCAATTCCGAGAACGTCAATCAACTGGCGGAAATGGGCGTTCTGGTTCTGCTGTTTTTCATCGGCATGGAACTGTCCCTGAAGGCCTTTGTGCTGACATTGAAACAGGCCGTTCTGGTCGCCACCGGGCAAATTTGCGCAGCGCTTATCGTCGCTGTTCTGATTGGCATGGGGCTGGGTATCGGATTGGCGGAATCGATCATTCTGGGCTTCATCATCGCCATGTCCAGCACTGTCGTTGCCATGAAAATGCTGGACGATATGGACGTCTTGCGCGGTGAAGAGGGACGGATCGCTGTCGGTGTGCTGATTGCGCAGGACCTGGCCGTTGTGCCAATGCTGATTTTTGTGACCAGTTTCGGCGGAGACAATATCAATGTCTGGTCGATCAGCATAAAGATCGTGCTGTCCGTCTCCCTGCTGGGAGGGCTGCTTTGGTGGTTGGGTCAAAGGGGCAAATTGCGTGTGCCCTATGCCGAGCAGATTGAAAACAATGTTGAAATTCTGGCATTGGGTGCCTTGGCGCTCTGTTTTTCAGCCGCAGCCATCTCTGGTGTGGCGGGCCTGTCACCAGTCTATGGCGCCTTCGTGGCCGGCATATTGATTGGCAATTCGACGCTGCGCAGTCGTGTCATTCCCATCATTGAACCGATACAGAGCGTGCTGCTCGTCATGTTCTTCCTGTCGATCGGTCTGTTGATGGACCTGCATTTCATCTGGGACAATCTCTGGCTGGTGATTGTGGCCTCCCTCGGGGTGATTGCGGCAAAATCGGCGCTCAATATTGCCTTGCTCAGGCTGACCGGATCGAGCCATCAGACAGCACTGATTGCGGGCCTGTCGATGGCGCAGATCGGCGAGTTTTCCTTTGTGCTTGCTGCGGCGGGATTGAGTGCCTCGGCCTTGAGTGGTGATGCCTATCGTCTGGCCATTGCAGTGACCGCCATTTCATTGCTGATTTCACCAATCTGGACGAGCCTGATGCATCGGGTGGAACGGGTCGCAAGCGCCGGTCTGACTACCTATCGGGAGGCGATACTGGAGGCCTATTCCACTGAAATCGAAGAGGTTCAGCGTGGCCGGCAGGCCATTGGCCGAACCGTGTTTCATACGCGCGTACGTTATCGTGCCGTGCGGCTTGCCGTGTACCATCGGCGCGTCGAAAAAATGGCCAAACAGGAGGCCGAAAGCGAAGTTGAAGCCAGTGGTATAGAGGATACAGGTGGCGTGATCGATGATAAATCAGTACCTACTGGAGTGCAGGCGGATACTGCGAAAGAGTGACAGAGATTCATTCTTGATCTAAAGTGTTAAAATTATTTTATAATTTCAATATACTTAGGCCATTTTTCTATTTCAACGATCTATCAAAATGTGTAGCAAATTATGTAGCAATGCGCTGATCGGTTGTAGGCGGTAGCAATCATAGAAAAGGGTGGCACAGATGGCTGGACTGATCAAGCGAGGCGACACTTGGCATCTGCGGATGCGGGTGCCTAAACGGTATCTTGCGGTCGCTGGGCGCACCGAAATCCATCGCAGTCTTGCGACCGACAGCGAGCGCCGCGCACGTGAGTTGCTTCCTGATGTGGCGGCCAAAATTCTCGCCGAGCTTGATGAGATGGCTGTCATCAAACAGCATCCAGGCGACGCCAGTGCATACCGCGCAGCTCAGAAGATCGCACAGGCGAGGGGGGTTGCCTACCGTCCGCTTTCGGATTTGTTGGAGGCACCTCTGGATGATATCTTGGACCGTGTATGGGGACGCGATGGATTTGGTCCGAAAGCAAGAGCTTGCTCAGAGTGTCATGCTGAAGGTGCCTGAACACTTGAAGTGATCGGGACAAAAAGACGTAAGCGGTGCGCCGATCCCACATTCCAATAGCCGTCCTGAACTGCGAGAA
>JARGOF010000081.1 GCA_029212415.1 Rhizobiaceae bacterium | reverse complement strand
CTGTGTGGCCGCTCCTATGGCGGCAATATCAGCGGAGAGGTGTTGATCAACGGGAAAGCCGTGGATCTGGGCACCATCCGCAAGGCCATCGACGCCGGTCTGTGTTATGTCACCGAAGACCGCAAGCAATATGGTCTGGTTCTTGATCAGAGCATTCAGCTCAATATTCCGCTGGCCAATCTGAATGCCGTGGCCCAATACGGCCTGATCGATGAAAACCGGGAACTGGCTGTCGCCAATGACTATCGCGAGAAAATCAATATCCGCTGTCCGGATGTATCGCAGCAGACCATCAATCTGTCGGGCGGCAATCAGCAGAAGGTTGTGCTCAGCAAGTGGTTGTTTGCCGACCCTGAAATCCTGATTCTGGATGAACCCACCCGCGGCATTGATGTCGGGGCCAAATACGAGATCTACACAATCATTCGTGATCTGGCCGCAGCGGGCAAATCAATCATCGTTATTTCCTCGGAAATGCCTGAGCTGCTCGGCATCTGTGACCGTCTCCACGTCATGAACGAGGGGCGGTTTGTCGGCGAGCTTTCCGTTGCCGAGGCCACACAGGAAAAGATCATGTCGATGATCGTAAGAGCGAGCACTTGAAACATGAATGATGAGATCACTGAAACCGCTGGTGCGCTGAAGGCCAAGCCAAAAACCTCGATGCATTTCATTCGCACGCACCTGCGCGAATACGGCATCCTGATTGCGCTCATTGTCATCATGGCGTTTTTTCAGTTCATGACCGGCGGGATTTTGCTCAAACCGGTCAATCTGACCAATCTGATTTTGCAAAACAGCTACATCATCATCATGGCTGTCGGCATGCTTTTGGTGATTGTCGCGGGTCATATCGACCTGTCTGTCGGCTCGGTGCTCGGATTTATCGGGGCGCTGGCTGCCGTCATGATTGTCGAATATGAAATCAATTACGTATTGACGGCCATTGTCTGTCTTGCTGCAGGCGCAGCCATCGGCGCCATGCAGGGATACTGGATCGCCTATTTCAAAATTCCGGCCTTCATTGTCACCCTGGCGGGAATGCTGGTCTTCAAAGGCCTGACATTGTGGCTGCTTGCCGGCCAGTCCATTGGGCCGTTTCCAAAGAATTTTCAGTTGATATCATCGGGCTTCATTCCCGATTTGTTCAAGGCGGAAGGGATCAATCTTTTCTCTCTGTCTCTGGGCGTCCTGACTGCTTCGATCCTGATCATTCTGAGTGCCCGCTCGCGCATGCATCAGCAAAGGATCGGTATCGTCGATGAGCCCTTTGCGTTCTTCTTTGCAAAAAACGCGATCATCGCCTTCGCCATTATCTATCTTTCCTATCTGCTGGCCTCTTTCAGAGGTTTGCCCAATGTATTGATCATCATGGCGTTCCTGATCAGCGTCTATACTTTCATTGCCAGCAAAACGACCATTGGACGGCGCATCTACGCCATTGGCGGCAATGAAAAGGCTGCCAAACTTTCCGGTATCAATACCGAGCGTCTGACATTCCTGACCTTTGCAAATATGGGAATGCTGGCTGCGCTGGCGGGGCTGGTCTTTGCGGCCCGTCTCAACACGGCAACGCCCAAGGCCGGTTTCGCTTTCGAACTGGACGTTATTGCGGCTGTCTTTATCGGCGGCGCATCCATGAGCGGCGGTGTCGGCACGATCATCGGCGCTGTCGTTGGCGCCTTCATCATGGGCGTGATGAACAATGGCATGTCCATCCTGGGAATTGGTATTGACTGGCAACAGGTCATCAAGGGCCTTGTCCTTCTCGCCGCCGTGATTTTCGATGTTTACAACAAGAACAAGGCCTGATGGCAGGGGGCGATGATGCTGGTATCTCAGATAAAAGACCGAAATGGACAGATGCGTGTGGTCGCCCGCGATGGCACGGAGGCCTATTTCGTCAATGGCGACCAGTCGCTTTATGAACTTGCACTGGCCAGCGCCCGTGCCGGGACAAAGCTGGAAGACAAGATTGAAAGTCTTGGATTTGGCGAAGCCGTCGATCTGAATCTCGCCTATGAAGAAGATCGCATCCTGTTGCCGATCACCCACCCTGATCCGGCGCATATGCATCTGACCGGCACGGGGTTGACCCATCTGGGATCGGCCTCCACCCGCAATGAGATGCACAAGAAACTGGATGGAGAAAGGGAGGACAAACTCACCGACTCCATGAAGATGTTTCAGATGGGGCTGGAAGGCGGAAAGCCTGCCGCGGGCGAATGCGGCGTTCAGCCGGAATGGTTTTACAAGGGCAATGGCACTATGGCGGTTGCGCCCGGGGGCACCCTTGTTTCACCGGAGTTTGCACAGGATGGTGGTGAAGAGCCGGAAATTGCCGGCATCTATGTGATCGATGAAAACGGCCAGCCCTTTCGGGTCGGCTTTGCCTTGTCGAACGAATTTTCCGACCATGTAACCGAGCGGGTGAATTATCTGTTCCTGGCGCATTCGAAATTGCGCCCCGCCGCCTTTGGACCGGAGATTCTGCTCGGCGAACTGCCATCAGATATTCGCGGCACCTCGCAGATTTCTCGGGCTGGAGAGTGCATCTGGAAAAAACCATTTCTGTCCGGCGAGAGCAACATGTCGCACAGTATTGCCAATCTGGAGCACCACCATTTCAAATACGACGTGTTTCGCCAACCGGGCGATGTCCATGTGCATATGTTCGGGACGGCAACGCTCTCTTTTGCCGACAATATTCGAACACAGTCGGGCGATGTGTTCGAAATTGACGCACCGCAATTCGGCCTGCCGTTGAGAAACAGCTTGGAGCAGGTGGACGCAGTGAAACCGCAAAAGCCGGTTTCGGTGTCGGTTCTGTAATCAGCCAACAGCTCAATTCCCCTTGAGCGTGAAGTGTGAGAAATGACCTTTAAGAAAGCTACATGGCCCAGAAAACTGCGGTCGCAGGAATGGTTTGGCGGTACATCGCGTGACCACATCTATCATCGTTCGTGGATGAAAAATCAGGGCCTGCCCGCAGACCTTTTTGACGGTCGCCCGGTGATCGGTATCTGCAACACATGGTCTGAGCTGACCCCTTGCAATGCGCATTTGCGCGATCTTGCACAGCGCGTCAAACACGGCATCTATGAGGCTGGCGGATTGCCGCTCGAGTTTCCGGTTTTCTCGCCAGGTGAAAGTTCGCTTCGCCCCACGGCGATGATGTATCGCAATCTGTGTGCGATGGATGTTGAAGAGGCGCTGCGGGCCAATCCCCTTGACGGTGTCGTCCTGATGGTTGGCTGTGACAAGACGACACCGGCTCTGATGATGGGTGCTGCCAGTGTGGATATTCCAGCCATTGCCGTGACCGGAGGCCCCATGTTGAGTGGCCAGTGGCGTGGCCAGACCCTGGGTTCGGGCACAGCGCTTTGGCAAATGAGTGAAATGGTCAAATCCGGGGAGCTGAACCAGGCGGATTTTCTGGATGCCGAACAGGCGATGTCGCGGTCGCCGGGTTCCTGCAACACAATGGGCACGGCCTCCAGCATGGCTTCCATGGTGGAGGCATTGGGCATGGCCCTGTCAGGCAATGCTGCCATTCCGGCGGTTGACAGCCGACGCCGGGTGATGGCGCAATTGACCGGTCGCCGCATCGTGGACATGGTCAAGGATGATCTCAAACCCTCTGATATATTGACCCGCAATGCCTTTGAAAATGCCATTCGCACCAATGGCGCCATTGGCGGTTCCACCAATGCGGTCATCCATCTGCTGGCCATTGCGGGCCGCATTGGTGTTGATCTGACGCTGGAAGACTGGGACCGGCTGGGACGGGATATTCCAACCATTGTCAATCTGATGCCTTCGGGGCAACATCTGATGGAGGATTTCTACTATGCGGGCGGGTTGCCGGTGGTCCTCAAGAGCCTGTTGGACGGGGGCAAACTGCATGCGGATGCGCTGACGGTTTCCGGTCAGAGCATCGCCGAGGATATCGGTGACGTGCAAAACTGGAATGAGGATGTCATTCGACCTGTTGAAAAGGCGCTGACACAGCAAGGGGGCATTGCCGTGCTGAGAGGCAATCTCGCACCCAACGGGGCTGTCATCAAACCCTCGGCTGCCAGTCCGCACCTGATGCAGCACAGGGGGCGTGCCGTCGTGTTTGAGGACATTGACGACTACAAGGCCCGGATCAACGATGAGGCGCTCGACGTTGACGAGACCTGCATCATGGTGATGAAAAACTGTGGCCCGCGCGGCTATCCCGGGATGGCGGAAGTCGGCAATATGTGGCTGCCCCACAAGTTCTTGATAAAGGGCATCAAGG
>JARGOF010000045.1 GCA_029212415.1 Rhizobiaceae bacterium | reverse complement strand
GTTCGAGTGCGCATCATTGGGCACGTGCCTTACAGGATCTCGGCCACGAGGTACGATTGATCCCGCCGCAATATGTCAAACCCTTCGTCAAGACCAAGAAGAACGATGCAACGGATGCCGAGGTGATCTGTGAAGCCGCGATGCGGCCAACCATGCGGTTTGCTTCGATCAAAAGCGCCGAGCAGCAGGCGGTCTTGAGTCTGCACAGGGCACGCGATCTTCTGGTTCGCCAGCGCACCATGCTGATCAATGCGTTGCGCGGTCATTGCGGCGAGTTTGGCATCAACACATCAGCCGGCGCCTGCAGCATCGGCAAGCTGATAGAGATCATTAAGGATCGTGAAGACAAACGCATTCCGAGCTTGAAATTCCGGTGACAGTATACTCAATCCCTTAATTAGACCACACTTGTCTCATGGCGCGCATCGCTCGCCTTATTGTTCCCGGTCTGCCGCATCATGTCACCCAGCGTGGCAACAGGCGCGGGCAGGTGTTTTTTGAAGAAACCGACTATGCGCTGTCTCTGGACATGCTGGCCGAGAATGCAGAGCGCGCCCGATGCGTGACCCAGGCCTGGTGCCAAACCATGTTCGTATCATTGCATGGGCCAGAACCACGGGACATCTTTATCAGGGGCGCTATAGATCGGTGGTCATGGACGAAATGTACCTGTCTGACGCCATCCGTTATGTCACGCTCAATCCTGTGCAGGAAGGCTGGCCAAACGCGTCATGGTGGGGCATGGGACTGGGCATGGTCGCGTGCCCGTGCCTATCTGGCAGGCGATGATAGTGACGCTGTAAAGGTGCCATCCGTGCTGGAGCGTGTGGGTGATTTCGTCCAGTTTCCGGGCGACCCCTTCAATGAAGATGCCGGAGAAGCAAACGGGCCGGGTTCTCATGCCGTAAAAGAAGGGCAGAAAGCCAAATAAAGGGATTGAGTAAACTGTCACGGAGTTAATGGGGCCGAAAGCTGTCTGGCAGCTTCCGGCGTCAGAATGTTGGAAACGGCCTTCAGCCGTTGCAGAGACGCCAAGGAACTCCAAAGGGGATCCTTCGCTGGATCAGACCGAGCGCGATGAAGATGATGACTGCGATCTGATACTCGTAGCCCGCTTAGTCTGGATTGCCGAAGCTGCTTTGTGATCTCGTCAACGCGCCTCCCGACCTGAGCAATTTTACTCCATTGATTTTTGTGAATTCGTCGGCTCCTTTGATAGGGACGTGAGGGCAATTCCGTTTCTGAATAGTAATTTTCACGAGGGCCGACGCAAAAATCCGATTGACTCCCATTGGTAGGATGAATAATTTCCGTTTCATCCTACCAATGAAGCGGTGCTCATCTGCTTCTGGCAGGAGCGCCGGGAGGGCGCAGCCTAATCGCCTAGGGAGGTGTGTTTGCCAGACAAGATCGCGACATGGCGCTCCGGCGCAGCTTATGCCGCCGAGACGATCGGCACCGCCATCGTTCGCGGGATTCACCCCGAAGGCGCTCGACTGCCGCTGGAGGCAGAGCTTGCTGCCAGCCTGAAAGTTTCCCGCAATACACTTCGCGAAGCGATCAAGCTTCTTGCCGCAAAATCACTGGTTGAAGTTGCACCGCGGCGCGGCACCATCGTTCTGTCGAGGGACCAGTGGAACGTCCTCGATGAGGATGTTCTCAATTGGAGCGGCCCTGAAGTCGAGAGCGACATGGGCTTGATGAACGAACTGGTTCGCATCCGCTATCTTGTAGAACCTGCCGCCGCCCATGACGCGGCAAAATGTGCAAGTCCCGAGCAAGTGGCGAAGATCATGGCTGCGTATCAGGATATGGTGGACCAGGCAGATGAATCACTTGCGAACGAGGCCATCTACAAGCGGCGGGTGGAGGTTGATGTGGCGTTTCACTTTGCCGTCGCCGAAGGCTCGAATAACCGTTTTCTGCTGTCTATCACCCGCACCATTATACACGCCATGCGCGCCAACTTCCGTGCTCTCAATCGTGAAGTAAAGCACTACCACGGAAACCTCGATAACCATGGCCACGTCGCCGAGGCCATCGCCCGCCGCGATCCTGAGGTTGCTCGCCAGTGCATGGAAGACCTGATTGATCGCAATCGTAAAGACACTCACGGCCTGCTTGGGCAGGCAGGAGACACGGACATCCGTGACTAACCAAACCGGTAAACTTGTTTCAACAGGAGGACTAACCATGAAACGACGTACAATGATGCTGTCTGCTGCTTTTGCCAGCGTGATCGCAATGGGCACGCTGCCCGCCTTTGCCGATTATCCCGAACGCCCGATCACCCTTCTGGTGCCATGGTCGGCCGGTGGCGGAACCGACGCTGTAGGTCGCGTGATCGCGACCGGCCTGCAGGAAGCCCTTGGTCAGCCGGTCAATGTCGTCAACCGCACTGGCGCTGGCGGCATTGTCGGACATAGCGCAATGGTCGAAGCAGATCCAGATGGCTACACCATCGGCTTGGCAACTCCTGAAATCACCACCTATGCCGCCATTGGCACATCCAAGATCGGGTCCGCTGATCTGACGCCGATCGCGTTGATGAACTTTGATGCTGCGGCATTCAATGTTTCGGCCAAGAGCGAATGGGAGACTGTCGATCAGGCTCTCAAGGCCATCGCGGCCGAACCGGGCAAATACAAGGCGTCAGGTTTCCCTGTCGGCGCGGCCTACCATCTGGCATTTGCAAACTTCCTCAACGTCAACGGTGTTGATCCGACTGCCATCACGGTGGTGCCAAGTCAGGGGGCCGCTCCCGGCTTTCAAGAACTGGTTGCCGGCGGCGTTGCCATCGTGCCGTCTTCGCTGCCTGAAGCCGCCTCAATGCGCGATGCAAATCTGGTGAAGACGCTTGCGGTGCTCTCAGCAGAGAGGCTGGAAGCTTATCCCGATGTGCAGACTGCCGAGGAAGCAACAGGCAAGCCTGCGGTCGGTGGCACATGGCGCGGCATTGTCGGTCCTAAAGGCATGGATGCAGAAGCTGTTGCCAAGCTAGAGGCAGCGCTCGATACCATTTACAATAGTGCGGCCTACCAGGACTTCATGACGAACCGTGGTTTCGGCATGCGTTGGCTCCCGGCTGCCGAATTTGACAGCTTCATGACTGAAGCCACGGCCAACAATGCCGACGTCATCAGCAAGCTGGGCCTGGCTCAGTAAACTGATCCCGTCACTACAGCAATAAAGGGAAACTCCGATGAAGATCAGCGACACCCTGTTGGGTTTTGTCATCGTTGCATTGTCGATCACTATTCTGATCATCGCAGCGGGGTTTCCCACCCTGAACAACCAGTCGGTGGGGGCCGGGACTTTTCCCTCCATCATCGCCTGGGTCATGCTTGCCGGTGGATTATTGCTTGCGCTGGGTGACCTGCGCCGGTTCCGCTGGAGCGAGGTAATCGAGATCGCGCCATGGCTGAAGACGCGCGGTGCGCTCTGGCGGGTGGCCTGTGTTCCCGGTTTTACCATTGCCTACATCCTGCTCAGCAAGCCGATTGGCTTCCCGCTTGTGGTGCCTGTGCTGCTGACAGGATTTCTGACGCTGACCACGGGGCGGCCGGGGCGATCGCTCCTGGTGGCACTGGGCGCGACCGCGGCAATCTGGTTTCTGTTTGCGCAAGTACTCAAGGTGCCATTGCCACTGGGACTGCTGACTGAGGTAATCTACTGATGGATACGCTCATTTCCGCAATGCCGCAGGTGTTCCAGTTCAATGTTCTGGCAATCATCTTTGCTGCGTCTATCTACGGTCTTCTGATCGGAGCGGTTCCCGGCCTGACGGCAACCATGGGAACAGCGTTGCTGGTCCCGGTCACCTTCTTTCTTGATCCGGTGCCAGCCATCGGGGCCATCGTTGCCGCCACCAGCATGGCGATCTTTGCCGGCGATATTCCCGGTGCTCTGCTGCGCATCCCCGGCACACCGGCGTCCGCCGCCTACACCGATGAAGCCTACAAAATGCGGCAAAAGGGACAGGTCGAACTGGCGCTGGGTGTCAACGTCGTCTGCTCGGCCATCGGTGGGTTGGTCGGTGTTGCGATCCTGATCATTGCTGCACCGCAAATCGCGCGCTTTTCACTGGGTTTTTCCAGCTATGAGTATTTCTGGCTGGCGCTTCTTGGTTTGTCCTGTGCCGTGCTTGTGTCGAGTGGCTCCGCTATCAAAGGCGTCATTGCGCTCTGTCTCGGGCTGATGCTGTCGACCATCGGCATCGACGTTGTCATGGGTGTGCGGCGGTTTACATTCGGCGACACCGAACTGATCGGCGGCGTGTCGATCATTCCGGTTCTGATCGGGGTGTTTGCCATTGCGGAGATCTTGCGGAAGGTCGCCAATCCGACAACCCTTCCACCGGTTCCACCGATTCGGCCCGGCGCGATGGTCAAAGGTGTTTCCAAAATCATTTGGCAATACAAGGGTGGTGTTGCACGCTCATCACTGATGGGAACTGTTATTGGCGCCTTGCCAGGTGCTGGCGCTGACATCGCAGCCTGGATTGCTTTTGCGATCTCGAAGAAATTCTCACGTACACCGGAAAAATTTGGCTCAGGCCATGTCGAAGGTATTGTCAGCGCATCAAGCGCCAACAACGCAGCTCTGTCGGGAGCCTATATTCCAAGCCTTGTTTTCGGCATCCCCGGAGATACGATCACTGCCATTTTGATCGGCGTGCTGCTGATGAAGGGGATCACGCCGGGGCCGATGGTGTTCATCATGGATGCACCGCTGGTCAACGCCATTTTCCTAGTTTTCATTGTGGCCAATCTGATCATGGTCCCGCTCGGGTTCCTCGCCGTTCTCGGCTCCCGCCATATTCTCAGCATATCGCAGTCGATCCTGTTTCCCGTGATCCTTCTGTTTTGCGTCATTGGTGCTTTCTCCACCAATAACACGCTGTTTGATGTTTGGGTGATGTTGGTAGTCGGTCTCATCGCCTTCGTGCTGGAGGAAAACGACTTCCCCACCGCACCGGCGATCCTGGCACTGATACTCGGTCCGTTGATCGAGGAGAATTTCATGCAATCGATGATCAAGTCTGATGGCGGAATGGTGCCGTTCTTCGATCGTCCGATAGGCGGCACGCTCGGCGTGGTGACCTTGTCCATATGGGCGCTGATTATCGGCTTCGCGCTGTGGAATGTCATCGGCAAACGCCGCGCGCCTGCTGCCACAGATTCATAATTACCTTTGAAAGGAATGTCCGCATGACCACGCCCTACACCAATGATGCCGAAATGTTTGCCTTGATGAAGGACAAGCTGTTTACCGCTGTGATCGGAGACATTCTCGACCTGCTCGGCTACCGGCACCAGTTTCTGCCTGCCGGCATTGCCCCGCTGCAGAAAACAACCAAGATGGCCGGGCGGGCTATGCCTGTTCTGGAAGCTGATGTTTATGACACCGAGATACCCGGTGCGCGAGGACCGTTGGCTCAAAAACCCTTCGGCCTGATGCTGGAGGCTCTTGATGATCTGAAGCAGGACGAGGTCTATGTCGCCACTGGCGCTTCGCTGCGTTACGCACTGTGGGGTGAATTGATGTCCGTGCGTGCCGGCCATCTGAACGCTGCCGGTGCCGTTCTTGACGGTTATGTTCGGGATGCGAACGGAATTGAAGCTCAGAATTTTCCAGCGTTCTGCCGTGGTGTCTATGCCCAGGACCAGGGACCGCGCGGCAAAGTCATCGACTTCCGCACGACCATCGAACTTGGCGGCATCCAGATCAAGCCCGGGACATTGATGTTCGGTGACCGCGAGGGCGTGCTGATTATCCCGGCGGACGCGGAAGAGGAAACCATCAGGCGGGCGCTGGAAAAGGTTAGCATTGAAGGTGAAGTCGAACGCGCAATTCGCGGCGGCATGAGTGCAACAGATGCGCTGGCGACCTTCGGAGTGATGTAACTGCCGATCTGGTGTCGTCTGCGATGCAGGGACAGATTTTTGATTGTGCAAAGAATAAAGAAGAAGTTGTCATGAACGATAAAACGAATGAACAGGATCTGGATGCCCAAAGGCGTATGCCGTATCAGAAGGAGCAGCCTGCCGAGATATTGCCTGATCTGATTGTGACCAACGCAATCCCTACCGACGAACGAATCTGGGTGCCGCAGGGGCCAAGCGTGTCTTTCCGCCCGCTTTGCCTCAACCGGTCGTCAGGCTACTGGACCAATCTGCTCAGGGTTCGAAAATCAGGGGTTTTGAGCCGTCATCGGCACCCGGCGCCGGTTCATGCCCTCGTGCTCAAGGGCAGCTGGCATTACCTCGAACACGATTGGGTCGCGACCGAAGGCTCTTATGCTTTCGAGCCCCCGGGCGAGACGCACACGCTGGTGGTTGACGAGGGTGTCGAGGAAATGATCACCTTTTTCCAGGTGAACGGCTGCATGTATTACGTCGATCCATGGGGCAACAATAACGGCTACGAAGACGTCTTCACCAAGATCGACATGTGCCGCAAACACTATGAAGAAGTTGGTTTGGGAGCGGATTACGTCGACCAGTTTATCCGCTGACAACAATGAGCAGCAATAGGCGGCGCATATTTTGAGTGCGCCGCTTTGTTCTCCATAAGGCCCTCAGTGGCCGCTATATCGACAGAGCCAGAACATGACATTCCAACCCAACCTTTTTGCCGGCAAGGTCGCTCTTGTGACCGGTGCCACCACGGGCATCGGAGCGGAGATTGCGCTTGCGCTTGCGCGGCTCGGTGCAGAGGTGATGGCAGTCGGTCTTGGCGCTGACCAGTTCAGCGCGCCGCAGGATCTCAATATCAGCGCGCGCGAGCTTGACGTCTGCGACGAGCAAGCCGTCCGTTCGCTCATCAATGATCTCGACCGGATTGATATCGTCGTCAATTGTGCCGGTGTCATTCGCAGGAATGAAGAGCATCAGCTTGATGTTTTTGAGAAGGTATTGGCGATAAACCTGACCGGAACAATGCGTGTTTGCTCAGCCGCTCGTAAAAAACTCGCCAAGTTCGATGGCTGTATCGTCAACATGGCGTCAATGCTGTCGTTTTTCGGCGGCGGCCTGGTTCCCGCTTACAGCGCCAGCAAGGGTGGTGTAGCGCAGCTGACCAAATCTTTGGCAATAGCTTATGCGCCAGATGGAATCCGGGTCAATGCCGTTGCCCCGGGCTGGATTGCAACGCCATTGACCCAGGCGTTGCAGGACGATCCCGCGCGCTCGGCACCAATCCTTGACCGGACGCCGCTGAAACGTTGGGGCCGGCCGGAAGACATAGCTGGCGCCGTGGCTTTCCTCTGCAGTCCGGCTGCCGGTTTTGTGACGGGGATCGTCATGCCAATTGATGGCGGCTATCTCATCAGCTAAATCACCCTGCGTGCTCACTCAGAAGAACTTTTGGGGAACCGGGCAGGGCGTCGTTCTGTTTTTGCATGATAACAAATGCTACCCATTTAGATTATTGGATATCTTCCCCGGTATCCTCCTTTATATCGGAGCTCTACGGTAAAATTGACGCAGCCATTTTCAATTTATGTTCGCTAATAGCGCTGGCCATTGGTTTTCCGCTGCTTGCCTGGTTCAAGGCCGCTTTGTGACTCAGCGCATTCCGTTAGTTTGCCACTTACACATTCGGGCCGGTGATCCACCTTTTTCGACAAAATCGCCGCGCAAGACGAACGGCTCAATCTTCCCGAACCTCCGATGTCGCTGTAATCATTGTCTGCTTTTTGGAAAGTCTAATACTGGCCTCTATGGCCGATTTGGGGGCGCTTAGCAGACGATTGCACAAGGTGCAGCGAAGGAATTCCGGTGACAGCATACTTAATCCCCAAAAGCGACAGAAATCTTCCATGAATCTATATCACTCGCATAGTCACTACCGGACTGCCGCATCGGGTCAATAATCGTCAGGCTCGGGCAGGTGTCTTTTAAACATTCGACTCTGCGTTGTCTCAGGGTATGCCGAACGCGTGTGCAGTGCTTACCCGATGCGCGATCTGGGCCTGCTGCCTGCCTGATGCCAAACAAGGTACATTTCATTCTGGACCCGTCTGAGGAAGATGGCCTGTAGTATGTTCCTGCTGATCTGCATCCCCCTATACGAGCGAGGCCCATGAAGGAGCATGAACCACCGGACATGACTGTTCCGGGTAATCGCGCTGAATGAGGCACGCTGGCGATTGATTTGCTCTGCAGCCATCGGCTCCGGATCAACAGACCATATAATAATGATGCTCCTGCGCGATAAATCATGCGCAATCGCCTACATCCTGATCGAAGCCGTAAAACTGAATGGTGTCGATCCGCTGGCTCAGCTGGGTCCTCGGCTGCATCGCTGACACAAGGTCACCCGTATCGATGCCTTGCTGCCCTGTCGTTCCGCTGCTCAAGCCGCAATACCGGCGTCACCTTGCCGAACCGGGTTCGCCGGATGGTCACAATCTGTCGCCTTGACGCTGCGGTCAGGCTTTGCAGACCCGGGCTTTAAATGCCCGGGAAACCGGCTCTGGCGGTCCAGTAGTCCCAGGCTCGCGCCAGGGGCATGTCGCTGAGCAGCATGTTGCCTGCCTTTTCGATTTCGCCTTCGGAAAGATACTTCGGCTGCCCCAGTGGCAATGTGTTGAGGACCAGTTCGGCGTTGTCTTTCATGTAGATTGACACCATGCAGATGGCGCGAAGGTCAAAAGCAGCGCAGATTGCGCCGTGTCCGCGCAGAAGGGCGGTTCTGCCGTTACCCAGTGTGCGGGCGAGCGAATGTCCCATGTCGAGTGAATCAACGATCATGTTGGTGTCGCCGAATTCCGGCTGGCTGTCCCAGACCGGGACATGGGCGCCCATCACCGAGCCCATGTGGAAGGCTGGTCGCAGGGGAACGTCGGTCATGGAAAAGGGGATCACCGCGTGGGCATGGTGGTGAGACACGGAATTGACGTCCGGCCGGGCCATATAGACCGTGCCATGAATGAAGCGTTCCGCGTAGGGCCGCCGCGGGTCGTCTGAAACAAGCGTCCCGTCGAGCTCGAACTCCATGATGTCGTCGCGTGTGACGACCTCAGGACTGCGAGATCGCGACAGCAGGAAACGATCGGGGTTGGTCGGATGGCGCACGCTGACATGGCCGAAGCCGTCAATGACGTTCTCATTGGCAAGAACCCTGTTGGCCAGGACGAGTTGTTGGATTGAATGATCCAGCAGTGTCGCTTCACTCATGTTTTTCTCCTGTTCATGTTTCTAAAATCCAGTCAGGCACTGTTATTGGCGTTACGCCTGTTGAAACCCGATGGTGGCGATGATGATCAAGCGGTCCGGGCATTGGCTCTGCCTTGAACATGCGGACGGCGGGAATTGCGACGCGTGCCCTTGCAGGTCTCGGGTCAACAGCGGGACGTCCCGGAAATTTCATCCTGACGCGTTGGCAGGTCATGTGCATTCTTGCATCCCTGGAGAATGGCGATCATCTTTTGCAGGCATCTCGACCAATTGCGGACCTGTCATCTTGCGAGACGCCCTGCAAACCCCTTAGTATTCTAAGTGAATAGCTATTAGCCTGCTTTCAAGGTCGCTGTCGAGGGGGGATGAGCCCCTTCATGGTGCGTTGACAATATCAATAAGCGCCCTCTATGTTGAATCAGTTAGCAATCTAAAGATTGCGACTTGATGGAGGAATTTAATGAGGATAACGATCAAGAGCACCCTTGCTGGTGCGGCCGCGCTCTTGCTGGCTTCGGCGGCAACAGCTTCGGCACAAACCTATAATCTGACGCTTTGCGGGGCGAGCCCTGGCGGACTTTGGAGCTTGCTTGGCGCCGGCATTGATGCGGCCGTCAAGAAGTCTTTCCCGGGATCGACAATCACCTATCAAACGTCCGGAGGCGGACTCGCCAATGTCGGGCTGCTTGACAAGGGAACCTGTGATCTGGCGATTATTCACGATGCCGAAGCCAAGCTGGCGCTTGGCGGAAAGGCTCCTTTCAAGGCACCAATCGACAGTATGGCGACCATTGCCCAACTCTATACGTGGGCGCCGATGCAGGCGATCGTGAATGCCGATTATGCCAAAGAGCACAATCTGACCAAGCTCGAAGATATTGCCGAGCAGAAGCTGCCGATCCGTATTGCGCTCAACCGTCGCGGTAATGTCGTCAGTTCGGTGGGCGAATCGATGCTCAATGCCATCGGCGCAAGCCCGGAAGAGATCGGCTCCTGGGGCGGTGACGTTCAGTTTGCGGCATCCGGCGAGCAGGGCGATCTGATGC
This sequence comes from Rhizobiaceae bacterium, assembly GCA_029212415.1. Taxonomy (GTDB): domain Bacteria; phylum Pseudomonadota; class Alphaproteobacteria; order Rhizobiales; family Rhizobiaceae; genus Hoeflea_A. Next base: position 35,875 of record JARGOF010000045.1, on the reverse strand, counting down.
GCGACCGGCGTATCGACATGATCCTGAACTCGCTGTTCGTCAATCACAGCTCGATCCGGGAACTGGCTTCCGCGATCGATGTCAAATTGTTGCCGATTACCGAGGAGACCGCAAAAAAGGTTGTCGACGAGTGGGATATCAAGAATTTCACGATCCCCAACGATGCCTATGACTGGACTGATGAGGACGTCCTCACTGTCACCGTATCCGCACAGCTTTTTGTGAACGCCGACGCTGACGCGCAAATGGTCCACGACATCGCAAAGGCGATGACTGACAATGCCGATCAGCTTCAGGCCGTGCACAAGGCAATGGCTCCACTCAATGTGGAATTGATGGCGGGCGCCAAGACCGTGCCCTATCATCCGGCTGCGAAGAAAATCTACGAAGAAGCTGGTTACTGACCAACACCGACATGCCGGGACGCGCATTCGCCCCGGCATGATCTCTTCGAGACTGCAAGGACAGGCACCTAGCCAATGATCAGTTTATTTTTTGACACCGGGGCGCGTCGCACACCGGAAGGTGCCGTTGGACATCTGGTAAAGGCGTTTGCTGCGGGCACTGCCGTCTGGACGGTTTATGCAGCGGCATTCTCGCGCGCCGATTCCCTGACGCTCATCATGACCTTTCTGTCTCTGATGCTCGTTCTGACCTTTGTCATGACAGGAGCCAGGGCGAATTCCGACCGCGACCGGATTCCGCCTTTCGACTGGATCATGGCATTTTTGTCGGGCGTGACCGGCATCTATTTCGTCTCGCAGGCGGGCATCATCGCCCAGCGCATTACCCTGCTGGATCCGTTATCGACCTATGACGTCGTGTTCGCCTCGCTGATCCTCGGTCTTACGATTGAAGCGATGCGGCGGACCGTCGGGGTCGGACTGACGCTGATCGTTCTGGTCTTTCTGGCGTATAATCTGTTTGGAGACCGGTTCGACGGCGTCCTCGGACACGGCCTGATCACCTATGAGCATTTCCTCGACATCACCATTTTCACCACGGATGGCCTCTTTGGCGTGCCCTTGCGTGTCGCGGCGACCTACGCCTTTCTCTTCGTGTTTTTCGGCACCACCCTGGCGAAAGCCGGTGGCTCTGCCTTCTTCTTCAACATCGCCTCCTACCTGACGGGGCGTTCTCCCGGTGGTCCAGCCAAGATCGCCGTCATATCGTCAGGCCTCTACGGCACGATTTCCGGCAGCCCGACATCCGACGTTGTCACCACCGGCGCCATTACCATCCCGATGATGAAGCGGATGGGCTATAAAGCGACATTTGCCGGTGCCGTGGAGGTGGCTGCATCCACTGGCGGCAGCCTGCTTCCACCGGTCATGGGCGCTGCCGCGTTCATCATGGCGGAATACACGGGCATAGATTATATCGACATCGCCTTTGCAGCGCTGATCCCGGCCTTGCTCTATTACGTGCCGATCTACCTTCAGGTTCATTTGCGTGCCAAGCGCGAGAATCTGGCGCCGGTCGATCGATCCCAGATCCCGACGCTTGGCGTGACGCTTCGCGAGGGCGGACTGTTCGTCGTGCCTTTGGTCGCCATTACCTGGGCGCTGGTTGAAGGCTACACGCCAACCTATGCGGCCGTCTACGGCGTGGTTGCGGTGTTTGCCGTGTCGTTGTTTCGCAAGTCGACACGATTGGGCCCGCTACAGATCTATGACATCCTCGCCGAGACGAGCCTGCGCACCGTTCCGGTTGCCGGAGCATGCGCTGCGGCCGGTCTTGTCATCGGCGGAATCACCATGACCGGCCTTGCATCGAAATTCTCGACGCTGGTCTTCCTGCTGTCAGGTGCGGATCTTTTCTCCTCACTGGTGATTGCCGCTACCCTTACCACGCTTCTCGGCATGGGAATGCCCACACCCAGTGCGTATATTCTCGCGGCAGTGCTTATCTCACCCGTGATGCGGGCTCTCGGCGTGGAAGATCTTCCGGGGCATCTGTTCCTGTTGTATTTTGCGGTGATGTCGGCGTTGACGCCACCTGTGGCGGTCGCCGCCTATGCGGCCAGTGCCATCGCCGATGCCAATCCACTGAAGATCGCAGCGCAGTCGGTGAGGATTGCAATCGGCGCATTTCTCATCCCGTTCTGTTTCGTCTACAATCATGGCCTGCTCATGCAGGGCAGCCTATGGGAGATCGTATTCACCACGGCCAGCGCGGTGAGCGGACTGGTCATGATTGCGATCGCCGCAGAGGGATACTGGAAGGCGCATATCCCCTGGTTCATCCGATTGATCTATGCGGTTTCCGGGCTGCTCTTTCTGGCAGCCGGCTATTTCACCGTTGCCTTGGCGTTGACAGCGCTTGCGGCAGGCACCATCCTGCTCAGGTTCCAAGGGAATCTCAAGCAGATAGAGACCAAACCGGAGGCCGGAAATCAGTCCGGCTGAAGGTTGCGAAAGGCGAAGTCGCACGATCGGTGCGGCGTTCGAGGGGTAACGAAACATGGCCGCGTCGACAGGGAAAGAACCGAAATCCCCCCAGGAAGACATTGCACTGCCGTTCGACGAAAGCGTCGGCTATCAAATTCGTCTGACATCCCGCCTGATTCAACGCAGTCTGCAGCACAAAATCGAACCGCATGGCGTGACGCTCGGTATGTGGTATTTTTTGCGTGCGCTTTGGCACGAGGATGGCATGACGCAGCGTGAACTGTCGCTGGTCGTCGGCACCATGGAGCCGACAACACTCACCGCTATCAAGTCGATGGAAAAAAGCGGACTGGTTCACAGGGTCAACAACGAGGACGACCGGCGCAAGATAAACATCTATTTGACAGAGCGCGGAAAAGCGCTGAGAGCGGAATTGATGCCATTGGCCAAGGAGGTGGTGGACAGCTCGGTGCGCGGGTTTTCCGATCGCGAGCGTTCCACGCTGCTCGAATATCTCAAGGTCATCCAGGACAATTTGCTTGCCGGCGCCGCAGATGGCGACGGCGCCACCGAATAGACCTCTGCCCACTGGCAGGTGACGCAATTACTAGAGGCTCTCGGACAGCCTGCGCAGGAAAGCCTCTGCCGACATCACTTCGCGCATCGGGTATTTTTCCGCTTCCGGTGTGAGCTCCGTCTCATATCGCAGGCCTTGTCCATTCCACAGCCACCAATAGGCAATGTCACCCTGTTTGTTGCGGATCGGCATGCGAAATATCGGGAACGCCAGGTCCTGCTCGGGGATGGCGGCGTTGCCGATTCTGGATCCGCTGATCCGTTCGTTTTCGATCGCGCTTCCCAGCGCAGTCATTGCTGTGAACGCCGTTTCAGAGCGGGCCAGTGCATGGATATCTGCAGGCCGGCTGTCGTGTGTCCCGGCAAGGGCCCGCACCACCTCGGGATAGGATGCGTGGTCATGGGTTACCTGCACATAATGAAGACCCTTAGCGCCTTCGATTTCAATGATGTCACCGGGTGAGAATTTCATGCCTCAATCCTGTTGGGCGCAGGACCGGTCACAGGCTGTAAGCCTCGACGGTCGCCGGATGGAAAAGTTCGTCGACGTCGACCTTGCGCGGTGAGAGTCCCTGGGCATGATGATAGCGTAGAAAAGTCTCGAGCACATTGCGATTGCCCTGGAGACCATAGGACCAGATATCGTTGCCCATGAGCGCCTTTGCCCGGGCGAGGTTGTCCTCGACGAATGGCATCGTGACCTTGGTCGCCGAGGTGTCTGCGAGTGTTTCTTCGGCCATGATCTTGGCCTTTGTAAACGCCTTCAGCAGCGCGCCGGGAAGCCAGGGATGTTGATCAGCCAGCGATCGGCGCACACCAAGGACATGCATGATCGGAAAGATCCCGGTCTTGCGGAAGTAGTTTTCAGCTTCCGTCACGGTGTCGTTGAACAGTCTTCCGATGGAAACATGGCCTTCGTCGAAACAGCGCGGTGCACGCGGCCCGACGAAGCCGTCAATGTCGCCTGTTATCAGCATCTGGTTCAAGGTGGCGCCCTCGGGCGCATCGATCACCTTGATATCGGCAGGAAGTTCGACCTTGATTTTTTCCGGCCTGCCGGCGGTGTTCATGCCACCGCGGACCCATTGGATTTCGGAGGGCTTGACGCCGTACTCGTCCTCGAGAATACCGCGGAACCAGACATTGGCTGAAAGCTGGTACTCGGCAATGCCAATTCGCTTGCCGCGCAGGTCGGAGGGGTGTTCGATCCCGCGGTCTTTTCTCACATAGATCGACGTGTGTCTGAAGGCGCGTGAGAGGAAGACCGGAACCGCGATATAGTGCGGATTGCCGCGGGCGACGGAGATTGCGTAGGAAGACAGTGAAAGTTCGCTCACATCAAAAGCCTGATGCCTGAAGGCGCGAAAAAACATCTCCTCGGGCGACAACAACATGCAGTTCGGGTCGACTCCGTCAATTGCGACACGACCGTCGGTGATTGCACGTGTGCGGTCGTAGTCCCCCATTGCGATTGAAAGTTCCAAGGTGCTCATGTGCTTTTCCCTTTTATACCGGTCTGATGTTCGAGCGTCACCGTGGTGCGGGATTTCGCCGACCCCAGTATCGCCAGGCAGATTTCGAGGCTTGCCAGGCCCCAGGCACCTGTCTGCGCCGGCGGCACTCCATCGCGCACGGCGCTTATAATTGCGTCGATCACCTCGGTGCGCGGGTTGCGAATTTTTGGTGCGGTCAGAAATTCACGCCTTGTATTGCCGTAGACATGAACGCCCTCAGGCGCGAGGCGCAGATCCGCTTTGTCCAGCGAGACGATCATCGGGCCGAAATGCTCGTGATGGGTTGCCGGTTTCGGCATGTCACCGGAACCATAGGTCCGCGCGGACTTGAGGTTTTTTTCCTCTTCGGCAGAACGGATGCCCGCCAGCTTCCGCCGGGCATCACCGTAAGCTTCGGGGGGCTTCTTCGATCCCAATTCGCCGGTCCAGCCCATCCATTCATCACTGTCGAAATGGGCGTAGCCGGAATAGGTCAGCGAGGCGAATGCTCCGCCGGCAAAGGAGACAAGTGCGCTATAGGCACCTTCCGTGGGCCGTGCAGGGTCCCAGTTTCCCGTCATGGCAGTCACGGTTTCGCCAAGGCCGCCCGCCAGCAGGCGAACGATATCGATCTGGTGCACGCCTTGCGAAAACAGGACGCCGCCACCCGCATCGGTGCGCAGTTCTTCGGCGCGGCGCGGCCGGTAGAGAAAATCTGTGTAGTTGAAGGCGTTGATCATGCGCAGCTTGCCCAGTTCGCCGCTTTCAATCAGCTCTCTGGCAATCCTGACCGGTGCATCGAAGCTGTGACTTGGTCCGACGATAAGGTGCACGCCAGCGTCCCGGCAGGCTGCGACCATGCGCATGCCGTCCTCGATCGTGATGGCAAGCGGTTTGTCGACGAGAACATGTTTTCCAGCGCTGGCTGCGGCGATGACATGCGCGCAATGCATCTGGTGCGGCGTGGCGACATAGACGATCTCGACGTTTGGATCCGCGCAGAGGCTTTCCACGTCTTCATAGGTTTTGCCGCCAAATTCGTTGCGAAACGCAGCGCGCGAGACCTCCCGCGGCGCGCAGGCGGCGACCAGTTGCACACGCGGATCGCCACGCAATGCCGGAAGCATCAGCACGAAGCCACGCCCCAGCCCAATGACGCCAATGCCCACGGGTGACCGGTCAGAGGTCAATGACCAGACCTCCGCTGCGGGCGCGTGAGACACAAATCATGATGTGATCTTGCCGTTGCTCGTCCATCAGCACCATGTCGCGGTGATCGACGTCTCCTGATATCAACCTCGTCTTGCAGGTGCCGCAAGTGCCGCTTTCACACGAGCTTACCGTTGGCACGCCGGCATCGCGCAGCGCTTCAAGAATGGAACGATCGCTTTGCACAGTGATGGTCTTGCCAGACCGGGCCAGTTCAACATCGAAAGCGACGTCGTCGGGGCGGATCACATCGACAGGCTTGAAGTCCTCGAAATTGACGCGGCCTTCGGGCCAGTGTCCGGATATCGCCTTGATCTCCTCCATCAGCGGTTTTGGTCCACAGCAATAGACATGCATGTTCTGCGGTTCAGCAAAATGATCCCAGAAATCGTAGAGTTTTTCCGGGTCTCCATCGTCATGGTGCAGCAGCACCCGGTCGCCAAAGGCCTCGGTCAAATCCTTGAGATAGGCGGTCTCTTCGGCATTTCTAGTGCAGTAGATGATGTTGAAATCGTTACCGGCGCTGTCAAGATGACGCGCCATGGCGAGGATCGGGGTGATGCCGATGCCGCCGGCTATCAGCAGGTATTTCGATGCCTTCTTGAGCGGAAAGTCGTTCTCCGGGGGCTCGACAAGGAGCGTCGTTCCTTCGGTCGCATCGTCAAACATTGATTGCGAGCCTCCGCGAGACGCTGGCTCGCGCTTGACTGCAATGACGTATTGCTGCGGATTCTCACCAGCGCCGGTCAGCGAATAGCGCCGCATGGCACCTGAAGGTGTTTGCACGGTCACATGCGCCCCCGGCCCATATTCCGGCAGATCGGTGCCTTCTTGCGGCACCAGCACAAACTCCATGATCGATGGCGTCAGCGACCGGCGGCCTTTCACTGTCATCTTGATCGCTTCGATCTTTTCGCTCATCGCACGGAGCTCCTCCTACTTGCGTGTGGGTATGTACTTAGAAAGCTAACTATTTAGTGTCAAGAGCTGGACGGGGGCGACAAGGTGTTATAAAAATCCTTTGCTATCTAACGATTTTCTCAAGGAGGACTCATGCTCACGCCAGAAGAGAACGAAATTCTCACGCGTGTCGGCAGCGACAAGCCAATGGGACAGCTGATGCGCCAACACTGGACGCCGGTCTGCCTCATCGAGGAGGTTTTGGAGAAGGATGGCAAACCGCTGCTGGTCGAAGTCCTTGGCGAACGCTATGTCGCCTTTCGCGACAGCGACGGAAAAGTCGGTCTGCTGGATGAATTGTGCCCGCACCGCAGGGCATCGCTTGTCTATGGCAGGAACGAGGAATGTGGCCTGCGCTGCCTCTATCACGGCTGGAAAATGGACGTCGATGGCAACATCGTGGCGATGTCTTCGGAGCCGGAAGGCAGTCCGTTGATGAATAAGGTGACTCACCGCGCCTATCCGACCCGCGAGTGGGGTGGCTTTGTCTGGGCCTGGCTGGGTGACAGGGAGCAGGTTGCCGAATTCGAGCCGCCCGCCTTTGCTCCGACGGAGGATACGCCGCTTTCGATTCTCAAAATCCGTGTCCCGGCAAACTGGGCCCAGATCCATGAGGGGCAAATTGACAGCGCGCACTCGTCTTCGCTGCATTCGTCAGACATGAAGCCAGCGCGGGTGGAAGGCGCGTCGGCGGACGAGAAGGCGTGGTACCGTCCTTCCACCGACAAAGCACCGAAAATGCAGACCGAAACCACGAGTTACGGTTTTCATTATGCCGCAATCCGCAAGCCGATCAAGAATGCGCAAACCCACCATTATCTGCGCATTACCGAATTCGTCGCGCCTTACTATTCGCTGATTCCACCGAACAACAATTACAAGGTCGCCAGCGTTATCGTGCCGATCAGCGATGAGGAGACGGCCTTTCATTTCATAGCGTGGGGGGGGCCGAACGTGCCAAGCACCGAAGAGTGGCGGCGGTTCAACCACTCCGTTCCCGGTGAAGATGTTGACCATAAATGGCGCTCCAAGCGCACACTGGAAAACGATTTCCTGCAGGACCGCGAGGCCATGAAGCAGGGGAGTTTTACCGGTGTACCGGGTATTCCGAACCAGGATATCATCATGTGGGTCAGTATGGGGCCGATCGTCGATCGGACGAACGATGTGCTTGGTGCCTCGGACCTGGCCATTGTCGAGTTCAGACGCCTGATGGTTGATGCCGCGCGCCAGGTTGCTGAAGGCGGCCCGGCGATCGGCACAAGGGAACCCCGTGTACCCCAGGCGCGGATAGCCTCGCGCGAAGGTGTGTATTCAAAGGACGTCGACTGGCGCACTCTGGTTGATACGAAAGAGATGCTTGCTGCTGAATAGAGCGATTCTGCCGTAGCGTACTCGCGTGGCCGTCAAAGGGCCTTGGCAATGACCTCGGCCAATTCCTCCCAGGCCTCGCCATGGGCGGCGACCACGTCGGCGGCGCTGCTGGATCTGGCTTTGGCAGTGATGTCGAACTGGCGAATGCGACTGCGGCTTTCGGCCCGGTCGCGCCGGATGGAAAACTGTCCGGACAGGCGCATCCTGTTTGAGCTATCGACCAGCATGTGCTCCACATCAATACGGATCTCGGCTTCCGGGACACCAGCCAGCGGCCAGGGGTCGGATGCCACCTGGGCGCCGGAAATATCGGCCAGGCTGCGCACCAGATACAGTCTCATGGCCCGTTCGGTATCATCAGCCCAGTCGGCTTTGGGAATTGCAATGATCGCGCCGCCTGCGGTCTGTATGAAAATGCCTGATTCCTTGGCGTAGGTGGGCAGGCTCACCGCTGTTATGGAAATCGTGCGCGCGCCGGTTTTGACGTTCGCGGCAGAAGCAACCGGCTCGATCAGGTAGCGATCACGGTTTGTGCCGGTACACCCCAAGAGGAGCAAAAGCAGCAGCAACAGAAGAAAAATACGCATAGGTTTTAACGTCCCAACAAAAGTGAATTCGGTTTGCGTTCGATGCTGCGCGCCAGCGAGCGGAAGGATTCCGCCGTCGATGAGATATCACGAAGAACGCCCCTGATATCCGTATAGAAACGGGAATTGGAATCATAACCCGAAACGACCGATTGCAGTCCGTCGGCGGCGGCGTTGAGGCGTTCGGCAAGCGCTGGAAGCGTGTTTGCGGCGCTGTCGACCGACTTGAGGGCGCTGTCAGCGCTGCGCAGCGTGGCATTCAGATTTTCAATGGCGCCACCATCGCGGATGGCCGTGACCAGGGCGCGGACCTCCTGAAGAGTCTGTTCGATGGTCTGCGGGATGCGGTCCACGCCGTCGGCAGTCAGCACGCTTTCAGCGGTGCCGGTCAACTTTGAGACATTGTGGAGTGCCTGCGTCGCGGCGGTCATCAATTCCTCTATGGGAAGGTTGGAAATGCGTGTGACCAGGCCATTGACGCCGGTGTCGGCGTCGGGAACGGCAGCGGGCGCAGTCGGCAACATTATTCTGCCATCGGGATCAAGCGTGATTTCGGCTTTGGCCTGCGCGGGCAGGTTGACCAATTCCAGAACAACCGTCTGGCCAAACAGACCTTCAGAACTGACCCGGACGCGAAGGCCTTTGGCGACACGGCTATCGAGCAGCGCCCGCACCTTGTCGGACGACAGGCCCCCGGGCAATCCAAGCCGCTTGGACGAGAGGCGCAAATCAACGCGCAGTTTGACCGGGCCTTTGACGACGTTTTCAATGCCGACCAGATCCTCGACGCCACCCACCTTCACACCCCTGAAGCGAACGATGGTGTCCAGTCCAAGACCGTTGACGTCTTTATCGAGCAGAATTGAAGCCGAAATATCCGGGCTTGCATCGGCCTCAAATGCCTTGGTACGGGCAACACTCTGGCTCGCAAAGACGTCGAAGACATGGCCGTCGGCAACCGGGCCACCGCCGGTGACGGGTGTTCCGAATGTCACACCACCTTCGAGCAGGGCGGCCAGACTATCCACCTTGAGCGCGATGCCCTGCGCCCCGAGATTGAAGGAAAGGCCGGAGGCATCCCAGAATCGCGTATTGGTCGTCAGTCGGGCGTCATAGGGTTTCAGGATGAATGCGTCCATCGTCACGGTCGTTCCGGAGATCGACAGTTTGGGTTGCCCGATCCTGCCGACCTCGATGCCGCTTGTGAGAACCGGAGCGCCCGCTGCCAACTGGCCGCCGGCGCGTGCTTTCAGGACGATGCGTGTGCCTTCCTCGCCAAAGGAGGCAAGCGGCGGCACATCAAGGGCGACAAAGCGATCAGCCCTGACGCCTTCCTTGCCGTCCCAGTTTGCTGCGATGTAGACGCCCGAAAGCAATGTTCCGATGCCGCTGACGCCGCGCGCCGTGACCTTCGGTTCCACGATCCAGAACTCCGCTTCCGTATCGACGTAGCGCGCAATCTTCTTGTCGAGCCGAATCTGGGCCTCCACCGACGCCATGCCTTCGGAAAAGCCAACCGTCTCCACGAGGCCGACGCGCAAGTCACGGATGCGGACTTCCGTGGTGCCGGCGACAATGCCGGAGGCTGATTTGAACGTGATGGTGATCAATGGGCCTTTTGAAGCATAATTGTTCCACACGACACCGGCCGAGATTGCCAACGCCAGGAAGGGCATGAGCCATATCAGCGAGGGACGGCGGCTGGGCTTTTGCAGCTTTGGAGAAGGCAGGCTGGACAGATCAGGGGCTATGTTACTCACTTGGGTGTTCCTTCATCGGCAATATCCCAGATCAGGCGTGGATCGAAGGCCTGGGCCGACAACATTGTAAAGACGACGGACAGAGCGAAACAGGCTGCCGCAAGGCCAGGCTTGATGGATGCCAGCACGTCGAATTGAACCAGTGCCACCAGAATAGCAACCACAAAAACATCGATCATCGACCAACGGCCAATGAACTCCACGGCTGCGTGTATAAAGTGCAGCCTGTGCGGGTCCTTGGTGTGCGGCCGCGACAGGAGCACCGCCAGATAGGCAATCACGATAAATTTCCCGACCGGAATGAGCACACTGGCAATGAAGATGATGGCGCCAATGGCGTAGGCGTGATGATGAATGAGGGTAATGACACCGCCGACGATGGTGCTGTCCTGCTCCTTGAACATCTGTGTCGTGCGCAACATGGGATAGATGTTTGCCGGAACATAGAGGATCAAACCGGCAAGGAGCCAGGCCAGAACCCGTTGAATGCTGCCGTCTTTGCGGCTTTGCATTCGCGCATGACAGCGGGGGCAGGATTCAACGTCAGGCGAGGCCACAAGCCCGCAACTCGTGCAGGCGACCATGCCGGCATCGCGTGCTGTTGTCAGCTTCTGTTGGTGGCCAGAGATGTCCATAGCGTGTTCCTGCACATGAAAGTATCTTGAAAAGTATTGACGACAACAAGCAGGACAAATGCCCAAAATGCCGTCCCGGTGTGGACGGTGGCCATGCCTCCAATCTTGACCAGGGCAACGGCAACACCAACCATGAATATTTCCGCCATTGCCCAGGGCTTGAGCACAAAGGCCCAGCGCAGCGCGGATTGCGCGCCGCTTGCATTGGCGTGCCCTGTCAGCAGCGGTGCCAGCGCATAGATCAACAGGAGTGAACGGGATACGGGCACGACAATAATGAAAATCAGAACGGCAAACGCCAGCGGCATCATGATTCCCGTGGCAAAGCCCAATACGACATCCGCAACAGATGCGCTTGAAACAAACGGTCCGGCGTTCAGATGCAAAAAGGGTGCAAACAGAACAATGCCCATCAAAATCGTCGAGGTCAGCGCCAGACCGACCACGCGCGCAATCGCTTCAGACTTGCCAAGCGTCAACTGATAGCCACAGCGCAGGCATCGCGTACGGGTAACCATCTGGGTCGCCGAAAGCCGGTAGACGACATCGCAATGGGGGCATGCGATACATGTGGGATCGTAAATCACGGTGTCACCTTGCCAAATGCGGGTAAAGAAGTCGGGGCTCAAGCGAAATAAGCCAGAAATCAGGATGCTGGCGGTTTGTATATGTTTTTCTTTATGTTCTTTTTCTGTCGAAGACCAATTGTCCCTTTTGGACGGGAGGTGACAGCAGGTTGGTTCGCGAAGCGCTTACCTCAAGGTATGCGCAAGCGAAACGGCGTCGATCGTGGCGAAAAACAGCTGGCCCGAAGGGTTCGTGACCAGTGGCCGCCCGCTGCGTCACCCGTTGTGTCTGACGTCTCGACCGATGCGTGCGCATCGCTCTTTACCGCCGTCCTGGCGGATCGACAAACTGGATCACGAACAGAGTGGTTCAATGAAAACAAGACATGCTCTCTTACCCACTCTCGGAATTCTTATCATCAGCGCCGAGGGTATCCATGGCCCAGCCAACTGTAAATCCATGCATGATCGTCGATAAAAGATTGACGAGAGCGACCAGCGACCAGATCTGTGTCTCGTTGGCAAATTCCATGTGAGACCCGGCGTAACAGAGGTAGTAAATTGAACCGATGCCACGAACGCCATAGACCGACACGATCGCGCGACTCTTGCGGTCCAGTGAACTGCCACCAAGGGAAACCCATGCAGACAGGGGGCGCACCACAATGATCAATATGAGTGCCAATAGAATATGGTTCCAGGACAGATCTATGAAAAGCGCCGGAATGACCGTACCCAGAGCCACCAGCAATAGGGCAGTGATTGTGTGTTCGATAGCGACGGAAAAGTCATGTAATCGGCGATGGAAGGGGTGATGTTCTTCGATGCGTCGAAGCGTCAGGCCCATGACGGCAACCGCGATGAAACCGTAACCTTCAACAATTTCAGTCGATCCATAACACAAGATCACACTGGCGAAAGCAACGACCCCTGAACCGGTGTCCGCAAGCAAAGCGCCTTTCGGAACGGTAAACAGCAGGTATCCCAAGGCGCGGCCGCCCAGCGATCCGGCAATGACACCGACGATGATTCGGTAAAATACATCCCACACCATCCACTCGACAAACCAGGCGCCCGGATTGAAACCCTGGGCAGCGACTACAAGCCCCAGATATACAAAGGGGAAAGCCAGGCCGTCATTCAGGGTCGCTTCCGTTGTGAGCGTGAAACGAACCGGATGCTCCGCACCCTCCTGTGGCGGCCCAACCTGTACATCGCCGGCAAGGACGGGGTCCGTTGGCGAGAGGACCGCGCCCAATAATATTGCCCCTGCGACCGTCAGGCCCGTGATGATCGTTCCTGCAAATGCGATCGCCAGAATTGTAAGAGGCATGGCGATACACAACAGGCGCAGCGTCGGAAACCAGCGGCTCCATGGCTTGAGCTTGTCGATCCGCAGTCCAGCGCCGAACAGGGCAATGATCACCGCAAGCTCACTGACCAGCTCCCAGGGCAATGGGTTCCGGCGTGGATCGGGCAAGGATGGAAAATCGGGGAAAAGCAGGGCGGCGGCGGCGCCGAATATGATCATCAATGGCGCAGCGGCAGGCTCGCGTTTGGAAAAAATGCGCGGCAACCAGGACGCCAGTATGATAATGAAACCGATGAACGTCACGGCAATATGGTAGGAGCTGAACTCAAAAAACTGGCTTGGTGGCATTTGCCATTAACCCCAATGCTTGCTCCTGTCGCGGAAAGACCGACGCACCCATTGCGCCGGTTTCACGAAAAATCCAGGTTATTTGGTTGCAGGTAGATCGAGGTGAATGCTGATGTCACCGCCTGAAAGCCCACCGCCTTACAGGACGTAGCCACCGATAGAGACGATGACCAACAAGGCCTCCACCGAAACCAGTCTGCGCCACCAGAGCCGCTCTTGATAACGGTCATATCTGTATCCGTCATCGGTCAGATCCCTGAAGATTGGCGTTCATTGAGATTGAGAAATACAATCTGATCACCAATGGCCCGACTGCTTTGCCAATATTGCTGAGACCCATATTGCTGGGCCCCATATTGATGGGGCCCGAATTGTCGGGCTGCAGTTAAGGCCATCGGGAGCACTCAGATGTGCTTCTCGTTCAGTTCAGTTTGATCTGTGCAAAGCCGACCGCAACATTGACCCCTTCAGAGGCAGAGACGCTGAGCGGCTGCAATGCATAGGAGCTGTCCGAGCCACCAACCAGAATGTTCGCTCCAAGACCGGCGGCAAATGCTGCAGATGCGGTGGCGCCGCTGTAGGTGCCTGCGAGAGCACGTGGCGCGTAAATCTCTTCTTCTGCAGCGACCACTGTCCAGGCGATCACCGACTTGCCGGTGACGCCGACATCGATGCCATATTTGTCAATTGTGCCTGTGTAGGTTTCCTCTGCAAAACTGTCGTTTGCGGGCATGAAGGTGCAGGTCAGGTCTTTTGATGAGCCGAAAACAAAACCAAAGCCGCCTTCCACTTCACAGGTCAACTGACCGAGTTGAATGCCTGAATCCTGGGAATTCGCAATGGTTGTCACCGACGTAAATGCCAGTGAAGCGATAGCAGCGACTTTGAGAATATTATTCATGATGTTTTTCCTTTTGCGTTCTTCCGGCGTCTGTAACCTTCAAACAATAAACGCGTCAGTTGGCTACAAGTTCCATCAGCGCTAATTTTTCGATCTCCACTGCAGCATCGGTCGGCTTGGCATCTTCCCATCAAAAGGGCGCGCTGCTTCTGCAGCAGAAATGAAATTATTGTCTCGATTTTTGGTTGAGCCAGGCCGTTTTGTCCTGGCACAACCCGATATGGCCAGACCTGAAGGCGTTGAACAGGCAAACCCGCCCGTGCATGGGTTGCATCAGGAGGCTGTATTAAGGGGTGGTGAAGCACCCCAAAATCTGCAATCTTCATCGGGGAAATGGAGAATGGATGACCATGAAAATTCGGGTGCTATCGCTTATCTTCGGTTTGGCAATGTGTTTGAACCCCGCCCATGCGCAGCAATCTGGAAAAGCGGCGCTGGATGAATGGTTGGACGATCAACGGGCATTTGGAATTGAATCCTCGTATGATTCCGCTGAATCCGCAGGAAACACGCTGCTTGTTTCGGGGATAAGATTTTCCTTTTCCACCACATTTGAATTGCCTGAAGCGAAAGCGACTGCTGACCTGCAGGGGCCGCTCAGCCTGATTTTTCGGTGGCACACTCCCAAGCTGACAACGACTGGCTTTGTTGCCGATGAGGACGGATTTTTTGCCGATACGATGGCGTTGTCCAGCGATACGACATTCGGTTTTGAGGTCAGACAGGCGCAGGAGACCATTCTGGACATGCAAGGCACGATCGAGGATTCCGTGCTGAATGGTTATGGCTGGCCGCGCATCCCGAAAATTGACACGGACCCCAAGCGGCCTATCAGCCGGTGGATGCCTTATTTGGAGGTCCTAAAGGACTACAGGCTTGATCTGGGCGGCTACAGTCTGTTGACGATGGATTTTACATTTGCCGGTCTGGGTAAGGATGTACCTGCAATGACCGGGCATGCTGAAAGCCGTGATCTTATGCTGAAGGGCTTGTTGGATGGTCGTCTCGCTGAATACAGCGAAGGTGGTAGCAGTCAGGAAACGATTCTTGAAGGACCGGATGGCAAGCCTTTCAGAGACAAATCGCAGACGGGCCAGACAACCCTGATGGGCTTGGATTATATCGCCCTTGTCGATCTGCTGAATTCCGATGGAACGGATAACCAGGAATACCGACCCTATATTGATCGTTTGGAGGTCCAGAACCAGCAAACGGACAATGGTTTGCAGGCAATCGGGATAAAACGGCTGGGCCTGGAAGGTCTGTCCATTCGACCACCGGAAACAAACATGATGGCGATCGCTGACGCTTTGTTTCTGGCAGTAACAAAGCAGAGCGAGCCGGATGAGATGCTTGTCAAAAAGGCGCTGATTGCCGCTTTTGATCTGTATCGTTCATTTTCTGTCAAACGCCTCTATGTGGAGGAATTGACAGCATCGTCCAATTTACCGGATTTCATGTTCGGCTTTGACGTCGGGCGGATCGAAGGGCTTGATATAAGTTCCAATGGATTGAACACGATGTCGGTACGCGATGTGGACGTCAAAAGCGGAGCGAATCAAATTGCCTCCATTGGCGGTTTCCACATCGGACCGATCGAATACCCGGCCTATGGGCCCATTCGCGACTATATTGCCGACTTTGATGTGGATGGTAAGCCAGATCCGATGGCCGTTGCGCGTCTCTTCACACCGACGTCCATGGCATTTGAGCTGTCCGATCTCTTTGCCATCAATCCGGAAACGGGGTCTGATATCAGGCTGGATCATTATGCGCTGGAATTGAACAGCACTTTGCCACCGGTCCCGACGACGCTGGACATGTCGATCCATGGATGGGAAATGCCGCTGTCTGATCTCAAGCAGCCGGATGTGGCTGCCATGCTTCAGCTGATGGGGCTGGAGAAAATCCGTTTGAGCCAGAACCTGAGCTTGCGCTGGGACGAGGCGAGCGAAGATCTGATTGTTGAGGATGTGATGATTGATGTGGGCGACATCGCAACGGTGCGCGCCAGTGTCCGGCTCGGTGGTGTACCGCGGGCACTTTTTGAAAACCCTGATCAGGCGGAGCAAATCCTGCAAACAGCAATCTTTACGGCCAGCTTCAAGTCTGCGGCGTTTGAACTGGTGGATGATGGGGGCCTCAAGGCGGCATTGTCGGTGGCTGCCATGTCTCAAAATATGCCGGAGGAAATCATCGTTGAGGTGGGCCTCAAGCAGCTTGAGGCAGAATTGGCAAAAATCGGCAACGCCGAATTTTCCAGCATGATTCTGGCCGCCGTGGCAGAGTTTCTGGAAGATCCGCAGAGTTTACGCATCGTTGCAGCGCCTGAAAATCCGGTGGCTGCTGTTGCCCTCATGGGGGCGGCGACAATGGCGCCTCAGGAAATACCGGAGTTGCTCAATCTATCGATCTTCGTCAATGAGTGATGTGCGGCACTGATGAACGTGTGACTGACTGCTCTTTTTGCATGCTTCGAATTGTTTGAATGCAACGACTTCCTTCAGCCAGGGTTTGATGTCCCGAAAGCGGAGTGCTTTGTTGTGGAAGGCCTCGCTGATATCAGTCCACTCGGAGTATTCCGGGTAATGCAAATCCAGATCGATTTCGAAGACCAGACAATCTTGTCTTATAATGACGCCAAACCAGGACGTCTCTCCATCAGGAAAAAGCTCGACCAGAATGCAATTGCGATATGCAAATCCTGCTTGCATGAGTTGCTTGTAAAACGAAGTTGGCATCAATGACTTTTCGTGAAATCCCCGATTCAAAATTTGCAGTTTCGCTTCTGTTTTCCGAACCTTCAAACCCCGCTTCATTGCAAGCCTTCCAATTTATTTCCATGCCAGAGTAGGCAATGGGCCAGCAAGTGCTGTGGTGCTCCATTTCGAGATGCCTTAATGTTATCCATCCAATTCAACCCATGGCGGCGCATGAAATATTTCGGTTGCGATAACAAATAGCGTAGCTCCGGGATATCAGTCCAGCATAGACGTGATTTCCTGATATGGAGAATCAGGCATCCGATGATGTCTGCTGAGGGTCGGTGGGAACCCATCCTATCGGAAGGCCCTTGGGATAACGCTACACATTCAAACAATGACATTTGCAATGCTGCAAGCAAGCCGACTAATATCCTCAGGATGATCGACAGGATTCTGCACCAAATGACTAAATCCATTGTTCTGCAAGCCTCGCCGACGGACAAGGACGCGCAATGGTGTGAACCTGATGCCCATCGACGGTTTGTTTCAGGACATCATCCTGAGCTGTGTGATTATTGCCATCTTGGCTTTTGATCGGCGCGGCTGCCGCAGACTTCGTTAAATTCAATCGGAAAAATCCAGATGAAATATCAAATCTGTATCGACATCGGCGGAACCTTTACCGACTGTCTTGCCGCCTGCGAAGACGGCTCCATCCGCATTTTCAAGTCGGCTACCACGCCGGGGGAATTCGAGACCGGATTTATCGATGTGCTGAAGGTGGCCGCCGAGGGCTTTGGCGAAAGTCCCGAAGCCTTTATATCCAACATTGGGCAAATCGTTCACGGTTCGACCGTATCGACCAATGCGCTGGTGGAGCGCAAGGTTGCCAGAACCGGCGTGATCCTGAACCGTGGCCACAAAGATGTGCTGACGCTGCGCGAAGGACCGCGCAAGGGTGCGTTTGAATGGAACCTGGATTATCCCGCGCCCTATGTTCCGGCCACATTGACCCAGACTGTTGAAGGGCGGATTGATGCACGCGGCAACATTCATGTTGCCCTTGATGAGGATGACGCGCGTCGCGCCGTCGCACTGTTGCTGGAACGCGGCGTGGAAGCCATCGCCGTCGGCCTTCTATGGTCGATCGCCAACCCGGCGCACGAGTTGCGGCTGCGTGACATCATCGCCGAAATGGCCCCGGACCTGCCGGTCTCGCTCAGCCACATCGTCAATCCGCTGCCGCGCGAATACAAACGTATAATTTCGACAGTCATCAATGCATCAATCAGCCCGGTGATTACCAGCTATGTGGAACGGCTGGTTGACAGGCTGGAGGCATCCGGCTTCAAGGGCGACCTGCTGCTGGCCAATTGCGTGGGCGGCATGATGCCGACGGCCGACATGATCAGACGCCCGATTTACAGCGTGATGTCCGGCCCGACACTTGCGCCGATGGCCGCAATGGCGCTGACGGAGGAAGCAGACGTGATCGTCGGCGATATGGGGGGAACGACCTTTGACGTGTCGGCTCTGCGTGATCGCCAGTTGATTATCACAGCGGATTCGATGATCCACAATGACGCGCTTGGCATTCCCAAGGTGGATGTGCGCTCGATCGGCGCGGGCGGCGGTTCCATTGCCTATGTGGATGCGGGCGGCATGTTGCATGTCGGTCCTCATTCGGCGGGCGCCCGGCCTGGACCGGCCTGTTTTGACAAGGGCGGCGACCAGCCGACGGTCACTGACGCCAATCTTGTTCTTGGCTATATTGAACCGGCGTATTTTCTGGGTGGCAGATTTCCTCTGCGTCGTGATCTGGCTGAAAGGGCGATTGCGCCACTGGCCGATACTCTGGGCATATCCGTAGCCGAGGCAGCCTATGCAATCTACACCACCTCCAACCACAATATGGTTGGAGCAATCGAGGATATTACCATCCGCGAGGGTCTGAACCCGCGCGACAGTTATTTCGTTTGCGGTGGTGGCGGCACAGCGCTGCATATCGCCGAAATGGCGGATATTCTGGGTTTGTCACGCTATATAATCCCGCGTTTCATGGCCGGGCTTTCTGCATTTGGCGGCCTGATCTCGGACATTCGCTGGGAAACCAGCCGCGCCCTGCACACCGATGCCAAACGGTTCCGCCATGATGATGTCAACGCGTTGATCGCGATGTTGATCGGCGAGGCCCGTGATTTTCTCAATGGTGCAAATGTCGATCCGGCCAACCAGACCTTTGAGCTGTCGTTCCTTGGCCGCTATGAATACCAGTCCTGGGACATCGAGGTGCCTTTTGATCTGCCGGCGGGTGGGATCAAACCGGCCCATATCGATGACCTGCGCGAACGGTTTCACAAGATCCATGAACGCATCTATTCCATCCGCAACAATGACGATCTGATCGAGTTCACGCGCTGGAATGTTCGGGCGATCGGCAAGCGTCCGCATCAGGACATCTGGCGTAACTTCAAGCTGCAGGCGCAGGATGGACCAGCCCAACCCAAGGGGATGCGCAAGGCCTATGTTCAGGACAAGCTCAAGGGCGGCTATATCGACCTGCCGGTTTTTGAACTGATGTCGCTGGGAGCGGGAGCGATTGTCAAAGGACCATCCTTGATCGAGGCTGAAACCTACACCGCCTTCCTGCCTGCGCGTCACGATGTCGAGGTTGATGCCTACGGCAATCTGCTTGTCGACAAAAACCGGAACCGGGGGGTGAGGAAATGAATACGACAAAGAACATGGCTGCCGGACAGCTTGACCCGTTTTTGATGTCGGTGCTCAAAAGCCGTTTCGAAAGCATCGTGCGTGAAATGACCCTGGTTGTCACCAAGGCCAGTCGCTCGGCGGTGATCAAGAACGCCAAGGATCTGAGCTGTGCCATTCTGACCTATGACCATCGTCTGGTCACGACCGAAGATGCGCTGCCGATCCATGTCACTTCGATGGATGTGGCGACACGCCCTTTGACCGAGCTTTTTGATGATATCAAACAGGGCGACATGTTTGTGAACAGCTCGCCTTTCACCGGCGGCACGCACCATGCTGATCTGATCCTGTCGATGCCGGTGTTCTTTGACGGAAAGCCCTTGTTCTGGGCTGTCGCCCTGTCACACCACGCCGATACCGGAGCGCCGGAACCCTCGACCTATCTGCCCTACGCCAAGAATATCTATGAAGAGGGCATGCACTGGCCATGCGTGCGTATCGCAGAAAACTACAAGGAAAAGCAGGATATTCTGCGCATGGGCATGTTGAAAAATCGTGTGCCGGATTTGTGGCTGGGCGATGTGCGCGCCCAGATGGGGGCGGTGCGCACCTGCGAGAAGCGCCTGATCGAACTGTGCGAGAAATACGGTGTCGACACGTTGCAGGCCTTTGTCGAGGAGTGGTTCGACTACGCGGCACGCCGCGCCAAAGCCGAAATTGGCAAATTGCCTGCTGGCGAATATGAATATCGGATCAGCCATGACCCGGTTCCCGGTGTTGCCGATGCGGGCATACCGATCAACCTCAAGATCATCGTTGATCCGGAAGCCGGCGAAATCACCGCCGATGTGCGCGATAACATTGATTGTGTGCCCGGCGGCCTGAACCTGTCGGAAAACACCACCAATGGCGCCTGCCGGATCGGCGTGTTCAACAATCTCGACGCCAGCCTGCCCCATTGCCACGGCAGCGCCAATCAGATCAAGGTTCTGATGCGCGAGGGCTCTGCCATTGGCAAGCCGATCTATCCGGCGGGCACTTCGGTGGCGACGACCAATGTCAACGACCGCCTGACCACGGCTGGAAACGCAGTCTTTTCGCAAATGGGCAAACCCTATGGCCAGGCCGAGGGCGGGCCGCACCTGCCGGTTGGCATGGCGGTTATTTCAGGAAAGGACCCCTTCAAGGAGGAGCAGGTCTATATAAACCAGATCTTTGTCGGCTATGCCGGTGGCGGGGCCAACAACGGTCATGATGGCTGGCTGACCTATTGCGGCCCGGCCAATGGCGGTCTGATCACGCTTGATTCAATCGAGGTCGATGAAAGCATGTACCCCTTCATCATCGAAAGCCGCGAGGTGCGTCCCGACAGTCAGGGCTATGGCGAATTTGAAGGTGCGCCGGGGGTGCAGGGGGCCTATTATCCCATCGATCATGACATGACCATCATGTATGCGGCGGATGCAACGACATTTCCGCCGCGCGGCGTGCTGGGCGGCAAGGACGCCGCGCCGACTGCCAGCCAGAAAATGCTGGCGAATGGTCAGGTGGTTGACCTTCCGGCATTCAATCAGGAACTGTGCAAGGACGGAGAAAAAATGATGTTCCTGTCCTGCGGTGGTGGTGGTTATGGGGACCCTTTGGACAGGGATCCGGCCCGCGTGGCGACATCGGTCAATGCCGGTTGGCTGACGGCAGAAAAAGCACGTGACGTCTACAAGGTTGCCCTGAACGCCCCAGATGGGAGCGGGCTTCGCTCTGTCGATGAAGTCGCCACAAGATCCCTGCGCAATGGGCCAAAAAACTGACCTAGGGGTGCACAGGAATCACATCACTGGCAAAGGCATATTTATTGTCACCCATCTTGCCTCTGACGAAACCCAGATCCAAAAATGCCCATAGGGCAATGATGCCGCAAACGGCGAGAACAGCGGTTTGCGTATCGGTTCCAGGATCGGCACTGGAAAAGGCGATTCCGGTCTTGGGGACAAGAATATAAAGCACGTACCACCAGCCGGATTTGCCCAGATCGTGCAGCCGCCTGACGACCATGGACATGATCGAAATTGATATCAGGGCGAACAGGGCGAATAAAATGACTGATTGCAATGTGGTGGATTCCTGATCAACCAGTTTGATCAGAAAGGGTCCGGTCGAAACGATGGCCACCGCCCAGAAAAGCAGCAGGAGCCAGTATTTTGCTCTGCCAATTTGTCCCTTAAACCCAAAGAAAAACGACATGTGCAACTCTCCCCAGTGACCGCCGGTTTCGATGTTACATAAAAATGGTGAACGAATTGGAAGACTTGCCGTTGTTGCGTTCCACTGGCCAGTTTTGTGAAATTTCAGTTCCCAAATAATGCCAGTGCATTCATGTCGTCGCTGCACCCGGCATCGGGAACGGCCCAGATCCGCGTGCGACCTGATTGATCCCATGGTTTTGTTGCCGCCAGCCGCAACTGCCAAGGGTGAACCAATCCAAACCGGGGCATTCTCCATCCGGTCAGTGGAACGTTCTGTCGCACCTCACATCCCGCCAGTTCAAGGTGCGAACTGGCGGGAAATGGGCTCTTTGGTCATCTTGCCGTTTCTGCCCAATCGCGTGTCTGATAGCCGCTTTCCAGACGCCAGTTGAACAGTCGCTCGTGCATCTCCTCGCGAATTGCAGTCTTGTCGGGATCACGCCACAGGTTGTTCTCTTCAAGCGGATCCTCCAGCAAGTCGAAGAGTTGTCCAAAATTTTCGTCCAGAAGATGGACATATTTCCAGCGAGATGTTCGAACCATGGAGACAAATTTGCTGAACTGAAAAACGACATCGAGACCCTGTTCGCAGTAAATAGCCTCTCGGCCCTCAAATGGTTCGCCCCTCAGCGCCTTGGCGAATGAAAGGGCCTCTCTGCCTTCCGGGAATGTGATTCCGGCCAATTCGAACAATGTTGGCGCCACATCCATATGCTGGACCAGCCCGTCAACGGGGCCTTTGGCAGCGAATGCGCCAGGGCCCCATATGATCAGGGGCAGCTTTATGACCTCTTCGTACATGGTCCATTTCTGGCTGTGGCCATGGTCTCCCAGGCTGTCCCCATGGTCGGAGGTAAAGACAATGATTGTGTCGTCCAATTGGCCGGCTTTTTCCAATGCATCGATGATCTTGCCAACCTGAGCGTCGATCATGGTGACATTTGCAAGATAATAGGCCCGCTGACGATGCCTCTCCTGTTCGGGCGCATCGATCTTGTGGCGAACCGCGTCATGGTCACCCGCTGCATGTTTGGCCGCCAGGCGCTGAAAGGCGACCGGTTGGCTTTGCAGATCACCATCCGACACGGGTCGTATCTTCAGATCCCTGCCAAGATAGGGTTCGACGTCTTCTTCTGTCGGGTCATAGGGCGGGTGAGGGCCGGGAAATCCGACTTGCAAAAAGAACGGTGCCTCGAGACGGGATTTCTCTATCCAGTCGATTGCCAGATCGGCCACAAATACATCTGAATGAAGGTCGCGCGGTAGCGGCCAGTCAAAGGCACCCAGCCGATCAGCATAATCGTTTAATTTGCTATAGGTTGGAAGACCGGGCTTTTCAAAACCCGCTTTCTGTATGGCCTTGTCCCATTCATCGATAAAATCGCGGCCACGCTTTGCCATTGACCGGTCCTTGTTTTCCACGATCATTCTGGCGCGAAAACCGGCCTGTGCGTCCATGGGTTGGGTGTGCATCTTGCCGACATTGACACAGTCATATCCCGCCGCTGAAAGATCCTCTATCCAGCCTTTCTGCCAGGAAGCGGCATTGTTGAGAACGCCGGTTGTGTGGGGGTAGTAGCCGCTGAAAAGCGACGCACGCGCCGGAACGCAAGAGGGAGCCGCCGCATAGCACCGGGTAAAATGAACGCCTTCGGTAACGAGACGGTCGAGGTTCGGCGTATCCACGTGCGGATATCCAAGAGCACTGATCGTATCATAGCGTTGTTGATCCGTGATCAAGAAGACGATGTTCGGTTGCTTAGTCATCAACTCTCTCCAATTTTGAATTCAATGCTTAAAAACATTGCAGTGCTGCCTTTCACAGGAGGCAAATAAACGGTGTGGAAGGTCTTGTGATGGGGGCGGTCACTTTGTGATCCATCACAATGGCCTGTATCCAAAGGTTTTCGGCAGATAAAGGACGATCTCTGGAAAGAGGGAAAGGGTCAGCAGGCAAAACAGCAAGACACCGATATAGGGAACGATTTCGCGAATGATGCTCCATGCATCGATGTCGTTGACGGCGGACGTTACAAAGACAAGAACCCCATAGGGCGGTGTAATGAGACCGATCATCGTGTTGATCACGATAACGACACCGAAATGGACCGGATCGATACCCATGGCCATGGTGGCTGGAACCAGCACCGGAATAATCACCAGCAGGATTGTTGCCGCGGGCATGATCATTCCCAAAAGCAGAATCATCAGATTGATCAGCAATAAAAACGCTGTCGCCGAGATTTCCCAATCAGAAACCCATGCGACAAGCGTGTTGGGAAGCCGCTCAATTGCGATGACATAGCTGAACATGAAAGCGCCGGCGATGATCATCACCACGACGGCAGACTTTCGAGCGCTTTCCTCCAATGCCCGGAAAAAGGCCTTGAATCCAAGCGCCCGGTAATAGATTGAAACGATAATGGCGTAGGCTGCGGCAACCGCGGCCGCTTCGGTTGGCGTCATCACACCGGAATAGATACCACCCAGCAATATGAACGGTGTCAGCAACGGAAGCATCGCAATGCGCAACTGGGTGAAAATTTCTCCAGACGATTGCGCAGGCTCGATCGGGAAATTCCGGCGCCTGGCTATCACACTGTTCAGGACCATCATTGCCACTGTGATGAACAGCGCGGGAATGATCCCTCCCAAAAACAACGCGCCAACCGATGTATCGGCGGAGATTGCATAGTAGATCATGGGTATCGAGGGCGGAAAGATCGGACCGATGACAGAGGATGCTGCGGTGACCGCACCTGCAAAACCTGCCGGATAGCGATCATTTTTGCGCATCATTTTGACCAGCACGGTGCCCACACCCGCAGCATCGGCGGTTGCACTGCCGCTCATTCCGGAAAAGATCAGGCTGGTGATCACATTGACCTGCGCCAGTCCGCCCTTGGTGCGTCCAGCCACAGCCACCGCGAAACCCAGCAATCTGTCGGTGATCGTTCCAATGTTCATCACCTGTGCCGCAAATATGAACAGGGGTATCGCCAGAAAAACAAAATTCGAGCTAAAGCCCTGCATGATTGTGTTGGTCACTGCCACCAATGGCAGGCCGCGCATCCAGAGATAGGCAATCGAGGCTGAGATCAGCGCGATACCGATCGGCAAGCGCATGAGCGCGCCTGCAACAAGCAGTGCCAGCATGGCACCAAATTCGACGCTCACTTTGTGGCTCCGATATAGAAAAGGCGCAGGCATCGTGCAGCATTCAGCAGGAGCCTAAGGCCGACGACAAAAAGGAAAAATGTAAAAACAACGTAGATCCATGAGAGCGGAACCTTCAGCACACCTGTGACAAGACGGTTCACGACCTCCAGATATTTAAGGCTTCCGGGCAGGGCCAGGAGCAACATGCAACCGGCAAATGTGCAGGCGATAATCTGGCTGAGATGTTGTGCCCAGACGGGCAGACGATCGAAAACCAGTCCGATCTTCACATGATCCTGCAACCGCACATTCAGGCAGATGGTCCACCAGGACCCAATCAAAAATGCATTGATCGCAACTTCCGTTGTCCACCCCAAAGGCCACTGAAGCAGATAGCGAAAAATGACCTGGAGCAGAATGGCAATGATGGACACAGCAAAGAAGGATGCTGAAATCAGCCTGGAGACAAATTGTAGCGATGACATTGTGTGGCCTTTGGAAAGACGTGCCCGGACGCTGATCGCGGCCGGGCCATTGGTTATCTTCAGGGCATCAGATGAAAACACCGGGGGTTATCGCTGGGCGTCGCGGCCATTTCTGCAGCAAGTCCCGCTTTCCAGGTTTTGGAGAAATCCGAGTCGGCATAGACCTTCTCAGCGTGGGCCATGAAAGCTGGAATGTCCGGAACGGAAAACGAAACGCCAGCCTCTTCGAAGACCGCTTTCAGTGCCTCTTCGCCCCTCACCTTGGCGCGGTCATTGAATATGCGTGCGACATCGGCCGCCTCGCGCAGTAGCTCTTGCTGACGTTTGTCCAGTGCATTCCAGCTGTCGGCAGAAATCACCAGGACCAGATGGTTCACATAATGTCCGGTCAGCACGATCTGCTCGGTGACTTCGTGGAGTTTGAAATTGTAGCTGGACGGAATGGGCAGGCTATGGGCATCCACCGTGCCGGTCTGAAGCGCCAGAAAGAGTTCGCCCAGTGCCAACGGTGTCGGGCTCGCCCCAACGGCTTGACCTTGAAGCTGCCAGGCTTCTGAATTCGGCTCGCGTTGCTTGATGCCTTTGAGGTCCGCTGGCGTATTGACCTCCTTTGCCTTGCGCAGTGCCACGTGACGCAAACCGAACAATGTCGCGCCAAGGGAGACCACGCCGGCATTTTTTTCCAGAGCCTGACTGAAATCATCACCAATCTTGCCGTTCAGTACCGAACACATGTGCAATGGGTCACGCACTGAATAGGCCGCTGTCAGCGCGCCATATTCCGGGACCAGAGATGATACGTCAAATGCATTGATATAGGCCAATTGGATGGCCCCGGTCTGCAAAGAAGGCAAGACACCGGATTGCTTGACCAATGTGCCGCCGGCGAAGACCTCGATGTCAAATTCGCCAGGCGCAGCCCGTTCCAGGTAATCCCCCATGAGTTCGATGGCCTGGACCTGAGAGTCTCTTTCAGGCGCCGGTCCCGCCCAGACCAACTTGATCGGATCTGCTGATGCGGTGCAGGGCAACGCAATGAATGCGGCTGCAGCCAGTATGTTACGTATTTTCATAGTCTCCACCCTTCATTTTTGGAATGTCATTCCATAATGACGATTCACCTATGCCTGTCAACGCAAAAGTGGAAACCGGTAGAGTTGGAACTTGGTCTCAGTATCATCAATATATAGAGTGAAATATTTCAAAACTAACAATTATTGTGCGATTTATGTGAAATTTGCCTGGTGTTTTGCTGTTTGGAAAACGACTCCCTGAAAACCCATAAAGTGAAATCAGAAATAGTTTCCAAATTGGAATAAAGCTGATATCTTATCAAGACAGGGAGAATTTCAGTGACTGTAGCGGCCGTTTCCAGATGTTTGAATTTGTTGGATATTCTCGCCGGCGCACGCGATGCGCTTGAGCTTTCCGATCTGGCTGCGCGCATGGATATTCCACCCAGCGCCGCCCACCGTCTTGTGACAACCATGGCCAATCATGGATGGGTGATTCAGGAACCCTCCAGCCAGAAATATGCACTGTCGTTGAAGATGAGCGTTCTGGCATTCCGCGATCTTGATAGCCGGAATGTCCCTGACGTGATACAGGCAGTGTTGAACCGACTGGCAGCAAACACGCAGGAATATTGTCGGCTTGCCATGCTGGAAGGACAAGATCTTGTCTGGGTTGCGCGGGCGCAGGGCGCCGTCACAGGGCTGCGCTATGATCCCGACATGGGCCAGCAGGTTGTCCTCCATGCAACGGCAAACGGCAAAGCCTGGTTGGCGACCTTGCCCGAGGAAGAAGCGCTTTCCATCGTTTATTCGCGCGGCTTCAGAACGGACCGCGTGCTTGGTCCGAACAGTGCGCGCAATGTTGACGAATTGCGGGGGCGGTTGAACGAAACCCGTGCTTTGGGTTTTGGCATCTCTGTGGAAGAGGCTGAGGCGGGTACGGCTGCACTCGCCGTGCCGTTCCGTTCGGGCTCTGGCGAAGATGATCCGATCGCCGGAACGATTTCCATCGCCGGTCCGCTGGTTCGCATTCACAAGGGGCGTTGGACAGAACTGGCCGAGGCGTTGCGGCAGGCTTCGCAAGAGATCAGCGAACTCTGGCCATTGCGGATGCGTCAGCGCGGACTCGCCGATTTCGGTCGCTCGGTCGCCGACAAGGTTTGACATTCTCACTGACCTAGGGAAAGCATTTTCCTACAAGCATTCTGAGTAGCTATAGATGACCGCGCCCAAAGATATCGGTAGCGCACCGTTGGGCAAAATGTCGCCTTTCCTGAATTCCACCATTTGGCATGTTGACTGAGCGCTGCAATGATATTTCCTCTTTTGCAAGAGAGTACCAGTAGAGGTGATGGTCAGTCGCGTTAAGGCAGCCAGTCCTGTCTTGGAAGCACTTGGTTACTTTTCTGATGCTGCGAGCACGTGGTCTGGCGACGATGCCTATGTGTTGGCAGAGGCTGATCGTGTGACGCTCGGAATTTTCACCTGCTCATGCGCAAAACGAGGGATTGTTCCGTCGGAACTTAAGGCTTTCTGACAGAATTGTAATCGCAGCAATACGATGATCTGGCGGAGCGAGAGAGGCACTGTCCGTTGAATTCAAGGTGATTGCGTGAACAGATGCATCGATCACGCAGATGCAATCAGCAGCCTTTTCGCAGCTTCGCGCTCTCGAGCGCTTGCACCTTGCCTTTCGATACTGCGATCAGCCCTTCCTTGTCGCCGCCAGTCGCACTTGCGAGGGGCAGGCCGACCAAAAACACACCGAGAGCGTCGCCGGTTGCCGCATCGTTTTGAGCGCGCGAAAGCGTATCCAGGTTCTGCTGTTCTCGGGTGAGTTCATCACTGAGCTTGCTGCACCCCATCAATGTATAGACATCGCTGGGCATTGACACAGGCGTAATCGCGTCTGGGCGCTTGGCGCACCCCACGGACATGAGGAGAATAGACAAAACAACAGCATAGCGCTTCACGCACTTTCCCCCACTATAATAATCCAAGGGTCAGTAGTTGAGTATCCTGGGTCAAGAGTCAATCGATAACGCCATGGGATTCAATTTGATCAATCAATCACTTGTTCCAAAGCAGATGCGATCAGACTGTGGTGCCGCGCGCAGGCGAAGTAAGTGCATCTCGATGCTGGCGACGTATCGCAATTGATCGTGATAAAAGTGGATCAGCAGCCCATTCTTCGCGCAAACATCGCACACTTTATCATCATAGGCTGTTGCTTTCGCCCCACCAAACGAGCGCAAGTTGGTTGTGGCAAAACCGATTATATCTTCTTCAGCGTCACAGATGAGGCAACATCAAACGTCAATCACCGAGTATGGCATAAATCCGCGCTTGCGCGTCTGCGATCACCAGGTCCTTTCAGCGTTCGCCAATATCGCATCCTTGATCCTCTTCGGACCAAGTCTGTGGATACGGTCCAGGACGCAAACTGGGCGCGGCTCATACCAAGCCGCGCTGGTCCTTGTGATAGGGTCCAGCCAGAATTCAGGCGGAGTGAGCGGTGGGTCTATTGGTAAATATCGAACTGATTTTGACCCACACCCAATGTCCACACGCCGCCGATGCAACTTCCACTGAAATCTTTTGCAATGAACATGTGACCGGCATTGGAGTTCAGCGACAGCGTTTCGCCCGGCAGAATGCCACCCATATCAACATTGTTGCCCTGGTAGTCGAGCCAGGCGATGTTCAGGGCGCGATCCGTGCGGTTGGTGAAGTTCACTTCACCCCAGTCCTGTACATTGGGTGAACGCAGGCTGCCATAGGCGGGGCAGCCGGAGCCCATCCTGGCCACATCACGCTCAACCGGGGCGACTGCGCGCTGCTGCGGGGCCTTTGGTGCTGCCGCGCGGTTGTTGCGGGCAATCGAAGCCACCCGGACATATCGGCCGGCACATTCTTCAACCTTGTGAATGGCAGCGGTTGTGCCGTTCAGGGAAATGTCGTGCCTGCGGCCTTCCATCAGCACACTCATGTGGCGTCCGCTGGCTATTGCGCCCACCCAACTGGGAGACGTCAGTCCAAAAGCGAAGCCTACTTTCGCCTGCAGGGTCACCACGTCGCTCATCCGATCGATATCCATATCGACGTTAACGCGTCCGCCTTGCCGCGTGCTGGAAGGGAAGCCGATGTTCCAGTTGCCCGCATTGTCAATGCCAAGAATAATGTCAAAGGCACCATTGCCACGTGACATCCCGCAACCCTGAAAGTTTCCATATTCCGTGGCTGTCACCACTGTCCATCCACGCACGTGGGCGTAGACGGTTTCTTTAACCTGCGCCGAAGCTGCCTGGCTGAACAATACCAGACAAAACGCCAGCAAACCGCACTTCAAATGTGAAAACATCGTCATATCCCTCTCTTGTAAATTCGATACATCTGTCTCCCATCCCTGGAGACAGTCCCTTGATAGATCTGATCCTGCACGGCTTGTCTTTAGGCGCTCCATGACAATCAACGGTCTTTCCCCAAGACCCCCAATTTGATCGATTGCGTATCGTCACGCCCATGCTGAACCATTGCACCCCTTGTATTTTGCCGGGAGCAATTCGCTGATTATCGCATCAGATCACGCAGAGGTACAGGAAAATGTGCGAAAATCCGAAGCAAGACAGGCTGCTAGTGGATCGGTTTTTCGCAGGCATGTCGGGCCATGCCCGGGCAGGGAAATGCCCCTGTCAGTACGTGACAATCCCGTAGTGAAGGTTGCGGCAATCCGTGCAACAACGGGAAACCCAGGGGCAACGCCTGCGTCGATTGTCATTCAAATGGGAAAGCTGGAAGCCGGCGCCGCCCCAATCAATTACTTCTCTTTGTTCTCGACCATGAAATGGGAACTGAAGGGAAGGCTGGCAGCTCCTATGGCCTTGGGAGAGGGGGTGATGCTGCCGGCAATGGCCTTGACGCCAATCAGGCTGCTTTCAAGATTTTCGCAAATGGCGCCGCAAATGTCCTGCGGTGCATAGGATGACAGAACAATCGTCTTGATTTCGACGAACTGCGCCAGAGCATTGAAAGAGCGTTTCATCTGCTCGACAAGTGATGCCTCCCAGCTTTCCTTGATCTTGCCATAGTCGGGCCAGGTGCCAGCCCGATCCCAAAGTGGTTCCGTTGGTTTGTTGATTTCCTGCAGATTTCGCTCGAGGCTGGCAATGCCAACGTCGAAACTCAGCGAAGAGTTTCCGTAGTAAATCTGATGGTTCAAGATAAGCCGGCTGTGCAGCTCGGCTCCGAGATAGAAAAAGAGATAGTCGGACAGAGGTTTGGCCGCCCCGAACATGCTTTCGCCGCCAGCCGCCGAGGTGATGTCGTTTTGCACAAAGACGGGAAAGCCGATTTCTTTTTCCATCTCCTCCTGCAGGGCTGAATATCTCAGGTCCGGGGGCGTGGGATCATTGTGTGCCCCGTCGCCCGGTTCAGGCAGCGCCAGGCCGATGCCGGCCAGTCTTTGGTGGGTTTCACCGGGCAGAAGTTGAATGGCCTTTTTGACCGTTTCCAGGAAATCGGAATGGTTGCTGTTTTGATCCGGTGTCGGATTGGGCAGCGTGGCGTGGAACCTGACGCTCCCGACAAAATCGATGAGAACCACATCCGTGTGTTTGTGACCAACACTCACACCCACAGAGAAAGCACCCTCCGGGTTGAGAGAAATCGGCACGGTCGGTGGCCCCACCCGGCCCCGTTGCTTTTGCGCTTCCCCTTTGGCAACCAATCCTTCCTGTTCCAGCGATCGGACCAGAACAGACACCGTCTGGGCGGACAGGCCGGTCTTTACACCGATCTCGAAGCGCGAGATCGATTCATTTTGCAACAGCAGGGACAGCAGCAAGCGTTCGTTATAGCTGCGTACACTCACCGCGTTCAATCCGCTTGCACGATCGGCGATGCGCAGCGGGTTGGGGGGCGCAAATCTCATGTCAGGCAAGAGCACGACCTCCCGTGCTGGCTTGTTGGCACCTGTCGCCAGGCATAGAGCGGCTGCGCAATTCAGATGGCCTAAACATGTTCGTTTGCCCACCCGATTGCTTCGACTTCGCGGGCCAGGGCGACGCCCAGATCTTCATGGGCTTGCCTGCCGATGTGAAATCCGTCACGCGGATCACAGGCCACAACGGAGCCGGCATCAAAAAAATGGACCTCAAGGGAATCCGCAATGATCTCGAACTCAAGGGCCAGTTTTCGCGACTTTTCCTGTGCGCCCTTGAAGATTGATTCCCACTCCTTGATGTCATCAAGCATCGGAGGCGGAGCAACGATCATGATTTCCGGGATTGTTCCTTTAGGGCCGGGGCTCAACTCCTTGATGTCGTAAATGAGGCACCCCAGGCCCATGGCCACTTCAGAGGGTGGCTGATTGAAACGCACCTTCAGGTCGTTGGTGCCGAGCATGATGATGACAATATCAAGGATCGTGTGGCTCTGGATGCAAGGCGTCAGATAGGTCCGGCCATTCTTGTGTGCGCCTTCAATCGGATCGTCTCTCACCGTGGTCCGGCCACTCAGGCCTTCCTCAACGATGTGCCAGCCTGGACCAAGCTCACGACCCATCACGCCTGGCCAGCGCTGCTGAGGACCAAACCGATCCAGAGGCGTTCCACCCGGCATCTGCCCGTGGGTATTGGAATCTCCGAAGCAAAGAACAGAGCGCATTTTCTTCCTGTCTAAAATGGCAATAAATAGAGTGTGTTACGGGTGCTCAATGGGTGATTTATTCAATTTCATGATGGCAGCTATCGTCACAAATAGCAACATCCAGAGGGTTTTGCATAATAATCATTCTACATGAATATCTATTGACAGGTGCCTTGATGCGTGATTTTTTGACGGTGGGAGGAGGTCCTGAAATGATGTTTCAGACGCAGGGAGCGAGCTCGAAATTTGCTCTTGCTCTTGTGCTTTGGTTCGGTTGCTTACGCGCAACGCACTGATCAGGCCTGACAACCAGTACATCGTTGCCGATTGTGGCGTTCAATCTGTTTGGAACGGGCCATCTGGCATCCGGGGAAGAGGGTCTTCGGATCTTTCGACCACCGGGAACGGGATTGGAAATCTGAGACCAACATGGAGGTTAGCTCAATGAAGAATTCAATTAAGGCATTTGCCGCAGTCGCGCTTTTGGCAACAACGGCACTGTCGGTTCCGGCCTTTGCGCAAGGCGTGAATATCATGGATGGCGTCACGGAACGCGCCGGTGACAACCCGGTGGTGCCCGCCGGCAAATACAAGAAAGACTGTGGCTGGAAGATTGGCATGAGCCATTTCGGCGTCAATGCGAACACCTGGACCGTTCAGGTTGCGCATGAATCGCAAGGCGCTGCTGCCGCTGTCGACTGCATCGAAAAATTCGTTCTGCTCGATGCAGGTTTTGATCAGAAGAAACAGGTGGCTGATATTGAGGATCTGATTGCCCAGGGAATGGACGCCATCATCGTTCAGCCGGTTACATCGACATCCGCCGATGCTTCCATTGCCAAGGCCATTGCTGCCGGCATTCCCGTGGTCCTGCACACAGGTCGCATTGAATCCGATGCCTTTACAACAGAGATTCAGGGTGGCGCCGAGCATTTCGGCAAAGTCATGGGTGACTGGCTTGTGGAAAGTGTTGGCCAGGATGGAAAGATCTGGGTTCTACGCGGTCTTGCGGGCCATCCCGAGGACACCAACCGCTACAATGGTCTGAAGCAATCCCTTGAAGGCACCAATATTGAAATCCTGGTGGAAGAACATGGTGATTGGCAATACGACAAGACCAAAAAGCTCTGTGAAACACTCTACCTGAACAATCCGAACGTCGATGGAATCTGGTCTTCGGGAGCGGATATGACCCGTGCCTGTGTCGACGTATTCAAGCAATTCGGTGCTACAATCCCGCCGATTTCCGGTGAGGGCAACAATGGCTATTTTGGTCAGTGGATCAAAGACGGCTTCGCTTCGATTTCTGCAGAATACTCTCCGGCCCAGGGTGCTGCCGGTGTGCGTGCTGCGGTGGCCTTGCTTGAAGGCAAGGAACTGAAGAAACATTACGATTACAATCCCGACGGTTGGGATGTGGAAAAGGCCAAAACCTACTATCGTGATGACCTGTCGGCCAATGTCTGGTGGCCAACGGAATTGCCGGAAGAAAAGCTGCAGGAACTCTACAGCAAGAAGTAGTTTCTCCCAGGACTTTACGGTCCACACCATTCCTGCGGGGGCAAAAGCTCCCGCAGGAACATCAAGAGCCTTAAGCAGGTCGCGGCGACAAGGATTGGGGGCGACGTGAAAAAACTCATTGAAATGTCAGGGATATCAAAGGCGTTTGGAGGCAGTGTCGCGCTGAAGAATGTTTCATTTGAACTGCTGGCGGGATCTGTGCACGCCTTGATGGGCGAAAATGGTGCCGGCAAATCCACCTTGATGAAAATTCTTGCAGGGGTCCACCAACCGGACAGCGGCAAAATCAGCAGGGACGGACAGGTGGTGACGTTCGCCACGCCGAAAGAGGCGCTGGATTTTGGTATCTCCACCGTGTTTCAGGAACTCTCCCTTCTGGCAAATCTGACGATTGCGGAAAACATGTTTCTTGGTCGGGAGCCAACCTTGCGTTTCGGCACCGTTGACTATGCGACCATGAACCGGGAAACCACCAAGGCGCTGGCAGAACTGGGATTGGACCTCAATCCGAAAACAATGGTCTCCGAATTGACGATTGCCGAGCGACAATTTGTCGAGATAGCGCACGGCATCAAAGCCGACGCCAGTATTTTTATTCTGGATGAGCCGACAGCCGCGCTGAATGCCGCTGATGTCGAGGTTCTGAACAGGCATATCCGACGGCTTCGTGATGAGGGCAAGGCAATTGTCTACATCTCGCACCGGATGGATGAAATCTTCGAGATTTGTGACACGGTCACCGTCCTCAAGGACAGTGAACTGGTTGCAACAAAACCTCTTGCCGAAATGACCCCGCATTCGCTCATCGCCATGATGGTGGGACGGGAACTGAAGGATTTGTTTCCCGAACGCAACGCGGAACCGGGCGAAGCAATGCTGGATGTTGAAAACTTCAGGATCACGGACAGTTCCGCACCATTTTCCATGACTGTGGGCAAGGGTGAAATCGTCGGAATGGCAGGCCTGGAGGGACAGGGGCAGCAGAGGTTTCTGCGCTCTCTTGTCGGCCAGTTCGAACCCTTCGGAGGAAAGGTTTCGGTGCGTGGAAAGGCACTGAAATTCCCTGTCAGCAAGGATGGCGGCATCCGCTATCTGCAGTCTCTGGGTGTCGGGCTGGTGCCTGAAGACCGAAAGGAAGAGGGACTTTTTCTGACGCTCTCCATCGGTCACAATATTGCGATTGGGTTGCACAGTAGAAAATCCGAATTCTCCCTCGCCGAAGGCTATGGGGACAAAATTCGCGAGACGATGGCCAGCATGTCCGTGCAGGCCAGTGGTCCGGCGGAACTGGTCAGCGCATTGTCTGGTGGCAATCAGCAAAAAGTGCTGCTTGGCCGCTACCTTGCGGCGGGAATGTCGATCCTGCTTGTCGAAGAGCCGACGCGCGGTGTCGATATAGGGGCCAAGTCGGAAATCTACCGGTTGCTCAGGGAATTTGCGAACCAGGGTGGGGCCGTCGTGGTCCTGTCGCGTGAAACCATTGAGCTGATTGGCCTGTGTGATCGTCTCTATGTCGTCCATGAGGATACAATCGTCAGCGAAATGGCTGCGGAAAATGCCACTGAACACAAAATTCTGGACGCCGCTCTGAGCCGTCAGGCCGGTCAGGTCAGATTGGAAACCACACCATGAACCGGACGATGAAAAGACTGCTAACGGGAAAGGACAGTCGGCAGGGGCGTTGGTTTTTCGCTCTGTTGATTGCTCTGGCCATTGTCCTCTGGCTGGGGTTGACCACCGAGCGATTTCTGACTTCGGAAAATCTGTTCAATCTTGTCGCACAGGCCATGCCGCTGATCATCACGGCCATTGGCATGATGCTTGTCGTGCTGGTCGGTGGTCTTGATCTGAGCGTCGGTTCGGTCATCAGTTTTACCACGGCGATCCTGGCCCTCGGGGCCCCCGCGCTGATTTCCATACCGGGTGTCTTTGCTCTTGCAGCCTTCATCGGGCTGATCAATGGCCTTGCGGTTACCCGTCTCAATGTCCACCCGATCATTGCCACCCTGTCGATGCAGTTCATTGTGCTGGGAATTACCCGAATTCTGCGCCCGGTATCGGGAGGCGATGTGCCGCAGATCGTGATCGATGCCGTTGCGGGCTCGTTTTACGGCATACCGCTTCCTGTTTTCTGGGGCATTGTCACGGTGCTGATCGCCTGGAAAATCATTCACGGCTCGCGATTCGGGCTGCATCTCTTCGCGATTGGCGGCGGCATTGCTTCGGGCACCGATGAGGCCACGCACAATTTTGGTGTCGCCGACAAGCGAAAGATCCTGC
>JARGOF010000044.1 GCA_029212415.1 Rhizobiaceae bacterium | reverse complement strand
CAGTATGGCTCATTTTGAAGTCGTTGGGGGCGTCCATACCAACTACCGTAATTCCGGAATCCCTGTCACCGGAATCCCAAGTAGAGATAGCGAGATCAACCACACGACGGGGCACCCAATCGTATCCGCTCCACCTCGTCCATAACCGGCATCCAGATAAGGTCATGGACGAGGTGGAGCGTTCCGGCTTATTGGATGCCCACATTAAATAGAGCAAACTTGCTCGTCCAAAGCTGGGCAAACTCAATGCCGGTCATTCTCAGATGGCCGCCATTCATGGTGACGGCTTTCGCTCCGACAATGTCGCGGGCAAGTTTGTGGGGGTGGGTGAGCAATTTGGCTGCACCACCTGCGCCCTGCTGATGAGCAAGGTAGATTTCGCCAGCAGATGGCTCACGCCCGAGAACATTCCGGAGATACCTTGCATTATCCTTAAACAGCATAGCAGCTGCCTCGGCATTCGCACGAGGGTCGCGGCAATTTGTGAGCTTATAGGCCTTTGCAGTACTGAGGATGAACTGGAAAAGACCGCAGGCCTTGGATTTGGGGTGAAAGGCGTTCGGATTGAACGCGCTCTCGATTTTGGCCATGTGCAGGAAGACATGTGGATTGATGCCATTTTTTACTGCAACGTCGGTAATGATCGCATGGATGCCGCTAGCATCCGTCAAGATCGGATGATTATCGTTCGCCGCAATCGGGGTCGGCGGCTTCGGCGGCTCCGGTGTGTAGTTATCGTTCGCGGCGACAGGCACGACACGTTCATAAGATGTTGAGCACCCAACTGTGGTGGTGGCCATGGCAACGGCCGAAGCTGCGAGGAAAAAAGAGGTAGCTTTCTTCATGGTATCAGCCCTCCTCGGGCAGAAGAATGCGTTACCCTTGCACCAAATCCAAGGAGCAAGACAACTACTCGATGGAGTAGCTGACACCTCATTACCCATTGAATTAACTAGAAAAAAATACGATTCTGACGTCCAAAATGAACCTGAAATCTGTAGGTTCAATTTGAACTTTCCCTGCCACAATTCCCATCTATAGTCTTGAACTAAGATCAATGGGAGCGAGCTTTGCTCGGTTGGCAATGCTGACAAGAGAAACCCTTGAGGAAAAATTTGCGGCCTATGCGGAGCATTTCAGCCGGCCGGAAGTTTTTGCATCAGCCACCAAGGCTGCACAGGAAACTGCTGCTTGGATGCGGCTGAATACAGGCAACATCGATGTGTATGGCACTCCTATAGAGCGGCCATGGTTTGATGAAGCTGCGAATGCATCAGCTCTTCCCTGCAAAATGGCTGAAAAAGCCCGTCATCACACATTGGATGCGCGATGTTATGAGCATGGTATTGCCAAATATCTTGAGTTGGCTGCCAGCTATAATGTTCTGTCGTATGATGAGGACGAAGTGAAGTCCCTAGTCATGCTGCGCAGTGGAGAGGTGGAGGGGTGGTTCCACATCTTGAATCGGTACTCTTGGGTGGAGGGAACTATGAATCTGGGGCATTTTGCAAGTACAGGTGACGGCCACCCTGATGCGCCGTCGTCTCACTCGAAAAAGAAGCTTGTAAAGCTTGCCAAGTTTGGCTTCGCAGTCGTCTTGAAGCCTGAGAAGGCTTTCGATATCAAAGTCGGGCCTGTTGCCAAGGCTTTTTATGATGAGGTCTGGTTTCCAATTACGGAAGAATTCAAAACAAAAATCGCGACATGGCAGGAGGAAGGTAAATGACCTTCGTACTCAACATCAAAACAGTGGCAGCTCTAACGCTCTTCGGATTGGCCGTGGTACCAACTGCCTATTCCAAGTCGATGAATTTTCCCATCACAGAACATGGTTCTTTCATTGACTCTAATATGCCAGTCAGCGCTGGCAACGGACAAGGGCTTGTTGTTGGGCCGATGATGCTTGCCCGACATGGTGACGGACAAGGTGTCGTTGTGTGAGCCTTGAATTACGGTGAAAGTTTACTCAGTCCTCTTTATTCGTTTTTCTGCCCCTCTTTTACGGCATGAGAACCCGGCCCGTTTGCTTCTCCAGCATCTTCATTGAAGGGGTCGCCCGGAAACTGGACGAAATCACTCACACGCTTCAGCACGGATGGCACCTATACAGCGTCGAATTCCGGTGACAGTATACTCAATCCCGTAATTAAACCACAAATGTCTCATGGCTCGCATCGCCCGCCTAGTTGTCCCTGGTCTGCCGCATCTTGTCACCCAGCGTGGCAACAGGCGCGGGCAGGTGTTTTTGAAGGAACCGACGATGCGCTCTCTCTGAACATGCTGGCCGAGAATGCAGAACGCGCCCGATGCGAGACCCAGGCCTGGCGCCAAACCCTTTGCGTATCATTGCATGGGCCGGAACCACGAGACATCTGTGTCAGGGACGCTATGGATCGGTGATCATGGACGAAATGCACCTGTCTGACGCCATCCGTTATGTCACGCTCAATCCTGTGCAGGAAGTCTTGCCCAACGCATCATAGTGGGCTTGGGACTGGGCATGGTCGCGTGCCCGCGTCTTTCTGGCAGGCGATGATAATGACGCTGTAAAGACGCCATCCGTGCTGGAGAAGCAAACGGGCCGGGTTCTCATGCCGCTAAAGAGGGGCAGAAAACGAATAAAGGGTTTGGGTAACCTATAACCGGAATTAGCGAGCTTTCGGGACGCAAATGGCGCACAGACAATTCATCTCACCGTTAGCTCAATGTTTGACAAGGATTGCCAAAATCTGCCATATTTTTAATATAGGAGACTTACGATGGCTACCATGAACGTGTCCCTTCCCGATCCAATGAAGGACTGGGTGGAAGCGCAGGCGAAAACCGGCCGCTATTCCAATGCGAGCGACTATGTGCGCGATCTGATACGCAAGGATCAAGAGCGCAATGATAAGATTGCCGCCATGCAACGCTTTGTCGACGAAGGCTTGGAAAACGGTATAGGTGAGCGGTCGAAAGATGCACTGTTCGCAGAAGCACAGGCGCGGGTGGATGCCACACACAGAAATTGACGATGGGTTATCAACTTTCCCGCGAAGCTGAAGAGGATATCATCAGTATAGCCGAGGCGGGGTTACGCCTTTTTGGTCGCGCTCAAGCCCAAAAATATCATGATGAACTGTTCGACTTATTCGACCTGATCGCGGCAAATCCACACATGGCCAGACAGCGCGAAGAACTGGCCCCTCCGGTGCGAATACACCCGTTCAAAGCGCATTTGATCATTTATATCACGAAAGAAGGCGGAGAGGTTTTGATCATCCGTATTCGCCACGGCCATGAGGATTGGGCGCAGCATACCGGCAGCCGCTAGGCGATCATTATTTCCTCGGAACAGGCGCAGGTCTGCTACTGCGGTGCTGATCAATATCCGTAGAGGCAACCCGGGCCGCAAATTCGTCCGGCGCCAGGTGCCATCATCAGTCGTGGTCTGCTCGCCGGCTCTCCCTTTCAGCCAGCGCCATAAATCCAGAGGATGATTTTCATTCAAGTTTTTGTGGTCATTGTGTGCCAAGTGTTGTTTGACACGAGGTTCTGGGATTTCCGGGATTACCCGAGATTAGATTGGATTTGGCGAGTATCGATGGGAGAACAATGACTTAGAAGGTGCCGCGAAAAATTTGGCGGTTGGTTCATTTGCCAGCAGGTTTTAGACAAAACGATGGTTTCGGCTGGTCTTCGGGCGATCCCCGACAGGTCCTCAAACATCCTTCGAAAACAAACTGGCGTGTGCGTCTTGTCCATTCGCAAGCCATTGAGAACATGGTTGATTTCGATTTGAAGCCTCACCTTCGAAAGGATCATCCAAGGCCATTGTATTAGGGCGGAAAAGCAAAATCAAGTTGTGCAATTTGCACAAGTGAAGGAAACGGGTCGCCAATAATTGAAATACAACAACCAGAACAATGCGTTAGCGTTTTGCGATCAGGCGGCGACAAGCTGATTTAAGTTGGGCAGACGTTTTTGCCACGGTGGCGCGAAATCGAGGAGGTTTCGCGCCAACCTGGGGCGAAACCTTACAGACCGACATTTAAAATCATGAAACGAACCGGGCTTGCCCAGCGTATTGCCACGTCGGCGATCGGCGGGAATACCGGGTTGACGCTTTCGAGCGTATAGATGCCGGGCCTCCGACCGGGCATGACGCGTTTGATGCAACGCAAGCCATCGACGGTGATGATCGCGGCCTCAATATAGATGAATGTTTCGATACCGACGCGTGGATATCGCTCAACGACAAGGATCTCGCCGTCGCGGAAGCGGGGATACATAGAGTCGCCCAGGACGCGGAAGCCAACAGGGTTTGCAATCATGGACGAGGCAATTGCAGCCGTGTCCGGCAGTTCGATCTGCTCCATACTTTCATCCGGCGCCTGGTCCGTCCAGCCGTCGACCGCACCGCCGGCTTCGATATGGCCCATGATGGATATGGCCTGGCGTTCCCTTTCCTTATTGAGCACACCGTACTCCATCGCCAGTTGGCGAAGAGCTTCCATATTGTGCCCCTTGGGTTCGCTACCCTTTTTCCACCTCGAAACATCTGGCTGACTCACACCTAAGTGCGTTGCCAGCTTAGCTTGGCTCCAGCCAGTGGCTGCCTGCAGATGCATAACTATCATGGGGACGTTCATCGGCAAGTTATACGATAGCGTATATTTGCAGTAAAATACGTTTGTGTATTGCAAATTATATACGTTGACGTATATTCCACTTTATGAACCAGATCCTCCACATACGAAAAAACGTCTTTCGCGTCACACAAGTTGAGTTCGCCAGCATCGCAGGCGTCCCGCAAAGCGTCGTGAGCCGCTGGGAAGCAGGAGAATTGCATCCGCGCCTCCCAGTACTCGAACGTATTCGGGCTGAGGCTCATCGGCGGGACCTTTCCTGGGCGGATAGCTGGTTCTTCGAAGTTAGAGGAGACACGGCATGATCGATTTTTCCAAGCTGGAGCGAATCGAACGCAAGCAAAGATCGGCGCGACTTCAGCAGGCTCGGATCGCTGCCGGATACAGAAGCGCGCGGGCTGCGGCCATCCAAAACGGCTGGCCTCACGAAATGTACTATTCGCAAGAATCTGGCCGATGCGGCGTCTCTGTTGCATATGCGCGCGTCTATGCGGCTGCTTTCTGCTGTGACCTTGCCTGGCTGATGCTGGGCGAGGGCTATCCCGCATATCCATCTCAACCGCCATCCAGGCCGCCAGAGCGGGCTTTCGCCGCTGTCGCGGCTAGTGTTTTCCGCTTCATCGGGAAGAAGCCATGAGCTCGGCGCTTACAGCCCTTACGGTGTCCGACTTGACCGTCGTCAGCGCCGAACCCCGCGTGCGGGACCTCGACCTTGCCGAGCGGCTTGGGTTCGAGCGTCCGCGCAAAATTCGCGAGCTGATCCGGCGCAATATGAACGAGTTGCTTCGTTATGGCGGAATTTCGCCCTACCGTGGGGCGAAAATAGGCAGGGGTCGCCCTGAGCAGGGGTTCCTGCTCAATGAAGCGCAGGCTCTGCTCATTTGCGTATACAGCGATACCGAGCGGGCTGCGGATGTCCGTGAACAGGTCATCTCTGTCTATCTGGCATGGCGGCGGGGCGAACTGGAGCGAGACCTGCCCGATCCGCGCGCCAACGAGATCGACAGTCTGCGCAAGCATCACAACGACACCGCCGAACGCTGGCGCGCAGAGAGTGAACGGAGGCAGGCCGCGCTCGATACGTTCGACCAGGCGCGATCCGTCGGCGCGAAGGTGAGTGACGCGGCCCGGCTCGCCGCCGAGCAGGCCAGCGTCTGCACCAGCACGATCTACAGCTGGCGCGCTTCGGTGCGCATGGTGCAGAGTTGCGACCGCCCGGCTGCGCTGACGCCGCAGTATCGCGGGGGCGCTGCGCCACAGGAATGCCATCCAGAAGCCTGGGCGACCCTGACCAGATTGCTGCGCACTAAGCGGTACAGGGGCTTTTCCGACTGTTACCGGCGTATGCGCGCCACAGCCGACCAGAACGGCTGGTCGCCCATCCTTTCCGAGCGGTCCTTGCGGCGCCGGGTCAACGCGCTCCTGAGCGCTCAGACGAGGGTTAAACCATGAACACATCATCCAAATCTCCAACTGAACACACCTCCTTTGACGATGTTGACGCCGCCAGAGAACATGCGGAACGGCGGCGGCAGTTCATGGCAATCAATCGTCGCAGCGAAAGCATCAAGGAAGACAAACCATGAAAACATCTTCCAAATCTCCAACGATTTCCGCTGCTCTCGGAACCAGACCAGAGCTGCTGTGGCGTGACCGTTATCACGCTTCCGGTCAGCGGAAATCGCCTCAGGATCATCGCCGACCACCGACGATGGCGCAACGTCGAAAGCGCGCGGAGGCACGGACATGACACAGGTCCATTCCAGCAACGCTGGCGGATGCCGCGTCACTTACTTCGATCGGATGCGCCAAATCGCGGACGAGATTTTTGCTGAGCGGCTTCACCAGGTCAGCGGGGAGCTTTTCACGCCGGAAGATGAAGACAGATACATGCCCGGTACATGCGCCCTTGCGGCCGTGACCTATGCCCTGCCCAAAGAAGTGGCGAACGCGCGTCTTAGCGCCGGACAATTGTTGTGGCGCGCGCTGTGGCCCTGGTCGATTGATCTGCTCAGGCTGACGGATCGCCGCAGCAACCTGGTGCGATCCGCTGCACTTATCCTTGCCGAGATCGAGCATCTTGATCGCGCAGCGCGACGGGCCCAGGGCGATGGTGGCGACGATGCGTGATTCCTTTCCGCTGCTGTTTGCCGCCCTGCCGAAGGGTGAGGATAAGCCGCCAGCGCCGCCAAAGGTGGATTACGGCATCGGTGGGCGTGGTTCTGTGGTGCCGCTGTTCGAGGCCAGTGTGCGCGGTGTGCGCAGCCGCTTCCCGCATCTGTCGGAAGCCGACATCGCCTCGCCGCCGCATCAATGGTTTGACGCCGCCCTGGCGCGGCAGATCGCGCTTTATCTGCTGGTGGAGGAATTCGCCGTGCCGAAGCGCGCTGTCGCCGAGGAGCTAGCCCGCTCCCGCGAGGCGGTCAACCGGGCGCTGCGCACCGTCGAAGACAGGCTGCAATTCGCCGATTTCCAGGATGCCTATTCACAGATGGCCTTGAGCGCTCAGGAAGCGCTGAGCGAAGGGAGCGACCATGAGCAAGATTGAAACCATCAAGATCGCTGACATCCATGTGCCGGAAGATCGCCTGCGGGCGGTCAAGCCAGACTATGCGAGCCTGATGGCGATGCTGATCGAAGGCGGGCGGATCCTGCCGCCCATCAAGGTGCGTCGCACCCCGAACGGCAAGGGCGGCAAGTTCACGCTCGTGGTCGGCGGTCACCGGCTCGAAGGCCACCGATTGGCAGGTCGCACCGAAATCGACGCTGTCATCAAGAAGGGCAACGCCGAGGAAGCGCGCGAAGAAGAGGTCGAAGAGAACCTGTTTCGCAACGAGTTGACGGCCTTGGAGCGCATCGATGCGGTGGCCGCCTATCGTGACATATTCGAGGCGCGGCATGGTGAAATCCGTCGCGGAAATCCGGAATTCTCCAATTCGGCCAACTTGGCCGAATTGAATCTGTTGGGCATCGTCGAAGATAGTCAGGAAGGGCATTTCTACAGCCGGGTTACCCTGCGTCTTGGCATAGCTGAACGTTCGGCGCGGCGGATGCATGCCATTGCCAGATCGCTGAACCGCGAACTGCATGACGCCATTACTGGCACCCCGGTTGAGGACAATCAATCAGCGATCGAGCGGCTGTCAAAGCTGCCTCCCAGCGACCAGGCGAAATACGCTGTCCTGCTTGCCGACAATGGCGGCGACCTGGATGCCGCAGACGCAGCACTTCATCCCAAACCCAAGCAGAGCGCCGCCGACAAATTGCAATCACGGCTGATCGATACCTGGGGCCGGATGAAGACGAAGGCCCATGTGGAATTCGTGCGCGAATACCGCAGCGACATCGAGGCGGCGCTGGCCGTACTGGATGGCGAGGCGAAGAAGGCCGCGGCACCAAAGCCTGACCCGCGACAGATTGATATCGAGGATTTTGCAAAGGCAGACCCATCATGACCTGCTGCCGCTTTCCCGCGTGCCGGAAAGAGACCGGCGGGCGCGACGCCGTGTTCTGCGTCGACCATCATCTCGCCTGCACGCATGACGAGGCGGCCTTTTTGCTGCGTATCAGCATCGCGTCCCGGCGCACAGAATGCGCAGAGACGCGCGACTACCTGCGCG
The DNA here is from genome assembly GCA_029212415.1 of Rhizobiaceae bacterium. Lineage (GTDB taxonomy): Bacteria > Pseudomonadota > Alphaproteobacteria > Rhizobiales > Rhizobiaceae > Hoeflea_A. The sequence goes on along the minus strand of JARGOF010000044.1, from coordinate 37,861 downwards.
AGCAGCTCACCGGCTACGTCAATGTAGCCATTCACAATATCACAGAGCGACAAAATGAGGCGAAACATGTTGCGTAATCCACCCAATGCCGGCCAGGGCGATCTCTTCGCCAAGCCGGTTTTCGAAAGCCGCACGGCGGTTCCCATTCTTGATGCGGACAGGTTCCGATTGCGCATCAAGTCGGCCATGTCCGAGGCCATATCCAAACGGCAACTCGACCGTCACGCGGTCGCCTCGGGCATGGCCAGATCGCTCAATGCGCCGGGCCTGTCGAAGACGATGCTCGACGCCTACACGTCACCGGCCAAGGATCACGACATCAGCCTGGTGCGGTTCAAGGCCCTGGTGCGCACGATCGACGCGCCCGAGCTGTGGGATGTCGCGGTCAGCGATGATGGCCTGCTGGTGCTGCGTGGCGACGAAGCGCGGCTGGCCGAGATCGCCCGGTTGCAACAGGAACAGCGCGCGCTGGGCGATCGACTGCGCAAGCTGCGCTCGACGCCGGTCAATATCAAAAGAGGTGCGAAATGAAGCCGCCACCGGACAACTTCGACGATCCGTTCACGCGCTATCTGGCGCAGGATCTCCGCGATCTCGTTTACGTCTGGCTAAAATCCTCTGGAGTGCCCGATAGGCTTCGCTCTCTTGCCTGCGGAGATCTTCCACCACGCGGCCCGCTGTCAAAACTGAAGAGGACAGAAAGTCATCTACTAAATCGAGCACCACGGTGGCATCGTCTGATTCTCCGAGCCGCTCGTGGTAAGTCGCCTCCAAAATCGTCCGGAGGCTCCCAATGATGGATAACAGCCGGTCTTTGTCGATCACGCCGCGATCAATCAACGCCAGAGCCAGAGCGATGTGCGCCATAGACCCGCCGTCGATCATGCTTTGCAGCGCCACCAGTTCGATATCAACGTCATCATCCATTCTATTCATCTCCGCTTGTGTGTTCATTCGGGGATGCCAGGGGCCGGGCCGTGTTTGCAGCACGGACCGGTCCCGCTCACCCTATCACGAGGGCGCACGGGCATGAAGGAATTTTACACCACACGCGAGATCGTCGACCTGGCCGGGTCTGACATTCAGGGTGGCATTGGCGGTGTGAACCGGCTCGCCAGGAATGAGGGCTGGCGCAGCCGGTCCGATCTGGCGCGCAAATCGGCATCTCGTGGCGGCGGCTGGGAATATCACTTTTCGCTCTTGCCAGGCCCCATGCAGGCCCGGCTGATGGCGGCGGCGCAGGCAGAACAATGCGACGGCGATGCGGCGCGCAGCGCTCTGTGGCAGCGCTTCGAACGGCTTTCGAGCGCCCATAAGGAGAGCGCCCGAAAACGCCTGGATATCGTCAACCATTTCGAGACCCTGCTGAAAGGCGGGATCGGCAAGACGGCGGCCGTGCGCCTTGCCGCGCGCCAGCACCAGGTCTCCACCGGATCGCTGCAGAACTGGCTGTCGAAGATCGCCGATATTGACCGGACCGATTGGCTGGCGGCGCTGGCGCCGGATTATAAGGGCGCCAGCGCGCGCGCCGAATGTGACCCGGACGCCTATGCGGTGTTGAAATCGGATTACCTGCGGCCAGAACGCCCGAGCTTTTCATCGTGCTATCGGCGCATGCGCCAGGCGGCCACCAAACAGGGCTGGTCACCGATCCCCTCCGAGCGCGCCATGCGGCGGCATCTGGAAGCCGATGTGCCGAGGGAGACAATTGTCATGGCGCGCAATGGCCGCGACAAGGCCAAGACGCTCTATCCGGCGCAGCGCCGCACGCGCAGCCATTTCCATGCCATGCAGGCGGTCAATATCGACGGCCACATGCTCGACCTCTTCGTCTATTGGCCCGGCCGGAAAAAGCCGATGCGCGTTTGCATGATCGCCATTCAGGACATCCAGTCCGGGAAGTTCCTGGCCTGGCGCCTGTCGGAAAGCGAGAACAAGGAAACGACGCGGCTGGTGATCGGCGACATGGTCGAGCGCTACGGCATTCCCGACATGTTGTATTCCGACAATGGCCGCGCCTTTGCCTCGAAATGGATCACCGGCCGGATGGAATGGAGGCACCGCTACAAGGTGCGCGACGAGGAACCGCAAGGCCTGCTGACGACGCTGGGCGTCGAGGTTCACTGGACAACCCCCTATTCGGGCCAGTCGAAGCCGATCGAACGGGCCTTCCGCGATCTCGCCGACACGATCTGCAAGCATCCGCTGTGTTCGGGCTGCTACACCGGCAACAACCCTGATGCCAAGCCGGATAATTACGCCAGCGCCGCCATCACCGTGGAGGTGCTGCGCGACCATGTCGACGCGATGATCGCCGAGCACAATGCGCGGCCCGGACGGCGTGCGGAAAATGCCCGGGGCCGCAGCTTCGACGAGACATTCGCCGCCAGCCTGGCCGAGCCATCGACCGTGGTGCGCTGGCCGAGCGCCGCGCAGCGCTCGCTGTGGCTGCTGGCCGCCGAACAGATCCGCGCCTCGAAGGCCAATGGCATGATCGAGATATTCGGCAACCGCTATTGGAACGGCGCGCTGAGCGGCCATGCGGGCCGCAAGGTGACCGTGCGCTTCGACCCGGACGATCTGGCGCGTGACGTGCATGTCTATGACAAGAGCGACCGGCTGATCTGCGCGGCGCAACTGGTCGGCGACACATTATTCAACAGTTCCGAAGACGCCCGCAGCCATGCCGCCAGAAAGAACCGGTTCATGAAGGCAACCCGCGAAATGCAGCGGATGCATACGGAGCTGACCGCCGCCGATCTGGCGGAGATTTATGCGCAGGGCGACCCGCAGCGGCCACGGGTGCAGAAACCGAAGGTCACCCGTATCGCGGTTGCCGGCGGCAATGGCGCGGCGGCGCTGGCCGATGAAGCAGAGACGCAGGGCGAATGGAACGACGAGGCGGAAGCGAATTTTTCCCGCGGGTTACGGCTGATTTCAGGCGGCCGCGAGGACATGTGATCTGCCGGTTTGCCGGTGGGACAAGCGCCATAAGTGCAGGGTAGGCGCAGGAACCAAGAAAAATGGCGGACCGAATGGCCCGCCGAAAGAAGAGCCGCCAATGCGGCCCATATCACACGAGGAGACTACCTTATGAGCGAAGCAAATACAAGCTGGCCCCTGCCGGACATGGATCAGGCCTTTGACAATGGCCCGGGCCGCGCCGAAAGCGACATCGACACCTGGAAGGCGCTGGCCGTCAAGGTGCATGCGATCGCCATGCGCAACAAGTGGAGCAAGGCGGAGGCGGCCCGGCAGATCGGCCTGCCCGACGCAACCTTTCACGGCTGGTATACGGGCAGCTACAAGGGCCGCTTCGACCGCACCAATGAAAAAGTGGCGTCATGGCTGGAGGCGCATGACGAGCGCTCTGCCCTGGCGGCGACAATCCCCGCCTCGCCGCCCTTCATCCATACGGCCATTGCTGGCGAGATCACCGATCTGTTGCGGGCCGCGCAGATGATGCCGGCAATGATCATGGCGACCGCGGGCTCCGGCATGGGCAAGACGATGGTAGCGCACCACTATGGTGACAACGACCCGCATTGCTACATGGTGACGATCAGCCCGCATACCAAAACCGTGCATGCGATGCTGAACGAAATCCGCAGGCAACTTGGTATCAGCCAGCGCAATCCCAGCGAACTGGTGTCCATGATCGGCGAGAAGCTGCGCCGCAAAGGCGCCGGCACATTGCTGATTGTCGATGAGGCGCAGAACCTGGTGGATGATGCGGTCAACCAGTTGCGCCACTTTGTCGATGTCTATGAATGCGGCGTTGCGATCCTGGGCAATACGGAAACCTATTCGCGGTTTTCTATCGGCCTTGCCGGTGGTGTCAAATACGCCCAGCTGCGCAGTCGCTTTTTCAAGCGGATGCGCAGCGAAACACCGCGCAGGGAGGATCTGGCCAAATTCATCAAGGCCTGCGGCATCGGCGATGCCGACCAGGTGCGCTTCCTCACCGGCGTCGGCATGAAGCCGGGCGCGCTCCGTCAGATCGACATGACGGTCAAGCTCGCCAAGATGCTGGCGGCGGGCGCAGGCCGGTCACCAACGCTGGCTGATCTGAAGGCCGCCTGGGAAAACCGCGACGTGGAGGGGCTGACATGAGTGAAGAAAACCACACGCCCCTGTCAAGCATGGCCGAACATGTCGAATGGCTGACAGAAACGCTGACAGAAGGCATTACGCCCGGCCAGCCGGTGGATGACCATGTGCTGAACCGCATGGTCGAATATCTCCGCAACTTCAGGGCATTTGCCGAAGTCATCGATGGCGAGCTGGCTGCCTGCCGCAAACTGCAGGCCGAGATTGAGGCGCGCATGCGCACCCAGGCGGCCTCCATCCACCCACAACCGGAGAAGATGCAATGAGCCAGGAAAACACCCATCCGATCACGCTGATCGACAAGATCGAGGCCTTCCGCAGCCGGTTCGAGCCCTATCGGGACATCGGCTTTCAGGCCAATGCGGCAGGGGTCACCCTGCTGCTTGCCGAGCTGGACGCGATCCATGCCCAGGCGCGCGAATCCATGTTCGAACTGTCAGCGCTGCGCTGGAATTTCGAAGGGCGGGCAGACCAGGCCGATGAGCTGGTGCGGGCGATGCGCGCCAATTACGCCGATCCCGATTCCAATGTGGTGCTGCTGCCGACCGCCCTGCCGCGCACAGAGGCGGGTACAGCATGAGCGGCGATATCGACGTGCTGGGCGTCGCCAGGTCAATTGTGGAGAACCCGCGGCGCGGCGTGATCAATGCCTCGACGCTGCAACTGACGGCGCTGGCCCAGTTCACACTGGATCTGTGGGAAGTCGCCAGCAGCGCCGAGGCCATGGCGACAGGCCTGCAGCCCATTGGACAGCCGGACATTCACGAGCGTGTCCGGCTGCGCGTGATCGGGGCCGCCATCATTGAGGAAATGAAACGCATTGCCGGGCCTGCCCCGGCGTCATCTGAAGGAGAAACATCATGAACGAGCCTGTAATTCTGGGAGAAAGCCCAGCCGAAGGCATCATCCAGTTCAACGGCAAGCCCTATATGGCCGACGCAAAAGGCCACCTGGTGCCGCTGGAGAATGTCAAACCCGCCGACAAGCTGGAAGATGAGGTGGTGCGCAAGATTTCCCTGTTCGCCCAGGATCTTTCAGCGCAGATCGCCCGTTTTCGCGGCCATACGATGACCGATCTGGGCGAATTCGACGCGCTGCTCGATCAGGAGTATGGCGCGAAGAAGGGCGGCCGCAAGGGCAACCGGACCTATCAGACATTCGACGGGCTGATGAAGGTGCAGGTGCAGGTCGCCGACTATGTCGATTTTGGCCCGCAATTGCAGGTCGCCAAGACACTGATCGACGAATGTCTGAATGAATGGGCCGCTGACAGCGGTCCGGAGATCCGCGCGGTCGTGACGCGCGCTTTCAACACGGACAAGCAGGGCCAGATCAACCGTTCGGAGATCTTCATGCTGCTGCGGCTGGAGATCTCCGACGAGCGCTGGCAGCGCGCCATGGACGCGATCCGCGAGGCGATGCGGGTCACCGGCTCGAAGGAATATGTGCGCTTCTACGAACGCGCTCGGGTGACGGACGGCTGGAAGTCTGTGACGATCGACCTGGCGAAGGCCACAGCCGGAAAGGCAGGTGTGTGATGGCAGGCTCCATACCAGCCCTCGGCTACAAGAGCCGCACTGCCGCCATCGAGGCGCTGCGCCAACAGCAGCTCAGCACCCAGGCCATCGCCAACCGTATCGGCATTCCCGTCAAGGACGTGCGGGCGCTGGAAAGCTCCAAGCAGCGGGTGCGTCGGCGGCGCGCTGGCCAGGCCAGATGCGAGACGGTTCGCCAGAAGCGGTCATCTATCGAGATCGACATGGATCTGCGCCAGGCGCTGCGCCCGTATGCTGTCCGTCACGAGATGACCATTGAGGGTCTCGCCCGGCGGATCCTCGACACGGTCGCCTATGACGGCAAGGTCGATTCCGTCCTGCAGGTCGAAAAGGGAGACTGGTGATGCGCCCGATTGACACTGGGAAACATGCCCGGCCGGAGATCATCGATCCCGGTCCGGCGCCCATGCTGCAATGGCTCAAGATCGCGCAGCTGGTGATCGACGATTCCTATCAGCGCCCGCTTGCGAAGCAAAACCGCAAAGCGATTGCGGCCATCGCGGCGCAGTTCCGCTGGTCGCGATTTTCTCCGGTCTTCGCCGCCCCGATAGAAGGTGGTCTGTTCGCTGTCATCGACGGCCAGCACCGCACCCATGCAGCGGCGCTTTGCGGGTTTTCCGAGGTGCCTTGCCAGATTGTCCAGATGTCACTGCAAGAACAGGCCGAGAGCTTCTCGGCGGTCAACGGGCTGGTCACCAAGGTCACTACGGGACAATTGTTCAAGGCGGCCTTGGCGGCTGGCGAGGAACGGGCGGTGCGCATGGACGCCATTGCCAGAGCCGGCGGATGTCGGTTGATGACCGTCAATGCATCCGCAGAAACGAAAAAGCCGGGCGAGATATTCGCTCTCAAGGCCTACGGCCAATGTGTGGATCAATTCAAGGAGAACCGCCTTATCGCCACGCTTCAGGCGCTGATGGCGGCGGAAGGCTATTGCGATACGCCGGAAATTTGGGCCGGTCAGATCCTATTCCCGATAATATGGGCGTTGGCCCGAATCCATCGAGACATGGGGGTGGATGTGATCGTTTAGTGGCTGGAGCAATACCGTATTTGGGACGCAATCGACTCTATTGATGAGGACGGCAGGTACCGGATCCGACATGGCCTGCCGCGCAAAACCAAACGCGCCGCTCTTGAACAACGACTGTTCAATGCACTTGAAAAATCCACAACGACGGAGGTGGCGGCATGACCTCCATTGCCATCCTGCATGTCGCCAAGCGCGAACTCGGCCTGGACGATGATACTTATCGGGACGTGCTTGAGCGGGCGACCGGGCAGCGCTCGGCCAAGGGGCTAAGCGAGCCGCAGCGCCGTGACGCGCTGACGGAATTGCGGCGGCTGGGCTTTGTGCCGCGGCCCAATGGCGGCACCAGGGCCAGCGCCAAGGGAAAGCGCGTGGCGATGGAAGGCAAATATGCCGGCAAGCTGCAGGCGCTGTGGATCGCCGCCTGGAACCTCGGCATCGTGCGCAACCGCGATGACAAGGCGCTGATTGCCTTTGTCCGCCGCCAGACCGGCGTCGATGACACACGGTTTCTTTATCACGCCGATGATGGGGCCAAGGCGATCGAGGCGCTGAAAGGCTGGCTGGCGCGCGAGGGCGGCGTCGACTGGACACGGAAAAGCCTGCAGCCGCTCTTTACCCAGCTCGCCGGCTACCGCATCGCGCTGGCGCAATTTGAAAAGCTGACGCCGGACCAGATGCCGGGTGAACAATACAACGCCTTCCTGCGGCACGCCCAGGCAATCTCCGGCAAGGCGCCGCACTTCATGGCGGAAGAACAGGACTGGCAGCCGGTAATGAATGCCCTGGGCCAGGCGCTGCGCGCGACGAAGAAGGGGAAGCGCAATGTTTAAATACGACGCCCCTGAATGGGAGAATGTCGACGGCCGCAATACTCTCTCCTGGACGCCCGTTTCGGCCAGGGAAATGGAACGACAGGTCGCTGAAGCCATCGCCATTGATCGGGACAACAAGATTCGGCAATCACTGATTGCGCTCGGCTGGACGCCGCCGCAATCCGCCACCCCTAAAGACATCGCGGCACGCGGGGCCATCTTGTCTGCGGGTCCGAAAACGCTGGCAGGTATGCCGATCACGGTCGATCCTGATGTGCCTGAAGGCGAAGTCCACCTGCGGCACAAGGATGGCCGCGTCGACAAGATTGTCCTGTTGGAAAATATCCCGCCCAGGCCGAAGAAATGAGTGCTCCTGTGGAAGTGACCGACCATGCCGTGCTGCGCTATCTGGAGCGCGTCTGCGGGCTCGACGTGGAGACCCTGCGCACGAAGATATCTGTCGGCTGCAGCCGCGGTGCGGCGGCCGGCGCGCCGGTGATCCGGTTTTCCGGGGCGCGTTTTTTGCTGCGCGGCGTGACCGTCGTCACGGCAATCTGCGACGCGGACATCTGCGGCCACGCCACGATGCGTGACCTGATCCTTCATCCGGAAAGAGGCCAGCCGAAGCGAAACAGGCCGGACGCTGAAGAAGGGCTGACGGATGAATAATTCCCCGCACTGGCTGCCTGCACTGCTCGCCGAGATCGCCGAAGTGGCCGGTCTCGATGCGGCGCTGCGGCTGGCCGAGATGCGGGGCGGCACCGAGATCTATGTGCCGGCGCATGCCCCCGCCGGCCATTGGCTGGTCGAGGCGGTGGGCGCGCAGGCTGCCGCCGCCATCTGCGCCCATTTCACCGGCAGCGGCCCGGGTTGCCGTCTGGAGATCCCGCTGGGCCCGGCCGGAACGGCGGCGCAGATTCGCCGCCGGGTTGACAAGATGATCAATGAAGGCAAGTCAGAGCGCGAGATCGCCCTGGCGACCGGCTATACAGGCCGTGGCGTACGCATGCGCCGTGCCAAGGCGCGGGGCGGTGCTGAGCAGGTAGACCTGTTCTCGCCAATCCCGGAACGTCTTCCGGGGCGAAACCGATCCCATAAATAGAAGAAGCTACCCCCAACACGCCGGGTCTTGACCGGACGTTAGTCCGGCTGGACGAAAAAGGCAAATCCGTCTTTTCGCCTGCCGCCAGGGAGGTTGCTTCGATGGATATTTCCGACAGATACGATTCCAGACTGGTGCCCTTTACCGGTGGCCATGAGGGCAAGGTGCTGCGCTGGTACAAGGACCCGACCGGCACGCCGACCATCGGCTATGGGTTCACCTGGGGCTCGGAGATTTTTCGCGAATGGTTCCTGGTGCGGCATGGTCGCAAGATGCGGGCCGGCGATACGATCAGCGAAGCCGATGCGCTGATGCTTCTGAAAAAGGTGATCGAGCAGGAATATCTGCCGCCGGTGCTGGCGGCTGTCGATGCGGCCGAGGCGGTGACGAAGTCATCTGTCTCGAAACATGCCATCTCGGCGTCGACAGACATGAGCTACAATTGCGGGCCCGGCGCGCTCAAATGGTCCTGGTTCAAACTTCTGCTGGCCGGCAAGGTCAAGGAAGCCGCGGCGCGCTACCGGGTCACCGCCCAGACATCAAAGGGCCGCAAGCTGCCCGGCCTGGTGCGCCGGCGCAAGGAAGCCGCACACATCATGGAGCGCAATGTCTGGCCGTCCTGGCTGAATACACCGACGGGCGCGGCCATCAAGGATGTGGAAGAGGCCATGCCCTTATGGCGGCTGTTGCCCGAGGACGAGCAGCAAGGCGTGATCTGGCTGCAGCAGCTCGGCTTCTACAAAGGATCGTTGACCGCAGTCGGCCAGGCAGGCCCTATCAAGGCCGCGGTGCTGGCTTTCCAGAAAGAGCACAAACAGCTTTCCAATGACGGCATTCTCGGCCGGGCGACGCTCGACCAGTTGCAGCGCGTTGTCGATCTGAAAAAGAAAACCGCAATGACCGGCGCAGCGGGCGGCGCATCCGCCGGTGGCGGCGTCACGGTACCGGCAGAAGCCGGCGGGTTCTCCGATCTGCTGATCTGGGGCGGTGTGGCGATCCTGATTGTCGGCGGCGCATGGCTTGCCTGGTCCTACCGCGACGAGTTGTCGATTGCCCTTCGAAGCCTCTTCAAAGCGAAAAGGAAACCATCATGATTGGTATCGGAACCATCATCGCCGCGACAGCCGCCAAGGTCGGCGCCGGCATGGTCAGATCCATTATCGAAAACCGGCTGGGCGGCAGCCTGGGACAGGGCGCGGGCCAGATTGCCGGTGATCTGACCACCACGGTGATCAATACGGTCGCCCGCAAGGCAGGCGTCGAGCCGATCGACCTGCCGAACATGGCGGAGGAATCACCGCTGGCATTCGAGAAGGCCGTGCTGGCGACCGAGGCGGAGATGCCGGAGATGATCGCGCTGTGGTCCAAGGGGCTCGACAGCCAGTTCGCGCTGTTGCAGGCGGAGCAAAAGGAAGGAGGGCTGCAGAGCTTCTGGCGTTACGGCTGGATGTATCTGCTGGCGGCCTTCTGGATCTGGCGGATCATCGTGATGCCGATCGTCAACAGCCGGCTGGCTGTGCCCGTTGACCTGGTCGACTTCGGAACCTTGATGACGCTGACCTCCTGGTTCATGGCGCTCTACATGGGCGGCCACACGGTCAAGGATCTCGGCAAGAGCGCGCTGCAGGCGATGAAGGACAAGGGGCAATGAGCGCCGCCCCGACAGCCGTCATCACTTGCGACAATGACGCATGCAGCGAAACCCGCCTGTCGCTTGAAATTCTGGCGCAGCTCGCCGCCGACGCTTTCGAGACGATGAACTGGGCGCGGCGCGAGGGCATGAAACGTCCGCAACAGATCGAAGAGACCGTCAAGGCCTTCGAGGTAACGCTCGGCTATCGCCCCGATCCGCAAGAAGAGAGCCTTGGTCTCGGCGACAGCGGCGATGCTGTCCGGCGGCTGCAGACAAGGCTTCATACGCTCGGCTATGAGATCAGCAAATCCGGCGATTATGATACGGCGACGGCCGAGGCGGTGGCGCAGTTTCAGAAGGATCTGGGGCTGGCGTGTGATGGCGTTGCCGACAGGGCGACACGCGACCGGGCGGCCGAGATGGCGCGCCTCAACATTGCGGGGCATTGAGATGATCCGGATGTTTGCGATCTTCGCGGTGGTGCTTGGGGGGCTCGGGCCGCTGCTGTGGTCTCTGTCCACTGTCATCTCTCCGACAGAGAGGCTGACTCTGCGCCCGACGCTGGGCCCGACGCTGGGGCTTTCCCAGGCCTCCGCTGCCGAAGACTGGTGCTACACGGTGGAATCCATGCAGGTGCTGCTGGCCGAGCGTTACGGCGAGGCCGTTGTCTTTTCCGGCACGGCCGCCGATGGCCGATCCATGACGCTGTTTGCCAGCGCTGCGGGCAGTTGGACGCTTTTCCAGGTCGATGTCGACGGCGCTGCCTGCCCGATCGCTTCGGGCGAGAACGGCCGCCTGCCGAAAGGGCCTGTCTTTATCCAATTGAACCCGGAGGATCCAGCGTGATCATTTTTCGTCGTGTACATGTCTGCGCACTCATACTCGGTCTCATCGGCGTGATCGCCCTGGTCGCCCTGGTCTCCGGTGCCCTTGCCTCGGCTGCCTTTGCCTCGGCTGCCGGGGCGCAGCCGGTTGACGGGCAGCCACCCCTGCCGTCTGTCCTGAGCCCCTGGCTGGGGCTCTTCGCCATGGCGATCTCGCTGGGCGGCACGATCTACGCCTGGATGACCTCGCGCTCAAAGGTCAATGCCGAACACCTGCGCAGCGTCGATGTCGAACTTGCCGAGCACGGCCGGGCGATCCAGGCGATCGAAGGCGAGCTCAAACACATCCCGGCGAAAGACGATGTTACCGAACTGAAGATCGCCATGGCCGAGATCAAGGGATCTGTCGCGGTGTTCAACGAGGGCATGGGTACCCTGTCGCGCACCGTGCGGCGCATTGAAGAGTTTTTGATGAAGGAGGGCAAATAGATGGGCTTTGAACAGCATCTTGCCGAGGACGCCCGCCTGGTCATTCTGCGCGGATTGAACGGGGAAGCCGATGGCCGGCTCAATGAGATCGGCCTGACCCGGCTGCTCGACACCTTCGGCCACCGCCGTTCGCGCGAATGGGTCTGCACACAGATCAACAAGCTTGCCGAGCTTGGCGCGGTCACGGTCACCACGGCCGGCACGGTGACGATCGCCACGATCACCCGCAGCGGCATCGACCATGTCGAGCGCCGGTCGATCATTGTCGGTGTCGCCCGCCCGTCTCCGGAGGCCTGATATGGCAGGTCCCAACACGTCCGGCACCAAAGCATCCGGGCGAAACTATCGCGGCCGGCTGTCCAGCCTCGACCTGTTGCCCGACGAGGCGCAGGATGATCTGGTCTGGGCGATCGGTGAGCTCAACAAGCGCGAACGCAGCCAGGCCGACATCCTGTTCGAGCTCAACGACCGGCTGGAGGTCAAGGGCATCGAGCCGATCTCGCGCTCCGCCTTCAACCGCAAGAGCATGCGGCTGGCGCGGCGGGCTTCGCAACTGGAGGAGCGCCGCCATGTTTATGCAGGCCTGGCCGAACGGCTGACGCCCGAAGAGGTCGGCAAGGCGGATCTGGTGCTGGGCGAATTCCTCAAGACGCTGATCGACGAGCTGCTGGACGGCGACGGCCTGGCCTCAAAGAATGCCATGGAACTGGCCCGCGCCTACAAGGATACGGTGATGGCGCAGCGCCATTCCGCGGACCTGCGCGAAAAGGTCGAGGCCCAGGCGAACGCCCGACTGCAGAAGGCTGTGGACGAGGTGGGTGATGTGGTGCGCAAGACTGGCGGCATCAGCCAGGAAACCCTGGACGAGATCAACCGACGGCTGGGCGCTATCTGATGGGCCGCGCCAAAATCATTCCGGCCAACCCGTCGGCGATCTTCCTGCCCTATCAAAGCAGATGGATCGCCGACCAGTCGCGCCTCAAGCTGATGGAAAAGGGCCGCCAGATCGGGCTTTCCTGGTCAACAGCCTATGCAACGGTGTCACGCATTGCGCTGACCACCGCCCGCAACGATCAATGGGTGTCATCACGCGATGATATCCAGGCGCGGCTTTTCCTGGAGGACTGCAAGCTGTGGGCCGGCAATCTGGATCTCGCCGCTCAGGATCTGGGCGAGCAGGTGATCGACCCGGAAAAGAAACACAATGCCTATGTGCTGCGCTTCGCCAATGACCGGCGCATCCATTCCATGAGCTCCAACCCGGACGCACAGGCTGGCAAACGTGGTGGCCGGGTGCTCGACGAATTCGCGCTGCATCCCGATCCGCGCAAGTTGTGGACGATCGCCTATCCGGGCATCACCTGGGGCGGATCCATGGAGGTGATCTCGACGCATCGCGGCAGCCAGAACTTTTTCAACCAGCTGGTGCGCGAGGCGCGCGAGAGCGGCAATCCAAAAAAGCTCAGCCTGCACCGGGTGACGCTGGAGGATGCGCTGAACGACGGCTTCCTGTGGAAGCTGCAGCAATCATTGCCCGGCGATGACGAGCGCCAGGAGATGAGCGAGGCCGACTATTTCAACTGGGTGAAGAGCGGCACCGCCGACGAAGAGAGTTTTCTTCAGGAGTATATGTGCCAGCCGGCGGACGACAATGCCGCCTTCCTGGAATACGACCTGATCGCCTCGGCTGAATATGCCGCCAATGCCGATTGGAAAAAGACCGAGGGCGGGCGGCTTTATGCCGGCATCGATATCGGCCGCAAGAAGGACCTGACCGTGCTGTGGGTGCTCGAGGAGCTGGGCGACGTTCTCTACACCCGCCATGTCGAGGCGCTGCAGAACATGCGCAAGTCGGAGCAGGAGAAAATCATCTGGCCGTGGATCCGCCGTTGTGCGCGCTCGAGCTGGGATGCCACCGGTCTCGGCATTGGCTGGGCAGACGACGCCCAGGACCAATTCGGCGAATACGCCGTCGAGGCCGTGACCTTCACCACCAAATCGAAAGAGGCGCTCGCCTATCCGGTGCGCGGCAGGATGGAGGACCGCAAGCTGCGCATTCCCTATAGCGACAAGATCCGCGTGGATCTTCGCTCGCTGACCAAACAGGTGAGCGCTGCCGGCAACATACGATTCACCGCGGAGCGCACGCCGGACGGACATGCTGACCATTTCTGGGCGCTGGCCCTGGCGATCAATGCGGCCGGTTCGGCCGACCGCCAGCCCTGGCAGCCGATCGATGTGCGCGGCGAGACCGCATCACCGCAGAAAAACGATGATTGGATCCCCGCATGACGCTTCACCACACAGGGGCGCTGAGCGCTTGCAGGGCAAATGGACGCCCCGAGACACCGGGATGGCTCCAAACGCCTGCTGACGGCCTTCGAAAGCCATTCGAATTTGATTTGGGTGCAGCGGGTGCGTCGGCGATTGGCCGATTACAGGCAGAAAGCGATTACTGATGGCAAACTGGTGGAAAAAGGCCCTGACGGCAATGCGCCATTCCGGCGGCGGCGCGCCCTTCGTTCTGGGTTTTCACAAGCGCACCCGATTCGATTACGCAAGGGAAGTGGGCGACGGGCTCGATTCCTCGGTCGTCATGGCGCCGGTGCAATTTGTCCAGCGCTCATTTCCTGAAGCGCGGCTGCGCGTTGTGCGGGCGATGGGCGACGGCATCCGGGAGGAGGTGGAAGGCCACGCGATGACGGCGCTGATCAGGCGGCCCAATCCGCATTATGGCGATGTGCATCTGTGGGCGGCGACGCTGCTTTCCTATCTGATCGACGGCAATGCCTATTGGTTGAAGGTGCGCAACGGCGCGGGCAAGCCGACGGAACTGTGGTGGGTTCCCCATTGGGCCATTGAACCGAAATGGCCCGCGGACGGGTCCGGGTTCATTACCCATTACGACTACAAGCCGGGCGGCAATGTCACGGTACCGCTGGCCTTCGAGGACGTGGTGCATTTTCGCCATGGGGTCAATCCGCGCAACCAGCGCAAGGGCCTGTCGCCGCTGCATGGCGTGATCCGCGAGATCTTCATGGATCTGGAGGCCTCGAATTTTACCGCCGCGCTGCTGAAGAACATGGGCGTGCCGGGCGTGGTGATTTCGCCTGACGGAGCGGCCCAGCCTTCGCCCGATGATGTCAAGTCGGTCAAGGCCTGGTTCAAACAGGCCTTCGGCGGTGACAATCGCGGCGAACCGCTGGTGATGGGCGCGGCGACCAAGGTCGAGCAATATGGTTTCAACCCGCAACAGATGGACATGAGCTCAGCGCGCGACGTGGCGGAGGAACGGGTCTGCGCGGCGCTCGGCATTCCGGCCGCCGTCGTCGGCTTTGGCGCAGGCCTGCAGACGGCCAAGGTCGGCGCCACCATGACGGAGATGCGCAAGCTTGCCTGGACAAATGGCATATTGCCGGTCACCGCGACATTCGCCGACGAGATCAACCGCTCGCTGCTGCCGGATTTCTCCAGGAGACCGGCAGGCCGATCGGCTTTGAAAGATACCGGCGAGGAAGTGGAGTTCGATGTCTCCGATGTACAGGCCCTGCAGGATGAGCTGGACAAGCTGTTTTCCCGCTACAATGTGGGCGTTGCCGGCGGCTGGGTGAAAGTGGCTGAAGCGCGCGAGGCGGTCGGCCTCGATGTCGATCCCAGCCACGACATCTATCTCAGAACATTCTCACAGATCGAAGTGCCGGGCGCAGCCAACGCGGCGCCAGCCAACGCGGCGCCAGCCAACGCGGCGCCAGCCAACACGGTGCCAGTCAACGCGGGGGCAAGCGGGCGCCAGCAGCCGGATCCTGCCGATGTGGATGATCCTGAAAAGTCCGGATCAAGGAAAGAGACAAAGGCAACGCGCCGGCCGAGCAAGGCGCAGCGCGGCTATGTCGAAGCGCTGGTGCGGATGGAAGATGCCTTGCGCAAGGTCGCGCAAAAGCGGCTGACGGTGTTCTTTGCCGATCTCGGCGAGGCGGCGGTCGATGTGGCCAGGCCAATGCTGGAGGAGGAGGACCTGCTGCGGCTGACGCGGCATGTCACCGAACAGGCGTCGAGACCTGCCGGCGAGGCCAAGGAAGACGAGCTGCTGGTCTATCGGATCCTCGAAGGGATTGATCTGACAGCGCGCCAGGCAGGCCTGCGCCAGATCTATGAGGCCCATTATGTCGAGGTGGCCAAAGAGGTCGCCAGGGCGGGTGAGCTGGTCGGCATTGCGACCGGGCTGCCTGATCCGGTTGGCCGGGCCGTGGCCCAGGCAGGCGGCCGGCGCGCCGGGCTGATCGACCTGGAAAAACAATCGCGGCGCGCACTGTTCGACGCCATTGCCGAAGGCCGCGCGGAAGGCGAAGGCGCGGTGCAGCTGGCCGCACGGATTGCCGAACACGTCGAGGCCGGACCATGGACAAGTGTGGAAACCCGTTCACTGACGATCGCCCGCACCGAAACCAAATTCGCGCAGAATGTCTCGACAATCGAGATGGCGCGCGCCGCCGGCGCCGATCGGCTGACCGTGTTTGACGGACGGCTGGGCCCGGACCGCTCGGACCCCGACCATATCGCCCGTGACGGCATCATCGTGACGGCGGATGAAGCCGCGCAGATGGCGGCGGATGAACATCCCAACGGCACACTTTCCTTTGCGCCGTATTTTGATCTCCAGGACGAGGAATAGACCGATGAAAAAGTTCAAGAACGGCATTGCGCTCAAAGCGCTGGATGACGAGGGCCACGGCCTGGCGCGCATCGCAACCCTTTCGGCTGTCGACCACGATGGCGACACCTATGCCAAGGGCGCATTCGGCGGCGAGAGCGGCGAGCAATGGGCGGCGGTTCTGGCGGCGCACAATTGGGGCACTGTGCCTTTGGGCAAGGCAAGGGTGTTTGAAAGCGGTGACGAGGCTTTGGCCGAGTTTCACCTGAATCTGAATTCAGCCGCCGGCAAGGAATGGCATTCCGCCCTGAAGTTTGACCTGGACGGATGCGACGGCACGGGAAGCCATCAGCCGGTGCAGGAATGGTCCTACGGGTTCCGCGTTCTGGACGCCGGATATGAGGAGCGCGAGGGCGAACGCATCCGGGTGCTCAAGAAGCTGAAGGTTTTCGAGATCTCGCCCGTGGTGCAGGGCGCCGGAATCAACACCGGAACGCTGGTGATGAAAGGCGCGACGCTGAAGGACGAGCATTTCGAGCGGCTGACCGGCGATATCGCCGAGATGCTGACCTCGATCCGGGCGGACCCGACGGCGCTTTCCGCCGCTGGCCTGAAGCAGATCGCCAGTCTGCATGACGGCATGCGCAGCGTTCTTGATGCGGCGGAAGCCGAAGAGGCCTCGGCGCGGCGGCTGATGGCCGGCCAGGCGTTCCGCGCAGCGCGGCGTCACTTACAGGTATGAAGGCTGGAAACTGAACACCCCGGAAGGCGTTCCGGGGCGCATTAGCGGGATAACCCGGCGCATTATGAACACACCCCATTGGCGGATGCAACCACCGAAAAAGAGGAAGACCCGAGATGACCACATTGAAGGAAATGCGCGAGAAACTGTCCGCTCGCCAGGACGCGCTTGGCAAGGTATTCAGCGAAGCGAAAACCGATTCCGGCGAATATGATTTTCGCCAGGTCAAGTCTGACACGCTGAAGGAATGCCTTGGAGACGGGCTGAAGACGACCGCGCAGATCGTCGAGAAGGTCAACGAGAAGAATGCCGAGCTGGACGATCTGGCAAAGGAGGCCGAGGCGCTTGAAGGCGCTGAAAAAGCCGCCCGCCAGTTGGCCGATCGCGAGAAGTCCGGCAGCCGCCCGCCCTTTGCCGGCGGGTCAAATGGCAGCGGCAATTATCCCGATCAGGCCGCGCGGGCCAAATCACTCGGCGAGATGGTCGCCAAGGATGCGCGCTATGAGCAATGGGCCAAATCCGGCGCGGTCAACGGCATCGACTTTCATTTCCCCGATGTTTACGGCTCCGACATGCTGGCCAAGGGGATGGCCTTTGAAACGCTGGGATCCAAAACGCTGTTTGAGACAGGCGCCGGCTGGGCGCCGGAATCGGTCCGCCAGCCGGGCTTTGTCGGGGCAGCGACCCGGCCGATCCAGCTGCTGGACATTTTCCCGATGTCGCGCACCGACAGCGACACGATCAAGTACATGGAAGAAACGACCCGCACCCATTCGGCCGCCGAGAAGGCGGAAGGGTCGGCCTTCGCGGAATCGGTCTTTGCGCTGACAGAGAAAGAATCCTCTGTGCGCAAGATCACCGATTCCATTCCGGTGACGGACGAGCAGCTGGAAGATGTCGCTCAGGTCAATTCATACCTGAATGGTCGGCTGATCTTTGGAATTCGCCAGAAGCTCGACGGGCAATCTTTGATTGGCGGAGGCACCCCGCCAGCTTTGCGCGGCCTGAAAAATGTCGTCGGCATCCTGACGCAGGCCAAGGGCGATGATCCGGTACCGGACGCCTTTTTCAAGGCGATGACCAAGATCCGGGTGACCGGCCGGGCCATGCCGACACATCATGTCATTCATCCGACCGACTGGGAAGGCGTGCGCCTGCTGCGCACCGCCGACGGCGTCTATATCTGGGGCAACCCGAGCGAGGCCGGGCCGGAAAGGCTCTGGGGCCTGCCTGTTGTGCAGTGCGACGCCGACAGCGCCGGCACCGGCTATGTCGGATCCTTCCTGCCATCCTGGGTTTCTCTTTACGAGAAGCGCGGTGTCGACGTGCAGGTTGGTTATGTCGGGACACAATTTACCGAGGGCAAACGCACGATCCGCGCCGACATGCGCGTCGCGCTGGTGTTCTTCCGTCCGGCCGCCTTCGCATCGGTCACCGGTCTTTAGGCGTCAAACGGGCTTGATGTTCAATACGGTCTGGCCCGCGCATTGAGGTGCGGGCAGACCGGACAAGGAGAAAGCAATGGGCAAGATTAATGGATCATGGTCGCGCGTGGCGTCCTTCATCCTGGGTGCTGCAGCGGTTGGCGCAAATGATGATGTGCTGGGCGATACCGCCATGGCGGCGGCTGAAACGACCGTTGTCACGGCCTTCGACGGCCAGCCGGATGTGCCGCGCAATGTCACGATCAAGGGCAATGACGGTAATGTCACCGGTGATGTGGTCATCGAAGGGCTTAACCTGGGCGGCGAGACCATTACGGAAACCATCGCCCTGAACGGCTCCAGCGCGGTTGTCGGCAACAAGGCGTTCGCCTCCATCACCCAGGCCACCCTGCCGGTCTATGACACGGCAGACACGGAACGGGTGCGCATCGGTCTGGGCGCAAAGCTCGGCCTGCCGGTCAAGCTGACGCGCAACTCCGTGCTGGCCGCTTTCCTGGACGGCGCAAAGGAAGGCACCGCACCAACCATCGCGGTTTCCGGTACCGCGCTGGAAAGCAACACGGCGACGCTCAATTCGACGCTCGACGGCTCGACCGTGATCGTCGACCTCTATGAGACGCTCTGATGGCCGTGGTGCGCATATCCACGCCGCACGCCTATGTCGGCCTGTCGAGTGACGAAAAGCCGACCTCGGCCGTGCCGGCCGGCTCGACATTCATCGAGCGCGACACCGGCCATGAATTCATTTTCGACGGCTCCGCCTGGGGGCAGCGCTACTACCCGACGGCAGCGGCCTGAGCCGACGCCTGACAGGGTCAAGAGGAGAACGGCATGATGAAGGCAAAAGAACGATTGTGGCTGACAGCCGATGGCGCGGCCCTGGTGCCGGACGGAAGCGCCAGGGCGGCGAAGCTTTATGCGGCCGAAGGCGACGAGATCCCCGACAGCGCCGCCGCGATGTTTGGCCTGGTCGACGGCCGAATTGCCGACACGGTGCGGCAAGAAAAGCGCCGCAAGGATGGCGAGGACAAACGCCGGGCGCCTGGTGAAGACAAGAATAACACCCCCCAAGAGAAGGGCGGTGGAAGCGTGCCTGGTCAGGGCGCTTCCACCGCGCCGCCGGAAGAGCGGGGCCAGGAAGGTCAGAAGGATGACCTGACGCGGATCAAGGGAATCGGCGCGAAGACAGAAGCGGCGCTGGTTGCAGCCGGGATCGACAGTTTTGCCAGGT
Organism: Rhizobiaceae bacterium; assembly: GCA_029212415.1. GTDB lineage: Bacteria > Pseudomonadota > Alphaproteobacteria > Rhizobiales > Rhizobiaceae > Hoeflea_A. Next base: position 18,233 of record JARGOF010000044.1, on the reverse strand, counting down.
TGGCCGCTGTGGATCCCGATAACGCCCCGGATATCGGCATCACACCCAGCGCCAGGGACTGGACACATTGGCAGCGGCAAGCCCTGGCGATTCACAATGGCAACGCGCTGGCGGGCCCGGCCGATGAGAACCCCGGCCTGACTGTCAAGACGCTGAAGAAGGAAGATTGATATGGCCCGCGCCGCACTTACCGTTCAAGAGATTTCGCGTCTCGGCATCGAGCCTTCCTATGCCGCTGCCGAGGGCGATGGCAACAGTTTCAACAACACCGGCAGCGAGTTCCTGCACATCAAGAACGGCGCGAGCGATTGCGTCGTCACCGTGCAGACGCCGCGCACCGTCGACGGCCAGGCCGTGACACCGCGCACCGTGACGGTGACCGCCTCGGAAGAACGGATGATCGGTCCCTTCCCGCCAGGCATCTTCAACCAGGCCGGCGCGCTCGGCGACGTGGTCTATGTCGATTATGACGATGAGAGCAACGTCACGGTCGGCGTGTTCCGGATCTAGGAGGGCTGACATGTTCGATTTCGATTATCTCGGGCTGCTCTTTTGTGGTTGCATCGGTTTTTTGGCCGGGACGGTTGTCTTTCTGGTTTGCGTTGTGCTGTTTTTGTTTTCCATCGTATCTGCATCAACCACTTTTCTGGCGCCCCTTGCTGCCGGTCCGATCGGCTTTGCCTATGCAATGTTCATCATGCGTCACTCGCTGTCCGGGAGGCACTGACGATGGATCCAGAAGTAAAGAAATTGCGAAGTGCGCTCGAAACCCTGACCCGAGCTGTCGGTGCGATGCGCGTGCCACAAACAATCGAAGATGCTGCGTTTCAGGTGAAAATACAGATCGGGCCAGCATATGAAAACGCAGTCCAGATATTGGACGAAACCAAACAAGAAAGTTAGGCACTGACGATGGCATTGATCGACCGGGTCAAGGAACGCACGGGCAGCGATCTGTCCGATACTGAGCTGCAGGCGATGATCGACGCGATCCTTGCCGAGATCTCCGCGCGTTTTGGCACGGCCGGCGAAATCACTGTGGATGTGGGCGATTTGACCGAACCCACATCGCGCGACAATCGCACGCTACGGCTGTCACGGCCCATTGACGCGGGCGAGACCATCACCATCACCGAAATTGACCCGCACAACACGGGCGACGCCTCGGCCGAGACCGTGTTGGCAGCGGATGATTATCGCGTGCTGCATGGCGGCTACACCATCCAGCGGCTGATCGGCGGCACCAATGGCCGCGAATACTGGGCGCCCCTGACGCGGGTGACCTATACGCCCGCCGATATCGACAGCGCTGCCCGCGACGAGGCGGCGATCCGCCTGATGGCGCTTGACCTGTCGAGCCGCGGGTTGCTGAAAAGCGAAAAGGCCGGCGACTATTCCTTTACCCTGGCGGATCCAAAAGCCGAGCGCGAGAACATCCTGAGCGCGCTCACCGCCCGATCCGGCACGGTGCTGGCATGATCGCCGGGCGGCTGACCATGCGCGCGGCGGTGGAGCGCAACGTTGCAACCGGCACGGACCCGCATGGCGGCCCGGTGGCGCCCGTCTATGCGGCGCTGGCCACCCTGCCCTGCTTCATCTGGTCGAAATCCTCCCGCGAGCTGGTCGGCGACACACGCACGGCGATGATCGAGGACATGCGCGCCATGTTCGCGCTCGACGCCGACATTGCCGAGGACGACGAGATCTCCGCTGTGGCCGACCGCCAGGGCAATGCGATCATTGCCGGCCGGCTGCGCGTCGAAGGCCCGGTGCAACGCAAGCACACGCATCTGGAAGCCGCCTTGAAGAGGGTCGGATGATGGCGCTCAAGTGGTATGGCAAACAGGTTTCGGAAAAAATGCGAAAGGCGCAGATTGCCGGCGTCAACGCAACGATGGGCGCATGCATCACGGATGCCAAGCGCAACCACCGCTGGAACAACCGCACCGGCGTCCTGGAAGGCTCGATCGGCATTGCCGAACCGGCAGCCGTGCAAGGCGGCAAGGGCGGCGTCATGTCTGGTGTCCGGGGGGTGTGGGGTTCAAAGGATGTCCGCTATGCGCTGATCCACGAATTGGGCGGCGTCATCAAACCGGTACGGGCGAAGGCGCTGATGTTTCGCGCCGACGACGGAACCTTCGTCGTTGCCAAACAGGTCACCATTCCCGAGCGGCCCTATCTGCGGCCGGCTGCTGACAAGCATTATCCGAAACTGGCAAAGCGCATTCGGCGCGCCTTCGAAGCATCTTCGGGAGGCCGTTGATGAGCACTCCCGACATGATCGGCGCGCTGGTGGCGCTGCTGAAGGCCGACAGCGATGTGGCGGCTCTGGTCAGCACACGGGTGTTCGGCCTGGAATTGCCTGAAGCCCAGGCGGCCAATATGCCGCGCCAGGGCGTGATCGTGCGGCCAAGCGGCGGGGCGGGCGGCTTTGGCGGCTATGTCGAAGCAACGGCGGAGCGCATCGACGCGATCAGCTGGGGCAGAACGCCCTATCAGGCCGACCGTCTGTCGATGGCCGTGATGCTTGCCTTCCTGCGATCGCGCCGCCAGGTGCGCACGGTGGATTCCACCGGCGTGCTGATCCATTCGATCGAAGCGGCCGGTGGCCGGCTTGCAACCCGAGACACTGAAACCAACTGGCCGGCGATGACGCAGGCTTTCCAGGTGACCTACGCGCTGAAGGCGGCGGCGTAGGAACTACAAAAGGAGAAACGCCATGACGGCACCCTATGAAATCGTCGCCGCACCTTTCACACTGTGGCTTGCGCCTGTCGGCGAGGCCTTTCCGGCCATCGATGCCACGCCCGCCGGCAATTGGGGGATGGTTGGTACGTCGGGCGACGAGAACTACACCGAGGATGGTGTGACGGTCGCCCATGCGCAGACCATCGAGAAGACACGGGCGGCAGGCACCACCGGGCCGCGCAAGGCGTTCCGCACGGAAGAGGATCTGATGATCCGCCTGACGCTGATGGACATGACGCTGGAGCACTACAAGACTGCGATGAACGGCAACGCCGTGACGACAACAGCCGCCGGCTCCGGCACCGCGGGCACCAAGAAGCTCGGCATGCGCCAGGGCCTCAACGTGACGCGCCTTGCACTGCTGGTGCGCGGCGATACCTCCTCCTATGGCGACGGCTATAAATCTCAATACGAAGTGCCGATCTGCTACCAGTCCGCCTCGCCCGAGCCGGTTTTTCGCAAGGGCCAGCCGGCTGCCCTGGCATTGGAATTCACCGCCCTGGAGGATTCCTCGGCCAGTTCCGAAGACGAGCGGTTCGGCCGGCTGATCATCCAGCACCAAACGGCGCTGTAACCATGAACGGGCTGATCGGTCTTGTCGAAGAGCACCGGCGTCTCGGCCGGCAGGCGAGAGAACACAAGCGCGCTGCAAACAGGCACCGCCAGGCGGCCATTGCAGCGCGCGAACAACAGACGGCGATCGAGGCCCGGTGCAAGGCGCTGGGAATCGCCGTGACGATCCACATGCATTCTGGCGAAGGAGAACTCCATGGCCGCAGCAAAAACGACCGCAACAAAACAAGAGCCTCTGCTTGATCTCAATACGCTGATCGAGCGGCCGAAGATCAAGATCGACGGCAAGACCTACGAGATCCTGTCCCCCGACGAATTGTCCATTCTCGACAGCCAGCGCTTTGAAACTTGGGGACGCCGCATCGAGGCGCTCGCCAAGGATGAGGACAAGTCCGACGAACTGGACACCCTGATCGACCAGGTGACAGGCAAGATCCTCATCGGCGTGCCACAGGATGTCTGGGCAAAGCTGTCCAAGGGTCACAAAGTCCGGGTGATTGCCGTTTTTACAGGGCTCCTGCTCGGCGACCAGCTCGGCGCAGCGGGAGCAACCCTGAAAGTGATGAGCCGGTTGATTGGGGAAAAATCCTCCCCCGCCTCCAGCGTTTCTTTGGCGGCCACCCGGGCTGGTGGCTCGAAGAAGCACCGGCGGCCCTCGTGAGAGCCTATGTCGCCATGCTCCCCCGTCTTGATGCGGAAGAACAGCTTGCAGCCGTGCAGGCCGCGGCCCTGGGCGGCGGTCATTTGTCCAAACAGGACACGATGAAAGCCCTTTCCCGACTGGAGAAACGCGCCTTTGGCACTGACAAAAAGGCACCCGTTAACCCCGCCATGCTGGCAGCCATGGGCATTGCCGTGGTTGAGGCAGGCCAGGCTTCGAAGGTGAATGATGGCTGAACGATTAGGCGAAGCACTGCTCGAACTGCGCACCGACGATGTCCATGCAAACAAGGGTATCGACAGGACGGAGAAAAACACCCGCAGGCTCGGCACAACCTTTGACAAGGTTGGCCTGAAGGCGCTCAAGCTCGGGCGCAACCTGGCGCTTGCCGCTGCCGCTGCGGGCACTGCGCTTGGTCTCATGGTCAAAAGGACAATCGACCATGCCGACGCAATGAGCAAAGCCGCCCGCCGCGCCGGCGTCATGACCGAGGCGCTGTCGGAACTTGCCTGGGCAGGTGAATTGTCCGACGTGTCACTGGACAAGATCACCACCGGACTGCAACGGCTCAGCTACAATATGGGCCAGGCGGCAACCGGTGCAGACAAGACGCTGGCCGCGGCCTTCAGGCAGCTCGGCATCGACATCAAGAACACCGATGGAACATTGCGCGACGCCGACGCTGTCCTGCTGGATATTGCAGAAAAGTTTGGCGCGATGGAAAGCGGTGCAGACAAGACGGCGCTGGCGATGCGGATATTCGGTCGCGCCGGCGGCGAGATGATCACGCTGCTTGACAATGGCAAGGATGGCCTTCGGGAAATGGCCGACGAGGCCCACTTGCTGGGCCTGGTGATCAGCACCGAAATGGGCCAGCGTGCAGAAGTCTTGAACGATACGTTGACGCGCGTTCGAAAGGGCTTTGAAGGCATTGTGGTGCGCATCGCCAATGACATGTTGCCGCAACTCCAGGCATTTGCCGACTGGCTCAATGATCCCGCAGTTGTGCAGGGCGCCGAGACCATGGCGCGCGGTGTTGTCGAGGCGCTCGGCTGGATCACCGATGCGGTGCGCGAGGTTGTCGGCTGGCTGCAGACCATGGGTGAATGGTGGGGCAAGATGAAAGGCCTCGCCGAATGGGCTTCCACCCACGACATGTTTGGCAATGCACTGCCGGAGCGCCAGCAAAACGCTGTGGCGGCTGCGCTGGAGCGCGAAAGAAACAAACCGGATCCACTCTCGGACGATGCCTTCAAGGATCGTTTCACGCCGCCTCTGACCGGCAAGACAGGAAGGTTGCCGGCGAAAACCCAGAAGCCATCAGGGGATCCGTTCAAGTTTTCTGATCTGACAACCGGCACCGCCAGCAGCGGCAAGTCGGCCAAGGAGGAATATCAGGAGCTGACAGCCTCGGCCCAACAATACATTGATATGCAAAGGATCGAGCAACAGGCGCTCAGCCTGACAGAACAGGCGGCAAACGCGCTGCGCTATGAGCAGGAACTGCTCAATGAGGCCAAGCGGGCAGACATCGCTCTGACGCCACAACAGGAGAGCGAACTGAAAGGCCTGGCCCAGCAGATGGCCGAGGCCGAGGCTTCGACCAGAGTTCTGGCGGATAATCTGGAATTTCGCCGCGACACTTTCCGCGGGTTCTTCTCGGAACTGAAGGGCGGCCTGCAGAACGGCAAGACCTTCTGGGAATCATTCCGAGATGCCGGGCTGAATGCGCTGGACAAGATTACCGATCGGATTTTCAACCAGATGCTTGGCGCGCTGGATCAGCTTGGCAATTCGCTGACCGGACTTGGTTCCGGCGGCGGGGGCGGCGGCGGGTTTCTTGGCGGTATCGGCCAGGTGGTCGGCAGCCTGTTTTCCGGGTTCTTCGCCGACGGCGGGATGATTCCGGCCGGCAGCTTCGGCATCGTCGGCGAGAAGGGGCCCGAGCCTGTGTTCGGCACATCGAGCGGCGCGGCCGTGTTGCCCAATTCGGCGCTCAGCAGCATGTCCGGCGGCACATCATCCGTGAAGCTTTACGTGATTGGCGAAGAGGGCAAGTTCTTTGCACCGAAGATCCGGGCTGAAGCGCAGGGCGTGGCTGTCCAGGTGGTGCGCGAGGGCATCGGCCAATATGACGACGGGCTGGCCGGGCGCATCTCCGACGTGATGGAGCGCAACGGATGAGCGTCTATATCGAATTTCCCGTACTGGCCCTGCCGCCGGCCAATGTTTCGCTGGCGCTGAGCTACAACACGCGGCCGGGCCAGGAGGCCACCAACGGCATGCGCCGGGCCGTCGGCTTTTCCGGGGCCCAGTGGAAAATGCGCTTCGATGTGGAAGTCGTCGACGAGGAAGACATGCGCGCCATGCGCGGATTTCTGTTCAACCTGGAAGGTGACAGTGCGCTTGTGCGCATCCGCATGGTGGATCTCTATGGCATCGACGGGCCATTCACGCCGCTCGGCACCGCCAACCGGATGCTCTATCCGGACGGTATCTCCTTTGCCACTGACGCGCTTTATGCGACCGGTACCGGACACGCGGTGCCGACGCTGGAAGGAACTTTCGCCGTTGCCGCCGCGCTCAACGATCGCGAGATCTATGCCACGGTGGACAGCGAACTGCCGGGCGGCTGCGCAATCTCCATTGACGGGTTCTGCTACGGCATTGCCGGCTCCTGGACAGAAGCCGATGGCTCCAACCGGCTGCGGCTTTCGCCGCCGCTGCGCAAGACGGCCATTGTCGGCGATGCGATTTCCCTGGCGCCGGTGTTTATCGGCTCCTGCGTGACCCAGACACCCGGCTATGAGGCGCTGAACAAGGGCATTCATGGCGTTCACACGCTGGAATTTGTCGAGGATCTGACCCGGCTGGTGGAGGTCTAGATGTTTTCTGCAACCATCCAGGCAGTTTCCCGCGGGCACCGGGTGCATTGCGAGGTGCTGGGTGAATTCCAGTTTACCGGCGGCACCATGTATCTGCACAATCAGGGTGGTGTTTTCCAGTCCAATGACCCGACGACAGGCGCGCTGGAGACAATCCAATGGCTCGGACTGCAGGGGCTGGCCAAGGTTTCGAACCTCGGGGCCTCGCGGCTGGGCAATGCCCGCAGCGTGACCTCTACGCTCAATGCCACCGACGCCACGATAAAGGAATATTTCGCCGACCAGGCCACCGAAATCAGAGGCCGTCGATTCCGTTTCTGGGGCCAGTTCTATGATGCCGACCTGCAGCCGCTTGACCCGCGGTTCCACATCTACACCGGCATCGGCGACCGGCTGCGCATGCAAAAGACCGGCCCGAAGGTGCGCACGATCACACTGATGCTCGAGGACATGTTCGTGCGGCGTCGGCGCTCGGCGAGCTCGATGGTCACCCAGTCCGATCAGATCCGCCGTGACCCCGATTCGAGCGGCTTTATCTATGTGCCTGAAATGGTCGACAAGACCATCAACCTTTTCGATGCGAACAACTGATGGCTGACCGTCTGGACATATACCTGGCACAGGAGCGCGCAATGGTCTTTTCCTGGGACAGTGCGGCCAATGGCGACTGCCTGCTGTTTCTGGCCGGCTGGGCCGAGCAGATCGGCTTTACGGATGCCGGCGCAAAATGGCGTGGCGCCTATGCCAGCGAGCTGCAGGCCAGGGCGACGCTGGAGCGCCAGGGCGGTGCTGTCTGGGCGGTGACCGAAGTCATGGGGCCGCCGCGCATGGGCAGCCAGGCGCAGCGCGGCGACATCGCCCTGCTGGCGCATGAGGGCTGGCACCTGGGGCTGATCTGCACCGGCCGCATGTGGGCGCTGCGCGCAGTGCGTGGCATTGGCCTGACGCGCCGGCAACCCGAATTCATCTGGCCTGCGGGGTTCGTCTGATGCCACAAACGTTGGCCCATGCCCTTGCTCTTGCCCTTTTCTCTGTCGGCGCACCGGCTTTCGTGTCCAGTTTCCTGGTCAGCGCGGCCGGTACGGCACTGTTCTCCCTGGCGATCGGCGTCGGGATCAACCTGGCGATCCGGGCCGTGGCTGGCAATAATTCGCGCGGGGCCGAACCCGCGCAGACGCAGGACGTGCAAGCCAATATCCGCCAGGAAATCGTGGCGCGCCGACGCATCTATTATCGCACCCTTGTTGGCTCGGCCGTGGTCTTCGCGGCGCGGCGCGGCGAAAAAAGCTATCTGCTGCATTATATCGGCGAAGGGCCGCTCGAGCAGTTCGTCTCCTTCCGGCTTGACAGACGGCCGGTGACGCTGGACAGCAGCGGCTTTGTCACCAACGATCAATATCGGCATGGCGGCCGCAGCCGTGTGCAGATACTCACCAAGACGGGCACGATGACCGATGAGCCCTTTGATGAGCTGATCGCCGCCTTTCCCGAGCTCGACCACACCAGCATGGCCTCGGACATCTATGGCAAGCCATTTCGCCATAGGGGTTGCGCCATGGTTCTGCAGATTGTCGAGCAGGTGCCGGCGGAAAAGCTGCAGGATGTCTATCCGAACAATATGCCCGGCCTGCAATGCCTGGTGGACGGGCTGTCCGAGATCTACGATCCGCGCATTGATGACACGGCTTTTACCGGCAATGCCGCCCTCTGTCTGCTGGCCGAGATCATGGATGTCTATGGTCTGACATCAAGCGACACGGATGATGTGGATTTTGATGCCTTCGGTGATTTCGCCGACCATTGCGAAGAATCTGTCACCCTGTTGGCCGGTGGCAGCGAAGAGCGCTATCGCGCCGCGGGTGTTGTCACCTTGGATCTGGAAAACGAGGCGCGCATCCGGAAGCTGGCCGATGTGTGCAACGCCGAGGTTTTCTTCGACCGCCAGGGCCGCATCACCGTGCGCCAGAAGCTGCGCGCCACGCCGGCCATTGCGCTGCGGGCAAAGAATGGCGACCACCTGGCGCTGGACATCGAGGGCGGGCGGACTGAACAAAAGAAGTTCAATACGGTGAAGGTGCATTATGTTGACGCCTCGCTCAACTACAAGGCCAACGAACTGGTCTGGAGCAAGGCCGACTGGGTGGCTGAAGACGGCGACGAGCCGGAGCCGCTCAATGTCATCATGTGTCCTTCGCCGACACAGGCGCTGCGCCTGGCCAAGCTGCATCTCTATTTCAACAATCCGCTCTATGCCGGCCAGGTCACATCAGGGCCGCAGGCGCTGGATCTGATGGAGGACAATTGCTTCACCCTGGATCTGACGCCGGAGGATGATTTCACCTGGGTGGCCAATGCCACCGGCGACATCAACTATGATGGCGAGCGCATGGCCGTGACCAGCAGCTTTGTCGTTTTCGACGAGGGCGCAACCGACTGGACGCCGGCAACGGACGAGCAGGACCAGGTGATCGTGCCGCCGGTGCTTTTGAGCGATGTCGATGACATTGCGCTGGACGTGACGCCGACGGTCGAGCTGCTGGAAAATTCGGCGCCCGTTCTCAAATTCACCTGGGAGGGCGACAGTGTCACCCTGCCCGATTCCTATTACCATGATGTGCAGGTCTCCGACGCCGGCGCCGCCACCTGGTTTGCCGCCTCGGTCAACCAGGACGAGGACAGCGCGCAATATGGTCCGGTGGCCGATACTGCCGCCTATGACTGGCGGATTCGCAATCTCGCCAATGGCAAGACTTTCGACTGGCAGGAATCCAGTTCACCCGTGACCGTGACGGTGGATTTGACCGAACCTGAAGATCTGCTGACGGCCGGCGCATCGAGCGGTACCGGACAATATACGGTTGCCTTCAGCACCGAGAATGATGCGCATCTCAAATCAGTGGCGATCTACCAGGTTGCCAGTGGCGGTACGCTGGTGCGCGGCACCGACCGGGTTGCCCGGCCGAGCGTCGCGCCAGGCGTTTCCTATTCCATCCCGATCTCTGCCGCGGCAGACGATTACGACATCTATTTCGAACCGATGAATATCTCCAGCGTGCCAGGCACGCTCGAGGGGCCATTCGCGGTGACCGTATCATGAGGAGCTGAGACATGGGACTGATCAAGAATTTGGGCCGCGCCGCCTGGCGCAAATATGTCACCGACGGCGTGGCCTCCAGCGGCTTCAATGCGGCCGATCAGATCGACATCTTCCCCTTCGTCGATACCCTCGACAGCTACATCACCGCCCTGCAGGGTGGCGGCGATCTGCAGGGCGAATGGGACGCCAGCGCCGGCACATTCCCCGGCTCCGGATCCGCCACGGCCGGCCAGAGCTGGATCGTCTCGGTCGCCGGCACGGTGAACGGCGTCGCCTTCCGCCTCGGCGACCGCGTCGCGGCCATCACCGCCAGCGCATCGACAACAACCTACGCCTCAAACTGGATCCGCCTGGCGGCCTTGCTGGAACCTGTCATTCACGAGGTGGGCAACACGGGCAGCGCCGCCAACGCCATCACCATCGAGACCGATTACGCGGTCTCCGATGACGGCGGCCAGATGGTCACCTTCCTGGTGCCGATAACCAACACCAGCGGCACGGTGACAGTCGCCTTCAATGACGGCACGGCGCTGACCATCAAGACGGCCTCCGGCAATCCACCTGCGATCGGCGCCCTGGCCGCCGGAATGCCCGTGATCGGCCAGATCACCAACTCCGGCGCCTGGTTTCAAATGCTCTCCGACCAGGCCACGAGCGCCATTCAAACGGCCTGTGAAGCCGCCCAGGCCTATGCGCAGGAATGGGCGCAAAGCGATGATCCGGTCAGCGAGGCGGCGGGTGGCGATGGCTCGACCGACAGGTCTGCCAAGTATTGGGCCAATTCCTTTGGCACGCTGGAAACGGTGTTGGGTTGGGCAGAGGAATGGGCGCAGGCGGCTGAGGACACGCCGGTCAGCGAGGCGGCGGGCGGTGACGGCGCGACGGAATATTCGGCGTTGCATCATTCTGCCAAGGCTGCGGATGAAAAGACCTATGCAGAGGAATGGGCACAGGCGGCTGAGGACACGCCGGTCAGCGAGGCGGCGGGCGGCGATGGCGCGACGGACTATTCGGCGTTGCACCACTCGGCCAAGGCCAGTGCGCAGCGGGTTCTGGCGGAAACGGCGAAGACGGATGCGGAGACGGCACGCGATGCGGCTGCTGACTCGGCAACAGATGCTATCGCAAACGGTGGACTGATCTATGACACCCGCTCAAACCTCAATGCAGACCTTGATCATGACGCCAATGCTTCCGCATGGGTGGTTGCCGACAGCACACAATCCTATATGGGGATTTATCAGAAATCGGGCGCATCTGGTGCAGGCTCCTGGAGCCGTATCGCACCTTTGCCGCTGGACGCGCGCGTTGGCGTTTATGTTAAAACAGGTCAGACATTGCTGGTTGATTACACAACGAAACTTGTGACCACGAGTGGCACAGCCGGTGCGGTTATATGGAACGGATATTCTGTTTCGATAGGTGCAAGCCAGTCTGTTTCTTTCACAGCAGCAAGTGCTACGCTGCCGTTGTATATCTATGCGGATATGACCACAGGGAATGTCGGGGCTTGTCAAGGTACTGTTATTCCACCCTTGAATGCGGCGGTGATCGGGTATGTCTATAATCGTGTCCTCTATACGTCCGCGCCAAATGCTGCGATCAGCTATAAGGATGACAACAGCGTTGTCCACTATAACTATGACGACGAGCAGCAACTTGATGTGGCCATCTATTATGCGGGCCAGGACCTTGAAATTGACATGGAAGCCGGAACAATCACGACTTCCGGCGATACGGGTTTTGCAACTTTCGGCGCGGATAGTGTCAGTGTCACAGCAAGTCAGAATGTGTCGATTGACACCACCAACCCGACTTATCTCCGCTGGGTTCTTCTCGATAAGTCAGCAGGCACAGTCTCTGTTCTCAAGTATAACAGTGGTACACCAAATGGTGTGACGCACGCGCTCATCGCGATGATATATGGCGAGCAGCTATACCCACTTTTGTCTGAAGCTGGCAGCATCGTTTATATCAATAGCTCAGGTGTCTCTAGTGTTGAAACATCAATGACGTTCGCTGAAGATATCCACCGCCTGCTGCTGCCGCCTACGTTGCACATGTTTTCTGATGTGCCGCGGCGGCTCTACAAAACCTCTATCCTGACGGCGACAGAATATTCCTTGCTCTCAAGCATCGGCTGCAATCTGCGAACAAATAAATCCACCGACATTGATACGGACATCGGATTTCACAACGATTTTTTGCTTGATGCAACAGCGCTCGGAAGCAGCATTGATATTGGTATTCGTCATGATAATCAGCCGGACAAACGCTATTTGAAATCGGTTGCGATCTCAACGGCACCTTCTCTTTCAGGCGAATCAATAAACATATTGCAGATTGGTGACAGCATCGGCGAGGATGGGCTGATGACCGAGATCAAGGCTGCTCTCATTGACAAAGGTGCTTCGTCTGTCACCCCGGTTGGTACCTATTCGTCAGGCGCCAGTGATAGCTTGCTTGGCGAAGCGCGGGGGTACTGGTCCTATAGAAAATTCATCGGCAAGGACAATTATTCGACTGGCCAAGGGGCGCACAGCATACCTGGCGCCGGGACCACGACAACGAAATTTGAAAACCCGCTGCTCAAGGTGGCGGATGGAACGGACAAGACAAATTACCCTGATTTGTGTTTCCGATTTACCGGCGCGCTGGACGAAACGTCCTATACTGATGATGGCAGCCCGGAGACTGGCGATTTCTATATTTTTGATTTTGCCAATTACATCACGTCGCGAAGCGTATCCGCGCCGGATGTGATTGTGATCTGTCTGGAGCGCAACGACCTGGATCTTGATCGCAGCACCTACAGCGATGCGCAGCGGCTTTCATTCATGCGCGACGGGCTTGATCTGATGATCGCCAAGATACGCGATTGGGACGCTGATGTGCCGATCGTCGTTGTCCCGGCCTATGCGCGCTCATCCACAACCTCGGGCAATACGCGCTGGGCCGGAGAAACGGCGAGCTGGATTGAAAACTGCATCACGGATATCGAGACCCTGTCAGATTCGAATATCCATATTTGTGGCGCATGGGCCACCATGTCGCGTGACTGGGTTTTCCCCTATTCTGCAACTGAAGACCTGAGCTCTGTCAATGACGAGCAGGTCAAGACGATTACCGACACGGTTCACCCGGATGCAGCCACCAGCCCCTATTACGGATTGCGGCAAATCGCCTATTCCATTGCCGCGACTGTTGCCTGCGCGTTGCCGTGATTGTTCCAAAACCGCATGGCAAAAACCCCAAAACCCGCCGGCGCGCTACACCAAGGTTGACACTCTAACGGGAAGCGCCGGACACTGCGCGCAACCTTATCCGGTTCGTCGCCCACGTCTCCGGTTTGGACACAAACAAAATTGGTGGGCCCGGAGGGACTCGAACCCCCAACCAAGCGGTTATGAGCCGCCGGCTCTAACCAAATTGAGCTACAGGCCCCACCAGGCGGATTGAACCGCCGATCCGAACGCAATATGGTGGAAAATTGCGCCAGCGGAACCCGCATAGACCAATTCTCCGCGCCCGACAAGACATTGCCGCAATGAGTTCATAAATAGTGCAGGCAAACTTCACAGCTGATTGGGAACATTCATGATTTTTCACCGCAACATCGCCTTCGTTCTGGCCCTGGCGCTGGCCCCTGTCCCGGCCTTTGCCGACAATTCTGAAAAACCCGGCATGATCTCGGTCACCGGTGAAGGCACGGCCAGCGTTGTACCGGATATGGCTGTCATCACCATGACGGTGATGCGTCAGGAGAATACGGCGCGCGAAGCGCTGGATGCCAATAATCAGGCCATGGCACAGGTGCTGGCCTCCATGGTCGAGCACGGTATTGCCGAGCGCGACCTGCAGACCTCCGGCTTTTCCATCGACCCGCAATATTTCTACCCCAAGAACAATGGCAATGAACCGGTCACGCCGAAGATCACCGGCTACCGCGTGTTCAACTCGCTGACCATCCGTATCCGCGATCTCGACAAGCTGGGCGCCATTCTGGACAAATCCGTCACCCTCGGCGCCAACCAGGGCGGCCAGATCCAGTTCACCAACGACGACCCTTCAGCGGCCATCACCGAGGCGCGCAAACAGGCCATGAAGGATGCCATCGACAAGGCGCAGACCCTGACACAGGCCGCCGGCGTTGGCCTCGGACGCATCGCCGAAATCAATGAACAGCGCAACAATTCATCGCCGGTGCCGATGATGCGCGCCGAAATGGCGATGAAAATGTCTGCTGATGCCTCCGTGCCTGTGGCATCAGGCGAAAACCAGTATCGTGTCAGCGTGAATGTGACATTTGAACTGGCGCAATAGAGCACAAGACACAAATCCCGGCTGGACCCTGCTGTTGCAGGGCTCCTGGCCGGGACGTGCTGTGCGATGTCGATGGTGGGTCTAGCGTCGGGCGATCACCGGGCAATGCTGGCGATTGGCAAAGATCACCCGTGTCGGATTGCCACGTTTCCAGCCCTTGACGACAACACGCTGATTGTTGGCGCGTATGACGCGTGGGTGACGAACCCCCATATTGCTGGCTTTTCTCACGGCGCGCTGTGGCCGGCAGAACCCACGGTTGCCCCAATTCGGGCCGCGATTGTGACCATGTCCCCAGCGCGGGCCGTGGCCGTGGCCGTTACCAAAGCCGCCGATCTGAAATTCGATGCCGACATTGGCGGCGGATGCCTGTGTTGCGGAAACGCCTGCGGTGCCGACGGCAACCATGGCGATGAGTGCTGTTGTCTTGATGATCTGTGTGAACATTGTGCTCTCCTTTGTGGCTCTTTCATCGCCTGATTGCGATGGACTGACCTTAGGAGGATGCGGCTGAACCGAATTGAAACCGCCCGTTCATCTACCGTTCATGCGGATAGAAAAATATCTATCCTGTTGTTTTATTGGTATTATTTTTAAATACTTTTCATCCAGAACTGCATGGGTTTTTGTGTTTCGCCCGGCGCGCCGATGTCTTTCCAGGGAAATTGGGCGATCACGCCCTGCAGCGGCCGGTAGCCGCGACGGCGCCAGAAGGAATCGAGCGGCACATAATCGTGCGGGCGCATCGGGTGGTCCGGGGGGCGGATCACGCTGCAAAAGACGACCCTGTCGAATCCCGCTTCAAGCGCTGCCTTCTCCCGCTCGATAAAGAAGCCAACGCCAATGCCGCGACCGCGAAAAGTCTCAAGAAGCACCGATTCGCCAAAATAGAACAGATCCTCAGCACGGTAGCCTGCCTCCACCAGCGGCGCGGCAAATTCGTCGAAATGATCCTTCAGCGGCGCGCCGGTGGCAGCCCCCACCATCTGATCGCCCTGATAGGCGCCGATGATGACAGCGCCCGGCGATGCGGCAAACCTGCCGATATAGTCCCGCTCATAACGGGCGTCCCCATCATAGAGATAGGGCCATTCACGAAACACGGTCAGGCGCAGGCTGGCCAGGTCCTCAAGCGCATCCTGCAGCAGGGCGCCTTGCAGCCGGCGCAGGCGGATATCAGCCATCGCGCCCGTCTTTCTCGATCTGGGCGATCCAGTCCTGCAGATTGTAGCAGGTCGTCACCCGGCTGATCTGGCCGTCATCGACCTCGAAAAAGATGCCGGCTGTCAGAGAATAGGTCTGGCCGCGCGCGGCGGGCAGGCCTTCGGCGGTTTTCAGATAGGTGCCCTTGACGGTAAATTCAGCCGCGCCATGATGACCATCGGCTGACACCATGATGACGATATCGCTCAGTTCTTCGCGATAGTGTTGCGCCATCATGGCATTGAACCAGCGGAATTTTTCACGGCCGATTTCGCGCCCGCCCTGGTTGATGTCATGCACGACATCCTCATGCAGCAGGGCCACCATCGCCTCGCTGCTGCCGGCATTGAAGGCTTCGAGATAATCGGAAATCAGTGTTCTGGTACGCTCTGGCACGGGCAATTCCTTTGTCATCTTAGGCGTGTTCGCTGGTCGTTCATGGCAGAGCACCGTGTCATCGCGATGGCAAGGCGGCGCATTTAACGCCCAGATGGTTGGTTTTCGCTAAAGAAACCCTGCCCATGGCATTCATCTGCAGATCACCAATGAGATGTTGGATTTCGTTCGGGTTCGACGGCATCAGAGCTCTCCGCTTTGCCTCTTTCTGCCCCACAAATATCGCCCTGTGCAAGTTTTATGAAGTTCTTTGCGTCTGGCGCGTTCCAACGCCAGGGCCAACAAAAGCGCATCGCCCATGACAGGGCAAGAATGCTTTAAGCGCCAAACAGGACCGGCGGATCACCCGGCACCCATTTGGGATATTTTTCCATGATTGCGGCAAACCGTTCGGAATTTTGAAACGCCACCAGCCATCTGGAAAGGCTGGTCCAGCCCATGGCGTCAAACCAGTCCCGGTCCACATTGGCAAATTGCCTGACAAAGGGCGCTATGGCCATATCCGCAAGGCTTGGCCCGGCGCCGAACAGATATTTCGTCTGGCTGAGGCGATGATCCAGTGCGAACAGGAATTCACCTGCCGTCTGGCGCTCAGCCAGCGGATCAACCTGTGGATGGCGGGTGTGGTACTTGTAGAGGTCCAGACTGGTCTTGAACGGACCATCGATGGCACGGATCAGTTCCAGCATGTCGTTCAACGTGCCATTTTCCGGCGCCAGCCAGCGCTCCGGATCATTGTTTTCCAGCGACCACAGCATGATGTCGAGACTTTCATCCAGCACCTTGCCGCTGCCCGTCACCAGCGCCGGGACCGTGGCCGATGGCGAAACGGCCAGAAAGGCTTCCGGCTTGTCGCGCAGCACGACCTCGCGCAAGATAACCCTTGTCCGGCTGGACTGCACCGCCAGACGTGCCCGCATGGCGTAGGGGCAGCGCCGAAAGGAATAGAGCACGTGGTCATCGCCAAGGGGCCGATCTGTGTCAGGGTGAGACATGCAACACGACCTCCCTTCTGTGGGGCGCCCTGCGGTGTTCGAACAGATAGATGCCCTGCCAGGTGCCCAGCACCATGGCACCCTGCGATATCGGCACGCTGAGGCTGACCTGCGTCAACGCCGCCTTGATATGCGCCGGCATGTCATCGGGCCCCTCCAGCGTATGGGTAAGCCACGGCATGTTTTCGGGCACGGTGCGGGCAAAAAACCCCAACAGGTCGCGCTGCACATCCGGATCGGCATTTTCCTGAATCAGCAGGGAGCAGGAGGTGTGGCGCACAAAAAGGGTCAGCAAGCCAATATTAACACCGGCCGTATCGACAAAACGCGCCACCTCCCGGGTGATTTCATAGAGCCCCTGCCCCGCCGTTTGAATGTTCAGTCTGGTTTGCACAAAAGCCCTTTCGCAGAAGCCGGAACCGGGTGCGCCTGGCACCTATAGACAGGGCACCCATCAAAAAGGGCGTATCCCTGTCCAATTGAACAGATTGATACGCCCTTTGTTCTCAAATTCCCGGCTCGAATGCCGCCCCGCCATTTCCGAGCGGGTGGCATTGAACAATCAGCTGTCGAGGAAGCTGCGCAGCTTGCGCGAGCGGCTCGGATGTTTCAGCTTGCGCAAGGCCTTGGCCTCGATCTGGCGAATACGTTCACGCGTCACCGAGAATTGCTGACCGACCTCTTCCAACGTGTGGTCGGTATTCATGCCGATGCCGAAGCGCATGCGCAGGACACGCTCTTCACGTGGTGTGAGAGAGGCCAGCACCCGCGTCGTGGTTTCGCGCAAATTGGCCTGAATGGCCGCATCGATCGGCAGGATCGCGTTCTTGTCCTCGATGAAGTCACCCAGATGCGAATCTTCCTCGTCACCCACGGGTGTTTCAAGGCTGATCGGCTCCTTGGCGATCTTCAGCACCTTGCGCACTTTTTCCAGTGGCATGGCAAGTTTTTCCGACAGTTCTTCCGGTGTCGGCTCGCGGCCAATCTCGTGCAGCATCTGGCGCGAGGTGCGCACGATCTTGTTGATCGTTTCGATCATGTGCACCGGAATACGGATGGTGCGCGCCTGATCCGCGATCGAGCGGGTGATCGCCTGCCGGATCCACCAGGTCGCATAGGTGCTGAATTTGTAACCGCGACGATACTCAAATTTATCGACCGCCTTCATCAGGCCGATATTGCCTTCCTGAATGAGGTCGAGGAATTGCAGGCCGCGATTGGTGTATTTCTTGGCGATGGAGATCACCAGGCGCAGGTTCGCCTCGACCATTTCCTTCTTGGCAATGCGCGCCTCGCGCTCACCCTTCTGCACCATGTTCACGATGCGGCGGAATTCATTGAGGCTCATGCCG
>JARGOF010000005.1:81714-213381 GCA_029212415.1 Rhizobiaceae bacterium | reverse complement strand
GTCCCCAGCACCAAAAGAGTCAACAACCAAATGTAAAAATATGACATTTTTATTTTCCCTCTCCACACAACCCCGGCAAACCGGCCTTTTGCCCCTCATCACCCACCCGTTCACACCCTTCATCAGCCATTTTTCCATCCCCTCCCCGATCCCAATCACACCTAAAGCCCCGGTTTCATGAAAGAAATCCGCCTCAAAACCGAAAATAGGGAGAATCTGCAGCCCTAAGGTGCTGCGGCAACACTCCATGCAATCGTGTATTGAGCCACCATCATTCAACTCGGATATATTGCACGGCCTCCAGACAATTACGGCTTCATTCCTTCGGCTTGGTGCCCAAATCACTCTTCCAAAGTTCGTTGCCTATATTGTCACGGTGAATGCTGCCCTCCCTTACAAGGACGTGCAACAGCAGTTTCACAAACTGAACGTTCGCCTTGTCGCTATATCCTGCCTGTTTGCATAAGCGCAGATGCACGGTTGGGACCAAATCACGTCGCGCCTGAGAGCACCGTCGTTTTGCATAGGGGCTTTCATGAGCGATGAGGCATCTCGGGCTGCGCCTGATCCGGTTTGCGCCCGAATGGTCCAAAACGTCTCCCTCTCCTGATACCATTTGTGAGGCTGTTTACAGGGGAGGCACGCAAGACGATGCGCCATGGCATCGACATGCCTGTCATCGCAGATCGCACATATTATATGAAAATATCTCTTTTTTGGGTGGAAACAGCCGCCTGCCCTATTTCGGGCACAGTTCCACAGTCTGGAGAGAGGGTAGCGCCATTTGGACGATGGTGTTATCTGTCTGTATCCCCGATACGCAAATACGCCCTTTGAGCGGTGGGCAAAGATTGACTCACCACCGGTCGCAGGGCAAATGGATATAAAGACCAAAACGTAAAATACGACAGGGACTGGAAACAAGTAGACAATGCCGGCACACAAGGACCTTTCAAAACATCTGGGGGATGAAGAAGCTCTTTTGGCCGATGGCCGGAAAGCCCCCGATCGTCGCGAAGTGTCGATACGTTGGCTTTCAGGAACCTTCCTGACAGGCATTACCTCCAGTGCGCTCATGGGTATCGCGCTATTTGCCGCCCTGGACGGCCGCGAGCAGCTGGCAATACCGGGTGAAGCCTATGCTTCCACGGACTTCAGCTCACCGACAAAAGGTTCGGAAAAGGGCACCAGGCTTGTTGGCACA
The DNA here is from genome assembly GCA_029212415.1 of Rhizobiaceae bacterium. GTDB lineage: Bacteria > Pseudomonadota > Alphaproteobacteria > Rhizobiales > Rhizobiaceae > Hoeflea_A. The sequence goes on along the minus strand of JARGOF010000005.1, from coordinate 212,177 downwards.
TCCATCGCTGCCAAACCAAGTGACAAGGAGATTCTCGAAATCTCCACGATTATCAATGAGGGTGACCGCAGTGTTATTCGCAGCCGTCCCTTTGCTCATGTAAAAATGGCTTTGGCTGCCAGCCACACAGGTAAACTGGATTACCCGAAATTTGATCCGCTCAAGATATTCTCATCTGGCGATGCTGAAGTCGAATCGGAAGCCAATGCCACTGTCATCTATGGCGCGGATGTCGATTCGGAAATTCGTCTGACAACGACTGACTTTCCGATCACAGCACCAGCCTACGACTACGCCGCCACGATGACGGATGATGAAGCTGAAGAAGTCGTCAGAAACAATGGTTCGATACTGACAGACGACATGCTTCAGGTGGCAGCACTCCACTATGTCGATCCACAGCGCTTTGACGGCCTTGATGCAGCATTTGATGTGGGTGCAAATCTCAATGCCCGCGTTGTCGCCGAAAATGTCACGGTCAGTCCCGCTCTTTCGAGTGAAGACAATACAGTCGAATTCATTGACGATGTCATTGCCATCCGCAAGGAGGTGACAATCGTGGATGCTCTGACGAATGCCGGCTACGGCAAGGGCGAGGCAGAATATGTCTCGGAGATTCTGTCCGAAGAAACCGGCTCACCGAATCTGGAACCAGGTGACGTCTTTCGGGTGGGACTTGAACAGCGCGGCGAGAGCACACGTATTGTCCGCGCCAGCGTCTATTCCGGCAGATCGCATCTGGCGACCGTCGCGGTCAATGATTTTGAAATACTGGTCCCTGCAGAGCAACCACCCAGTTCTCCAGCCGTTTACACGGCATTTGACGACACCCCTGTGGCCGTCTCGACCGGCCGCGACCTGCCGCGCATATACGATGGCATTTACAAGGCTGCGCTTTCCTACGGCATGAGCACGGAAATGACCGAAAAAGTCATCCGCATGCTTGCCAGCAATGTTGATTTCCAGGCGCGACTGAAGCCAACGGATTCCCTCGAGGCGATCTTCTCGGTCGACGAGGAAACCAAAGAGGCGGGCGAAGACTCCGAATTGCTTTATGTCGGGGCCTCCTTTGGCAACAATATTGTTGGCCTGTACCGTTTCCGCAATCCTGAAGAGGGATCGGTTGACTATTACGATGCGGAAGGGCGCAGCGCTCGACAGTTCCTTTTGCGCAATCCCGTTCCCAATGGTCGTTTCCGTTCCAAATTCGGCATGCGCCGCCACCCGATCCTGGGCTACAGCCGCATGCATACGGGTGTCGACTGGAGTGCGCCGCGCGGCACGCCGATCATCGCCGCAGGCAATGGCGTGGTAGACCGGGCCGGCCGACGCGGTGGCTACGGAAATCAGACAACGATTCGACATCCCAATGGTTATGTCAGCTCCTACTCACATCAGTCAAAATTCGCCAAAGGCGTTGTCGCAGGAGCTCGTATCCGCCAAGGGCAGGTTATCGGCTATGTCGGCTCAACAGGTCTGTCAACCGGACCCCATCTGCACTACGAACTGATCGTCAACGGGACCAAGGTTGATCCCATGCGGGTTCGCCTGCCGGACGGGAAATCGCTGAGTGGCGAAGCCCTTGCGGCCTTCCAGAATGAACGGGCGCGAATTGACGATCTGATCAGACCCAACGGCGACCCCGAACAATTGGCATCGGCCCTGTAAACAGAGCTGTTGCATATGAAGCAACGGCAGGCCTGATGCTTGCACATGAAAGCCAGACATTCTCCATTATCCAAAGCAAAACGGCCCGACAATGTCGGGCCGTTTTCAAGTCTGCAGACGGCCTGCGATCAGGCCGCTGCTACATGACTCTCATCCGTTGCGAAGAGCAACCGGTCCGAGCCCGCCGAAATGGTGATCGTCTGGCCATCGACGATATTGCCGGCCAGGATGCTTTCAGCCAGCGGATCCTGAACATATTTCTGGATCACCCGCTTGAGCGGCCGCGCACCATAGGATGGATCATAGCCCTTGTCGGCAAGCCATTTGCGCGCATCTTCACCAAGAACGATGGTGATCTTCCGCTCCTCAAGCAATGCCATCAGATGGGTGAGCTGAATATCGACAATCGCACCCATTTCATCACGACGCAGCCTGTGAAACAGGATTGTCTCGTCGACACGATTGAGGAATTCCGGACGGAATGAAGCTTTCACAACATCCATGACCTGATCGCGGACCGCTTCCACGTCCTGATCATCGCTCAGTCCGGTCAGATATTCAGCGCCCAGATTCGACGTCATGATGATCAAGGTGTTGCGGAAATCGACCGTGCGGCCCTGTCCATCCGTAAGACGCCCGTCATCAAGCACCTGCAACAGCACATTGAACACATCGGGATGGGCTTTTTCGATCTCATCGAACAGCACAACCTGATAGGGGCGACGCCGAACAGCCTCGGTCAAAGCCCCGCCTTCCTCATAGCCGACATAGCCGGGAGGCGCACCGATCAGTCGGGACACAGAGTGTTTCTCCATATATTCCGACATGTCCATGCGAACCATGGCTGTTTCATCGTCAAACAGAAAGTTCGCCAGGGCTTTTGTCAGTTCGGTTTTGCCAACGCCTGTGGGCCCGAGGAATATGAATGATCCGATCGGCCGGTTGGGGTCCTGCAGTCCAGCACGCGCACGGCGAACCGCTCTGGAAACCGCCTGAACGGCTTCACCCTGACCAACCACACGCTTGGCAAGCTCATCTTCCATGCGCAGCAACTTGTCGCGCTCGCCTTCAAGCATCTTGTCGACGGGGATACCGGTCCAACGCGATACAATTTGGGCGATATGGTCCGGTGTGACGGTCTCTTCCACCATCGCCGTGCCTTCATCGCTGCTTTTTTCGGCCTCTGTCAGCTTCTGTTCCAACTCGGGAATCTCACCATAGGCCAATTCACCTGCCCTTTGGAATTCACCATTGCGCTGTGCAATGGCCAAAGCATTGCGTGCATCATCAAGTTGCTTCTTGATATCCGCAGCAAGTCCAAGTTTCTGCTTTTCCGATTGCCACATGGCTGTCAGCGAGCCGGCTTTTTCTTCCAGCGCTGTCAGATCGATCTCGAGCTTTTCAAGGCGATCCTGAGAGGCTTTATCGTCTTCCTTCAGCAAGGCTTCGCGTTCGATTTTCAGTTGGATGATCCGACGATCCAGTTCATCCAGTTCTTCCGGTTTGGAATCCACCTGCATGCGCAGGCGTGCAGCCGCTTCGTCCATCAGGTCGATGGCCTTGTCGGGCAGGAAACGGTCGGTGATATAACGGTTGGACAATGTCGCAGCTGACACTAGCGCCGAATCGGATATCCGCACCTTGTGGTGCTGTTCATATTTTTCCTTGATGCCGCGCAGGATCGATACCGTATCCTCGACCGTCGGTTCATCGACAACAACCGGTTGAAAGCGCCGAGCCAGAGCCGGATCTTTTTCCACGTGTTTGCGATACTCATCAAGGGTTGTTGCACCAACGCAATGCAACTCGCCGCGAGCCAGTGCCGGTTTGAGCAGGTTTGACGCATCCATGGCGCCATCTGACTTGCCCGCACCCACCAATGTGTGCATTTCGTCAATGAACAGGATGATGTTGCCGGCAGCCGACTGAACCTCGGAGAGAACAGCTTTCAGCCTTTCTTCAAAGTCACCACGATATTTGGCACCAGCAATCAGGGCGCCCATATCGAGCGCCAGCAATTGCTTGTCCTTGAGCGACTCAGGGACATCGCCATTGACAATACGCAGCGCCAATCCCTCGGCAATTGCCGTTTTACCGACGCCGGGCTCGCCAATGAGAACCGGATTGTTTTTGGTGCGCCGCGACAGAACCTGCATGGTCCGTCTTATTTCATCGTCACGACCGATAACCGGATCAAGCTTGCCCTCGCGCGCTTCAGCGGTCAGGTCACGCGCGTATTTCTTCAGCGCATCATAGCCTTCCTCGGCACTGGCTGAATCGGCTGTGCGCCCTTTGCGAATCTCGTTGATGGCCTGATTGAGGCCTGCTGCGCTCACACCGGCTTTTTCAAGAATTTTGGCCGTATCAGCGGATTTTTCAATTGTCAAAGCCAGCAGGAGTCGTTCAACGGTCACAAAACTGTCGCCAGCTTTCTTGGCAATTTCCTCAGCTGTCGAAAACACCTTGGCCAACGGTTGGGCAAGGTAAATCTGGCCATTGCCACCCGTTACCTTGGGCATTTTTCCAAGGGCGGCATTCACCCCCAAACGGGCATCTGCGGCACGACCGCCGGCCCGCTCTATCAGCGATGCGGCCATCCCTTCAGGATCATCGAGCAACACTTTGAGCATGTGCTCGGCCGTGAACTGCTGATGGCCTTCGGCAAGTGCATAGGTCTGCGCCGACTGAAGAAAGCCCCGCACCCTTTCGCTATATTTTTCCATATTCATAAATCATGTCTCCTTTTCATGTTCCGCCCGCGAGCGGCACAGAACATCAAGTCGGGAAGAACCACCGAGATCGGCTGGCCCCTGTTGATCTGAATATGGGTATGGCACTGCAGCATAGTCAAGGCTGCCGAGGACCGTTCTAAAGCGGACTGGGTGCGATAAAACAGCTCACATGCAAAAGCGCCCGGCAAGCCGAGCGCTTTTCATCACGTAGATTCTGTTCTGATTAACCGCCTGACAACAACCTATCATCAGCCGCCTCAGTCGATAGAAAATCAAACTTCGGGTGCGACGACAGCCACTTCTGCGGGATGATCCTGCGTCTCGCTTTTGCGCTTGCGCGTTTCGCGAACCGGAGCGGCTTTGCTTTCAGCGGCGCCTTCGGTTTTTGCAACAGTGCCTTCCGATTCAGCGGAGGCGCCTTCCGTCTGCGCAGGACTTGCAGCTCTGGGGCGACGCGGACGTGCCGGGGCACGACGACGAACCGGAGAACGGCGCGCAGGCTGTTCAGCACCTTCTTCTTCCATGGAGATCTCGGCTGGCGTCCCATCAATAACGGGTTGCGGGCCGGAGCCATCCATTACATTTTCAGCAGGCTTGTTATCAGAACCCTGGTTCGCCGCATTGGCATTATCGTCAGGTTGCTGTTCGCGCTCGCGTTCAGGATTTTCACGCTCTTCACGTTGAAACCGCTCCTGTATCTGCGCCTGCGCAGTGGCAATGATGCGATAGTAATGTTCGGCGTGCTGAAGGTAGTTTTCAGCCATGACGGGATCGCCGGAACCATTGGAATCACGTGCCATCGTGGCATATTTATCGGCAATATGCTGTGCAGTGCCGCGGATTTTGACATCGGGACCATTGCTGTCATAGGTGCGCGAAAGCGGGTTACCGCCTTTTCTGCCATTGTTGCTATTGTTGCTATTGTTGCTGCTATTATTGCTGCTGCGACCGCGACCGCGCTTATTCTGCTGTCCAGACCTCATACGTCACTCACTTGAAATATTCCTGTTATCGGATTGTTTGTTCTGCACCAGATATCGATTCGGCTGTCAACATGCAGGCCGCATAAGGATATGCGCTTGCGCTCTTTCCGCTTCACATTCATACAAGGGCAGATTCTATTGCTGATGGTCAAATTGTGATCGCCGGAGCAAAAACATTTCAATCCGCTAGGGATCGAATTCTTTTTGATGACCATGTAATCAGCACACTTCGGAAATTAGCCTGCTTTGCCGACAATTCCAAGCTTTTTCTTCATCAATCTGTTTTGTGCCCAAGGTGGGCGGAAATTCACAGTCGAACAAGGCTTCTCCAGCAAAAACAGACGGCCCCTTTCGTTTGAAAAAACCACCAGCAACGCGTGCCACTCTGCGGAAGTTCCGTTCATCAACCGGCCTTGCCAAAAACCAGAACCCGGTCGTTGCCGCCAATATCCTTTAGCTGCGACAGGCATGAAAACGCTGCATCACGAAATATCTTTATGACGTCTTCGTGCTGGTCAAAACCGGTTTCCAACAGAACCATTCCGCCCTCAGCCAGATGCCGACTGGCGCCTTCGGCAATCGCCCGGTAGGCATCCAGACCATCAGGCCCGCCATCAAGCGCAAGGAGCGGATCGTGCTCTTTGACTTCCCTGGAAAGCGCCGCGATATCGGCAGAGCGGATATAGGGCGGGTTCGAAACAATCAGGTCAAAACGTCCGTCGATCGCCTCGAACCAATTGCTCCGACAGGTTGAGAATCGGTCCTGCAGTCCGTTCAGCCGTGCATTTTTCCGCGCGGCATCCAGCGCATCACCGGAAATATCCGAAACAACTGCGACTGCCGCCTGAATTTCGGCAAGGATCGCAAGCGCAATCGCGCCGCTGCCGGTACCCAGGTCAAGGATCTTGCAGATTGCTTTTTTGCCAACAACCTCTCTGGCAAGCGGCAAAGCCGCCTCTACCAGCGTTTCCGTATCGGGTCTGGGTTCCAATGTGGCGGGTGAAAGGTGCAGATCGATACCATAGAACCAGCGATGGCCCAGAATTCTGTGAACCGGTTCGCCAAGACAGCGCCTGTGGGCTGCCGCAAGAATGCGTTTGGCACCCCCTTCGTCAACGACCCTGTCGCCGTCAAGGATCAAATCCGTCAGGCTGATTCCCATAAGGTCGCAAACCAGTATGCGCGCATCCGTCTCCGGCTGCGCCACTTGTGACGCTTCGAACTGACTGCGCAGATCGGCAAGCAGACCGGCAATCGTTTGCCCCCTGGGATTTACCGGTTGCGCGTTCAACTGCCCGAGGTTTCGCCAAGCGTTGCCAGCAGGCTGGCCTGATGGTCGGAAATGAGCGCATCCACCACCTCGTCTATCTCGCCCATCATCATGCGGTCGAGCTTGTAAAGTGTCAGATTGATACGGTGATCCGTCACCCGTCCCTGCGGGAAATTATAAGTGCGTATCCGCTCGGAGCGATCTCCCGAACCAACCTGGCTTTTGCGATTTTCCGAACGTGCGTCATCTGCCTTCTGCCGTTCCAGATCGAACAGCCGGGCGCGCAGAATCTGCATGGCCCGGGCCCGGTTCTGGTGTTGGGATTTTTCCGCCTGCATGACCACGATACCGGACGGAATATGCGTGAGGCGCACCGCTGAATCCGTCGTATTGACGTGCTGACCGCCAGCACCTGACGCGCGCATCGTATCGATGCGAATATCCTCGCTGCGGATTTCAACATCGATATCCTCGGCTTCCGGAAGAACGGCAACGGTTGCTGCCGAGGTATGTATGCGGCCGCCTGATTCGGTTTCGGGAACCCGTTGCACCCGATGCACGCCCGATTCGAACTTCAGCAGGGCGAAAACACCCTTTCCGGTGATGCCGGCAATGATTTCCTTGAAACCGCCAACGTCACCTTCGCTGGCGCTCATCACCTCGACCTTCCACCCATGGGCAGCGGCGTAGCGTTCATACATGCGAAAGAGATCACCGGCAAAAAGCGCAGCCTCCGAACCTCCGGTCCCTGCTCTGATCTCCAGAATGGCGCTTTTGTCATCGGCAGCATCCTTGGGCAAAAGCATCAGCTGCATATCATGCTCAAGTTTGGCTTGTCGCTCCTCCAGCTCCGTCAGCTCCAGCGCTGCAAGGGCCTGCATCTCACGGTCTGTTTCGCTGTCATCGACAAGCGACTCCAGATCGGCAATCTCGCTGACGGTTTTAGCATGGTTGCGAATAGCCGCAACGATAGGCTCCAGTTCGGAATATTCAGAGGCCAGTTTGACATAAACATCGGATTCGGGCCCCTGCGCCATCCGCGCTTCGATTTCCTCGAAGCGGCGATCCAGTTCGCGCATTTTTTCAAATGGTAGTTTCGCCATTTACTAACCCCGGCATGATCAAAGCGGAATGCCGTTTGTATCAGCAAAATCGGCAAGAAGTTTACGAATCGTATATTGCGGATCGTTTTCATCAAGAGCCGGCAGCAACAGATCTTCCAGTTCTTTCACATCCAGCGCAAGCAACATCGACTTGACCGGTCCGATTGCAGCCGGTGACATCGAAATCGAACGATAGCCAAGCCCAATCAGCGCCATCGCCGAAAGGCTGCGCCCCGCCAGTTCGCCGCACAATGTCAAAGGCGTGTTCCAGGAATCAGCTGCAACGACAATCTGCCTGAGCACCCGCAGGAATGTCCGCCCCAGCGGATCAAACCGGCTGCTGACGCGCGCATTGCCACGATCGGCTGCCATGGTGAACTGGAACAGGTCATTTGAACCCACGGAAACAAAATCTGCTTCCTCCATCAGTTCGTCAAGCTGCCACATCAGGCTGGGAACCTCCAGCATCGCGCCGACCTCGACCTTGCGCGGCAGGTCATAACCGAACCGCGACAGATGGCCGACTTCCTTGTTGAGAAGCGCACGCACCTGACGAAACTCGCTGATCTCCGTCACCATCGGAAACATCAGCTTGAGCTGCTGCCCGGCCGTCGCCCGCAGAAGCGCCCGCAATTGCATTCTCAGGATTCCCGGACGGTCAAGCGCAAGCCGCATTGCCCTCCAGCCCAAAGCCGGGTTTTCCTCGTTTGCAGCCCGGAAATAGGGAACGACCTTGTCGCCACCGATATCAAGCGCACGAAATGTAACCGGCTTGCCTTCTGCCTGCCGGATCACATTGCGGTAAAACCGTTCCTGCTCATCCACCTTGGGCATGGTGGATGCGATCATGAACTGCAATTCGGTGCGAAACAGGCCGACACCGCTGGCGCCCGATTCCTTCAGTTGAGGCAAATCAACCAGCAGACCGGCATTCATTTGCAGTGCAATATTGACGCCGTCGCGACTGATGGGCTCAACCTTGCGCAGTGCCCTGTATTGTTCCTGCCGTCTGGCGCTGAACCGGACTTTTTCCGCATAGGCACGCTCAAGATCGGCCACCGGCCGCAGGTGAACCTTGCCATCATCGCCATCGATAATGATCGGGTCGCCATTTTCAGTCAGCGAGGCAATGCCCGAGGCCTGACCGACCACCGCAATGCCCATGGCCCGGGCAACAATCACCACATGGCTGGTGACCGATCCCTCTTCGAGCACAAGTCCCCTGATCTTGGATCGTGTGTAATCAAGAAGGTCGGCCGCGCCCATGGCGCGCGCGACGATGATTGCTGAATCCGGAAAATCCTCGTGATGCGCCTTGGCGGTAAAACCGGTCAATTGCCGCAACAGGCGATTGGCCAGATCATCAAAATCGTGCAGACGCTCGCGCAGATAGGGATCCGTCATATGGATCATGCGGGCGCGCATGTCGCTTTGCACCTTTTCAACGGCCGCTTCCGCAGTCAGTCCATTGGCAATGGCCTCTTCAAGCTTGCGCACCCAACCACGATCGTGGGCAAACATGCGATAGGCTTCCAGCACGGCACGGTGTTCGCCTTCCATCGACATGTCGCGACGCGACAGCATGTCGTCGATGGAAAGGCGCAACGAGCCGATGGAATCCTCGAGGCGAGCAAGTTCGGCGTCACTATCGTCATTGAGCAATTCGGTCACGACGATCCGCGGTTCATGCAAAACCGCATGCCCCAGCCCGATCCCGTCGCTATAGGCAGATCCGTCAATGGTAACGGGACGGCTCAAGTCAAGCTCAAGACCCGGCCGGGTGACCTTTTTAAGGTCGCCCGTCGCAATCATCTCGGCCAGAACCATGGCGATGGTTTCCAGCGCTTCGAGCTCTTCTTCCCGGTAATTGCGCATGGCCTTGTTCTGGATGACCAGAACGCCAAGTGTACGACCTGCACGCAGGATCGGCACGCCAAGAAACGAGCGATAGATCTCCTCGCCTGTTTCCGGCAAATAGGTAAAGGCGGGATGCGATTGGGCGTCCGAAAGGTTCAGCGAACTTGCACCGGCAGCAATTGTACCGACAAGCCCCTGCCCCATTTTCAACTGCGCCAGATGGACCGCGCCGGGATTCAACCCTTCAGTCGCATAGAGTTCCAGCACGCCGTCGGCCCGCAACACATAAAAGGAGCAGACTTCCGCAACCATGTTTTGTGCGATCTGGCGCACGATACGGTCCAGGCGGTCCTGCGGTTCAAGCGGCTCCGCCATGAGTTCGCGCAACCGTCTCAGCAGGACGCGGGGACCAGCCGAAGGGTCTCTCATCGCGCTTACGCTCCTCGTTTGTTTGCCCGGCTACGATTGTCAGCAATCGGGAAAAGCCGTCTGACTTAAGTCTTATCGAGACCATAGACGGAATGCAAAGTGCGAACAGCCAGTTCCGCATAGGGTCCGTCGATCAAAATGGAAATCTTGATCTCCGAAGTGGTGATCGCCTTGATATTGATGCCCTTTTCCGCCAGCGCCTGAAATGCCGTTGCCGCCACACCTGCGTGACTGCGCATGCCGATGCCAATGACCGAAACCTTTACCAGGCCCGGTTCACTTTGCACCACATCAAAGCCAATGGCTTCGCGTGCCTCATCCAGCACGCTCAAAGATTTTTGCATGTCGCTGGAGGGCACCGTGAACGTCATGTCGGTGGACGTGCCGTCTTCAGAAATATTCTGCACAATCATGTCAACATTGACATGCGCCTTGGCAAGTGGCCCGAAAATGGCGGCCGATACGCCCGGGCGGTCGGCCAGCCGACGCAGGGAAATCTGTGCCTCATCCTTGGCATAGGCAATGCCTGTTACGACTTCCTGTTCCACGATCTCTTCCTCATCACAAATCAATGTACCGGGCGGATTCTCAAAATCATCCATGCCCGGCCCGTCCGGTTCCGAAAAACTGGAACGCACGAAGGTACGAACCTTGTGCACCATGGCCAGTTCAACGGAACGCACCTGCAGAACCTTGGCACCCAGCGACGCCATTTCCAGCATTTCTTCAAATGCGATTTTTTTCAATCGCCGAGCTGCCGGCACAACCCTTGGATCCGTCGTATAGACGCCGTCCACATCGGTATAGATATCACAACGGTCTGCCTTGATACCTGCCGCGACGGCCACTGCGCTCGTATCGGAACCACCGCGCCCCAGCGTGGCAACCCTGTTATCCGGGCCGATGCCCTGAAAACCGGCAATCACTGCCACCTGGCCTTCGCCGAAGCGGCGTATCAATTCGCTCCCGTCTATATCAAGAATGCGCGCAGCACCATGCGCATTGTCCGTATGGATCGGTATTTGCCAGCCCTGCCAAGACCGCGCATTGATTCCCATCGACTGCAGGGTAATGGCCAGAAGGCCCGAAGTCACCTGTTCTCCAGACGACACAACGACATCATATTCGCGTGCATCATGCAAAGGGGATGCTTCACGGGTCCAGCCGACAAGCTCATTCGTCCGGCCCGCCATTGCCGACACGACGACAGCAACCTCGTGCCCGGAATCAACTTCGCGTTTGACATGCCGTGCGACATTGCGGATGCGATCGAGGTCGGCAACTGATGTGCCGCCGAATTTCATGACTATACGGGCCATCGGTGAGACCGGAACTCCCAGTGAAACAGCTGAAATAAAGAAAACCGCCCTTTCTCAGGAGCGGTGTCGCCGATCTCATACCTAAAAAGCGTCAAGGCTGCAAGGAGCACCCTTCACCGCTGCTGCGGAAAAACCATCTACAGCCGATCAAAAGCCAGCACACCGTGCAAATTCTGCACATAAGCCACCCTTGACATTCGGTGGGCTTCGTCCGACTTGGTAGTGAGCAACGTGCAGGAGATAAATATGAGCGATGCCGCCACCTCAACCATTGACCAGGCAGAAGTCGATCGATTTTCCGCCATGGCATCCGAATGGTGGGATCCGACAGGAAAATTCCGGCCCCTGCACAAATTCAATCCGGTTCGGCTGGCCTATATCCGTGATCAGGTGATCGCCCATTTCGGCGGCGACCCGAAATCACACCAGCCAATGAAAGGACTGCGGGTCCTTGATATCGGCTGCGGCGGCGGCCTGTTGTGCGAGCCCATGGCACGGATGGGCGCTGAGGTCATTGGAGCAGATGCTTCCGAGACCAATATTGAAATTGCCAGGATCCACGCGGCACAAAGCGGCATCGACATTGACTACCGTGCTGTGCCTGCGGAAACGCTGGCTGCAAACGGCGAACTGTTCGACATTGTTCTCAACATGGAAGTTGTCGAACATGTTGCCGACGTTGATCTGTTCCTTGCTTCCTGCGCGCAGATGGTCAAACCCGGCGGGCTGATGTTCGTTGCAACAATCAACCGCACATTCAAGGCACTGGCACTGGCAATCGTTGGCGCGGAATACGTGCTGCGATGGCTGCCACGCGGGACACACCAATACGACAAGCTGGTGCGACCTGAAGAAATCGAGGCGCCGCTGAACAGAGCCGGCCTTGAGACCATCAAGAAAACCGGCGTATTCTATACTCCGCTATCGGATCGGTGGGAACTTTCCAGGGATATGGACGTCAATTACATGCTCGTTGCAGCACGCCCGAAATAGGCCAAAAAGCGTCTGAATGACGCCAGGCTTTCAGTTCTTTTCGTCCGGTAGATCCGGCAAGGGCGCAATGCCGACACCCTCGTCGATCAGTGCCTTCACCTCGTCGGGCTTTGCCTGACCTATGATGCCGCGTTCCTTGCTTTCACCGTAGTGGATCTTGCGCGCCTCCTCGGGAAAACGTTCACCGACATCCTCGGAATTTTCCCGAATCGATTTGACCGCCTTGCGCAACTCGCTCATGGCCGACTTCTGTGCGTTGTTCATCGCAAGCTGCATCGACGCATCTTTTTTCCGTGAGGTCGATACGGAAGGCGTCATCAGTGCTTTTTCCACCACGACGGATTCGCAGACCGGGCAACTGACCAGGCCCTGCTCCTTCTGCGCCTCGAAATCCGAACTGCCTGAAAACCACACTTCGAAAGTATGGTTCGCATCACAGATGAGGTTGAATTTGATCATGCCTCCGCCCTGCCCGACAATTGTGCCTTGATATCGTTTGCCTCGCTTGAACCATCAAGCTGGAATGCCCTGCGATTAAGCAGATTAGGTATCTTCCTGCGTGCCCGCTGACTGTCTTCCCGGATGATCTCGGCAACGATCACAGCCGGGTCATCATGATCTGCCTCTGCAATGATGGCGCCCCAGGGGTCTACAATGATCGAATGACCATAAGTCTCGCGCCCATCCTCATGGGTGCCCCCCTGTGCCGCAGAGATGACGAATGCGCCGTTCTCAATCGCCCGGGCGCGCTGCAAGATGTGCCAATGGGCTTTTCCTGTCTGCCGTGTAAAGGCCGCTGGCGCCGTCAGCACATCAGCCCCGGCCAGGGCCTGGGTCTGAAAGAGCGCCGGGAAGCGCACATCGAAACAGATGCCAAGGCCAAGTCTGGCAAAAGGCAATTCCTGCACAACGGCACGACTGCCGGCTTCATAGGTCGCACTTTCACGCCAGCTTTCGCCATTGTCGAGATCCACATCGAACATATGAATCTTGTCGTATCGCGCCAGGATCTTTCCATCCGGTCCAAACAGCAGACTGCGGTTGGCGACCTTGCCATTCTCGAGGGCGATTGCTGTCGAACCGATATGAAGAAAAATGCCATGCAACGCAGCCAGTTCGGCAGCCGACCGGACAATCAAATCCTCTGCTTCACTGCGAATAATGGCCCGCAACGTCGCCCGATCACGGACCAGCGCACCGGTCATTTCCGGGGTTTGCACATAGTGTGCACCCTTTGAAACGGCTTCTTTTACCTGCTCGGCCATGGCAGTCACGTTGCGCATCGGATCCATTCCCGACCGCATCTGTATGGCAGCTGCGCAAAATTTCTCTGCGTTCACGTCTTCACCTTCAGGCTGCCGAGCGCAGCAGGTCGTCCAGTTTCCCGCGGCGTTCGAGTTCATGCAGTTCGTCACAGCCGCCGACATGGCGTTTGCCGACAAAAATTTGAGGGAATGTCGCCTTTCCATGGGCGCGCTGGATCATTTCCTTGCGCAGTTCATTGGAAAAGGAAGCATCATGTTCGGTGTAGGAAACGCCTTTGCTATCAAGCAACCTCTTGGCAGCCGTGCAGAACCCACAAAACTTCCGCGTATATATGACAACTTCAGCCATCTTATTCTCCACACTCGCATATCGTGAACAAATCACCGCTCCATTATACCGATGATCGTTACTGAATCTGTATTCATGCGCCTGATAACGGAACATTCACGTCCATCTTCTCAAAAGCGCTCCGACGTCCATCGGCAAACACATATAGTGTTTATAGGCCTGCGGGTACAACCCTTGCAAAAGTAAGCACCAGAACATCACCGGCACCTGCTTTCAACAGTGCCTTTGATGCGGATTTTACCGTTGCACCCGTGGTATAGACATCATCAATCAGCAGGATCACCTTTCCCTCAATCCCGGCACATTTGTTCTCGGCAACAACAAAGGTTCCGTTTACATTTTCTATGCGCGCCTTTGCCCCCAGACCAACCTGCTGGCGCGTCGCTTTGCGCCGGAACAGGGATGCAGGCAGATGCGGCAGCCCGGCGTGCCTGGCAAGCGCCCGGGAAAGTTCGGCTGACTGGTTGTAGTGGCGCGTTACAAGGCGCCTTCTGTGCAAGGGAACGGGAACAATAGCCTGCGCCTCGCTCAGCAGCTCGGAACCCGCGCGCGCCATCCAGCGTGCCATTGTCATGGCGAGATCTGTGCGATCCTTGTATTTCAATCGGTGGACCATTGCCTTGGCCAGATCATCATAGAGCACAGCTGATCTGGCTTTGGAGAAGGGCGGTGGATCTGCAATGGCCTCGGCGGAAACAATTGCGTCTCCCAGATCATAGGAAAACGGGGTACCGAGAACATCACACCAGGGTTTTTCGACCGGGCGCAACCTTCCCCAGCAATCAGCACACATACCGCCATGGCTGCCAGTCCGAACGCTGCAGCTGAGGCAGACAGGTGGATAGACGAGGTCGCCTGCGTGCCGCAGGGCGTGCTGCATTGTGCTCCCGATTGACAAAACCGCTGAATTGAAGGCACTGAGGGTCATCCAGCAACCATACAATTTTGACAGGCAACCGCAATGGACATCCAAAGGCTCTTCGATCCCGATCTGGTGATGCGCCACCGGCTGAGAGCATTGGCACAGGCACCTGCGAATGCCGATTTTCTGCTGAACATCGTAACCGACGAGCTTGCGGAACGGCTTGCCGCCGTTGAACGCAGTTTCGACAAGGCCATCACCCTGCACACCCACAACGCCAGAATGGCCGATCTGCTGCAGGCCAGCGGCAAGGTTCAACAGGTTTTTCGCCTTGAACAACACCCGCTGCTTTTGACACCCGATCTGCCTGATGGTCTTTCCATCGTCTCCGATATGGAATCATTGCCCGTGGCAAACGAAAGCCTGGCGCTTGTTGTCTCTGCGCTTTCGCTTCATCTGGTCAATGACCTGCCGGGCCTGCTTTTCCAGATCAAGAACGCCCTGCGCCCCGATGGATTGTTCCTCGCAGCCCTGCCGGGAAGCGGTACTTTATCCGAACTTCGCGATGCGCTGCTCAGTGCCGAGGCAGAGCTGATCGGTGGTGTCAGCCCGCGGGTCATGCCCTTTGCCGATGTTCGCGATTGCGGTGCCCTGCTGCAGCGCGCCGGTTTTGCGCTGCCCGTGGTCGACGCAGAGACCTACACAGTTCGCTACGACAACATGTTCGCCCTGATGCGGGATCTCAGACATATGGGCATGGCCAACCCACTGGAAGGGCGCAGTCGCATACCACCCGGCCGCCGGTTTTTTGCACGGGCGTCAGAAATTTATGCCGAGCGTTACGCCGATGCGGATGGTCGCATTCGGGCAAGCTTCCGCATGGTTTATCTCTCGGGATGGAAACCCCATGAAAGCCAGCAGAAACCGCTCGCTCCGGGTTCCGCAAAGGTCAGTCTTGCACAGGCTTTAGGCACCAGGGAACAGAAAATGTAGGGGTTTGCCTGGAGCAGGTCTAGCAGCGATTGCGCAGAGCACCAGCCGGCTGGGCTGCCCATGCTGTCAGGACATTTGATGCCTGCGCGGTGAAGCTTATTTCACCACCTCTGCAACCTCGTCGCTGACTGTATCGAACATCGTTCCCACATTGGAGCCAACGACAGTCGCGCCGCCTATGATGACAGTGGAAATCAATGCCGCGATCAATGCGTATTCAATAGCGGTCGAGCCGCTTGCTGATGCTACCAATGCTCTTAAAGCTTTCAACATATCCGCTTCGCACCTTGAATATAGGAAGGAAATTCGAAATTTTATACTGCATCAGGCATATGGAAGAGTGTGTGATTGTATGAAAGATTCTCTAACAGACCGATAACACCAATGATTGCATTGGATATATTGCAAACCAGGCAATATCAACAATCGCCGGAACGCTGACCGTCGGCGTGAATAATGCAAACGGAATTCACCGAATTGAGAAGCACGCTGCGTTGCAGCCTGTATTGTCTGTTTTTGCGCACCGTTGCGGTGGTCATGTAATCAATACCCGGATCGGAAGATGTCAATTTCCAGTCGTCGGTTGTCAATTCGATCATCGGCGGAAGCATGAAAGCCAGCGCAATGACGGCCGTGCCAAACAGTAATGCGATGCGTATGGCGCTAAATCCCGCAGGTCTGTCCGCCTCGGAGTCACCCGAATATACAGAGGACCAAAAATCATCATCGCTCATAGGCGGAACTCCGGACACAATACAGTTACGGCCTGAGTATCCGCCATTATGTTAAATGTTTAATTAACGGTGTTTCAAACAAGATCGATCAGATAGGGAATCAGCGGCTCATCGGCCGGCGGCATGGGATAATCGCGAAGTTTTCGCGGTTCTACCCATTTCAGGGTCTGCCCTTCCAGCGGCTGCGCCACACCCTGATACCTGCGGCAGATAAACAGCGGCATCAGCAGGTGAAATGTCTCATAGGCATGGCTGGCGAACGTCAGCGGTGCAAGGCAGGCAATCTGGGTGATGATCCCCAGTTCCTCCTGCAACTCGCGTATGATGGCATCTTCGGGCGTTTCACCGGCTTCGACCTTGCCCCCGGGAAATTCCCAAAGCCCCGCCATCGACTTGCCTGCAGGGCGTTGTGCGATCAGGATACGCCGGTCTGCATCGACCAGAGCACACGCAGAAACAAGAACGACTTTCTTGTCACCCATCTGTGGACTCCTGTTTGAGCTCGGCTTTTGATTGATCCGGGGCCTGTCGGTAGTCATAGCGATAGACCTCGCTGAAACCGAGGCTTTCGTAAAGGCCAACGGCCGGGTGGTTATCGGTTTCAACCTGCAGCCATGCCTTTTCTGCACCTCTCATGCGGGCCCACCGCAATGCCGTCATGACAACCTCGCGTCCATGGCCTTTTCTGCGGCTGTCGGCGCGGGTGGCAAGCTCAAAAATACCCGCCATATCATTGTCATGAACACAAAGGGCCGTTGCAACCGCGCCGATATCGGGCTCTTCAATGACAAAAAAGCCGCTGGCAGGGCGAATGGAACTTAGAACCTCCGTCAATCCGGGCTTGAGCGAAGGGTCACGTTTGTGCACCTTGATGGATGCATCCACATAACGACCCATTTCCCTGATGGGCAGATGATCGAGAACATCGTCCAGATTCATGTGGCTGATATCGGCCATCATGACCCGCGTCTCGTCAAACCGGCGCCATCCCTGGGCATCAAAAAATGCATCGAGTTGCGGCGGCGCCAAAGGCGATTGCCGGAACACCAGAGGCCGCCCATAGGCCCGAAAACGCTGCGCAGCGCGTTCCACCCGCTGCTCTATGTCCCGGTGGTCGGATGGATCCAGCGGGTTGACGGAATTCAGTCTTTTGGACGGATGCCCGGCGGTCAGCCGAATTTGCCAGCTGCCATCGTACTGGATGGAGGCCGCTGGCCATGCCCTGAATCCAACAGCTTCCAATCGACGAACACGGGCTAGTTCCAGCATCAAATTTTCCGGTTTTTCAGTTGGTCACATAGTGCGCCATGACACATAAAATTGCGGCATCACGGCGCATGAAACGGCAGCCTCAGCTGCGATAATCACCATTGATCGCCACATATTCCTTGGTCAGATCACAGGTCCAGACAGTGGCTTTACCATTGCCCACACCAACATCCACCAGAACATCGATCTTGGGCTCTTTCATGACCAATGCAGCAGCAGCCTCGCTGTAATCGGGATCTCTTTCACCGTTAAGCGCAACACGTATGCCGCCGAACCAGATCTGCAACTTGTCACGAATGGCTTCCTGACCCGCCTTGCCAACAGCCATGACGACACGGCCCCAATTGGCGTCCTCACCGGCAATGGCTGTTTTGACCAGAGGTGAATTGGCGATCGAAAAGGCAATGATCTTTGCGGCCTTGCTGCTGGCGGCACCGGTCACGGTGATTTCCACCATTTTGCGCGCGCCCTCACCATCACGAACGATCTGATGGGCCAGGTCTTTCATCAGGTCAAACAGCGCTGTCTTGAATGCGCCAATACGCTCATCGGCCTGATCGTTTATCGTCGGCGCACCGCGCTTTGCCGCAGTGCCCGTGGCAAACATCATCAATGTATCCGAGGTCGAGGTGTCGCTGTCCACGGTAATGGCATTGTAGCTGTTTCCCACGCCTTCATGAAGCAGCGCCTGCAGCACATCACGGCTGATATCAGCGTCTGTCACAATGAACGACAGCATGGTTGCCATATCCGGCGCGATCATGCCTGCACCCTTGGCAATACCATTGATGCGCACTTCGGTCCCGGCGATATCGACAGCGCGGGTTGCAACCTTGGGATAGGTGTCGGTGGTCATGATCGCCCGGGCGGCTTCCATCCAGCGGCCCTGTTCGGCTTCTTTGGCCATACCGGCCAATGCACCGGCAAACTTGCTGGCATTCAACGGCTCACCGATCACACCGGTAGAGGCCAGAAAAACCTCGCCTATATCGCAATTTGCTGCCTGCGCGGCCATCTCGGCAGTCAGACGGGCAGCATCGCTGCCCTTCTTGCCGGTAAAAGCATTGGCATTGCCGGAATTGACCACCAATGCCCGTGCCTTGCCGCCGGCCAGATTGGCCCGGCAAAAGTCAACCGGGGCTGAGGGACAAAGGGACTGGGTGAAGACACCTGCCGCAACAGCTGCTGTGTCAAACACCAGAAGCAAAAGGTCGGTTCGATCAGCATGTTTGATCCCGGCAGCAGCCGTTGCAATACGAACACCTTCCAGACCCGGTAGTTCGGCAAAGCTCGTGGGAGCCAACGGAGATATGGTTTTTGTCATGATATTGATAACACTGTTTTGCCGATATCTCTTCGGTCGGTTCGATGCACAGAAAGCCCGTTTGCGCGTGCTATTTGTTGCCCTGAGGTTTGACTGAATCCAGAAGCTTTTTCAGATTCTCGTCCTTCACATCCACTTCAATGGTGGCGCGAGCCTCTTGCAACAAAGCAAGATATTCTTCCTGCAGCAGCACTCTGCTAATCTGGTCCATGACCTTTTCAAAAGGCGGCGGCGGCGTATCGCGCTTGTCCTCGACCTTGATGATATGCCAGCCAAATTGTGTCTTTATCGGTTCCGTCGTAAAGGAACCCGGCTCCAGAGCAAAGGCGGCCGCTTCAAATTCCGGAACCATCCGGCCTTTGGTGAAGTAACCCAGGTCACCTCCCTGAGGTCCGCTGGGGCCGGTCGATTTTTCCTTGGCAAGTTCGACAAAATCCTCGCCAGCATTCAATTCCTCGACAATGGCCTTGGCCTGTTCCAGACTATCGACGAGAATATGACGGGCTTTAACTTCCTGCTCCGGTACGGTCGCAGCAACTTCCCTGTCGTAACGGGCCTTTACTTTTTCATCAGAGATCTTGTCGATCACTTTTGCCTTGAAATATTCATTGTGAAGCGCCCGGTCCTTGAGAAATTCCACGCGCCGCTGGAACAATTCATCCTTGCCCAGTCCTGCCTTTTCGGCCTGTTGCGCCATGAGCTTGATATCCAGCAAGGCCGAAAGAGCGGCAGCTGTGCGCTGTTCGGGAGGCAATTGCGCGAATTGTGGATCAAGATCGGACTCTGCAAATGTCAACTCCGACTGGTAGACAGTCTTGTCGCCAATCGTTGCAATGATCTTGTCGATCTGTTCCGGTGCACCATCCGTCTGTTCCTGGGCAAACGCCGCAAAACTCAGACCAAAGGCCATAGCCAATATTCCCGCACGCAGTGGCACATTAACTTGCATGATCGACAAACCTCTTTCGTTTATGCGGCCAAATGCCACTTTGTTCCATCAATAGCCGATTTCCGCCCGGCCACAACCCGCAATGAGCCCGAATCGGCCGTAATTGGCCAGAAACAGGCTGCCGATCGCTTCAAGCAAATGCCAGCACCACCACAGCAACGTTGACATCCTACACACCCCCTCTTATCTGTCACGCAATCTCACGTCCAGATCAGTTTCGGGCGGATCAGTTTCAAAACGGCATTGTCGGGCCACACAGGCGGCTCGCTCTGTAGTTTTGATTCTCGCCCATTCATCATGAAAGGACCATATAGATGGTCAGCTTCGGCGGAATAGCCCGCAAATTGTTTGGTTCTTCAAATGAGCGCCAAATACGCTCCTACCGCCCACGCGTTGAGGCAATAAACGCCCTGGAAGCTGAAATGAAAGGCCTGTCCGACGAGCAGCTGATTGCGCGCACGGAACAGTTCCGCAGCCAGCTTGCCAGTGGGACAAAGCTGGACGACCTGCTCGTCCCGGCCTTTGCCACAGTCCGCGAAGCAGCGCACAGGGTCATCGGGTTGCGACCCTTTGACGTGCAGCTTATCGGCGGCATGATCCTGCATGAAAACGCCATTGCCGAAATGAAGACCGGTGAGGGAAAGACGCTTGTGGCGACCCTGCCCGTCTATCTCAATGCCTTGACCGGCAAAGGTGTTCACGTGGTGACGGTCAATGACTATCTGGCCAAACGTGACGCCGAATGGATGGCGCAGATCTATGGCTTCCTGGGACTGACAACGGCAACCATCATTCACGGGATGGATGATGACGAGCGTCGCGCCGCCTATGCCTGCGACATTGTCTATGCCACCAACAACGAGTTGGGCTTCGACTATCTGCGCGACAATATGAAATACGAGCGCGGACAGATGGTTCAGCGCGGTCACAACTATGCGATCGTCGATGAAGTGGATTCAATTCTCGTTGATGAGGCACGGACACCGCTGATCATTTCGGGCCCGCTTGACGACCGCTCGGATCTCTACAACACGATCAATGCCTTCATTCCCTTGCTGGAAGAACGCGACTACGAGATTGACGAAAAGCAGCGTTCGGCGACCTTTACCGAAGAAGGCACCGAAAAACTCGAGAACATGCTGAAAGAGGCCGATCTGCTCAAGGGCGAATCGCTTTACGATGTCGAAAACGTCTCCATCGTCCATCACGTGAACAATGCCCTGAAGGCGCATCGGCTTTTTGCCCGCGACAAGGACTATATTGTTCAAAATGACGAGATCGTCATTATTGATGAATTTACCGGTCGCATGATGCAGGGTCGTCGCTATTCAGAAGGCCAGCATCAGGCGCTTGAGGCCAAGGAAGGGGTTACCATTCAGCCGGAAAACCAGACCCTGGCCTCCATCACCTTCCAGAATTATTTCCGCATGTATACCAAACTGGCCGGCATGACCGGTACAGCATCGACCGAAGCCGAGGAATTCGGCAATATTTATGGCCTTGAAGTCATTGAAGTGCCGACCAATCTGCCGATCCAGCGCATTGATGACGACGATGAAGTCTATCGTACGGCAGAAGAAAAATTCGTCGCTATTGTTGAAGAGATCAAGCTGGCCCGCCAGCGCAACCAGCCCGTGCTGGTCGGAACAACCTCCATTGAGAAATCCGAGCAACTCGCCGAACGCTTACGGGTCGCCGGCGTGGAAGGTTATCAGGTTCTCAATGCCCGCTATCACGAGCAGGAAGCCTTTATCGTTTCCCAGGCAGGTGTGCCTGGCGCAATAACGATCGCAACCAATATGGCCGGTCGCGGAACAGACATTCAGCTCGGCGGCAATGTGGATATGCGCATTGAACGCGAATTGGCTGATATTGAGGATGAAAGCCAGCGCGCGGAAAAGGAAAAACAGATCCGCGCCGATGTGCAGGTCCTCAAGGACAAGGCCCTGGCTGGTGGCGGTCTGTATGTTCTGGCAACAGAACGACACGAGAGCCGACGCATCGACAATCAGTTGCGCGGCCGCTCGGGACGTCAGGGCGATCCGGGGCGCTCGAAATTCTACCTCTCGCTGCAAGACGACCTCATGCGCATATTCGGTTCGGACCGGATGGATGGCATGTTGAAAAAACTGGGCCTCAAGGAAGGCGAAGCGATTGTCCATCCGTGGATCAACAAGGCGCTTGAGCGGGCTCAGAAAAAGGTCGAAGCACGCAACTTCGATATCCGCAAAAACCTGCTCAAATTTGACGATGTGATGAATGACCAGCGCAAGGTCATCTTCGAACAACGCCTCGAGCTGATGGATTCGGAGGACATTTCCGAAACAACGGCGGAAATGCGTCAGGACGTGGTTGATCAGCTTGTCACAACGCACATCCCCGAAAAGGCCTATGCGGAACAATGGAATGTCGAAGGGCTGAAAGCTGGCATCGCCGAGTTTCTCAACCTCGATCTGCCGGTGGAGGAATGGGTCGCAGAAGAAGGCATTGCCGAGGACGATATTCGCGAAAGGCTCACTGCTGCTGCCCAGAAGGCGGCCGCTGATCGCAGCGAGCGATTTGGTCCTGAAGTCATGACCTATGTCGAAAAATCGGTCGTGCTGCAGACACTCGATCATCTATGGCGTGAACATCTGGTCAATCTTGACCACCTGCGATCCGTCATCGGATTTCGCGGACTTGCACAACGCGATCCGTTACAGGAATACAAGGCTGAGGCCTTTGAACTTTTCCAGAGCCTGCTGATTCACCTCAGGGAAACGGTCACCGCGCAGCTGATGCGCGTTGAGCTTGTCCGACAGGCCGCCGATGCACCCGAGCCCGGTCTGCCGGAGGAAATGGAAGCCCATCACCTCGACGCGACAACCGGCGACGATGAATTCGAACCGCCTTCAGGTGGCAGCAATGTGGCTTTGGCCCCTGCTCAACAAAGAGTGGTTGCGGCAGAAAACCGTGACCCCAACGATCCGTCCACCTGGGGCAAGGTCGGCAGAAATGAAGTCTGTCCCTGCGGTTCCGGCAAAAAATACAAACATTGCCACGGTTCATTCAGCTAGAAATTCGCAGAACAAAAAGAGCCGGCCCAGTGGGCCGGCTTTTTGTTTTTGCGCGCGCGTGCCAAAATCTGATCACCTTTGAATGCAGATTTTCGGTGATGCGCTCTACCCAAACATGTCGGCGGTCATGCCCTTGTACCAGCCTTCCGATTCCTCAAAGGTTGCCTTGCGGACGGCTGCATCCTCGCCCGTCTGGCTGATAAAGGTGCTGGTGGAGGCGATCATTCCATCCTTCGGTGCATATTGCGCACCAACCTTCACACCATCATCGGTTTCAATCAGGCTCCAGCAGGTGTTCGAATATTTTGCCGGAAATGCCTTGGATCCGGTCAGTTCACTGCGTATCGTCATGGCTGCCACCTTCGCCTGACTGTTTGCCGAAAAGCCCGACTTCGGCATGGCGCCGGCGATGCAGGCATCGCCAATGACAAAGATGTTTTCGTCGTTTTCCGAGCGCATCGTTGATGCATCGATCGGGCAGAAGCCGGTTTCATTGGTAAGACCGGCCTGCGCCGCAATGACCCCGGCTTTTTGTTTGGGGATGACATTGAGCAATACGCCCTTGAATGTATCAAGATCGGTTTCGACGCTTCCGGCCGCCGCATCAACACTCTTGATGCCACCATGGACATCCGGTCCATACCACTCGATCATGCCGGGATAGTATTTCTGCCAGCCCTCCTCAAACAGACCCTGTTTCGAGAATTTCTCCTTCGGGTCGATGATAATGACCTTGCTGTTTGCAAATCCCCTGGACTTCAGCAGATGCGCCATCATGGACGCCCGCTCATAGGGTCCTGGCGGGCAGCGAAAGGGATTTGGCGGCGTGACCATGACAATCTGCTCGCCATCCTTGACCGCGTCGAGCTTGGCCTTGAGTAGCTGCGTTTGCGGTCCCGCCTTCCAGGCATGCGGAGCGATTTGCGCAGCTTCCTCGGAATAGCCTTCCACCGAATCATAGATCAGGTCGATGCCAGGCGAGACAACGAGGCGATCATAGGGCACGGTTGATCCATCAGCCAATGTGACGGTTTTTGCCGCACGATCGACCGCTGTCGCATAATCGGTAATTTTCTTGATACCGTAATTTGATTCCAGCCGGTCATACCCATGGGTGATCGATGCGAAGTCGCGGTAGCCACCCAGATAGAGATTGGAGAAAAAACAGGTCGTAAACATTTCCGACGCGTCAATCAACGTGACGTCGATGTCACCCTTGGAATCCTTGGCGATATAACGCGCTGCCGTGGCGCCCCCGGCACCACCGCCGATAACAACCACTTTGGGTTTTGCCTGGGCCCGCAAATAGGTTGGCAAAGCCAGAGTTGCAGCGCCACTGGCGAGCAAAAATCCGAACTGGCGTCTGTTAAAATGAGTCATTTCATTTCCTCCCGTTGTAAATTTACTGTGGTGTCAGACTTGAAAAATAGGCTGCAAGGGCGGCGATTTCCTCGTCGGCAAGGTTGCTCACCCGTGTTTTCATCACTTCGTTTTGACGAATATTGGTTTTGTATTCAAAAAGTGAACGGACAAAATAATCCTTTGGCAGGCCGACAATCGACGGGATACCGTCCGCCTTGCCGGATATCTGGTGGCAGGTGACGCATTCACCTGAAAGATAGGCGCCATAGTCGGGATCGCCCTCGATCTCCAGAACAGCCGTTGCAAATCCGACCACGGCATTTTTGCTGGGCACATTGGCGTCAGCAGACGGTTTTTTCAGAGAGATCTGCTCAAGCCAGGCCACGAGGTCAGCCCTGTCCTGATCACTTTCCATGCCGCGATAGGACATGCGATTGCCCTTGATGAAACTACGCGGCTTGTGGATATAGGCATCAATGGCGTCAACAGACCAGACGAGCCCGCCATCGCCCGCCCGCTTCATGGCGCTGGAATATTTGAAGCCTTCAATGCTGCCCGCTTTACGGCCGAAAACGCCGTCCAGGTGCGGTCCCACCTTGTTCTTCGCACGCGCACCAACCTCGTGGCATTGAGAGCAGGCCTTGAAGAGCGCTTCGCCACGGCTGGCATCTGCTGCCAGGCTCTGCGCAGAACACAGCAAAAGGCCTGCGGCAAAAGCTGCAGCCAACCATTTTGTCCTGCTCAAAATCTGTCTAAAAAACCGTAACAAAGTCAAGCTCCTCCCAAAGCCTGGCGTTTCCCGGAAACCTGTCGCCAATATCAACACACGACACTCATTTATATATGAATGTATCTATATATTGATGGAATTGTAAAGTCTGGCAAGGAAAGTCCATTGTTTGACGATCCCTGAAAACAGACAGCGCGACCAATAGTACCGCAAAAACCGCTGATCTGGAATTGCCCTTTGACCCATTTAGACCGCCGTCGGAGGAAGCATGCGTATCGCGATGCTTGTGGAAAAGACAACCATCCTGCTGCATGGGTTCGAGGGTCTACGAAAGCCAACCGTTTTTTAACGCCGATACCCTATGGTGAATACCAGTATCGAGTTTGAATTGGTGTTGTCGTGCGTAGAGCTGCTGAAGATACAATGGAGAATGCTCTGTTGTCGGACTTTTCTGTCCGGCAAACCGGCACCCGATATCTTGGGCAGATTCTGCAGGCCCTGAGAGGGCGTGACGGGCAAAGCCAGGCCCATCTCATGTCATTGACCGCCTTCATGATCCGCATCGCGGGCGCCGGACTGGCCTTCCTTTCGCAGGTTTTACTGGCGCGTCTGATGGGTCAGTTCGAATACGGCATCTTCGTTTTTGTCTGGGTGCTGACAGTGATCGTCGGCAGCTTGTCCTGCCTGGGTTTTCCAACCGCCATCATCCGCTTCGTGCCGCAGTACCGCGAAGTCGGCACAGTCGACGTCATTCGCGGCATAACCCTGGCCGCGCGGCTTGTCGCTCTGTCGAGTGCAGCACTGCTTGGCTTGCTCGGCATCGCCTGCCTGGCCCTGTTCGCAGATACGATCAAGGATTATTATCTGATTCCGCTTTTCCTCGGCGCCTTTCTGTTGCCCATGATCGCGCTGGGTGATGTGCTGGATGGCACGGCAAGAGCAAACAGCTGGATGGTGCAGGCACTCAGCCCGACATTTCTCGTCCGCCCCCTACTGATACTGGCAACCATGGTTGCCGCACTTGTGCTGGGGTTCGACGCATCGGCTGAAACGGCGCTTGCGGCCGCCCTGATTGCAACAGGCATCACGACGATGGGTCAGTTGATCATTGTCGACCGGCGTTTGCAGCGCCGATTTGACAAGGGCCCTCGAGCATTTCAATTGGGCTATTGGATGCGCATCGCCCTGCCGATCTTTCTTGTCGAAGGCTTCTATTACCTGCTGACAAATTCCGACGTCGTCATGGTCGCCCTCTATGTCGAGCCTGAGCAGGTGGCAACCTATTTTGCCGCCGCAAAAACAATTGCCCTCGTGCATTTTGTATTTTTCGCGGTCAAGGCAGGCATGACACCCCGGTTTGCAGCTCTGGTGGCTGAAAAGGATCGCCGCGAACTGGCACGCTCAGCAGTGACAGCTGCCCGCTGGACGTTCTGGTCCTCCTTGCTCGTCGGTGGGTTTGTGCTGGCGTTGGGACCATTTTTTCTGTCTCTTTTTGGAAGCGGCTATACGACCGGCTATTCCGTCATGATCATTCTTTTTGCCGGCATCGCAGCAAAGGCCTTTGTTGGTCCGGGCGAAGCGTTGTTGATGATGTCAGGTGAACAGAAAATATGCGCCATGGTCTATTTTGCAGCGCTGATCATCAATATTGCCGGAAATCTGGCGTTGATCCCTCACTTCGGCATCAATGGCGCAGCCATGGCCACAATGGCAGCCATGACAGTAGAAGCTGCCCTTCTTTTTGTAATCATTCACCGGCGCCTGGGCATCAATATGAACATATTGAGCAGGAAACACACGATTGCCAACAGCCGGGAGGCCAGTTGATATGTCATCAAATCCTTTCCTCCAAAATGATTCAGGTGGGGCCGGCAGCACCACCGCGACAAAAATTGCGGGGCAGACAATTCAGCGTCCCAACGCTGATATTTCCGTGCCCGCCAGGAAACCGTCAAGACACCTCAGCCTCTATCCCGAGCGGGCCGGTTACGATCTGCGCGACGAACTTGATTTTCTGACCTACCGCGCCATCGAACCCAATGTGTTCTTTTCCGCCCGTTTCATGGCACCGGCAATGCCACGTATCGAAGACAAGACTATACGCCTGATGATCATGCGCGATGAGGACGAAACACGCAGCCGCATGCGTTTTCTCATGCCGTTTACAGTCGAACGTTCCGGTTTGTCCTTGAGAAAACCGTTTATTCGCGCCTGGTCCAATCCCTATGGTCCACTGGGCACACCTTTGCTTGATGAAGAAGGTGCGGCGGAAACACTGGACAATCTGTTTGAGACGCTCACCGACAAGGTACTGCGCCTGCCCCCGATTCTGGTCATACCAAACGCACGTCTCGACGGCCCCTTTGTCCAATTGCTGCGGGCGGTGGCGGCCAGCCGCAACCTGCCGATTGCCGAAACAGACCGTTTTGAGCGGCCGATGCTGCAAAGTCTGCTGGATGGCGAAACCTATCTGAAACAATCCATGTCGACGAAACATGTTCGCGATCGCCGCCGCCTGCGCAAACAATTGAGCAAACTGGGCGATCTTACCTATGATGTGGCCAGACAGGCCGAAGAGATACGTTTCCGCATGGAAGAATTTCTGGCGCTCGAGGCCAGTGGATGGAAAGGCCAGCGGCGTTCTGCCATGGTCGTCGATCGCTATCGCGCCGCCTTTGCCCGCGAAGCAATCACCGGACTGGCCGAGAGCGACAATGTGCGCATTCACACACTCAATCTTGATGGCGAAGCCATCGCATCAACAGTTGTTTTCATCATGAGCGGCACGGCCTACACATGGAAAACCGCATTCAACGAGACCTATCGCAATTATTCTCCGGGCCAATTGCTGATGGACGATCTGACGACCACCCACCTGGATGATCCCAACATCGTCATCACAGATTCATGCGCTGTTCCCGATCACCCGGTCATGAGCCGTCTGTGGCGCGAGCGCTGCAATATGGGCACATTGGTCCTGGGCCTTACCCCGTCATCCGACCGCCATATACACCAGGTTGCGAAACAATTGCACCTGAATCAAAACACCCGAAACATGGCGCGTATTGTCCGCAACAAGCTGCGCAGTTTCATCCGACGCAAATAGCAAATCTGCTGTTTCGCAGCGCACCATTGCCACTCGATTCCTTTGACAAGGCAGGCTCTAAACCCTTGCCTCGCGCACGGCCCGATCGCGCAACGCGCGCCGAATGACCTTGCCTGTTGTCGTCATTGGCATGGTGGCGACAAATTCCACTTCACGCGGATATTCATGGGCGGACAGCCGGATCTTGACCCAATCCTGAATCTCGCCTGCCAGTGCGTGGCTCGGCTTGTACCCCGGCTTGAGGACGATATAGGCTTTGACAATTTCCGTGCGGACCGGATCCGGCTTGCCAATGGCTGCAGCAAGCGCGACGGCCTCGTGGGCAGTCAGACAGTCTTCGATTTCGCCCGGTCCGATCCTGTATCCGGCGGATGTGATGACATCATCATCGCGCCCGAAGAATTCGACATAGCCATCGGCGCTCTGGATACCCTGGTCCCCGGTCAACATCCAATCGCCAATGAATTTTCCCCGGGTAGCGCTGTCGTTGCCCCAGTAACGCAAAAACATGACCGGATCAGGTCGCCTGACGGCGATCTGCCCTGGCTTTCCCGCAGCAACCTCCCGGCCAGCTTCATCAATGATTCCTACCGTATGGCCGGGCACCATCTTGCCGATCGCTCCGGCCTTGCTCACCCCAAGCCCGTTGCAGGAAGCCAGCACCAGATTGCACTCGGTCTGTCCATAAAATTCATTGATGGTAAGGCCAAGCTCTCTCTTGGCCCATTCAAAGGTTTCTTTGCCCAGCGCTTCTCCGCCGGAACCGATTGTCCGCAGCTTCAAATCATAGCGTGCCATGGGCTGGTCAACCATTCGCAGCATTTTCAGCGCCGTTGGCGGTATGAAAGCGTTGCGCACGCCCA
Source organism: Rhizobiaceae bacterium (assembly GCA_029212415.1). Lineage (GTDB taxonomy): Bacteria > Pseudomonadota > Alphaproteobacteria > Rhizobiales > Rhizobiaceae > Hoeflea_A. The sequence goes on along the minus strand of JARGOF010000005.1, from coordinate 182,961 downwards.
TCTTCGCCATGATTTCAAACGCCGTTTCCGGATCAAATTTCTGCGCTGCCGTCGAGACCACCGGCACACCAAAATAAAGGCCAGGCAAAAGCACATTCAACAATCCCCCCGCCCAAGCCCAGTCCGCCGGGGTCCAAAGCAGATCACCCGGCTGCGGCAAAAATTCATGGGGGAACTCGATACCCGGCAGGTGGCCAAGCAGCACCCGGTGGGCATGCAACGCACCCTTTGGCGGCCCGGTGGTGCCGGAGGTAAAAATCATCAGCGCCGGATCTTCGCTCTTGGTGGAAACGACATCAAAATGCGGAGAAAATTCACGGACCAATGCGTCAAAGGAGATTGCGTCGGGCGAATCATCAACACAGACCAAAGACGTCAGGTTTTCCAGACCGTCGGCGATCTGCTCCACCTTTTGCACCCCGGATGAATTGGTGACAAGTATTTTGGCTCCCGATGTCTGCAGACGGTATTCCACGGCATCAACGCCAAACAGCAACGCCAGCGGCACGGCGATGGCGCCCAGCTTGTAGATCGCCATATGGGCCACGACTGTTGCAAAACTCTGCGGCAACATGAGCGCAACGCGGTCACCCGGTCCAATACCCAGAGAGGCAAGCCCATTGGCAAAGGCATTGGACTGATCACGCAAGGCGCCATAGTTCAATGTATCGGCGTCACCATCCGGCTGATAATGTTTCAGACACACCCGTTCAGGTTCCCTGCCTGCCCAGACATCACAGGCGGCCACGGCAATATTGAAATATTCAGGAATATCCCAGCGAAAATCACGCACAAGATCTTCATAAGTGTCACGAAGTGGAAGCATGGGCCGGCTCAATTCCTGTGCACTCGAGGCGTTGATTTCATGCCTGTTTATAGCCCTGGCTTGGGGCGATGGAAAGAATGAAAACGCCTTTGGGGCCACATAAGGTTGCGCTGCAATATAATATGGCGGCAGACACAGTCATCGGCGCACGGAACCTGCGGCCTGTCAGGGCGCAGTGTCATTGCATTGAGAGAATGCACCCAAGGCTTCACAGCCGCAATGGCATTGATTGCAGGCCCCTAAACAATATTGCGTTTGAATCGCGCTAGCGAACGTTCAAACCCAGTTCCGCCAGCAATTGCCCGGCCTGATCACGCGAGATTGTCGCGCCTTTGAATTGTCGCGCATCGACAAGCTGGATCCCCCCCAGATCAGCGCCGCGCAGGTCAGCACCCTCAAAGCGACAACCGGCCAGATTCGCATCACGCAGACTGCATTCTTCGAAAACACTCTGCCGGAAATCGCATTTCCTGAGATCTGCCATTTGAAAATCGAGTTGCTTGAGCTGTGCCTTGCGAAAGGAAAAACCCGGCAACCTCGCATCGGCAAGGATCGTTTCTTCAAAAACAGCATGCATTGATTTTGTTTCCGTGAGATTCGCGCCCGTCAACTTGCACCGCTCAAAGGATGCAGAGGAAAGCGTGGCGCCGCGGAAATTGCTGTTGTTGAAATCGCATCCCTCGAATCGGGCTTCTCTGAGATCGCTTCCGGTAAAATCGGCAAATCCACCGCGACAACCCAGCCACTGGCTGCCTTCCATTTTCGCCCCGACGAACGCGGCCCGCCTGAGGATGCAATTGTCGAAGGTCCAATTGCCAAGATCCAGCCTCGAGAGCGCCACCTCCTCGAGATCACAGCGCACCAGGGTGCACGGTTTTTCACCGGCAGCCAATGTTTCCAGTTGCGCCCGGTCGAGCGCCTGATCCTCAAGCAGATTGTGGGAGCGATTTGACGTGGCATCATCGTTCATCGGGTGGACCTGTCCGGAGCGGTTTTGGCGTCACACCAGCGCGAATAACATTTCGTCTGACCCTATCATCAATCAGGCGGCGATAAACCTGGAAAGATGGGGGCACTGTCTCGACGTGGCATATGAGCAGCAAAGCGATTCAGACTGAAAGGCGCAAACACATTTGCTCAAACAATCATTTTTCCACAGAGATTCGTCCACGGGAACATTGTTCGATGCAACAGCCTGTCTGCATAATATTGCTATCAGGAACACTTTGCAGTGGCCTGATTCCGATGAATGGTACCCCTGGTCCGACTCGAACGGACACTTCCGAAGAAATTGGATTTTGAATCCAACGCGTCTACCAGTTCCGCCACAGGGGCTCTGTGCTGTTTTTCGAAACAGAGGTCGGAATATACGAACCAGTGTCACCGGGTCAACTTGCTTTTGCCCTCTTCTTGCATGAAAAGTGGGAAATCTGGTTTACGCCACCCCAATTTCCGGCTTGAAGCCCCTCCTACGGAACAAATCAATGATCAGACGCCTCTACAACTGGACTATGTCGCTGGCTGCACCGCGTTATGCCCGAATGGGACTGGCGACCGTTTCCTTTCTGGAAAGTTCAATCTTTCCGATTCCGCCGGATGTCCTTTTGATACCAATGGTCCTGGCCGACCGTGCCAATTGGTGGAAAAATGCGCTGATCTGTACGCTGGCATCCATTCTGGGTGCGCTGCTCGGCTATGCCATCGGCATGTTCCTTTATGAAGCTGTCGGCCAGCCGATCCTCGCACTTTACGGCAAGGAAGATTCCTTTGAAAAAGTCAGTGAATGGTACAATACCTATGGTGGTTGGGGTGTCCTCTTCGCTGCCGTCACACCCTTTCCCTATAAGGTGCTGACGATATTTTCAGGCGCCACGGGCCTCAACCTTGCGACATTCGTTCTGGTCAGCATTGTTGGTCGAAGCGTGCGTTTTTTCGCCGTCGGATTTCTGCTTTACAAATTCGGGGAGCCGATTCGACTGTTCATCGAAAAATATCTCGGTATTCTTTTTGCCATATTCATGGTGCTTTTGCTCGGTGGATTCTACGCCTTGAGATATATGTTTTAATGGAAAATCCAATGTCAGCTTTGAATGCACCCACCGGCAACCGCAAAAACATTGAGGCCCTGCTGCTGGCACTTGCCATGGCAGCGGTCGTTGGCACAGCGCTGGGGTTTGAACATATTGGCGGCTATATCCCCTGCGCCCTGTGCCTGGAGCAACGCATTCCCTATTATCTCGGTGTGCCAGTCATGATCGCTGCGGCCCTCAGCGCATCCTTGCGGGCACCGGCCGTCCTGACACGTGGCCTGTTTTTAATTGGCGGCGGCCTCATGGTCTACGGAATGGCGCTTGGCATTTACCATTCAGGGGTTGAATGGGCCTGGTGGGAAGGACCGGCCGGATGCGGTGGCGGCGCTGCCGGCGTGACCACCGATGCCGGCAATCTTCTTTCCGATCTCAATGCCAAAAAGCCGCCCTCATGCAATGACGCCGCTCTGCGGGTTCTGGGTCTGTCCTTTGCCGGATGGAATGTACTGGCAAGCCTTGCTCTGGCCATAGCCTGCCTGCGTGGCGCCTTCACCACCAAAGCCTGATAGCAGCGAGCATCAGGCCCACTCAGGGCTGCAATTCGACATCCCAGTAGAGATAGTCCATCCAGCTTTCATGCAGATGGTTGGGTGGGAACAGGCGGCCATTGTTGTGCAGTTCCTGCACGGTCGGGTGATAGGGCTTTTGCGCCGGAAACATTCTGGCTTCACGCGGCATCTTGCCCCCTTTTTTTAAGTTGCACGGCGAGCAGGCAGCCACGATATTTTCCCAGGTCGTTTCCCCGCCGCAGCGCCGTGGAATGACATGATCAAACGTCAGGTCTTTTTCCGCTCCACAATATTGGCACTCGAAATGATCGCGCAGAAAAACATTGAACCGGGTGAAGGCCGGGTGGCGGCTGGGCTTGATGTAACTTTTCAGGCACACGACGCTTGGCAGGGACATCGACATGCTGGGTGATGAGACCTGGTGATCGTAAACGGCCAGGATATTCACGCGGTCAAGAAAAACCGCCTTTATTGCGTCCTGCCAGGACCATAGTGACAAAGGGTAATAGCTGAGCGGCCGGTAATCGGCGTTCAACACCAGCGCTGGAAGCGCATCTGGGGATCCTGCAATCGTCAACTCACTCTCCTGAGTGATTCGTCCGCTTTCTCGTATATATTAGGCCGGTTGTTACAGGATTGTGAAGTTACCTTGGCAATTTGCCCACTGCACATCATGTCCCTGTCGGCACAACATCTCCGCGGCGCATTTCCGTTGAATAATAGGCCCATAAGAGCCGCGCTGCAACGCCCCTCCATGGTTGCCATTGCTCTGCCATTTTCCCAAGCTCTTTCTGACCGGGTCTTTCATCATGACCGAAGGCATGGGCTGCAGCACTCTGCAGGGCAACGTCACCTGAGGGAAAGATATCCGGATGGCCGGCACACAAAAGCAGATAGACCTCGGCAGTCCATGGACCGATACCCTTGATGCGCGTCATGGCCGCGACGGATTGGGCTGCCGGCATGTCACACAGTGCCTCTGGGTTCAAAGTGCCCGACTCCACAGCTTCAGCAGCCCGTTTCAGGGTCTGTTCCTTTGATCGGGACAGGCCTATTCTGCGGCATTGTTCATCCGACAAAGCGCGCACCCTTGCGGCTGTGCAGGCTCCGGCCTCTTCAACGAGACGTGTCCAGATGGCCGCGGCACTCGCCTTGGATACCATCTGCCCGACGATGATTTCCGCCAACCCGTAATAGCCGGGCTCTCGCCGGCGAAGCGGCACCGGACCTGCCTTTTCAATAACCCGCGCAAGCCGACGGTCCAAAGTTGAAAGAGCCGCAAGCCCCTCTGCAATATCGTCGGCTGTCTCTATGATCCTGGGATTGATACGCGTCGGATACACCGTCTAGACCTTTATGCATGAAGCGCACTAGAATGGTCTTTCTACAGTCTACAAGCAAGACTGACCGCAACGCAGTCAGATCCGGCATCAATCCGGCTCAGGCTGCTCTTTTCCCAAAAACGAAAGCACAAGATTCCAATTGTCGTTGCAGGCGTCAATGACTATATTTTTTCCACACACAATCATGCCCATCACCAGAGAAATTTCGCATGAATGAAGTCAATGCTGTCTACAATTTGGCAGCACCCAGCAGCCTGCCGGTAAAAATTGCAACCTATCAGCGTCGGCGGATGTTTGACCACTTTCTCGCCACCTGCCAACTGCCGGCGCAGGACAAGACGATACTGGATGTCGGCGTAACCAGTGACAAAGCCTATGAGAGCTCCAACTATCTGGAGGCGTGGTATCCCATCAAGCAATGCATTACTGCCGCCGGAATTGATGATGCCGGCTTCCTCGAACAGAACTACCCCGGCATGCGGTTCGTGAAAGCCGATGCCCTGGATCTGCCGTTTGGTGATTGCACGTATGATTTTGTCCATTCGTCAGCGGTTATCGAGCATGTCGGATCGTTCGAAAACCAGATACAGATGATTGGCGAGTGCGCGCGCGTTGCCCGCAACAGTTTTTTCATCACCACACCAAATCCCTGGTTTCCGGTAGAATTCCACACTGTGCTGCCGCTCGTTCACTGGATGCCGAAGCCGGCATTCCGCAAACTGATGGCTGTAATCGGCAAACCGTTTTTCGCTCTGGAAGCCAACCTCAACCTGATCACCAGAAACCAACTTTTGCGCGCAGCGAAGATTGCCTGCGGCGATGCATTTGAAATCAGCGTCAAATCGGTCAGTCTTGCGGCCTGGCCAAGCAATCTGCTGCTGGTCGGCAAACGCCGGTAAGCAAGGCCTTCATCTTTGCCTGATTGCCATGATATCAAGGCTGGAGCCGCCGTTACAATACAGGCAAAACGTGTCGGAGCCCGCGAAACCATGATGCAAGGCAAATGTCGATGAGCGATAAAGACATTTTCCGATTTGCCCCCAGCCCCAACGGCGCCTTGCACCTTGGCCACGCCTATTCGGCGCTGCTCAACCGGCAAATGGCCGACAAGGCCCATGGGACCATGCTGCTTCGCCTGGAAGATATCGACACCACACGTTGCACGACGGAATATGAAATGCAGATGCTGCAGGACCTGCATTGGCTCGGCATTCAATGGAGCGAACCGGTGCGCCGTCAAAGCGCGCACTTCGACGATTATCGACAGGCACTTGATCGTTTGCAGGCCATGCAATTGCTCTATCCGGCGTTCATGACCCGCGGGGACATCCGCAAATTCGTCGCCGCACGTGAAGGCGCGGGGATCCAATGGCCGCGCGATCCCGATGGCGCGCCGCATTATCCCGGCGTGGAAAGACAGTATTCAACAGGGCAACGCCAGGATCTGATCGGTTCGGGAAAACCCTTTGCCTGGCGCCTTGACGTCAAAAAGGCCTGCGCCATGGCAGACGACCCGATTTTCTGGGAGGAACTGGGGCGCGGGCCGATAGGTCAGACAGGCCGCATCAAGGCTGAACCTTCCATCTGGGGAGATGTGATCCTGGCAAGAACGGACGTGCCCACCAGTTACCATCTGTCCGTGGTCGTTGACGACGCCCTGCAGGGCGTGAGCGACATCGTACGTGGCCATGACCTGTTTCACGCGACATCCATGCATCGACTCTTGCAATGCCTTCTGGAGCTTCCCACACCGCGCTACCACCACCACAGGCTGCTGCAGGATGGTTTCGGCAGAAAACTCTCCAAAAGTGACGGGGATACGTCCATCAGACAATTGCGCGCGCGCGGTCTTTCCGCCGATGATGTTCTGGCATTGTGTGAAAGCAGTCAGACGATTTGAGACGCCCTACTCGGATTCGGCCAGCATAGAGGCGTTCAACTCGGCGCCCAGAATGAATATGGCGGCGATCATATAGAGAAAAACCAGCGCGATCATGATCGATGCCAGTCCGGCATAGGTCGCGACATAGGTTGAAAAATTCTGCAGATAGAAGGTGAAAATCTTCGCACCCACCATCCAGAAAAACATGGTCAGCAGCACACCGGGCAATATCTCCCGGAATGAACGGTGACCGTAGGGCAGCCACCGATGGCAAACCAGCAGACCGAAAAAGAGCACCAGGATAGCGGCAAGAATGCGCCAATTCTCAAAATGCGCCATCAGGTTGGCCGAAAGAGGCATCCATTCCACTGCCGTTTTTGACAACAAAGGCCCAAGAACCAACAGAAAACTGACAACAACCAGCAGCAAGGTTGCCAGCAGCACGAATACAAGACTCTGGGTGCGGATGAACAAAAACGAGCGTTTGTCCTGTACCCGGTAGGCCCGGTTGAGCGAAACGCGCAATGCCTCCACGCCATTGGAAGCAAAAAATGCCGTGACAAGAACACTGACTGTCAGCAAGCCGCTGCGCTCGACAGTCAGAACATCCAGAACCTGCCTGGCAATGGGCTCTGCGATCGATTTAGGCCAGGTATCGAATATGATATGAACGGCCGTATCGGCATAGGCATCGGCGCCCACAAAACTCGCCAGCGATGCACCGAAGATCAAAAAGGGAAAAATCGCCAGCAGGGTCGAAAGCGCCACATGGCTGGCCATGGCCCAGCCGTCATCATCATTGAAATGGATGAAGGCCCCTGCCACTATTTTCCACGCCTGGCGTCCCGTCATCAATTCTCTCCAAACCGCAAGCCAGCGTGATATCAATGACGGCGTTGGCTTGCAGTATAATTATGATTTCAACAGACACCAGCTTGTCAAAGTGTTTTCGCACCGTCTATTGGTCCGCACTATAGAAGACCGATCCCGTCAGAGCCAACCGGAGCAATCTATGTCGCACCCCAGAACGATCCTCATCACCGGATGCTCGTCGGGCATTGGAGCCTACTGTGCGCGGGCGTTGAAAGCCGATGGCTGGCGGGTCTTTGCCACGGCCCGCAAGCCCCAGGACATCGCATTGTTGCAATCGGAGGGTCTGCAGACCTTTTATCTGGACTATAGCGAGCCGGACAGCATCAGCGCGCTGGTCGAGACCGTGCTGGAGCGAACCGGCGGCACTCTCGATGCGCTTTTCAACAATGGCGCCTATAGCCAGGCCGGCGCGATTGAAGACCTTGAGACAGATGTTTTGCGCGCGCAGTTCGAGGCCAATTTTTTTGGCTGGCACGATCTGACGCGTCGCCTCGTACCCGTGATGCGCAAACAGGGACACGGACGCATTGTCCAGTGTTCGTCAATTCTGGGTTTGATTCCCATGCGCTGGAGAGGTGCCTATACAGCCTCGAAATTTGCACTGGAAGGTCTTTCGATCACATTGCGCCACGAACTCGCCGACACCGATATTCATGTCAGCCTGATCGAACCCGGCCCCATTGAAACCAAGATTGCCATCAATGCACTCTATCATATCGAGAAGAACATTGACCTGGAGGGATCCGTGCATCACGTTTCCTATGAGAAAGAACTGCAACGTCTGCGCCAGGGCGGCGTGCGCTCAAAAACCAAATTGAAACCCGATGCGGTCTATGCGGTTCTCAAACATGCACTGGAAAGCAACAGGCCCAAGCCGCATTATGTGATCACCAGGCCGGCCCGTCTGGCAATGTTGATGAGACGCCTGCTTCCGGCTGCAATGATGTATTCCATTTTGGAGAAGCGCTGACCATTGTGCGGTCTGGCTGCAGGTTTGAGGCTGTAGGCCGATTTGTCACAGCATGGGACGCAGCGACCGAACCATGTGTGTGTTAAATCATTTTCTGATAAAATGATGGCGGGCAATTGACAGGGATACCCCATGGCTTCGTTTTTTTACTATCTGACAATCGTGTTCATTGCGGCTGTTGTACTGGTGCTGTTTCGCGGATTGTTCAACATGATGCGTGGCGGTTCGCCCAATCTGTCCAATAAATTGATGCAATTGCGAATTCTCCTGCAATTCATTGCGGTGGCCCTCATCGTCATCGTATTGTGGCTCACCGGCGGCGGGCGCTGATATGCTTTATTCGGCAAAGGGAGCCAAATGGTAAAACTCAACAAGATCTACACAAAAACCGGCGACGACGGCACGACGGGGCTGGGCAATGGCGAACGGCGCAAGAAACATGATCTGCGGGTCGACGCCTATGGCACAGTGGATGAAGCCAATGCCTGTATTGGCATGGCACGCTTGCACACGCCCGGATCAAGCGAGCTTGATGCGGTGCTTGCCCGTATTCAGAATGATTTTTTCGATCTGGGTGCAGATCTGGCAACCCCCGATACCGGAAAGAAACTCAAATATGAACCTCTGCGGGTCAGCGACCAGCAGGTTGCGCGGGTTGAGAGCGAAATTGATATGCTCAATGCCAGACAGGAACCGCTTGCCTCATTTGTCCTGCCCGGCGGCTCGCCCGCTTCTGCTGCACTTCATCTGGCGCGTACCGTGGCGCGCAGAGCCGAACGCCTGATGGTGGAACTGGCTGATTTGCCCGGCGAACAGGTCAATCCGGCAGGTTTGCACTATATCAACCGGGTATCCGATCTTCTATTTGTTGCTGCGCGCAGCGCAAACGACAATGGCAAGACGGATGTTCTTTGGATACCGGGTGAAAACCGCTAGGACTTTTTTGCTTTTCCGCGTTATCACATGACAGGTCATTCATGCCATTTGACGACCGCCTGAGCGGATCAATGGCACAGTGGACGCAGCGAGGGGCAAGGCTGGCATATGTTTATACCGCTGCACGACAGGAATGATCTGCAACATATTGACCTGCAATATGTCACGCTCGGTCTGATCACGCTGAATGTTCTGGTGTGGGTTGTTTCGGCTGTCAGCGGCGAGAATGGCGAATTCACCAACGCCGCCGTTCTTGGTCTGGGCTATATCCCTGCAGTGGTGAATGGTCTGGCGCAATTGGCGCCGGGTATTGCCATTGTGCCCGATGAGGCCACCTACATCACCTATGCCTTTCTCCATGCCGACTTTTTTCACATGGCCACCAACATGCTGTTTCTATGGGTCTTCGGTGACAATATCGAAGATGCCCTCGGCCATGTGCGTTTTCTGGTTTTCTACCTTCTGTGCGCAGCGGCAGGGGCCTTCGCCCATGGTTTGCTGGAGCCGGGTTCCCAGGCACCGTTGATCGGGGCATCGGGCGCCGTTGCCGGGGTGGTCGCGGCCTATCTCATCTTGCACCCGCGGGTGCGTGTCTGGGTGCTGGCGCTGGGTCGGATTCCATTGCCCCTTCCTGCCTTCATTCCGCTGGCCCTGTGGGTCATCTACCAATTTGCCATGGTTCTGTTCGATCACGACAGCGGCATATCCTGGGCAGCGCATGTCGGCGGCATTGTAGCAGGCGCGGTTCTGGTGATTGTGCTCAAACGCTCCGACGTTCCTCTTTTTGACAGGCAGATCATTTCGCCACGCGCCATCGAACACAAAAAGGCCAGCGTCCCGCAGACCGGCAAACGTTGGGGGCGGTGAAATTGCCTTGGATTGACGTGAAATGCCCAGCCTGCGGCACATACACAATTGACGCATACGGTAACTTGCAGATATGTGACTGCGACAAGGCTCAAACATCCGATTGCCCGGAACACTTGTATTGGTCACAAACGATGCTTTCATGTCGTGTTGCGACCATGACAGCGCCCGCCGGGAGTGCATGATGCATGCATAATCTGAGAAAGGTAAACCTATGAAAATTTTGGTCCCCGTAAAACGGGTTGTCGACTACAACGTCAAAATTCGTGTCCGCCAGGACGGATCCGGCGTTGAATTGACAAATGTGAAAATGTCGATGAACCCGTTCGACGAAATCTCGGTGGAAGAGGCCATTCGCCTGAAAGAGGCTGGCAAGGTCGATGAAATCATTGCGGTTTCCGTTGGACCGGCCAAAGCCGAAGAAACCATTCGAACAGCTCTGGCCATGGGTGCCGACCGCGGCATTCTGATTCAGACCGATGATCTGGTCGAGCCGCTGGCCGTTGCCAAGATCCTCAAGGGTATCGTTGAAGAAGAAAAGCCCGGCCTGGTGATTGTCGGCAAACAGGCCATTGACGACGACAGCAACCAGACAGGCCAGATGCTGGCCGCATTGCTGGGCTGGTCCCAGGGCACCTTCGCATCGGAAATCGAGATCGGTGATGGTGCGGCAACAATTACCCGTGAAGTCGATGGCGGTCTGCAGACCATCGAAATCAAGCTTCCGGCGATTGTCACGACGGATCTGCGGCTGAACGAGCCTCGCTATGCTTCGCTGCCCAATATCATGAAGGCAAAAAAGAAGCCTCTCGACAAGAAAACACCGGCTGATTATGGCGTTGATACGGCTCCGCGCCTCAAGGTGCTGACAACCGAAGAACCGAGCGGTCGCAAGGCTGGCGTCAAGGTTGCAAGCGTTGCCGAACTTGTTGACAAACTGAAAAACGAAGCCGGTGTGCTTTAGGAAAGGACGACACGATCATGACCATTCTACTCCTTGCAGAACATGACAATGCCTCCCTTTCGGATCAGACCGCAAAGGCCCTGTCTGCCGCCTCGCAAATCGGTGGCGATGTCCATGTGCTGGTGGCCGGCAAGGCTGCCAAGGCAGCTGCCGATGCCGCCGCAAAGCTCGATGGCGTTTCAAAGGTGCTTCTGGCCGAGGCCGATGAACTGGAAGTCAATCTGGCCGAACCGACGGCCGCACTGATCGTCTCGCTGGCAGATGCCTATGACGCAATCATGGCCGCATCGACGACCAGTGGCAAAAACATCATGCCACGCGTTGCCGCCCTGCTGGACGTCATGCAGATATCCGATATTACCGATGTGGTGAGTGCCGACACGTTCAAGCGGCCGATCTATGCGGGCAATGCCATACAGACCGTCCAGGCCACCGACGCCAAGAAGGTCATCACCGTGCGGACCGCCGGTTTCAGCGCCGCAGGAGATGGCGGATCAGCCTCGGTTGAATCCATCGATGCCGCGGAAAATCCCGGTCTTTCCACCTTTGTGGAAGCAAAGCTCTCCAAGAGTGACCGTCCGGAACTGACATCGGCACGAATCATCATTTCCGGTGGTCGCGCCTTGGGATCTTCGGAAAAATTCCAGTCGGTTATCCTGCCCGTTGCCGACAAGCTGGGGGCTGCCGTTGGCGCGTCGCGTGCTGCCGTCGATGCAGGTTACGCACCCAATGATTGGCAGGTCGGCCAGACCGGCAAGGTTGTGGCCCCCGATCTCTACATCGCCTGCGGTATTTCCGGTGCCATCCAGCATCTGGCAGGCATGAAGGATTCCAAGGTCATTGTTGCCATCAACAAGGATGAGGAAGCACCGATCTTCCAGGTAGCCGATTACGGATTGGTGGCCGACCTGTTTGTCGCCCTGCCGGAATTGGAAAAAGCGCTCTGATACCGTTGGGATCAGGCGTCAAGCAATGCTGATCAGGACAAAAACTTGAAGCAATATCATTGGCCGGGCTGGACGTTGTTCGCCCGGCCAATTAGTTTGTACTGCAATATCCCGTAACGAATGGAACAGGGCCATGACCAACGCTATCAAATCTGTTGGAATCGTCGGAGCCGGTCAGATGGGCAGTGGCATTGCACATGTCTGCGCCCTGGCCGGATATGATGTTCATTTGCACGATGTTTCACAGGACCGTATCGAAGATGGCCTGGCGACCATCAACGGCAATATGGCCCGCCAGGTGTCTTCCGGAAAAATGGAAGACACGGTCCGCAGCAAGGCCCTGTCGCGCATTCATGCCGCTTCCGCCATGGAAGATCTGGCTGCCCTGGATCTAGTCATCGAAGCGGCAACGGAAGATGAAACGGTCAAGCGCAAGATCTATGCCCAGTTGTGCCCGGTGCTCAATCCCGAAGCCATCCTGGCGACCAATACCTCATCACTGTCCATCACCAGACTGGCCTCGGCAACCGACCGTCCGGAGCGTTTCATCGGCATTCACTTCATGAACCCGGTGCCGATCATGAAACTGGTCGAACTGGTGCGCGGCATAGCCACCGAAGATATCACCTTTGAGTCAGCAAGGGTCTTCGTCAATTCGCTCGACAAGACCATCACGGTTGCCGAAGATTTCCCGGGCTTCATCGTCAACCGCATATTGCTGCCGATGATCAACGAGGCGATCTACACGCTTTATGAGGGTGTGGGATCGGTGGAAGCCATTGATACGGCGATGCGCCTTGGTGCAAATCACCCGATGGGACCGTTGCAGCTGGCTGATTTCATCGGCCTTGATACCTGCCTGTCCATCATGCAGGTTCTCAATGACGGCCTAGCCGATTCCAAATATCGGCCCTGCCCGCTGCTGGTCAAATATGTCGAAGCCGGTTGGCTCGGCTGCAAAACCGGACGCGGCTTTTACGACTATCGCGGCGAACACCCGGTGCCAACGCGCTAGAGCATATTTTCGGACAATGCCTTTTTGACATAGGTCTTTGCGTCCTGACCCGACCAGTGCGCCGGTCCGTTCATGCTGGACAGCAGGCAGCCCTTTTCATCCACCAGAAGCGTCACCGGCAGGCCGAACGCCAGACCGTCCTTCTTCAGCGTGTTGAACACACCCATGGAACTGTCGCGGTAGAATGCCAGATTGGAAACCTTGATTTCGCCGAGGAATTTTTTCGGTTTGACGTCATCGCCCCGATCGATATTGATGGCGACCACCTCAAAATCATCCCCGCCCAGTTCCTCTTGCAAGGCCGCCAGAGCCGGCATTTCCTCGCGGCAGGGCGCACACCATGTGGCCCAGAGATTGACCAGAAGGGTCTTGCCGGAAAGATCACCGATTGACATCGGCTGGCCTTGCGGACCGTTGAATGCAAGTGTTTGCAGGCTCTTTGCTTCACGCACCGATGCCATGGCGGCAATTTCACCCTTTGCCAGGGGCTGAATGCGCGCGGCCAGATCGACAGAGGGCGAACAATCGGCCTCGGCCACTGCGGACATATTGCCAGAGGGCCTGCCCTTCACGTATACCCCAACCACACTGGCCAGCAGGCCCAGGACAATGGCAGCGCCAATGATCCTGATTGTCATGCGGCTGCCTTTTTTTTGTTCTGACATTGATGTCTACTCCGGAGTTAATTCTGACATGACCGGCAAAACTTCCAACCAGATGTGGGGCGGCCGCTTCGCGTCCGGCCCCGACGCAATCATGGAAGAAATCAACGCTTCCATTGATTTCGATCGGAAACTCTACGCTCAGGATATCCAGGGTTCACTGGCCCATGCTGACATGCTTGCTGATACTGGCATAATCAGTGCCGAAGATCGTGACAAGATTTCTGCCGGACTGAACACGATTTCGTCAGAAATCGAGGCCGGCACCTTCGTGTTCTCGCGTCAGCTGGAAGATATTCACATGAATATCGAGGCAAGGCTGGCCGAGATTGTCGGCCCCGCTGCAGGACGGCTGCACACGGCACGCTCGCGCAATGATCAGGTCGCACTGGATTTTCGTCTCTGGGTCAGATCTGAGCTGGAGAAAACGCAACAGGCGCTCACAGCCCTGATGACCGTTTTTCTGGATCGGGCCGAAGAGCACGCAACCACCACCATGCCGGGCTTTACGCACCTGCAAACGGCGCAACCGGTAACATTCGGCCACCATTGCATGGCCTATGTGGAAATGTTCGCACGGGATCGCTCACGGGTCCGCGATGCTCTGGTGCGACTGGACGAATGCCCGCTGGGTGCGGCCGCTCTGGCAGGCACCGGGTTTCCGATTGACCGCCAGCAGACCGCCACGGCATTGGGATTTTCAACGCCGACACGCAACTCCCTGGACTCGGTCTCTGACCGGGATTTTGCTCTGGAGTTCCTCGGCCTTGCGTCGATTTGTGGCACCCATCTTTCCCGTCTGGCCGAAGAAATCGTCATCTGGTCCACCCCGCAATTCGGTTTCGTGCGCCTGTCTGATTCGTTTTCCACCGGTTCATCCATCATGCCGCAGAAGAAAAATCCGGATGCAGCCGAACTTGTCCGCGCCAAGACCGGACGTCTCAATGGTGCGCTGATCGGTCTGCTGACGGTGATGAAGGGTCTGCCCCTTTCCTATTCAAAGGACATGCAGGAAGACAAGGAACAGGTTTTTGATGCCGCAAAATCACTGGAACTGGCGATTGCCGCCATGACCGGGATGATCGGCGACATGCACATTCTGAAGGACGGCATGAAGGCAGCCGCGGGATCGGGCTATTCCACCGCGACCGATCTTGCCGATTGGCTGGTGCGCGAGGCAGGCCTGCCTTTCCGCGATGCCCATCATGCAACCGGAACCGCCGTAGCGCTGGCCGAAGAACGCCAGTGCGAACTGGCCGAACTGCCGCTGGCAGATCTGCAGAAAATCAACCCGGCCATCACCCAGGACATCTATTCCGTGCTGACGGTTGAAGCATCGGTTGCCAGCCGCACAAGTTTTGGCGGCACGTCACCGGTCAGGGTCCGCGAACAGATCGCCTGGTGGAGAACCCGCCTTTGACGGCCGTTTGCATGGCCTTGGAAGAGCAATATTTGCCTGCTGGTTCTCCATCAAGGCACTTAATTGCGCTTTCTGGCACCTTGTTGAAGAAAACAGGGTGCACAAGGCCACATAAGTTCGTTAAAAGATCAGCACCTGAATTCCGGATGAATGCGAGCAACCCATGACTGCTTTGCCCAATGCCAATTTGCCCGTCACCGCATTGAATGCGGTCAAGACTGCAGCTGTCGTGCTTTTGATGGCCCTGCTGATAACCGGTTGCGGCCGCAAGGGTCCTCTGGAAGTTCCTTCGGCAAGACCCGTCGTGGACAATCAGGAAGAGACACCCACGGAACCTGACGAGGGCCGCCCGTTCGTTCTTGACCGATTGTTGAAATAGGCGCGTACCCCTTGAACCATTTTGAATACAGGGATGGCATTCTCTTTGCCGAGAATGTCAGCATAGCCGAGATTGCGAAATCGGTCGGCACGCCGTTCTATTGCTATTCGACAGCCACGCTGACCCGACACTACAGGGTGTTTGCAGAGGCCTTTGCCTCCGTCGACGCGCTGGTCTGCTATGCCATGAAGGCCAATTCCAACCAGGCGGTTCTGGCCACTCTGGCAAAACTCGGCGCTGGTGCAGACGTGGTGTCCGAAGGTGAATTGCGCCGTGCATTGGCAGCCGGCATCCCGGCTTCAAAAATCGTGTTCTCCGGCGTCGGCAAGACCATTCGCGAAATTGACTTTGCGCTGGACGCTGAAATCCTCTGCTTCAATGTGGAATCCATACCTGAACTGGAGGTTCTCAACGCCCGGGCTTTGAAAGCCGGATGCAAGGCACCGGTCTCCTTTCGCATCAATCCGGATGTGGATGCAAAGACCCACGCGAAAATTTCCACCGGCAAGAAGCAGGACAAATTTGGCATCTCCTGGCAGGACGCCGAAAAAGTCTATGCGCAGGCGGCCGAACTCCCCGGAATCAATGTGACCGGTATCGACATGCATATCGGCAGCCAGATCACCGATCTGCAGCCCTATGCCGAGGCTTTTCGCCTGCTGCAATCGCTGGTTCTGCAATTGCGTAAAGCCGGACACACGATAAGCCATGTGGATGTCGGCGGTGGCCTGGGCATTCCCTATCGCACCGACAATGCGCCGCCTCCCGACCCGCAGCACTATGCCGACGTGGTGCTGGAACAGGTCAAATCCCTCGACTGCCAGATCATTTTTGAGCCCGGCCGCATGATCGCCGGCAATGCCGGCTTGCTGGTCAGCGAAGTGATCTATGTGAAGGATGCGGGCGAAAAGAGCTTTGTCATCGTCGATGCGGCGATGAATGATCTGATTCGCCCAACGCTCTATGAGGCATGGCATGACATCCGCCCGGTGGTCCTGCCACAACCCGATGCACCGCGCATGACCGTCGATTTTGTCGGACCGGTCTGTGAAAGCGGCGATTACCTGGGAAAAGACCGGGACATTGCCCGACTTGAAGCAGGCGACCTGATTGCCGTAGGTTCAGCCGGTGCCTATGGCGCCGTTCAGGCGTCCACCTATAATACACGGTTGCTGATCCCAGAAGTGATGGTCAACGGCGATCGTTTCCATGTGGTGCGGCCGCGCGGTTCCTACGAAGACCTCATCGGCCTCGATTCACTCCCCGATTGGCTGCAATAATCCATTTGTGCGTGAAACGCTCTTTCACTTCACAATTTGTTGCATCCCCTCGCCTTTGCCACAAAGAATGCTATCCTTCTGTCAGGGTCAAAAGGATTGAACGCCCATGGCAAATGGCAGCAAGCAGGATAATCGGGTTTCAACAGATTCTGTGAACACCCTGTTGCGCAGGATTGATGCGCGCGTAAGGCTCACCCGGTTTGTTCTTCTGTTCGAGCGCGCCTGGCCAAGGCTGCTGCCGATCGTCGGACTGATTGCTTTTTTTGCCGTCCTGTCGTGGTTCGGCCTTTTCCGCATCATCCCCGATTGGCTCCGCATGGTCGTCATCGGGCTTTTCGTCATCGGCATCCTGGCCTGCCTGACGACATTCAAAAGCCTGCGCTGGCCGGACCGCAGAGAAGCACTCAGCCGCCTGGAAAAGGACAATCACATTGTTCACCAGGCCCTGACAGTGCAATCTGATCGCCTCGAAAGCGGCGATGCCTTTGCCCGTTCGCTGTGGCATGCCCACCAGAAACGCATGGCCGCCGAAGTTGATACGATGACCGTGCCAGCACCACGCCCGCAAACACCCAGGTTTGACCCTTTCGGCTTGCGGGTTCTCGTCGCCCTGCTGCTGTTCGTTGCCTTCGGCTATTCCCATTCGAACCAGTCCGGACTTTTGAGCGATGCCTTTCGCAGCCATGTATCGGCGCAAATGGTTGCCGGCATGCGGATAGATGCCTGGGTCACCCCACCCGAATACACCGGCAAGGCCCCGGTCTTTCTCACCGGTAACAATGCAGGCCTTCCCGAGGTCATTTCCATTCCCCAGGGCAGCACCATGCTGGTGCGGGTGGTTGGCGGCAACGGCACGGAGGAGGTGCTTTACCGCACGGGCGGAGAAGAATTGCCGCTCGTTGCCCAAGCTGATCCAGGCGCAGAGGAACTGTCCTCCACCAGCGCGCGCGATTACAGTTTCGAAGCGCCCGGTGATGGTGTCTTGACCATCCGGCAAGGCGCCAATGTTGCAGAAAACTGGCAGTTTCAACTGATCCCCGATGAACCACCGGTAATTGCCTTTGACGGCGAGCCGACGCGCGCTGCAAATGGCGCCCTTGAAATCGGCTTCACCGTTCGCGACGATTATGGAACGCAGAAAGCCTACGCGCAGATTGAGCCAGCCACGCCCCAGGCCGCCGACGCACATCCCCTCTATGACCTTCCCGACTACCCTTTGACCCTGCCGCGCGGCACGGCTGGCGAGCGCAAGGGGCGCGAGAGCCGCTCACTGACAGAGCACCCGATGGCCGGCACACCCGTGCGCATCACATTGGTGGCCGAAGATTCGCTTGGACAGACCGGCCGCAGCCAGACGCATGAAATGATCCTGCCGGGCAAATATTTCAGCAATCTACTGGCCGGCTCTGTCGCTGAACAAAGACAGGTTCTGGCGCTCGATACAAGGCGCATGGACCGGGTCCTTGATCTCAACGACGCCATTACCATCGCGCCGGAAGAAACCATCGACAACCCGACCCATTTCCTGCTGATCAAATCAGCAAGATCGCGCCTCAAGCAGGCCTATGACGATGACATGCTGCGCGATGCGGCCGACTACCTGTGGGATATTGCTCTGGGGATCGAAGACGGCGACCTGTCCTTTGCCGAGCGACGGCTGCGCGACGCGCAAAAGGCCCTGTCCGAGGCCCTGGAAAACGGCGCCTCCGACGAAGAAATTCAGGCATTGATGGATGAATTGCGCGCGGCCATGCAGGATTTCCTGCAGGCGCTTGCCGAGCAAATGCGCAACAATCAGAGTGCCGAACAGCAACAGATGCCTTCCGACATGCAGAATGTTCTGCGTCAGCAGGACATTGAGCGCATGATGGACCAGATTGAGAATCTGGCGCAGTCCGGTTCCAGGGAACAGGCCCAGCAGCTGCTTTCACAATTGCAACGCATGATGAACAACCTGCAAACCGGGCAACAGCAGTCAGCCCAGGGCGACAACCCCATGCGCCAGCAGATGGATCAGCTTGGTGAACTCATGCAACGCCAGCAACAGCTCATGGAAGAGACATTTGATCTCGAACAGGCGCTCAAGGAGCGCCGCAGGGAGCAGTATTTTCAAAATCCCGACCGTCCGCAGCAACAGGCTCCGCAAAGCGGCGACAGCCAGCAATTGACCGAAGAGCAATTGCGTGAGGCGCTGCGCAAACTTCAGGAACAACAGCAGCAACTTCAGCAACAATTGGGTGAATTGCAAAAGGGCATGGAAGATTTCGGCATGGAACCCAATGAGGGCTTTGCCGAGGCTGGTGAGGCCATGGGTGAGGCTGGCGAAGCATTGGGCGAAGGTGATGGCGGTCAGGCTGTGGGTGAACAGGGGCGCGCCTTGCAGGCCCTGCGTGATGGCGCCCAGCAAATGATGGACCAGATGCGCCAGGCGATGGGCCAAGGAGGCCCGGGACAACAGCCGGGACAGGCAAGGCCCAATGGCTCAGGCCTCGACCCTCTTGGCCGTCCGACGGCCAATACCGGACCCGATTTCGGAGAGAATGTAAAAATACCCGAAGAAGCCGACATCCAGCGTGCCCGCAAAATTCTCGAGGCGATCCGTGAACGGCTGGGTGACGCTTTCCGTCCGGAGATGGAGCGCTTTTACCTGGAACGGCTTCTGGACAACAGATGAGGCCTGCGAAAAACCACAAGATGATTTGCCGCAAACGCCTGTGAGCAGATAATCCGCCTGGTAATTATCGGGTCAGCGCATCCGCGACGGCATCGCGGATGTCAGGCAGACTGAACGGCTTCGAAACAACGTCCAGCACGACATCATTCAGATTATCGGCCCTTTCGCGCTGCTCTGCGAAACCTGTCATCAGCAATATCTTGAGTGCAGGAAATTCCGCTGACGCCGTATGCGCCAGTTCAATGCCATCCATGACGGGCATGCGGATATCCGACAGCAGAAGATCATAGCCCGGCATTTCGCGCAGCCGATCAAGACCATGGGCGCCATCAATGGCCTGATCCACTTCATGACCGTCCATCTGCAATGCCCGACTGACAAAGCGGCGCAGTGAATCTTCATCTTCGGCAACGAGTATTTTCGCCATTTATTCCGTCCGTTTCTACCCGAATGCATGATCTCCTGATCGGCTGCATCCATCGCCCATAGTGATGTGCTGTTTCGATACACATTGGTTTCCCGAAGAAGGATGGCACGTTTTCTGACAGGCAGATCACTGCAATACCGGGAACCTTGCGTCACAAAACCACGCAAATGTTTTCGCCGGGTAAATGAACCGGTCGGAAGGGTAGAAACGGTCGGGAATGGCCTGCCTTTAAGCAATTCATGCTTAACAGAGTATTGGCGGCGGCAGCGATTTGGAGCGCTATAGATCATGTCTGGTGCTTGAGGATACCAGGGACGACTGAAAATCGAATCAGTTCAAGGGACCCGGAATGCAGTCTGCGCATGGGTTGCGCGAAAGCTATGCTTCCTCGACGTCACCGGTCACAATGCCGACGAAGGGCAGCTCTCTGAATGCGTAGGCAACGTCCATCCCGTAGCCGACAACAAAGTAATCCGGGCATTCAAACCCGACATGGTCGGCATTCAAGGTGCCTTCGCGGCGGCAGCTCTTGTCCAGAAGAACGGCAATTGACACATCATTGGCGCCCCGCTCGAACATCAGTTCCCGCGCATAGCGCAGCGTTCTGCCGGATTCGAGAATATCATCGATCAGCAGAACATCGCGGCCCTTCACTTCACTATCGATATCCTTGATGATTTTGACACCCTGGCTCTTGGTTCCCTTGCCGTAGCTGGACAGGGTGATAAATTCGACTTCGGGAGCCAGGCCGACGTGATGCAGGGCCCGAAGAAGATCAGCGGCAAATATGAAGGATCCCTTCAGGATGGCGATCACCAGCAGATCATTTTTGGGTTGAACGGCTATCTGCGCCGCCAGCTCCATATTGCGTGTCGCAATCTGCTCTGGCGAAAAAAGGACATCGATATTTTTTCCGCGAACGACAGGCATGATGGTTTATCCAATTTGATCAAGTGATGCGTCTTGTCGGTTTAGTGCATGGGCTGCCAAAGGAAAAGGTTGAATTGTCGGGTTTCCCCGCATTCCCGTTCAGATTTTCCGCGTCGCGCCAAAACCGCGCAGGTTCACAGGTGAAATCGCACGACGATATACACTGACGCACTGTCAGGACGCCGACCCGGCCCCGGC
Organism: Rhizobiaceae bacterium; assembly: GCA_029212415.1. GTDB lineage: Bacteria > Pseudomonadota > Alphaproteobacteria > Rhizobiales > Rhizobiaceae > Hoeflea_A. Next base: position 161,769 of record JARGOF010000005.1, on the reverse strand, counting down.
AAGTGAAATTGTCAGTTTGTCATGGTTACGCAGAGATGACGGGACGCGCACCCGAAAGCGGACACTTTCACCCGCATTCAGCTGTTTTTTGGGTGCGCGCACATAATGCAACGTCGCGCCGCGATCTTCTGCAGCCGATTGGATTGTCACCAACGGCACCGTTTTTGACACGGCAGCATTGTTCCTGATGGTGCCATGCAACAGAAGATAAGATCCGGATTGTTCGTAATGAGGGCCGGCCTCGATATCCGACAGAACCAATCCCTCTTGCCCTGCCTGCTTGGATGCGCCTGCAAAATAGGTGGCAATCACATGACCGCCGGAAAACCAGAAAGCCCCGAGACAAAGCGCAACCAACACAATCATGAAGCCCGCTGACGGTCCTTTTGCGGTCGGCTTGCCGGGCTGAACGCCATTTGAAAACACCGTCAACCGCTCGCCGGAAATCCTCTGATCGCCCTGCGCGCCGTGATGTGCGTAAAGGTCATCTGGAAATGGCGGTTTTTGTGGCGGTTTTTGTGGCGGTTTTGCGCCCGTGGCCTTGCCTTCGACATGTTCGAACTCCACATCAATGATATCACCGGGATGAAATGCAGCAGGTCCCGACGCGGTCCGGTTGCCTGCACCGGAAGACCGGGGCTGTTTCGTGATGATATTTTGCGTGCTATAGCCGAAACTATGCTTGCCGCCGCTGCTGTTGCGCATGAGCTGTCAAAGGCATCCTCGAACCGGATCATCGCTGAACCGGGCATTGCGGGAAATCTTTCTCAGCCGTAAACATATTTGGTTAACAAAGATGAAACCAGATGGCGTTAGAGCAGAGATATACCGCCCGGCAATTCTGTCAGGCACCCCAGATAGCAACGCATCCAGATGATGGATTGGTTGATGATTGCTGGTTTTTGAAGCGCAACTGACGAGGCATGGGTTTGATCGACTTTGACAATGTAGGACTGCGTTACGGCATGGGTCCGGAAGTCCTGCGCGATGTAACGTTTGATATTCCCGAGCGCTCCTTCCAGTTCCTCACCGGCCCGTCAGGAGCAGGAAAGACCAGCCTGCTCAGGCTGATGTTCATGTCCTTGCAGCCAACCCGCGGTTTTGTGCGCGTCTTTGGCAAGGACATCACGACGATTCCCCAGCAGGAATTGCCCAAATTGCGCCGACGCATTGGCATCGTGTTCCAGGACTTCCGGCTGCTTGATCATCTGACAACCTTTGAAAACGTCGCTTTGCCGTTGCGGGTGCGTGGCCGGGAAGAATCCGCCTATCGCACCGACGTCAAGGAACTGCTGAAATGGGTCGGTCTGGGTGATCGCATGAATGTTCTGCCACCCATCCTTTCAGGTGGAGAAAAACAGCGGGCAGCCATTGCCAGGGCGCTGATCGATCAACCTGAAATATTGCTGGCTGACGAGCCGACGGGCAATGTGGATGCACCGCTTGCGCAACGGTTGCTGCGACTTTTTATGGAGTTGAACAAACTCGGCACTGCCGTCATCATCGCAACGCATGATCTGTCGCTGATGGACCAGGTTGATGCCAGACGCATGATTTTGTCAGGTGGGCGGCTTGAAATCTATGAATGAGACGCCGGCAAAGGCACCAAGGCCGAAGAAGGGGAACAGGCGCAGAATTGTACTGCGCCCGATGGCGCCCATTGTGCCGGCTGGAAATATTGCCGGCCGGTCACTGATGTTTGTCATATCGATCATGTCCTTCCTTGCCTGCCTGACGCTGGGTGCCGTGATTATGGTGCAGGACACCGCCAATAGCTGGCAGAGCCAGATATCCCGCGAGATCACCATTCAGATCAGGCCCGAGGAGGGTCTCGATCTGGCCGCCGAACTGGAAAAGGCACGCGACATCGCGCTTGGTTTTCCAGGCACCACGGGCGCCACCATCATGGACGATGATGCCACGGCACGGCTTCTCGAACCGTGGTTGGGAGAAGGACTCGATATCAATGAGTTGCCGGTCCCGCGTCTGGTCATCATTACCATTGACGAAGCCTCGCCGCCCGATTTTGCCAGTATGCGCAGCGCGCTCGATCAAGCGGTCGCCAACGTCTATCTGGACGACCACCGCACATGGGTCGACAGGCTCGTTGCCATGGCCAATACGACAGTGATCATCGGCCTATGCGTTCTCGCACTGGTGTTTAGTGCAACCATTCTAACGGTGGTTTTTGCCACGAGGGGTGCCTTGTCCGGCAACCAGCATATTGTTGAAGTCCTGCATTTTGTCGGTGCCGAGGCCAGTTTTGTTGCCTCCCATTTCCAAAGGCATTTCTTTCTGATTGCGCTCAAGGGTGCCGTGGCAGGCGGTCTTGCGGCAGCCTTCACCTTTGCCGTGGCAAGTTTCTGGGCAAGCAACTCGCTTGCAACGCCTGAAAGCGATCAGGCATCAGCCCTTTTCGGGGGCTTTTCCATGGGTGCGGGCGGCTATGTCGGTGCACTGGCAATTGTTGTCATTACAGCCGTTTTGACAGCGATGACCACACGGGTAACCGTGATCCATACAATCATGGAAATTGATCTGATCAGATCGGATCCGGCCCGCTCAATCTGACGTTGCAATTCATCGCCCATTTCAAATGGGCGCCGCGCCCAATTCTCCGTCGGTTGCTTTTATGACAATCCCCTATCCCTTGCCACATTGGCGCTGTATGGAACGAAGATGAACACGGAACGGCCTGACGAATCACCCGAAACGGGTGCGTCTGAAAAACCTCGAAAAATCGCGCGCCGGGCCCTCAGGCCGGCAGGCGTGATCACGCTTGTCCTGGTGCTGGGCGCAGGTTTGCTCGTCGGCAGCTTCATACGGTTTGCCAACGAAGTCATCAATCTTGTTCCACCCGCCGAGATCACCGGGGCCGACGGCATTGTGGTGCTTACCGGTGGCAGCCAGCGCATCGATCAGGCCATTGAATTGCTCAACGGCGGAGCCGGTGACCGCCTGCTGATTTCGGGCGTCAATCCGGACATCAGCAGCCAGCAGATCGCCAGCGTTACCTCCGCCGAACCGGCATTGTTCGAGTGCTGCATCGATATCGGACATGATGCGATTGATACGGTTGGCAACGCCAATGAAGCGGCCCAATGGGTGGCGGAAAACAAATTCGCCAACGTGGTGGTTGTTACCAGCAACTATCACATGCCCAGAAGCCTGATGGAGCTTCGCCGGGTCGACAGCACGACCAATTTCATTCCCTATCCGGTCATCGCCAATGATTTCGACAAAATCCAGTGGCTGCAGCATTCCGGCAGCCTGCGCCTTCTGGTCGCCGAATATGTAAAATACATGGCCGCCCGTGCCCATCTGATCCGTGGTGGCGCATCACGCGACGGGTTACGGTCCAGCCTGGCCAATGCAGACAATGTCGGCCTGAAAAGTGCCAATATGGCCGGAGGTGATTGACTTGATGTCGTTCACGGTCAAATTGTCGCACAGCCTCAACTGGAACAGATTTGACTGATGATTGCTTTTCGCTCGACCATTTTCAATATTCTCTTCTATCTCAACCTGATCATTCAAATGATCATATTTTCTCCATTCTATTTTCTGGCGCCGCAAAAAACGGCCTGGAGTGTCCCCAAGAACTGGGTCCGCAGCAATCATTGGCTGCTGGAAAAGGTCGTCGGCACCAAACTGGTCGTCGAAGGGCTGGAGAATATTCCGCAGGGTGGCTATATCATCGCACCCAAACACCAGTCTTTCTGGGACGCCTATGCATTGCTTCCCTACCTGGATAACCCCTTTTACATCCTCAAAAGGGAATTACTCTGGATACCTCTATTTGGCTGGTACGTTGCCAAAATGAACATGGTTCCGGTCAACCGTGGCAGCAAGGCAAAGGTCATGCCGATCGTCATGTCGCGGACAAAAAAGCAAATGGCCGCCGGACGGCAATTGATCATCTATCCCGAAGGCACACGCAGGCCCGCCGGCGCCGAAGCAGCCTACAAGTTCGGCATTGGAAAAATCTACTCGGAGCTTGATGTCCCGGTTGTGCCCGTTGCAATGGTTCCCGGCCTGTTCTGGCCAAGACGCAAGTTCCTGCGGTATCCGGGGACCATAAAGGTGCGTTTCCTGCCGGCGATCCAACCCGGCCTTGGTGCCAGTACCTTCATGAAGACCCTGGTGCGTGAAACCGAGACAGCCTGCGATGAATTGCTGGTGGAAGCGATACGCGACAACCCTGATTTGCCAATTTCCGATCTCGCAAGAAACCGTTTCAAAGAATTGACAGGATCAGTGCCGTCAAATGATTCGATTTGATGCCTATGTGATCTGATACCAGGGATCGATGATTATGACGGATCTTTGATATCACCGGCCTTTCTGTCGTCCAGCAGCGCTCCGGCAACACCCTCCAGCCAATGATCGCGAATCTGCATTTCCCGCAGATGCGCCACGGTGGAGGCAACATAGTCGATATTGTGGCCTGACTGGCCCTGTGACACGGAAACCCTTTTGGCGGCCTCCTCGACACCCAGAGAACCGGCAAATTGCTGGTGGGTGCGGTCTGCAACATAACATACGGCGGCAATGCGCCTGCCGTCCGTCAGTTGCACCTGACCGGTCCGCTCCAGATAAACATTGGTGACCAGTTCACGCTCGCGCAAATAATCCATCACCTGCCCGTGCAGCGCCCCTTTGACCTGAAAGACCATCCCCATGCAGGAACCGCCGCGATCAAGACCGAGAACGAGACCGGGCTTTTGCGGGGTGCCGCGATGTACATAGGAATAGATGCACAGCGCCCTGCGATAACCGAAAAGATGTCCCTTTTGGGCATCCACATAGTCAAATCCCGGACGCCACATCAGCGACCCATAGCCAAAGACCCAAAAATCATCCATATCGTAATTCATTACCCTTATGCACAGTGCGGCCCGAATCTCAACGCGGGCAGAGGCACAATTGGAGAACGGCATGACAAGGTCAAGTGACAAAGGTCAGGCAAACACATCCCGCAAATTTCTCGGGCTGGCGATTTTCATCGTTGTAGCAATCATCGGTTACTCTGCCGTCTGGTTCTATCTGGCCGATCAGCTTGAAAGCCGCAGCAAATTCCTTCTCAGCGATCTGTCAGACAGTGATGTGACTGCCGATTGCCAGGACCTGAATGTCCGTGGATACCCGTTCCGTCTGGGGCTGTTCTGCACGTCTGTAACCGCCGGAGACAAGGCCAGCAAGGGCAGCGTAACGGCCGGCAGTTTTCGCTCCGCGGCTCAGATTTACCAGCCCAATCATATCGTTTCTGAACTCGATGGCCCGGCCACCTTTGGTCTGGGCAAGGACTTACTGGCAAAAATTGACTGGGAAAACCTGCGCTCCAGCACTGTTTTCGGCCTGTCAGGCCTTGCGCGCGCCTCGCTGGAAAGCAGGCAATTGCGCGCAACCCTCACGCCTCCGGCATCGCAGAACACCATGCAATTGTCTGCCGGATCCACGCAGTTTCATGCCCGCCAGAACGATGCAAATCTGGATGCCGCTTTCAATCTCGATGCAGCCGAACTGACCATCGACAACAGCACGATCCAGATTCCCACATTTGATATGGCCGCTGACCTCACCCTGGCCGACCGTGCCTCTCTCATGTCCGGGCATTCTCCGCATGGCCAGCAGCCCTGGCGCGATCTCAGCGCCTCGCTGAACAGTTTCAGCGCCGACCTGGGGCAAGGTGCCATCCTGAATATTGCCGGGCCCTTTTCCATAGACGAGGCTGGTTACCTGACCGGCAAATTCAGCCTTGAGATTCGCGGACGCGATGCATGGCAGAAGCTGCTAGGCAAAACCTTTCCCGAACGGGCCGGCGATATCGCCAATGTGATCAATATCCTTGCCGCCATCGGACAGAAGCAGGACGCGCTGAAACTACCGGTCAATGTTGACAGGGGCGCGGTGCGCGTCGGTTTCATTCAGATCGGCGCCATACCGCCCTTTTAAAGCGAAATGAATGCAGATCAGGATGGATCGCTTTTGTTCTCGCCTGCATCCAGAACCGCACCGTGGCGACCGAAATCGGGCACATCCACATCCTGACCCGCATCCAGGATGGATTTGCGGATATGGCGGGTATGGCTGAACAGATCGAACAATTTGTCGCCATCCCCCCAGCGGATGGCCCGCTGCAGCGAGGAAAGATCTTCCGAAAACCGGGCGAGCATTTCCAGGATGGCATCCTTGTTGTGCAGGCACACATCGCGCCACATGGTCGGGTCTGACGCCGCCAACCGGGTGAAGTCACGAAAGCCCGAGGCAGAATATTTGATGACTTCCGATTCGGTCACCGTTTCCAGATCATCCGCCGTACCGACGATGTTGTAGGCGATGATATGCGGCAAATGCGACACGATGGCGAGGATCCGGTCGTGGTGATCGGCGTCCATGCGATCCACCATCGAGCCACAGGCAAGCCAGAAAGCTGTCAGTCTGGCGATCGCCTCTTCATCCGTATCAGCAGGCGGCGTCAAGATGCACCAACGGCCTTCAAACAGTCTGGCAAAGCCCGCATCAGGCCCCGATTGCTCGGTACCGGCGATCGGGTGTCCCGGAATGAAATGAACCGTATCGGGAAGATGCGGCTGCATCTGTTCGAAGACGGATTTCTTGGTGGACCCCACATCCGTGACAATGGCACCCGGCTTGAGATGGCTGCCGATTTCACGGGCAACTTTCTCCGACATGCCAACCGGCACGCTGACAATCACCAGATCCGCATCGCGCACGGCTTCTGCATTGGAAGTCGTATAGGAATCGCCAAGGCCCAGAGCATGGGCGCGTTCCAGCGTCTCTGAACTGCGGCTGGCGACAACCACCGTTCCGGCCAGCTTTTTTTCCTTGATCACCCGTGCCAGTGACGAACCGATAAGCCCGATCCCGATCAGGGCAATTCTGTCAAAATGAACTTCACTCATGTCGCTTCCAAAAACTCTTTCAATGCGGCCAGAACACCTTCTATGGCCTCGACGCTGCCGACGGTCATGCGCAATGCGTTGGGCAGACCATAGGCGCTGACCTGTCGCAGGACAAAGCCGCGACCGGACAGGAACGCGTCGGCATCGCCAGCCGTCTTGCCCGCATCTTCTGTGAAATGGATCAGCACAAAATTACCCACGGAAGGCGTGACGCGCAGCCCCAGCGCCTCAAGCCCTTCGGTCAGGCGCGCCAGCCATATCTGGTTATAGTCCACCGCCTGCTCGACATGCTCGCGGTCGCGAATCGCAGCAGCGCCGGCAGCAATGGCGGCGGCACTGACATTGAACGGACCGCGAATGCGGTTCAATGCATCCACCACCGCCAGAGGCGCGTAGATCCAGCCGATGCGCAGCCCGGCCAGACCGTATATTTTTGAAAATGTTCGCGTCATGACAACATTGTCATTGGATGAGACCAGCTCGATGCCGGATTCATAGTCGTTGCGCCGCACATATTCGCTATAGGCCGCGTCCAGAACCAGCAGCACATTGCCCGGCAGGCCGGCGTGCAGTCGGCGCACCTCCTCGACGGGCAGATAGGTGCCCGTCGGATTGTTCGGATTGGCCAGGAACACCATTTTCGTGCGCTCCGTCACAGCCGCCAGAATGGTGTCGACGCTGGCTTTGCAGTCCTCTTCGCGCACGCAGACGGGGCTGGCACCAGCCGCCGTGATCTGGATCTTGTAGACCAGAAATCCGTGCTCGGTGAAAATGCCCTCATCACCGGGTGCCAGATAGGCCTGACACAACAGGCCAAGCAACTCGTCGGAGCCGTTGCCGCAAAGAATATTGGCCGGGTTCAGGCCATGCACTTCGGCAATCGCCTCACGCAACAGGTGCGAACCGCCATCAGGATAAAGCTCCAGATGCTTTGAAATGTCAGCCAGCGCATCAATGGCCTTGCGGCTTGGTCCATGCGGCGTTTCATTGGAGGACAATTTGAAGACCCGCTCCACGCCCGCAACCGTTTCTTTGCCTGGTACATAGGTGGCGATATCCATAACGCCCTTTTTGGGTACCGGCTTCATTCTCGCGCTGGTCATCCTTGAAAACCCCTGCTGTTGCGGCAAGGCACACAGTGCCCGACATTTCCCATAGAGCGCTCGGCGAAAACCGTGATGCGGCCCGCGCCCGAACAGCGCTTGAAACAAACTCTGGAGACCGGCATCGGCATATCAACCGCGCTTGGCTCCTGACCAGCGGGCAATAACGCCATGCGCGGGGAATGTCGAGTGTTTCCAGCCTGTTCCCGCATTGCCAAAGGGCGCGGAAAGCCTTTCATCCGACAAAAAGCCGATTTTTCGATTGAATTACAGGAAAACCGGCGACAGGATTATATCTTTGATTGCACTAATCGATGATAGTTGCATCGAACCCGATACAGCAAACCTGCCAAAGGCAATATCCCGAAAGGCCCCCCCCATGCTGGACCTGTTGATCAAGAATGCCAACCTGCCCGACGGGCGCAATGGAATTGATATTGCCATATCTGCGGGAAAGTTCGAGTCCATCGCGACAGGCATCGATGCACCGGCGCACAGGACAATCGATGCTGCCGGCTATCTCCTGTCACCGCATTTCATCGATCCGCATTTTCATATGGATGCAACGCTCTCGCTCGGGCTGCCCCGGCTGAACCGTTCCGGCACCTTGCTTGAGGGCATTGCGCTTTGGGGTGAGCTGAAACCCCTGCTGACCCATGAAGCCGTTGTTGAGCGCGCCCTGCGCTATTGCGACCTGGCGGTTGCCCAGGGCCTTCTGTCCATTCGCAGCCATGTGGATATCTGTGACGACAGGCTGCTGGCCGTTGATGCCCTGCTGGAGGTGCGTGAGAAGGTTCGACCCTATATCGACCTGCAACTGGTGGCATTTCCCCAGGACGGGCTTTTCCGCTCTGCCAATGCGGAGAAAAACCTGTTGAGAGCGCTCGACAAGGGCGTCGACGTGGTGGGCGGCATTCCGCATTTTGAGCGCACCATGGCCGATGGCGCTGCATCGGTTCATCGGCTTTGCGAAATCGCTGCAGAACGGGGGCTACGGATTGATTTTCATTGTGATGAATCCGACGATCCGATGTCCCGGCATATCGAGACACTGGCGGCGCAGACCATACGGCTCGGACTGCAGGGCCGTGTGGTGGGCTCGCACCTGACATCCATGCATTCCATGGACAATTATTACGTATCGAAATTGCTGCCGTTGATCGCCGAAGCGCAGATCCATGCCATTCCGAACCCGCTGATCAACACCACATTGCAGGGCCGCCACGACACCTATCCCAAGCGCCGCGGTATCACCCGCATTCCCGAACTGCTGGCGCATGGTGTCAATGTTGCATTCGGACAGGATTGCTGTATGGACCCCTGGTATTCGCTTGGCAGTGGCGACATGCTTGAAGTGGCCCATATGGCTGTTCATGTCAGTCAGATGACCTCGGTGGATGCCATGAAACAGGCTTTCGACGCCATTACGGTCAATTCCGCCCGGGCCATGGGGCTGGAGGACTACGGAATCGAGACGGGCCGCTCGGCCAATTGCGTGCTGCTTCAGGCCCGCGATCCGATTGAGGCCATCCGGCTGAAAGCCACCCGCCTTGCCGTTCTGCGCAATGGCCGGATCATCAGCGAGACGGCGCCGAGGATTGCCACGCTGAACCTGCCGGACCGTCCAGCCACCGTGGACAGCGCCCGATACGCACCGGTCGACCACGCCGGCACCGCTTAGAGGCGTGCAAGCCGTTGCCGGCACGTAAATTTATCCAAAGGTCCACTTGACAATTTTCGCCGACACGCCGCAATTTGACCAATAGGGCAAAAAGAATAATTCACCGGCGGCATCACGCCGCCTGCCCTTCCATGAACACAGGGGTTCACACTATGAAAATGTTTCTGACACGGCGCCATGTGATCGCAATGGCGGCCAGCATTCTCCCAATGCTTGCCGTTCCCGCGCTCGCCGCCGACACAATCAAGGTTGCAGGTATTCACGCCTCGCCAGTCGAAAATGCCTGGAATTCACGCATTCACGAAGCACTGCAATCGGCCGCCAATGACGGTGTTATCGAATATGTCTTTTCCGAAGGTGTTTCAGGCACGGATTACGCCCGGGCCATGCGCGAATACGCGGAACAGGGCGCCGATCTGATCTGGGGCGAATCCTATGCCGTCGAAAACGAGGCACGTCAGGTGGCTGCAGACTATCCGGACGTCGCCTTCCTGATGGGGTCATCCGGCGGTCCGGTCGGTGATAATTTCGGCGTCTTTGGCACCCGCAATCACGAGGCCGCCTATCTTGCGGGCATGCTGGCCGGCACTTTGAGCAAAAGCAATACATTCGGGTCCGTCGGTGGTTATCCGATCCCCGAGGTCAATCTGTTGATCAATGCCTTTCGCGGCGGTGTGAAGGAAGTCAATCCTGATGCCAAATTCCTCAATGGCTTCATCGGCGCATGGTTTGATCCGCCCAAGGCCAAGGAAGCGGCGATCGCACAGATCAATGCGGGAGCGGATGTGGTTTTTGGTGAGCGCATTGGCACCGCCGATGGCGCCAAGGAAAATGGCGTATTGGCCATCGGCTCACTGATCGATTACACGCCCCGTTACCCGGGCACGGTCTTTGCAAATGCCATCTGGAATTTCCGTCCAACCGTTGACGCCATTGTCGCCGACGTGAAAGCGGGAAATCCGGTGGGCAAGGATTACACCGAGTTCTCCTTCATGAAACATGGTGGCAATGACATCATTTTTGTGCCCGATGGCCTTTCTGCAGAAGCAATCGCTGCCATGGAAGCCAAGCGTGAAGCCATCAAGGCCGGCACGTTCGAAGTACCGATCGACAACAACGAACCTTCCTGAGCTGCCGGATGCAGCCTGAAGGCAACCCAACAGCTTTCGCGGACGCAACAGCGCTCGCGGAGGCTATCCGCCATGGCCGGACCACCGCCACGGCTGTGATGCAGGCCAGTCTCGACAGAGCCAAATCCGATCCCTTTGGCGCCCTGTGCCATCTTGATGAAGAAATGGGGCTTGAGGCAGCCTGCGCATTTGACCGCCTTGCCGCCGACAAAAGCTCTCAGGCGCGCAATGCGCCCTTTGCTGGCCTGCCTTTTCTGGCCAAGGATCTGAGCAACGCGGCCAGAGGCCTGCCGGTCCATGCAGGCTCGCCGGCCCTTGCCAGCCGTGTGCCTGTGGCCGAACAGGACAGCGTGATTTTCGAGCGGTTTCGCCAGGCCGGGCTTTTGCCCTTTGGCGTGACCACGACACCTGAATTCGGACTGGCCCTGACCAGCGAACCGGCGGGTGGTCCCATTGCCCGTAATCCATGGAACCCGGAATTTTCATCCGGCGGCTCTTCCGGCGGTGCCGCCAGCGCAGTCGCATCCGGCATTGTCGCCCTCGCCCATGCCAGCGACGCCGCCGGCTCCATTCGTGTCCCCGCCGCCTGCTGCGGCTTGGTGGGCCTCAAACCGTCGCGCGGGCTGACCTCCAATGCGCCGAATTTTGGCAACCACCTGATGGGCATTACCGGTGAACTGGTTCTGGCGCGATCTGTGCGTGACATTCGCACGGCTCTGGTCGCCATCTCCGGCAATACGATGGGTCCCTATGGTGAATTGACTCTGTCGGGCATACCGGTCAGGCGATTGCGCATCGGTCTTGTCGACACGGCGCCCGGCGGCATCGGACCAGAGCAGGCTGAAGCCATCCGCTCAAGTGCCGCGCTGCTGGAATCCCAGGGACATACCATTGTTGATGTGAATGTTGATGCGCTTGACGCCCTTGCTCAGGAAGCAGCAACGCTCATACGCACCATCCTGTCGGTATCGCTGGCCAGCATGCTTGACGAGATGAAGATTGCAGACGCAGAGATCAGTGCGATAGCCGCCGCCATCGCCGATGAAGGCCGGCAATTGACAGCCTCCAGCGTTTTTGCGGCTGATGTGCGGGCAGCACGTCTCGCCCACGGATGCTGGCAGATGTTTGAACAGGTCGACGCCATCGCCATGCCCATGCTGGCCCATTCAGCGCCCAAGGTCGGGGCCATGCCAATGAATCATGGCAATGCCGATGCCCATTGGGACCATATGACCGCGATCGCGCCACGCACACCGCTGGCAAATATCGGCGGTCTGCCGGCGCTCAGCCTGCCGCGCGGGTGTGATCAATCGGGCATGCCATTGGCCCTGCAGTTGATTGGACCGATTGGTTCCGACCTGTTGCTGCTCGATATCGCCCATCAAATGGAAGCCGCAGACCCGTGGACCTTTCCTGCATCCATCGCAGGAGCTGACAGATGAACCGTGAGACCGTGCTGGAACTGGCCCATATCAGCAAGCATTTCGGCAAGCTGATTGCCAATGACGACATCAGCCTGACGCTTGGAAAAGGCGAATTGCTGGCACTGCTGGGCGAAAACGGCGCGGGCAAAACGACCTTGATGAATGTTCTTTTCGGGCATTATACCGCCGATGGTGGACAGGTGAGCGCCTTTGGAGAAATCCTGCCGCCGGGCAAACCACGCGCCGCAATCGAGGCCGGCATCGGCATGGTGCATCAGCATTTCACCCTCGCCGGAAACCTCACCGTGCTCGACAATGTGATGATCGGGACAGAGCGGCTTGGACTGCTGCGTTCCGGGCGCAAACAGGCCGCAGCCAAGCTGCGCGGGCTTTCAGAGCGTTTCGGCCTGCAGGTGGAGCCGTATGCCTTTGTTGCCGATCTTTCCGTCGGCGAGAAGCAACGGGTGGAGATACTCAAGGCGCTCTATCGTGATGCGCGCATTCTCATCCTGGATGAACCGACTGCCGTTCTCACCCAGATCGAAGCCGAACAGCTTTTCCAGACCCTGCGCGGCATGACCGACACCGGGTTGTCCGTCATCTTCATTTCGCACAAGTTGGCCGAGGTCATGGCCGCATCGGACCGCGTGGTGATTTTGCGCGGTGGGCGTACCGTGGCAGAAAAACGCACAAGCGACACAAACCGCGCAGAACTTGCCGAACTGATGGTCGGCAGGCGGGTTGTGCGGCCCGTGCGCACAGACCAGGCGCCCGGCAGAAATATTCTGAGTGCCGGCAAGGTCGACATTGTGGAAGATGGCCGCAAGTTGCTCGACGGCATTGATTTTACCGTTCGCGCCGGGGAGATACTGGGCATTATCGGTGTTTCAGGCAATGGCCAGGCGGCGCTGGGTCAATTGACCTGTGGTCTCAGGGGCGCCGATACAGGCACACTTGTCTATGATGGCAACCAGGCCAACGGCTTTTCGCCGCGCATGCTGGTGACCAGCGGCACCGGGCGCATCCCCGAAGACCGCAATACGGAAGGCGCCATTGCGGAGATGGCGATCTGGGAAAATGCCGTCCTGGAACGCATCCACGAGAAGCGGTTCTCGGCCTACGGTTTTGTCAATCGTGCCCGCTGCCGCGATTATGCGACGGAACTGATTGATCGGTTTGATATCAGGGGCGCCGCACCTGATACAAGAACCGGCCTGCTGTCCGGCGGCAATATGCAAAAGATGATATTGGGACGCAATCTCGCCGCTTCGCCAAAACTGATCATCGCCAATCAACCGACACGCGGGCTGGATGAAGGCGCCATTGCCGCCGTCCACGCCGAATTGCTCGCGGCGCGCAAGGATGGCGCGGCCATTCTGCTCATATCGGAAGACCTCGATGAAGTGCTTGCCCTGTCCGACACCATACAGGCGATCTTCAAGGGGCGGCTTTCGGCTCCCCTGTCTGCAGAGGATGCGGATTCGCGAACCGTCGGGCTGATGATGGCCGGCATCTGGGAGACATCCCATGCGGCTTGAACGGCGCACACAAAGTTCCCTGGCGCTTTTGCTGGCAGCGCCCGTTATCGCCATCGTGATTGCTCTGGCGCTTTCCGGCGGCCTGATCGCCCTGGCGGGGGTCAACCCGCTGGATGCCTATGCGGCCATGGTCAAGGGCGCCTTCGGCTCGCGGCTTTCGATTTCCGAAACACTGACCCGTACCACACCGCTGATCCTCACCGGTCTGGCCGCTGCCGTGGCCTTTCGCGCCAGGCTGTGGAACATCGGCGGCGAAGGCCAGCTCTATGCCGGGGCGCTGGTTGCCGCCTGGCTGGGTCACAATATGGCTGCCGGCCTGCCCACACCGCTGGCCATCATTCTCATCATGCTGGCCGGCATGCTGGCTGGCGCTTTGTTATTGCTCGGGCCGGTCCTGCTGCGGCTCCGGCTGGGTGTCGATGAGGTGGTCACCACGCTGATCCTCAATTTCATCGTCCTGCTTTTTGTCTCCATGATGATCGAGGGTCCGCTGAAGGATCCGCTGGCCTTCGGCTGGCCGCAATCCGTACCGGTCGATTCTGATGTGATGCTGCCGAAATTACTGTCGCGAAGCCGCCTGCATATCGGCCTGATCATCGCCATCCTTGCAGCTTTCGTCATCTGGATCGTCCAGTCGCGCACGGTCTTCGGCATGGAGACCAAGGCGGCCGGCCTGAACACCAGGGCGGCATCCTTTGCCGGTATAAAACTCGGCAGAACCTTGCTTGGCGTTGCCTGCATTTCCGGCGGCATGGCAGGTCTCGCCGGCGCCATCGAGGTCACCGGCCTGAAGGGCTATGTGACCCTCGACCTGTCTCCGGGATACGGCTATTCCGGCATTGTCGTTGCCATGCTGGCCGCTCTCCACCCGGTCGGCGTGGTGATCACGGCCCTCTTTGTCGCCATCGTCTTTGTCGGTGCCGATGCCATGAGCCGGGCGCTCGGCGTGCCCAGTTTTATTGCCGATGTCATCGTATCGATTTCGCTGCTGACCATGCTGGTCTCCCTGTTGTTCACGACCTACCGGGTGCGTCGCTGATGGAAGCTCTCGACATTTTTGCAACCGCCAGCCTGTGGAGCGCTGTCCTGCGCATCGCCACGCCGCTGATTTTCGGCACATTGGGTGCGCTGATCTGCGAACGCGCCGGTGTTCTCAATCTGGGCATCGAAGGCATCATGACCCTGGGGGCCATGGTTGCCTGGATGACGGTCTATCAGGGCGGTAACCTGTGGATGGGCCTCCTGGTCGCAGCCCTGTGTGGCGGCCTGTTCGGTCTGCTGCATGCCCTGCTCACGGTGCCGCTGGGGCTGTCGCAACATGTCACAGGTCTGGGCATCACGCTGTTTGCCTCATCCCTCACCTATTATGTCTATCGGCTGTCCCTGCCCGTCACATCGTCGCCGCCGACCATCGAGCCATTCCAGCCGCTGGCCATTCCGGGCCTGTCGGATATTCCATTTTTCGGCGAGGCGTTTTTCACCCAGACAGCACCGACCTATCTCGCCCTCTTTGCGGTTTTGCTGACGGCCTATCTGCTGGCGCGAACACCGCTGGGTCTGGCCATCCGCATGACCGGAGAAAACCCCCATGCGGTCGAAGCCCAGGGGCTGAATCCGGTCCGCATCCGCATCGGTGCAATTGTTGCCGGAAGCGCCCTGATGGCGCTTGGCGGTGCCTTTTTGACAACGGCAACCTTCAACAGTTTTTTCCCGACCATGGTGCAGGGGCGCGGCTGGGTCTGTATCGCCCTTGTGGTCTTTGCCTCATGGCGGCCGGGAAAGGCCCTGCTGGGCGCGCTGCTCTTTGCGCTGTTTGACGCCTATCAATTGCGCCTGCAGCACGTCATAGAGAGCGCCATTCCCTATCAGTTGTTCCTGATGGTGCCCTATGTGCTGTCCATCGTCGCGCTGGTCGTCATGTCACGCCGCGCCAAGGTGCCCCAGGCCCTGATGGCGCCCTACCGCAAGGGTGAGCGTTAGCAAACTCAGTCCCGCCGCCGCACACGCAGCTTGATATGTTTGGGCTCCAGAAACGCATCAAGCCCTTCTGGGCCCAGTTCGCGGCCCATGCCGCTCATCTTCCAGCCGCCAAACGGCGCTTGCAGCTCGCTGGTATCATTGACATTGACACCCACCGCACCGAACTCGAGACGCTCGGCGACGGACCACGCCCGTTCCAGGTCTTCGCCATAGACATAGGCCGCAAGGCCGAACTCGAGGCTGTTGGCAATGCCGATCACCTCTTCGACCGTGTCATAGGCGGCAATGGCGGCCAGCGGTCCGTAGGTTTCCTGGCTCATGGGCAGGCTGTCGAGCGGTGCATTGTCGATCACTGTCGGTCGGTAAAAATGCCCGTGCCTGTGGTCTCCGCCCTGCGAACGCATGCCACCGGCGATCAGGGTTGCCCCCCTGAACAGGGCGTCGACCTTGTGGGCTTCAACCCGCTGAATGACCGATTCGTTGAGCACCGGTCCGTATTGCACGCCCTCCTCCAGACCATCCCCAAGCTGGGTGGACTGGGCCAGCTCAGCAAGACATTCGGAAAAGGCAGCATGAACCTCGCGGGCCACCAGAATCCGGTTCACGGTGATGCAGATCTGGCCCATATTGGAAAAGCTGCGTCGGTGGGCAGCCTTTGCCGCTTCCGCAACATTGGCATCAGGCAGCACGATGAATGGCGCATGACCGCCCAGTTCGAGGTTCACCCGCTTCAGATTTCCCGCCGCATTGCGCATGATGTCCTGTCCGGCGGCAATGGACGCCGTCGCGGAAATCATCCGCACTTTCGGATGCGACGACAGGGCAGAACCGGCAATCGGTCCCAGCCCCGCCAGATCCGCCAGCGCACCGGCCGGCAGCCCGGCCTCATGCAGACAATCGACCAGCATGGCGATGGCAAAGGGCGTTTCATGGGGTGACTTCATCACGATCGGACAACCGGCGGCAATGGCGGGCCCCACCTTCCAGCAGTAGAGATCAACCGGATAGTTCCAGGGAACGATCGCCGCACAAACGCCAATCGGATGATAGGTGACCAGGTTTCTGATGTGCGGCGCGGAGGCGGGCCGAATCGAACCGCCGATCCGCAAAGCTTCACCGGCATAATAGCGCAGCACTTCCGCACCAAACTGGATTTCCTTGACATTGTCCGAGACCGGCTTGCCCTGCTCACGGGTCAGAAGAACCGCCATCGGCGTTATCCGCTGCTCCATCAGGCTGGCGGCCCGTTCCAGAATGGCCGCCCTTTCCTTTGCCGGAAGGTCAGCCATTTGCGCGCAGGTCTTCTCGGCGCGCTCAACGGCCTGATCGACGATTGCCCTGTCGGCCAGGAGCACCTCACCGACGGGTTTGCCGGTTGCAGGCTCATTCACCTGAAAGACTTCAGCCTGTGGCGGCAGCTGCCACGAACCATTTATGAAAAAGCCGCGTTTCATTGTTTTTGCTTTCTGTTTGCGTTCAACGGGATTTCAACCGGCGCCACAATTCGGCGTAATTCCGGTCGTTTTGCGCCGTTGCGCTTTCCTTGTCCGTCGTATTGGGAGACACCATGATAAAGGGCTGCACCCCGCGCTCCACCAGCTTTTCCACCGTCACGGCGTTGATCGCCTGACCGACGGCAATGGCGATGGAGGTGGATGTCGCACCCACCGCGCCTTCGACGCCATCAATCCTGATCGAGGCATCGCCCTTGGGCACACCGGTATCGATGACCACATCGGCCAGTTCGAACAGACGTTTGCCGCAGGAGTGCCGGGAGGGCGTGGAGGAGGAATGGGGAACCGAGGTGACGCCGATGACCTTCATGCCGCGCTGCTTGGCCCCGACGGCGATATCCAGCGTCACCGCATTCAGGCCTGAATGGGAGAAGATCAGCATGGCATCGCCGGGATCCGTCTGATGAGAGGCGAGGATGGCATCGCCATAACCTTCCTGGCCGTGGATGAAGCGGTATTGACGCGCCCCGCCATCGCCCAGCACCCGATGGAAGCTGATCATCGAACTTTCGACAATCGGGCGAAAGCCGGTGGTCGTACCGGTGCGCGGAAACATCTCCATGGCGGCAAAGGAGCCGTGACCGGTCCCGAAGGTAAAGACCAGCTTGTCCGCAGCGATGGAATCGGCGCAAATTTCAGCCGCCGCCTCGATTTGCCCCTCTTGTGAGTCGATCACCGCCTGCAGCCGCTCGATCATGATGTCAAAATATTGCCTGGCTATTCCGGTCAATCTGACCTCCTTTATCCGTCTGAATAACAATTAACCTGCGACGATTGTTTCCAGCGCCATTTCAAACATGCGCCGTTCCTTTGGTTCCAAAACCTTTGGATCGAGTTTCTGCCGTGTCTGCCCGTCAACGGTGGCCACGCAAAGGCTGGTAAAATCGACCTTCAGATAATGCGCCGCATTGACCAGTGCCGAGGTTTCCATGTCGGCAGCAATCGCACCGCTCGACAGCAACATTTGCGTATTTGCATCAACCCTGGCGCCGGTCTGCTCATCAAGCGGAAACATGTCCCGGTAAAAGGCGTCAAATGTCGCGAAAACACCCTGATGCAGAGGATCTCCGGCACCCGTGGCGATCGTGCGAACAGTGGCATTGAGCTTCATGCTTGCCACGTGCGCATTGGCATCATCGACATAGGAAGGCGACGTTCCCTCAAAGCTGCGAACCCCTTCGCTCAGCATGAAGCTGCCGGGCTGCGCCGGCGGAAAGAACATGGCGGTTCCCACACGCATGAATCGCTTTGTGCCCAGATAGGCCAGTTCATTCATCACAATGGTGGCAATCGGCGCACCCATTCCAAAAGAGGCCGCAGTCACGCGCTTGCCCTTGTAAGTGCCCGTGACCGTTCTCAAACCGCGTTTGACAGGCAGAAAATTCGGCGCGTCAAGAAATGCGGCTATGCGTTCGATCCGGTCGGGATCACCAACCAGAATGGCGCTTTCCGCGACATCACTCATTCTATGGCCAAGATACCAGGCAGTTTTCATTGCGTTTCCGATGTCCTTTTGATTCTGCTTTCCAGCATTGCAGCCGCTGTTTCCATGCCCAGTCCTGCGGCCTCGAGCGGCGCGCTCCCTTGACAGAAGGCCCCCAGGAATCCGCCGGCAAAACTGTCGCCCGCCCCGGTCGGATCGTCGACCGCGATGGCCTGCGCCGCCAGAAAATGCCGCGTCTTGCCGATGGTGATCTCGACCCCCTGGGCGCCTCGCGTCTCGACAACAATGGCCGGGCCGGTCAAGGTGGGGTGAATCGCATGTCTTTCCGATTGATTGCAGAAGATCACCGATGCGCGCGCCGCAAGCGCCGCGCAGGCATCATCAGGAAAGGCCAGGGGATCATTCTTGACGATCCAGTAGAGCGCCGCCGAAGGGGAGCACAGCGCCAGAATGTCGTCCACCAGATGGCCGGGCCCCACCGAGATACAGATATGGGCAGCGGTGGATATCAGCGTCTTTTGCGCATCTGTCAGCCTCTCCCGGCCGGAAAAACCCGGATCAAACAGACAGGCCGTCGCACCGTCCGCCTGATGCACCATGAGACTGACGGGAGAACGCTCGCCCATCAGTCTGGCTATACCATCAACGCCAAGCCCCCGGTCGCTGCATTGTCTGGAAAAGACACCCGCCAGGTCATCATCGCCGATCCAGGTCACCGGCGCAGCGGCAAGCCCCGAGGCGACAGCCGCAGTGCCGACATAGGCCGGCGTTCCGCCGATACGCGGCCATGCCGATGGGTCGCGGTATTCTATATGGGTCGTCTGGTCCGGCACGATATTGCCAGCCAGCCTGACCGGATAGTCGATGCTGGCATACCCTGTAACGATGAGGCTTTCCATCAGGCAGCACCTGCACCAAGCAGCTGCGTGGCCGCATCAAGGTCAATTGCCTTGCCCAGATACCGGTCGATATCCTCCAGGGAGGCTGCAGCAAGATTGGCCCGGTTGGAATTGGTTGCCTCGCGCACCACGCGCACATGGAATCCATTCGCAAAGGCGTCCTGCGCCGTCGCACGCACACAGACATTGGTTTTGACGCCGCAGATCAGTGTGTTTTCAATGCCGCATTCCCGCAGCAGCAATGCCAGGTCGGTCGAAAAGAAGGCGCTGTATCGCCTTTTGACAATCTCGACCTCCAGGTCACGTCCGGGCTTTGGGCCGAAGCCGTCAAAATAGGCTGCATCAAAGCCACCTTCCAGACCATGAACCGGTAGACGTCTCTGTTCAAAATCGGGCAGGCCAACCCGGTGCCGGTCGAGCGTATGGACAACCAGACACTGGCTGTCACGCGCCTTGTCGACAAGCGCACTCACCGGTGCGATCACCTGGGTCGCCTCCGGATAGAAATTTTCTCCGTCGCTGTGCAGAAACGCATTTTGCATATCGATGACGATGAGTGCTGTCGGGTTCATGCTTGTAACTTTCTTTTCGTATTCCAGGCTGCCAGACACAGGCCGAGGATCACCATCAGATAGGGCAACGTGCCGATCAGTTTTGGCGGCAGTCCGGCCGTCTGCAGGCGGATCTGTGATGCATCGAGAAAGCCGAAGAACAGACACACCAGGGCAGTTCCCACCGGTCTGTTGCGGGCAAAATAGAAGGCCGCCAAGGCGATAAATCCGCGTCCCGCCGACAGGCCCTCATTGAACAGGCCGATCGAGGCGAGCGACAGATGCGCTCCGGCAAGCCCGGAGAATATACCGGCAAAGACCGTGCCGAAATCCTGAATTGATTTTTCCCGCAATCCGACGGATCTGACAACCTGCGGCGCATTGCCGGCGGCACGCAACCTGAGGCCCAATCGTGTATTGGCCAGCAAAAACGGCAGTGCCGCCACCGCAAGCCAGGCAAACAGGGTCAAGGGATCAAGCGCTGCCAGCACCGGCCCGATCAACGGCACGTCCGACACGCTCTCGGGAAATATTTTTGGCAGCAAATGGACATCGGGCAGCCGCAAGGTGCCGCTCGTGCCATAGACCCTGCTCAACAGAAAACCCAGCAATCCGGCAACCAGAATATTGAGGCCGAGCCCGGCGATGATCATATTGGCATTGGCGCGGGTAATCGTCAGCGAAAATACGTAGCCGATAGCCCCGCCAAGGGCCGCCGAAGCGAACACCGCAAGCAGCCAGGACCCCGTGGCCGATGAGACGACAATGGCAATGAATGCGCCGGCAATCATCTTCGCCTCGAGGGCAATATTGACAATACCGCCCTGCCGATTGACCAGACCGCCGATGGCCGCCAGCAAAATGGGTGTCGTCAGGATAATGGTTGTTGCCAGGATCTGTGCTGCCAGGGTCATGGTCTTTTCCCCTTGCGCCACAGGGTCAGCTTGCCCAGTTCCACCACGGCAAAGATCATGACAGTGCCCTCAATGACATTGACGATATCCAGTGGAATATCGGAAAACAGCTGAATGGTTGTTCCAGCCGAAGCCAGCGCCCCAAAGAGGATGGCGCCGAAAACAATACCCAGCGCAGAATTGCGAGCCAGCAGCGCAACGGCCATGCCGGTAAAACCGTATCCGGCGGAAAACCCGTCGGAAAACTTGTGCACCTGTCCCAGCGCGTGGGATGCGCCGCCAAGGCCCGCCACAAGACCCGAAATCACCATGACGACAATGATGGTCGAAGGAATGGAGATCCCCACAGCGCGGGCAAAGCGTTTGTTCAGGCCGACAAGCCTTGCCTCGAAACCGGCCGGTGTGACGCTGGACCACAGCGCATAGGCAAAGACGCAGGCCAGCCCCAGCAGAAAGCCCGAATGCAGGGTGGACGGCGGCACCAGCCGGCTCAGTTCTGCCGTTGAATGGATGGTTTCCGTGGTATTGTTGCCGGAGGTCTCTGATAACAGCACCCCATTGACAAGAAACCCGGCAATGCCAAGCGCGACAAAATTCAGCATCAAGGTGGAGACCACTTCGTCCACATCCAGCCGCGCCAGCAGGACACCCGGTATCCACAGCCAGAAAGCAGCAACCAGCATGGCCGCCCCGATCGACAGCGGAATGATCCACCAGCCGATGGACATCGGCAACATCACCCCGAAGGTCGCAGCGGCCAGACCGCCCAGGATAAAGGCGCCATCGACACCGACATTGAAAACGCCCGTCCTGAAACAGATCGCCGTTGCCACAGCCGTAAACAGCAATGGTGTTGCCGCCGACAGGGTGGCGGCAAACCGGCGTTGCGAACTGAAAGCTTCCGAGAGCATCAGGCTGTAGGTTTCCAGCGGGTTCTCGCCGATTGCCAGCAGCAAAACCGCACCGACGGCAAAGGCAATTCCTATCGGCACGACAAAACGCAATGTGCCATCCAGCCCGCGCCGCACCATGGCCGCCAACCCGTCGGCAGGCATCGCATCGGTGTTTACATGGTCAGACATGGGCCATCTCCAGTCCATCGCCGGAGGCAAGCATCAGTTTGCCGATGGTTTCAGGCGTCGCGTCTTCATTCCTGACAGCGCCGACCATCCGGCCTTCGGATAAAACCAGAATGCGATCGCACAATGCAATCAGCTCATCCAGTTCCTCCGAGGCAAGAACGACGCAGCCACCGCCTTCGCAATGCTGCCTCAAGATGGCGTGAATGGCGGCAATGCCGTTGAGGTCCACGCCTCGGGTCGGCTGGGAGACGATCAGCACTTGCGGTTTTGAGGCTGTTTCCCGCGCAAAGACCAGTTTCTGCTGGTTGCCGCCGGACAGGCTGGACACCGGGTCGCTGAGCGCACCATAGCGCACATCCAGGTTAGCAAGCCGCTGACGTGCGGCCCGACCAACGGCTGGCAAATTGCGAAAGGGCCCCTTGAGAAAGGCCGGCGCGTGCTGGCTGCCGGCCATCACATTGTCAGCGATGGAGGCGAGACGCGCCAGGCCCTCATGGGCACGATCCGGGCTGACATAACCAATACCCGCCCGGCGGAAATCCATGTTTTCTTTGCCCGCAAGTTCCGCCCCGTTGAGGCTGATTGAACCGCTGGACATCGAACGCAGACCGGCGAGGCATTCCATCAGCTCTTCCTGGCCATTGCCGGCGACACCGGCAATACCGACGATCTCCCCCAGACACACATCCATGCTGATGTTGTTCAGAGCTTGTGACCGATCGACGGTCACGGCACACAGCCCTTCGACGCGCAGGATACGGCGGGCATCCGGCAAAACGACGGCAGCTCTGGCTTGCTCTGATGGGTCTGCCGGGGCATCGCCCATGATGTGGCGGGTCATGGCGGCAATGTCGAGCTCGTCCACCGAAGCCGATGCGACAGCCTTGCCCCGTCGCATGATGGTAACATGATCGGCCAGCGCAACCACCTCATGCAGCTTGTGACTGATAAAGATGATCGATGCGCCCTGATCGCGCAGTTGCTTGAGCAATGCAATCAGCTTGCTCACCTGCTGAGGTGCAAGCACAGCTGTCGGCTCATCCAGAATGAGCACATCATTGCCTCTGCGAAGGAGTCTGAGAATTTCCACATATTGCTGGATATGAACCGGTGCGGTTGCCGTCGGACGATTCCAGTCAATCGCAACGCCCGCGCGTTTTTCAAGGGCGCGGGCCTCCGTCAGGGCCTTCTTCCAGTCGACAATGGCAATCGGCCCGGCAATCGTGCGCATCGGCTCGTCACCAAGCACGAGATTTTCAAGCAGCGTCAATTCGGGTGCCAGCATGAATTCCTGATGCACCATGCCGATTCCGAGCCGGATGGCCTGCTGGGGATCGCGCAATTGCACCGGTTCGTCGTTGAGGATGACCGTGCCGGAATCGGGCCTTTCAAGCCCCTGAAGAATCCGCATCAAGGTGGATTTTCCAGCGCCGTTTTCGCCTACCACCGCATGGATCTGCCCGGGCGTGACGTTAAAGGACACACCATGATTGGCCTGCACCAGCCCGTAATTCTTCGAAATATCGCGAGCGCCAATCCGCGTCGAAACGCTCCGGTCTGTTCGCGGGTGTTCTGGGCTCATGATGTCCTGCGGCATTTATCGATGGCAGATTGTGAGCGAACCCGGAAAGCCAGGCTTCCCGGGTTCGTCAAAACGATCGTCTTACTTGTAGAAATCAGGATAGCCGCTGGCGCTGACATCCCAGACTTCAATCGATCCATCAATGATGCCGGCCTTCAGTTCATCCACCTTTGCCAGATAGGCGGCGGGGATCATGTCCTTGGTATAGGTCATGTCGGACAGGGCCACGCCATTTTGCACAAGGCCGAATTCCAGCACCTGACCGCCGGGGAATTTGCCGGCTGCGTAATCCTTGACGATGCTTTCGGTAGCAACGCCAACCCGCTTGATCATGCTGGTCAGCACGTTTCCTGGCGCCATCCCATCCTGGTCCGTATCCACACCAATGGCATATTTGCCCTCGGCCTTGGCCGCTTCAATGATGCCGATGCCGGTTCCGCCGGCGACCTGATAGACAATATCCGCGCCCTCATCGAACATGGCCTTTGCAAGCTGCTCGCCCTTGGCCGGGTCGCCGAAGGATTCGGCATAGGCCACCTTGACGTCGATATCGGGATTGATCGCCTTGGCGCCCTGAATGTAGCCGACGATGAATTTGTCGATGCCCGGTGCCTTGACCCCGCCGATGACGCCGATCACCGCAGCCTCATTGATACCCTTGATGGAGGTGTCCGACGTCACCTGCGCAGCAAGCGCGCCGGCGAGAAAGGATCCCTGGTGTTCGGCAAACAGCACCGATGCCACATTGTCACCCTTGCGGGTCTGGTTCATGATGACCCAATTGGTATCGGGATAATCCGGCGCCAGCTTTTCCATCGGCTCGCCATGGATCCATTCAAGGCTGATCACCAGCCCGAAATCACTGTCGGCTGCCCGGCGCATGATTTCTTCGCCCTGCGCCACCACGTCCTTTGATTCGATCGCCCGTCCCTCGATACCGGTCGCCTTTATACCGGCTTCAAAACCGGCATTGGCCGTATCGTTCCATGATCCGTCGCCAAGTCCGCCCTGGGCAATGATCAAGGCAGCCGGTTTGACGTCCGCAGCATTGGCAGGCAATGCGAAGACCGCACTGACAGCCGTTGTTGCAGCAAGCACTTTGAGTAAATTCTTCATCATATTCCCTCTTTTGGTTTGGTCGTTTGCTCTTTGGAAAAACCATCCGTTGTCGCAGCGACGCGCAGTCCGGAGCCCGAATCCATGTGCCCGCGAATGAGATGGGTGTCATAGGTGTAATAGTCGGCGCGATAGACAGCCTCGACCGCCTCGACCAGCTCATGGCTTGCCGAAAAACTCAGCCGGAAAACAACAATCACCGCCGAGGGCTGCACGATCTCCAGAAGCGCTGCTTCTTGACTGTCGGCAAGCCGGGCAGTAACGCGTTCGCGCGCCTCACCAACGGCAAATCCGCTTTTTTCAAACAGGGCATAGAGTGAGAAATCCGGCGCTTTGAGAAAGGCGAACGGCCCGTTCTCCTGCCCGGTCTCCTTCCCGATCCCTTGTGATGGCTTGTCCAGGCGATTGAACACCGATTGCGGAATGAGAGAACGATGGATCGCACAGGGCACGCCATCCATCATGCGCAGCCGTGTCAGCACCATGGCAGGCGGCGAAACACCAAACTCCTGCGCTTCAGCCGCTTCCGCGTCGCGAAAACCCAGAAAACGCTGCTCCGTGCGGTGACCATCCTCGCGCACCGTATCGGAAAAGCTCAGCAATTTGCCGGCACGCCGATGCAGCGAGCGCGTCGAAACAAAGCTCCCCGAACCCTGACGGCGATTGACGAAGCCCTGTGTGACCAATTGCTCAATCGCCCTGACCACCGTACCGCGGCTGAACCCATAGGTATTGGAAAGCTCCAGCTCGCTCGGCAAGCGGTCGCCCGCCTTCAGATCACCGGTCTCAATGCGCGTGCGCAAATCATCGGCCAGGGACAGATAGCGGGGGGCGTTTTTCTTGGTCTCCATGCCCGAATGCTAGATAAGACTAGTTGACTAGTCAAATTCAAAATGTCCGGCGCGCCCAATTTTTCCACAATCGGCATTGGCAATGCTGCCATTGACGACCCACGCAGCGACACGAAAAGCGCCCGGACCAACGTCCGAACCCCCATCATTCTCTGACTTGGTAAAACGGATTGAAGCTTCTACGCTCGCAAGAGCGCATCGACCTCGCCATATTGGGCATCGGTCAACTGCCAGCCTACGGCGGCAGCATTGCGCACCACCTGCTCCGGCCGGCTGGCACCGGCGATGACGCTGGGGACCTGCGGTGATTTCAGCAGATAGGCAAAGGCCAGGTCGATCAGCGCGCAACCGAATGTTTCTGCCAGGTCGGACAGTTTTGCCGCAATGTCGAGGTTCTGCTGGTTGAGGAACCTGTCGCCAAGCGGACTGTCCCCTGTCAGGCGGGTGTTTTCCGGCACCGGTTTTCCGGGCTGATACTTGCCACTCAAAATGCCGCTTGCCAGCGGAAAGAACGGCAGGAAACCCATGCCATAGGCCTGACAGACGGGCAGGACATCCTGCTCGACGCGGCGCGCCAGAAGGCTGTAATGATCCTGCGTGCAAATGAACCGGTTGGCGCCCAGTTCACGCGCCACATAATGGGCTTCGACCATTTGCCAGGCGGCAAAATTGGAGCAGCCGATATAGCGCACCTTGCCCGCATGAATCAGGTCATCGAGCGCCCGCAAGGTCTCGTCTATCGGCGTTGACGGATCGGGCTTGTGAAACTGCAACAGGTCGATCCAGTCGGTGCCCAGCCGCTTGAGGCTCGCCTCGACCGCATCGATAATGTAACGCCGGGAACCGCCCTGCATCAGTCCCGCTTCATCCATTTTCATGCCGAATTTGGTCGCCAGCACCACGTCGGCGCGCCTGGTGCCGAGGGCTTTGCCGACGAATTCCTCCGACTTGCCACCCATGCCCATGGGATAGACATCAGCCGTGTCGAACAGCGTCACACCCGCATCAAGCGCCACATCAACGACGCTTTTGGTCGCGGCTTCATCCTGCCGCCCGCCGAAATTGTTGCAGCCAAGCCCAAGTGCTGAAACCTTCAGCCCCGATACCCCGATTGATCGTAATTCCATATCCAGTCCTCCAGACCGAGTGCGCGATGAACTAAGTGCCAATATTGAGACCGATAAAGCGATCCAATGTTGCCTGATCCCTGATGAGTTCCGATGATCGACCACGATGCGCGATCCGGCCGCGTTCAATGATCACCGCTGTGTCGGTCATTTTCAAGGCCACTTCGGCGTGTTGTTCGACCATGACCAAAGTCATGCCGCCCTGTTTGGTCATATCGGCAATCGCCCTGCCCAGTTCTTCCACCACGATCGGGGCCAGCCCCTCCAGTGGTTCATCAAGCAGCAACAACGACGGATTGGTCATCAATGTACGGGCGATGGCCAGCATCTGCTGTTCGCCGCCAGACAATTGGTTGCCCATATTGGCCCGCCGCTCCTCCAGCCGCGGAAAAAGGGCAAAGACCTTTGCCCTGTCCCACAGGCCCGGTCTGGCGACCACTCCAAGATTTTCCTCGACACTCAGCGAAGGAAAAATATCGCGTTCCTGCGGGATCCATCCGATGCCCGCCCGGGCGCGCTGATAGGGTTTGAGGCGGGTGATATCCTCGCCGCGCCAATGCACTGTGCCCTTGACCAGATGGGTGAACCCCATGATCGTCTGGATCAGGGTCGATTTACCTACACCATTGCGACCGAGCAGCGCGAGGCCCGCACCATCCATGATGTCCAGAGAAATATCCTCAAGCACCACGGCCTCACCATAGCCGGCACTGACATCGCGCAACTCCAGCAGCGGTTCAACCATGGTCCGCGCCTCCCAGATAGACTTCCCGCACCTGTGGATCATGGGCGATCTCGTCAGGCGATCCCTCCGTCAGGATACGTCCCTGAACCAGAACCGTGATGCGGCTGGCGAAGGTGAAGACAAGGTTCATGTCATGTTCGATGAAAAGCACGGAAATATCGGCCGGCAGGGCCGCAATGGCTTCGAACAGGGCCGCGCTCTCGCTTTTCGGCACGCCGGCCGCCGGCTCGTCTAGCAGCAGAACCTTGGGCTTTGTCGCCAGCGCCAGCGCAATTTCCAGCAATCGCTGCTGGCCATAGGCCAGATCATGGGTGGGTCTGGTCGCATCATCGCCAAGACCCAGTTGGGTCAGCAGTCCAAAGGCTTCGTCAATGGCATCCCTGCGGGCGGCCAGCGGTGCAATCCATTGCCCCGAAATCCCCTCCCGTTCCAGCACCGCCATGAGAACCGATTCCAGCGGTGTCAGCTTGGGAAACAATGTATTGATCTGGAAGGTGCGCACCAGGCCGCGTTTGACCCGGACATCGCTTTCCAGCCCGGTGATTTCTTTGCCGTCCAGCCGCACATGACCCGAATCCGGTGGCAGGACGCCGGTCATCAGGTTGATCAGGGTCGTCTTGCCCGCACCATTCGGGCCGATCAGCGCATGGCGGGCGCCCTGCGGCAGCGTCAGGCTGATATCGTCGGCGACAACCAGCTTGCCGAAGGCCTTGTTGAGATGGCCGGTTTCCAGTGCATTGACAGGTGCAATCATCGACGCCTCCCCAATGCGGCCAGCCGCTCCAGCCCGCCAAGAATGCCGCGCGGCATGAACAGGACAACGATCATCAGCAAAAGACCGATCCAGAAATACCAATATTGCGGATTCATTCCGGCCAATTGGTCACGCGCCACCATGAAGATGATCGCACCGAGTATGGCGCCATAGAGCCGCCCGGTGCCGCCCAGAATCAGCATGATGGCAATCTCCGCCGATCTCTGGAAACCAAGGCTTTCCAGAGAAACCGTCTCTGTCGTCTGCGCAAGCAGGGCGCCCGCAATGCCGGCAATACCGGCCGACAGGGTGAAAATCTTTTGCAGATGCGCCCGGTTCGGCGCGCCCAGCGCCGTCGTGCGGTCCGGGTTCTCGCGGATCGCTTCCAGAGTCAGTCCGAAAGGTGAACGCACAATGCGGCGGCATACGAGGAATAGAATGAACAGCACCGCCAGAGAATAGGCATAGGCCGTCTTGCCCCAGAAGGAGAATTTCCAGACACCCAAAAGCTTCCAGGTATCAATGCCCTGCAACCCGTCGGCGCCACCGGTAAATGAGCCCAGCGAATTGGCAAGTTCGACCAGCAGGAAGCCAAGCCCCAGGGTGATCATCAGCAGCGCCAGATGCTGCACCCGCACGATCATGAAACTGACGATCCAGCCAGCAAAAGCCGCAACAACGGCCGCGAAGGCAAGGCCCGAAAGCGGTTCGCCCCAGCCATGGGCCGAGAGCAGCCCGGCCGCATAGGCACCGATGCCGAAAAAGGCGGCATGGCCAAGCGAAATAATGCCTGCATAACCAAGGATCAGGTCTAGCGAGATGCAAAACAGGGCCGTGATGGCGATCTGGCTGGAGAGCGACAGATAGGTCGGAAACAGCCAGAACGGCAGCACCAGGACGATGGGCCAGAAGACCACTTCATAGGGCGATATGCGTCCCTTGCGCTTCAGCCAGAGATGCGGGTCCATGGTCATCGTCTCCCGAACAGGCCGCGCGGCTTGATGAAAAGCAGCGCCACCATGAAGAGATAGATCAGGAAGGCCCCGAGCTCCGGAATGAAATATTTGCCCGCCACATCAAAAATCCCAAGGCAGGCGGCAGCAAGAAAACTGCCCCAGATGGAGCCGAGCCCCCCCACGGCAACCACGATCAGCACCAGCACCAGAATGTGGAATCCGAAGGACGGATCAAGCGACAGAATGTCGATGGCCAGCGCCCCGCCCAGTCCGGCCAGCCCACTGCCCAATGCAAAGGTCAGCGCAAAGATCCGGTTGACGTTGAGACCAAGGCCGCGTGCGACTTTCTGATTGTCGACCGACGCGCGGACCATGGCACCGAAACGGGTATATTCCAGACCCGCGACGACGATGGCCGTGACAACGAGCGCCACCACCACCAGGAAAATACGGTAGGCTGGCAGCTTGACACTGCCGACCTCGATGAAACCGGTCAGATAGGCGGGCAGATCAACGGAATGATGGACAGTGCCAAAGAAATAGGCGGCGACGGCAGAGGCCGCAAAAACCAGGCCAATGGTAAACAGCACCTGGTTCAATTCGCCGGCTTCATAGATGCGTCGGAAAAGAAACCGCTCGAAAGCAGCGGCGATAATGGCTGTGATCAGGAAAGCAAAAGGCAGGGTTGCCAGAAAGGGCCAGCCGGCCAGTTCCACCAGTGAATAGGTGACATAGCCACCCACCATGGCGAAAGCACCGTGGGCAAGATTGGTAAAATTCATCAGACCCAGCGTGACGGAGAGGCCCACCGAGAGCAAAAACAGCAGCATCCCGTAAGCAAACCCGTCAAACAGGACCGCGAACAACTGGCTCATTCAGGAAAACCCTTTGAGGCGAGTATCGGCGCCGGCCATGGAGGGCCAGCGCCTGTTGGATCGAAATTCGTCGATCAATCAGTGAGTCGGATCCTTGGCATTGTCGACCTGATCAATGATCACATTGGCCGGTTTGCCATCAAGCTTTTGCACTTCACGAATCCATACGGTCTGAACCACATCGCGTGTTTCCGGGTCGATTGACATGGGGCCGCGCGGGCTTTCCCAGGCCATCCCCTTGGCAGCGGCGATTAGTGCCGGGCCGGAAGCATCACCATTGGTTTTTTTCAACGCTTCATAGATCAGGTGCATGCCGTCATAGGCGCCAATCGCATAGATGTCCGGATCACGGCCATCATTGGCCGCCTTGAAGGCTGCAACAAACTCGTTGTTGAGCGGTGTGTCCCGGTGGACGTTGTAGTGATAGGCGGTGACGATGCCGAGCGCGACGTCGCCCATGGCTTCCAGCGCCGCATCATCGGTCAATTCACCCTGTGCGTAGATCTTTGTATTGGCCGGTGTTACGCCGCGTTCCGCCAGCGCCTTACCAAGGGCCGGAGGCTGTGTACCGCCCGGAACCCAGGCATAAAGCGCTTCAGGCTTTGCATCGGCAATACGCTGTACAAAGGGCGAGAAGTCCGGGTTGACGACCGGCGTGCGGTCGGCGCCGACGACTTTACCGCCCTTGGCCACGAAGGCCGCTTCAAAGGCGGCGCCCGAACCGATGCCCGGACCATAGTCCGTGACCATCGTATAGACTTCCTTGACGCCATTGTCGGCCACCCATTCACCGAAGGCGTGGTTCAACTGTGCTGCGGTGAGCGAGGTGCGCGCCATATAGGGCGATTTCTTGATGATGATCGAGGTGGCGGCATTCATCACCACCATGAATTTTTCAGCCTCTTCGGAGACAGCACCGACGGCCAGCGCATTGGGTGTCAGCAGGTTGCCGGCGAGAATATCAACGCCCTCGCGCACCACCAGTTCTTCGGCAAGGCGTTTGGCGACATCGGGGGCGATACCGCCCACATCCTTGCGGATGATCTCGATTTTCTTGCCGGCGACCGCGTCGCCATGGATCTGCATATAGAGTTTGATACCCGCATCCAGCTGGGCTGCCGGATCGGCGAACTGGCCGGAATAGGCATTGATCACGCCAATTTTGACCGTTTCCTGAGCAAGGGCAGCGCCACCGGCAAGTGACAGTGCAAGCGCACAGATTGTCATCAAGGTTTTTTTCATATCGTCCTCCCAAACGTTGTTTTCATTATTATTTAAAAAATGTAGGCCAGTCCCCACCCAGCGTCAATTTAACTTTCCCTGCTGTTGTGTGTGACGGTCTGTATGACCGGGAGCAAAAGCCGTGCCGGTGACGGCCCACCCAGATGCAACGTCTGGCGTCCAGCATTCCTCAGGGCCTCGTGCCGGGCATAGACGCTGGGTTTTGGATAATCATAAATATCGCTGCCCTGAACAATCAGGCGCAGGCCTTCACCGGCGTCGAAATGCGTGCCCGACGGCCAGATCTCGATGTCGACCGGCACGATTTCCCCCGGCTCAAGCTTTTGCTCCCGCCTGTGCGCCAGAACGGGCCTGTGGGGTGTGGAGGCTTGCTGATCCAGTTCCCGGTGGGAAACGCGCAGCCAGCCAAGCGCCACCGGCCCATCTTCAAATTGTGCGTAAAAGGCAAAGGGAACGACATTTCCATTGGCATCAAGTTTTTGCACAGCGACGAATATATCCATGTCGTCGCCCGCATCAATCGAAACCTTGAGACTGAGCGCCATGTGCCCGACGAGGTCCGTCGGGGTGTCAAAACAATGGTCGAAGACGGCCCTTTCACCCTGGGTCGGGTCATAGGAGACTATCGCACTCTCACCCGGCGATGCATTCAGCGCGCCGGGTGACAGATAGAGCGCCACATAATGTGTGTCTTCAATCGGCCATTGGCGGGCGGCAAGTTCCTTGCCCTGATTGTATTTTTCGCGCAGCTCGAAGCGCACCAGCGGCCAGGACGCCAGCTGCGTTGTCTTGCCATGCAGGAAATGGTCAAAGAAAGCCCGCTGCATCTCCAGGCTGCGCGGCTGGTAATAATGCGCCCATTTCTTTCGGCCATGCACGTAGAGCCATTTCTGTCCCGAAGATATCCGGCGAAACCCTTCCAATGTGCCGCGCGTGTGCAGGGCCTGATCAGTCCAGCTGGCGCAGACAAAAGCAGGAACCTTGATCTTTTCCAGCTTTGCCCGTTTGCTTTCCCAATAGGCATCAAACAGCGGACGTTCCCGTGTCTCCAGCCGCAGGTCCTCGACCGCGCCGACGCCATGACCCCAGCGACCGGGAAGGTAATCCCAGAACGACGTTTCGGGAATCCCTCCATGCCGCACCACTTCGCGGTAGGTGTCGCTCCAGCCTTCCCAGG
This sequence comes from Rhizobiaceae bacterium, assembly GCA_029212415.1. Classification (GTDB taxonomy): domain Bacteria; phylum Pseudomonadota; class Alphaproteobacteria; order Rhizobiales; family Rhizobiaceae; genus Hoeflea_A. The sequence goes on along the minus strand of JARGOF010000005.1, from coordinate 129,158 downwards.
GATTGATGGCGGCCAGGTGTGGCGGGTTGAGTTCAGCCACCCGCCATTGGGATGATGTCAGATAGGAAACGCCGGACAGGCCCACCTTGCCGTTCGACCAGTCTTGCGTCCCGGCCCAGCCGATGAGGGCTGCATAATCCTCAGCCTCCTGCGGCGACAGATAGGTGGCGCGGCCCTGCGAATACCAGGTCCCGCGCGGGTCCGCATTGATGATCGCGTAACCGTGCGGCACCCAATACATCGGGTCTGGCGCCTCGAAAGCGGTATAGGCGGACAATGTGTCGTCATCCACATCGGCGTTGGGAAAATTCACCGAATAGCGGGTATGGCCGTGTTTGCCGTAGGGACCCCAGGCGATCAGCGGCGCAGCAATACCGTGCAATGGACGAAAGACATCCACATGGATGATCGTGCCGTCGGCAAGCGCCACCGCCACATCCTTTTCATAGAGGACATCGCCAATCAGGGTCTTTTCATGTTTCGGCGGCGTTCCACCACGGTCCTGCGGTGCCGACAACGCAGATCGGAACCGATATTCAAACGTCGACAATCCTTCAACTCCCCCACGCCACTGCCAGCCCGCAGCGACTTACGATGCAAAGGATTGCATGGAACCGGCGAAGGGGAAAGCCTGAAAAAAGTCAGGCCGGCCAAGGAGATCGCCGCAGGGCATTCCGTTCCATCCGCCAGGAGGGATCAAAAGTAAACTTCAAACAGCGCCTTCAGACTCCTGCGCCATGCCCAGCCGCATCCAGATAATGAAGGGCACAGCAACACAATACATGGTGATGCCATAGACGCCGGATGGCACGCTGAAGGCCGGCGCTCCTGCCGTTAATCCGGCAATCAGGCTGCCCACCGTGATGCCGAGCGTGCTGTTTTGTATGCCTGTTTCAATGGCGATGGCGATGCGATCCTTCCGATCGAGAAGCATCACCCGGCCAAGACCATAGCCCACAGCCAGAAGAATGATGTTGAGGGCCAGCAGCAAGGGTCCGAGAACAAGAAAGTTCTCCAGGAAGATCGTCCAATAGGTGATCAGCGCACCCAGCAGGATGACCAGGAACAAAAAGATCGTCGCCCCGACCATCCAGGGTTTGGCCCCTGTTGCAAAACCCGGAAAGACCTGGCGCACAATCATGCCGATCGCAACGGGCACCGCGGTGATCAAAAACATGAAGACCGACAGCGCGGTGACATTGATGTCGGGTGCCGCTGCACCCAGAAAATAGTCGGCTGACCAGACGACCAGAACGGGAACCGTCAGGATCGACAAAAGGGAGACGACAGCGGTCAGACTGACAGACAGCGCGACGGTCCCTCCGGCAAGCATGGTGATGAAATTGGTGGTGACGCCACCCGGACAAAAGGCCAGGATCATCACACCCAGCGCCAGTTCCGGCGGCAGGTGAACCACATGCAAAATGCCAAAGGCAACCAGCGGCAGCAGGACAATCTGCGAGATGGCGCCCGTCAAAAAGGCTTTTGGCTGCACGGCCACCCGCGCAAAGTCATTCAATGTCAGGCCAAGGCCCAGTGAAAACATGATGAATGCCAGCGAAAGCGGCAAGAGAATGTCGACCAAAATACCCATAAAATCCCCGAGAACACATTTTTTGATATCCGCCCGGACACGTTAAAAACATCGTGTCCGATCTGCCCGTCCGACCCACAGCAATATACCCGCCTCCCCTCGCGGTCCGTGCACATTCGCACAGTGAGAGACAATAGATAAACGATAGCCGGATCAACAACCTATTCCATTTTTGCCAGGCTCAAGGCTGCCAGAGCGCCGGTTCCATCCACGCGTCAGGCAGGCAGCATTGTCCTGGTGTCAAAGGTCTTGCATCGCCGAGCACCATGGATTGCCACGCGCCACGCCATTCTTCCGGCAAAGGATAGGGTGGCGCTACATTTTGTTCGGCCTGAAAGCCAAACCGTCCATAATAATTGGGATCACCCAGAACAAAGACCTGCCTTGTCCCCATGGACGACAATTGTTCAAGCCCCTGTGAGACAAGGGCGCTTCCCACCCCCTGCCGCTGATATTCGGGCAACACGGCGAGCGGTGCGAGCAATGCGCCAGCGCCCTTGTCTTGGGTGCCCTCGCCGTCAAACAGAGTGAAAAGAATATGCCCGACAGCCATGTCCCCATCAAAGGCACCCAGCGATAGCGCGTCCGCTTCACCTTCGATCAAAGCGGACACAAGGGACCGTAAGTCTTCATCTGGAAAAGCCAGAGGATAGACCGCAAGAATGCGCGGCAGTTCAACCTCGGCGGTTTCGCGAATATCAGGCATTCCGGCCATGAGCAGCCTTTTCCTTCACAGCAAATCAATCTGTTCAGATGCTCATTTCATAGCGGGAAGATGCTTTCAAGCACTGACGCATAAAACACGGTGTGAAGATTCACGCCAAACAGACAGGCACCCACGGCAGCAATATTGTTTTCATCCGAAATCTCGCGGGCCACGTCAAGGCGCAGCGCCGCGTGGGAAATACCCCCCGCAACAATCTTTTTATTGATTTCACATCACCGTTTGCTATTGAGGGGCCAGTGGTCCCGTAGCTCAGCAGGATAGAGCACCAGATTCCTAATCTGGGGGTCGCGCGTTCGAATCGCGCCGGGATCACCATTATGGACACGGTCCATCCCGGTGACATGGTTCAGTATTACCAAAATTGCGGACCGCTACAGTCCCTCTGCAAGTTCGAAGACGCGTTCAAAACAGTTTTCCAGGCAGGGCTTTCAGGATCGCAGTTGTTGTTCCTGAATAGGGTATAAAATGTCGCCAATACCCATACATCAGACAACATTCGACAAAAATCAATGCAGCCATCGGCACCAATATCCAGCGACCAATATGCTGACGTATGCCCTTGATTGCCAGGGCAAGAGGCAGCGCCAGGAGAGGCGTCGTGTCAACGAAAGGCCGACTGCCAAAGCTTCCTCCGAAGTGCCAGACCCACCAGCTTGAACAAAGGTAGATCTGCAGCGTCAGAATAGCAACTGTAAGCCACCCCCATAGCCGATCCTTGCGCACCAGAGGTACAAGACCGCAGAATGCCACAAAGAGGACAGGAGCCCAAAAAAACAATCCACGTTCAACACTGAACAGAAAGCTCAAGACATAGGGGCTCTTCCAATGCGTGAAACCCTCATTTTCCGTCACGGCGTAGGAGTTCACAATCCACTGGCCAGTGACGCTATGCCACCAGACAAGCATGGGTGACAAAACCACCACCGCAATCAATGCAGCCGCCGCGCCATGCTGGATGACCAACCCCAGTCGTCTGCGTTCCAGAAGCACGCCCAGCGGCAAAAGACCGAGGATCGCATTGGGGATCCGGATCAGGATGACAAGACCGAGCACGAAACCGATCAGGGTTGCGAGGCCAATTGATGGCTGTTTTGATTGTCGATAGCGCTGTGTGAGGTAAACCAGAAGAGCCACGGCAAAAAACGAATATATGTGTGAAAATGATGCATCATAGGTTGCGTAGTGAAACACATTCGTCGCAAAAACGAGGAGGATAATCACTTCTACAGTGGCCAGTTTGCCGAGCCCGGCACCCTGCAGGAAGAGAAACAGCAAGGCAACGCCAGCGCTCAGGTAGAAGGCACCGGAAATGACGTTCGCCACCTGAAACGGTTTGGAGTACCCGTCCTGTTCGTAACCAAACAGGTGGGCCGCACCTGCAGCGAGCAGAAAGAATGGCGACTCCAGAACAGCCGTGCCCGGCGTGTATTTATTGAATATTTTCCCCGATACATTGTCTCTTCCCAAACCAAAGGGTTTGATCTTTTCCCCGTGGCGCGAACCTGGCCCTATTTGATCGATCGCTGTCTTGAAGCTCATGTCGCGATCAACAAAAACCGTCGTTACGAATGCATAATACCCGAAACCGTCTGCTCGAATGGGCGGTCCGTTGTACTGTTGCGAATAAACCAAAGCGGACGCCAGAAGCGCCGCTACAAAAAGTGGAACCGCCAATAGCCCGATAGAAATTCTTTGACGCATGTCACCCCCGCTAGCCACCACGCTTTTGCACCTGGCCCATTGCCCGCCTCGAAAGTCGCCTATGCGACTGTCACAAATCGAGTTCGTGCACAAGTCATGGTCCCCACCCTACTGTGCTAAAGCGCACATCCCTCATACGCCAGTGCAAATTTATCCTATTGTGTTCATACCCTTCCGTGCCGCCATGTAATCGTCTGTGCTCAGCGGTTTGGAATTGTTTCGCGCTGGTGCACTTTGCGCCTCACCGTGTATAATTGCCTCAAGGTAATTCGGGAGTGAACAATGCGGATACTTTTTACCGGCGGGTCGGGCAAGGCCGGGCGCCATGCGGTGGCCTATCTTCTGGACAAGGGTCACAGGGTCTTGAATGTCGATCTGACGCCCCTCGACCATCCCGGCGTCGACAACCGCATAGCCGACATCACCAATGCCGGACAGATGTTTGATGTCATGGCGAGTTATGCCGGGTTCGACGAGCTGGAGCCGGGCACCGGCGTTCCCCGCTTCGATGCAGTCGTGCATTTTGCCGCCATTCCACGGCTTTTGTTGACAGCCGACAACGAATGCTACCGCATCAACACATTGGGCACCTACAATGTCATCGATGCGGCGGTGAAGCTTGGCGTCAGGAAGATCATCTTCGCCTCCTCGGAAACAACCTATGGCGTGTGTTTTGCCGATGGTGAACGCAAACCGGACTATCTGCCAATCGACGAGGAGCACCCGGTTGTGCCCGAAGACAGCTATGCCATGTCAAAGGTCGTCAATGAAGTCACAGCCCGCAGCTTCCAGCGCCGCAGCGGCTTTGACATTTATGGCATCCGCATCAACAACGTCATTGAACCGCATGAATATGTGCAGAACTTCCCGGCCTATATCGCCGAACCGTCACAGCGTCGGCGCAACATATTTGCCTATATTGATGCCCGCGATCTGGGGCATATGGTTGATCAGTGCCTTGTCACGGACGGATTGGGCTTCCAGATCTTCAATGCATCCAATGACGACCATTCGGTCGGCCTGTCTTCAGCCGAACTGATTGATCGCTATTATCAGGGCGTTCCCATCCGGCAGATCGGTGAGCGGCAGACCTTCTATTCCAACGAGAAGGCGAAAAAGATGCTGGGCTTCAGCCCAAAATACAATTGGGGAATGTATCTGCACGACAATGGCGCGGTGAAGTGATCCCGCGCTGTTGCCGGCGATCCACTTCAGGCCATCAGTGATTATGGCGAGGCAAGCGGTTTTTGGTTGCTCTGAATGATTGCGCACCCTTGAGAATGCCACCGTCTTCAAGTTGTGCGACATTCTCTCGATAGATCTTTTCCCACGGCGTATTGGCCTCCGGAATCTTTGCTGTACCCTTGTCACGCCGTCGCAATTCTTCAGCGTCGACAAGCATGTCACAAGAGCCGTTTTTGATATCGATGCGAATGACATCATCAGTCCGCAGCAAAGACAAGCCTCCGCCGGCAGCGCTTTCTGGAGATGCATTGAGAATGGATGGACTGTCGGCTGTACCCGATTGTCGCCCGTCGCCAAGCGTTGGAAGACTGGAAATTCCGATTTTCAACAAATGGTCGGGTGGCTGCATGTTGACGACTTCGGCCGATCCCGGCCAACCAAGAGGGCCAGCCCCCCTGATCACAAGAATACAATGCGCATCGATATTGAGTGCTGGATCATTTATGCGAGCCAGATAGTCATCCGAACTTTCAAAAACAACAGCCCGCGCTTCGAATACGCCGGGTTGCTCCGGATTTGAGAGATAACGCTCGGCAAAGGCGTCAGAAATCACGCTCGTCTTCATAATGGCGAAATCGAACAGATTGCCGCGCAAGACAAGAAACCCGGCGCGCTCTTTCAATGGGTGCATGTATGAGCGGATAACATCTCCGTCAGGGACAGACGCCGAAACAAGCTGCGCAGACATGGTCTCGCCTGACACGGTACGGCAATTCCCGTCCAATCTTCCATTTTCCATCAGCTCGCGCATGATTGATGGCACACCGCCTGCCCGATGAAAGCTTTCACCCAGATATTCTCCTGATGGCTGTACGTTGGCAAGAAGAGGAATATCATAGGCGGAAGACCAGTCCTCGGCAGACAACGACAGGCCTGCGTGCAAAGCCATTGCGTTCAGATGGGGTTGCGCATTTGTAGACCCGCCGAGCGCGGCACAGGTATTTATTGCATTCACAAACGCTTTTTTGGTCAGGATGTCGGATGGGCACAGGTCTTCCCGCACCATCTCCACGATCCGCATGCCCGTCCTGAACGCAATTTGGCCCCGCTCTCTGAAGGGAGCCGGGATTGCAGCACAGCCAGGCAGAGACATCCCCAAGGCCTCGGCCATTGCGTTCATTGTCAGGGCGGTGCCCATGGTATTGCAATGGCCCGCTGACGGCGCCGAGTCCAATGCTTCATCGAGGAAATCGTCCCGGGTGATTTCCCCGGCAGAAAGTTTGCGACGCGCACGCCAGATAACAGTCCCGGACCCGACGCGCTCCCCATTGTGCCAACCGTCAAGCATCGGGCCGCCAGACAGCACGATCGCAGGTATATCGACAGTTGACGCTGCCATAAGTGCCGACGGCGTCGTCTTGTCACAGCCTGTCGTCAGGACCACACCGTCCAACGGATAGCCGTTCATGATTTCGACAAGGCCCAAATAGGCGAGATTTCGATCCAGAGCCGCGGTCGGTCTGCGACAGTTTTCAAAGATTGGATGTGTCGGGAAAACGATCGGAATACCACCGGCATCCCGTATTCCATCTCGTATACGCGATTCATGGGCCAGGTGCCCGCGGTTGCACGGCGCCAGATCGCTACCACTTTGCGCAATTCCGATAATCGGCCGACCAGATCGCAATTCGTCCGGTGTGATGCCGTAATTCATGAAGCGCTCAAGATAGAGCGCGGTCAGATCGGCGTGATCTGGATTGTCAAACCAATCCTGAGAACGAAGGCGCTGTTTTGATTGTGTCATATTATCAATTTCCTATGAAACTAGCCGGCAGTCTACTTACCCTGCGCCAGCATCGCCTCGACGTGGTCCGCCAATTGCTGTGGGAGATTTCTGACTTTGAAGTCGTGAGGTGTGTTCATGTTTTGACTACTTGTCTCAGCAATGCACTACAATCAGGCCACGTCTACGGGTTAAAAAGCACTCCACGGCCCCCACGATCTTGTCGAAGTCCGCGCTTGTCATCGGTAAGCTCAAGTGTATTTGCCCGCGTCGTGCAGCGTAGACTCCTTCTTCCATCAGATCGAGATGAAATAACCTATAAAATTCGCGAACTTCAGCGGCCAGATCCTCGGGCCGCTGGATGGGCCCACCGGTAATGCAGTGAACGGTCCAGTTGGAGAATCTATCTGCACGGCAATGGCGCGGTGAAGTGATCAGGCGCTGTTGCCGGCGGCCCAGTTCAGGCCCCTGCGTGTCATGATACGCATTTCCCGAACATTGAATTCATCTGCCGTGTGGCCCAGCGCATTGAAGAAGACCCGGCCCTTGCCGTGTTTGCGCTTCCAAACGACAGGCATCACCACACCGTCGATCCAGGGTGCATGTTCGCCGCTGAACGTGGTGGTCGCCAGCACGTCGTTGGCCGGATCGACATGCATGTAATATTGCTCTGAATGGTAATCGAAATCCTCTATGCCATCGGTAATCGGGTCGGACTTGTCGATGATATTGACCCGATAATCGATAATATTTCCGGGATGCGCCACCCATTGGCCGCCGACCATGAACTGATAGTCGACCGCCTCGCGAAATGAATCGCCCATGCCGCCGTGATAGCCGCCAAGCCCGACGCCGGATTCAACCGCTGCGACCAGATTGGAAATCTCGTCCTTCTCGGCCCTCGACTGGGTGATGATCGGAACGATCAGGTCGAGCTTGTGGATATCGGGATTTGCAAAGGCCTTGGTGGAATTGGAGATTTCAACGTCGAAACCGTCCTCGCCCAACATCCCGGCAATCACTTTGGCCCCGGCTTCCGGCGTATGGCCTTCCCAGCCTCCCCAGACGATCAATGCTTTTTTCATCTGCCGTTCTCCTCACCGCTTTATGCCCCATGGGGCCTGGCCGGACTGCATGGCGCTGCAATTCTCCTCCGCAGCGCCGCGCCCTCAGGCCTTTGACAACGCATCCAGTATACGCACCCAGGAGCGAATGCCCTTGTGATAACTCGACAGGTCGTATTTTTCATTGGGGCTGTGAATGCGGTTGTCAAACCGGCCGAAACCGACCAGCAGGGCCTCAGCCCCCAGCCGCCGCTGAAACTCGCCAATGATCGGGATGCTGCCACCGGTTCCGGCCACCGCCGCCTCGGTCTGCCATTCCTCGCTCAGGGCCTGCAGCGTCGCCTTCAGGAAGGCGCCATCGGTGGGCATGCTGGTTGCCGGCGACAGGCCGTGGTCGGCAAAGGACACAGAGCAATCATCCGGGATCAGGGCGCGGACATGGTCCTGAAAGGCCGCACGGATTTTTTCCGGGTCCTGCCCGGCCACCAGCCTGAAGGATATTTTTGCGCTGGCAACCGCTGGAATGACTGTCTTGAAACCGGGTTCGGTATAGCCTGACCACATGCCGTTGATTTCACAGCTTGGCCGCGCCCAGACCTGCTCCAGCACAGAGCGGCCGGCCTCGCCTGCCGGGATGGTCAGACCGATATCACTCAGGAATTTTTCCTGATCAAAGGGCAAGCGGTCCCATAGCGCCGCAATGGCGGGATCCAGATCGCTCACCCCGTCATAAAAGCCCGCGATCGCCACGCCACCATCGCTTGTGCGCAGGCTGGAGATGACATCGCCCAGGACCTGCGCCGCATTGCGCGCGGCATTGCCGAACATGCCCGAATGCAGATCCCTGTCGGCGCAGGTGATGGTGATCTCCTGGCCCACCAGACCGCGCAGCATGGTGGTGACAGCCGGCGTTTCGCGGTCCCACATATCGGTGTCGCAGACCAGAACCGTGTCGGCCCGCAATTCATCTGCCGTTGCCTCCAGGAAAGGCGCCAGGCTCCTGCTGCCGCTCTCCTCTTCACCCTCGAACAGGAATTTGACATTCAGCGGCAAGGCGCCGCGAATCTCGACATAGGCCCGGCACGCCTCGACAAAGGTCATCAGCGCCCCCTTGTCATCGGAAGCACCGCGTCCGACAATATGCGTCTCGCCATCGGGTTGCGGCCGCAGGACCGGCTCGAAGGGTTCGGAATCCCACAGCGCAATCGGGTCGGCCGGCTGCACATCATAATGGCCATAAAACAGAACCTGCGGTCCCGAAACCTTGGGTGAATGGGCCACCACCATGGGGTGCCCCTGCGTGGTGCGCACCGAAGCGTCCAGACCCATGCTCGCCAGATCCGCGGCCAGCCATTCGGCGGCCCGTCGGCAATCATCCGCATAGCCGGGATCGGTGGAGACGGATGGAATGCGGATCAGGTCGAACAATCGTTCCAGCCGCGTGTCCAGCGTGGCGTCCACGTGGTCGAGAATATCGGAAACGTCACTCATGTCATACTCCTGTCCAAAGCCTCAATCCGACGGTTGAAATCGCCGGCAACCTGTATCGCCTCGGCAACCACCCGCGCCTGGTCCAATGTGTGGACCTCACGCCCGCGCATCAGCCATTGCCCGGCCACCATCGTGGCGCGCACATCGCTGGCATTGAGTGCAAAAACCAATGTTGAATAGATATCGTAGATCGGCTGCACACGCGGATCATCCAGCGCGATGCGGATCAGATCGGCAGATTTGCCCGGTTCCAGCGATCCGATCTGCTCGCCCATGCCCAGCACCCGTGCGCCCTCAATGGTCGCCATGCGGATAAGCTGCCGGGCCGGCAGCACGGAACGGCTGTGGCCGAGGATTTTCTGAAACATCGAGGCCGGCGCAAGCTGCGCAAAAAGATCAAGCGTATTGCCACTCATGGCCCCGTCGGTGGCAATCCCCACCGTCACGCCGGCAGCACGCATCATTTCAATGGGTGCAATACCGCGCCCGGCCTTGCCGTTGGAACGGGCATTATGCGCCACGCCGACGCCATGCTGCGCCAATTGCGCCGCTTCGGCCTCGTTGATATGCAGACAATGCGCGGCGATCAAACCGGGTCGCAAAAGCCCCGCGCGCGCCACCACCTCGACCGGACGCGCATTGTGGTGCTCGGCGCACCAGGCCATCTCGGCATCACTTTCAGCCAGATGCATCTGAACCGGGTTTTTCGGGTGGGCCTCGGCCCATGCGGCCACGCGGGCCATGATTTTTATGCCGGTGGAATAGGGCGCATGCGGCGCAATGGAGGCAATGACCAGCGGATGGCCGTCAAATTCCTCCACCAAAGCATCCGTCAGAGCAAAGGCCTCATCAAATGTATCGTGATCCGGCGCATCAAAATCACCCAGGGTCTGGCCGACAATGCCGCGCATGCCTGATTGGGCAATCGCCCGGCCCACTTCAGCCTCGAAGTAATACATGTCGGCAACCGTCGTCACGCCGCCGCGGATCATTTCGAGTGCGGCCAGACGCGATCCCGCCGCCACGACCGGCGCGGTGACGCAATCGCGCTCCAGCGGCAGGATATAGCGGTACAGACGGTCATCAATGTCCTCGCCCAATCCGCGAAACAGCGTCATTGCCAGGTGGCAATGGGTATTGACCATGCCCGGCATGATCAGGTCGCCGCCGATGTCGACGACATCATTGGCTTCACCGGCAACGTCAGCAGGCGCGGCGCCCTCACCCAGGGCTGTGATCACACCATCTTCGATAAGGATCCAGCCGTTGGCGATTTCCCGCATCTGCGGGTCAACGGTCAGGATCCGTGCATTGGTCAAAAGGGTCATGATTCGACCGGCAGAACGGCACATTGATCATGCTGCGGAATCAGGAAGGCATCCATTCCCGGCTCCAGAGGATCGGACAAGGGACCATTGGCGATAATCTCGCCCGCTGCGGTTTCACAGCGATACTGATAGGCGCGGCCCAGATAGGTTCGCAAACCCAATTTTGCGGGAATGCCATCGCCTGAACGGGCCACCAGCAGACCATCGGGGCGCGTTGCAAACAGAAAGTCCTGGCCGGGCTGCTCATAACGTTCCTTCGGCAGTTTCAATATCGCGCCGCCGGCCATTTCAGCAGTCAGGCAATCATCGACCTCACCGACCGCACGCAGGGAGATGATGTTTTCAAAACCGACGAAATTGGCAACAAAGGCATTGGCGGGCTTTGAATAAAGCACTTCCGGCACATCCAGTTGCATGATACGGCCGGCATTCATGATCGCCACCCGGTCGGAAATCGAAAAGGCTTCTTCCTGATCGTGCGTCACATAGAGCGCCGTGCGGCCATTGTCGCGCTGCAGCCGGCGAATTTCCACCCGCATCTCGACCCGCAATTTGGCATCAAGGTTTGAAAGCGGCTCATCGAACATCAGCAAAGGGGGATCGATCACCAGTGCCCGGGCCAGCGCCACACGCTGCTTTTGCCCGCCCGAAAGGGCATCAGGGGTGCGATCGGCCAGGGCATTGAGCCCGACACGCTCCAGCATTTCATCGGCCTGTTTGGCCCGCGCCGCAGACCCGATGCCGCGCTGTTTCAAGCCAAAGGCAACATTGTCGCGGATCGAAAGATGCGGAAACAGCGCATAATTTTGAAACACCAGGCCGATGTCACGCGCATGCGCCGGCAGACGCGTCAGGTCGCGATCACCCAGGTGAATGGAACCGGCCGTTGGCCGCAGAAAACCGGCGACCAGCCTGAGTGTTGTTGTCTTGCCGCAGCCCGATGCGCCGAGCAGCGAAACAAGCTCGCCTTCGGCGACATGCAGCGACAGGTCCTCCAGCACTTTTGTCGTGCCGTAGTGGGCGGTAATGCCGGAAAGGGTCAGTGAGACTGTCATGGTGTCATTTCGTCAGAAAGGTGAGACCCAGCGTCAGTTCGACAACCGCCATCACACCCACCGTCACGAGCATCAAAAGCACGGAAACGGAAGCGATGGTGGGGTCGAAGAACTGCTCCATATGGGCAAGAAGCTGGATCGGCAGGGTTGAGATACCAGGTCCGGTGAGAAACAGGGAAATCGAGACATCATTGATCGAGGTGATCAGCGCCAGGATAAAGGCGGCAATGACACCGGCCCGCACATTGGGCAGAACGATGATGAAAAAGGCTTTCCACCGCGGGCACCCGAGCGAAACCGCCGCTTCTTCGATGGAAAAATCAAAGGACGCCAGCGCCGCCGAGACGACCCGTACGCAATAGGGCAGCACCAGCAGCGCATGGCCGATCACCAGGGACACGAAAATCGGGAATCCCATGGCCGTTGTCACGGTTTTCATCAGGGAAAACCCGAGCACGATTTCAGGCACAAGAATCGGCAGCACAAAGACCGTCGAGAGGAAACTCGGCAATTGCACCCTATAGCGATTGAGCGCGTAGGCGGCGGGAATACCGACGATCAGCGACAGGCTTGTGCCGGTGACGGCCAGGATAAAGCTCGTCACCATGGTGCGCTTGAACGCCGACACCTCGAAAATATTCTCATACCAGTGCAGGGTCAGCCCCTGCGGCGGAAAGGTGAGAAAGGTCGTATCGGAAACCGAAGCGCCGATAATGATCACCAGCGGTGCCAGCAGGAAGAAAAAGACCAGGCAGGCAAAGCCGATCAGGACAGGGTGTGGTCTTGTGTGCATCAGACAGCCGCCGGATTGAGGCGACGTGCAACGCGGCCCATTGCAAGAACGATGATAATTGTGACGACGGTCATGATCGCCGCGATGGTCGAAGCGCCAGTCCAGTCGAAGGTGACCATGGCGCGTTGCCGCAGGAATGTTCCCATCATCATCTGTTGTTCACCGCCCAGAAGCTGCGGCGTCGCATAGGAGGTAAACGATCCGGTAAAGACCAGCACGGCCCCGACGATCAACCCCGGCATGGCCAGCGGGAAGACAACCTGCCAGAAGGTCGCAAAGGGCGTAGCCCCCAGCGAGGCGGAGGCCTGCAGCAGGTCTTCGGGAATACCTTCAAGCACGCCGACAATCGTCAGGATCATCAGCGGCACGAACAGATAGACCATCGCAACAATCACCGCCCCTTCGGTATAGAGCATGGACAGCGGTTCGGCGATGACGCCCACCGACAGCAATATCTGGTTGAGAATGCCGTTCTTGCCGAGAATGACCAGCCAGGCAAAGGAGCGTACCACAACGCCGGTCAACAGCGGAAAGACGGCAATGATGATCAAAAGGCTTTTCAGCTTCTTGGGCGCACGCGACACCACATAGGCCGTTGCAAAGCCGATCAGCAGGGATGCGATCATGGTGATCAGCGCAATTTCGGTGGTGCGCCACAGGACAGCGCGGCGAAACCGGCTGGTGAAAAATTTCTCGTAGTTCGACAAAAACCCCGTGCTGTCGGTGAAAGTGGTCGAAAATGTATCAAACACGGGTATGCCCAGAAACATTGCGACCGCCAATGTGGCGGGCAAAACGAGCAACCAGCCGGGCTGACGAAAGGTCATGCTGCAGCTTTCCAGATGGGGGTGGCCGTGCGCCACCCCGCAGAAGTCTTCAAATCAAGCCGCCTTGGCGGCGCCTGTTACGAACCGAAGATTTCGTTCCAACGGTCGATCCAGTCAACCTTGGCAGCATTCAGCTTGCCATAGTCGACACGGTTCAGTTTGCCGACGGCTTCCGGTCCATAGGTCCAGATGGCGGCTTCTTCCGGCGTCAGGACAACATCCTTGTTGACCGGCGCATCCACACCCTGTTTGGCTTCAATGGTCTGCACTTCTGTCGACAGAACAAAGTTGATGAACTTGTGGGCCAGATCAACATGTTTCGCACCTGTGGGAATGTTGATCGTATTGAGCGTGGCGATATCGCCATCGGTCAGCTTGGCATTGACCATGCTGGGTACAGCGGCCGTCAGCGAAGCAAAGGTAAAGTCCTGCGCCACGGCAACAGTTGCCTCGCCGGTGGAGATCAGGTTCACCATTTCAGAGCCCGTATTGTAGTTCTTGACGATATTGGGCTTCATTTCTTCGATGGCGGCAAAGGCAGCGTCGGTGTCCGTATAGGCATCAACACCGGCATAGGCGGCGGCGCGCAGTACCATCATCGGGCCGGCTGTTGTGGTAATGCCGGGCAAGGTCACGGAATTGGCCAGGTCTTCACGCCACAGATCGTTCCAACTGGTGATCGGAGCAACCTTGTCGGCATCATAAACGACGGACACACGACCGATGGAATAGGCCGGTCCAAATTCGCCCTGCGGGGCCTGCGCCAGATCATAGAGTTTTTCGACATTGGGAACCTTGGCCCGGTCAACCGGCTGGAAGAGGTTCTTTTCAACGCCGATCTGCGAATAGCTGTCGGTCAGAAAAATGACATCAATGCCTTCACCCTTGCGCACGGCAAGCTTGTTCAGGCGGTCGGCATTGTTGCCGGTTTCGAATTCAATGTCACAATCGCACATGGCCTTGAACGGTTCAATGATATTGGCGTTCAGCTTTTCGCCATTGTAGCCCCACCATGAAATGGTGAAGGTGTCCTTGGCCTGGGCAACGCCGGCCGACAATGCGAAAAACAACACACTGGACGTAAGAAGTGCTTTCATGACTCAAATCCTGCTTATTGGGAGGGAATAGGCTTGCCAGAGCCTACCGATGCTGTTCACGGGTAGTCAAGTAAGGTTTTAAACTTTAACCCTAAAATATCACTGAATCGCGAAAATAGGCGTAAACCGCCCACAGGCTGTGCAATTGGGCGTTGGCAAACAGGCTTTGGCTGTGCCATTTCACTGCTTCAATGGCGCACAGGCGTCTTCATGCGGCATCATACAGGGGGCTTCGTTGAGCGAACCGGACATGAATATTTCCGCCAGGGGCGAAAGCGCCATCCGAAAAGCCCTGATTCAGGTCGCCTTGGGCCGCGCCCCGGCGGACCGGCTGGTGCGTGTTGGCCGGATTTTTGATACGGGATCGCGCACCTGGATCGAAGACGGCGAAATTGCCTTTTGCCGGGGCCGCGTCGCCTTTCTGGGGGCAAGGGGCAGCTTTACCGGATCGGCACAGGAGACCGTTGATCGCAGCGCCTTCAGCGCCGTGCCGGGTCTGGGCGAAGTGCACAAACATATTGAAAGCTCGCATATTACCCCCGAATGGGAGGCGGCACTGGTGCTGCCGCGCGGCAACACATGGACCTGCGAAGCCAGCCACGAATTTTCCAATGTGGCGCCGCGCCATACGCTGGATTTCTGGCTAGCCGCACGAAAGGCCGGCTCGCCGCTGAAAATATTTCCCCTGCCCGGTTCCGCTGTTCCACCCACCGCCTGGGAACACGGCGCGCATCTGGATGGCGCGGATCAAAGCCGGTTTTTGCAGGACAGCCTGATGACAGCCGGACTGGACGAGGTGATGGACTGGCCGGCCGTTCGCGACGCCGACAATCCGGCGCATGAGCGTCTCTGGTCGATGATCGAGGCGACCTTTGCCGCCCGCGCCGTCGTCGAGGGCCATGCCGCCGGTATCCGCGACCTGCCCGGCATCAACGCCTTTGCCGCCTCCGGCATCGCCTCCGATCACGAAGCCTGGACGGCGCAAGAGGCCTGGGAAAAACTGCGCCATGGCCTGTTCATCGAAATCCGGGTCCATACGATGCCCGAGATCATTGCCGGACTGCTCGAGCGCGGCCTCGAAGACTGGTCACAGGTCGCCGTGACCACCGATGACCGCAGCGCGTCGGAAACGCTGAAACTGGGCGCCACGGATCACAATATCCGGGTGGCGATCAAGGCCGGCCTCTCTCCCGAAATTGCCGTCCAGCTGGCAACCATCAATCCGGCCCGCCACATGCGGTTGACCCCCTGGGTTGGCTCACTGGCGCCCGGACGCTTTGCCGACATGGTGCTCCTGTCGGATATGGACCGGTTTGAAATTGCCGAGGTCTGGGCCGATGGATACCGGGTGTCCGAGAAAACCCGCTATCTGCCGCAGGTGCCAAAAATCGATTGGCCAAAATGGGCGACGCAGACAATCAATATCGGCCGCGAATTGTCCGCCGCCGACTTCGCCATTGCCGCCGAACCCGGCCGAAACACCATGCAGGCCGCGATCCTGCGCCCCTTTCACTGGACCGATGACTTTCTGACCATGGAACTGCCGGTAAAAGACGGGCTGGTTCAGCGTGATGCGGATCGCAATATCATCAAGTTTTCCATTGTCGACCGCTACTCGGGCAAGGGCGCCGTTTCAAAAATGTTCTGGATCGGCTGCGGGCCGCGTGACCCGGAAACGGCGCTGGCCTGCTCCATGGGCCATGACAAGCACAACATCTGGTGCGTTGGTTCCTCCGACGCTGCCATGGCGCAATGTGTGAATGCGCTTGCTGAGATGGGCGGCGGCTGGGTTCTGGTGCATCGCGGCGTGGTTGTGGCGCGCGTTCGCTACGAAATCGCCGGCCTGATGACCTGTCGTCCGGCAGAGGCCAATGACGCCGAAATGCAGGCGCTTTACGCCGCTGCCGACACGGTCGACTGGATGTATGAGCCAAGCTTTCATCCACGCTGGCAGCCGGGTTTCCCCGAGCGCCTTGCGGTGGCGACGCTCACCTGCTCGCCCTGGCGCTGGAATCTGGTTGCGCCCAGCGACCATGCCCCGCAAGGGCTCGTCCATGTCGCCACCGGCGAAACACACCCGGTGGTCTTTTGATGTCCGCTGGAACGATGCCGATGAACCCCCTGATTGTTGATACCGATGGCGGCGTCGACGACGCCCAGGCGCTGATGATGCTGATTGCCGGCGGACGCCCCCCCATGGCCATCACCACCCTGTTCGGCAATGTCAGCCTGCATCAGGCGACGGACAATGTGCTGGCCACCCTGGCCATCGCACGCGCTGACATTCCCGTCCACAGGGGTGCGGAAGCGCCCCTGAAGCAGGCCACGGTTGATGCCCGCCAGATCCATGGTGAAGATGGTCTGGGCGGCGTTTTCAGGCCCGATGTTACGGCCCGGCCCGCCAGTGAAGATGCCATCGGATTTCTCGTCGAAACATTGGTTAAAGCCGCCGCTGCCGGCGAAAAGGTCGACCTGCTGATGATCGGCCCGATGACCAATCTCGCCCGCGCCATCACCATCGACCCCCTCATCATCCAGGGCCTGGGCCAACTCACCATCATGGGCGGCACCCTCCATGGCCGCGGCAATACGACCCCGGCTGCCGAGTTCAACGTCTTCGCCGACCCGGAAGCCGCGAAAATCGTCTTTGCCGCGAAAATCCGGACAATCATGGTGCCCTGGGAGCCCTGCATGCACCATAAGATCACCGGCCCTGCCTATGATGCATGTATGGCCGCTCTGCCCGACACCCCGCAGAAGCGCTTCATGACGGGCCTTGCGGCCCATGCACGCACGGTCACACAGGGCTACGGCCACCCGGATCTCTTCCGCTTCGTCGACCCCTTCGCAGCCGCCGTTGCGCTCGATCCATCCATCGTCACAAGCAGCATTGAGGCCTCTGTCGATGTGTCACTGGCCGAAGGCATAACCCGCGGCATGACGGTGGTCGACCCAACCGGCCGGCTTGGCACACCGGCCGTGAGATTGGTCGAGACAGGCGACGTCGACGCAATGACTAGAATGCTGGTTGCAGCGGTGGGCTATGATCCGGATGCGTAATCCGTATTCTGGAACTAGGCACAGTTGATTAATCGAGAGATGATTCTGGCGTAATATATAGGGGGAGATAAGGTTCTAACTCGATCGCCAAAAAACGAGTGCTTTTGTTCAGCCCTCTCATGATTTTTCGAATTAAATCCATGATATCATCATGAACATTTATTGTAACAAAATCAATTCCTTCATCCCATTGTATGCGATGATATTGAAATTGGAAGTCGTCGTCGTCTATGGTGTGAAGGTCTATTCGAGCATGTACGTTTCTCATATCTGAGTGCGCATATTTACCATGTCGGGCGGCGAGTATTTGGTTGTGCAATTTCTTTTCTTTTTCAGAAAGCTTTACACCAACTTTCCGCATACTTAGCTGCCCGTATTTGCTGCCAAGACTTTTCGTGAAAGCGCGTCCATATGAAACTACAAATGCTATTTCAAAACACTTGTATCGCCGTAATTCGACGTAATCGTAGCTCTCATTTTCATCGATTTCATTAAGAAATGTAATTGCGCTCAAGCTGGTTTGCAAGTCAGCATGACAAATCACCATTCTTTTGAGAAGCTCAATTTTATATGCTGACGCTTCATCTACAACAGGTTTGTTTTGCTCTGGCATCGCTAACCCCTTCAACTAAGATGTAACTTCATGTCCGCAAAGGCGCTAAACTATTTACTCCAAGAAAACAGACAATCACTGATAAGTGCTCTTCTGCTTTATTCAGTTTCAATTGCGGTGATAGCTTACCAACTCCCTATATTTTACTTCAAGCCGCTCTTTCGCACCATGAGAGAACGCCCCGTTTGCTTCTCCGTAATCTCGAGCCAATTGTTCAACCTGAAACTTCGCAATCATCTACACGCCGCCAGCCTTAGAGCGATATTCGGGTATCCGGAGCACTGTCGTCGATACTGCAGCATGTCTGACTATATCTTTTCGGGCAGCGATGTTTCAGGGTCTTCACGGCCAAGGATGCGGACGATGAGCACCAGATCATCATCCAATTTGTAGTATATGGAATGTGCCTGATAGACGCTTCGGCGATAACCTTTGCGAATGTGATCGACGGCCTGATAAAGATCAGGCTGTTCAGCCAATTGGGCAAATCGCTCTTTCATTCCGTTTTGATAGTCGAGCGCCTGCGTAAACCCAAATCTGTCTATGCCGAACTCAAAGGTGTTTTCAAAATCCCGGTCTGCGGTTCGCGTTAACCTATAGCGTGCCATTCTTGCGCCGTTTCTCGATGACCGCTTGGATAATGTCGTCCGGCGTCCGCTCACTCATCCCGCTTTCCTCGCCCTCGATCAAGGCAGCTTGCAAGACGCTTATCGTGGTTTCTCGTTCCTCTAGAAGCCGCAGCCCCGCCCGCACGACTTCACTGGTGGAACCATATTTACCACTTCCAACCTGTGAACCGACAAACCTGTCGAAATGGTCACCGAGGATGATCGATGTGTTCTTGCCCATGACATACCCTTATAAAATACCATAATATCATATTTATTGGTACAAGACATTTCAACCAAAGTTTTCCCCGCCCTCATTATTCCACTTGATGGGATTCTTCCGGTCAGAACTCTATAACGGCTTGAAGCGGTCAGCCAACCGGCGCCCTATCAGCCCATCAACAGCAGGCTGACACCGCCCCGCCAAAATGAATATCGGAACAATGTTCCTCGCCTTGGCCCGATTGCGATGGGCGAAAAGCGCGCTTGCGGCATGACCGTGGTCGACCCAACCGGCCGCCTCGGCACACCACCCGTGACACTGGTCGAGACAGGCGACGTGGACGCCATGACGAGGATGCTGGTTGCTGCCGTGGGCTATGATCCGATTGCGAAAGGAGGGGCAAGGAAGCCGAGGACAAATTGAACAAACAGGAGACAGCGTAAATTGGCTGGCCGTTCCATACTTTCAATTTGCGATAACGAACGACGGGTTCGGGCCTAGCCGCAAATACCTGGAGCAAGCTTTTGTTGCTTTAGCGCATTTCGAAGAGCTCCTGATGGAACCGCTGGTGCACAGGCACGCCCTGAGCGGCGAGATCATCGCGCAGCATTTTGCCGAACCCGGCAGGACCACAGAACCAGAAACTGGCAGCGCGCCATTCCGGGACGTCCTGCGTGATCCGGCTCCCGGTCAACTGCCCGTCGCGGGAATCGATCATGACGTGCAGCTGAATACCGGCGGCACGTGCATCCGCTTCAAGCCGGTCCAGTGCTGCCTCGTCTGCCTCTTTGGTGGTATGGAACAGATGCACGGTCTTGCGGTTTTCGCCGACATCTGAGGCAAGTTGCTTCATCCGGGCAATGAAGGGCGTAATGCCAATGCCGCCGCCGA
Organism: Rhizobiaceae bacterium; assembly: GCA_029212415.1. Lineage (GTDB taxonomy): Bacteria > Pseudomonadota > Alphaproteobacteria > Rhizobiales > Rhizobiaceae > Hoeflea_A. Next base: position 109,118 of record JARGOF010000005.1, on the reverse strand, counting down.
TCCAGATCTGAACCGGCCTGTCATCGTCGAAGATGAAGCGGCCATAAGGACCTTCGACTGTCACCTTCTGGCCCACCTTCAATTTGCGTTCAAGCTGGGACGTATGATCACCAAGCGCCTTGGTCACGAAGGCGATCCTCGGCGCGTCGGGGTACCAGGACGAGGCGATGGTATAGGGATGGGCGCCTTCCTTCGGATCAGAGGTGACAAAGGCAAACTGTCCGGCCTTGTGCCCGGTCCAGCCGGACAACACATCAATGGTGATTTCCAGGGCTTTCACGCCCGGATAGCTTTGAAGGGTGGCGATGGTTCCGGTTGCACGTCGCCCCGCTCCGATCCAGCCGAGCAGCGACAACACCGCAGCATAGCAGCCGCCTGCCAGCATCAGCACCAACACCGCCCCCAAAGGCGTGAGCCAATAGCCGAAGTCCGTCAGGATCACTGCGTGAAACACGATCGCCAGATAGGCAATCGGCAGCAGCCGGTGAAGGCGCTTGAAAGGACGGTAGGGGATAAGCTTGACGAGCGAGATCGCGATCAGCAGCGCGATGCCATAAAAAGTCCATTCGCCCACCGTTTCGGCAATGCTGCGAAAGCTCATGAGATAAGCCTGTATCGGATCGTCAATCGGTGCCCGCTTCGGTCGCCCGCCCGGGGTCAGAAGGCCAAGACTTGACGCCCATTTCGGGCCGTTGGACCAGACCCAATGGGTGGTCGCCAGCACCAGCGCACCGATCCCCAGCCACTTGTGCAAACGATACATCTTGTCCAGTCCGCCGAGCCAGCGTTCGGGCCAACGCGGGCGCAGCGCCAGTATCATCGCCACGCTCATGCATCCGATGGCCAGAACGCCGCTGTATTGCACCATGAAGCCGCGCAGGCCCAAAAGGGTGCTCGCGCTGAACACCCCCGGCGCTGCGGCCAGCCACAGGAGAGTGAGCGCGACCAGCCCACCCCAGAATGCCTTAAGGATATTATTCACGTTTTGTCTCTTTTCGAATTGGGCGTTTTGCCGGAAGCGCCTGAGAACGGCGTCGCCGACGAGAACCAATCTCCGATTGCACAGCTTTCGAGCGACATTCCATCAATCCAAACCAGCAAGAAGCTCCGTCCTTTGCGTATTTCAGAAGGCTTGTGAACGAAATGCGTCCAAAGCTGCCGCATAATTGAATAATTGAAAAATCGCGGCATTGATGGAGATCACTAAGGGATGGTTTTTCTAGCTTGAGCCGCTCCGCCAAAATGAAGATCGGAACAATTTCCCCCGCATTGGCCCGGTTGCGATGAGCGAAATGCACGCTTGCGGCTTGACAATTCTATTCCGGATATATTTTATCCGAAATTATGAAACACACAGAAGGTCTGGAATGGGCCGTTCATTCCTGCAGTCTTTTGGCCATGGTGCCGCCTGACTTTCCGCTACCCGCACGCCTGCTTGCGGAGTTCTTCGATTTGCCGGAGCCCTATCTTGCAAAACAGATGCAAAAGCTCTCGATGGCCGGCATTGTCGAAACACGGCGCGGGCCGCACGGTGGTTATGCGCTGGCGCGCAAAGCAACCGAGATCACGCTGCTGCAAATCGTCGAGGCCATAGACGGGGCGGAGCGTCATTTTGTCTGCACTGAAATCAGGAGGTGCGGTCCGACCGGGGTCGAGGACAAATTGTACACGCGCCCTTGCGGCATTGCCCGGTCGATGTGGCGCGCTGAGGCCGCATGGCGCAAGGAACTCGCCGCCGTCAAACTGTCAGACATTCAAAAGCTCGGCGAGGATGAGACCCCGGCAGAACAGGCCGCCAAGGCCATTGCCTGGTTTCAGGGAAAACTCCAAAAAGGTTGAAACTCATGACGATCTTGAAATTCCATCGTTGGAATGCCGCGTTCCTGTGTGGCTTTCTGGTTCTGCATTTTGTCACACATTTATCAGGTGTGTTTGGGGTTGAGGCCTATAACAACACACAAAACGCATTGCGAGCCATCTATCGCAACCCTGTCATCGAACCCCTTGTGCTCGGGTCGATCATCTTGCAGATCATTTGGGGCCTGATGCTCCTCCTGCGCAACGTCAGGAGGGGATTGCGCGGGCGGTGGGCGCGCATACAGGCGATTTCGGGCGGCATTTTCCTGGCTTTTGCCGCCCAACACGTGATCGCGATGGCCCTTGCCCGCTGGGTTGATGGCCTCGACACCAACTTTTACTGGCCGGCATCTGTCATGAGCGGCGCGCCGTTCATCTGGTATTTTGGTCCTTACTATTTCCTTGGCGTTTCAGCCCTGTTCGTGCATTTGGGGTGCGCAATCAGGCTTGTATTGATGCGCAGCAAATACCGGCCATATGCCCAATCAGGTTTTTGGGCTCTCACACTGCTGGGTCTGACGATGGCCCTTGTCATAAATCTCACCCTTTTGGGCGCGTTTTATGAAATACAATTGCCCGACGAATGGATCGCCTATCTGCGTGGCTACGTGGCTGGTTACACCCCCGGCTAAAGCCTCCAAACTGCCCTTGTTCCAATCGCCTCGCGTTTTGCACATTACCTGGACGCTGCCGCACAGGCGTCAAGATCGGCTGCCACCTGTTTGAAATCCATCTGTTCATCTGCCGAAATCATGACGAGGCAGAATTGCTCAGCGTCGGATGCATGGGTGATTGCGCAGCGTTGACCGACTTTCTGGACAAGCATCGGCGTTCGGGTCCTGGCATCCACAAGCTGGCCCTTCACCCGGTGTATGTCTTCGTGCAGATTGCCGAGCACTACCTGCAGGCGGGCGATATCGACGGGATGCGATGGGGTCCAGGTAAAGGTGGCAAAGGCTGGGTGTTCGCTGTCTTCCGGCTGTGGGCCATCCCTGCGCTGCCCGGAATTGGCACCGAAGGCCAGTTCCGGCGGCACGGCGCCATCGGGGGCTATCACAACCGGCGCCGAAGACGCCGTTCTCAGCCACGCCTGAACACGCAGGCAGGCCTGCGATGAGATCAGGTCCGTCTTGGTCAGCGCGATGATATCGGCGCATTGCAATTGGCTCTGCACCAGATGGGACACAAATTTGTCGCCTGCCCTTTGGCGCACGGTTTCGCCATCCGCCGCGACAATGATGGCATCCAGCGTGAAGCCCGGCCAATGGCCGACCAGCCGCGCAATGCGCGCCGGTTCCGATACGCCGCTGGCTTCCAGCAAAATGGCATCGGGCGGTGGCGTTCTCTCCCTTTGCGCACTCAACGCCGCGCCCAGATCGTCGCCAATGGAGCAGCACACGCAACCATTGGTCAGCTCCACCGACGTTGCGTCGCTGTTCCGGATCAGATCAGCATCAATATTGACCGCACCAAAATCATTGACGAGCACGGCCAGTCTCAGGTTTTTTTCCGCCCTGAGAAGATGATTGACGATCGTTGTCTTCCCCGACCCCAGGTAGCCGGAAAGCAGGGTTATGGGGATGCGTTCACTCATTTGGAATGCGGAAATGGCGTGCCCTCGAACACGGTGCCCCAGATCGGAATATCCCGCAGTTTTTCCAACGGCACGTCCCAGGGATCCTGTTCGAGTATCGTGAAATCGGCTTTCTTGCCGGCGCGAATCGATCCGATCTCGTTCTCCATTGCCAGCACATAGGCTGCATCGATGGTGATCGCCCGCATGGCCGCGTCAAGCGAAACACATTCTTCCGCACACAGGACGGCGCCGGATTCGGCAATCCGGTTGACGGCGACCCAGGCCGAATTCAACGGCAGCGCCGGAGCCATTGTAAAATCCGAGTGCAAGGCAAAGGTCACACCGGCCCGCTCGAGAGAGCCGACCCGCGCCATTTGCGAGGCGCGCTCAAAGCCGATGGACTTTTGCCAATAGGCTTCACCCAGTTCATGCAGGTAATAGACATTCGCCGAAACGATGGCGCCCAGATCCGCGATGCGACGCACCTGCTCCGGGTTGGAAACGCCAAAATGCTCGATGGTGAAGCGGTGGTTGAAGCGGGGTTTTTCCGCCTGAAGTTTTTCAAGCGTATCCAGAGCCAGTTCAAGGCCCATGTCACCCGTGCAGTGAACATGGATCTGCTTTCCCTCCCGCCAGAAGGCCCGGGCATGTTTCTCGAACTGTTCAGGCGCCATCAACCACTCGCCGTGGTGCCCGTCGATAAAGCCCGGATCCATCATCTGCATGAGCTCGGCAAAGAAGCCGCCGTCCGTAAACAATTTGACCGAATTGCCAAAGAACAATCGGTGGGAATCGCGCCCCTTGAATCCCTTGATCCGTTCGACATCCTCTGAAGCATTGCCTTCGAACTTGCCGCGGCCAAGGGCGCGCGGCGTGATTTTCATGCGAAACGGCACATCATCCCGCTCCAGCGTCTCGCTCAGCAGCGCCCATTCGCGCGCGTCGTCCAACAGCGGATAGGCCAACTCGCCTATGGTTGTGTGCCCGCCCAGATGCACGGCCTGTTTCACCAGTTCGAGCCCGCGCCGGAACCGCGTCGGCTCCATCAAAACCTTGTTCAGCGACTGCGCAGCCACGGCCATGCCGGTCTCAAAAAACCGCCCGGTGCTCAAATCGATCTGCGGGTGGCGCTCAAGATCCGCGCGCGCCACGCCCAGCCATTCTATCCCCGCATCATTGGCGATGATTTCATGAAAGGATCGCTGCCACACGAAGATCGGACGGGTCGTTGAAATGGCATTGAGAACCGTGCGGTTGACGTCGCCATGCCAGATGCGATGAAAGCCCCAGGTCACCAGAATATCGTCGGTTCCGGCGAATTCAGCCTCGATCTCGGCAAGGCGGGCGACATAGGCTTCGTGTGACGTGACAGCGGGACATATGCGATCGGGCAGGCGCCACTCAATGGCCGTTATGAAAGGGCAGGTCAGCAAGATCGCCCCGAGCGTCGGATGCAGATGCGGATCAATGAAGCCCGGCATGATGACGTGATCGGCAAAGCGATTGTCGATGTGGTGGGCATGTTGATCGAGCCAGGGTTTCAATGTCTCCAATGACCCGACCTCGATGATGCGGCCATCGCGCACCGCGACAGCCGAAGCATGCGGCAGCGAAGGATTCATCGTGTGAATTTTTTTTGCCGTAAAAACTGTAATCTCGGCCATTGGTCCCCCCGGTTTGTTTTAAAATTTGGCCATGCAGAATGACCAGACAATGACGGTATCGGTGCTGCCCGGGTTGCAGCACCAATGGGTGCCGTTGCCGGTAAGCTGAAAGCTGTCCCCGGCTTTCAGCAGCACCGTTCGCTCCTCTGTCTGCAACTCGAACGTACCTGACAGGATCATCCCGCCCTCATCGCCTTTGCGCTTGCGGCCCTCCGGGCCCGTGCAGGCGCCTGGACGAAAGGTGGTCAGAACCATTTCGAGACTGCTGTTGAGATTTGGAGACAGGAGTTCTTCGCGCACGCCTGCACGGCTGAGGTTGATCTGCCGCCGATTGGCTTTTCGCGTTACGATATCGCCATCATCGTCGTCCTTGGCGGTCGAAGCCGAAAAAAACCAACTGATGGATACGTCCAGCGTGTGGGCGATTCGGCCCAATGTATCCAGTGTGAAGGGTCTGACACCCCGTTCCAGCTCGCTCAGGTTTCCGACAGATCGACCCGTTGCTTTCGCCATGTCGGCAAGCGTCAGCCCGTGCGATTTGCGCAATTCACGAACCTGTTCACCGACGGGCTTGCTGGCGTTTCCCAACGGCTCCAAAGCCTCATGTATCGGCTGTGTGGGGGCGTATGTTGTCCCGTCATTCATAGAAAATTTCCTCATCCATTTTCAGGATATTGAAAAAACCCTTGCATTTTTTCAATATCCTGACAACCATAAGATCATAAAAGAAGAAGCTTTGGCATCAAGGCCATGCAATTAACCTAGGGGGGAAACCTATGTTCACCATATTTTCAGCCAATCACAAGCGGCTGTTACCACTCATCGTGGCCGCTTTCGCCGCCAGCGCCACATTGCCTGCAGGCACGGCATTTGCGGAGCCCAAACAGGGCGGATCCCTGACGAGCTTCAGCACCGGCTACCGGACGCTCAACCCGGGTGTGCAATCGGGCGCCGCGACCGGCGCACCGGGTTCTCAGATCTTTGCAGGGCTTGTCACTGTCGAAAAAGACTACGAAATCGCCCCCTATCTGGCCAAAAGCTGGAGCGTGTCGGACGATCAGTTGACCGTGACATTTGATCTGGTGGAAGACGCCCGTTTCCACGACGGCGTGGCGATCACCGGCGAAGACGTGAAATTCTCGCTCGAGACGGTCAAGGCAAACCACCCGTTCGGACGCTCGATGTTCGGCAGCGTTGAATCCATCGATGTGCCCGAGCCCCACAAGGTCGTTTTGAACCTGTCGCAACCCGTTCCGGGCCTGATGCTTTCGTTGCAGCCATTGCTCATGCCCATCATGCCGAAGCATATCTATGACGACGGTCAGGACATGAAAAAACATCCGCGCAACATGGAGGACGTCGTCGGCTCAGGCCCCTTCAAGGTCGAAGAGAACATCCCCGCCGAACGGTTGACCCTGGTGCGCAACGAAGATTTCTTCATCGCGGATCGCCCTTACCTCGACCGTATCGCCTATCCGATCGTCAAGGACCCTTTGACCCGCGTCCTGATGCTGGAAAAAGGCGAGATCGCCTATGCGCCCTTCTCCGGTATTCGTCCGAACGATGCCAAGCGGCTGGAAAATGTCGATGGCGTGAACATGACCACCGACGGTTATGATGCGATTGGCTATATTCATTATCTGGAGCTCAATCTGCGCGACAAGCCGTTTTCCGACCGAAATGTGCGCGAAGCGCTGGCACACGCCATTGATACCGATTTCCTTTCCAAGGTGATTTTTGGCGGACGCACGGTTCCGGGAACCGGTCCGCTGCATACCGGCAATCTGTTCTACAGCGCGGACACGCCGCACTATGATGCCGATCTCGACAAAGCCGCGTCAATGCTTGACGAAGCGGGATATCCCAAAGGCGAAAACGGCGAACGGTTCTCCTTCACGCTGGACATTCCAAGCTGGGCGCCGCAGGCCCATGTGCCGATGGCCGAATACATCCAGGCGCAAATGGCCAAGCTCGACATCAAGGTTGAACTGCGCCGGGCACCGGATTTCGGAACCTGGGTCAAGCGTATCTCCAGCTGGGACTATGAGGCGACGATGAACGGCTCGTTCAACTATCCAGACCCGGTCATCGGCATGCACCGGCATTTCGATTGCGACAATATCAAGAACGTCATCTGGTCAAACACCCAGGGCTATTGCGATCCGGAGATGGACAAGATGCTGGACGCCGCAGCAATCGAAACCGATTTCGAAGCGCGCAAAAAGATCTATGCCGACATACAGGCCAAGGCGCAGCAGGACCTGGCGATGATCTATATGCCGCAGGATTTCTCGGCAACCGTTTACCAGGACGGCATCGGCAACCTGCCTGACAGCCCCTTCGGTGGTCTGGCCCCCTTGACGAATGTCTACCTGGAAGACTGAACCAGCGTCTGTGGAGGAGCGGGATCTTCCCGCTCCTCTTTTCACGAAGCGTGAACAAAGGACATGCCTGTGGTGAAGTCGGCCCCCGTGGTGAAATCGGTCTTGCGCAAGATCGCCAGCATTCTGCTGCTCTTGCTCGCTGTGCTGGTGCTGAATTCCGTTCTGATTTACGCAGCTCCCGGTGACCCGGTCGAGGCGCTGGTGGGTGAAATGGGCGGGGCGACGCCCGAATTGATCGCGGAGTTACGCGCCACCTACGGGCTGGACAGGCCCTTGTGGCAGCAGATCGGCGTCTACCTGGGCAATGTGGTTCAGGGGGATCTGGGCCATTCGCTCTATTACGATCAGCCGGTGACGACTTTGATCGCCTCGCGTATCGGGCCAACGCTGCTGCTGATTACGACAGCGCTTTTCTCGGCCATTATTGTCGGGACAATCCTCGGCGTGTTTTCGGCGCAACGCAGAAATTCGACACTCAGCCATTTCGTCACGGTCCTGTCGCTCGCCGGGTTTTCAGCGCCGGTGTTCTGGATCGGCATCATGCTGATTCTCCTTCTGTCCGTCTCCTTCCCGATTTTTCCGATCTCGGGCATGACGAGCAGCGACGGGACAACCTCTACCCTGGGCTATGCAATGGATGTCGCCCACCACCTTGTTCTTCCGGCGCTGACTCTGGGCCTGATCTATCTGGCCTTCTACAGCCGCCTGGCCCGCACCAGCATGATTGAAGTGCTGGAGGCCGACTATATCCGCACCGCCCGCGCCAAGGGCCTGTCGCGGCGCAGCGTTGTCTACAAACACGCATTGCGCAACGCGATCCTGCCGATCGTGACCTTCGCCGGATTGCAGTTCGGCCAGGTCATCTCGGGTGCTGTTTTGGTCGAGACCGTCTTTGCCTGGCCGGGCCTCGGCACGCTGGCCTTCGATTCAATCCTGCGCCGCGACACCCCCACGCTGCTTGGCATCCTGTTCTTTTCCTCGCTGATGGTGGTGGTGATGAACCTGCTGACCGATCTGCTCTATCGGCGTATCGATCCAAGGATCAAAACATCATGAGCGACAGGGCCACGGAAATGCCAACGCCGCCTGCCTTGCCAACGCCCATTGCCGTGCCTGAGGCCGTATCGCCAACGCGCCAGACCTGGCAGATGTTTTACCAGAACCGCGCGGCCATGCTGGGTCTGTGCATCCTGCTGGTGATCATCATCACCTCCATCGTCGGTCCCCTGCTCTATACCGTCCCGCCACGCGAGATGGTGTGGATGCCGCTCACACCACCAGGACAATCGGAATATCTGCTGGGCACCGACTATCTGGGCCGCGATCTGCTGGCCGGACTGATCAATGGCGGGCGCGTCACCATTACCATCGGCTTCGCAGCAGCGGTGCTCACCGTGCTGATTGGCGTCACCATCGGTGCCCTGGCCGGGTTCTTCGGTGGCTGGGTGGATACCACGCTGATGAAAGTGACCGAGTTCTTTCAGGTTCTGCCCAACCTGCTGTTCGCCATGGTGGTGGTGATGTTGTTCTCGCCGACATTGACCAATATCGCCATTGCCATCGGTATTGTTTCCTGGACGGCGACAGCGCGGCTGACACGCGCCGAATTCCTGCGTATCCGGGAGATGGACTACGTCAAGGCCGAACGGTCGATCGGGGCAGGCAATTCACGCCTGATCTGGAAAGTGATCCTGCCGAATGCCGCTCCGCCCCTGATCATTGTCGCTGCCTTAAGCATCGGGTCGGCAATCCTGTTTGAGGCCGGCCTGTCGTTCCTTGGCCTCAGCGATCCCAACGCCATGAGCTGGGGCCGAATGGTCGGTGATAACCGGCCCTATATTCTCGACAGTGTCTGGGGTGTGACAATCCCCGGGCTTGCAATCTTCCTGACGGTTCTGGCGATCAGCCTTGTCGGAGACGGACTGAACGACGCCATTAATCCCAAGTTGAGACAGCGTTGATGACCCAGAACCTGCTTTCAGTCCAAGATCTTGAAATCTCGTTTCGGACAGTCGCCGGAGAGGTGCAGGTGGTGCGGGACCTCTCATTCGAACTCGCGCAGGGCGAGGTCCTCGGCATCGTCGGTGAAAGCGGCTGCGGCAAGTCCATTACCGCTCTTTCGCTGCTGGGTCTGGTGCCCAATCCGCCGGGCCGGGTGTCAAAGGGCCGTATCCTGCTGGAAGGCGAAGATATCGTGACCGCCAGTGAGCGGCGTTTGCGCCAGATTCGCGGCAACGACATCTCCATGGTCTTTCAGGAGCCCATGACCTCGCTCAATCCCGTCTATTCCGTTGGCGAACAGATTGCCGAAACCGCGCGGGCCCATTTTAACAGTTCCCGCTCCGAGGCATGGGAGCGCGCCATCGAAATGCTTCAGCTGGTCGGCATTCCCTCGCCCGAGCGCCGCGCCCACGAGTTCCCCCATCAGCTTTCGGGCGGCATGCGCCAAAGGGTTATGATTGCCATTGCGCTGGTTTGTGAGCCCAAGGTGCTGATCGCCGACGAGCCCACGACGGCGCTCGACGTGACGGTGCAGGCGCAAATCTTTGATCTGTTCCGCGATCTGCAGCACAAGATCGGAGCGGCCATCATTCTCATTACACATGACATCGGCGTCGTCGCCCAAATGACCGACCGCGTCATCGTCATGTACGCAGGCCGGAAGATCGAGGAAGGTCCCGTCTCCGCCTTTATCACCGACCCCCGCCATCCCTATACCCGCGGATTGGTCAATTGCATCCCGCGGCTGAGCCTTGATCCGAGCGATGATCCCGAGCCGCTGTTCGAGATTCCCGGCGTGGTGCCCAGCCCCAGTGACCTGTCTTTGCCGCGCTGTGCCTTTGCGCCGCGATGCCGCAACGCTTTCGCACTTTGCCTTGAAAAAAGCCCGCCACTGCTGCCGGTTGCAGAGGGACGCGCAGCGGCCTGCTGGCTGGAAACGGAGAAGCCCGGATGAACACTCAGGTTCCCGCAACAGTCCTTTGCGTATCCGATCTGGTTGTGCACTTTCCGCTGTCCGATGGAAAAGTGGTGCATGCCGTGGACGGAATCTCCTTCGAGGTGCCGGTGGGCACGGCGTTCGGGCTGGTCGGTGAAAGCGGATCGGGCAAGACAACCGCTGCCCTCGCCTGTGCACGGCTGGTCGAGGCCACCTCCGGCACGGTTCAGCTCGGCGATATTGATATTACCCAGGCGACAGGCAACGCCCTGCGCGAGGCTCGGCGTGACATCCAGGTCGTTTTCCAGGACCCGTTTTCCTCCTTGAACCCCAGGGAACGCGCCGGCTCCATCGTGCGGCGTCCGCTTGACCTGATGCGGATAGGCACGCCGGCGGAACGCGAGCGAAGGGTCGACGATCTGTTCGCCACAGTCGGACTGCGGCCGGAACAGAAGGCACTGTTTCCCCATCAGTTTTCCGGCGGGCAGCGCCAGAGAATTGGTATCGCACGGGCGCTGGCGACCAACCCCAGACTTATTGTGTGCGACGAACCTGTCTCGGCGCTGGATGTTGCCATTCAGGCGCAGATCCTGAACCTTCTGGCCCGGCTCAAGCGCGAATTGGGCCTGTCCTATCTGTTCATCAGCCATGATCTGGCGGTCGTTCAGCATCTGTGCGAACGCATCGCCGTCATGTATCTGGGTCAGATCGTCGAGATCGGATCGCGCCAGGAGATATTTCGCAAACCCATGCATCCCTACACGATGGCGCTGATTTCCGCCGTGCCGTCAACGGACATGGACACGGCAGACACACGCATCCGCGTCAAAGGCGATCCACCAAGCCCCATATCACTTCCCCCCGGCTGCCGCTTTGCCGGCCGCTGCCCATACGCTGTGCCCCGTTGCTCCGAATCTCTACCGGAACTGGTCACCAAGGACGGAAGCCATTCAGTCGCCTGTTTTCGTGCAGACGAGCCTGAACTGCAAATCAAGCGATAGATGCGGCTCAGGTGATTGTGACCCGCACAGCGATAGGGCATTCGCTGGCCCGTCCAAATGGCATCATATTAAACCACTTGATTTATTAACCTATCAGTTTAATATGATGCCATGAACGAAAGCGATCAACTTGACGCGGCCTTTGCGGCCTTGGCCAATCCGACCCGAAGGGCAATCCTTGCCCGATTGGCGCAAGGCCAAGCCACTGTGAATGCACTGGCAGAACCCTTTGATATGAGCCTGCCAGCTGTCTCCAAACACATACGGGTGCTGGAGGCTGCGGGACTGATTACCCGAGGAAAGAATGCTCAGTTTCGACCCTGCACCCTGAATGCGAAACCTCTGGAATCAATTACCAACTGGACCGAGCAATACCGCCACATCTGGGATGCCCGTTTCGACCGCATGGGCAACATTCTCAAAAACATGAAGGAAGCCAAAGATGCGTGATCAGCAACAATGGGTAAAAATCCAACGCGAATTTGAAGCGCCCATCGATGCCGTTTGGAATATGTGGACCGACCCGGACCTGTTCAAGCAATGGTACGGCCCGATGGGCATGTCGGTACCGACGGCTGAAATGAATCTTGTCGTGGGCGGCACGCGCAAGATTTGCATGGAGATGAAAACCCCTGAACGCACGATGTCCATGTGGTTCATCGGTGTCTACAAGGAAATTAGCAGCCCTTCGCGGCTTATCTATACGGAAAGCATGTGTGACGCAGACGGCACGATCATTTCGCCCGAAAGCATGGGCATGCCGGCGGGGCATCCCGATGTGACAGAGGTCATTGTCGATCTGCATGAAGAGAATGGCAAAACCATCATGACCATGGTTCACGTTGGTGTTCCAGAGGGCTCAGCAGGCGGCGGTGGGTGGAAACAGGCTTTTGAAAAACTTGCCGAACTTGTGAGCAAAACTGCCTGAACGCGGCCTATGGCCGCGCATGCCTGAAGCATCTGCGCAGGACAGGTGGCAGGCCGCACGTCTGCGGCAACTGCCCCGATCCCGTTCAATGCGCATGGTCATGGCTCTCCAAGATACCCGCATCTTCACTGGAGCGGTATTCCTGCCAGGCTTGCACCAGGATGAGTTGGGAAGAGCGCAGGAACAGGCCGGCCATGATCATGGCGACCATGAGGTCCGGCCATGCAGATGTGGTCAGCCAGACGGCCGCACTTGCCACCATGACGGCCACATTGCCGATGGCGTCATTGCGCGAACAAAGCCACACGGACCGCACATTGGCATCGCCGTCCTTGTAGCGCATCAACAGCATGACACTGGCCAGATTCGCTGCCAGAGCAAGCAGGCCGATGAAGCCCATGATTTCGGCTTTCGGCACCCCGAGAATGAGGATCTGATAGGCCGTTGACCCAAACACCCAAAGCCCCATGAACAGCAGGCTGAAGCCCTTCAGCAAGGCAGCCGTTGAACGCACCTTGAGACTCATGCCGATGACAGCGAGACTCAAGCCATAGGTCAGGGCATCGCCCAGAAAATCGAGTGCGTCGGCCTTCAAGGCCTGCGAGCCCGCCAGCTTGCCGGCAGCCATCTCGACAATGAACATGGCGGCATTGATGGTGATCACCACCCACAGAATGCGCTTGTAGGCCGGGTCCACACCGTCAAACCGGGGATTGCCGGAGCATCCGCACGCAACGGTTTCCGTGTCACAGGAGGAAAGTTTTACAGCAGCGTCATCTGTCATGTCATGGTCCTTGCAAAATCATCTGCACAGATATAATCCCTCTAGCGGCTAGAGGTTCAAGAGGTTTGATGAAATGTTTTCAATCGGAGAATTGTCAAAGCGGACCGGCGTGAAAATCCCAACCATTCGCTATTACGAGCAAATGGGATTGATTGATGCACCGGAACGCTCCGAAGGCAACCAGCGGCGCTATTCAAAAGAAGGCCTGCAGCGCCTTTCCTTCATCCGCCATTCCCGCGAACTGGGCTTTTCCATCGAGGATATCAAAGGCTTGCTGGAACTGAGCCAACACCCCGAAAAGCCCTGCCAGGATGCGGACAAGATCGCAGTTCAACGCCTCAGTGACGTTCGGGCAAGGATTGCAAAGCTGCGACGCCTGGAACGCGAGTTGAAGCGCATCACGGCTTGCCAGGCGGATAATGTCGCCAGTTGCGCGGTAATCGAATCGCTGGCGGATCATGGTTTGTGCGACGCTGAGCATTAGCGCAGACATGACTTGAGGGTGGCTTTTGATGGCGCTTTCGCAAGGACGGAGCAAAGAAGATCTTACCAATCGGTAATCAATCGGACAGGCCCAGGTGAACTACCGCGCCTATAAGTAACGCTGCGGAAGGCGGGCATGGGTCCCACAAGACCTTCAGCGCGGGGATTGCACCGCACGTCCCGCCCCTTCAAGGATAACGCATGTGTCTTCCACCACTCTTGATCTCTCGAACCCGGCTGTCCGATACAATCGGGTGCCAAAGGTAACTCCGGATTTCTGGATCATCAAATTACTCGCCGTCACCGTTGGTGAAACCGGCGCTGACTTTCTTGCCCAGCAGATGGGTGTCGGATTGGCCAACACGACATGGATGATGTCGGCATTGCTGGTCGGCGTGCTGGTTCTTCAGTTTTCTCAAAAGCGCTATGTGCCGTGGGCTTACTGGCTTGCGGTTGTTTTCATCAGCATCGTCGGCACGCTGATTACCGATTACATGGTGGATCTGGCAGGCGTGAGCCTGGAAATGTCAACTTTCCTGTTCTCCGGTGCGTTGCTCGCAACCTTCGCAACTTGGTTTGCCTCTGAAAAAACGCTTTCAATTCACACGATTTTTACGACCAGACGTGAAGCCTTCTACTGGCTGGCAATTTTGTTCACTTTCGCACTCGGTACGGCTGCCGGCGATTTGCTGGCTGAGGGTCTTGCGCTGGGATATCTGCCCACAACAATCATCTATGCCTGCGTCATCGCTCTCATTGCCGGAGCCTATTTTGCACTCGGTTTGAACAGCATGCTGGCCTTTTGGCTGGCATATATCATAACACGTCCCATGGGGGCATCGCTGGGTGACTGGCTTTCGCAACCTGTCGCCAACAGCGGGTTGGGGTTTGGTACCATTGTCACCAGCTTCCTTTTCCTGGCGCTGATCGTGGCAACGCTGGTTTACATGACCCGTACACATGACGGCCAGGACGTCGCAGAACCCGGCAACGCCTGAGTTCTCCAACACCATGATTGACAACGGGGGCGGAATTGATCCGGCCTCCTTTTTTTCAAAAAAGGTAAGCGCAATGTCGCAACTGAGTAATATCGAAAAAGAAGTGTCACAAGATGCGTTCATCCTCGAAGCCAGCGTTATCAATCGTGTGGCCCAGGTGACAATTGCTTTCTGGATCATGAAAATCCTTGCCACAACCTTGGGGGAAACGGCGGGGGATTTCATCTCGATGACGCTCAACCTGGGCTATTATGTCGGATTTGCAGTGACATTTTCCGCCCTCGCCATCATTCTGTTTTTAAAGGTGAAAGCGCAGAACTACAGCAGCATTCTCTTTTGGACAGCGATTGTCGCAACCACCACCGCTGGAACTGAAGTTTCGGACATGTTGGATCGCTCATTCGGACTTGGCTACATGTGGGGGTCGCTGATCCTTGTAGCGGGCCTCATCGTGACATTGGCAATCTGGTTGGCCCGCCATAAGGCTCTTGGTGTTTACCCAATCTATAAAAGAGAAGTAGAAATCCTGTTCTGGGCGGCTGTCGTTTTTTCAAACAGCCTGGGAACGGCATTTGGTGATTTTCTCACCGATAATGCGGGATTGAGTTACATTCAGGGGGCGCTGGTAACCGCTGCGATCATCGGTGTCGTTGCAATATTGCACTATGGAACAAGGATCAATCACGTCTTTCTGTTCTGGATGGCGTTCATCTTCACACGCCCATTCGGCGCGACCTTTGGCGACTTCCTGACCAAACCACTGGCGAAGGGCGGCCTGGACCTGCCGCGCGAATATGCTTCCCTGATGACTTTCATGCTGCTGGCAGCAGTGCTGTTCTATTCAATGCGCTTGGACAGAGCAAAACAGGATGCGGCTTAGAGCATATCCGGCTTACCTTACGCTGTTTCCATTAGCGGCTGTTCAATGCCGAAGAGCCGTAATTCTGCAAAAAGGTCCCCCGGCATGTTTGCGAGCTCAGCGAATCCAGCCCTTTTGCAGAGGAAATTTGAATGCAAATCTGTAAACCGGATCGACCATTTGCGGCATCACCCAATTTTCAAGAAACCGTATGAACGGCAGCAATAGGGCAACTCCGATCGATCCGCTGACGGCAGCACCGATCATGTCGAGGGGAAAGTGAACGCCCAAGAACACGCGCGACCAGGCAATGGCAAGCCCGATGGCAAACACCAGCGTTGCCGGGATCTTCAGTCTTGAGAAAACAAACAATCCAAGTGCAATTGCGAAGACGAAGGTAAAATGATCGCTTGGCATGGAGTTGTCGGCGGCGTGGTCTATCAACAGTCGCCCTATGGGCACCATGAAAGGTCGCGGATGGACGTACATCAAGCCGACAAGCTGGTTGAGCAACAGGCCGAATTCTGCGGCCAGGAACGCAGCAAGCAGCCCTGTTCGATTCCTGGGACTGCCCCATAACCAAAGTGCGGCAAGCAGTGCGGGTACCAGGAATATGGCCCAATTGGCAAACAACATGGCAATCCGCACCAGTGCAACCGGCGCATCAGACGATGCATTCAGTTGAAGGAACAAGGCCCTGTTGAAGGCTTCGGTCGATAGAAACGTTGACATCTGCAATGACCTACAAAGCCCGGCCCTGACCAGGCATCATGCGGCGCAGGACATCAGTCTTGAACCAGAAATGGTTTGTCAGGGCGCCAACCACATGAAGGGCAATCAATGCGATCAGGATATTGGAGGCAAGGACATGCTGGTCGCCAAGCCACGCGTTGCCGAACCACCACGCAATGAAGCCGGCGACGGGCATTGCAAGCAGCAGAACGTAGAGGCCAAAATGCGTGATGCGAGCCAGCGCGGACGCCCAGTTTGGCTCACCTTCCCAAAGGGGAGGCCGCCCATGCGCAAACCTGTCCCAAAGACGCAAAACAGCTGCCGCAAGGATCAACAGTCCGAAAACGATGTGAAGCGTACCGAAGAAACGCGTACCGAAATCCATTGCCTTGCCCTCGAGACCGCCATCGAAAAAACTGACCATCCACTCGCCGATCAAATACTGGATGGCCATTAGCACGACGATCAACCAATGCAGCGAAATATTGAGACGGGTCCAACGATCAGGTTTGTCGGCCGAATGGTTCAGATTTTGGGTCATGGGTACATTGTCCGGGAAAAATTTTGGCCGCTGCCTAGAGGCCTTCTGATGGACGATCTTACGTTCAGGCCCGATACATGGTCACTATACGGATTGGTATTGTTTCGGACAGGCAAGCGACAGAACAGGGCACCATATTACTGGTCAGTCGGGACGGCATGACGCCTTCCCATTCAACTTCAGGAGCTATTCCATGAAACGTTCGAACAAAGTGATTGCCGGTATTGTTGCAGGTATCCTCGGGCTGGGTGCCGCTGGCAGTGCATATGCTGCCAAATCTGCTGCAGATATGGATAAGGAAAAGGCAGAAACCGCTGCTATCATGGGTGCAAAACTCACCGTGGCTGATGCAGCGAAGACCGCAGAAACACAGACCGGCGACAGGGCGGTCGACGTCAGCATCGAAAATGAGAACGGCGTTATCCTCTACGAAGTGGAAACATTGAAAGCCGACGGAACCGAGACCCGTGTCATGGTCGGGGCAAACGATGGCAAAATTGTCAAGGTCGCGGTCGTTACCGACGACGAGAAGGACGGCAAAGGCGATGAGGACGGGAATGAGGCAAACGATGAGGACGGCGACGACGATTAGAAGCCGCCCACTGACAGTCTCTTGATCTTCAGTCCCGGCTTTCCTCTGTGACGGCCGGGACTGTTTTTACTTTGGCAATGGAATAGACTGGTTGAAAATCAAATCGACATATTCCTGGGATGGCTCAATGCGAATGCTTGTGATTGAAGACGACAAGAAAATGGCCTCCTATATCGAGAAGGGCCTTCAGGAGGCCGGGCATGTGGTTGATGCCGTTGAAAACGGATTGGAGGGCCTTTCGTTTGCCACCTCCGGCGTTTACGACATGCTGATTGTTGACCGTATGTTGCCCGGGCTCGACGGCTTGTCTCTCGTGAAAGCGCTTCGATCCTCGAGATCTCAGGTCCCTGTCATTTTTCTGACGTCTGTTGGCGGCGTTGATGATCGCGTGGAAGGCCTTGAAGCAGGTGGCGATGACTACCTCGTCAAACCTTTTGCATTCTCCGAATTGCTGGCGCGCGTCAACGCCCTGTCCCGTCGCCCCGCGATTCAGGCTGAGACAATTGTTCTGAAAGTCGCCGACCTCGAGGTTGATCTCGTCAAACGGACTGTAACGCGTGCGGGCACTAAGATTGATCTCCAGCCGCGCGAGTTTACGTTACTTGAAGTGTTGATGCGCAACGAAGGCCGCATCAACACGAGAACCATGCTTCTGGAGAAGGTCTGGGATTTTCATTTTGATCCGCAAACAAGTGTTGTAGAAACCCACATAAGCAGACTTCGCGCCAAGGTTGACAGACCGTTCAACGTGGCACTCATCCATACGATCAGAAATACCGGTTATTCGCTCCATGCTCCCCGCTAGAATCTGGCGAAACACACCCGCCCGGACAGCACTTCTGTTCACCGCTCTGTTTTTGGGTGTTCTGCTGATCGCCGGCTTTGTGACGTTCAACTCCATTCAGGACGAATTATCCGACCGCCTCAACACCCGGGTTATGGAGCGGTTTCACGAACTGGAAAATGAATTCGGGGAAGAAGGTTTGCCCGGTCTCATCGAGCGAATCAACAACCTCGACGCCGCGGCGGCCACCTCCGGATCGAACGGCCTTGTCAGCCTGACCGATGACCAGGGCACCGTTCTGGCTGGAAGAGATGACATTATTTCGCCGCAGACAGGCCTGCATAAGGTTAGGGTCGCAAGGCCGATAGATGCGGAACACGACAGTTACACAGCCATGCACGGACCTGTCGGAGAAATGAAACTGACCGTGGGCATCAATAGCCACGACATCGACGAAGTCGAGGAGGTGATGCTGGAAAATATGGCGTGGGCCGCTCTCGCCATCGTCCTGCTGGCAGTTGCCGGTGGTCTGCTGCTGTCACTCAGACTGAAAACCCGGTTCGATGGTCTGCGCAACGCCCTTGAAAAGGTTGCCACGGGTCAGTGGGACACGCGGCTACCCATAACCGCGCAAAAGGACGACATTGACGATTTTTCGGGAACGATCAATACCACACTGGATCGACTGCAAGGTCTCATGGAAGCCATGCGACAGGTCAGTGCCGATATAGCCCATGATCTAAAAACCCCACTCGCCCGTCTTTACATTTCAATCGAGCAGGCACTGGATCTGCTTGAGAAGGGCAAAGATGCAAAGCCCGACCTGCAGTCTGTCAAAGAGGAGGCTGAAACGATCAATGCCACGTTCGAGGCGCTGTTGAGTATCGCTCAGCTTGAAGGCGGCGCGCGAAAGGATCGTTTCAGAAACGTGGATCTTCATGATCTGGTGTCGGGTTTTGTCGATATCTATCAGCCGGTCGCTGAGGAAACGGGCTGCAATCTGCGTCTCCGCACCCAGCCGGATTTTTCACCCACAATATGGGGTGACAAGGATCTGCTCAACCAGCTTCTCGCCAACCTCGTTGAGAATGCTCTGCGTCATTGCCCAATAGGCACCGATGTCCTTGTCGAATTGGAGCGAGCGGGGCATTCAAGTGTACTCTTGTCCGTGTCCGACAATGGTCCCGGTGTGCCCCAGGCGGATCGGGAGAAGGTTTTACGACGCCTCTACCGTCTGGAAAGATCGCGCACGACACCAGGCTCCGGCCTCGGGCTCAGTCTCGTGAAGGCGATTGCGGATATTCACAACGTCGATTTGACGTTAACTGACAACCAGCCGGGTTTGCGCGTCTCGCTCACCTTCAATTCCATCATGCAAAGTCCGAACAAATGACGTCATATCTTGCTCCTCTTGTCGATTTTCTGGGCACCCACCCAGGTCTGGCGATCGGCGTCGTCTTTCTGATCTCCCTGCTTGAGGCGCTGTTTGTTGTCGGTCTTTTCATGCCCAGCACCGTCGTGCTTGTTGGCGCCGGAGCCCTGATCGGTTCTGGCACCTTGTCTTTCTGGCCAATTTTCCTTTTCACCACCCTGGGGGCCGTGGTCGGGGATTTCATGTCCTACTGGATCGGCCATACCTATCGCGAAAGGCTGAAATCGATATGGCCGTTCAGCCGCTACACATTTCTCATCGACAGCGGCCAGGCGTTTTTTGCCAGGCACGGCGCAAAGAGCATTTTCATCGCCCGCTTCCTGCCGGCCATCAAATCCATCGTGCCCGGCATCGCCGGCATGATGGGCATGAATGTGAAAACCTTCAGCATCATCAATACGATCTCTGCATTTGCATGGGCCATTGTGCATCTTGCGCCGGGAATCATTGCCGGACGGGGCCTGTCACGGTACTGGCAGGCCAATCCCCGTCTGGTCACGTTGATGGCGCTGGTGCTGGTCGGATTGCTGGCATTTTGGTATTTGACCAAGCTCGTTTTGATCCTGATCCTGCCACGCCTGAACAGGCTGCGCGAACACATCATCAGCCGCGGCGACCAATCTCAAAATCGCGCCCTACGATTCGCCATTTCCATATTGAAAAACGAGACTGGTCTCGTTGCCTCGATGACCTGGTCAATTGCAATTGTCGGGCTTCTTCTCGGATTTGTATCCATCCTGCTGAACGTCCTGTTTGATCCGCAATTGTCGGCAGCTGACAGCGCCATCAGCAGTTTTGTCCAAAGCCTGCGCAACTCGACTGCCGATAGCATCATGGTCTTCGTGACCATGATGGGCGACTCACGGGTTCTCACCGTTCTGTCGCTCGCATTGATCGTCTGGATCCTGTTCCATCGCCATTGGAAAATTGCAACAAGTGTCACCCTGGCAATCGCATCTGCGACCCTGTTTGTGCCCCTCGTGAAAACCCTTGTCCACCGGGCACGACCGACGTCTCTCTACACGGGCGCCGAATCGTTCAGCTTTCCAAGCGGTCATGCGACACACTCGGCAGTGATTTTCGGAATCATTGCGGTTCTTCTCGCACACAATCTGACAATGAGGGTCCGGCTCTCTGTGTATTTTGCAGCCCTGGCGTTGATCGGCTCCGTCGCGTTGTCGCGTGTCTATGTGGGAGCACACTGGCCCAGCGATGTCCTGGCAGGCGTCATGTTTGGCCTGTCCATCGTCGCCGCTCTGGCCTTTTTTCTGCGCAATCGTACGCTCCACCTTCAAAGCCCGCTGATGTCGGCAATGTTGTGTTTTGTGTTCCTGGCGGCTCTTGCGATAAACTATAATCAGAACGCGGTTAAATGGACCAAGGCCTATGCCTACAGGCCGATTGCGCTTTCCGTTCCATTCGATGAATGGATCAACGGCGGCTGGAAGACATTGCCCGACCGGCGCGTGACCTTCGAAGGCGATAGCGGAGAGAAACTCGATATCCAGACTGCGGTTCCAATTGTCGAACTGAAAACGCGGCTATCGCAATTGGGCTGGAATGAAGACACCTTTTCACCGTTCTCAAGGTTCCTTGAAACGACCCTGCCCTCCAGCCGGCCCCTTTCAGACCGTGCAACGCTTGCCCGTTACAACGAAGGCCAGGCGCCCGTCGTTGTCATGACCAAAGCGCCGGCCAACGCTTCCGCGCAGCGCTCTGTGCTCAGGCTTTGGTCCACAATCAATCAAATTGGCAATCAGGTTGACGCTGAACCCGATACCACCCCTATAATGGTGGGTTCCATCTCTACGGAAACACTGGAGCCGCTGGCTTTTGGATTTGCCGAGATCGAGTCCATGCCACGATCTGAACCGGTCAGCATCCTGCTGCCGTCTCTGGGAACCGGAACGGCTCTGACGAGGAAGATGACGCCAACCGGCACTCTGCTGATTTATCAGCGGAAGGATTCCCAATGAGCATTGCAATCATTCCTTTCAACGGAGTCGATCATTGGACGTCACGCAGCCTGTTTGAGGTGCGATGCCGCCAGCCGGTTGGGGCGCGGTTTTTGCATGAGACATGCCTCAGCACTGAAGAGTTTGATTTGCCAGCAACATCAAGACCGGTGCGCCAGAACATTCAGTATCATCCCGCCTGGATCGCGCACATGGAAACGCCGAACTCCCCAAACTTCATCCGTCAGATCATAGACAATTTCCGCGCCGAATTCCCGGGCTTTCCGGTAGGCCTCATCAACATCGTCCACTTCGATGGATACGGCTGGAACCTGGGTTCCAGAGCCGCCCTCGGATGCGATGCTGATTTGCGGTGTCGTTGGTTGGTCGGAGGAAAAGGTGATGATCCAACCAAGGTTCATGGCAATGTCGAGACCAAACACGCCTTCATAGAAGGCCTTGGCCTCTTCAGGGTTTTCCATGCGGAAATTGGGAACGATGCGCTTGACGGTCATTTGCCTTCAATCGTCCGGTAGGTTGAAGAGCGTCTTGAAACGCCCGAGGTCCTGCGTTCCCAAGTCCTCAGGCTGCGGTGATCCATCGCTCCAGGCCTGAACCACATCCCAGTGCTCGGCCAGCAGATCATTCTCGTCAAAGCGCATGAAGTCGGCAATCCAGGCATGCGGCAGCCACTTGAAGAGCACGACAATATCGCCCTCTTCCACCATCATGACGGGACGCCACACCCTCCTGTTCGGCCGTTTGGAGGAGACTTCCTCAAAATATTTCCGAATGCCTTCGCGACCCTGTCCGATGCCCGGCGTGTGCTGGATATAGTCAGCACGCACATGGGTATCCAGCATGTCCAGCCGATCCCCGTGCAGGACCCCGTCCATGAATTCCAGAACCAGCTTCTTGCGCTTGCTCAGCGACGGGTCTTTGGGATCAAACATTTGAAAATACGCTCCTGCCGCTGTCAATCGGGCGGCTCCTGAAAAACCAATGCCCCATTTATGAGACATTCGCCGATCTTTACAAGCCGCTCAATACATCCATCGGATCAACCCTTTGACGTCCCCTGTCCCTGAAGGCCTCGATATGAAGATGCGGCTGTGTTGAAGGACCACTGTTGCCGATTGTCGCGAAGACCGATCAGGCCGCTTTGATCTGTGGTTTTCGGCTGCGTTGAACCAGCAGCGCGACGAGAATTGCGCCGGAAATGACAAACAGCATCACCGACATGGAGCGCGCATCCTCGGCGCCGAAATAGACCAGCAAGGTGGCCAGGGCCGCACCGCTCATATGGGTAACAAAACCAAATACAGAACCCACGAATCCGGCCATGGCGGGATAGGGATCCAGCACAAGACTGATGGCATTGGAGTAGAAAACGACAAAACCCATATTGCACAGGATCAGCAGCGGCAGCAGCAGGGCAAGGCTCATATAGCCACTATAGGCCAGAGCGACAAACAGACCGGAACTGGCGGCCATGATGACGCTTGCGACAATCAGCGCCGGGACGATGCCGATCGCATTGATCAGCCGTCGGTTAATGAGCTGCCCGGCGATGATCCCCAGGCCGTGAATGGCGAACAGAGCCGCAAAATACATGCCTGTGATGCCGAACTCATTGGAATAGACCGGCGGCGCACCGATCAGCACCAGCAGCATGAAGGCCGTGGCCAGTGCCGATGTCACCATGTAGAAAAACGCCTGCGGATTGCTAAACAGCAGCCGCATGTTGCTGATGATCCTCGTCGGATTGAGTGCCTGCCGGTCAAGCTTGCTGATGGTTTCCGGCATCATCGCCAGCATGGCGATCAGCAATAATGTCCAGATGGCCAAGGCGACAAAAATCCACCGCCAGCCGGAAAACTCGGCAATCACCGCCCCGACAATGGGCGCCAGCATCGGGCCGACTGCAAAAATCGCCGAGGCCATGGCCATGTTGCGCGCCAGTTCCAGGCCTGAAGAAATATCGCGGATGATGGCTCTGCTGGCGATGATGGCTGCGGCGGCGCCCAGTCCCTGCATCACCCGGGCAATGATAAGCCAGCTGATGGTCGTCGCCAGGATCGCCAGCAATTGGCCGATTGCCAGAATGATGAAACCGGTCAGAAGTGTGCGCCGGCGTCCAAAACGATCCGACGCCGCGCCCCATAACAATTGCCCGAAGCCAACCGCCAGAATGAACACCGTCACGGTCCATTGCACGTAAGAAAAGGGCGTCGCAAAATCCTGCGCCATTTCCGGAAACGACGGCAGGGTGATATCCACCGAGAAGGACGAGATGGACATCAGCAGTCCGCAATAGACGACCATTGCGCGTTGGTTCAGCTTCATTGGGCGTTACTGTCTTCGGCCGTGCCGATCCGTTCCATATTGCCAAGCAACAGGGATGCGCTGCGCAGGCCGGCGGCGGACGCCATGACCATTTGCGGCAACAGCATCCATTCAAGTGTCCAAGCTGATCCCGAACGTTCATTTTCATGAACGAGCGATGCATGCATACCGGACAGAAGGGTTGAATTGAACCTGGCCAGCGTGACCAGGACCTCCGCCGAAACCGGGTTTTGCTTGTGCGGCATGGCCGATGAACCACCGCTGCCGGACAGTTTTATTTCGCCGACTTCATTTTGCGCCATCAGCGCGACATCCTGGCCCATTTTTCCAAGGGCGCCGGAAAGCTGCGAGAGCCAATTGACACATTCCACCAGGGGTCCTCGGCTTGTATGCCAGCATCCCTGGTTTGCAAGGCCCAGTTCCAGCGCCAGCCGTGCAGAGATTTCCGCCTTGTTATCACCCAGCTTGTCGAGCGTGCCAACCGCGCCACCATATTGCAACCGCAACACTCTGGTTTTCACCGAACCAAGGCTTGCCAGCAAGTCCGCCAATGGCTGGCGCCAGGTATTAAGCTTGTCGGCGACCCTTATGGGCAGCGCCTGTTGCATGCGTGTATGCCCCATCAGCCTGTTTGTTCCAAAACGGCCTTTGGCCGCATCCAGTTGCTCGCTCAGCGCCACCAGGCGAAGCGCAAAGTCTTCCAGGACGGGTTTCAGCCGCAAAACAAGCGCCGTATCAATCACGTCCTGGCTGGTCGCGGCAAAATGCACATGCGACGAAAACGGTTTGCCCACCGCGGCGCGCAGCTGGCGCACCAGTTCCGGCACGCAGACACCATCGCGCAAGGTCGCGGCCCTGAGAGCCTCCATGTCCGGTGTGAATTGGCGGCAGGCCTCCTTGATGCAGGCAGCCGCACCCTCAGGCAGAACACCCGCCTGCTCCTGCACAACAGCCAGGGCGGATTCAAATCGCAGCATCGCGTCGATTTCACGCTCCGTGGAAAACCATTCGGCAATCTGCGCATCACCAAGCAACCCGCCGAGGATTGGGTGCTCAAAGACCGATGTACTCATGTTCACTCACCCGAGCCTAGTTGCATTGCAGGCAGCAGAAACCGGGTGCACCGCAAGGCGCAAAAGCGGTTCCCGCCTCCATAGCGCCTAAAGCGCCGTTATGACAGGTTCCGACACCATATCGACAAAGGCCTTGATGGCATCTGAAAGAACAACGGGTTGCTCGATGCAGGGAAGATGACCGGCACCGGGTATCACCTGATAACGCGATTCTGGAATGAGTTTTGCCAATTCGCCAACCAGTTCCGGTGTTGTCGCCAGATCTTCGGCCCCCACCACACACATGGTCGGCACGGCAATACGCGATGCCTGCGTCGTATAATCCGCATCCCTCAAGGCTGCGCAGGTGCCGCCATATCCCGCCGCCGGTGTGCGGCAAAGCATGTTGCGGTAACCTGCAAGGTCATCGGGCTGCTCGGTCCGGAACTTTTCCGTAAACCAGCGCTCCAAAACGGGCTCGGCCATGCCTTCCAGGCCAATGGACTCAAGCATCTTGATACGCTCATCCCATAGCTCGGCTGTGCCGATCTTGTGGGCTGTATCACACAGGATCAGCGCCTGCACCAGTTCCGGCCGCTTGGCATAGAGCCCCTGCGCAATCACCCCGCCGACGGAAAGACCGCAGACAATCGCATTTCTGACATTGAGGTGATCAAGCAGCCCTTCAAGGTCCGCCACATGATCATCGATTGAATAGGGTGACGTGCCCAGATCAGACAATCCATGGCCACGCTTGTCATAGGTGACAATGGCAAATTCACCGACAAGCCGGACAATCACGTCGCGCCAGATTCTGAAATCTGTGCCAAGCGAGTTGGAAAAGACAATGACGGGCTTGCCTTCCGGCGCGCCAATCAGTTGATAATGCAGCGTAATTCCATTGATCTGGGCAAATTGCACTCTGTCTCTCCTTCACTCATAAATCCTGGCCCGCAGCCCGTGACCGCTCAGGCCCGGTGGGACGAGACCTATGGTATCAAAGCAGATCAATTTACACAGGTAAAATGAATTTAATCACCCTACCCATATCGGTTGCGGTATGCGTAAGCGACGATCCGGTCACAATCATATCAACTCAAGTCAGGTGACCGTACCGCGCACATTGAATTTTTCCTGCTTCCACGCGCCGCTTTGCAGGATGTCATGGAGATGTTCGACAGCATCAAAGACATCCACAAAACGCACATAAAGCGGGGTGAAACCAAAACGCAGAATATCCGGCGCCCTGAAATCGCCGATGACATCGCGGGCGATCAGCGCCTGCATGATCGCAAAGGCATTGTCGTGGGTAAAACTGGCCTGACTGCCGCGCGCGTCTGCATCCCGCGGACTGGCCAGCGTCAGACCAAAGCCGCCGCAGCGCTCTTCGACCAGCTTTATGAACAGGGTGCTCAGCGCCTTGGACTTGGACCTGATGTCCTCCAGCGATACCTCGTTCCATATATCCAGAGCCGCATCCAGCGCCACCAACGACAGGATCGGCGGCGTGCCGGTGAGGAACCGGTCAATGCTCTGGGCGCCATCATAGGAGGATTCAAAGGCAAAGGGCGCCTTGTGGCCATACCAGCCGGATAGAGGCTGTACGGCAACCTTTTGAAGCCGCGGCGCGACATAGACAAAGGCAGGCGCTCCGGGGCCGCCATTGAGATATTTGTAACCGCAGCCAATGGCGAAATCAGCGTCTGCTGCGGCAAGATCAACCGGCAGGGCGCCTGCCGAATGGGCAAGGTCCCAGACCATCAGCGCGCCGGCCGCATGGACATTTTCCGTTACCTTTTTCATGTCATGCACCGCACCGCTGCGATAATTCACATGGGTCAGCATGACAACGGCCACATCATCACCAATGGCTTCGTCCAGTTCATCCACGCTGTCGATCAGCCTGAGCGTGTGGCCTCTTTCGGCAAATTCGGCGATTCCCTCGGCAATATAGAGATCGGTGGGAAAATTGCTCCGTTCGGAAACAATCACCTTGCGATCAGGCCGCAGGGTGATGGCCGACGCAAGAACCTTGAACAGATTGACCGAGGTGGAATCCGTCACCACCACGTCATCGGTTCCGGCGCCGATCAGCGGTGCGATCTTGCCACCAATGGCCTGCGGCAGCAGGAACCAGCCGGCACTGTTCCAGGAGGCAATCAGATCCTGCCCCCATTCCTTGTCCAGGCAATGGTGAACGCGTTCCCTGACACAGGCCTGCATGGGCCCAAGGGAATTGCCGTCGAGATAGATCAGCCCTTCGCGCAGGACAAAGGAATCCCGCAAATGTGCCAATGTGTCCTGCCTGTCCAGCTCCAAGGCTGCATTGCGATCGGTGTGCATTCATCTGTCTCCAGCAAGTTGGCCTGATTTATTTTAAGTCTAAAATAAAAAGCACCTGATTTGCAAACCCATTCCGCCTGTTGTCATAAGAAAGCTTTGACCAGTCATTGACGCGACCGGGCACATCTGTTTTTTCAGCCCGGTGTGGTAAAGCT
>JARGOF010000005.1:0-81614 GCA_029212415.1 Rhizobiaceae bacterium | reverse complement strand
CCAGTCATTGACGCGACCGGGCACATCTGTTTTTTCAGCCCGGTGTGGTAAAGCTTACCACTCAGCACATCCGATGAAACACCTGCATGAAGACAGTGAACCCCTTTGACGGATAACACAGAACACCCCGGCGCTCACACGGGCGCTCACGCAAACTCTCACGGGGGCCAGCGCCGTATCAGCATTTTTGGTTCCACCGGCTCCATCGGATGCAACACGCTGGATGTGATGGCGCATCTGGGTGGCCGCGACGCCTTTCAGGTCTGCGCTGTCAGCGGCAGGAGCAATATTGATTTGCTGGCGCAGCAAGCCAGGCAATGCGGTGCTGAAATCGCCATCACGGCCGACGAAGCGCGCTACACCCAACTCAAAGATGCCCTGTCGGGAACCGGCATAGAAGTCGCCGCCGGCGAGGCCGCCCTGATTGAAGCCGCCGGACGCGACACCGAGTGGGTCATGGCCGGCATTGTCGGCATGGCAGGGCTCGCGCCCACACTGGCGGCCGCCAGAAAGGGCGCGGACATAGCCCTTGCCAACAAGGAATGCCTGGTTTCGGCCGGGGCACTCTTCCAAAGCGAGATCGAAAAGGCCGGCGGGCGTCTGTTGCCGGTCGACAGCGAACACAATGCCATCCATCAGGTTTTTGACCGGCACCAGCGTGACAGCGTGGAACGCATCATTCTGACCGCTTCGGGTGGCCCCTTCAGGTCTTTCAGTTCTGATGAAATGGCGCGCGTCACACCTGCCATGGCAGCCGACCATCCCAATTGGTCCATGGGCCTGAAAATATCCATCGACAGCGCATCCATGTTCAACAAGGCGCTGGAAATGATCGAGGCCATGCATCTGTTTGATCTGCGCCCGCAACAGATTGAAGTCATCATTCACCCGCAATCGGTCATTCACTCCATGGTCGGATACCACGACGGTTCCGTATTGGCACAACTCGGCACCCCCGACATGCGCACGGCCATCGGCTACTGCCTGGCC
Source organism: Rhizobiaceae bacterium (assembly GCA_029212415.1). Taxonomy (GTDB): domain Bacteria; phylum Pseudomonadota; class Alphaproteobacteria; order Rhizobiales; family Rhizobiaceae; genus Hoeflea_A. The sequence goes on along the minus strand of JARGOF010000005.1, from coordinate 80,624 downwards.
TATCCGCAACGGCCGTGCCTGCCGGTCGAACGGCTGGATTTTGCTCGCCTGGCCCAACTGAATTTCGAAAAACCCGACGAAACCCGGTTTCCGCCCCTGCGCCTGGCCCGTCAGGCGATGGAAAGAGGCGGCCTGCTTGGTGCCATCCTCAACGGCGCCAAGGAAATTGCCCTTGAAGCCTTTATCGAGGAAAAGATCGGCTTTCTGCAAATGGCCGATATTGTCGAGACGGTCATGGACAGGCTGGGGGCCGGCGTTCCGGCCATCGATATTCAGGCTGTTTACGAGGCGGATGCCGCCGCCCGCATGCTGGCCCGGGAACTTGTTGGCGCCTGATGCGTTTGAGATAAAATCGAGGGTTTGAATCGCGCAGGAGTATTCATTCACCCTGTATTCATCTTGTGCGGGATAATAATCTTCACAAAGGCTTGCTTTACTCTTGTGGTGAAACGGGCGCTTTGCTGTTGCACATTGTCGCGACATGATCGATTGGTTGTGCTGCGATTTGATACTATATATTCTAATGGAAGCTTTCCTGCCGTGGGAAAGCATACGGAGGGTTGAAATGAAAAAGATTCTGGCACTTGCTCTTGTCGTGGCCGCACTTGCAGGCTGCTCACCGACACAACAGGGCGCCGCCATCGGGGCGGGAACAGGTGCTGCCATCGGCGCAGTTGCATCCGGCTCAGTTGAAGGCGCATTGATCGGCGCAGCCGTCGGCGGCGTTGCCGGCGCTGTCATCGGCCGCGTCTCGGAAGGCTCCAACCAGTGTTATTACAATGACAAATATGGTCGTCGTTATACCGCAAGGTGCCCTTCAAACTACTAGATCCAACCAACTGGGTCCAAGTGATAGGGTCCATGTGATTGGGTCCAAAGACCCAACCTGGACCTGGATGCCTTGACGATTGCGTTGCCGGATACGTCCGGCGGCGCAACTGTGGCGCTTTGGCACCGTGCAATCACATGCTGATGTCCTTGCCCAACCGGGCTTCGACAGCAGCCAGCCCCCTGTCGAGGGCGTCGAAATCCGCTTCGCCCATGACATCCCTGAGCTTGAGCTGAAAAGCATGGGCGAGTTGCGCCAGCTCTCGGTAATTGCGCGCGCCTTCGCGGGTCAATGCCAGCCGCTCCACACGGCGATCCTGTTCATCAACTGATCTTTTCAGCCATTTTCGATCTTCCAGTGATTGCACGGCGCGGCTGACCTTTGTCTTGTGCATGGAGGAATGTGCCCCGATGGCTGTCGCCGTCAAAGTTCCGTATTGTCCCAGCGTTGCAAGGGTGCGCCATTCCGGCCGGGTCAGGCCTGCGCGGTCCTTGTAGATTCGCGCAAACTGACGGCTCACCAGCTCCGCCGCCCGGTTCAGCTTGTAGGGAATGAAGGCCTCCAGTGCCAAAAACGTCTTTTCTTCGTCTTCCAAGAACAACTCCGTTTGATAGTTACAAATTGGATTGTTACATATGCAACGATTATGAATGAGATGGAAGTGAGGGATACCATGGCAGACGCCTATATGCCGGGTTTCGGCAATGATTTTGAAACGGAATCACTGCCCAACGCACTGCCACAGGGGCAGAACAGTCCGCAAAAGTGCAATTACGGCCTCTATGCCGAGCAGCTTTCCGGTTCACCATTCACAGCGCCGCGCGGCACCAATGAACGCTCCTGGCTTTACCGCATCCGGCCCAGCGTGCGCCACACGGGGAAATTTGCCACCCACAAGCGCGATCTGTGGAAGACAGCGCCGCATGTCAGCGATCCGACTATGCCCATCAGCCAGTTGCGCTGGGATCCCGTTCCCATGCCGACACAAAAGACCAATTTCATCGACGGTATTCGCACCATGACCACCGCCGGCGATGTCCATACCCAGGTCGGCATGGCCACCCACATCTATGTCTGCAACACGGCCATGGTCGACGACTATTTTTTCAACGCCGATGCCGAATTGCTGATCGTCCCGCAAACCGGCACGCTGCAGGTCTTCACCGAAATGGGGAAAATGACCGTTGCGCCGGCAGAAATCTGCATCATTCCGCGCGGCATGATTTTCCAGGTCACGCCGCAGGAGGGCGAAGCACGCGGCTATATCTGTGAGAATTACGGCGCCAAGTTCACCCTGCCCGACCGTGGTCCGATCGGCGCCAATTGCCTTGCCAATCCGCGGGATTTCAAGACGCCGGTCGCCGCCTGGGAAGACAAGGAGACCGATTGCCGGGTGCATGTGAAATGGTGTGGCAACTTCTATGTGACCGAGATCGGCCACTCACCGCTGGATGTCATTGCCTGGCACGGCAATTATGCGCCGTTCAAATATGATCTCAATACGTTTTCGCCTGTCGGCGCCGTTCTGTTTGACCACCCGGATCCATCAATTTTCACCGTTCTGACCGCACCCAGCGGTGAGGCGGGAACGGCCAATATCGATTTCGTCATATTCCCGCCCCGCTGGCTGGTTGCCGAAAACACCTTCCGGCCACCCTGGTATCACCGCAACATCATGTCGGAATTCATGGGCCTCATACATGGTCAATACGATGCCAAGGAAGAAGGGTTTGTTCCCGGCGGCATGAGTCTGCATAATATGATGCTCCCGCATGGCCCTGATACAATGGGCTTCATGAAGGCTTCAACCGTGGAACTGGCGCCCGTCAAGCTTGACCACACCATTGCTTTCATGTTCGAGACAAGGTTCCCGCAGCATCTGACGGGCTATGCATTGGAACTGGATACGCTGCAGGACGACTATATCGATTGCTGGAAAGGCCTGAAAAAGCGCTTTGACGGCACAATTGAAGGGAACTGGGACTGACATGAAACTGGCAACACTCAAAGACGGCTCGCGCGATGGCAAGCTTGCCGTCGTCTCCAAAGACCTGACTCAGTGCACGGTCGTCAACCATATTGCACCGACCCTGCAGGCTGCACTCGACAATTGGGAACATGCCGGGCCGCGCCTGATCAGGGCTGCTGAAGCTCTGGAAACCGGCGCTCAGCCAACCGAGCGGTTTCACGAGCACCATGCCCTGTCACCATTGCCGCGGGCCTATCAGTGGGCCGACGGCTCCGCCTATGTCAATCATGTGGAACTGGTGCGCAAGGCGCGCAACGCCGAAATGCCGCCCAGCTTCTGGACCGATCCGCTGATGTATCAGGGCGGTTCTGATGCCTTTCTGGCACCGCGCCATCCGATTCTCATCGAAGACGAGGCCTTCGGCATCGACATGGAAGGCGAAGTCGCCGTCATCGTCGATGACGTTCCCATGGGTGCCAGCCTGGAAGAGGCCCGCGCCGCCATCCGGCTTGTCATGCTGGTCAATGATGTATCGCTGCGTGGCCTGATCCCGGCTGAACTTGGCAAGGGCTTCGGGTTTTTCCAGTCCAAACCATCATCGGCCTTTTCACCGGTCACCGTTTCGCCCGACGAATTGGGCGATGCCTGGGACGGCGGCAAACTCCATCTGCCGCTGCGTGTGGATTTCAATGGCGCACCCTTCGGCCGCGCCAATGCCGGCATCGACATGACCTTCGACTTCCCGCAGCTGATTGCCCATGCCGCCAAGACACGCCCGCTTTCAGCCGGCGCCATCATCGGGTCGGGAACGGTCTCCAACAAATTGGCTGACGGCACGCCTGGAAAACCGGTCTCCGAAGGCGGAGCGGGCTATTCCTGCATTGCGGAAATCCGCATGATCGAAACGATCAACAGCGGCAAGCCGACAACACCATTCATGAAATTCGGCGATACCGTGCGCATCGAGATGTTCGGCGAAGACGGCCACTCCATCTTCGGCGCCATCGAGCAGACGGTCCAGCAATACAAGAAGGAAGCCTGACACTATGGCCAAGGAATTTGCCTCCCGCTCCGACATGACCGAAAAGAAGATCACCTTCTCCGAGATCGGTCGTGACCTTTGGGCATTCACCGCTGAGGGTGATCCCAATACGGGCGTGATCATCGGTGATGACTGCGTCATGATTGTCGATGCACAGGCCACCCCGCGCCTGGCCGCCAAGGTGGTGGAGAATATCCGCACCGTTACCGACAAGCCGATCAAATATGTCGTTCTGTCGCATTATCACGCGGTTCGGGTTCTGGGCGCTTCGGCCTATAATGCCGAGCAGATCATCGCCTCGCAAACCTGCCGCGCCATGGTGGCAGAGCGTGGCAAGGAAGACTGGGATTCGGAATTTGAGCGTTTCCCGAGGCTTTTCCAGGGCCATGAGAGCATTCCTGGTCTGACCTGGCCGACCATGACTTTCACCAACAAGATGAGCGTCTATCTGGGCAAACGCCGGGTCGACCTGATGCATCTGGGACGGGCCCATACGGCTGGCGACATTGTCGCCTGGGTGCCCGATGAAGAGGTCATGTTCACCGGTGACATCGTTGAATATCATTCGGCCTGCTATTGCGGCGACGGCCATTTTGGCGACTGGGGCAAGACGCTTGACGCCATCAGCGCCTTCAAACCGCGCGCCATTGCGCCGGGCCGGGGCGATGCACTGGTCGGTGACGAGATGGTCACGGCGGCCATTGAAAACACCCGTGACTTTGTCGAAAGCACCTACCGCCCGGCCGCAGCCGTGGCGGCCCGTGGCGGCACATTGAAAGAGGCATGGGACGCGGTGCGGGCCGATTGTGACCCGAAGTTCTCCGACTATGCGATCTATGAACATTGCCTGCCCTTCAATGTGGCGCGCGCCTATGACGAGGCCCTGGGCATGGACACGCCACGCATCTGGACAGCCGAGCGCGACAAGCAGATGTGGGGCTCCCTGCAGGGCTGACCAACGCAACACCAGACGGGAGGCCTGTTTTTGAACAAGGTTTTCGAAACGCCGCTCTATCCCTATCACCGGTCACCGGATCAGGAGGCAGCCACGCCTGCCCGTCACCCGGTGATCGTCATCGGTGCCGGCCCTGTCGGGCTGGCGGCGGCGATTGATCTGGCCCAGAACGATGTCCCGGTCATTGTCGTCGATGAAAACGACAAGGTCAGCTGGGGCTCACGCGCCATCTGCTACGCCAAACGGCCGCTGGAGATTCTCGACCGTCTTGGATGCGGCGACGAATTCGTCGACAAGGGTGTCCTGTGGAATCTCGGCAAGGTGTTTTTTGGCGACCGGAACATCTATGCCTTTGATCTGCTACCGGAAAAGGGCCACAAGCGCCCGGCCTTCATCAACCTGCAGCAATATCATTTCGAGGAATATCTGGTGCAGCGCGTGCTGGCCTTGCAGGCTCAGGGCAAGCCCATCGAAATTCGCGGAAACAATCGTGTCACCCATGTGGAACAGGGTGAAAAATCGGTCCTTTTGTCCATCGATACGCCGGATGGTCCCTACAAGGTGGCATGCGACTGGCTGATTGCCTGTGATGGCGCAACTTCGCCCGTGCGGCGCGCCATGGGGCTGGATTTTGTCGGCCGGGTGTTCGAAGACAATTTTCTCATCGCCGATGTGATCATGGAAGCCGGGTTTCCGACCGAACGCTGGTTCTGGTTTGACCCGCCTTTCAACCGCAACCAGTCCGCCCTTCTCCACAAGCAGCCGGACAATGTCTGGCGCATTGATCTGCAGCTCGGTCATGACATCGACAAGGATGAGGAAAAGAAGCACGAGAATGTCATCCCGCGCCTCAAGGCGATGCTGGGCGAGGATGCCAAATTCGAACTGGAATGGGTCTCCATCTATACGTTCCAGTGTCGGCGCATGGAAAAATTCCGTCACAACCGCGTGCTTTTTGCCGGCGATTCGGCCCATCAGGTCTCGCCCTTCGGAGCCAGGGGCGCCAATTCCGGCGTCCAGGACACGGACAATCTGGTCTGGAAGCTGAAACTGGTGATCGAGGGCAAGGCGCCGGAAAGCCTGCTGGACAGCTATGACCATGAATGCGTCATGGCCGCAGAGGAGAACATCCTGAACTCCTCGCGCTCGACGGATTTCATCACGCCGAAATCCGATGTCAGCCGCAACTTTCGCAACGCTGTCCTGGATCTGTCGGAACAATTCGAATTTGCCCGTCCTCTGGTCAACTCCGGCCGGCTGTCGGTTCCCTGCATCTTTGACGGCTCGCCGCTAAACAGCGATGACCACCCGCTGTTGCCGACCCGCACGAGGCCCGGCGCACCGGCAACCGATGCACCTGTCGCCGATGGCTGGCTGATGGATATCCTCGGCCATGGCTTCCAGTTGCTGGCGATCAACATGACGGTTCCAGCCACCATGGAAGTGGATGGCATTGCTGTCAGCACAGTGTCGCTCGACACAGCAGCAAGCGACCCTGATGGCTTCATCCGAGAGCGCTATCTGGGCACGGCTGAGCAGGCCGTCTACCTGGTTCGCCCCGATCAGCGCATTGCTGCGCGCTGGACCGGTTTCGACAAAAAGGCCGTCGCCACGGCCGTCAGGCGCGCTATTGGCCTGCCTGTTGAGGACATCTGATGACAAAACTGAATACCAAAAACAATATAAGCAAGCCGGATGATTTTTATGCGGATCTGCTGGCTGCACATGAGGGACTGAGCAAAGCGCAAAGCGATGCTTTCAACGCCCGTCTCATACTGCTTCTTGCCAATCATGTCGGCGATCAGGACATTCTGTCCGAGGCGCTGCAGGCGGCAAAACTGGAGCAGAACCAGGCGGGATAGACATCAAAGTGGCCCCGCCCTGGTGGTGGCTGCACTTATGAAGGATGATCCCCCATGAAAGTGGAACAGATACATCACGTCGCCTATCGTTGCCGGGACGCCAAGGAAACCGTGGAGTGGTACACCAAAATGCTCAACATGGATTTCCTCCTGGCCATCGCCGAGGACCATGTCCCTTCAACCCATGAACCCGATCCCTATATGCATCTGTTTCTGGATGCCGGTCATGGCAATGTTCTGGCCTTCTTTGAATTGCCGACCAAGCCGGAAATGGGACGCGATCCCAATACGCCGGTCTGGGTGCAGCACATTGCCTTGAAGGTCAAGGATCGGGCAACGCTGTTGGAATTCAAGGAACATCTGGAGAAAAATGGCGTGGATGTTCTGGGGGTTACCGACCATTCTCTCTTTCACTCCATCTACTTCTTCGATCCGAACGGCCACCGGGTCGAGCTGGCCTGCCCTGATCCCGATGAAGACGCCATGCTCAAACGGCTGGACAGTGTGAAATGGGATATGCTGGAGGAATGGTCGAGGACCAAGAAAGCGCCGCGCCATGCCGACTGGTTGCATGCCAAGGAACTGGCCAATCCATAAATTGCATGGCAATAAACAAAGCCGCCCGGCCCGGCCTCAGCCGGCTCCCGGGCGGTTGTCCATTTAAAACGATGAGAGGCAGAACAGATGGAAAAACCGGTTCTTTATGATTATTGGCGCTCATCGGCCAGCTACCGCGTGCGCATTGCCCTCAACCTTCTGGGCATTGCCTATGATGCGGTCGCCATCGATCTGCTGGCAAAGGCGCACATTGCAGAAGAGCACAGGGCGCGCAACCCGCAGGGCCTTGTTCCGGCGCTGGCCATTGACGGACAGATGCTGACGCAATCGCTGGCGATTATCGAATATCTTGACGAGACGCGTCCGGGCGCCGGACTGCTTGCCGCCGATCCCCTCGGTCGCGCGCGGGTGCGCACGCTCTCCTATGCCATTGCCATGGAGATCCATCCGGTCTGCAATCTGTCGGTCATCAGTGATGTCATGCAGCGCACCGGCGGCGGTGATGCGGTCCGCTCGGACTGGATGCAAACCTATATCCGGAAGGGACTGGTCGCCTTCGAAGCGCTGCTCGGCGACGGCAAGAGCGGCCTGTTTTGCCACGGCGATACACCCACCATGGCTGACGTCTGCCTGGTGCCGCAGGTCTATAATGCCAAACGCTGGGGTGCGGAATTGTCCGACCTGCCGCTGCTCAATGCAATTTGCGACCATTGCGCCGGGATCGAGGCCTTCGCAGCCGCCCATCCTGACCAGATCGGACCACCACCGGCGAAATAGGTTTCCGCCGGTGTGATTGTTCGGGTTCTTTACCCCGCTATTCGGCGGCGTCGACGTCCAGAACACCGCGGCGGATCTGGTCTTCCTCGATGGATTCGAACAAGGCGCGGAAATTGCCCTCGCCGAAGCCCTCGTCACCCTTGCGCTGGATGAATTCGAAAAAGATCGGCCCGATCACTGTCTTGGAAAAGATCTGCAGCAGGATCTTGGTCATGCCGCCATTCACGACACCTTCGCCGTCAATCAGAATGCCGTGTTTTTCCATCCGATCAATCGGTTCGTCATGGCCGATCACCCGCTCATGCGATTTCTCGTAATAGGTCTTTGGTGGGCCGGGCATGAATTTCAGATCATTGGCCGCAAGCGTGTCGGTCGCCGTATAGATATCATCTGTGCCGACGGCGATATGCTGAATGCCCTCACCCTTGTATTTGCGCAGGTATTCCTCGATCTGGCTCTTGTCGTCAGTCGATTCATTCAGCGGAATGCGGATCTTGCCGCAGGGCGACGTGATCGCCCGGGAAACAAGCCCGGTCATCTTGCCTTCAATGTCGAAGAAATGAATCTGCTTGAAGCCGAAGAGCTCGCGGTAAAAGGCCCACCATTTGTCCATATTGCCGCGAATGACATTATGCGTCAGGTGGTCGAGATAGTAGAAGCCCACGCCGGCCGGGCGCGGATCGCGTTCTGCCAGCCAGTCGAATTCGGCGTCATAGGCCGAGCCCTTTTCCCCATAGGTATCAATGAAATACAACAATGAGCCGCCGATGCCGACAATGGCAGGCGCATCAATGGTCTTGTCATCGCCTTCATAGGGCGTTGCACCCCTGGCGACAGCGTGATCGAATGTGTGTTTGGCATCCACCACCCGCCAGGCCATGGACGGCGCGCAGGGGCCATGCAGGTCGATGAACCGATCGGCGAAAGAGCCCTTTTCGGCATTGACGATATAGTTGATGTCGCCCTGCCGCCATACGGTGATGTTCTTGGATTTGTGCCGGGCAACGGGCTGATAGCTCATTCTGGTAAACAGCGCTTCCAGCTTTTCGGGCTCAGGATGGGCAAATTCGACAAATTCAAACCCGTCGGTGCCTGCCGGATTTTCATCATTGATGACGGCTGGCGGTGCCTCATGTGGAAACGGACCCATTGCAATTCTCCTGAACCATTGTTTCGTTGAGGCATTATCGCGCAATATCAACGCATTTTCTTTGCATATTTCGCTCATAATGTTAATGTTTCGCACATTTCACGCATAATCATTATCAAGGATGCACAGAATGATGATCGATCAATTTGACCGCAAATTGCTCCAGCAATTGCAACAGGATGCACGGCTGACCAATGGCGATCTGTCGGAACGCGTCAATCTGTCGCCGTCGCAATGTTCCCGCCGTCGCATTCGCCTTGAGGAGGAGGGCTATATTCGCGGTTACTTCGCCCGATTGGACCCGACCCTTCTGGGTCTTGGCATCGTCAACATCATCACGGTGACCCTCGACACCCACAATCGCGATAATGCCCGGCGGTTTGCCGAGTTGATCCGCCGGTTGCCCGAAGTGCTTGAAGCCCACACATTGACGGGGGAAATGGACTATATGCTCAAGGTGGTCACCGCTGACCTGAAGGCCCTTTCGGGCTTCGTCAACGACATCCTGCTGCCGCATGAATCCGTGCGCCACGTCAAATCGGCGATCGTTCTTGAAACCCTCAAAGACACCCACGAACTGCCCCTGTACTGAAAAACAGGCACCCTTGCCCAATAGACTGTCCGGGCTGGACAGTTACAAAAATCACGTCTTGATTGCGGCAAGGGCCTTCGGTAGGGATATTCACCGGCCGGATACCGGAATTGCCATTTGTGTACAGATCCTGCGGGATCTCAGGGAGAGATATCATGAAGAAACGCACATTGTTGAAATCACTGGCGGCTGCGGCCTGCCTTGCAGCCGGACTGGGCGCCGGCACAGCGCAATCGCTGGCGCAGGAAGTAACCCTGCGACTGCACCAGTTCCTGCCGCCACAGGCCAATGTTCCCGCCTTTATTCTCAAGCCCTGGGCCGAGAAGGTCGAAAAGGATTCCGGCGGCCGCATCAAGGTGGACCTGTTTGGCGCCATGTCGCTCGGTGGCACGCCGCCGCAGCTGATCGACCAGGCCCGCGATGGTGTCGTCGATATCGTCTGGACACTTCCAGGCTATTCGCCCGGTCGTTTTCCGCGCACCGAAGTCTTTGAGCTTCCCTTCATGATGACCAATGCCGAGGCCGGTTCACGCGCCTATTGGGAATTGTTCGAAACGGACATGAAAGACAATGACTTCAAGGATCTGAAAATTCTTGGCGCCTGGATGCATGGCCCCGGCCAATTCCACGTCAAGGGTGACGGCATCACCAAGCTGGAAGACATGCAGGGCAAGAAGCTGCGTGGACCGACCCGCGTAATCAACAGCCTGCTCTCCGAAATGGGTGCCACTCCCGTCGGCCTGCCCGTGCCTGCCATTCCCGAAGCCCTGTCGAAAGGCGTGATTGATGGCACGGTGATTCCATGGGAAGTGACATCGGCTCTGAAGGTTGCCGAGCTTGTTGACACCCATACGGAATTTTCCGGTGACCGGGCGCTCTATACGGCGGTTTTTGTGCTGGCCATGAACAAGGCCAAATTTGATAGCCTGCCTGATGATCTCAAGAAGGTCATTGATGACAATTCCGGACTGGAATTTTCAGCCTTTGCCGGCAAGACCATGCAGGAATATGACGCTCCCGGCCGCAAGATCGCTGCAGACCGCGGCAACAAGATCGTCGTCCTTGATGAGGCGGAAGTCGCCCGCTGGAAGGAAGCCTCCCAGCCGGTCATCGACAACTGGATTGCCGAAATGGATGCCAAGGGCATTGACGGCAGTGACCTTTACGAACGCGCCCAGGCGCTGATCGCAAAACACACCAAGTAGCACCGACAACACGGCAGGGGATAACAATTCCCTGCCGTATTTGCTTTGACAAACACCCATGACCTGCCCATTCCTATTGCCCGTCATAGACGATTGGTGCATTTATATGCGCCGTTCCTCTAGGCACTGTCCGCAGGACCCCATATGCTGACTGAAGGCGCGGACAGCCCGTGGGAGAAGACGACAGGATCATGTTTGACAAGACTGATTCCAAAAGAAGTCCGATTACGGACCCTCGGGGGAACTGAATGACGGCGCGTCTGGAAAAATCCATCTATTCTCTGGCACGCATCATGGCGCTTGCCGGCGGATTGGTGCTGACAGCACTCATCATCGTGACGGTGATCTCCGTGACAGGCCGCGCCTTTGTCTTTGCAGGCCTCGGCCCCATCCCCGGTGACTTCGAACTGATGGAAGCCGGCACGGCCTTTGCGGTCTTCGCCTTTCTGCCCTGGTGCCATCTCAACCGCAGTCATGCGGTCGTTGAAATTCTCACCATGCATTTCAGCGATAGGGCAAACCGGCTGATCGAAATCGTCGCAAACGCCCTTATGCTGGCCTTTGCCATACTGATCTGCTGGCGCCACTGGCTGGGAACCATCGACAAGCACAGCTATGGCGAAACAACCTTCATTCTGCAATTTCCGCTCTGGTGGGCCTATGCGGCCAGCCTTGTCGGCGCCGTCGTCTTCGTCATCATTGCGCTTTGGTGCCTGTGGCGCAGCCTCGTTGAATTCAGGACCGGGTCAACAATGACCGTGCATGGGGAAATGTCGTGACAAATCTGGAAATCGGAATCTGGTCATTCCCCCTGCTGCTCATCCTGATTTTCCTGCGCATTCCCATTGGTGTTGCCATGCTGACCGCCGGTGTTCTGGGCAGTTACCTGATCAATGATTCCTTCCTGATGATTCTTGGCCAGTTCAAGAACCAGACCTATGGAACCTTCTCCAATTATTCCCTGTCCATCGTGCCGCTGTTCTTGCTGATGGGGCAATTTGCCCGGCTTGGCGGCATGTCGACAGCCCTGTTCAAGGCAGCCGAAACCTGGCTCGGCCATCACCGTGGCGGTGTCGCCATGGCGGCTGTCGGTGCCTGCGCCGGCTTTGGCGCCATCTGCGGCTCATCGCTGGCCACTGCCGCCACCATGGGCCAGGTGGCCCTGCCGGAACTCAAGCGCTATGGCTATTCCGGACCGCTGGCGACCGGCGCCTTGGCTGCCGGCGGCACGCTCGGCATTCTCATTCCGCCTTCCGTCGTGCTGGTCATCTACGCCATCCTCACCGAACAGAATATTGCCAAACTCTTTGTCGCCGCCATCATCCCCGGCATTCTGGCCGCCGTCGGCTACATGCTGGCGATCTCGATCTATGTGCGCATCAAGCCGGAATCGGCCGGCACCCGCGCGCCTGCGCCCTATCGTGAGCGTTTTCAGGCACTGCTGGCCGTATGGCCCGTGCTCGTTGTTTTCATCGTGGTTGTCGGCGGTATCTATTGGGGCATTTTCACACCGACAGAGGCTGCGGCCGTCGGCGCGGCCGGCACCGGGGTGATTGCCCTGTTCAACCGTGGGCTGACCTTTGCAACACTCAAGTCATCGATTATGGAAACGGCCAGTTCCACCGGCATGATCTTCATGATCATTCTGGGCGCCGCCATCTACAATGGTTTCCTTGCCCTGTCGCAATTGCCGCAGGAAGCCGCGATCTTTGTCACCGAACAGGGCTTCTCACCCTGGCTGGTGCTCAGCATCATCCTGCTGCTTTACCTGATTTTCGGTTGCGTCATGGATTCACTCTCGATGATCCTTTTGACCGTGCCGATCTTCTTTCCGATTGTCATCGGTCTTGATTTCGGCCTGTCGACAGAGGAATTCGCCCTGTGGTTCGGCATCCTTGTGCTGATCGTCGTTGAAGTGGGCCTGATTACGCCGCCGGTGGGTATGAATCTGTTTGTCATCAATTCCATGGCGAAAGACATTCCACTGTCCCAGACCTATCGCGGCGTGCTGCCCTTTGTTGCCACCGATATCATCCGGGTCATCATTCTGGCGTTCTTCCCCTTCATTACGCTGGCGCTGGTACGCTGGCTTTACTGAGGCCCGGCGCAGGTTCCTGATTGGCACATATGCACAAAGCCCAACCGAACAGATCGCTATCCGCACTGACAGCCGCTTCAGGCAGGATTGATCTATGGGCCGCCTTCCCCGCTGACATTGCCGACCCGGCCCTGCTGCAACACTACCGTGACCTGCTGCCGCCAGATGAAACCCAAAGAATGCAGCGCCTGGTGCGCGCGGTTGACCGGCACCGGTTTCTGATCACAAGGGCGCTGACCCGCACCGTCCTGTCACGCTATCTGTCGATCGGGGCAAGGGACCTGACCTTTGCCAGGAACCAATACGGCCGCCCACACCTGAGCAACAGCGACATGCTTGCGCCGACGCTGACCTTCAACATCACCCACACGCATGATCTGGTGCTGCTCGGCGTCACGGATCAGCGCACCCTGGGCATTGATGTCGAAAGCGCCAGGCGCCACGCCGCAACCATTGGCATTGCCAACCGCTATTTCTCTCCGGCCGAATGCGCCGCGCTCAACAATCTGCCGGCATCGCAGCAACAGGACCGCTTCTTTGCCTATTGGACCTTGAAGGAATCCTACATCAAGGCCCGTGGCATGGGTCTGTCGATCCCGCTGGATCAGTTCAGTTTTGGTCTGTCGGGCAAGGGTGAGATTGATCTGACCGTGGAGGACAGCCTTGGCGACCGGGCATCGCGCTGGCAATTCTGGCAATTGGCGCTGGCCGACGAGTTCCTGACAGCCGTCTGTTTCAGCCATGAGGATCAAGAAATTCCGGGGCTTGCCATCCGCAAGATCGTTCCGCTGGTCAGCGAAGAACCGCTCGCTCACAGCACCATTGCAGCCTCGCACGGATGGCCCTTGTAAGCACATTGGAACAGATGGCATGGTGTGACCATATTGCGGGCAACATTCGACCAGGTTCCATGCTAACGTCGAACTGATCCCGCCCGGATTTTCGTTGTCTGGAGTGTAGTCCTCAGGCGTTTGGCCATCATGCGCTTGCCTCTTCCTCCTGATGGCACCATATGCACAAGACCCAAGGAACCGGAACCGCTGAATGTTGAAAAGATTGCTCGTTCTCGCCGCGCTCTGCCTGATGCCCTATTTGTATGGTGCATTCCAGGCGAATGCCACAGAAGCCACCTGGGCCCGTCTTGCGACCGGCGGCTACACGATCCTGATGACCCACGCAAACGCACCGGGCGTTGGCGATCCACCCTATTTTGATCTGGAAGACTGCACCACCCAGCGCAATCTGTCGGATCGCGGCCGCCAACTGGCGCGGCGCTACAGCGTGCGCTTTGCCGCCCGCTCCATCTCCATTTCGAGGGTCTATGCAAGCCGCTGGTGCCGCACGCTGGAAACGGCAAGCAACACGTTCCCCAATGTCGAGGCCGAACCGCTGGAAGCCCTCGACCTTGTCGATGACGACCCGGCAGTTCTGGCCGCCCATATGGAAACCCTCACACAGCTTATCCGCCAATTCCGCGGCCCCGGAAACCAGGTGATGATCACCCACCCCGAAATCGTCGAAGCCCTGACCGGCGTCGTCCCCCGCGAAGGCGAAGCCCTGGTCGTGACCACCGCGCGCTCCAAGGACCCCGATGCCTCAGCAATTGATGTCGTGGCGAGCCAGTTGCTGAATTGAGTTTTAAATACGCAAAAATATAGGGTTGCAAGCCACAGCAGTTGGCAGAGCCCTAGGCAGCCCTTAGAGCATGGGCCGCAGCAAATTGGATGAATGGGTTGATCGGCCACAGGGCTTTCATTGCGCTAGGCAAATGCCGCAGAATTTGAGCCGTCGCAGACGATGAGCCGCTAATCAAAAGACTGCAATCGGTCTAATCGTCGGGTGCGAAATGCAAAGACTGCTGAGGGTCTTCAGGCGGTAGATTAAGTTCGGTCGTGCGATAGGCCTGCAAACCGGCTCGTGTTGCATAATTGTGCACATCGTCATCGTCAGAATAGACAGTATGTGCGCCTTCCGCCTTGGCGATAGCAACAATCTGCCGATCGAACTTGATTTTGGTTTTGGTGGCATCGGGATTGGCCGAATCAATACGATGCCCCCCACGCTCAATCGCATCTCTCATGGCGAGAGCAGCTTCAATGGCTGCCTTCTGGTCAAAGGCTGCTATCCGGAAGGCCGATTGTCCATTAAGTATCTCAAGATACTGCTGCAAGGCATCGCCAGCATAAACCAAGACTTCGCTCAAAACCGGTGTTGGTATTAGGATTCTCTCTTTGTCAACGGTGAGGTTTTCGATCAGATACTCGATCCGCTCGGCGGCCTTTTCCAAAGGCTCACCTGTCGCAGAATCGAGGGGCGCTTTGGCGTTGGGATCAAGGACAAGCAGCAGGATTGAACTATCCAAAACAACCATTAGTGCAAACCGCTGGCCTTCTCACGCAGAGCTTTCAAGGCTTTAATGGGATCATCCATTTCTTTCCAATCACTGCCCTCGATATCGCGCATTTGGTCGATTGCATCTTTAAGATCATTGGCTGCAAGAATGCTGTAGCTGTCAACGCGGAACTTCTTGAGAATCCAGTTTCCTTCCTGATCACGCAACCACCGACCAGTACCGAAAACACGAACGGGCTCGTACATATGCTTGGCAAGACGGCGGGCTGTTTCACGGTTGGTGTCGATACCAGTGTATTTTATATCCCCGTTTTGCAACTGAAGATGCACCGTTTGATCTGCACCGCTGACACTTATAAGAATGCCGTCAAGCGAGCCTTCTTGATTGAACGGGCCGCAGGTCATCGGGCGTGGTCTTGTTACACCCGGAAACACTATGACCTCAGCGCTTTGGTCTTCGTCCTCGTAAACAAAACCGCTAGCGTTATCCTCGGCGAGCAAGCGGTCGATCTCGGCTTGCGCTTTGCTAGCTTCCGGGCTGCTCTCGCCTCGACTGACCTGCGCAAGATGGCGCGCAACCTTCGGTACGTCTTCATGATCAATCCGTGTGACGAGCTGCGTGCTGCCTGGTTTGAGCGTTTGGAAATGCACGGCGGTTTCGTGCCCGAGCAAGGCAGCAAGATTTTGCATATATTGAGCCAGCCGCGCCATTGGAATGGTCTCGGGCGTGTAGGCTTTGATGTATAGTGTGTAGCTCTTGCTCATGATCGCACTCGATGCGGCCTCGCGTATCAAGGCGCGGTCCCAATTGTAGCATCTTGCTGCTGTGGATAACAATAAAATCCAATAAACACAAGAACTTAATAAAAATCGTTGATATTCAAAATCTTAGACCGCAAGTACGAATGATACACTTTACTGATACGATCATCGTCCCTGCATGATGGCCTATAGCAGTCCAGTCCGAATTGAAGGTGATAATCAGTGCATCACCGACATCGCGGTCTCATGGTATCCAGTGTGGGTGGGGACTGAACAGGTGCGGACATTTTCGATCGCTGGCGACAGGCTTGCGATCACGACCGCCGAAACATTGCACCCGTTGTTTCAGGGCCAGAAAGGACGTGGTGTTCTGGAATGGCAAAGGACGTCGCCTTTTTGACAGGCCCTGCCGTTTTTTCCAGGGGTGTATTTATACCTGACCTGTGACACGATCACTCTGCAGACTGATTGACAGCAATTTGTCTTTCACTGGAAACAACTGACCAAGGATTTCCATGACCCAAATGATTTTGGTGACCGGTGCGACCGGCTATATCGCCAAACACCTCATTTTTCAGCTGCTGCAAAAGGGATTTGCAGTGCGTGGTTCTGTTCGCTCACTGGACAGCGAGGCAACATTGCGGTCTGATTTGATCGCTGCAGGTCTCACCGCGGAAACGGTCACGGCTGGCCTGTCATGCGTGGTGCTGGATCTGGGCTCTGATGCTGGTTGGGACGCAGCATTAAAAGGCGTTGATGCCTTGATGCATACCGCATCGCCGTTTCCGCTGGCCGCTCCCAAAGACGAAGAGACACTCATCCGACCGGCAGTCGATGGAACGATCCGCGCGCTGAAGGCCGCAAAGAATGCCAACGTCCATCGGGTGATACTGACGTCATCTGCAGCTGCCATTGTCAGCTATCCCCAGAAACCCGGCGGTGCGCCATTTGACGAAACGGATTGGGCCAACCTGGAAACATCCGCGGCCTATCCAAAATCCAAGACGCTGGCCGAGCGCGCCGCCTGGGATTTTGTCTCAACAGATGCCCCGGACATTGCATTGACGACCATCAATCCCGGCCTGGTTCTGGGACCACCCATCGGCCAACGGTATGGATCCTCACTGCAAGTCGTTGAGCGGGCATTGTCCGGCAAAGACCCCATGTTGCCGAACATGGGATTTGCCAGCGTCGATGTGCGCGACGTTGCAGCAGCGCACATCGCGGCTCTTGAGCGCCCGGAGAGCGCAGGGCAGCGCTTCGCCTGCAGTGGCGGCTATCTGGAATTATCTGACTTTTCGGCGATCCTCAAGGCGCAATATCCCGACAGAAAAATCCCGACGCGCATCGCGCCCAATCTGCTGATGCGCTTTCAGGCGCTCTTTGATCCGGCCATCCGGGGGATCATTCCCGCGCTGGGTCAGCGCGCTGAGGTCAGCAGCGCAAAGGCGCAGGCGCAGTTCGGGATCGCGTTCCGGCCGGTTTCAACCAGCCTGTTGGAAACCGCGGCCTTCCTGCTGAAGAATAATCGGGTTTGAATACAGCATTGCCGGCAGGTAGAGCGCTTTGGGTTCAGCGCGCGACGGCATCACTGAAGTGACGCAACCATATTTCGGTGCGTGCCTTGTCGCGCGCTTCATAGTCTCGGACGGCCTGCGGAAGATCTTCGACCCGTTCGGTTTCCGCGTCGGCGCCGATGCGGGTCAGGCGCATGGTGTACCAGGCCGTTATGCCGCTTTCCTGGGCATCGGCAAAGCGGGGAAACTTGGGCTGCGGCTTCCGGTCCGATTTCCACAGATCGGGAAGTGACGGCTCGAGAACAAGCGCACGGGCGAGACCGACGACATCGACCGCGCCACTGATCACGGCATCCTCTGCCTGCACGCGCGTCTTGAAGCCACCGGTCAGCATCAGGGGTTTTGAGGTCACCGCGCGGCAACGCTTGGCGAAATCGAGAAAATAGGGGCCGCCGCCGGCTCTGTCGGAAGCCGATCTGGCGCCTGGGAAGTAGGTGCCGCCGCTGATGTCGATCAGATCGATGGACGTCTGCTCAAGTGCCGCAACGACCTTGAGCGCATCCTCCTCCGAGAAACCGCCCTCCAGCTGATCGGATGAATTCAGTTTCACGGCAATCGGGAATTTCGGTCCGACAGCCGCGCGCACGGCCTCAATGGTCTCCAGCAAAAGCCGCATGCGGTTGGTGATCGAGCCGCCGTAGGCGTCGCTGCGCCTGTTGAACAGCGGCGACAGGAACTGGCTGAGCAGAAATCCATGCGCCGCGTGAATTTGCACGCCGCCGAAACCGGCCTGCTGTGCCAAAGAGGCCGTCCTGGCAAATTCCGACGGCAATTGCGCAATCTCCGCCAAGCTCAAACCCGCGCAACCAAGACCGGGCAAATCCAGTGCACTGGGGCCTTTGGGGGCGCTTGTCGGCGCATAGGCGAGCGCACCGGCATGACCCAGCTGCAGCCACAGCTGGGTGTCATTCTGGCCGCCCTGTCTGGCAAGCGCCCTGAAGCGTTCCAGGTCGGAGCCCTCGTTCAGCACCAGATTGCCCGGCTTTTCGGCATAAGCGCCGGTGCCCTGCACTTCGCCGATAATGGATACGGCCACCCCGCCTTCAGCCCAACGCTGATAGAGTCTCATCTGTTCCTGCGTCGGATGGCCGGTCCCGTCTCCCAGGGAATCCGACATGGCCGATTTTGCAATCCTGTTCTTCAGGATGGCGCCACAGGGCAGCGTCAGCGGCTCGAACAGATTTGTTGGCACGCGCATGAAAAGGTCCTTGGGTGAGTTCTCGCAGGCAGTCTTTGCGCCACCATACACGGCTGAGCGGCATGCGCTGACCTGAAATTATCGAATGGCGCAATGACCGCATTTGCAGCGCTTGCCCGCGCGCGGCTGAGAGCCTTTTTGGGGATCATGTGTGACAGCAGGCCCAAGCCAAAGTTTTCCATAAATGCCTATTGACCTAGAGTGCACTCTAACCCGTATCTTCCCTGTATCGAGATGAAAGACAAGATCCATGAAAATCGGCACGCTGGCAAAACGCACCGGATTATCGGTCCATACGATCCGCTACTATGAGCGGATCGGGCTGCTGCCCCGTGCTGATCGGGATGGCTCCGGCCAACGGGACTACGATGCTTCGATCCTGATCTGGATCGAATTCCTCAGCCGCCTGAAAACCACCGGCATGCCGATCCGCGAAATGCGCGCCTATGCGGACCTGCGGGCCAGGGGCGCTGATACGGGACCACAACGGCGCGCCCTGCTCGAAGCGCATCGCGAAAAGGTCCGCGCACATGTGGCTGAACTGGAGACCTGTCTTCTCATCCTCGATGACAAGATCAGCGGCTATGCTGATGCAGAACAGAGGATACCAATTGATGACACAGAATTTTCCCAAGACGGACGAAACACGACTGGAACGCGGGCGGCGGGCGCTCGATAGAATCGACGGCAAGGCCGGCCAGAACGTCATTGACGCGCTCGCCGATATTGCGCCTGAATTTGCAGACTACCTCTTCGAATTTCCGTTCGGAGATATCTATTCGCGCCCCGGCCTGTCGCTGCGCGACCGCGAGATTGCCACCGTCGCAGCGCTTGCAGCCATGGGCACAGCCACGCCGCAACTCAAGGTGCATATAGAAGCGGCACTGAATGTCGGACTGTCTCGCGACGAGATCACCGAAATCCTCATGCAGATGGCCGTCTACGCCGGCTTCCCGGCGGCCCTCAACGGGCTCTTTGCAGCCAAGGAGGTCTTCGCCCATATTGATCAATCGACCGCGTGAAGGCATAAGCCGCATCACCTGGGTGTTTCGAAATGCACGGGTGTCCGGGCTGCTGTCTTTATTATTGTGTTGGCGCTGGTGATGGTATTGCGCCGGGCTCTGCTTCAGGCGCGGCTTCAGCCAGCAGCCATTCGCAAAAAACCCGGACCTTGGCGCGGCGCAGATGGCTGTGCGGGCAGACCAGCCAATAGGCGATGTCGCTTTGCACCGCGAGTTCAAACGGCCTGACCAGCCGGCCGGCTCTCAAATCCCCAACCACGGCGGAGTGGCTGACCAGGGCGACGCCATCCCCGTTGATCGCCGCTTCAATGGCCATGCTTTCAACGGTGAACCTTGGGCCACGGTTGACGTCAATATCCTCAATGCCCGCCGCCTTGGCCCACATGCGCCAATCGGGGGATTGCAAGGTCAGATTGCCCCACTCGACATGCAGCAGGCGATGGTTTTTCAATTGTTCGAAGGAGCGCAGGGGATTTGCGCCGTTCATCAGCTTCGGACTGCACACCGGGCTGACCTCTTCGCCAAAGATCCGCGCCACATGCATCCCCGGATAATCCCCCATGCCAAGCCGTATGCTCACATCGATGCCATCGCGCTGAAAATCGCGGGTCTCCAGGGCGGCGTCGAGGCGCACGTCAATATCGGGATATTTGTTGGAAAAATCCGTCAGGTGATGCACCAGCCATTTGATCGCGAAGGTCGGCGCACTGCTCACCGTCATCAGGCCGGCCTCCTCCTCGCGCGCCAGGCGCTCCACCGCTTCCGCCAGCTTGTCAAAACCCTCGGTCAACAGGGGCAGCACGATCTTGGCCTCCTCGGTCAGCTGAACCGCACGTGTCATGCGATGAAACAGGCTGATGCCCAGATAGCTCTCCAACTGCTTGATTTGCTGGCTGATGGCAGCCGGCGTCACATAGAGTTCCTCCGCAGCCCTAGAAAAACTCAACCATCTGGCGGCCGCCTCAAAGGCCTGAAGCGACTTTAACGGTGGTAAACGGCGCATAGAGAATATCCAATGGTCTATGAGTAAGAATTTCTAAATTGTCAGGATAGAAAACACAGTTTGTCCGTGCTGTCCAATCAAGCTACTTGCCAGCCTCAATCTGATTTCAACACCCAACAGGGAGAAAATCCAATGAACATGCAGTTCCCAAACCAGTCGGCCTCGCTTTCCATGATGATCTCCCGCACCGCCTATCGCGCTGTTGTCGGCATTGAAAGCATTGCCCGTTTGAGCACCAGAATGCTGTCATCCGGTAAAGCCGATCGTCTTTAAACAGACACCTATGATCGTCAAGTGCTTCAGCGCCGTGGTTGTCAAACAAGACCACCATTGGCGCGAAGCGTTTGGCCGTTGATCCATCCGGCATCCGGCCCGACCAGAAATGCCACGGCGTTGGCGATGTCTTCAGGCGTGCCAAGACGTTCCATGGGCGCCATCTTTGACATTCGGTCGATGACCTCTTGAGGTTTCCCCTTGATGAAAAGCTGCGTCGCCGTCGGACCGGGGGCGATTGCATTGACGTTGATCGAGCGGCCACGCAACTCTTTCGCCAGGATCGCCGTGATTGTCTCGACGGCTGCCTTGATACCGGCATAGACACCATAATTCTTAAGTTTCAGTCCCACGACACTTGACGAGAAATTCACAATTTTGCCACCGTCCTGCATGCGTTTTGCTGCTTCGCGCATTGTGTTGATTGTCCCCCACAGGTTGACGGCAACCTGCCTGTCAAAGAGCGCCTCGTCACTGTCAGCGATGGCGGCGAGTTTCATGATGCCCGCATTGTTCACAAGCACATCAATGCCACCGGATGCGGCATCGGCAGCGTCGAACATGCGCCTGACGGCCGCGGCGTCCGATACATCCGCTTTGGCGGCAATGGCCGAACCGCCTGCAGCTTCGATTTGCTGGACAACCTGCACGGCGGCGGCATCGTTGTTGGCGTAATTGACGATCACGTGAAAGCCGTCTGCCGCCAATCGCGCCGCTATCGCAGCACCGATGCCTGCAGATGATCCCGTGACCAGGGCTGTCTTCTTTCTGATAATACTCATGGTTCTGTTCTCACTAGCCGACGCCCTCTCGGCGCCAGGAGAAACATAGACTGGATAACTGTCCGGATAATCTGGTACAATTCGCCAACACCTGTCGAAAAAATCGGATAATAAATGGACCGTCTGGATGCAATGGACGTCTTCACGCGGATTGTGGAGGCACGAAGTTTCACAAAGGTGGCCGCGGATATCGGGCTGCCGCGCTCTACCCTGTCGGATGCCATCAGGGGACTGGAGGACCGGTTGGGCGCCACCCTGTTGCACAGGACAACGCGGGTGGTGCGGCCAACATCGGATGGGAGAGCCTTCTACCAGCGGTGCCTGGCCATTCTGTCCGAAGTCGAAGACGCCGAGAATGCGTTTTCCGGATCGACCCCTCAAGGCCAATTGCGAATCGAGGTCCACGGCACCCTTGCCCGACATTTCCTGTTGCCGGCGCTGCCGACGTTTCTCAGCGCGAATCCCGGCCTTGAAATTCTGATCCGCGAGGGGGATCGATTGGCCGATCTGCTGCGTGAAGGTGTCGATTGCGCCCTGCGTGTCGGCGCGCCCGTTGACAGCGACATGATCGGACGCAAACTTGCAGATCTCGAGGAAATCACCTGTGCGTCGCCGGCATATCTGAAGGAATACGGCACGCCACACACCCTTGATGATCTGCGCAATCATCAGATGATTGGCTTCCAGTCCACCGCGACCGGCGCTGTCATGCCATTGGAATTTCAAACCACTGATGGCTTGAAAAAAATGCTGCTTCCGGCGCCGGTGGTCGTCAACGGGGCCGATACGCTGGCCCATTGCGCGCGCCTCGGGCTGGGGCTCATCCAGAAGCCGCGTTATTCAGCGGCAGACGATATTGCAAAGGGCCATCTGGTCGAAGTGATGTCCCATATGCCGCCATCACCCTCGCCGGTGTCCGTCTTCTACACGCGAGACCGGCACCTGTCCCTTCGGGTGCGCACCTTCATTGATTGGGCCGTCACGCTGTTCTGATGCCTTGGGCGCATGCATCCCGCGCATTCACACACAGTGAGACCTCAGACCTTCTCCAGATGGTTCTGCGCTGTCTGGATCATCGCCTGTACACGGCTGAGATCACCCAGATCGCGGGCCATCAGCAGGCTGAGTTTGCACAGGAACACCTCGCGCTCGGACGGGCTGAGCCTGTCCAGCGTTCTGGCGAGTTCCTCGTAGACAATTTCGAGATCGGCAAAATTTAGAGCCATCAGTGAGTCTCCTTTCTGCCAAAAGCCACCGTCACCTGAGCGACAATCACATCAGCAACGCAAGTCGGCCAGGCGCCGGCAAGATAGCCGTCCGGGCGGATCAGCAGGGTCGCGCCGGGCTGCGTGCCCAGCCGTTCATGCAGCCGTGACAGGCCCGCCGCACCAAACCGCGCGCGGATTTGCCCGCTGGTGATACATTCCAGTTCAGGGTCCAGACCCAGCAAAGAGGCCTTTAGATCATCCAATCCGGCAGGGTCTATTACCTCCAGCACAAGCA
Organism: Rhizobiaceae bacterium; assembly: GCA_029212415.1. Taxonomy (GTDB): domain Bacteria; phylum Pseudomonadota; class Alphaproteobacteria; order Rhizobiales; family Rhizobiaceae; genus Hoeflea_A. The sequence continues at coordinate 57,115 of JARGOF010000005.1, read as the reverse complement.
GCGTAAAGCCGTTGCCCAGCAGATCGCTGAGATAGGAGTCCTCCGAGAGCCGCTCATTCGGAAGGACGGCGCCGGGTTTGACGGAACCTGCCGTTTCCATGTGCGACAGCACCGCGCCGCCATCCGTGTAGGTGAAGGGCTCCATCTGGCGCGGATTGGCGAATGCCCCCGCCCATTCGTGATCCAGCGCCAGCGACAGCGCCGCATCACGCATCACTGTCCAGCCTTTCGTCGGCGGCGTCATGAACCGCGCACTTTTCGTGGCGTTTTCAAACACGTCAAGCGTCGCGCCGCGCCGCTCCGGCGAATAACTGTCCATCAGGCGCTCGTCACTCAAACCCTTCAGCACCCGCGCCAGCTTCCAGCCGGCGTTTTCGGCGTCCCCCAGACCATTGTTCAGCCCGCGCACCCCGAAGATCGGCACGATATGGGCGCTGTCACCGATAAAGAGCACCCGGCCATCGCGGTAATCATCCAGCGCCAGCGTATTGGCTGAATAGATGCTCCACCACTCCAGTTCCCAGGCGCCCTGATAATCGATGTCACGCAGGATCCTGCCGACATTGTCGCGGATATTGTCTTCGCTGATGGCCTCTTCTTCGCTCTGCCCATCCGGCATCTGGTAGTCAATGCGCCAGATCTTGTCCGGCTGCCGGTGGATCAAAATGGTCTTGTCCGGGTTGGATTTGCTGTCAAACAGGGCGCGGCGGATCGTCGGATAGGTGTGATCCATCTGCACGTCGGCAATGACATAGCGGCCAGGGAAATTGTCGCCCTTGAGGCGCAGTCCCCGCATGGAGCGGATGGCGCTGCGGGCGCCGTCAGCGGCCAGCACCCATTCGGCCGCGCATTGATAGCGGCCATTGCTGTCCTGAACGCTCAGCCGCACGCCGCTTTCCGTGTCCTCGATACCGGTCACTTCGCTGCACCAGCGGGCCTCGATCAGCGGCGAGGCAGCGACCGCGTCCCAAAGGTATTGTTCGATGAATTGCTGCTGAATATTATACATCGGCAGGTATTTCTCACTGTCGGAATGCGGCATCTCGAATTCGAGAATTTGCTCACCCCGGTAAAAAGTCCGCCCCATGGTCCAGCCATAGGCCTTTTCGATGAAAGGTTGGACAGCGCCGGCACGCTCCAGTGCCTGAAAGCTGCTGCGCTGCACACAGATCGCGCGGCTGCCGTCGTTGAAGGTGTCCTTGTTGTCGAAGAGAACAGAGGCAATGCCGAAGCGCGCCAGCGTCAGCGCTGCAAACATGCCCACCGGGCCGGCACCAACAATGGCGACCCTGCACCCCTCGTGCGCCAGCACATGCGCCCGATCCGGCGCCGTGAAGGCCGGATAGGTGAAATAGAGTGACTCATGGGCGCCCTTGCCTGCTGGTCTCAAACTGTCGTCCTCCCGGCCCATGATCTGTCACAGGCAATATAGGGCAAAGCCGGGCGTTTTTGCCCGTTCTTTTGCACGGCAGGCGCCGCAATGGCCCATTGGCAGATTCTGTTGCCACTATATCTATCCCACAATCCGCTTGGCGATCTCGATGAGGCGTTTGACGCCTTTCGTATAGGGCGCAAAAATCAACGGCAGCGCGGAAAAATGATTGCGCATGACGGCGCGCTCGTGGCTGAACGCGCGGAACCCGTAATGGCCATGGGCGCTGCCCAGCCCCGAGTTGTTCACACCGCCAAAGGGCAGCCCGTTATGGATAAATTGGATCATGGTCAGATTGACCCCGACGCTCCCCGAGCTGGTCTGCTGGATGATCTGATCAATGCGGCCGCGGCTCCTGTCGAAGATGTAGAGCGACAGGGGTTTGGGGCGTGCGTTGATCTGCCCGATGACTTCGTCCAGATCATTGTAATTCATGATCGGCAGGATCGGCCCGAAGATTTCCTCCCGGTCGATGTCCATCTCCGGCGTCATTGCCTCGATCAGCGTCGGCTCGAAAGCCGTGCCGTCGCGCGCGCCTCCCTGCGTCACCCGCGCACCCTTGTTCGTTGCATCCTCCAGCAGACCCGCAAGGCGCTCGGCGTGACGGGCGTTGACGATCCGCGCAAGATTGGCCTTTGCGCGATCGCCGCCATAGGCTCTGGCGATACGGTCGCGCAGGTGGGAGAGGAATGCATCCTTGATGGAGGCGTGAACGAACAGATGGTCCGGCGCGATACAGGTCTGTCCGGCGTTTGAAAATTTACCAAAGACAATCCAGTCGGCGGCGCTTTTCAAATCTGCGTCGGGGCCGATGATGGCGGGCGATTTGCCACCCAGTTCCAGCGTGACGGAGGCAAGGGTCTTCGCCGCCGCCGCCATGACGATTTTTCCCACTGCAGGACTGCCGGTGAAGAAAATATGATCGAAGGGCAAGGCAAGCAAGGCCTCTGAGGTCTTGACCGCCCCTTCAACGACGCAGACCAGATCGGGCGGGAATGTCTCGGCCATCAACCGTGCGATCAGCGCCGAGGTCGCAGGCGTCATTTCAGAGGGTTTGATGATCGCGGCATTGCCCGCCGCCAGACAGGAGATCAGGGGTCCGATGGCCAGAATGAACGGATAGTTCCACGGGGCGATGATCAGACAGACCCCGCGCGCCTGCGGCCTGACACGCGCTGATGTGCCAAAGGCGGCCAATGACAGACCGACCCGTGCTGGCCGCATCCAACCCCGCAGGCGGCGGCGCGCATGTTTGATCTCCTGCAGCACGGGGATGATCTCGGTCAGGATCGTCTCGGTTTCAGGCTTGCCGAAATCCTGCGCCAGAGCAGCGACAATCGCCGCCTCATTGTTCCGGATCACATCCGCCAGTTTCGCCAGGGCGTCCTTTCGCTCAGACAGGCCAAAATTGCGCCTGCGGTCGGTGACGCCAGCCACCTGCCTGTCAAAGGCCGCCTGAATGTCCGGGTCGATTGTCACCTTCGTATCAGTCATCTATTGCTCCATCCATGGGAGTGGTTTCAACGTCCGGGCCAGGCTCCCCGATACCGCAAAGCCCGGCGTTTCGGGGATCATGCCCTTCATCATCTGGGCTCTCACCGGCAGAATTCAGGGTCTCGTCCTCCCCATGGGTGATCTGTCAAAGGCACTATAGAGCAAAGATTGGCATCGCGTTGCCTCTTTGCATAACGGACGAGGCAAGAATAAGTTGCCTGTTGCTGTAACCCGATCAAACCGCCTTGCGCGCCCCTGCCCTGCACGCCCCTGCCCTGCACGCCCCTGCCCTGTTCGCACCTGCCCTGTTCGCACCTGCCCTGTTCGCACCTGCCCTGTTCGCACCCCTCCCCAGCGTGCCTAGAGCCTGTCTTGCTTTCATTGATTCACTCTGCCAGTTGTTTTTTTGTCAGGATCAAGTTGGTTCGCGAAGCGCGTACCTGAAGGTACGGGCAAGCGAAACGACGTAGATAGTGGCGAAAAAACAGCTGGCCCGAAGGGTTCGCGACCAGTGGCCGCCCGCTGCGTCAGACGTCTCGACCGATGCGAGAGCATCGCTCTTTACCGCCTTCCTGGCGGATCGACTCACTGGATCACGAACAGAGTGGTTCAATGAAAGCAAGACAGGCTCTAATGCGCAACCAAACCCGGAGGGAGCCCCCATGAGACCAAGCCTCAGGCAAAAAGCCATCGCCATTTGTGATGCAAAGATCGCAAAGAAGGGCGAGACGGTGGGCCTTTCATTCTACGCGTTTTTCGCCAACAAAAACGACGACCCCGACCTTCTGATGGAAGCCGCCGAATGGTGGATCAAAACACACAGGCTCGACCATTTTGAGAAGGCTGTGCGGATACGCGAGATGATCAAGGCAGGGCTTTGATGGCGGGGGTGGGAGGACGTTTCCATCGGGCGCGGGGTAGCGGATCTGCGCCGGACAGGTTGCACCTGTAACCTTGTGCGGGCGCATAATGAGTACCAGAGGCTAATGCGGGAAGCAGTCGGAATCGACCTCCTACTTCTCCACTCTGAACGATTTACCCGATTGCGCGACGGCGTACATCCCGGCGATCAACGCGAAATTGAACCGGATCGTGTTTTCGTCGAGCGAAGCTGAAGGCTTGCCTGCAACGCGCTTGGCGAACGCCACGAGCGGCTGGTGATGGAAATGCGGTTGGTCTTTCATTGACAGGCGCTCCGTCCTTTCTTCGACGCTCGCACCGGCGTCGATATATCGGGTAACTGTTGTCATCCCCTCCTCGTAGGGCGGCAGCCATTGCCACGACATCCCGCCGTTTCGGCCATCGATGGACAGTTCCGAGGATGTCAAGCCATGCACGCCGCTCGCCCTTTCGTAAATGAACGGCACCTGTTGGCCGTTGGGAAGATCAAGTTCCATCATCGCGATACCGTGAAACTCGACGTCGATCGGCACATCGGTTGGGTCGTTGGAACTTTCGATCGAACTGACCGAGGCGGACTTGATTGTCACGCCCTTCGGCCTGAGCACGTCAAAGAGCATGGCAATATCATAGACCGACCAATCCATGAACACCCCGCCGCCAGCCATCTCGCGGTTGAGAAACCAACGGCTCTCTGGCTGGTATTCAATACCGGTGCGCCGCCGGGGATGCCGATTGGTCATCCGTATCAGGCTCATCGGGCCGAGAGCACCCTGCCCTATGAGTTCTCGTGCGCGGCGCATTGCTGGCTGATCGTTGAACCGGTTCGAACAGTCGCCGAGAAGGCGCCCGGATCTGACAGCGGCGGCGATGATGTCATTGACCTCTCCAATATCGCGGCCGAGTGGCTTTTCACACAGAACATTCAATCCAGCATCGAACGCACCGATAGAATATTTGGCATGTAACCAGGGCGGAACCGCGATGACCGCGATGTCCTTGGGTCCGGCGGGACCATCGGCGAACATGTCAGAGGCGGATTCGAACAGGCGCGCCTCCGGGAAATCCGAAGCAAATTTCGCACGAGCCGTCGCGGATGGATCGGCCACGAGGAGATCTTCACAGCCGAGCAATCTCGCGGCGGCAGCATGATGATGGGCGATGGCGCCAGCACCGATGATCAGAATACGCTGTTTCATGTCACAGCCCTACAGAGCTATTTTCGCGAAATGCGAAGCTGCGTATGACCGGCTTGCCGCATGAGCTTCGACTGTCTCGCGCCTCTTAGGCGTGTCTTCTTCATAGGCATGCTCAAGTACAACCAACGCTTTAACATCGCGTTCAGAGAGCATTTCGGCAACCCGCACGAGATCAAGATCGCCGTCTTCAACAGTTTCAGCCCAGATGCCATCTTGGCTTTGACGAAGGTGCAGTTCCGACACACGACCGGCATAAAGGCGAATGATGTCTTCCAACGCGATCATCGAATTTCCAGCACCGCGCCATACCCAGTGGACATCGAGGCACAGGCCCACAGCCGCCGGATCAGTCGCGGCAAGCATGTGATGATATTCCCGTGCGGACCCCAGCATCTCGGGCGCGTGGGCATGATAAAGCAATTCGGCCCCCATCGCCTTCACCTGATGTCCGAGCGTTTCAAATGCATCGCGTTGTACCCTTAACGCGTCATCGGACTTCAGAGCACCACCTGGAAGCGGGTCCGGATTGGAGATGAATTTCGTCACGCCATGCGGCATCAGCGCTCCGACGATTTCAAGCGCTGTGTCGCTGGAGATTTTCGCCCGTTCCTCTGTATGGAAACTTCCGCAAACGTAGGCCGAACGCATCTCCAGCCCGGCCGCCTCTGCATCAGCCACAACCTGCGCCACGCCATCGGGCGAGCGAAACAGGTCTTCCCACCCGGTCAGTCCGGCAGCCGCTGCGTCTGCCATCGCGCGCGCGCGATCGAATTCGCGCTCTTCGCGCTGGGCGATCTGCCTCCATCCGTAGACATTTGTTCCTATAAACATGATGAAAGGTTCCTCTTAAGTTGGACCAGGCCGGTTCATAGCCGGACCCCGTTTTGTGGATCGAATAAAGATATTCCGACGGGATCGAAGGTAAGCTGTGGTTCGGGCGGTAAATCGCGCGCCGCTTCAGGTGATATTCTCGCCGTCAGGCGCTGACCGGCCAGATCCAGCCAAACCAGGGTGTCGGCGCCATGCGGCTCGAGCCCCACGTTCCGCGCACGAAGCGCGCCATCTGCAGGGCCGGAATGTACAGCGACCCGCTCGGGTCGAATTCCGAAAACGACCTTGCGGGTCCCGGTCGCGGGCGGTGTCGCAAATGCATAGTCCGCGATCGACAGCGTCTGTTCCCCCAGCCGCAGAACGGCGTTCCCGTTTGCGTTCGACAGCTCCGCGTCAAGAAAACTCATGGCGGGCGAACCGACAAATTCCGCGACAAAGCGCGTGGCGGGATTTCGATAGATCTCGTCGGGGGTCCCCAATTGTTGGATGACGCCCTCGTTCATCACGGCGATCCTGGTGGCCAAGGTCATTGCCTCGATCTGATCATGGGTCACGAACAGAAAGGTGGCCGACAACCGTTGATGCAGAGCTTTGATCTCATTGCGCATTTCGTTGCGCAATTTGGCGTCGAGATTGGACAGGGGTTCGTCGAACAGAAAGAGGCGCGCCTGGCGGACAAGAGCGCGCCCGATGGCAACCCTTTGACGCTGTCCTCCCGAAAGTTGTCCCGGTTTTCGGTCCAGAAGGTGGCCGATTTGCAAGAGGTCTGCTGCCCATTCAATCCGTTCATCCATTTCCTGGCGCGGTACGCCTGTTACACGCAATGCAAATGACATATTCGCCCGCGCAGTCATGGTCGGGTAAAGAGCGTAGGATTGGAACACCATCCCGATGCCTCGATCCCCGGGCTCGAGCGCGGTAACGTCCTGACCATCGAACAGGATGCGCCCGCTCTGCACCTGGTCCAACCCGGCGATCGCTGCGAGAAGTGTGGATTTGCCACAACCCGAAGGTCCCAGAAGGACAACAAACTCACCATCGTCGATATCCAGAATGATGTCCTTCAGAACCGTCAATTTGCCATAGGCGCGGGTTACATTTTCTATTTTAACGACAGTCATTTTTATCCCTTAACGGCGCCGGAGGTGACACCACGCACGAAGTATCTGCCCGAAACAAGATAGAGAAGCAGGGGCGGCAGAGCCGTCAGCAGCGTTGCTGCCATATTGACATTGTGCTCTGGCACGCCGGACGAAGCGGTCGCAGAGAGCGACGCAACCGACACAGTCATCGGCTGCCACGACGGGCCAGCGAAGATCAGTCCGAGCAGATAGTCGTTCCAAACGCCGGTCACCGAGATGATCCCCGCGACGATGGCCACGTTCAACGACATTGGCATCACAATGAAACGGTAGATCTGGAAGAACCCTGCCCCATCGACCCGACCGGCCTTAATCAATTCAGGGGGTAATCCAACGTAAAAATTGCGAAAAATCAGCGTCAGGATGGGAAGCCCGAACAGCACGTGCACCACGACAATGGCCGTAAGTGTCTGATGCATGCCGCCCAGGGCGAAGATGCGCACGAGCGGATAGATCATCACCTGATAGGGGACGAATGCGCCGATCAGCAGAAGGCCCAGCACCAGCCCGCCGCGACGCAAGTCCCACATCGCAAGGGCAAAGCCATTGATCGAGGCCAGAAGCAAGGAGATCGAGGTCGAGAGAACCGTGATTATGACAGAGTTCCAGAACCTCCCCGAAATTCCGCTGCACTCTCTTCCGATACAGGCTTCCAACCAAGCCACGCGAAATGCCTCGAAATCAGGCGACCCCGGCAACAGGAAGATAGAGGCAGCGCGCGCCTCGTCGCTGTCCTTCAGCGCCGTGAGAAACACGATCAGAAGCGGAATGGCAAAAAATGCTGCGGTCACCAGCAAGAACGCATAGAGACCGAACCGTCCAATCATTGATGGTCTGGTGCTCATGTTGCCGCACCTTTACGGCGGAGTATCGAGACGAGCACGAAAAGGGCAACGACCGTAAGCAGCAGCAACGTCGCAGCGGCCGACGCGAGGCCGACATTCTGCCGTTCAAAATAATGGTCGACGATGAACTTCGCCGGAACATCGGTGGAATAGCCGGGCCCGCCACCGGTCAAAACGACGACCAGGTCATAGCTTCGCACGACCTGCATTCCCAGCAGCACAAGGCAGGTCACCACAACCGGCCAAAGCATGGGCAGCACGACATGCCAGTACATCCGCCACCGCGGTATACAGTCCACCCGGCTTGCCTGCCAGATCTCCTGATCAATGGACTGAAGCCCTGCAAAGAGGATCACCATGGTCAGCCCCGCCGAATGCCAGACGCCGGCGATAACGAGAGTAAAAATCGCGCGATCAGGGCTCGACAGCAGATCAAGCGTGAAACTCTCGAAGCCAAGGCCACGGACGAAATCCTGAAGCCCGGTCGTGGGATTCAGAAGCCATCGCCAGGCCAGACCCGTCACGATGAAGCTGAGCGCCACCGGATACAGAAAAATGGTTTGAAAGAAGCTACGACCCCTCACACTCTGATCGAGGGCGATGGCCAGCCCCAACCCGATGACCAGGCAGAAACCGATGTAAAGACCTCCAAAGATGTAAAGGTTTGTGTAAGCGACATGCCAACGCTCCGTTTGGAAAAGCCGTTCATACATGTCAAAGCCGGCCCATCGGGCCACGGGCAAGATCCGTGAAGGCGTGAACGAAAGTCCGACGGTCCACAGGATCGAGACGTAGTAGCCAATCACTGTCAGCAAGATGGTCGGCACAAGCGCCAGGCTTGCAACGGTTCTTGGCCTCAATTTCATATGTCGTCGCCTTTCAGGGAGATACGCCTGGACCTGTTCGCGGCAGACCAACCCTGTGGGCCGGTCCGCCACGAACGATGTCTATTGCTCGAAGTCTCAGTAATCGTTGAGCACAATTCTCGCAAAATCACTGGCTGCATCTTCTGGCGACACCGACTGATCTGACCAGAAATTCATCAGAAGATCGCCAATCTGGCCCTGCGCATCCCCACTCACCATCGAGTTCGCATTCGGCACACCGCGACCTTCAACCATGCCAGCCGAAACCATCTGCGAGCATTTGGAAAGCTGGCTGGTATCGGCGTCCGTGCGCGATGGGATGGATCCTTTTTCAATCGAAAACGCGGTTTGCACCGCAGGGTCCAGGATTGTCCGAATGAAGTCGTCCTGACCGGACGACTCTCTTCCGAGGTCCGGGATCATGAAGCCCGTCGCTCCAACGACCCAGGTATCTCCTCCAGCGATAGAGCAGCCCCAATCGGCCCCGTAGACTTCTCCCATGGCGGCCAGTTCACCACCTGCCCAACTGCCCATCACGAAAATGGCCGCTCGATCGTCAGCGATGAGACCGAGCGTGTCGTTCCACGCGCGGTTCGCGTTGCCGGCGTCCGCCATCTGCGACAATTCCCGCAGGATCCGGAACGAGTTGTGCACGCCGTCCCCCTTCGCAACACTTTCGTCCTTGCGAAGATATAAATCCATGAAGTCCGACTGGCCTATTTCAGCTGCCAGGATCGAGAAATGCAAGATCCGCATTTGCCATGCCTGCGCGCCAACCGCGATCGGAATGATCCCGGCTTCCTGCAAGACCGGGGCTTGCTCAAGAAATTCTCCCCAGTTGGAAGGCGGCTGAAGTCCGGCTTTCTCGAAGGCCGGGATAGAATACCACATGAAGTTCTGGGTCTCGAAAGCAAGCGGTATGGCGTAGAGCTCCCCGTCCTGGCTGCTGACGATATCCAGAGCGAACTGCGGCACAGTCGCGATAAGGTTTTCGGCGTCGGCAAGGGGGCGAATGTTCCGCATCAGCCCCTGTTCACCAAGATCAATCGCCTGCTTGCCGATGGATCCGAACATCGCACCGGGAGGGTTTCCGCCCGCGATACGCGACGTGAAAAGAGCGTTCGCACCTGACACACCGTCCGGAGGCACGATTTCCACCCAGGTGCTGCCCCGTGCCTCGACGGCGTTTGCCACATGCTGGATCGCCGCAGACTCCGAACCTGTGTGAAGCCAGTGGATGACTTCGACGTCCTCGGCGACGGCTGGTACAGCGACACCGGCCCCTGCCATGATTACAAGTGCGGCGAGACTGCGCCGCCCAATTTCGTTGAATTCGGTCCTCATCTTTTCCTCCCTAAAGCCTGACTGACAGCCATCCGCGAGTTGCGGCGTCATCCGCCCTCTTGTTCGCCTGGTCAGTTGCTCTCAGTTGTCGCGCAAACGCAACGCAGAATCACATCAGATCACATCAAAGCAGACAATCAGGATTGGCCAAGTTAATAATTTCCCTTGTTGTTATCAGGCTATAGGGTTTTCGAAAAATTCAAATTGTGATCTAAAGTCCGTCAGATTTCATGGCGAGCCAAGCCGAGATCGCGCAAAATATGAGCCTGGTTAACGGGGAATGTGATGAACCGAGCGACGATCATAGATATCGCGCGCCTCGCAGGCGTATCCACTGCAACCGTCGATCGTGCGCTGAACGGTCGCCGGGGTGTCAGCGCATCCAATCAACAGCGTGTTCTGCGCGCCGCGCAGGAGTTGAACTACCTGCCTTCCGAAGGCCAGTCCTTCCTGCCCGCTCGTGCGGCGCAACTGGAATTCTTCATGCCGCAACATCGACAATCCTTTCTTGCCGATGTTGCACTTCGTCTGGAAGAATTCTCGGCGAGCCTTCCCCTCGTCTCGACTGCAATCGTCCATGACCTTCCTGATCTGAAGCCGGAGACCCTCGTCGCTGCACTGGGAAAAACGGCCCTCGCCACCAAGGGCATCGGCGTGGTCGCCGTCGACCATCCGCTGACGCGGCATGCAGTGCGCGACATAGTGGCCGCGGGCATAAAGGTCGTGACCATCGGGTCAGATCTGGTGTCCACACCGCGTGCGGCCTATGTGGGGCTGGACGATCGCGTCGCCGGGCGTACCGCCGCTTTGATCATGGGACGTTTCTGCGGGCAGCGGCAGGGTCGCATAGCAATCATCATGGGGCAGCGGGAATTTCATGGCCAGCAGGTCCGAGAGCTTGGCTTTGCCTCGCTTCTGGAAAGCGACTTTCCGAACCTCACGATTCTTCCCTCGATCAATCGGCAATCCGACAACCTGCGCAGTGAAGAACAGATGTTGCGTCTGCTTGATGAATATCCCGACCTTCTGGGCGTGTATTGTATTGGCGGCGGCAGGTCCGGTATCGCCAAGGCATTGGCGCGATCCAAGCGGCGACCTGTCGTCATCATGCATGACCTCACCGAAACGACCCGGCGCAGCCTCGCGGGTGGATTGATCGATCTGGTCATCGATCAGAATGCGCGCCTCGTCGCCGAACAGTCAGTCATTCGTCTGCTGAGCGCCGTGGCGGCCACCAGCGCCTTCTTGCCCGAACATTTCATCGAGCCAAAACTGATCTTTCGAGAAAATATTCCTCTGTGATCAGTGGGCGCGCGCCAGGAGCCTGTCATGGCGGAAGGCCGGTTCATTCGCCCCTTGTTTACTTAACCGGACGCGTCGCGCAGCGCGATGTGGCGCATCGGACAAGAAGGCGCAACAACGCCAATGGACCGATTTTCCCCACCCATGACACCAGGGAAAGCACTGAGATTCACCGAAGAACGGGCCGGGCGATTTTGGTCTCCGGTCAAATGGTTCACATTGAGGGCAAACCGCTTTGAACCAGAAGGGAGCCCCCATGAGGCCAAGCCTCAGGCAGAAAGCCATCGCCATTTGTGATGCAAAGATCGCAAAGAACGGCGAGGCGGTGGGCCTGTCATTCTACGCGTTTTTCGCCAACAAAAACGACGACCCCGACCTCCTGATGGAGGCCGCCGAATGGTGGATCAAAACGCACAGGCTCGACCATTTTGAGAACGCTATGCGGATACGCGAGATGATGAAGGCAGGGCTTTGATGGCGGGGATGGGTGGCAAACACGTCCGGGAGCGCTAGCCTCTACGGCTGGTGGAGACGGCCTTCAGGAACTCGTCAAAGGTTTCATTGCTGATCACCAGTGTCGACTCGCTCGCTTGCCCCTCGTTGTTGACACGATTGAAGAGGTCTGGACGAAGTTTCCATAATTTTTTGCAAGAGTTCCCAGGTCCATGTTTTGCGCAGTGACACGCCAACTCAAGGTGCAGCAGCGTCTCTGCCTTCAATCTTCTCCCGTTCGCCTCCATCCAAACCATAACATCGTCATGAATATATCTATTTCTCTTCATCGCTGAGTTGCAATGCCGCTCCCAGAGATGGAACAATCCGATGACAAATGCCTTCCTTACAAAGGGGATGCTATTGTTGGCACGCTCTATGCGCTCGGCTGCCAATTCATAAATTTCATCAATGAACCCACCCTCGTCATCTGCCTCAGGTTCCGGCAGTGGTTCTTCGGGCCCAAGCTTTAGTATTCCGCGTATTTTTTCACTTTCCGTTATCTTCTGGTTAGTCAGAGAGCCCACTGCTGCATAGTAGGCGTGCTCGATTTCTTCAATACGCATATTGAGGAGCGCCATTCTGATCACTTGGCGAATGTGTGGGGACATTTTTGACAACTGGCGGCCTTTAGTATCAGAGAGGGAGAAAAATCGGCTTAGGGCCACGGCGTATCCCTAGCGGCCTGACTTGTCCACAGCAGCCCATGTGCGCTACGTATTAGTCCTTCCTGCGCCCCGCATTTCCAAAGAACCAGCCCGTGACATTGCATTTTGGTATTCCGGTGACAGTGTACATAATCCCTAATTGGCGCCCCGAAGATTATCATTGGCACTTGAACGTCTCGGCAAATTTGCGCGCCTGTCGGGCGAGCCATGGGCTGAAGGTGCCGTAGAAACCTCTAGTTGTTACCCGAAGCGAAGCAAGGCGCTGTTTTGCTTCCTAGCGCAAAGTCTCAAGCAGTCGCGAGAGAATGCCGGGATCATCGAACTCCATCAGACCTTCGGATTCTATTCGCGCAACCAGCCGTTTTCCTGCGTTCACGCCGGCTATTTGCCCCGCCTGTTGCCCCATCTGAGAACCCGCCTCCATCAGAGACTTTGACGCGGACATAAAAGTCTGGCTGGAACTCATTTTGTAAAAGGCAGCGATATCTTCCAGTTCCTGACCTCAGACGTTCGCAAAAAAATCGAAGAACTTATGGGAGTCCGGGTGTGTTATGCTTTTCGCGCGCAAGTCGTTCTGAAGTGCACCAATGATAACGAACTTGTTGATCTCAAACATCGCTCCTTAAATCTCGCGCCTGACGGTTTGGCTGGCGATATAGACAGCGCCATCCTGCAGATCATCGCGGGATCAAGCATCCGCGCCCATTTCAGCCCCGGTAATGTAATTCCCCTGAAGAACATCAATGATTTGCAAACGCTTGTCGCCTTTGCAAAAGACAGCCTTGTCGCCGCACTGCTGATGGCGGCGAAGGTGCAGGTAAGGCGTCGTATCTGACAATCCATCAACATTGTGCGAATTGGCTGGCATTTCTTCGGTAGGATAAAGTAGGATAATGTAGGACAAATATAAAATTGCAGGAGGCTTTCATGCCGATGGTTAAAAAGAGCATTACCGTGACTGATCAGCAGGAATCCTGGATTCAAGGTCAGATCGCCACCGGCTTGTACGGAAACGACAGCGAAGTGATCCGTGAGGCCTTGCGTGAAAAGCAAATGCGGACAGCCGAGATGGAAGCGATCCGCACCCGATTGATTGCAGGCGAACAAAGCGGGTTTTCTGACCAGACAGCACAGGACATTCGCGCTCAGGTGAAGGCAGAACTCCAGGCTGATGGCAAAATATAGACTCAAGATCAGCATGCTGGCCCGTGAAGACCTGCGCGAACTCTATCGCGAAGGCCTGCTGACATGGGGCGAACGACAGGCCGATCAATATTATGATGCGCTGCTCGAACAATTTGATTTACTGTGTGAAAATCCAAACCTGTTCCGTGCGGTTGATGAAATCAGACAAGGCTACCGGCGCAGTGTTTGCGGCGTCCACGCGATATACTACCGCGCAACGGAAAGCGAAGTTGAGATCATGGCAATTATCAAGCACCAGGATATCTCCAGGCGGTTGTAATACATTTGTCCCGCAGGTTCATGCTTGTAACAGTCGGCGAACGTTCTGATAGGGCCATCGCAAACCAGCTTCGGACGGGCCGCAAAATCCCGGTGTTCTCATTCACACGCACCCCCTCCCCAATTGAGCTTTTGACATCCGCATCATTCCCATTTATTTGTATCTACAAATTTGTAGGGATGCATTTTACCCGTGACCGACAGCGCTGCTTCACAGATGGCTTCTTCCGGTTTCAGCGCCTATGTCCGCCGGCATAGCGCTGGGCAATTGCTGCTTTGGTCGTCCTTCTATTATGTGCTGCCGGCGCTCTCTGCTGTGATTGTCACGCAGACCGGCTGGCCTGTGCTGCATGTGTCGACGACCTATACGATTGCCATTCTGGTCTGGGCCTTTTTTGCGCCTGCTGTCGGGGCTGGCGTTGATAGCGGGCATGGCCGGCTGATCATGCGCAGCGGGGCCATTGTGGGTGTGGTCATTCTGCTTGCCGTGTCGCAGAGCACCAATATGTGGGTTTTCAGCGGCCTGATCATCGCCCTCGGAATCCCCATGGCCGCCACCCTTTATGATCCCTGTTTCACGCTTTTGATGCGCTCCATGGGCCGCAACGCCGACCGGGCCATTGCCAATGTGACATTGATCGCCGGAATGGCGACCCTGCTGACCTTTCCTGCCGCGCTCTGGCTTTCAGCGCACCTGCCCTGGCGCGAGGTGCTGATTGTCTTTGCAGGTCTGGCAGGCGTGGGCGCAATGCTGTTGCCGGCCGAACCGGCGTCGCAAACGGCCCCCCAGGACCGACCCCAGGACCGACCCAAGGGGCGGTCTTACCGGGAGATCATAACCCCTGGCTCGGCCCTGATCGCCTTGTCCTTCGGGTTGGTCATGTTCGGCCACGCCATTTTGCTGTTTCTCCTGCCCTTCATTCTGGCGCAAATGGCAAGTGTGCAGGCCGGATTGCAAGATTGGGTGATTCTGGCCCCCGCAGTGCTGGGTCCGGCGCAGATCGCCGGTCGCCTGCTTTGGGGCGCCTATGGCTACAGGCTGGGTGCGCGGCGGGCAACGCCCTTCGTGTTTGCCCTGGTCTGCCTGCCGCCGCTGATCCTCGCCGTCGCGCCCTCGGCACCGGGAGCGATTTTCACGGCTCTCATTTTGCAGGGCGGCTGCTTCGGGGTGCAAACGATCCTGCGCCCGATGATCGCGCGCGACCACCTTCCCGCCGCCCGCCTCGGCCAGGGTCTGGGGGCAATCGCCATGGTCGGCATCATCATGATGGCCCTGGGACCGGCCTCCGGCGGCATGGTTCTCGCGTCATTCGGCCATAGCGGTCTGATGATCGCAATATTGACAGCCGACCTCGTGGCGCTTGGGCTCATCTGCCTGCTGTTCTGGAAATGGGGAGGAAAACACGCATGACACGCAACGTGACCATCGCCGGCGGTGCGATGACGCCGTTCAACCGCCGCAAGGACGGCAGTTCCTTCCGCGATTGGGCCCGGCTGGCGCTCAACGGCGCGCTGCTGGACGCCGGGATCGCGGCGAGCGACATTGATTCCCTGATTGTCGCCTCGGAAAGCGATTTTTTCACCCTGCAGCTCAATCCCGCGGCGCTGCTGGCCGACGAATGCGGCCTGACCGGCGTTGCCGCCATGCGGGTGGAAGGCGGCGGCGCATCGGGGCATCTGGCCGTGCATGCGGGCATAGCGCAGATTGAAAGCGACCTGGCGAAACGGGTCGCCGTGCTGGGGGTTGAAGCCTCGGCCTCGCATCTGAGCGGCGCGCGGATGGGCGACCTATACAGCCTGTCATTCGACGCCTGGACCGACGGCATGACCGGCGTGGATTCGACCGCGCTTTATGCGTTGTCCGCCCTGTCCTTCATGGCGCGCACCGGCGCCACGTCAGAGGATTTTGCCCGGATCGCCGTGCGCAATCGCGCCCATGCGCAGGAGAATAGCTTCGCCCATCTGCCGCTGGATATCAGCGCCGGCGATGTCGCGGCCTCGCCGCTTATCGCCTCGCCCTATCGACGGCTTGATTGCTCTCCCCTGAGCGATGGCGCGGCCTGCATCATTCTGGCCCGCGCCACCGACCTGCCGAAAGCCAACGGCCCCCGCGCGCGGTTTCGCGGGATCGGCTGCGCGACAGATACAGTGCGGCTCGGCGAACGGCAGGATGCGGGCCGCTTTGCTGGCAAGGCCCTGGCCGCTGCCCGTGCTTATGCGATGGCCGACATCACGCCGGGAGACATTAATCTCGCCGAAGTCTACGACAGCTATTCTGGCGCGCAATTGCAGGCCATCGAGGCCCTGGGGCTTGTCGATGATGTCATCCGCGCCGAACGGGAGAATGTCTTTGCCGCCACAGGCGCATTGCCGGTGAATCTCTCCGGCGGCCTGCTGGGACAGGGCGCGCCGGTGGGCGCAACGGGCGTTGCGCAGATCTGGGCAGCGGCGCAGCAGCTTGAAGGACGCTATCCGGGCAAACGGGCTGATCGCCAGCCGACCTGCGCGCTGGCGGATACGCATGGCGGCATAGCAACGCTGAACGCGGTCAGCATTCTGGAGGCCTCGTCATGAAGGTTCGGCTGGTTCTCGACTACAGCATCAATGAGGGGGTTTTGCAGCCCTATTTCGACGGGCTGCGCGCCGGCAAGGCCATCGCCAGCCGCTGCGACCACTGCAAGCACGTGGCCTTTCCGGCGCGCAGCACCTGCGCCATCTGCCACGCTGACACCGTCAGTTTCCAGCCCTTGTCAGGCCGCGCCGAAGTCGTGCACCGCAGCGACGGCCCCGCGGCCAGCCATGCCCTGGTGCGTTTTGATGGCGCTGACACACAGACGACGGTTGCACTGAGCAACCCGCAAAGCACGGAACCTTCCGGCTTCCTTTGCAAACCACCCGCCAATCAGACCGTCAACAAGCCCCCTAACAAGACCAATGACGAGACCGCTCACAGACCCGGCCTGTGGCTTTGTCTTGGGACCTCCCCTTCCACGAAAGAGAGCTATGATGTTTGAAACATGGAACGCAGCGCAATTGTCGAAAATCGGCCTGTCCCGCAACGGCGACACAGTGCAGATCGATATCCCCGCTGACGCCAATATCTACGCCATGACAGTGGGCGCCCAGATGGCGGCGGGCCATCAGGATGCCCCGGCGATGATCTTTGAAACGGCGTCCGGCGCATTGGAAAAATGGAGTTTTGGCGAGATCGATCAGCAGGCCACCGCGCTTGCCGCCAATCTGCGGGCGCGCGGTTATGGCAAGGGCGATCTGATCGGGCTGCACACGGGCATGCGGCCCGAAACGGCGATTGGTCACATGGCGATCTGCAAGCTCGGCGCAACCGCCGTCACCCTGTCGCAACTCTATGGGCCGGACGCGCTGGCCCATGCGCTCAATCATTGCCAGGCATCCTGCCTATTGACCACGGAGAACGCCTGGCAGACCCTGCGGGGCGGCGCGGCTGAACGTTTTCCCCATCTGCGCGACATTCTGGTCGCCGAGGGTGAGGGCCCTGAAGACGACCTGAGCGCCATCCTGCGCGCCCCGCCGCTGCCGGGTTTCATCCCGCAATTGACCGGCGCCGATGATCCCGCCCTGTTGATGTATACCTCCGGTTCCACCGGCATGCCCAAGGGCATTTTGCATGGTCACCGGGTGCTCGCCTCCTACCGGCCCTCGATCAATCTGTTTTTCGATCTCAGCCTCGATGATCCGGACGCCGTGTTCTGGTCGCCCTCCGACTGGGCATGGGTGGGCGGCTTGCTCGACATGCTTTTCCCCGCCTGGCTGGCCGGTCGCCCGGTGGTCACCTCCGAGGCCCGTTTCAAGGCCGATTGGGCCTTTGATTTCATGGCGCGCCACAAGGTCACCCACACATTCCTGGCGCCCACCGCCATCAAGCGGCTGGCGGAAAACCCCGATCCGAAGGCCGATCACGATCTGGCGCTGCGGGTCATTTGCACCGGCGGCGAATCGCTGCCCTCCGAGACCTTGAACTGGGCCGAAAAACAATTGGGCGTGGTCTGCAACGAGTTCTACGGCATGACCGAGGTCAACCATCTGATCGGCAATTGCGCGGCGCTCTATCCGCGCAAGCCGGGGTCGATGGGCATTGCCTATCCGGGCCACGATGTGCGCCTGATCGACGATGAAGGCAATGAGGTGACGCAAGGCGAGCAGGGCGAAATCGTCACCCCCTCCACCGCGCCGACCCGTTATCTCGGCTATCTGCGCAACGCCGAAAAGGATGCCGACATGATGCTCGGCAACTGGATGCGCACCCATGATCTGGCGGTGCGCGATAGCGAAGGCTATTTCTGGTACAAGGGCCGCTCCGACGATCTGATCAAGTCATCGGGTTTCCGCATCGGACCGGCGGAAATCGAGGATTGCCTGCTTTCCCATCCGGCGGTGGCCGAAGCCGCCGTCATCGGCAAGCCCGATGCGGATCGCGGCAGCATCGTCAAGGCCTTCATCCGTCTGGCGCAAGGCAGCGAGGCCGATGCCGCGCTCACCGAGGCCCTGCGCGCCCATGTGCGCGAGCGTCTGGCGCCCTACAAGGCGCCGCGCGAAATCGCCTATGTCGACAGTTTTCAGATGACCTCATCGGGGAAAATCAACCGGAAAGCCCTGCGCGCAGCGGAAGAAGGTTGACGGAACAAATTTGTTACTACTAATATGTCTGACTGACAACAATCGATTGTGGGGGAGTGATGGATTTGAAATTTGGCATTCACGCGGGTCTGTGGATGAAAACCTGGGCCGATGACCCCGCCCCGATTTTCAGGACCGCCACCGAAATCGGCTTTGATGGTGTCGAGCTTTCCCTGCTGGGCATCGGCATGGATCGCGCCGAGGCCATTGGCAAACTGGCCCGCGACCACGGGCTGGAACTGACCTGTTCGACCGGCCTTGGACCCGATGCCGATCCGACATCACCGGATGAAGCCGTGCGCAACAATGCCGTCGCGGTGCTGACAGAGGCGATCGAAATTACCAATTGCCTCGGCGCACGCGGCCTTGCCGGTGTCGTCGCAGCGCCCTGGGGCGTGTTCGATCCGGCCAACAAGGCCGCCCGCGCCGTGCAGTCCGGCCAGACCCTTGCGCGGCTCGATCAATGCCTGCAGGACAATGACGTCACCCTGGGCATTGAGGCGCTGAACCGTTTCGAGACCGATCTGACCTCCACCGCCGCAGAGACCGCCGCCATCGCAAGGGCCACCGGCTCATCGCGCATCGGCGTACTGCTCGACAGTTTTCACATGAACATCGAGGAAAAACATCCCGTCGCGGCGATCAGGGCGACCGGCGCTGATCTGGTGCATTACCATGTCTCGGACAATGATCGCGGCGTGCCGGGCAGTGGCCGCTACGATTTTCCCGCCGATGCCGCCGCACTGGCAGAGATCGGCTATGGCGGCTGGGTTGTCGCCGAAATGTTCGTGATGGCCGGCCATCCGGCCAGCGCCGATGTCAATATCTGGCGCGACATCGAACCCGACCCGACACAGGCCGCGCGGCAGACCCTGGCCTATCTCAAAGAGGTATTCGGCCATGGCGTCTGACCGGTTTTTTGAACAATTGCACCGCGAATTCACGCAGGCGGCTGAACAGCTCAACACATTGGATGCCGCCATCGGCGATGGTGATCACGGCACGACCATGTTGCGCGGCCTGACGAAAGCCGTCAGCGCCCCGGACGGCATGCGCGCCAAGGCCTTCATGCGCGCTTCGGGCGGCGCATCCGGCACCCTCTTTGGCCTCATATTGCTGGGCATTGAAGCCCATATCGACCAGGGCGCGGCCCTCGACGCGGAACTGGCCAAGGCCTGCGAACGCATTTGCGATCTGGGCGAAGTCGACGTGGGCGACAAGAGCATGGTCGATGCACTGGCGCCCGCCGTCGCGGCAGCGCAGGCCGGCATGCCATTGCCCCAGATCATTGCAGCGGCAGCCAAAGGCCGTGACGGCACGCGTGATCTGGTGGCCCGGCGTGGCCGCGCGCAATATGTCGAGAACGGCGGAAAGGGTCACATTGACCCCGGCTCGGTCTCGGTCGTGATGATCCTGGAAGCCCTTTTCAGCACAGAAGAAACCCCATGAAAAAGCTTTTCAATTCCACTGAGACCATGGTTGACGACATGCTTGACGGCTTCGTCAGCGCCTGTCCGCAGGTCCAGCGCGGCTCCATTGATCCACGCATCATCGTGCGGGCCAAAAATGCCAAAAACGCTGACGACAAGGTCATGCTGCTGATCGGCAATGGCTCCGGCCACGAACCCATTGCCATGGGTTTTGTCGGCGAAGGCCTGCTGGATGCCAATGTGGTCGGCGATGTCTTTGCCGCGCCCTCTGCCGATCTGATCCTTGACGGGATTTCGCAAGTGGCGGGAAAGGCCGGCACCATCCTGCTGATATCCCAGCACTCCGGCGATGTGATCAATGGTCGTGCCGCCACCATGATGGCCAATGATGCGGGCATCAATGTCCTGCCGCTGCTGATGTATGACGACATTTCCGCCGCACCGCCTGAGCGCCGGCACCGTCGTCGCGGCGCCGCCGGCACGATGTTCATCTACAAGATTCTGGGCGCTGCCGCCGAACAGGGCCGCTCGCTTGAAGCGCTGATGACGCTGGGCGAAGAGGTCCGCAGCCGCACCGTCACTCTGGCCGCTGCCGTATCGCCCGGCATATCGCCGCTCACTGGCAAGGCAATGTTCACCCTGCCGGACGACGAGATCTTCCTTGGCATGGGCGTCCATGGCGAACCGGGCGTTGGCCGGGTCAAGGTCGGGCCGGTCTCCCTCCTGGTGGAACAGATGGTCGACGCCCTTCTGGCGGACCGGCCGATTGCGACCAATGGCCAGGTCTGCGTCATCGTCAACGGCATGGGCGGCACCACGATGATGGAGCTTCTGACCATCTGGAACGAAACCCGCTCAGCTCTAGACAAGCGCGGCATCAAGGCGATTTCACCGATGATCGGCAGCTATGTCACCACCCAGGAAATGGGCGGCTTCTCCATCTCGCTGCTCGAGCCGACAGCCGACATGCTGGACTGCTGGTGCGCGCCATCCGACAGCCCCTATTTCCCTCGAATCGCATCATTTGCAGAGGATCAGAACCAATGAGCAAACCGGCTTCAATTTTTGACGGGCCTGTCTTTGGCGTGGCCGTCGACCAGGGCAGCGGCCTTGGCGCTGCCCTCAAAACGGCGCGCGGCGTGCATGCAAAAGACGATGATCTCTTGCAGTTCAAACGCATCGTCGTCGAAACCCTCAGCCCGGATGCAACCACCCTGCTGGTGGACGCCGAATACGGCCGCGAGCTGCTGCCGCACTATGACCCCAAATGCATCAAGATGCTGGCCTATGAGGCCGATGTATACCGTATCAATGACGCCGATCGCATCACCGCGCTGCCGGATAATCTGACGGTTGCGGATTTTCCGAAACTGGGCGCCGAAATCCTCAAGTTCTTTCTCTATTTCGGCCCCAATGATGCGCCTGAACTGAACCAGCGCAAATTTGATCTGGTCGAAGATATCGGGCGTCAGTGCCGCGCCCAGGGCGTCACCTTCCTGTTTGAACCGATCGTTTATGACAACAATGTGCCCGATGGCGCATCCCGGGAATTTGCCGCGATCAAGCCCGAACTGGTGCGCACCACCACGCAGCAATTTGCCGATGCAAAATTCGGCATCGATATTCTCAAGGTCGAATTGCCGGTCAACTTCCAGTTTGTTGAAGGCTTTGGCGATCCGCTGCTGTCACGCGCCGAGGCGCAGGCCGCAATCGTCAGCGCCGCCGAGGCCGCAGGCGACATCCCGCTGCTCTATCTCAGCGCGGGTGTCACGTTCGAGCAATTCCGCGATGCGCTGCGCTTTGCCCGATCCGCCGGCGTCAATGCGCTCGGCTTCATGTGCGGACGGGCCATCTGGAGCGACGCCATCGGCATCTTTGGCGCCGAGGGACCGGCAGCCATGGCCCGCTGGATGGAAACCACCGGCCGCGAACGCCTGGCGCACCTGAAGGAAGCCGCGACATGAACATGCACGCGCTGCTGCCGGACGTCTCGGCCTTCCTGGACACTGTTCAGGGCCTTCGCATTGGTGCGGAGAAGATCGAAACCGCCGAACATCTGGATGTTGAAAACCCCTCCACACAGGGCCTGATTGCCCGCGTTGCCCGCGCCGGCGCCAGGGAAATTGATCTGGCCGTTGCGGCGGCACGCGCGGCGCTCACCGGCCCCTGGGGCGCGCTGACACCGCATGATCGCGGCCAGCTGATCTGGCGACTGGGCGATGCAATCGAGGAAAACAAGGCCATCTTCGGCCAATTGGACGCGCTGGACAACGGCAAACCCTTTCACATTGCCCGCGATGTCGACGCCGTCTATTCGGCGCGGCATTTCCGCTATTTCGCCGGCTGGCCGAGCAAGATCGAAGGCCGGACGATCCCCGTCTCCGTGCCCGGCCGGATGAATTACACCAAGGTCGAACCGGTGGGTGTCTGCGGGTTGATCACGCCTTGGAACTATCCAACGCTGATGGTTGCCTGGAAATTGGCGCCCGCCCTGGCCGCCGGCAATACGGTGGTGCTCAAGCCCGCCGAACAGACGCCGCTCAGCGCGTTGTTTCTGGCCGATCTGGCGCTCAAGGTCGGTTTCCCGCCCGGCGTGCTGAATGTCGTGCCGGGCCTCGGAATGGAAGCGGGTGCTGCCCTGGCGGCCCATCCGGGCGTCGACAAGGTCGGCTTTACCGGCTCGACGGAAACCGGTCGCCGCATCGTCGAGGCCTCCGTCGGCAACCTCAAGAAGGTCTCGCTCGAACTGGGTGGCAAGGCCGCCAATATCATCTTTGCCGATGCCGATCTGAAACGGGCCATTCCAGGCGCCTTCTGGGCGCTGTTTGGCAACAATGGCCAGTCCTGCACCGCCGGTGCGCGGCTGTTTGTCCACCGGTCCATCCGCGACGACGTCGTCCGGGAACTTGCGAAAATGGCCGAAGGCCTGTCGGTCGGCCCGGGCATGGAGCTCAAGGCGCATGATCTGGGACCGGTGGTTTCCGCCGCCCAGATGCGCAAGGTGCTGGGTTACATCGATCAGGGCACCGCTGCCGGAGCGCAATGCATGACGGGCGGCGCACGGCAGGGCGAGACGGGCTATTTTGTTGCCCCCACCGTGCTGGACAATGTCGCTGATGACATGGTGATTGCCCGCGAAGAAATATTCGGGCCGGTTCTGAGCGTTTTGCCCTTTGACGAGGAAGAGGAGGTGCTCGCCCGCGCCAATGACACCGAATTCGGCCTGGCCGCCGGCTGCTGGACCCAGGACGTCTCGCGCTGTCTGCGCATGGCGGATGGCTTGAAGGCCGGCACCATCTGGACAAACACCTGGGGTGACACGGATCCCGCCTCACCTTTCGGCGGCATGAAACAAAGCGGCTATGGCCGCGAAATGGGCGGCGAAGCCATCGCCCTTTATTCGCAGACAAAAAGTGTCTGGCTCGGGTAGGTGCAATCTGATTTGATGCAATCAATTGGAATGAACAAAGGTAAGACCGTGAAGCACTCGCCAGTACCTAACCATCATACCGTCCCCAAATACCAGACTGTGCACGACGAATTGCTGGGCCGCATTGATGCGGGCATGTATTCGGTCGGCACCCGCCTGCCCACCGAAGACGCCCTGTCGAAAACCTTCAAGGTGAGCCGTGTCACCGTGCGCAAGGCCCTGGAGCTTCTGGTGCATGCCGGCTATCTGACCTCCCGGCAGGGCAGCGGCTACATCGTCTCGACCCTGTCGCCCCCCTCTTCAACCTGTCTCGTCTCTTTCACCGATCAGGTGCTGACCGAGGGACGCATTCCCGGTGCGCGGTTGATCGGCATCGAGCGTCATACCGATGATCTTCCCGCAACGGTTCAATCCCTGTTTGACGAACCACTGGTGCTTGTGCGCCGCGTGCGCACCGTTGACGACAAGCCGCGATTGCTGACGCTGACCTGGATCCCCGAACGTCTGGTGCAGGGATTGAGCGTCGATGATTTTCCCGAGACCGGGCAAAATCAATCGATCCTGCGCATCCTGATGAACCGCTTTGGCCTGGAATGGAAACGCGCCTGCGAAACCGTCGACAGCGTGATCGCCTCACCGGATATTGCCGCCCATCTGGGCATCCAGTCGAATGTGGCCATTCTCTCCCAGGCCTGCACCGCCTTTGATCTCGACGACAATCCGGTTTTTTTCGATCAGGTCTATCGCGAAGGCCCCATCAATTTTGATCTCACCGGCGGCAGCCCTCAGAAAACCGGCGCTTAACAGACAGGAATACAGACATGGCTTTGACAATCGGCCTCATCAACGCCTCGCTTCCCAGCTATTTCCCCAAAAAGCATGGTGTCTTTGACGCTGCCCGGGCAATGCTGGATGAATTGGCGTTGCGCGAAGGCCTGACAATCGTCGAGGCGCCGGATATCCCCATCGATGGGGCGGATGCACGCCGGGCTGTGGACGCCTGTCTGGCGCAGGGCGCGGATTTCATTCTGCTGCTGCATGGCGGCTTTACCATGGGCGATGTGGCGCGGGAAATCGCCCGCTATGATATCCCGATGGGCGTGTGGTCGACGCCCGAACCCGTGCTCACCGGCGATGTGCAACTGAACAATTTCGTATCGCTCAACATGTCCATGTCGATTGTGCGCGGTGTGCGCGATCTGCGCAAACATCCGGTGCAATGGTATCACGGCGCACCGCAGGATCCCGCCCTGCAGGCCCGTCTGACACAGAGCCTTCGCGCCCTGAGCGCCCGCCAGGCGCTGCTTGGCGCGCGGATCGGCATGGTCGGCGGTCTGGCGCCGACGTTCTACAATATGGAGGTCTCCTCCGACCGGCTGATGCGCGCCCTCGGCGTCAGCGTTGAGCATATCGATATCCATGACATGACCGGCCGCATGCGCGGCTTTGCCCCTGATGTGGTTGCTGGCGAACTGGCCCTGATGACGGCTGCTGCCGCCGTCGATGGTGTGTCCGACGCGCAAATGGACCTGACGGCGCGCGCGGCCCTGGCGCTGCGCGCCATTGCCCGCGACGGCCATTATGATGCGCTGACGGTGTCGGACTGGCCGGCCCTGCAGGCCGATCCCGGCATGCATCCGGGCGCAGCATTCAGCTGGCTGGAAGAGGTCGACCAGCTTCCCGTCGCCTCCGAGGGCGATATTCTGGGCGCTGTCACCCAATTGGCCATCAAGGCCATGACCCGTAAATTGGGCTGTCTGCTGGATATGACCTCGCCGGATCTGGAGAATGACCAGATCCTGATGTGGCACGGCGGCGGCGGCCCGCTGCATATGGCCAAGGAGGCACCCACCTGGATCAACCATCCGATGATCGGGCGCGGCACACCGGAAGGCCCGATTTTCGGCGCCATTGCCGATTATGAATTTGCCGAGGGAGACGTCACGGTGGTGCGCGTTGCCCGTCACGGCGAGGCGCAATTTGCAGTTGCCGGCCATGTCGGGGCCCATGCGCAATCGGGCTTTACCGGCTGTCGCGGCTGGGTTGGCGATTTTTCCAGCCGCACCGGACCCTGCACGGCGGCCGATATCGTCACCACCGTCATGGAACATGGACTGGAGCACCACTTTGTCCTGGTGCCCGGAAACTGGCGGTCCACATTCGAGGAATTTGGCGCCTGGTGCGCCATGCAACCGCTGGGCGTGCTGCCCGCCCACGACGGTTTGCCATCATTTTAGGCATGTTGCCTATCTTTTGTGTTGACAAGGCGCAGCATGATCTTGATAATTTGTATTAACAAATTGATTATTATCATTTCGCCAATAGGGAGAGGGCGTTGACCAAGGTCCAACTCAAGGGAGTTCGAAAAGATTTCGGTGCTTTCACCGCAATCGAGAACATTGATCTTGAAATCGCATCCGGCGAACTGGTTGCTTTGCTCGGCCCTTCCGGCTGCGGCAAGACAACAACCCTGCGGATGATTTCAGGTCTGGAAGTGCCCTCCTTCGGCAGCATCCTGTTCGACGACAAGGATGTCTCGGAAGTGCCGGTGCAGGACCGCAACGTCGGCATGGTGTTCCAGCGCTACGCCCTGTTTCCCCATATGTCGGTGGAAAAGAACGTCGCTTTCGGCCTGAAGGTCAGAGGCACGCCGCGCCCTGAAATCGAAGAGCGCCTGCAGGAAATTCTCGACGTCGTGCAATTGAACGAATTCCGCCATCGTTTTCCCGCCCAGCTTTCGGGCGGACAGATGCAGCGTGTCGCTATTGCCCGCACCCTGATCACCAAGCCCTCCGTCCTGATGATGGACGAGCCTCTGGCCAATCTGGATACCAAGCTGCGCGGCGAAATGCGGCGCTTTATTCGCGCCCTGCAAAAGCGCCTGGGCATCACCACGATCTTCGTGACCCACGATCAGGTCGAGGCGATGGAACTGGCCGACCGGGTGGCGGTGATCTTTGAAGGTCATCTGGCGCAATATGATGCGCCCGATGCGCTCTATCAGCGTCCCAACAGTATCAAGATCGCTGATTTCATGGGCGCGACCAATATTTTCAACGCAAAAGTCGATGCTTCCGGACAGGCGCAAACCAGCTTCACCACCCTGAAGCTCGGCCCGGACGAAATTGGCCAGGGCTCGCGCAATGCCTCGGTCATTTTGCGCAGTGAAGTCATCGATCTGTTGCTGACTGCCGAAGAGGCCCCCGCCGACAATACATTTGCCGGCGTCGTTACGGCCCGCGAGTTTTTCGGCGCAACAGTCAACTATTCGGTCACCTGTGGTGAGGAGAAAATCATCGTGACCGAACAATCACGGCGTTTGGTCGAGATCGGACAACAGGTCTGGCTGAATATACAACCGGACCGCATCTGGCTCATTCCAGAAGCGGCTTAAGACGACAACTGGAGGAAAAAGCATGAAAAAACTCTTTATAGGCCTTTCGCTCTCCGTCAGCCTTGTGGCTGGTGGGGCAATGGCCGAAGATCCCGAAGCCACCGCCTTCCGCGATGGCTTTATCGCAGGCAATGTGGATTGGCAGGCCGTTCAGGAACGCGCCAAGAAGGAAGGCACCGTAAACCTCTACTATTGGGGTGGCAGCGATCCGATCAATATCTGGATGGACCGCACCGTAGCGCCGGCCCTGGCCGAAGAGGGTGTCACCTTGAACCCCGTGCGCATTACCGGCACAAAAGACGCCGTTGATCTTGTCCTGGCCGAAATGGCCGCCGGCAAGGGCCCTGGCGAAGGCAGCGTTGACGCCATCTGGCTGAACGGCGAAAACTTCGCCACGCTGAAGCGGCAGAATGCCCTGTTTGGCGCATTTGCACCCAAATTGCCCAACAGCAAATTCATCGAATGGAACGCCGAAGACCCGCGCTCTCAGATGAACCTGCGTGACTTTGGTGTCGAAACCGGCGGCGCGGAAGTGCCATGGTCCGGCGAGCAATATGTCTGCGCCGTCAACACGGACCGCGTCGCGGCCGCTGACGTGCCGCACACCTTTGCCGAACTCAAGGCCTATCTGGACAAGACACCCGGCAAGTTCACCTATGTGAAGCCGCCGCACTATATCGGCAACACATTTGTTCAGGCCACCATCTATGCGCATAATCCCGATGGCACTGGCGCTTCGGCGTTCCAGGAATCCATCGATGTGATTGGCGCCGAGGAACTGGCGCGGCTGATCACGCCGGGTCTGGAATACCTCAAGGCGCTCGAGCCCGGCCTGCTGGATGCCAATGGCGGTTCACCGCGCTATCCGGAAGATCCCTCGGCGCTGGACGGCATGTTCCTCAACGGCGAAGTTGATTTCAACTGCAAGTTCGGCATGTTTGCGGTCGCCACGGGCCTTGCCCAGGGCACCTATCCGGAAGCTGCGGAACAGTTCGTCTTCCCCGAAGGCAACATGATCAAGAACAAGAACTATCTTGCCATTCCGGCCAATGCGCCCAACCCCGCAGCGGCCCTGATCATGACCAACTACATGTCATCGGTGGAATCCCAGACGAGCAAATTGCAGGGAACAGGCATGCCTCCCGGTATCGACCCCTGGAAGCTGAGCGAAGCTGAAGCGGCAAGCCTGGCAGCAGCCTCCCCCGGTTTGGTTGGTCTCACCCAGGCCGATCTGGATGCCAATGCCGCACCAGACACCAACGCGACGCTGGTCGATGTCATCGAAGCCACATGGCTCGAATATATCGAACGCGACAGCACCGATCCGATCGATGTGATCGTCAAGCGTGCTGTGGAGAACCTGTCCAAATAGTCTCCCTGTGGCGCTCCGGAATACGTTCCGGGGCGCTGCCCCTCCTTTCTTTACAAGGCGCGTGTGATGAAAAACCCCAAGCCTCCCGAACTGGCGCGTCACCGCCGTGAACGCCTTTGGATGATGCTGCAACTGCTGCCGGTCTTTTCCGTCCTGACGATCCTGTTTGGCGGCGCCCTGGTTCTGGCAGTCCTGCAATCACTGGGCTTTGCGCCCTGGTTTGGCGTCAACACATTCCCCGATTTCAGCTATTTCGGCGCGCTCTGGGGATCCTATTCCTTCTGGCAATCGCTGGCGCTGACACTCTATTACGCCCTGATGGCCACCTTCATTTCGCTGGTCATGGGCGTCCTGCTGGCGCTGGCCATGGTGCGCATGTTTCCCGGCAAATCGCTGTATAAATATCTCTACAAACTGCCGCTGATGATCCCCTATACGGTCGGCATCGCCCTGGCCGTCATCATGCTCGGCAATGGCGGCATGCTGTCGCGTCTGGCCGCCTTTGCCGGATTGATCAGCGACCCCTCCGAATTCCCGCAGATCCTCAAGACCCACTACGGCTGGGGCATCATCGCTGTCTATGTGTGGAAACAGGCCCCCTTTGTCACGCTGACCATCTATGCGGTGCTGCTGGGTGTGGGCCGCGAGACGGAAGAAGCCGCGACCATTTTGGGCGCCAGCCGCTGGCAGACCTTTTTCCAGGTGACCCTGCCGCAGATCCTGCCCGGCATCGTCTCGTCGACTTTGATCATCTTCGCCTTCAACATCGGCGCCTTTGAAGCCCCCTTCATTCTGGGTGGCGGCTATCCCGATACGCTGCCTGTGGTCGCCTGGCGATACTTCAATGACGCGGATTACACCCTGCAGCTTCAGGGCATGGCAACCGTTGTATCGATCGCCCTGATCGCCAGCGGAATCCTCTTCACCTATCTGGCACTCTATCGTCGCTATGAGCGGCGCATCGGGAGGAACTGAGATGCGTCGCCGCAAAGCCACATCCGCGCTGAACACGCGCCTGTCGCCCTTTCAGAAGATCTATCTCCTGCTGTTTGCCGGATTTATCCTCGGGCCGTTCATTCCGCTGATCATACAAAGCTTCGCCTTTCGCTGGGCCTGGCCTGATCTGCTGCCCAGCACCTGGTGGCTGGAGCAACGGGAAAAATCCATGCTGCCGCTGGCCTGGGATTATGTCCTGTCGCCCTACAGCCGCATGCTGGAAGCCACGATCAACACCGTGTTCATCGGCCTTGTCGTCACCGTGATCTGCCTGGCCATCTGCCTGCCGGCGGCCCGCGTGCTGGCCCGCGAGAATTTTCGCGGCAAACCGGCTTTCGAATTCTTTCTGTCCATGCCGCTGATCGTGCCGGAAGCGGCCATCGGCATCGCGCTCTTGATGATCTTCATCCGGCTGGGACTGGCCGGCAGCTATATCGGCATCATCATTGCCCATCTGATCCCGACCATCCCCTACATGATCCGCATGCTCACCGCCGTCTATCAGGGTCTGGGCAGGGATTTCGAGGAACAGGCGATGATTCTGGGCGCAAACCGCTGGCAGGTGCTGCGGCTGGTCACCTTGCCGATGCTGATCCCCGGCGTCGTCGCCGGAGCGCTTTTCACCTTCCTCGTCTCGACCAATATCTTCCTGCTCACCTTCTTTCTGGGCCAGGGCAAGATCATCACCCTGCCAACGCTGCTGTTCTCCAAGATCGCGGGCGGCACGCTGGATGCATCGGCGGCCGGCATCACTTTGCTCGTCACCGTGCCCGGCATCATCCTGCTGCTCGTCACCGAGCGCTTCATCAAGGAAGAGGCCTTTGGCAAGGGCTTTGGAAATTAAGGAATTCGCATGACATCCCTTTCAGACATCAAGAAAAAATTCCCCGTGCTGGATGATGCGCTCATGCAGGCGCGTCTGGCGCGGCCCGGCGCCAATGCCCGCGTCATCATCGACACCGATACGGCCAATGAGATCGACGACCAATATGCGCTCGCCTGGGCCCTTCTGTCGCCGGGCAGACTGCGTTTGGAAGGCGTCACCGCCGTGCCCTTTTCGTTTCAGCACCACCGCGACAATCTGATCCGATCTGTGGAGATCCTGCGCAATGGCGGCCCGAAAAACGCCACGGAAGAGACCTTCATGGGGGGCCTGGGCGGCTGGGCCGAACGCATCATAAAAACCGGCCGGAAAGCCGAAGACGTGCGTTTCGTCAACCCGACCGAAGGCGCCGAACTTTCCTATCAGGAGATCCTGCGGGTCTTTGACAAATGCGGCGTACCTTCCGAAGGCAAGGTATTTCGCGGCGCGCCGACCTATCTGAGCGATCTGGACGAGCCGATCGATTCACCCTCGGTACAATTCATCATCCAACAGGCGCGCAAACGCGGCGATGGCCCGCTCTATATTCTGGCCATGGGCGCATTGACCAATATTGCTTCCGCCCTTTTGCTGGCGCCCGACATCATCGACAATATCGTGGTGGTATGGACCGCATCCTTCCCCAGCTATGCGCCCTTCTGCAATCTGCCATCGCTCAATCTGGTGCAGGACCGGCTGGCCTCGCAACTGCTGTTCGAATGCGGCGTGCCCCATGTCTATCTGCCCGGCTATCATGTCGGCGCGCAGCTGAAGATCTCCCATCGGGAGATGGAGAGGTTCGTCAAGGGCAAGGGCGCCATCGGCGACTATCTCTGGCACCTCTACACCAACAACCCGCTGCACGAGATGTTTGCCATCACCGAGCCGGAGACCAAGACCTGGGTCATCTGGGACATCATCAATGTCGCATGGCTGTTTGACGAAAAATACGTCAGCACCCATCTGACGCGCGCGCCCATCCTGAATGATGACCTCTATTGGGAGCATGATGAGGACCGGCACAGGATGCTGGAAGCCTTTGACCTCAATCGCGACGCCATCTTCGAGGATCTCTATCGCGCCCTGTCAACCGCACCCTGAAATGCCAGGACTCCTGTCACCGACCTTTGCCGATGGTGACCTGTCTTTCACCATCGCGCGCGCCGAGGCAATCGTCATGCGGGTTGCCTGCGCCATTCCGGTGAAGACATCATTCGGCACCATGTTTGACCGGTCCGCCGTCTTCGTCGAACTCGAGGATACGCAAGGCAACCGGGGCCTGGGTGAAGTCTGGTGCAATTTTCCCGCCTGCGGCGCCGAACACCGCGCCCGCCTGCTGGAAACCGCTCTCTTCCCGGCGCTCATCGGGAGAACATTCGACAGCCCGCACCAGTGCTTTGCGGCGTTGGATGCACAATTTGCCAGGCTGGCGATCCAGTCGGGCGAGGCCGGGCCGGTGGCCCAATCACTCGCCGGCATGGATATCGCCCTTTGGGACCTGGTGGCCCGTCGCGCAGGCCTGCCGCTCTACCGGCTTTTGGGCGGCGACACAGCAAAAATCCCCACCTATGCCAGCGGTATCAACCCGGCCCAGGCCGCCCAGACGGTGGAACGCTGCCGCAGCGAAGGCCACCGCGCCTTCAAATTGAAGATCGGCTTTGATCGCAGCAGCGACCTCGACAATATTGCCCGCATCAGCACATCGCTTTCAGAGAACGAAATCCTGATGGTCGATGCCAATCAGGCCTGGAGCCTCGAGGAAGCGCTGGAGATCGTGCCGGATCTGCAAGCCTGGCCGCTGCGCTGGCTGGAAGAACCAATGATGGCGACCAGCCCGCCGGAAGACTGGCAGCGGCTGGCCGCCGCAACGTCCATCCCGCTGGCGGCAGGCGAAAACATGATGAACGCACAGCAATTCAGCCGGGCGATCACCGGCAATGCCTATGGCGTCATCCAGCCCGACCTGTGCAAATGGGGCGGCATCAGCGGCGTGCTGCCCGTGGCGCGCCAGGCGATTGCCGCCGACAAGCTTTATTGCCCGCATTATCTGGGCGGCGGCATCGGCCTGGCCGCTTCAGCGCATCTGCTGGCCGCCGTTGGCGGCGATGGCCTGCTGGAAATCGACGCCAATGAAAATGTCCTCAGGACAGAACTTTTCCCGGCCATGGTGACCGATGGCGAACTCACCCTCGATGATGCGCCGGGGCTCGGCCTTGAAAGTGCCTTCGAGCGGCTGAAGGCCTCCGGCATTGCAAGCGGTGCCGCGGCATGAGCGACTATGATTACATCATCGTCGGATCAGGCTCCGCCGGCTGCATTGTCGCCAATCGGCTGTCGGCCGATCCCGGCTGCCGGGTTCTGTTGCTGGAAGCGGGCGGCCATGACCGCAATTTCTGGCTGAAGCTGCCCGTCGGCTATTTCAAGGCAATCTATGATCCGCGCTTTTCGCGGGTGTTCGAGACCGAACCCTCCGAGGGAGACGGCCATCGCGGCATCGCCTGGCCGCGCGGCCGGATTGTCGGCGGGTCGAGTTCCATCAATGGTTTGGTCTATATCAGGGGCCAGCACGAGGATTTTGATGATTGGCAGTCCCTTGGCGCCAAGGGCTGGTCCTATGAGGACATCCTGCCGCATTTCCGCCGGCTGGAAAATTTTCAGGGCGGCGAAGACCGTTACCACGGGCGCGACGGCGAACTGCCCGTCTCCACCCTGCGCAATGACAATGCCGCCTGCCGGGCCTGGGTGGAAGCCGCGCAGCAATACGGGCTGCCCGCCAATGGGGATTTCAACGGTGAAACAACCCATGGCGTCGGCGCCTATCACCTGAGCATTGGCAGACGGTTTCGCGCCAGTGCGGCCGCGGCCTTCCTGCGCCCTGCCCTCAAACGACCAAACCTCACCCTCATCACAAAGGCTCTCGTCTCACGCGTCGAGATCGAACATGGACGCGCAACCGGCGTGACCTGGAGCCGCAAGGGGCAAAGCCACAGCGCCCGGGCGCGATGCGAGGTGATCCTCTGCGCGGGCGCCCTGCAGACACCGCAGATCCTGCAACTGTCAGGGATCGGCCCCGAGGCCCTGCTGAAGGAACACGGCATTCCCGTCGTCGCCGTTTCTCCCGAGGTCGGCGAGAACCTGCAGGACCACTATCAAATCCGCCTTTTGTTAAAGCTGAACCAGAAAATCTCGCTGAATGACGATGTGCGCAACCCGCTGAAACTCGCCAAAATGGGGCTGGACTGGCTGGCCAAGGGCACCGGTCCATTGACCGTCGGGGCCGGGCAGGTCGGCGGCGGCGCCTGCACGCGCTACGCCGCACAGAAGCGACCCGATATTCAGTTCAATGTCATGCCGCTGTCCGTCGATAAGCCGGGCACGCCCCTGCACCGCTATTCCGGCTTTACCGCCTCCTTCTGGCAATGCCACCCGGAAAGCCGCGGCGCGGTGCACATCCAGTCGCCCGATCCGGCCCGGCAACCGCGCATTGCCCCCAATTATCTGTCAACGGCTCTGGACCGCGCCGTCATGGTCGACGGCGTCCGGATCTTGCGCGACATCCACGAACAAAAGGCCTTCCGCCGGCTCTGGGACAGGGAAAATGTCATTGGCGCAGACCGGCAGAGCGACGCGCAGATCCTCGATGCAATCCGCACCCAGGGCGGCACGGTGTTTCACCCCGTCGGCACCTGCCGGATGGGCAGCGATTCCGGCGCCGTGCTCGATCCGCAATTGCGGGTACGCGGGGTTGAAGCGCTGCGGGTCATCGATGCCTCCGTCATGCCGAAGATCACCTCCGCCAATACCAACGCCGCCACACTGATGATCGCCGACAAGGGCGCCAGCATGATCCTCAAGGACGCCCGCCGCAATGCATCAGCCCCGGAAGAACGGCTGTGATGGTCAGGGCCGGGACATCTGCTGCCTGACGCCACACATGAAAGCCTGCGCATCGTCCCGATCCCGGCTTTTCTTCTTTCCTGCGAATTGATGCCTGAATGCTATTGCCATTGCCACCGTGACGTGGCTCCATCGCGCGGCGCCCTGCCCGCACCTCAGGGCGCGCCAGGCGAAGGATGAAAGGAACAATTGGCAATGCATTCAGGGCAGGATCCCTTTCACCATCATCCAGAATTGCGCGGCCGGATCATCGATCCGCTGACATCCTACTTTCGGGATTTCAACGTCCGGGAGGTTTTGAAGCAGCGCCCGGAGCTTCATTGGGTGCTGGATGAACTGCGTTCGGACGCGCAGCGCCAGGCGTCCCGCAGGCAGATGCTGGATCAACATGGCGATGGCGACCTGTGGGTCTTTGCCTATGGCTCGCTGATGTGGGACCCCGCCTTCGTGTTCACCGAGGTGCGCCGTGCCCGGCTGCCCGACTATGCCCGCCGGTTCATCCTCAAGGACACCTGGGGCGCCCGCGGCACCCGCGAGATCCCCGGCCTGATGGCAGCGCTTGACCAGGGCGATGGATGCGAAGGCCTTGCCTATCGCATCGCCCGGCAAAACCTGGAAACGGAAACCGAAATCCTCTGGCGGCGCGAGATGATCGGCAGATCCTATGTCCCGACACTCGCCACCGCCCAAATGGACGGCGAACCCCTGCAAACCCTCACCTTCGTCGCCGACCACAGCGCCGCCTCCATACACACGCATGTGACGCGCCAAGAACAGATCGAACTCCTGAGCACCGGCTCAGGCTTCATCGGCACCAGCCTGGAATACCTGCAAAACGTCGTCAACCAATTCACCGCACTCGGCATTGTCGACAAGGACTGCTCGGCCTTGCTGGAGGAAGTGGAGGCGCATATCGCGGCGCGGCAGGCGGATGGGGTTTTGGGGTGATGGGGGGATTGATAAGTTGAGGCTTTGATGCGGATTATTGTGGGATTGAAATTCTTGGAGCGGGATCCGTCGAGCGACGGTTTTGAGTTTAATCGAGGAACTTGCGGCATTGCAGGTTAGGGCTGAATCGGGTGGGAAGCCCTTCGTACAACACCTGACATTCAGCGCAACTCATTCATTATTATTTCGTGCTTGCAAAGAATCCCAGGTAATCATTTCAAACATATTGAAAACCAGAGTTGAAATAGAATGAACTGGCCTAAAAGTCGTAATCGGTTAACAAATCTTGGTATCGGTTGAATATTTTTATTATCAGGTGACAATTTCCGCAATCAGTTTATGGTCATTGGAGTTTTTCTGGTTGGGGCTAATTTCGGCGATGTATAATGGCACGTAGCGATCTTATTATTGATTTGGTGAAGGCGGCAGTTACTGGCAACCCTGATTCCATTCGGACAACTGCCGAAGCAATCGCTGCTGATGAACGAACAAAAAAGCACGACGGCGTTGCCGATAGAATTTCTAAAGCGCTAAACTTGTCCCCCAAACATGGTGCTATTGTACAGCCCCGATCCCAGGGCCTACGCGTGCGTGATGGAAGCAGTGGCATTCAACGCAGCGATCCAGAAAGACAACTCAATAGTTTGTATCTCGACAAGCCCACAAAAACTGCAATTCTAGAACTAATAGAAGAACAGCAACGTGCTGACGTACTTCGCGCCCACGGTTTCGAACCAAGGCATCGTTTGCTCCTTGTTGGACCTCCTGGAAATGGTAAAACATCTCTGGCTGAATGCCTTTCATATGAAATGGCTCTTCCGCTGTTTACTGTTCGATATGATGCAGTCGTTACAAGTTACCTCGGTGAAACGGCGCAGCGACTACGCCGTTTGTTTGACTTCGTGAGAACCGAACCCTGTGTCCTATTCTTTGATGAATTTGACGCTATCGGCAAGGAGCGCGGCGACTTACATGAAACAGGCGAGATCAAACGAGTGGTCTCAACACTATTGCTCCAACTTGATGACCTGCCATCATACTGCGTCCTTGTGGCGGCCACTAATCACCCAGAATTGTTAGACCGCGCAGCTTGGCGGCGCTTTGAAATGAAATTGGAGTTAGGCAAGCCAAACGACGAACAAATGACAGACTATTTCTCTCTAAAAATGAAAGAGTTTAAAGACAATTCTGGTTTTACAGCAAAGCGCCTGAGAGCCGCTGTTGCTCCTAAAAACTTTTCAGAAGCGGAAGACTTTTTTATGGATATCCATCGCCGCTTTGCGTTAGCTCAAGGTAATGTCACGTTCCGGACATTTGTTAAAGAACGTGTTGCCGCATGGGCTTCCCAGCATGGGAGAATAATTGGCGATGACAGATCGACCGATACTACGGCTGCCTAATGGAGCAATCGAAGCGCGACTTCCAGGCAGACAAGATAAGCGACCAAGACCACGCGGAGGCGGTAGACAAGGCCAAAACGCGCATTTTCAAGAACTATTTGAGCGAATAGAAGATGCCTTCGCCGAAGATGACACCGAACTGATTTTACGTCGGGATCCCGCTGGGATAGCGCCTGAACGCGCATTGGTGTTTGAAACAATCGTTCCCATCGCCAACTTTAAAAGAGCTGCAGACAGCATCAATCTTGAGGTCTTAATCGAATCAGATTTGGATGATGATTATGAGGTGCGAGAAGATTTGGTCGATGATTATATCGAAAATGCTTCACCAACTCTCTACGCTACAATGCCATCTTCACAACACCTCGAAGAGATTTTGAAACTCTGGCGCAGTTATCAAAACAATGAGAAGGCAGCACGTGGCCGCGCGCCTTGGTACAACATGTTCTCGATGCTGTCCGATTTACGGATCTGGGGTCCAAAGGACCGATTGACCGCAAATGCAGAAGCGGAACTTATCGCAAGACTGCCTGATGATGACGAAGAAGCGGTTCGCTTGGAGCTAGAAGTTTGGCCAACTGCCAATGCCGGTCAACGCATTCAGTGGCAACTTGATATACGGGCCCGTGTAGGGGCTTTGGGCGGCCGCGTCATCTCAACATCATCCGTAGACGAGCATGGCTTTATCTATGAGGCCGCTCTGGTAGAAGTACCAGCCGGTGCTGTGCGTTCCATGATCATGGACCCAAACCTTCCAGATGGATTGGCCACCATTGAGGGTCTCCAGTTTGTACTGCCACAAACAATTGCTCAATCTTTACCAGACTTAACTCCATCTGAAGAGGAAGGCGAAGCACCGGAGTTCGATGCATTTGATGCTGATGCGCCAATCCGAGCTGTACTTCTCGATGGAACGCCAATCGCTGGCCACCCAAGCCTAGATGGCGGCGTCGTGATTGAAGATGTCCATGATCTGGTTCGCTTATCGCAGGTTCCAAACCGTCTTCATGCGACTTCTATGTGTTCCCTTATTCTCCGTGGTGATCTTGTGGCTGATGGCGCGCCGCTCAAAGATAGCCGGTTGCTGTCCATTCCTGTCCTAATCGATAATGAAGGTGGTGCAACATCACCCGATGACCGGCTATTCGTCGACATCGTTCATGTAGCACTAACACGCGCCTTCTTGGGTGACGAACCTCTCGCTCCGAATGCATTTTTAGTCAATTTTTCAATAGGTATCAAAAGCGCAGCATTTTCCGGACGCATTAGTTCGTTGGCGCGGCTTCTAGATTGGTGGGCAGATCAACACGGCGTTCTTTTTTTGGTATCTGCCGGGAACGTCCCTGAAGACCTTGTGATCCCCAATACGACTTCCCTTGTATTTGAAGATGCAAGCCTCGATGAACGAATCGCTCTGGTATCAGAAGCACAACGTAATGCGCGCCATACAAGAACGCTCATGGCCCCTTCCGAGGCAATCAATGTTCTAACAGTTGGTGCAACTTCTAACGACATGGTAGATCCGCGCGCTCCTCAACCAGTAGGTGAAATTGCAATTCAAGAAGATGGGCCTGCTCAACCTGCACTGTCATCAGCTGTCGGATTGGGTTTTTTGCGTTCCATCAAACCCGATTTATTGCATATAGGTGGTAGACACGAGGTTCGAATGCAGTCTGCGGGTGATCATCTGCGTCTTAAGGTTGTCGACCGCACACAGCGCACAGGTCTAAACGTAGCAACGTCAGGTGTTGGCGCAGCATCAATCTATCGTTCTAGAGGCACCAGCTGTTCTAACGCTCTCGCTTCTCGCGCCCACCTCAACGCCGCAGCCGCGCTTAGTGAAGTTGGCGGTCCCTTCGAAGGCCAAGAGTTAGGTCGCCGCGATCTAGCTTTGCTAACGAAGGCGCTTTCTATTAATGCTGCCCAATGGAATGAACCTGCGCAAGCCAAATTTGATACTGAATTGAATCGATTAGGTAGAACAAAACACATACAAGCGCGTGAAGAGACCTGCCGTTATTATGGCCATGGCGTTCTCAATGAACTGATAATGCTGGAGGCTCCTGAACTTGGAGCAACCCTGGTTGGCATTGGAACGTTGAGAAAAGATCAGGCGATGTCTTTTGAAGTTCCCCTGCCGGCAGTCATGGCGGGAGAACGTATCGGCCGTTATATGCGAGTGACCATCACATGGTTCTCGCCTGTGCTCTCAACGCGGGCACGGTACAGACTTGCTGCGCTCGATGCCATTGCAATGGGTGAGGACCTCTTTGGCGGCCAACTCAAAGATGATGGATGGGGCCTTAATATGAAGGCCAAAGACATTGATGCAAACATGATCAGACGTGGCAGTGTCTGGTCACGCAGACTACAGCACAATGGACCAGTGATACCAAACTATGGCGCAGATGCAGTCATGCCCATTTGGGTCCAATGCAGAGATGCATCGGGAGGTGGATTGAGCCCCGACGAAGATATTCGGTTTGCTCTGTCCGTCACAATAGAACTGGAAAACGAAACGTTGTTTGATATTCAAAACGAAATTCAAAACCAGCTGAGGGTTCGTTCTCGCGCAACCAATTAGTCCGAATCGGAATACCATCCGGCTGAGTATCTGCTGGCTCCGCTTTTTCGATTCTCAGCTTTAACGTCAGCAGATAATGTTTTTGCTAACCATCGAACGGTGGCTATGGGCCGAAATCACCACAGATTAATTCCGGTGACAGCTTACTCAATCCCTTTTTGCTTGCTGCCTTTCATTTGCGCGAGGAAAACCCGTCCGGTTTGCTTCTCAATTTGCCTCCACCAAGCCATCGCGACCCTGCCAAAGGTTGCCTTTGATCTGAGGTGGTCCCGCAAGTCAACCGCAGGACATGGGGCAATGGACTCCACTCGGGCGCGCGTATCTCCGGGTTTGCCAAGCGCCCTGCCTCATCAATGATGCGGCAGGGCAACAGGGGCTATTCGGCAGCGACCATCTGGGGCACGGCAGCGTTTCGTCGACCAGAGAGGCGCACCAGAACGATCCCGACAGCAACCACCCCAGCGGCGATGTAGGGCGCCGCGGCCAGTCCAATGCCTTCCACAACAAGCCCACCGACCCATGCACCACCAGCGATGCCCAGATTGAACGCGCCGATATTCAGGCCAGAGGCGACATCGACGGCACCCGGAGAAACCTCGCGTGCGATCTGTACAACATAGGATTGTAGCGGAGGTACGTTGGCGAAAGCAAAGCCGCCCCAAAATGCCGCAACCGCGATGGCTGCAATCGGACTGGTAAGGGTCGCACCAAGCGCCACCAGTGATATTGCAAGACCGGCAAAGATCGTCGTCAAGGCCGACACGGCACCGACGCGGTCAGCAAGCTTGCCGCCAGCGATGTTCCCAACGGCAACAGATGCACCATAGAGCAGCAGCACAAGGCTGATTGCACCCGCAGACAGACCAGTGACTTCGTTCAGCATTGGCGCAAGAAAGGTGAATGCGATGAAGTTACCGCCATAGCCAACAGCTGTGATCAGATACACCAGCAGAAGACGGGGTGAAGTCAGCACCTGTAGTTGCGCTGCAATTCCGGGAGACGCGGTGCGGGTGAGATTGGCAGGCACCAGGATGGCCGATGCAATGAAGCCGATCACCCCGAGCACGACGACGCCAAGGAAGGTGGACTGCCAGCCAAAATTCTGGCCGATCAAAGTTCCCAAAGGCACCCCGGTAACCAAGGCCACTGTCAAACCAAGGAACACCAATGCAATGGCCGAACTTTCCTTTTCAGGCTCCACCAAATCAGTGGCGATGGTCGAGGCGATGGCAAAGAATACGCCGTGGGCCAGGCCTGTGATAAAGCGCGCAGCGACCAGGCTGCCATAATCAGGCGCAAAGGCTGCGTAGGCATTGCCAAGCGTGAAAAGCGCCAGCAATAGCAGCAGAAGCGTTTTGCGAGGCACGCGGTCGGCCATAGCCGTCAACACTGGCGCGCCAATCGTCACGCCAAGTGCGTAAAGACTGACCAGCAGGCCAGCAGAAGGAATAGAAACGCCCAGATCAGCGGCAATGGTGGGAAGCAGGCCAACGATAACGAACTCGGTCGTTCCGACGGCGAAAGCGGCGATTGTCAGCGCCCATAAAGCAAGTGGCATTGGTATCTCCATTAATTTGATGTCGACACCGTCTATGCCAGCAGCTATCTGTTGCGAGAACCGACATGTCTAGAATGGATCATTGCAGAATACGCACGAATTACTTCGGATGGGCGACCTTGCCGCTTTTGTTGGCATTGT
Organism: Rhizobiaceae bacterium; assembly: GCA_029212415.1. Lineage (GTDB taxonomy): Bacteria > Pseudomonadota > Alphaproteobacteria > Rhizobiales > Rhizobiaceae > Hoeflea_A. The sequence continues at coordinate 16,468 of JARGOF010000005.1, read as the reverse complement.
TGACGATGGTGGGTTTGCTGAATCTGCGCGGCGCAGGGGCGTGTCCGCATCAACGCTAAGCCGTGCGGTCACACGGCTGGAAGAGCAACTGAATGTCACACTGCTGCGCCGGACCACGCGTTCAATCGAGATCACGCCCGAAGGCGCCGCCGTTCTGGCCGAGGCCCGGGAGATTCTGGACCGCAGCGAAAGCCTGCAAGAGATAGCGACAAGCGGGCAGGCCCCCGCTGGACCTCTGCGCGTGAATGCGCCTGTGCCATATGTGATGCATGTGCTCGCGCCGCGCTTGGCCGAATTCCATGCGCAGTATCCGGACATCAAATTGTCGATCGACATGACCGATACGCTGGTTGATCTGATCGGCAGTCACGCGGATGTCGCCATTCGGTTGGGCCGCCTTCCCAACAGCGAGATGTTGCATCGCCGGCTGGGGCGAACGCCGTGGAAGCTGGTGGCCACGCCGCAGTATCTGGACCGCCACGGCTGGCCCGAAACGCCCGCGGACCTCGCACGCCTGGAACAAGTGCGCTTTGCGATGCCCGAGCACATCAACACGTTGTGTTTTGCAGGCCATGCGGAACCGATTGCCGTGCCCACCGCAATCACTGCCGGCAATGGCGAGGCGGTACGTCAACTGGTGCTGGGCGGCCTTGGCATTGCGCGTTTCTCCGACTTTATGATTGTGAAAGATATTGCCGCGGGCCGTCTGGTCGAACTCTTTCCGGGTCAGCTGCTTTCCGAGCCGCTTGACGTTACCGCCCTTTACCTGACCCGCATCTCTGGCCTGCGCCGGCTCGGTGTGTTTTTGGATTGGCTGGGGACGTTAGGTTCGGACTGAGTGCCTCATCATGCCCCCTGCTGATGCAAAGCAATGCTTGCGTACCCTCAAAAAGTTGCCCCGCATGTCCACTTGTGTCCCATTCCTGCGTAACCGAGGTCCGCTCAACGACGCTGCACCACAGCGGCTCGCCTCATTGGAAAGGGCCGCAAATGCCTGAATGAGAAGATCTGGCGAAGAACGCCTTGTTGCCCGCCTGCAATCAGTACAAACATAGGCTTCTACGTCATCCTTGCCATGACCGGACACGATTGCAAAGATCATCCGCCAATTCCCACCCTGGAGGGTCACCATGGCCAATATCCTTTTCATCTGCGGCAAGGCGCGCAAGAGAAGTCCGACTGCGGCGGATGTGGCGTCACGGCTCTTTGCGGTTGAAACGGATTTTGCCGGTTTGAGCAATGATGCAGACGAACGCCTGAATCTTGAGCACATCAAATGGGCCGATGTGATTGCGGTCATGGAGAAAAGGCAGCTGTCGCGCCTCAAGCGGCAATATGGCGCGCTGATCAATGGCAAGCGGTTGGTCTGTCTGGACGTGCCGGATCAATATGAATTCATGCAGCCGGAACTCGTGGCACTGCTGGAGGAGAAGTTGCGCCGCACCCTGACGAAAGCCGCACCGCGCCACGCCGGTTCATCGGACTGATCCCGATTTCCGCTCACGCACTCTGCCCCTCACACCACCCAATCGAAGACATGGTCGGCGGCAAGTGACCCTGTGACGGCCGGCGCCAGATAGGCGGCACCATCACCCCGCCGCAATGGGCCTGGCGATCTGCGAGATGCGTTGGAATTTCTTTCGATAGGCGGCTGGTGATAGTCCAACGCCGCGTTTGAATAGCCTGCGAAACGATGCCGGGTCTTCATAACCAACTGCACCGCCCACCTCGTCCATTGAAATCACATCGGTTTCCAGCATCTGCTTGGCTTCTTCTATCCGGAGCGCCTGCACATATTCGATGGGCGCAAAGCCAGTGGCAGAACGAAATCGGCGTGAAAACGTACGCGGGTTCAGGCCGGATCGGGCAACCATTTGTTCGACCGGCCTGGCGCGCGCGTAATTGTCAGCGATCCAGACCTGGCAGTCAGAGATTTGCGCATCCGAGGTTTCCATGGGACGGGTCATGACTGCATAAGGCGACTGGCCTTCAGAGTGGCCGCTGATCAGAAAGACCTTCGCGGTTTCAATCGCATGCCGGTATCCGCAGAACCTGGCGATCAGATAGACAGCCAGATCGTGCCAGGCGCTGACCCCACCTGCCGTCACGATGCGATCTGCCTCGGCAGACAGACACAGGATGGATTCATTGCGAAAGGAGACTTTTGGATAATGGCGTTGAAACATGTCACGATAGGCCCAATGCGCGGTCGCCTGTTTCCCGTCCAGGAGCCCTGTTTCCGCAAGAAGCAGCGATCCTGAACAGACGGACGTGAGCATGGCCCCATCTGCGTGCATCTTGCGCAGCCAGGTGATTTCCCGGGGGTATCGGCCCTTCGGTACATCATAGATCGACGTATACATGTCACAAATGACAACGGCATCCGGTGTCGGCTGATTGGCAACCGACATATGCGGTTCAACCGGAATATTCCCGACACAGTGAAATGGTCTTCCGTCCGCCGAAGCAATCCTGATGTCCAGCAGCGCGTCACCCGGCGATCCCGAGACCATGTCACAATATACGGCGCCGACGGAAAGCAGGACATCATACAATCCATAGAGCACCGAGGCTGATGTTTCCGGTGCAGCGAGCAGCACGATCAGGGGCTTGCCGGCTTTGCTCATCATTGATCTTTGTCCAATTGGGCACGGTCGTGACAGGTTTGCCATGGGCAGGTGTCCAGTATGCCTTGCGCCTGACCAAAATGCCACTCTGCCGGGCCGATGTGTCGGCATAGCATCAAAGTGCATTTTCATAAGGAAGCACAGGATGAATGACTTCAGGAAGAGTTTGGATAGGCTGTCACTTGAGTTTGATGGCGAAATGATTGGCCCCGAAGACCCGCGATTTGATGGTGCGCGGGGTGTCTGGAATGCGATGATAGATCGTCATCCGGCGCTGATCGCGCAATGCAGGCATGCCGGCGATGTGCAAACAGCGGTCAAGCTCGCTGCTGCCCGTGACCTGCCCATCGCCATTCGTGGTGGCGGACACAATGTTGCCGGCCATGCGGTTTGTGATGGCGGTGTGGTGATCGATCTTTCGCTGATGCGCGCAGTGACGGTGGATACATCTGCACGGGTGGCAAAGGTGCAGGGCGGCGCGTTGTGGCGTGATGTGGATGCAGCGACACAGAAGCATGGGCTTGCGACCCCCGGTGGTCTGATTTCCGACACCGGCGTGGCAGGCCTGACGCTTTCGGGTGGCATTGGCTGGCTGCGCGCACAGCACGGTCTGGCGATCGACAATTTGCTAGGCGCTGACGTGGTCACCGCAGATGGCGCGCTTATCCATACCAGTGCAGACGAAAACCCCGAACTGCTTTGGGCTCTGCAGGGTGGGGGTGGCAACTTCGGCGTCGTGGTGCATTTCGAATTCGCGCTGCACCCCATAGGCCCGGAAGTCATGTTCGCGGCTCCCATCTACCTGGTTGAAGACGGGCCCAAACCAATTCGTGCGTGGCGCGACTTTCTCGCCAAACATGGCGACAGAGTTGCATCGCTTTGCGAGTTTTCCACCGCAGGGGGCGAGGATTTCCCTGAGGAACACTGGGGCAGCCGTGTCTTTACACTGGCTTGCGTCTACAATGGTGACGCCGCTGAAGGTGAAGTGCTGCTTCAGCCCCTTCGCGAACTTGGCGCAATGTCGGCTGATTTTTCCGGGCGGATGAATTACTGCGATGTGCAACAATTGTTCGATACGCTCATGCCAGCCGGCGATTTTCGCTGCTACTGGAAAGCCCGCTATCTGACAGAGCTGACAGATGAGATGATTGACCTTGCCATGGCCAATGCCCTGGCAGCGCCTTCGGACAATTCACTCTCATCGCTTTGGAACTTTGGTGGCGCAACCGCCGCCGTTGCAGCGGACGCCACCGCCTTTGGCGACCGATCCATGGGATGGATGTATTCACTCGATAGCGTCTGGTCCGATCCCGGTGACGATGCGGCAAACATTGCCTGGTCTCGGGATGGCTGGTCCAATTCGGAACGATTTGGCCACCATGGGCGCGCCTACCTGAATTTTCCGGGACATGGTGAGGACAACGCGGCGTTGACGCGGACAAGTTTCGGTCCGAACTATCAACGGCTTGTCGAGATCAAGACCAGATATGATCCGAAAAACCGGTTCCGCTTCAATCAGAATATCGCACCGGAGGCGTAGAGCAAGTCTGGCTTTGATTGAACCACTCTGTTGGTGATCCAGTGTGTCGATCCGCCCGGAACGCGGGTCAGAGCCTTCGACATGCACCGGGTTGAACCGCCCCGGGATTGTCGAAGGCTCGTTACACCGGACGTTATCCTGCCGTATATTGCGGCGTTGAGGCCAGGAATTCACCGTAGGCATCAGCATTTGGAAACGAGAACTGCTCGGCCAGCGGGTTTGACCTTTTGGCCTTTCCAGCCCCCATATCCGCCAGCAATTCATCGAAATGCTTGAAGTGAAACGGCGCCGAGCACAGCCCACCGTATACCTTTGCGGAGGGGCGTTCGTTGCGGCGCCAGTTCAGCATCATCTCGATATTGCTCCGCATCGCCGCGTCGCTCGGTTGGTTGACCAATTGACCGTCAGCAAAACGCACCAGCCAGGAAGCGATCATCTCGGCTGACAGAATGGTGCAGAAGCTGGAATTGAACCCGACAAAGCCCATGTCCGGCAGGTCCGGATTGACGGCAAGGCGATAGACCCGATACTGCCCATCCTTCGCGACCAGCTTCTCGCGATATTCATCCGGCAAGACAGGGACACCGAGCTTCCACCCCACGGCCAGAACCGACACATCACAGCGCAGTTTTTCGCCCGTCGTCAGCAGCACACTGTCGCCGACATACTGCTGGTAAGTGCCAAGAACCGTGCGCAATTTGCCCGTTTTCAGCGCCTCGAAGAATCCCGGCGTCACGAGAGGCAAAGAGCAACTGGCCTCTTTCTCGATCGGCATATCGGGCACCATATTCCACTTTTTCAAACCAAGTTGCATCTTCAACATGGTCTCAAGCCCGCGGAAATTGGCCCAGACAATGGGTTTTGTGACCGCAGCGAACAGCTTCTTGAGCGGCCCGCGGCCCCAGCTGTTGAACTGCATCTCCTGCGCCCGCATGTACAAAAGCCGCTTGAAGTTTATGCCACCAATGAAATAGGGGATCCGCCAGACATTTTTGCGATAGACCATCGTCACCTGTTCGGCGCCGTGCTGAACCGCGTTCACTGCAATATCGGTCGAAGATTTTGATCCCCCGAGCACGACCACATGTTTGCCCCGGGCGATTTCCGGGTCGGTGTAGTCTGATGAATGCATCACCTGCCCGCCCTGCGCGACGAATTCCTCCTGACCCGGATGGGTGAGTGTGTTCTTGTAGGAAAACTGACCTGTGCACACGGCGACAAAGTCAAAGTCCTGCGTCCGGGTGCTGCCGGCATTTTCCAGCGTCAATGTCCAGCCCGCTTGACCGTCGGCGCGCCGCTGCATGCCCGTCACTTTGGTGTTCAGGTGAAAAAGGCGCCCCAGCTTGTGCTTGTCGGCATAGGAATGCAGATAGGCATGCACTTGCGGGCCCTTGGGCCATTGGGGGTAGTCGTCCGGCATCGCCATATCGGTAAAGCGATAGAGCTCTTTGGGTGATTGGGTCTGTACCCCGGGGTAGCTGCGTGACGGTTCCCACACCCCGCCGAAATCATGACTGTTTTCAAAGCCAATCACCCGGTGGCCACGTTCATCGAAAGCTTTGGCTGCGGCAAGTCCGGAGACGCCGCCGCCGATCACTGCGACGGTTTTACATTTAACCATGGGTGCGCTCCTCATTCTGCGTCCGGTGGGGGCGGCAGGAAATTCACCTCGTGCTGGGCGGAAAGACGAACCAGTTCCTCGGGATCGGTGACACCGTCCAGAGCCCCGAACAGTTCAAAGATCTTCCGGGAAGGCGATACACCAAAGACGCAGGTCGCCTCTTTCCCCGACCGGTTGTAAACGCCATGCGCCACGCCCATTGGCATGCGAACCATGTCGCCCGGGCCAGCCCTGTTGGCAATGATATTGCCCTCTTCGTATCCGAAATCCACTTCCAGATTGCCTTCGAGTACGTAGATCCATTCATCCTGCATTGGATGAACATGCGGCGGTACAAACGTCTCCGGCGGAACGACGGCGTGCCAGATAAAGGCATTCTCCGACAAAAGTTTGGGGGTATAGGTGTGCCCCACCACATTCCATGCGGTGCCGCCCAGCGCTTCGCTTGAACCGGTAACCCCTTGTCCATTATACATTGTCATCTCCCTGTTCGTTGGCGTGACAGAGGCTAACGCTGACAGGCCAGAGCCGTTATCCGGAATGCGAAATCAAATTCCGCGGCAATTCGGCGCGAGGCGCCAAATGTGCTATGCATGCGTTGGGAGAAACATGTGTAGACATGACAAGAATCGACAAGGCTGCTTTGCCACTGGCGAAGAATTGTCTTTTTCAATCCAGCGACGTGGATGAGGCGCGCGCAATCGTGGCTCGAAAATTCTGCGATCATCGGCTGGAACAGGTCACTGCAACAGGTCATTTCGATGCGGTTCACAACCGGGTCGAAGGTCTGACCACATCGCTCAACATCATCCGATATGGGGCCGATGTCAAAATCGAACCGGGAGAATTGGGAACATTTTACCTGATTCAGATTCCGCTCGCCGGACATGCGCAAATCAATAATTCCGATGGGGACGTTGACACCGGCCCGGGACTTGGGAGCGCCCTGAATCCCCATCGCCACACGTCGATGCGCTGGCGCGAAGGCTGTTCCCAACTTTTGCTGCAAATTGATGCGGCCTGTCTGAACCGCATTGCAGAGCGCCTTGTTGGCCGCACACTCAACCAACCCGTCACCTTCCAGACAGCGGTCAACCAGAATGCAGAAGATGTAAGCCGTTGGGTACGCAAACTGCGCACCTGTTGTTCCCTGGCCGAGAAGAATGCAATCTATGATCAAGGCAACCTGCACACGCAGGTCCTTGTCGAAGAACAATTGATAGAGAACTTTCTGTTTTGCCAGCCAAACGACATCAGCACGCTGATCGCCGAAGGCTGTTTCCACGCCACCAACGTCCATGTGAAAAGAGCGGTGCAATACATTCGTGACAACCTTGGCGAACCGATGATGATTGGCAAGATCGCCGAGATGCTGCAAATCTCAACACGCAGTCTGCAATTGGGTTTCAAGGCTGAGCTTGGGCAAACACCGCAGCAATTCCTGCGTGAAACGCGCCTCCGCGAAGCGCGGCACTTGTTGGCGAACGCCTCGTCGGATGAAAGAATTGGTGACATTTGTGAGCGCGTTGGCTTCGCGCACTTCGGGCGCTTTTCCGTTGATTACAAACAACGCTATGGAGAGAGCCCCAATGAAACCCTGCAGAAACAAAGAATAGGGGCGGCGTCAACCAGGCAGGAGACCTGAATTCTGTGAGACCGCTGCCCGTCCCGAAGGGGCGTGTGGAGACTTACATTTTTGCTCGACACGCTTTCAAAGCTTCCCCTGATGCCAAGCCTCATTCCCTGGGGTGATATACGCAAATCTCCGGCATTGCTGTGCCCGCAGCAAACCTGCATCCCGTGAGCGAACGTCCATGATCTGAACAGGGTTTGGCCTTGCGTCCAATCCACATGACGCGGGCGAAAAGCCTGAAGATTGCAATGGTTTTTCTTGACCAATTTCACTTCAGACACAAAATGTGGCGGATGAGAATAACGCGATCAGACATTTCCCGGGTGATTGACGACCCCGCCTATTACAAACGCGGCGTTTCCTATTATTCAAGACGAAAGGTTTCAGCCTTTCGATGGGAAACAGGAGGCCGGATTGTCGGTCGCGTTTCCGGTTCCGGAGGGCGGGTCTATTCGGTTGACGTGACGCTGAACAGTGGACCCAATGGCCACTTGTCGCATGTAGATGGGGATTGCGCATGCCCGGTCGGGTACAATTGCAAACATGTGGTGGCGATCCTGCTGGAAGCAGCACGGCGATCTGTCGATGCGCCCACGGAGCATGCAGCAACCCAAAACAACAATCGTGACCAGTCCGGGGAACAGTCCGAGGCGAAGGCGAACCTGCCGGGCCCAATAAGCACCTGGCTTGACCGGTTCAGCGTCCCGGACGCCTCGTCCCCAAGCGGGAAAACGCCAAAAAAATCCAGCGATCAAGTGTTTTACGTCTTTCGGCGCAGTCGGATGGGGCCGGCAGAGATAACGCCTTACAAAGCCTATGTGAAGAAAGACGGCAACATCGGCAAAAACTTTCAGGAACTGGCAGGCTTCCATGACCTTTCCCGCACGCTTTCAGGCGCGACAATGGAAGATGCCATTATACTTGCACAGTTGCGATTTCTGTCCACCAACACCTATCCGGCGACATTTGAATGGCCGCAGAGCGAGACACTGCGCTCGCTGCTCCAGCAAATCGTCGCGACCGGTCGCGCCAGAGCGGAAACGATCCACGGCCCGACGTTGGCGTGGACTGAACCGAGGCCTGTTGCATTCCAGTGGCGCATTGATGCTCAGGGTGATCAGACGCTCGTCACCAATGATCCGGATGGACATCGGCTGCTTCTCCTGCCCTTTCCGGACCCCGTCTTCATGGACACGGAAAGCGGCGCCATCGGGCTTGTAAAATCCGATATGCCCGCCAATACGATGCTTGCCCTGGCTGCCGCGCCCGTCGTTCCCGCAGAGGCGGTTGCCAGGGTGTCGGAAATTCTGACAGCGCATGCCGATGCCATTCCAAAGCCAAAGCCCGTTGACGTTCGCGAAATCACCGATCTGCAGCCTTCCATGAAACTCGCATTATTCGGACATAAACGGCTGGAACAGCCCTTTGCCTATTTAGGGCGTGGAATGGCGATGCGGCAGGAGGTTATCTACCCCTGTATACGCGCTCAGATAACCTATGGCGAGATCGAAACTTACCTTGCGCCCGGTAGCGGGGATGACATCCGTCATCGCATCAAGGACAAAGTCCGCATCATTCGACGCAATTTAAGAACGGAGAGGCGCCTTGCAGAGCAGCTTGAAATAATAACGGATGAATTCGAAGGCTATCATCTCGATCTGCTGGACATACCCGGGCGTGTTCCAGAACCCATGAAGGAGGTCAGCATCATCCTGCCCGAGATCTCCCCGGAAGATCCGGAGAGCCGTTCCTATGTTCTGGATTTCATGGCCGAAGGATTGCCCCGACTTCGTGCATTGGGCTTCACAATCGAGATCGATAAAAGCTGGCCCGTCCATATTTACGAAGGTGATGCCCGTTTCCAGACAATGGTTGAACCTTCCGGGCAGGATTGGTTCGCGCTGAGCCTGCAACTTGATATTGATGGAGCGACGCTGGATGTGACGCCAACCATCATACAGATTATCGCCTCTTTGCCGCTGGATGAATTTGCCGAATTGCCCAGGGGGTTTGATCTGGAAAACCACCTGAAAGATGTCGTCCTGTATCCCTTTATGCCGAATGGAACTTTGGTGCCGGTTTCCGGCGCGAAACTGACCGGGTTTGTCGAGGCATTTCTTGAAATCCAGGGAATGACGCGCTTTCATCAGGCGGAGGCAGGACGCGCCCGGCAATTGGCCGAGGCTCTGGAAGGGTGTGGCGCACCATGGCGGGGCGGCTCTGAGTTGCTGGAGCTTGGCAAACGCCTGCAGGATCTGGCGACAACCCGTGATGACATTCCCCCCACGAGCCTGAAGGCCAAGCTTCGCCCCTATCAGCGGATCGGATACGGATGGCTCAAGGCCTTGAGCGATATCGGGTTCGGCGGCATTCTTGCCGATGATATGGGGCTTGGAAAGACGGTTCAAACCCTCGCCTTGCTGGCCCATCGCCATCTTGAAAATGAAACAGATCGCCCCAGCCTGCTGGTGGTCCCGACAAGCCTGATCGCCAATTGGCAATCCGAAGCCAGGCGCTTTGCCCCGGACCTGAAGCTGCTGCCCCTGCACGGGCCCGATCGGCACCAGCAATTTGACCGGATCCCGGATGCACATCTTGTGATTACCACCTATCCGCTGATCAATCGTGACAGTGAGCAATTGTTCGCCCATGATTTTGATCTGGCGATTCTGGACGAGGCTCAGGCCGTCAAAAACCCTGCCTCCAGCGTGGCAAAACGCATTCGGGATATCAGGGCGCGGCAACGCATTGCGCTCACCGGCACGCCGGTAGAAAACAATCTGACTGAACTGTGGGCGCTCTATGATTGGCTCATACCCGGATTTTTGGGCGATCGGAAAAGCTTTGCTGCCGAATATCGCAAACCCATCGAACAATATGGGGATCAGGTGCAACAGCGGCTGTTGTCAAACCGGGTCAAACCCTTCCTCTTGCGCCGCACAAAGGATGAGGTCGCCGAGGACCTGCCGCCAAAAACAATCATCGACGAAACCATTGCCCTTACCGGCAAACAGGCCGCCCTCTATGAAAGCGTACGCGGCGCCATGGATGAGCGCGTGCGCGAAGCGCTGTCGAAAAAGGGCCTGGCCGGCTCACGCATAACCGTGCTGGATGCTCTGCTGAAGCTGCGGCAGGTCTGCTGTGATCCAAAACTGGTCAAACTGGAGGCCGCCGCCCAGGTGAAGGAGAGCGCAAAATTTTCCCGCCTCATGGAAATCCTGCAGGAACTGATGAGCGAGGGACGAAAGGTTCTGGTTTTCTCACAATTCGTCGAGATGCTTCGGTTGATCGAGGCCGACGTCCAGTCACGCGGTTGGTCCTACGCGATGCTGCACGGCCAGACGCGGGATCGTCCCGCCGAAATCGACAGGTTCCAATCCGGCGACGCTCAGATTTTCCTGATCAGCCTCAAGGCAGGCGGCACCGGCCTGAACCTGACCGCCGCTGATACGGTCATTCTGTATGACCCCTGGTGGAACCCTGCGGTAGAGCGCCAGGCCATGGACCGCGCCCACCGTATCGGGCAGGACAAACCCGTCTTTGTCCACCGCCTCTATACGTCCGGAACAGTCGAAAGTGCCATTCAGGACATGCAGACGCGCAAACAGGCTCTGGCAGATGCTCTGTTTGAAGGCGCCAGCGGCGGACCAATGGGATTGACCGAAGATGATTTGACGGCGCTTTTCGGCAGCAGGGTCTGATCGGGCGTTTCATCATCAAAGGAAACAAGTAATCATGAAGCCCTCTATCGCCAGTCAACCAGGCAGCTGGCGGTCCCGATCAATCGCAGGGGCTTGGGCAGAAAGTGGCAGCTTGAGCGCGAAAACCGTTGTGTCGTCCCGGCTCGTCACATCGATGCGGCCTTGGTGAGAAAGCGCAATGGATGAGGCGATGAAAAGCCCCAGCCCCAATCCTTCACTGTTTGCCTTGCGACCCCGCCGGAACGGGCGGAACAGATCGCCTTTGATGTCTTCAGGGATTGGCTTGCCCCGGTTCGAAACTGCAATCGCCAGTTCGCCTTGCTGGTGCATTGCCTGTACCCGTATCACAGTGCCGGGCGTCCCATGATTGATGGCGTTCGAAAGCAGATTTGAAACGGCCTGCGCAATGCGGGAAGCGTCGCAGGTGACTGGCTGATTGAAGGACAATTCAAGTACAATCTCGCGGTCCGGCGCCGTTATCCGGATTTCCTCAACCACCTGCGTAATGGCTTCGGCCAGCGGCGCGTTGGGTGTCGCGGAAATGCGAATACCGCCGCCCAGACGGGACTTTGCATGCATCATGATATTATCGATCAACTCGTTCATCCTGTGCAACGAGGCATGCATGAGCGGCAGTATCATCTCGCTTCCGCCCGGTTGCGACTGTTTCTCAAGCTGGCGAAGACCGGCGCCGAAAGCAGCAACGGGGTTGCGCAGATCATGGCCCAGAACGGCTACAAACTCCTCCTGAATTTGCGCCAACTCCCGCTCCTTTTTGATCAGAAGCTCTTGCGCCGCCAATTGCGCCTCGCTCTCGAGGCTCTGGCTGATGACGTTGGCGAACATCTCCAGCATGGCGACAGCACGCGGATGCTTGACGTCCCGCGGTTCGGTATCAATGGCGCACAACGTGCCGAAGAAGCTGCCATCGCGGCGGTAAATCGGAATGGAGGCATAACTGACGATCCCAAAACTTGCCGCGATGGGATGGGCACGATAAACATCATCCGTCGCGACATCGTTGAACATCACGTGTTGACCCGTTGCGCGCACGGACTGGCAGAAGGTGGACTGGATTTCGATCTCGTCGCCCTCGGCGAGCCCGAAACCGACTTCGTCCACAGTCCGGCACGCGACCCAGCGATCGGCTGTTACCCGTGCAACAGCGGCAAAACGCATGTTGGTCGCCAGCATGATCGTTTCGAGGATTGTTCCGAGAAGTTCACTGCCGGACAGGATTTCGATATCCGCCTGGAAATCGTGTTTCCCCGACAGATAGGCTGCATGATCCTGAATAATGGCGCGCTGAGGCGTTTCTTCGTGCGTCAATTGCTTTTCTCCATCGGCGCATTGACAGCATCCGCATGCTGAGAAGCAGCCAAAAGGCTAAGAGGCTGTTGTTCCCGGGGAGTGAGGAAAAACGTCCGGCGCGTATAGCGCATATTGGATTGGTTGCAAAGCGGCTGATCGCCGGTTTCCGGGAACGCGCAGTGCTGCACCCGCACCCCATCAAACGGCCCATTCAAAGACATAACCAGCGGCAAGTGAGCCTGTGACGGCGAGCGCCAGATAGAGCAGGAAGGGTTTGAGCCTCAGAACCGGAAAGATCGCCATGGCGCCCCAGATGCTGACGACGCCGCCGGAAACAAGGAACGCCATGGCCGCGCCGGGTGACATGCCGTGGTCCATCAGGCCGCGGGTCAGCGGCAGCGCCGCGTAGCCATCCAGATAGGCCGGCGCGCCGACAAAGACCGCGAAAGGGATCGCCCACCAGACATCCGCACCCACATAGGCCGACAGGGCTTCGGGTTGCAGCAGGGCATTGAGCATATATTCCGCCGCGAAGGCCGGGATGAGACAGATCAGAATAAGCCGCGTCGTGGCGGCAAAATTCTGACGAAACACGGCCCGCCGTGCAGCACCTTTCCAGATCCGCGCATCGAAAGGCAGGGGAGCGCCGCAATTGCTCTGCGACAGGCTGCCGATAAGCGCGTTGTGACGCAGCGGCACCCGCACCCAGGGCTGGGCGGAAAACAGCGCGGTGATCGCGCCACCCCACAGGCCAAGGCCAAAGGCGGCCATGGTCTTGCCGACAGCAAAGCCAATCCCCAGGGTTGCCGCGGTGGTTGCCAGCATGGCCGGATCGGTGATCGGCGAGGACAGCCAGAAGGCCATGATCGGCGCCAGCGGTATCCCGGCAGCCAGCAGCCCGGCCATCAAGGGCAGAACCGTCACACCGCAGACCGGTGTGATCGCACCGATGAGCGAGGCCAGAACGATCGCGGGAACCATCCGTCCCTGAAAGGCCCGGGCAATCGGCGCGTCTGCCCCGCTGGCCATGATCCATGCGGCCAGAAAAATGCCCACAAGGACAAGAGGCGCCACCGAGACCAGCCCCATGGCGACAAATTGCGCCATCTCCCAGGCCGGACCAGGCCAGATCGAGGCCCCGACAATCGCCAATCCAAGCGCAGTGGGGATCAGGAGCGACTTGAAACGAAACCCGCTGTCGCCTTGGCTTTGATCCCGCATTTCGGACCTCCTGTGGATGCTGCTTTGAAAATGGCGCATTCTCTGGCATAAGTGAAACGGGTTATTCAGCATTCAGTCATGAGGTTTTTCAATGGATCAATTGAACAGCGACCTGCTGCGCACCTTTCTGGCCGTGGCCGATGCGGGCAGTGTCACCGAAGGCGCCGCGCGCATTCACAGGTCACAATCTGCCGCGAGCCTGCAGATCCGCAAACTGGAAGATGTGCTGGGCCAGCCGATCTTTGAAAGGCACGGGCGCGGCGTTGTGCTGAGTGCGGCGGGTGAGCGCCTGCTGCCGGTGGCGCGCGATGTCACCGGAAGGCTGGATGCGGCGCTGCGCCACCTGACTGCGGATGATCTGCATGGCACCCTGCGTCTCGGCATCCCGGACGACCAGAGCAAGGAGGTGCTGTCGCGCATCGTCGGCGTTTTTGCGCAATCCCATCCGCTGGTTGATCTGGATGTCACCTGCGCGCTCAGCGCCGGGTTTCCGGAGGCGCTTGCCGCAAGCCGCCTCGATCTGGCCATCTACGAGGTGGCGCAGCCGCAGCCGGGGCTTGATGTGCTGCGCAGGGAGTGCACCTGCTGGATGGTGTCGCGCCACCACGACCTGATGGCCCGCGATCCCCTTCCCGTCGCCCTGTTCGACCGGGATTGCTGGTGGCGTGATGCCGCCCTTGAGGCGCTGCGCAAGACGCAGCGTCCCTATCGGATTGTCTATTCCAGCCAAAGCGTTGCAGGCGTGGCCGCAGCCCTTGAAGCGGGCATCGCCATCGGCCTGCTGGGCGAAACCAGCATGAGCCCGAATTTGCGGCAACTTGGGCCCCAGGACGGTTTTGACAAAATGCCGGTCTCCAGCCTCGTGCTGGGCCTGCGCCCCGACGCCGCCACGCCGCCGATCCTGGCAATGAAAGCCGCGATCCATAGGGCCTTTGAAGGCGCGTGATCAGCGGGCACGGATGTGCGGTGCCAGATTGCTTTACCTCTCATCATTCACGCGGATGCATCCTGGCCAAGCCGTAAACCTGTCCTGCGGCGGTCCATGAGACGGGCTTGCTCCTTTGTCTCGAACACCCGATCTCAACCCTTGCCGCTCACCTCCGCGAGACGCGTTTCTCCCGCCGCCAGGCGCGCCAGCACATCGACGTGAACGTCCAGCGCATCGATCACCCTGTAGCCCGGATCCTGTCCGTCGAAAGCAAGATTCAGGTCGGTGCCGGCAAGGACAATGGCTTCGGCGCCTTGCTCTTCCACCATCCGCCGACCGGCGTCCAGAAGCTTCTGCCGCTGGGAAGGGGTGCAATGGCCAGCAACGGCGACCTCCAGATAGCTCTGCGCGAGCGCCTCGATGTCATCGTCCAACACGACGGCTTGCGTTTGGGCGAGCTGGCCGTAAAGGCGGGTGCGCATGACCACGCGCGTTCCCAGAAGACCGACGCGCCGCAGGCCCTGGCTGACGAAATAGCTGTCGAGCGGGGCGACGCCGGACACCAGTGGCAGAGGCGATATGGCCTCAAGCTCCTCGAAGCAATAATGCGCGCCAAGCGATGTCAGCGCTGCCACCTGCGCCCCGGCAGCCTTGAGCTCGCCCACCTGTTGAGCGAAAATCTCAGCCTGCGGCTGGCGCAGGTCGGCAAGATTGTTGGCAATCAGCGCCTGTATGTCCCCATGCGACAGGGTCATGCGCAGGCGCGCGCCCTTCGCCTCCATCGCCGCGACAAGACGCTGGTAATAGACGACGCTGGCTGCGACCCCGATTCCGCCGATAAGTCCAATATGCATATACCCCTCCAATATTTCCTCAAGTGCTTCCAGCACCTGCAAGCAAACACCCGCAAGCCCCCTTCGGGCCTTTGTCGAACGCATTGCCGAATGTCTGGTCCAGTGCGGGGCACGAAACGACAGGTTAGCGCAATCAAGGCCGCGTTGCATCTGCCTTGATCTGCGCAGCAGCATTCCCATCTTTTCGTTTGTTGGTTGACAGCGATCAAATTTTGGCCACCAAAAACCATTAGATGTCAAAGGAGAGACACGCAGGGGCGCAGGCAGGTCACAATGAAATGCCCTTCACGTCTTGTGAGGTCTCGCAGTCAGGAAAAGGCGCATCGTCCAATGAATGAATTATTCAACCGAGCCATGTTGGCGCCCGATACGGTTTTCAAAACACCCGAGGCGGTGATCCGTTCAACCGCGCTGACAGCTGATCAGAAGATCGAGGTTCTGCGCCGGTGGGAATACAATGCATCCGAGGAAGCGGTCGCGCTTGAAGAAGGCATGCCGGGAGAGGAAACCGGTATGTTGCGAGACATATTGATCGCACTCGGCAAACTGACAGGTCCGCTCGACCTTGATCATACCGGACCTTCCAAACAGCACGGTCTGCCGCGCGAGGCGATCACCAATCCGCACCCAGACAAGGGCAAGGACAGCTAGCAATAGCCGGATCGTCGCGCCCAAAGACCTCTAGAGCGTTTCATGATCAAATGGAAACATTTGATGGCGGAAAGCCGGTTCACTCGGCAAGGCGCGTCGCGCAGCGCGATGTGGTGCATCGGGCAAGCGGCGCAACGTAGCCGATGGGCCGGCTTTACCCACCCATTGAAGAAAGGATGCACTTTCAAACCTTTGCATGAGAGAGCCGATCGATTTTGCCCGCTGCTCGCGTTGACTTGCGCTTATGGTGGGAAGCACCACCGCGCCCAAGTCGCCTAATCAGCAACCAAAATCGATTCGGTCAAATGATTCCATTTGATCATGAAACGCTTGTCTTATGATTTCCCAGTTCTTGTGAAAGATTAAGAGATACTGGTCGGC
>JARGOF010000043.1 GCA_029212415.1 Rhizobiaceae bacterium | reverse complement strand
CACAATAATCCCAATTTGGGAATCCCGAATCTGACATTAGGCGACAAGCGCTAAACCGGATTGTCACCAGATAGTTCTATTCGAAGACGATAATCTGTAACAAAAAACGCTGAATGGCAATTATAGGATCGGTTGATCTAACCATTCCATAAAACGAAGTGGTCATAGACGACACAACCAAGTTATTCACGGACAAGTAAACATTTTGCGCGGATTGCTCAGTTGCCACCTTTGGTCAGCATGTTTTCCGCCATCGCCATGGCTGTGCGCCGGTCAGCCTCATCGGCTATGGAAAAGGCTTCCTCCTGGATTGACCTGATCCAGTCGCGATCACCGGATCTGGAGCGTTCCAGAGCCACCGTCATATAGGCAAGACCACGCACTGTGTGGCCTTCCTGAAAAATCGTGTCACCAAACAGCGCTGCAGCACCCGGATGACCGGATTTGCGGGCCCTGTTGAGCCATTTCTTGGCCTGACGGGGATTGCGTCTGCCACCCTCGCCCACCAGCGTCATGCGGCCCAGTTGAAACTGGGCTTCCGGAATACCGAAAACAGAAGCCGCCTGAAAATACAATTGCCGGGCCTGCGCAAGATCCGGCTGAACCGGAGAATTGGGAATGCCACGCCGGTAGTAGGAGGCCAGGGAAACCAGGGCATTTGCAAAATAGCCGGTTTCATTGGAGCCGGGCTCTATGCCGTCACGGGCAATCTTGTCATAGATCTTGAAGGCTTCAAAATCATCTTCAACAACACCATCGCCAGCGGCATACATATTGGCCAAAGCCCAGCGTGCACCACGATGGCCTTGCTGTGCAGCATGTCGATATGCTTCGACCGCGTCATCTTTCTTGCCGCTTTTATAGGAGAAAAATCCGAACTTGAACAAGACAAGCGGACCGGATTTCTCGGTTACGCCGGCATCCAGGTCAAAAGCATAAGCTGACCCGGACGCCCCTAGCGTAATATATAAAAGACAGGCGAAGACGCGCCCAAACATCATATCAGATATCCGCATAACACTCTTTTTCTTTCGCTCCACCCGGATGCGTCACCGCACCCAACCGGGCCGTACCAACCGTCTGAGCGTACTTCCAAAGAACCCCGGAGGTATAATCCGTCTCGCGCGGCTGCCAGGCCTTGCGACGTTCTGCAAGTTCGTCATCGGTCAAATGCACCTCAATGGTGCCCTTGATTGCATCGATTTCAATAATGTCGCCATCCTGAATGAGACCGATCGGACCGCCAACAGCAGCCTCCGGACCCACATGGCCCACACAGAATCCGCGTGTCGCGCCGGAAAAGCGTCCATCCGTTATCAAAGCGACCTTGTCGCCAACGCCCTGTCCGTACAACGCTGCCGTTGTCGAGAGCATCTCGCGCATGCCAGGACCACCCTTTGGTCCCTCATAGCGAATGACAATGACCTCACCTTCCTTGTAGCTGCGTGCCGAAACCGCTTCAAAACATTCTTCTTCGGAATCAAAACAGCGCGCCGGGCCGGTAAATGTCTGCTTGACCATTCCTGCGACTTTCACAATCGCCCCTTCCGGAGCAAGATTGCCGCGCAGCCCGACAACACCGCCCGTCGGTGTAATGGGATTGTTTGCGGCCCGCACAACATCCTGCTCATCGTTCCATTTCACAAATTCCATATTCTCGGCAATGGTACGACCGGTAACCGTCATGCAATCACCATGAAGATAGCCATGTTCCAGCAGGGTCTTCATCAGGAGTGGAATGCCACCGGCTTCAAACATGTCCTTGGCAACATAGCGGCCACCCGGCTTGAGATCGGCGATATAGGGTGTCTTGCGAAAGATCTCGGCCACATCGAACAGATCGAATTCAATGCCGCATTCATGAGCGATAGCCGGCAGATGCAGCGCTGCATTGGTTGACCCACCGGTGGCGGAAACAACCGTTGCTGCATTTTCCAGCGCTTTGCGCGTAACAATATCGCGCGGTCGGATATTGCGTGCGATCAGTTCCATGATCTTTTCGCCCGAGGCGAAACTGAAACGGTCGCGAAACTCGTAAGGGGCCGGGGCACCGCAGGAATAGGGCAAAGCCAGACCAATGGCCTCGGCAACGGTTGCCATTGTATTGGCCGTGAACTGGGCGCCGCAGGAACCGGCGGACGGGCATGCAACCTGTTCAATTTCCGCAAGGTCTTCATCGGACATATCACCAACCGAATGTTGGCCAACAGCCTCGAATACGTCCTGCACGGTGATCTGGCGACCGCGGAAAGTGCCGGGCAGGATCGAGCCACCATAAATGAAGATCGATGGCACATTGAGGCGCACCATGGACATCATCATGCCGGGAAGAGATTTGTCACATCCAGCCAGCCCGATGAGCGCATCATAACAATGGCCACGCATGGTCAGTTCGACCGAATCAGCAATCACATCTCGAGAAACCAGTGAGGATTTCATCCCCTGGTGCCCCATGGCGATCCCGTCGGTCACTGTAATTGTACAGAATTCGCGTGGGGTGCCTTTGGCCGCGGCCACGCCCTTTTTAACCACCTGCGCCTGACGCATCAGGGAGATATTGCACGGCGCCGCCTCATTCCAGCAACTGGCAACACCGACCAAGGGCTGATTGATTTCTTCGGAGGTAAGCCCCATCGCATAAAGGTATGAACGGTGCGGCGCACGTGCAGGACCTACAGTGGTGTAGCGGCTGGGCAGCTTTGATTTATCGATGGTTTTAACGTCCATTTGAATCCTCGGAAGGTAAAGAGTAAATCGTCCAGACCCGTTCACAGACAAACGGATGCGCCCGGTTTGTGGCGGGAAATTGGCAACAGGGTTGAACAGCGGTCTTAGCAAATCTTTACTGAAAAAGTGTTGCGAAATCGTCACAACTCGCGATCAGAGTCCGTTTCAAGACATAAAAAAAGGGAACAGAATAAAATCTGCTCCCTTCAATTATTCAACTTCGCCATATGGTTGCGCGTTAGCCGGCATCCTCAACGCGTTTCAAAGCCGTGGTGAACTTCTCCATCTGCCCTTCCAGTTCCGTCAATTTCTCGCGTTCCGCTGCGACAATCTCCGGGCGTGCATTGGCGACGAACTTTTCGTTCTGCAACTTCTTGCCAATCTTCTCGTAATCAGCCGAAATCTTTGCCAAGGCCTTTTCCAGCCGCGCTGTTTCTGCCGCCAGATCAATGAGGGCTCCAAGCGGCAAACTATAGGTGACATCACCGACCACGATCTGGGCACATCCTCTGGGCGCTTCGCTTTCGAGAACAATATCCTCCACCCGCGCCAAACGTTTGATGGCCGGATCGTGCCGCAGCAGTCTCGCACAGGTTTCATCATCTGCGCCAACCGCAATCAGCGGCGACGTCGCCGAAGGCGGCACATTCATTTCCGACCGCACCGAACGAAGCCCCGACACGAGGTCGATCAGCCAGTTGATTTCATCAGCCGCAGCTTCGTCCAGGTGTCCCGGGGTTGGCCATTCAGAATGACACAGCAGGGTATCCTGACCGGATCTTTGCCCCCACAATTCCTCAGTCATGAATGGCATGAAGGGATGAAGGAGCTTGTAGATCTCCTCCAGAACATAGGCAGCACACCCCTGTGCCTCGCGCTTTGCAACCTCGTCTTCACCGCTGAACACCGGTTTCAACAATTCGAGATACCAGTCGCAGAACTGGTTCCACACAAAGCGGTAGGCCGCTGATGCGGCTTCATTGAAGCGGTAGGTTTCAATGCCAACCGTTACATCGTGCACCGCGCGCGACAATTCGGTCAAAATCCAGCGATTGATTGTCAAATTGACCTTGAGCGGATCAAAATCACTTTGTATGGCAACGCCATTCATCTCGGCAAAACGGGTAGCGTTCCAAAGTTTGGTACCAAAATTGCGATACCCGGCAATACGCTGGGTATCCAGTTTTACGTCACGCCCCTGGGCTGCCATGATCGCCAGCGAAAAGCGCAGTGCATCGGCGCCATATTCGTCCATCAGTTCAACAGGATCGATGACATTGCCCTTGGACTTGGACATTTTGGCGCCCGTTTTGTCGCGTACAAGCGCGTGCACATAAACGGTGTGAAAGGGCTCGATCGGCACGCCCTCATCATCTTTCATGAAATGCAGACCCATCATCATCATCCTGGCAACCCAGAAGAATATGATGTCAAAACCGGTGACCAGAACGTCGGTCTGATAGTATTTTTCCAGTTCTGCTGTCTGGTCAGGCCAGCCCAGAGTCGAAAACGGCCAGAGGGCTGACGAAAACCATGTATCAAGCACGTCTTCATCGCGCACCAAGGCAGTCGGCTCGCCGTAATGGGCTTGCGCCGCAGCCTCGGCTTCAGCCTCGGAATACTCGACAAATATATGGCCGTCGGGTCCATACCAGGCAGGAATCTGGTGTCCCCACCACAGCTGGCGAGAAATACACCAGGGCTGGATATTCTCCATCCACTCGAAATAGGTTTTTTCCCAGGTCGTGGGAACAAAATTGGTGCGTCCCTCACGAACCGAGGCAATGGCCGGCTCAGCCAGAACGGCGGCGTTGACATACCATTGATCCGTCAGGAACGGTTCGATGGGAACACCGCCACGGTCACCATGCGGCACCATATGCTTGTGGTCTTCGATCCTCTCCAGCAGGCCAAGCTCTTCCAGGCGTTCGACAATGGCTTTGCGCACGGCAAAACGCTCACCGCCTTCATAGTCTTCCAATGTCCGCGTCAGTTCATCAGAACTGTCGAGCCCTTCCAGAAAGTCTTCATTGTCCTTGAGCGTGATATGCGCATCACGGGTCATGATATTGATGGCGCGCAGACCTGCACGCTTTCCGACTTCAAAATCATTGAAATCATGCGCCGGCGTCATCTTCACTGCGCCCGTGCCCTCGTCGGGGTTCGGATAGTCATCCGCGACAATCGGAATGCGTCGGCCGACCAGTGGCAGCACGACATGTTTGCCGACAATCGCCGCATAGCGCGCATCGTCGGGATGAACGGCAATTCCGGAATCGCCCAACATGGTTTCAGGACGGGTTGTGGCGACCACCAGATAATCTCTGGTCTCCCAGGAACTTGGGTTACCATCATCGTCAAAAGCGATCGGGTGTTCGTAAGTAACACCCTCCTCCAATGGATAGCGCAAATGCCACAAATGCCCATTGGTATCGACCTGCTCGACTTCGAGATCCGAAATGGCGGTCAGCAGCTTGGGGTCCCAATTGACCAGTCTTTTGTCTTTATAGATCAGCCCTTGCCTGAAGAGCGTGACAAACACTTGCAGAACAGCTTTTGACAGGCCCTCGTCCATTGTGAACCGCTCGCGCGACCAGTCACAGGAGGCGCCAAGACGGCGAAGCTGATTGAAAATGGTGCCACCCGATTCGGCCTTCCACTCCCAGATCTTTTCAATGAATTTTTCCCGACCCATGTCGCGACGGTGCTGTTGAACTTTCATCAGTTGGCGTTCGACAACCATTTGTGTCGCAATGCCTGCGTGGTCCATGCCCGGTTGCCACAGGACATCCTTGCCGCGCATCCGCTCAAAGCGAACCAGTATATCCTGCAGCGTATTGTTCAGAGCATGGCCCATATGCAGCGAGCCCGTTACATTGGGTGGCGGAATGACAATGCTGAAGGTCTCTGCGCCTTCTTTGGCGCCCGCACCGGCCTTGAAAGCACCGGCATCTTCCCAGCGCTTGGCGATTTCAGGTTCGCTTTCGGCAGCATTATAGTTTTTTTCGAGCATGTGTTCAGCCATCAATAAGGGAGTGTTGAAGTTGGTGTACCCGCACCGACAACACCATTCAAGCCAAATCCCCGATTGGCGCGCCAACGCTCGATATGGAGCGACCGACAGAAAATGTCATTTCGAGAAAATCATGGTGACGGCAGCATTGCCGCGCATCCAAAAAGCCAAATGGCCAGCAGATCGAAATCCGCACAGGTCAAATGCGCAATGGGCCATTGCGTATCAGGATAATGGAGATGTGTCGCAAGATCAAAAAAGATCAGCGTCCGCGCGCAACCCGTTCGATCTCTTCACGGACAAGACGTTCGACCAGGGTAGGCAGATTGTCATCCAGCCACTCCTGCAACATCGGCTGAAGCATTTCTTCGGCAATTTCGTCAAAGGAACGCGTCGGTCCATGCGAAACGGCATGATTGAGGTTGCCGAAGGACGCGGCCACCTTGGCTCCCGCTTCAGCTGAGATCAGGGCACGCCCATCATCCGAGATGAGTGCGTCTTCACGACGGGGCGTCGCCTGGGCAGATGTATTGATGGGCATCTGTTCTTTTCTCACTGTTGCGACGGGATCTGTTTTCCTGATTTCCGGCGCGGGTGAAGCGGCAGCAACAGTGGAAGCGCTGGCGGAAAATTTGTTGCCACCTGCCAACGCCTCAGACTGCCTGCTTTTATAGGTTGAAGTAGATGCTGCATCAGCCGTTGCCAAAGGCGGCACATTTGGCGAGACAACGGGCCGGGCTGCGGCGCTATTGGCCATATCAGTGGCTCTATCACCGAGCGGGTTAGCCGTTCCTGTCAGACCGGTCTTTTTGTCTTCGGCAGCAAAATAGCTTCTGCTGGCTGCCGGCGCAGATGGCGCTGTGGCGGCGGACGAGTGAGTCGCTGCGGCCGGAATTGATGATGCCGTATTCGATGCTACCGATGTCGATGTTGGCGATGTCGACGTTGGCGAAGCCGATGTTGGCGATGTCGAGGATGTCGTTGTTGGCGCAATGGTTTTTGGCGCGGTGGCGCCGGAAAGGGTCGCGCGCGGGGCCTCACCCAATGAAGGGGCGCGAAACGCCGGTGCAGCATTGATAACGCTGAGCGGCGTCTCGGTATCGCGCGCACCAAATATCGATGGCGCTACAGCGGGGCGGTCAGTGGCAGCCACCTCAGGTGCAGCCTCCGCCGTATCCTCATTGCTTTCAATGATCTTGCGAATGGAAGCAAGTATTTCTTCCATACTTGGCTCACGCGCCACATTTGCCTGTGCCATATCGTTCCTCGAGATTTGCCGCTTTTCACCCGAGCACCGCCGCAAGGCGCAACCCGAATCACATACACAAGTCTATGCTATTGAAATGCAGAAAAGAATCCCAAGCGGCAAAATGCCATTCACGGTACACAGTTTAATGATCAATCTTTGACACTCAGGCATTTGGCGAGAAGGCAAAACGCGCACCCAAAGAGAAACGTTTACCCGCAGAGCATGAGGATTGGCTGCAGGCCAGAACAAGAAACAATCTCAGCCGTTGCAGCCCCGGCAATTGCCCGGCAAGGTCAGGATGGCTGGATGCTGCTACCGACCATCAACCGTGCGCAGGCCAAACCACTTGTCTTTGACGGCCTTGTAATGCTGCTCGGGCTTGTATCCGGCAACACGCAGCCCAAGACGCTGCACGGTCAAGCGCCCCATTGATCTCAAAAGGGAATAGCTGGCAACCACGGCATCACGTTGTGACTGGGCCAGATCCTCCTGAGCAGACAGGACATTCGACTGCGTTTCCAGAACGTCAAGGGTTGTGCTTTGGCCCACTTTGCGCTCTTCAACGACGCCTTTCAGCGCCAGCTGCGCCGCATTGACTTGGGCCCGGTTGGCCGCAATGGATGCATTCGAGGCCTCCAGCTGAGCCCAGTCGGTCAAAATGCTCTGCTCGACTTCCCGACGCGCCGAATCCACCAGTATCCGCGCTTGTCCAAGCGTTTCCTTCGACTGGCGGACACGGGCAGATGCAACGCCGCCCTGATAAATTGGTACATTCAGATTGGCCGAAACGCTGCCCAACGAGTCGCCTGCATCAGACTGGGTGACCGAACCGTTCAAGGAAACACTGGGCAGCAGCGTGCCTTCGATTGATTTGACATTAAAGCCTGCCGCATCCACCGTATATTGTGCACTGAGAATGCTGGGATGCTCACGCAGGCCTATCTGCACAGCCGCGGCAGAGGAAGCAGGAAGAATTTTCCGCGCGGCAGTTGGAGCCTTGAGGTTCTTTGGCGCTTTACCGACAATCTGCACATAGACAGCAATACTCGATTTGTACTGCGCCTGCGCGGCGAGCAAAGCTGCGCGGGCAAATTCCAGCTGCGCCTGGGCAAGCGCTATATCTGTGCGGGTTCCTTCACCCACATCAAACCGGGCCTGTGATGCATTCCTCTGTTCCTGCAGGAACTGCAGATTCTGTTTGCGGGCCTGAACGATTTTCAGGTCACGAACAAGATTGGCATATATCTGCGCGGCAGACAGAAGGATCGTCATTTCCGTATTGACGAGGTCTTGCCGACCACCAAATACGGTCGATTCGGCCGCCCGCACATTGTTCTTGGTCTGAAAGCCATCGAACAACGATTGCGTAAACGAAACGCCGACAGAAGCCGAATTTGACTGAAAATCCAAATTTGTGCCGCCCAGGTGCGTTGACGTCTTGGTAGCATTCGCTGTTGCAAAAATCTGCGGACGATAACCGGATTTGGCGATTGCTACACCCTCATCCGTTGCCCGCAACCCTGCTCTGGCGGCATTCAAATCCGGATTGTTGGTGTAGGCTTCAGCCATCGCTCCAAGAATTGTCTCGGCACTGGCAGACAGGGGGGCAAATGCTGCGGCGCTCAGTGCGACGGAAAACAACAGACTACGACTCAAACTTGACAAAACCCAATTCCCTTGAAAAACAGCGGCACAACATTCGCTGATGGCAAACCTATCCGGATTAGACCCGATTTTCATGACGACCGGCGCAACCGACAATGCCTTTGCTGATACGCCCGCAATCATAAGTATTGTTAACCATAAAACACGACAATCCTTAACAGGTCGTACCTAAAATTCAAATACCTGCGATTTCGAAAAACCAGGCAGCGGTTTGACGGATGTGTTGAAACCGCGACGTGCCGCTGTGTGTCCATTTTCCCGCACATAGAGTTTGGCTTTTGATGCATTGCCCTGGCCTTCCACAACGACAAGACGTCCACCGTCCCTGAGTTGCTCCAGAAGCGTTTGGGGCAGTTCCTCAACCGAACCCCCAATGAAAATGACATCATAGGGCGCTTCCGGCTTGTAGCCCTCGTTGAGCGGCCCGGTGACAACGGCGACATTGTCATAGCCAAGGCGCGAAAGCGTATCAGCAGCAGTCGTCGCAAGCGCTTCGTCTGTTTCCAGCGCCACTACGGAACCGGCCAATTCGGATAGCAATGCCGACACATAGCCACAGCCGCAGCCAACTTCGAGGACGACATCATCAGGTTTGACATCTGCCAGTTGGAGAAGCTTGGCCAGAGGCGATGGTTCCATGAGGTAACGATCCACCTCCCCTTCCCGATTGCCGGAAATCCGCAGATCATCGTCAATATAGGCAAGTGGCCTGAGTTTTGCCGGGACAAACTTTTCCCGCTCAACCGACAAAAAGGCGTCCAGCACCGCATGGGAAGTCACATCCGTGGTGCGGATCTGATTGTCCACCATTTTGAGACGCGCCAGCTTGAAATCGATGGTCATGCAAACTCTCCGTTATATCTGCCATGCGTCTTAATCGCGACAACACCAGTATTCAAGCAATCAAAGCCGGGTAGAATGTCTTTCTCTCATTATACCCCGAAAATTTCAATTTGGGCCGTATTTTGCGATTGGCAGCGCAATTGGGGAGATAAAAAAACGCGCAGGAATCAGGCAACATCGGACAATGCCCGCGACCATGGGTGAACACCTTCCATGCGATCTGCTCACTGACCATTGGTAACCTCTTGGCCCGGCAGCACAATCGCAAAACCCATCATCAAAGAACACTTTCCAGCAGTGCCTTGAAAAGGACGCCGGAACCGGATCTGGCAGGCGCGCATTTTTTGTCAGTCATACTTGATCATCGAAGGCAGAAAGGAGTATGCTGCAAGCGTAATCTGTGTGCAACACCGTAAAATTGTATTGGCTTGTGGGAGCCAGTTCATTTTGGGACGCAACGCGATTTCAGGTGGGGCCTGACTATTTGTCGCAGGGCCTGCAAAGCGAATACCACCAATTGCGAGCGTCACGTGCACAGTTTGAATGCCAGCGACAGTCGGCCAGGGATCGGTTCCCAATGGCTTGGTGGAGCAGGAGAATAATCGAAGCGGAGCACTGCAAAGTGCGCTGTTTCAGGGGATATATAAAGCACCAGCGGCACCCGATATGGGCGATGGCAAAATGGCTTTGATCATTGAACATTTTCGGTAAGGCGTCAGGTGCGGCTTGAGGGAAGCAAATGAACCTGCATATGAGCATGATAGACACGATAGCTGCCAACGCCAGCACGTTTACGTTGCCGACGAGTGACGAGCGCTATGTGATCTTGCCGGAAAGTGAATTCACGGCATTGCAAAGAGTGCTTCAGGACGCACTTAATCTTGCGGACGAAAATGACGATAAGAAGCGAGAGGTTTTTCCTGACGAGGTGCTCGCAGCGATACGCAGCGGACGCCGACCCATTGGAGTCTTCCGAGAATATCGCCGGATGAGCCTGACGGAGTTGGCTAACCGGACCGAGATTTCCGAGCACCATCTGCTTGGCATCGAAAATGGAGCAAAATCAGCATCGCTCAGAGCCATATGTGCCATAGCAAAGGCACTCGAAGTCAGGGTTGACGATCTCATTATTGAATGAACGAATGCTGATCATAAACTGCGATGACGTGGTCCGCTGATTGTTGGCATTTGCCGAAGCCCCGGATGTCCCCTCCCTGGACATCACCCGGTCAAAGCAAGATATATCCGCGATTGTCTGTTTGAATCCCGATACTCACAATCCAACCGCCCATTTGACCTGATCTGCGCAGCAGATCACGTCAAATTGCTCAATAGCCCCTCCCCGGGACCCGATGCACCGAACATGTAACCATTACAATGGACAGTGACATCGTTGCGGGCTTGGCAATCTCTCAAAAATATGCATTTTGAAGAACCCGGGCTTGAATTGGGAAAATTTCTATGCCCAATGCTTATGAAATGGTCGCATAATAGACGCATGGAACAATTGAACGGCAGATTGTTGGCGGCAAGGAAAGCTGCAGGATATTCCACTGCAGCACTTGCTGCAGAAGCCATGGGCGTTCCTTATTCGACCTACGCGGCACATGAAAATGGATCGCGCGGCGTTCGCCGGGAACTGCTGGCGAGATACGCCAGTCGTTTCAAGATCACCACTGATTGGCTTCTGACTGGGAAAGGTGATGGACCGATGCAATCCGACAGCGGATATCCGAACACAACTCTGGTTTCCGACCGGGGACCGCAAAGCGAACTTGATCTGGAGCTTTTTGATCAGGCAACCCATACTGCGGACATGATCATTGAAAATTTCGGCAAGAAAATTTCACTGGAGAAACGGCACCGCTTGATACAGCAACAGTATCGAAGCCTGCAAAACCTGCGTTCCAAGAATCTGGTTATGGACAAAGACTAGAGTTTTCAGCTAAACCGAATCCATCGATATTCGCAAAGGGAACCGCCACAATGCTTTCCTCAGGAAATTCTCGCATGAACGAAATTGGGTTTCATTCTGTCGACGAGATCATTTCCGAGCCGGACAAGTATCGAAATGATCACGATTATCTCAACGCCATGTGTGAACATTTCGGTTGCCATTTGTCCCGCGATATCATCGCAGTAACAGTATCCAGCCATACCAATCTGGAACTATTTACAGCTGACGAATGGGACCAGTTCGTGGCTCTATTCGGCAGAATTATTGCGCAATTTCTGGCGGCGGAAGAAACGATATATGGACGTCCACACTGAGCTTCTCCATGATTCTGCACTTGAGGATGAAGGTACATCCAATATTCAGCGCCACCTGTTTCAGCAATGGGAACGCACCGGCGGTCTGATCAATGAGAATCTGCATCAATTCCTTCTGCGTCTTACCGATGATCTGGTGCTGTTCGGGATGCCAATCCATTCCGACATACCAGCCATAACCCATGTCGGCCGCAAGTCACTGGCCGGCAAGGTCATGGGCTCTGGATGGCGAAGCGAACTCAAGAACCTCGGCAACGATGACGCGGTGGCGGCAGCCTACCGAAGAGCCTGCCAGGGCGAACCAACCCTGGAACAGGTCAAATTCACCACCACGCGTCACGGCAAACTGTTTGTACTCGAATACAAACGGCTGGTTCTTATGATACGGACTCCAAAAGGCTTTCCCTTTTTGGCAACGTTTTCAACACAGGAACGGCTAGGTTGCGAACCTCATCCCTTAGCCAGCCTACAAAATCGCGTTGAGGGCTTGCGCCCATCCAATAGTCACGTTTTGCTTGGCTCGGATGCTGAACCCATTGCAAGGCATTCTTTATCTGCATAGACAATTCTATGGCCGCCATCAGACCGCGGCGTACGTCCTTGTTCTCCATGAAGATGTAAAGCATGTCGGTGTCAGGCCAGAAGGTCCATGCAGCCGGCTTGGCGTAGGCAGCCAGCAATTGGCCGATCCCCTTTTGCTGATATTTCGGCATCACGCGAAACTCGCCGCAATAGGCCATATTGCCACTCGTCAAATCCATGAATGGCTTTTGCTCATTTGCAAAGACGACAGGGTTTTCCGAATCCCGGGCATAATATCTGACCCAGGAGCGCTTCATGTAGCTCGCAAGTGATTCGCTGCCCAGTGGCTGGCGCTTGAAGGCAAGCATTGCCACACATTGTTCGCCATCATAAACGCCAATCCAGAATGCCTCATCGCGGTAAAATGCGTTGAACATCGGGCAAAAATGCGGTGTCACTGCAAAGCCCATATTGGTTGCTTCATCGGCCAGCAGCACAAAGTCTGAAGAATGGCGCACCTCCAAACCCTGACGTTCAATCAGGGAACGGTAGTGGCCTGCAACCCGGTTCATCTGGTCCAAAAATTCGAGCATGAAATTTGCCTCTCATCGATTTATGAGAAGCCAGTTTTCACAGCAATTCGGCTAAAGACAAGACGCGCGTGCGGTCTATCTGTCCGCATGTTTTACACATTATGAATAGATTTTGCGCAATATTATGCAAATTGCACATATTAAGAAAGCAGACAATCGACCAGTTGCATGCACTATATCGCTTTTTCCGGTAGAGCCAATCTGCGGCGCACTGCGCAAGATCAAAAGAATTTTGGAGGCCTCGCCCGGAATCGAACCGGGATGCAAGGATTTGCAATCCTCTGCGTAACCATTCCGCCACGAGGCCCCAATGCCACCCTTCAAAGGGCAGCCGCCAGCACATAAAATGAATTGTGCACAATGGCAAGAGGTGGGACGGTAATTTCAGCAATTACCCTGCCCCAATTCGGTTTTGCCAAGTCAGTTTCGTCTGCGCCAGCGGGCTCCCCAACGCACTGTCATCCTTCTGCGCCAACGCCGCACCGACGGCAGGTCATGAGAGAGCACGATAAACCCAAGCGGAACCATCCAGAAGCCGACAATCGGCAAAAACCCGAGAATGCCCCCAAGCAGCAGCACAATTCCCAGTGCGATCCGCAACAGCCGGTTCTTTGGCAGATGAATTTGTCGCGAACCAAAACGAATCCGGTTGCTCATCTGCTTCTCCACAGAACATTGATCGGGAAGGAACAGGACCATGGAAGGAGCCTGCACGCGTTGAATCGAGGGTTTGATATAGGTGTAAACATATCACTTTTAAGCTTTCTGAGCCATATTCTCGGTTCGCTGCAATTTATTTTGATAAAAGGCTTGGCAACAACGAAATTCTTTTGTTATACGGCCACCCACACCACACATGTGGACCGTTCCCCGGTAGCTCAGTGGTAGAGCAGTTGACTGTTAATCAATTGGTCGCTGGTTCGAATCCGGCCCGGGGAGCCATTTTTCATAAATTTTCTATTTTTATTCAAATTACTCTGCAATTGATTGGCGCCTTTCGACGTTGTCGACGGGTTTTCACCACAAACCATGGCAGCATATTCACTTCATGGGTGACTGTGTCCGAATCACAGAATATCCGGCCAAGCCAAGACTCAATTGCGCCTTAGACATCTCGGCTCATGCAATTGGCACGATGCGCTCCGCTATCATAAGAATTGACGAACCGTCGGACCATCACCGCTTCGTTCCATTGCCCTGGCTGGCCACTGACCGGAACACCATCAGGATCGGCCGTAGCAGCCGCATACAGGCCGACGCGCCCATGATGCGGTGTCGGACCACCGATTTCACTGTTGCACGACCAAGGACCGCCCAGGCCTTGCTAACCCGATGGATTTGACCGCCCTTCCCCTGACGATCGGCATGCCAAATCCGTCATACATCCTGGCCTTTTCCTGAACCGCTTTCAGATCTATCGGCTTGGCGACTATTGCCAATGCGATGAACCTTGCTATTGCTGCTTCCATATTTCAAATGCGCAATATCGCGTTGCACGACAGGAATTCAGCCATGCAGTCTCCCGTTCCAGCTCTTTCGCATTCGCTTCACGCCCTTGCGGCGATATTATCCAAAGCCGAGGTGCATTGCGAGAAACGCAACATTGACCCCTCAGCCCTCCTTTCAGCGCGCCTGTTCCCCGACATGTTCACCTTTACCAGAAATGTTCAGGTGGCCTGTGACACGGCCAAGGGCGCTGCGGCGCGGCTTTCGCAAACTGAAATACCCAGCCATCAAGACGTTGAGACCACATTTGCCGAATTGCACGCCCGCATTCAAAAGACACTGGATTTCATGAAAAGCATTCCAGAGGCCGCCTTTGAAGGGGCAGAGGACCGCACAGTGACATTAAAAATGCGTGCCGGTGACATTCAATTCACAGGATCGCAATATTTGTCGTCCTTCGTCACGCCGCAGTTCTATTTTCACATGACCACTGCCTACAACATCCTGCGCCATAATGGCGTAGAGATCGGCAAACGCGACTTCCTTGGCAAACCTGAGTGATTGAGCCCGAGTGATTGGGCCCGTGTGATTGGGACAGTATGATCGAGCCTGTGTGATTGAGCCCGGCGAAGGGAAAAGCCATTCATGGCAAAGCCGCATAAGGCTTAGCAAGATCTGACCTGGCTGTGTGCCAGGAAAGGATTTGCAATCGCAATGATCGGAGCCATTGCGGAGATTGATGTTATCATGGCGGTGCTTGCTCTGGGCCCATTGGGCTTGCTGCGCCTTTGCCCTTCCATTGCCGACAGGACTTTTCATTCTTCATTTGTCCGACAAGGGCTGTTGCTTGTCCACGGCCTTTGAAACCTATTCCAGCAAGACTTTGCTTTGACTTGCCGGAGTTACAACGACAATGCCCCCGCAAACTGCTGCATTTGGAACACAATGGGCTATCCATTTGTGTGTAGCTGGCGCACATGCCTCTTGCTAAAACGCATTTCTATATGAACAATGTGGAATATGGAGGTTTTCTGATCCCGCCCTACATGGAATTGGCAGGGTCAGGCAAGCGTATCCCGGGCATGTATTTGACAGTCTTGAAACCGGCATCGCTTGTAACCGGCTGGAGAAAGAAAAGCATCCCGTTTTGATACAAGAGGATGCGCTTTAATATATTCATACGGGAGAACGCAGGATGATGATCGGTTCCGAAGCACCAACAAACGACCGGATCGAAGTCGTTTCGACGGAAAGTATTGGCAGCCATCTCAAGGGACTTCCCTGGAAGGCACAACTCGTTCTTCGCTCGCTGGCCAGTATGCAGCGCGGCATTTTGAAACTGCGAACACCGGACGGACGGCGGTTGCGGTTTGAAGGACAGCAGCCAGGTCCCGAAGCGGAGCTGGTTCTGCACAATTGGAACCTGCCTTACAGCGCCTTCCAGCGCGGCACCATCGGTGTCGCTGAAACCTACATGGATGGTGACTGGGAAAGCCCTGATATCCCGACCTTTCTGGAGCTGTTTCTGGTCAATGTCGAGATCGGCAATTATGTGGCCAGTGGCGCCCGTGGGATCGCCCATCTGATTGAGCGCCTGCGCCATCTGTTTCGCTCCAACACCAAAACCCGCGCGAAAAAGAACATTGCGGCCCATTATGATCTGGGCAATGCCTTCTATGAAAAATGGCTCGACCCCAGCATGACCTATTCTTCGGGTCTATTTCAGACCGGAGCCAACGACCTGCAAAGCGCCCAGAAAGCCAAATACAAGGCGCTGGCCGAAGCCATTGGCATCACGCCAGACAGTCATGTGCTGGAGATCGGCTGTGGCTGGGGCGGTTTTGCCGAATATGCGGCCGGCGAAATCGGCGCCCGCGTCACTGGACTGACGATCAGCCGCGAGCAGTTGGATTATGCCAGAGCGCGTATCCAGAAAGCCGGCCTGTCAGACCGGGTCGAGCTGAAGTTCCAGGACTATCGTGAAGAGCAGCAGGTTTATGACCACATCGCATCGATCGAAATGTTTGAAGCGGTTGGGGAAAAGTACTGGCAGGGTTATTTCACCAAGCTCAACGAGTGCCTGAAACCCGGCGGTCGTGCTGGCTTGCAGATCATAACAATCCACGAAGACGCCTATGAGAATTACCGCAGGAACCCCGACTTCATCCAGCGCTACGTTTTCCCCGGTGGCATGCTGCCCACGATGGAAATCCTCGAGGATCTGGCGCACAAGGCCAATCTGCACCAGTCCGGGCATCGGGCCTTTGCTCAGGACTATGCCAGAACCCTGTCAGACTGGTGCGACCGCTTTTGGGATGCATGGCCGACCATCAGCACAATGGGATTCGATGAACGGTTCAAACGACTATGGGAATTCTACCTGCATTATTGCGAAGCCGGTTTTCGCGCTGAAAACATCAATGTCCGGCAGGTCATATACGAGAGGAATTGATCTCTTTTCCCGTGAACGGCACTTGCTTTGCTGTTTTGAAATTTTATTCCCGATCTTTGCGGTGCGAACAAACGCCATTTCTTGTCCAGCCCCTTGTTGATAATCCACAACGGGCCAAATAGTGTTGCATCAATTCAACCGGGATTCGATCATGACCGTATTACAATCTGTACTGGATGCTATCGGCAATACGCCGTTGATCCGACTCAAGAAAGCATCCGAACTGACAGGTTGCACCATTTTGGGCAAAGCCGAGTTTCTCAATCCGGGTCAGTCGGTCAAGGATCGCGCCGCACTGTTCATCATTCGGGACGCTGAGCGAAAGGGCCTCTTGCGACCGGGCGGCGTTATCGTCGAGGGAACGGCAGGCAATACCGGCATCGGCCTTTCCATGGTGGCCAGGGCGCTGGGGTATCGCACCGTCATCGTGATTCCCGAAACACAAAGTCAGGAAAAGAAAGACGCGCTCCGCCTTCTGGGCGCCGAACTGATCGAAGTGCCTGCGGCGCCCTATAAAAACCCCAACAACTATGTGCGCCTGTCCGGACGTCTTGCGCAGCAGATCAACGCCGACGATCCCAACGGCGCCATCTGGGCCAATCAATTCGACAATATTGTCAATCGGCAGGCCCATATCGAAACGACGGCTCCGGAAATCTGGCGTGATACCGACGGCAAAGTGGACGGCTTTGTCTGTGCGGTTGGCTCCGGCGGCACGCTTGCCGGCGTCAGTCTTGGCCTCAAGGAATTCAACGCAGACATCAAGATCGCCCTTGCAGACCCGCATGGCGCAGCCCTTTACAGCCACTACACGACTGGTGTGATGAAATCAGAGGGAAATTCGATCACCGAGGGTATCGGCCAGGGGCGGATCACGGCAAACCTGGAAGGTTTCACGCCAGATCTGGCCTACCGGATTGCAGATTCGGAAGCCCTGTCGATTGTTTTTGATTTGATTGAAGAAGAAGGCCTTTGCCTCGGCGGCTCGTCCGGCATCAACATCGCCGGCGCGATGCACATGGCGCGGGAAATGGGACCGGGACACACCATCGTCACCGTGTTGTGTGACTACGGCAACCGATATCAGACCAAAATGTTCAATCCGCAATTCCTGCGAGAAAAACAACTGCCGGTCCCCGGCTGGATGGAACGCAAGAGCGACATCTCCGTTCCCTATGAGGCGGTTTGATCATGATCGAGACAAATCCCCTGTTTCTGGATGATGCCTATCTTTCAACCGCGGAAGGCACGGTTGTGGCCATCAATGACCGCGGCGGCATCCTGCTGGACCAAACGTGTTTTTATGCCACGTCCGGCGGCCAACCGGGCGATACCGGTTTTCTTGAACGGGCGGACGGTTCACGTATCGAAATCGCTGCAACCGTCAACGGTAAGTCAAAGTCTGAAATCGTTCACCTCCCCGCCAATGGCCAGCCTGTGGTGCTGGCGGGAGAAAAGCTGATTGAACATATCGACTGGGACCGACGCTACAAGCTCATGCGCATGCATACGGCCTGCCACCTGCTGACTGTTGTTTGCCCCTTCCCCATCACCGGCGCATCCGTCGGTGAGGATGAAAGTCGCATTGATTTCGACATGAGCGAAGCCGTTGACAAAAACACCATCAGTGAACAACTGATGGCGCTGGTCTCGGCCAACCATCCGGTCTTCACAAGGTGGATCGACGAAGCCGAGCTTGAAGCCAATCCCGGTCTGGTCAAATCCAAGAATGTCCGTCCCCCTCGCGGCACCGGGCGCATCAGGCTTGTATGCATCGGAGATGATGCGTCAATTGACAGCCAGCCCTGTGGCGGCACACATGTATCAGAGACAAAAGAGGTCGGTGCAATCCACATCGGCAAGATCGAGAAAAAAGGGCGTGAAAACCGCCGCTTCAGAATTCGCTTCGGTGACATACCGGGTTGAGCAGGCAGGATGTGAATATCATGGTCGAAAGAAGCAAATTTGTCGTGTCTGCACAATGGCTTGAGCAACGCCTCGGACAACCGGACATCAAAATTGTCGATGCCTCCTGGTATTTGCCGATGCAAAACCGCAATGCGCGGGAAGAATATCGCAGCGGTCATATTCCCGGTGCCGTTTTTTTTGACCAGGACCTTGTCGTGGACACCGCTTCGGATCTGCCGCATACAATTCCCTCTCCGCAGGCCTTTGGCCAACAGGTGAGCGATCTCGGCCTGTCAAACAGTGATACGATCATCGTCTATGATGGTCCGGGCATGTTCACCGCACCACGCGTTTGGTGGTTGTTGCGGACCATGGGCGCGCCGAATGTCTTTGTCCTTGATGGCGGCTTTGACCGATGGAAAGAGGCCGGTCTGCCGATCACCGATGATATTCCACCAACGGTCAGGGGGACCTTTCAGGCTGCCCTCAACAGGCAAGCCGTTGCCACCCTGGCTGACATGCGCTCAACCGTTGACACCGGTTCCATGCAGATTGCCGATGCCCGCAGTGCCGGGCGGTTCACCGGCGCCGACGCGGAGCCTCGAGAAGGCATGCGATCCGGCCATATGCCTGGCGCCCGAAATGTACCGGTTTTCAGCCTTTCAAGCGAAGGGCAATTGCTTCCCCTGGACGCGTTGCGCGATGTCATGAAACAAGCCGGGATTGATCTGTCGAAGCCAGTTGTGACCACCTGCGGTTCAGGTGTTACCGCCGCAGTCATAACGCTTGCGCTGGAATCGCTCGGCCACCAGGAACTTCAACTCTATGACGGCTCCTGGTCGGAATGGGGTTCGAAGGACGATACGCCCATAGCAACCGGTGACGCATGATGGCCAAGGCACCTCCTCCCATCAAGACCGTGGTCACCTATCTTGAGCAATTGCACCGACCGAAACTGTTTTATCCGATGCCGGTCAATCAGCATGCGGCCTTGATGCGCGTTTCAGAAATACCGCTGCACTTTTACCGCTATCTGCAATTTCACACCGGCAGAGAGCTGCACTGGGTCGCCCGCCTTCGTCTCGATGACGATGCTTTGGAAAAGATCATCCATGCGCCTGAGGCTTCTGTCCACGTGCTCTACCTCAATGGAGCGCCGGCCGGTTTCTTCGAATTGTGCAAAACAGACTCCAAAACAGTCAATCTGGAATATTTCGGTTTGATGGATCATGCCAAGGGACGCGGATTGGGCCGCTGGTTTCTGGCCCAGGCACTGGACGCGGCCTGGGATAGCGACCCGCTTCGGGTCACGGTCAATACATGCACATTGGACCACAGCGCCGCCCTGCCGCTATATCAGAAGTTCGGATTTTCTCCGATCGGCCAAAGCGAGACATTCATCCACCCGCTTGGCGATGCTGATCTGCTGCGCCTGATCAAAATGTGCTGAGCCCAAAACTCCTGCTTGATGAATGGGCTGTTCATCCCCGCTTCAGCCACGCCTGTCTATTGTTTCCCCATCGACCAAGGAACCCGCCATTGAGCCGGTTCGATGATGAAAGGGAAACTGACCATGCACCGCCGCACTTTTCTGACAGCCATTGGCGCCGCTTTAGCCCTGCCCGTCGCGGCCAAAGCTGAACAGATTGAAAAATGGGCTCCTCAAAAGAAGCACATGCCAAAAGCGATACGTGCTGCAACCGACACGTTCAGCAAGAATGCGCCATCAGCGCTTTCAATCGAAAAAAGCCTGAGCGCACCGACAATCAAACGGATCAAACCGTCACAGAAAAACAGCATTCAGGAAATCAAGCGCCGCAAGTCCTTGCGCCACAATGCACCGTCCATCGAAATACAATCATTGAACTTCGCCTTTGCATCAGCCCGTATACCTGACGGAGAACTTTGGAAGGTGGAGCAGATTGCCGATGCCATGAAGCGTATTCTGCGCCGCAACCGTGGTGAGCTGTTTCTGATTGAAGGTCATACGGATGCCGTGGGTTCCGATTGGAACAATATGCTTCTTTCCGAGCAGCGGGCAAATTCGCTGCGCGCAGTCCTGGTGGGTTACTATGGTGTTCCCCATCATGCCCTTGAAACCGTTGGCTATGGCGAAGAAGACCTGCTCGTGCCCACCCCCTATGAAGAATGGCGCAATCGCCGGGTCACGCTGCGCCGTATTACCGATATTGCATACCGTTAGAGCGTTGCATGATCAAAATGAAAAACCGCGCTGCCTTTGCTGCAGCGCGGTTTTTCAGGTGCAAGATATTGGCTCAAGACAGCCTGATCAGGCGGATTTGAGAACGGCGAGCGGTTCGGCCAATTCATAGCCGAGAGCTTCCGCCACCGGTTTGCTGGTGATACGGCCACGGTGCACATTCAGGCCGGCGCGAAGATGGCGATTCTCGGCAATGGCTTCCAGGCCCTTGTCCGCCAATTGCAGGCCGTAATAAAGCGTCGCATTGTTCAGCGCATGGGCTGACGTCACCGGAACGGCACCCGGCATATTGGCCACACAATAATGGATGATGCCTTCGACCTCAAAGGTCGGGTCGGAATGGGTTGTTGCGTGTGACGTTTCAAAACAACCGCCCTGATCGATGGCAACATCGACAATGACAGCACCCTTTTTCATGCCGGTGAGCATTTCGCGGGTGACCAGCTTGGGCGCCGCCGCACCGGCAATCAGAACGGCACCAACAACCACATCCGCGGAGAAAACCTCATCCTCAAGCGCTTCGATGGTCGAAAACCGCGTATGAACACGTCCGTTGAAAATATCATCCAGCTGACGAAGCCGTGGAATGGAACGATCCAGGATCGTGACATCTGCGCCAAGTCCAACGGCCATCTTGGCCGCATTGAGGCCGACAACACCGCCACCGATGATCGTTACCTTGCCCGGCAGAACTCCGGGCACACCGCCCAGCAGAACGCCGCGGCCGCCATTGATCTTCTGCAATGCGGTCGCACCGGCCTGAATAGCCAGACGTCCGGCCACTTCCGACATCGGCGCCAGCAGCGGCAGACCGCCATGCTCATCGCTTACGGTTTCATAGGCGATCGCTGTGCAACCCGATTCGATCAGACCCTTGGTCTGGGCTGGATCAGGAGCCAGATGCAGATAGGTGTAGAGCAACTGGCCTTCGCGCAACATCGCCCATTCCGACGGCTGCGGCTCCTTGACCTTGACGATCATGTCCGACTGTTCAAAAACATCCCGTGCGCTGCCGACAACCTTTGCACCGGCTGCCTGGTAGGCACCGTCATCGGCATCAATGCCGAGACCTGCATTGGTTTCAATGATGACATCATGACCATGCGCCACATATTCGCGCACCGAACCTGGTGTCAGTCCGACACGGTATTCATTGTTCTTGATTTCCTTTGGGCAACCGACTCGCATCTGCGTTCCTTCAATGGGTTCGTCGCACCGACAGGCGCTTTCATCGACCAATATTTCACCACAGCAGATATGAAATGTCCTTGCGAAGATTGTTTGCAACGGCTGGTTTTTTCAACTATCCTTGCGTGAACTATAAAATATTGGAAGAAACCACCAATGGACAAGCTGGATGCCATTGATATCGCCATTTTGAACACCCTTCAGGAGGACGGTCGGATATCCAATGCCAACCTTGCGGAACGGGTTGGACTGTCAGCCTCCGCCTGTTCGCGAAGGCTCGATATTCTGGAGAAATCAGGCATCGTAAAGGGTTATCATGCCCGGCTGTCCAATCGGGCGCTGAATTATTCCATGACGGCAGTCGTCCACATTTCGCTATCCGGCCAGTATGAAAAAATACTCCGCGAATTTGAGGCAGCCGTCAAACGCTGTCCGAATGTGATGGTATGCTACCTGATGTCCGGCGAATATGATTACCTGCTGCGCATTGCCGCCCGGGACCTGCAGGATTATGAACGCATTCACAAGGAATGGCTTTCCGCCCTGCCCCATGTGGTGCGTATCAATTCATCCTTCGCACTGCGTGAGGTAATAGACCGCCCGAATATTGCTGTGGACCTGCATTGACGAGCGGCCTCAGCCGCGCTGTTGAATGCCATAACAAACCCCGGAGAAAATCATGGCCAGACGATCCAAGATGACCCTCGTTTTCTATGCTCTTGTTGCCTTGATCGTAGCGGGCGCCATTGCATTCTTCATGGGACCGCGCACACCGGTGAATACAAAAATTGTCTTCAATGGCGCAGCAATCGGCGATGATATCGACGCCTATCTTGCCCGTCAGGAAGAAAAATTCGACGACATTCGATCGGGATTGCAAAAGCAGATCGTCTGGGCCTATCCGAACTCCAAGGCAAAAACCCCGCTGTCGATCGTCTATGTGCACGGCTTTTCAGCCTCTTCCGGAGAGGTGCGCCCGCTCCCGGATATCATTGCCGCCAACCTCGGCGCCAATCTCTATTACACCCGGCTCCAGGGCCACGGGCGAACCGGCGATGCCATGGGCGAAGCGACTGTGCAGGGGTGGCTCAACGATATTGCCGAGGCCATCGAGATCGGACGCAGGATTGGCGAGAAGGTCATCCTCATCGGCATGTCCACCGGCGGAACGCTGACGACCTGGGTTGCTGCCAAACCCAGACTGGCTGCCGATGTGGTTGGTGTGGTGAACATTTCGCCGAATTACGGCGTGCAGGGGTTTGGAGCTTCAATGCTGACGATGCCCTGGGCCAGGCAACTCGTCGAACTGATCGCTGGAAAACGATACGCGTTTGAACCGGCCAATGAGCTGCATCGGCACAATTGGACCCATGAATACCCCAGCAGCGCATTGCTGCCGATGGCCGAATTGGTGAAACTGTCCAACAAGGCCGAAATCCACAATATCCAGATACCGGCCCTCTTCATCTATTCCCAAATGGACGCAGTGGTGCGCCCGGACATCACCAAAACAATTGCGGAAAAATGGGGTGCAAAGACCGAGACTGTGCTGATTGAAAACAGCGGCGATCCCAATCATCACGTGATCGCTGGTGACGCCATGTCACCTTCCACGACCGAGGAAATAGCAACGCTCATCACCGACTGGATAAACGGGCTTTAGCGCCATCTCCTGGGTGAAACCATTTCAAGATGGTCCGCATCAATTTTCCCCGGGCTTGCTGTCAGCTGAGAAATAATAGATGAGCAATGCCGCACCGGTCAGTGCCGCATAGACATAAAACAGCAGACTGAATGTCTGCTCCGGTTGCACCGGATTGAAGTTGGAATCCGCCGCCTGCCCCATCACAAATTGCACCAGCCCGACCCCGCCAATGGTGAAAAAGTTCATCAGTGTCACCCCCCTGCCGGTGAGGTGAACGGGAAAGAATGAGCGCGCATGGGCCGCCAGAACGCCGTAGCTCGAACCGAACAGGCCAATGGCAAACAACAGGATGGTCACCTGCCAGAGCGGCTGTATCGGGAATGTGGCAAGCACGAGCAGCGCCAGCATGCCACAAAGATTGCCGAAAAACGCCACCCATTTGCGGGTACCAAACAGCGTGTCCATCGGCCCGTAGAGGAAGGCTCCTATGATCATTGATATGGCCATGAACAGCGAAACATTGCCGATGATCTGCGTCGAGGCGCCGTAGACATCGGACAGATAGGGGCCAACCCAAAGACCGCGTATGCCGGCCGAAGGCGCATAATTGATGGCAATCAGCGGTATGACGAACCACAGGGCCGGGATTTTCAGCAATGCGAAATAGCCGGAAAAGCCTGCATCTTTCCCCTGACTCTTTTCAACAGGAGGATCCTTGACCAGCCAGAAAATGGCTGCCGCTGTCAGCAAGGTGACAACCCCCAGACCGGTCATGGTTTCCCGCCAGCCGACGAGGTCCACGGCGATCGCCAGCGGCTTGGCGCCAATAACGTTGCCTGCTGTCCCAAGGGCCACAAACCACGATGACAGGATGGCAAATCGCGCCGATGCAAAACGCCGGGCAAAAAGGAAAAATGCGGCCATCAAGACAGGCGAACAGCCGATGCCGATCAAGCCCATGGCGATGATGATAGCTGTTGGTGAGGTCGCTGCTGCAAACAGAAAGGCACCGCCACCAGCACCAAGACCGAATATGATGGTCGCAGTTCTTTTGGGACCGAAGCGGTCGAGCGCAACGCCAACGACAAATTGCATCAGCGCAAATGTCAGAAACCAAGCGCCGGAAGCAAGCGACAGATCCGCCTTGTCCGCCCCCAGTTCGGAGCCCAGTATCGGCGTCAGTACTGCCAGAAAAGACCGGTAGAACTGGGAAAAAATATAGGCTGTGACAAGCGCTGCAATACCGGCCATTCAGACACCGTCTTTCGTCATTCGGGTTGCCGATCCGCGATCGGTCCGAAAGTGTGAGACTGCGCCCGCAGTCAGACGAACCATTGTTTTTTCAACACCAGACATCGCATCCCCCAAATCCCCGCCGATTGAATATCGCTAACCGAAATGATGAAAGTCCGGGCATTCAGATAATCAGACTGGCGAGAATCTCATTATCGGTAATATCCTCGTAACGCAAACCCGCATCATCGAATGCCTTTGTCAGACGATCAAAATTGTTGGAATTCCGCGTCTCGATTCCAATCAGGATGGAGCCGAAGTTGCGCGCCGACTTCTTCAGATATTCAAACCGCGCAATATCATCCTCCGGCCCGAGCATGTTGAGGAAATCCTTCAATGCACCCGGCCGTTGCGCCAGTCTCAAGACAAAATATTTTTTCAGGCCCAGATGGCGCATGGCCCGTTCCTTGACGTCCGGCAGCCTTTCGAAGTCGAAATTTCCACCCGAGACGATAACCACAACGGTCTTGCCAGCCAGCGCGCTTTTGCCGATCTCCTCAAGTGCTGCAATGGCCAGCGCCCCGGCCGGTTCGAGCACAATGCCTTCAATATTGAGCAATTCCGTAATGGTCACACAAACAGCATTTTCCGCGATCAGCATGACCTGATCTGCACTAAAATGCTTCAGGGCTTCAAAATTCTGCGCCCCGATCTCGGCAACAGCTGCGCCATCGACAAAATTGTCGACCTGCTTCAGCTTTACCCGGTGCCCGGCCTTCAGGCTTTCCTTCAGGCTCGGCGCACCCGCCGGTTCACAAAACAGGAAGGCCTGGCTGGGATATTGATCGCGCAGATAGGTGGTCATGCCGGCCGACAGCCCGCCACCACCGACCGGAATGATCATCAGGTCCGCATGCGCACCCTTAGGCAATTGAGCGACGATTTCCGATGCAACAGTGGCCTGCCCTTCAATAATATCCGCGTGA
Organism: Rhizobiaceae bacterium; assembly: GCA_029212415.1. Classification (GTDB taxonomy): domain Bacteria; phylum Pseudomonadota; class Alphaproteobacteria; order Rhizobiales; family Rhizobiaceae; genus Hoeflea_A. The sequence goes on along the minus strand of JARGOF010000043.1, from coordinate 22,464 downwards.
TCGAAGGGCGGCACCATCATCGCCCCATCGCTTTCTGCATAGGCCTTGGCAGCATCATAACATTCGTCAAAAATGTCGCCGACCAGCCGCACCTCAATGAAGGCGCCACCAAAGGCCTTGGTTTTTGCAATTTTTTGCGGCGGTGTTGTCACGGGCATATAGACCACGCCGGGTTTCTCGAAGTGCCGGCATACATAGGCAAAACCCTGCGCGTGATTGCCGGCAGAGGCACAGACAAACCGCTGCGGCGGTTGATCCACACGCAGCGCCTTGCGAAAGAAATTGAACGCACCGCGAATCTTGTAGGATCGCACCAGGGTCAGGTCTTCACGTTTGAGATAGACGTTCGCACCATATTTGCCGCTGAGAAAATCATTGTATTGCAGCGGCGTCGGCGCAAACAATTCCCGCATTGCGTCCCTGGCATCGTCAACGGCATTATTCATGTCATGTTTTCCATTTCAGTTATCAGTGCGGCGATGCCGAAAGCCTCGCATCCAAGGCATATCCGCCAGGACAGACGATCGCGAATCACGCCAACCGCACCAAGACCAGAGCGGGATCGGCCCCTATCGCTTTGCGGCGGCTGAATTATCCTGCAAATTATTGACCGGAGACCGTTTTATCGTCAGGTCCTTTTTCCTGCGATGGGATTTGCACATTTTGCACCTTGCAACAATGGTCCGCTGGAAATTCAATGAAAAATGCCGGCGAAAGACAACAGGGGTTGCAATCCTGTGATGGATAATTACCAGTAGGCACGCGTGCCCCCTTGGCGAAATTGGTATACGCAACAGACTTAAAATCTGTCACCCGAATGGGTTTGCCGGTTCAAGTCCGGCAGGGGGCACCATTTGAAACACTCATTTGAGAACACCTTGGCCACGGCTGAACGGCTTAAACTATCTGGCCGATTATTCGTGCTGCGTTCGATAGGCGAGGTCCATTAGTCGACAACACAAACAACAATCAAAATTGAAAAGCAGATGTGGCCGCAGAACTCCTTGCTACCGCGCAATGAAGACAGGCTCGTGTCTGTCAATTTTGATCGAATTTTTAGTAAAAAACCAATATCCGGCATGATTTCATCGCGTTATAAGCCGCCTCAGTTTATTAAATGGTTTTACGTATAACCTAGCACAAAAAGAGATGATTTTGGTCCATTTGATCTGAACATACGCTTATATCAATCGTATCTATATCCCTCTTTGAGGCTATTTCGGGTGCTGTCAATTATCCGTTTAATGAAGGCAGGTTCCCATTGAATGAGAATATTATCGCCTTCTCGGACCACAGTAAGTTCGTTTTGTGCACTCCTGATCACCAACACTTCATAACCACTATCTGAAATGCCGTCTTCAAACGAAGTATAACAACAAACATAATCGTAGGCGAAATCTAAATGATATTGACTATCTTTTTCGATTGTGGGTGGAGAGTTGCGAATCATTGGGCTGACTAAGTAACGCTCTAATTTGGGCTGCCCCTGCTCGAACAATTCAATGGTTGAGATGAGCAGGTACTGTTCGAGATAGCGATAATGTGTAAGTTTGGGCCAGAACTGGAATTCAACCACACCGTCGCCCATATGTACAACACGGGACTGTATGTGGAGTACACGATCCAATTTCTGAAGTCTGCCATTCGCGACGAAACCAATTTCGATTGCCCCACCCCACATTTGCGCAAGGTTGGAAGCAGTGTCCATCTCTCGACCGATCAGGGCACCGCTCAGGGCAATGCTTGAGTTTATTGCCTGCTCAATTAATGGAATTTGATCATTACGCTGTATGGCATGGGGTAACAATTCTTTCACATGCCATTGCCCAGTCCCCGCGAGCCGAACGTCTACGTCATTGATGTTATAAGTTTCGACGTCCACGGCGAAGCTAGCGATATGAACCCCGTTTGGCTGTCCATTGGGACGCACCAGTAAGCCCAACAAAGAGATTTCTTGTATTTCTGGTGCAATGTCGTTCAACGCAGTTTTGATGTCGGCGGACGTTGCGGCACCTGCTCGAATAGCCTTTTTCAAATGACTGATGGCAAAACGGGCCTGAAGATAGTTCCCAGCCCAAGCGACCATAAAATTGTTGTCGATGATGTTGAGCTTCTGTGTTACGCCAGAGACATAGCCCCAAGCTTCATCTGGGAGCATAGAGTTGACATCTGACATCGCAGGCAGATTTATCGGCTGCGGGTAGTCTTGATTAGTTCGCGACAGAAGGATATCTCCGAACATTACCGGAAACCCGGAGAAACTCAGTCGACCAATTAGCGTCATAGTACTGCACTCCCACTACTGAATGTACTGGCTTCTCGCAGGCAATGTCGAGTGACGGAACACTCACGTCAACTTTGTGGATAAAAACGGCGACGGTGATTTGTCTTCACCCGCTATCCCTTTTCTGCCGTCAACATAGCAGAAGGGGAAATGAACTGCTTCTTTATAGAATTATCACACATTCACGGATCATAGCGGGGGCTGATATGGATTTTCTCCGCGACAATCACCAAGGGTGTATCGCTCAGAAGGTTCGCCTGCCGAAGCCTTTCCTCAATGTTCGACGACACAGACTTCACATTGGACGTCTGCGCGGATGAAGATGGTTCTTAATCTATAGACAGTCAGCCCCCATGGACTGGACGCGATCAAGGCGCGCGCCACGAGGTAGACCAATCGATATACATTTGCACAGACCCCTCCTCCATGCGATCTTTTGGAACGCACATCGTCTCCGGATCGAATCCCACTCGACAGGCCAATCATGAACACAATGGACCATCTGCTCGCACTCGCACCCCAACCCGTTGAAACCCTGCCCGACAAAGCGCGGGCACTGGCGCTGATCTCCCTCTTCGACTGGTTGCTCTGCGGACGGGCCGGCATCAACGAACCGGTCGCCATCAAATTGCGGGCCTTTGCGGATGCAGAAGGGCTCTCTGGAGCATCCTCGCTATTTGGCGGCGGCATGGCACCACCGCGGATGGCCGCCATGGTCAATGGGGCAACCAGTCATGCCCTTGACTACGACGATACGCATTTTGATCATGTTGGTCATTTGTCGGTGGGCATTTATCCGGCTGCATTGGCCGTCGGCGAGGAGGTCAATGCCAAGGTGACTGAGGTCGCCGACGCTTTTCTTGTCGGCGCGGAAGCCGCGATCCGGATCGGCTGCATTCTCGGAGCTGCCCATTACAATCGCGGTTTCCATCAGACCGCTACGGCCGGCGCATTCGGTGCAACCATCGCCGCAGCCCGCCTGCGCAAGCTCACACCAGACCAGTTGCGCAACGCTCTTGGCCTTTGTGCCAGCAGGGCATCCGGCCTCAAGTCGCAATTTGGAACCATGGGCAAGCCACTCAATGCCGGCTTGTCCGCAGCGAACGGCGTTGAGGCCACTGCCCTTGCCGCTCTCGGACTGACCTCGGCGGATGATGGAATCATGGGCGCACAGGGATTTGTGCCGACCCATACTGATGAGATTGATGAACAATCCGCCTGGGTCGACGCGCCGCCGGAACAATTTCGCTTCCTGCACAACAGCTACAAGTTCCATGCCTGTTGCCATGGTACGCATGCGATGATCGAAGCACTGTCCACCCTGCGTCAGGATCACCCAATAAATCCACAGGAGGTTTCCGCTATTGAGCTGAGAACCAATCCCCGTTGGCTCTCGGTCTGCAATATCGCAGCGCCGCGCACGGGCCTTGAAGTCAAATTCAGCTATGCCTGGCTGGCGGCAATGGTGTTTCACGAGATTCCCACGGCAGATGATCGCGTCTATGACGATGCACTGGCCAGCGATCCCTTACTCAGGGATCTTGCCCGCAAAGTCACCGTGGTGGGCGATGGCGAAGTGGGTGACCAGCAGGCTTTTGGCACGCTTCGAACAACCTCTGGTGCCATCCTGCCTTTTGCGCATGATTTGGCCAAACAGCCATCGATCGAGGCTTTGAAAACACGCCTCGAAGCCAAAGCGCATGCCCTGTTGTCAACGGAAGTCGGCCAATTGCTTGCGCTGCGGGACAGGTTCAACACTGCGACTGCCAAAGATCTCGGGATCTATATGCGCACAGGTCGCTGACAGAAATTTGGACTGGGGAAGAAGGCCTGCTTCCGTGCCTGCGATAACGCTGTTTCACGGACCTGTTCCAGCCTATGATTTACACACCATAAACACAGCCCAGAGCTGTCAATAAGGCTGCGGATCAATGGCTGTTGGCATAATTCCCCCATGGAACATGGCTTCAGCCTTATTTCTTGGAGGAAAAAGCGCCTTTGATCAGGTTATCATCAAATTGATCCGGGATTTTTCCCTCCACGGCATAAACATAGAGCGCAGCTTTCAGGATTGATCCAAGCGTGGAGAAAATCAGGCCGCTCAGAATACCAAGGGCAATCGCAACCAGGCCAAGAGAGATCGCCAGATAGGGTGATGAATCTGCGATCACCATAGCGATCATAAACACCCCAACGATGAGCACCATGGAAATCCCTGACAACACGGACAATCCGACAACCGAGACCAGTGACTCCCCCCAGGTTTTCCTGACGATCGCAACGGAACGTTTGACCGCACTGATGGGGCCGATGTGTTCCGATACCAGTACAGGCACAACAAAATAGCTGGAAACAGCCCAGGCGCTTCCCAGGAAGCCAAGGAGAAATCGGGTGAGCCCCTTACTCTTTTTTTCCAGCTGACCGAGCACAAAGCCGACCGTGGAAGCGACCAGGGCCCAGGCAAGTATCTGAGGAAGACGCCCCGAGGAAAAGCGTAACCCGTCCATGACGGTAGGATCACCGCCGGCGAAGCGGATCTTGACGCAGGCGATCATCGCGGCGTTAAAGAAAATCATCACGAAATAGGCGATAAAATAAGCGACGAAGGAGCATGCCAGCAACACCCATTCCTGCTGGTTGGCAAGCGTGTCGGATATGGTATCAATCGCTGTTTCCGGATTGCTGAACATGCCGATCGGGCCAAGAGCCGCCATGAGCAAAGCACCCAGAATGGTCAACGACAGGACAGGGAATACAAGAAGTTCCTTGTCCAGCATCAGCACGCGCCAACTGGCTTTGACCAGAACCAATGCGTTGCGGATTTTTTCCAAATTTTTTCTCCACCGGTTCTGACCATTTTCAGGTCGTTACCCATCATCCAGATTCGTTTGATGGGATGGGCGCGCGTGCAAAATCAGTTTTCCAATTGTGCCACGGGTGTGCAGGGCTAGCCACCTTTCACCTGTGGGCCATGCAACTTCACAATGATCTGAATTGTCGCCCGGATGGACGGTAACCCATCCGGATGCCTCTTACCTGTCGTTCATTGCCCGAGCAAATATCATTTTTCCCTTTAGCACAGGCGCTGGGAAACCTCATTTGGATGCGCACAAGAACGCAAGACAAGGGGCTCAGGCCTTTGGACCTGTTACCGAGTTTCCAGAAACTCGAAGGTATTGTCCATTTTCTTTGTCTGAACCACATCAATACAGTTTCCACGGCCATCAACGACGACGAAAGCAAATCCGACGCGGGTATCGACCTGGTAAAATTGGTCTGGCACGAGGGAGAAAAACGGGTTTGCCTTGCCGCTGTAGTCAACTTCCTTGCCCTGATAGCTGATCCAATAGATATGGATATCGCTGTTGCGTGCATTCACAAAAGTTGCAACGGCGCCCTCGCGTACAGATGTCGAGACGATTTTTCCGCGCAGATCGCAGGAATTTTTCTGACGACGCCCCGTGTTTCGGTTGCCGGTCGATGGCAGGATGGTTTGCTTCATGCGCGTGTAGGTATGGCGACCGAACGTGAATCCGATAACCTTTCCATTGCGCATATCGAGATCGAATATACGCGGCCGACGCGTATCGGTGACCAATTGGCGATTGCGCCGGTCCACGGTCAGTGCGAATGAACGTCCATCAAAATCAGTCCACATCAGGCCATTGCCATTGCGTTCAATATTGCCGGTGGGCGCGGTGCGGCTTTCATAGGTTCCGATATAGCGGGCGTTTCGGGAATTGTTGCCATTGCCGGTGACCGCCTTTTCCAGCTTTACGGAAAGTTGAAAAGCCGATGCCCCGCGCATCGATCCAACAACAATCTTGAAAACACCATCGCTGGGCAATTGCCCCCTGAAGGATGTTGCGTTGCTGTCCGGCCCGGCCCCGGCGAGCGTCTTGCCACCATTCCTGGCCTCATCGACATAGATTTCAAAAGTCGGGGCTCCGCGCGTGGCTGCCAGGTCTACCTGCAGCGTCTGGCCTGCCTTTCCATTCACCGCGTAAACGGTCAATTGGTTGCGCGCCAGGGCGCCGGAGGTCTGAACGGCCCTTCTTCCAGCGAAAACCCGCAACGGCGTTTCAACGATTTGCGTGTCGGTTGAACCGGCGTTTTTATTTTGCAGATTTTCATCCAGGATCTTTGAAAAAATATCCAAAACGCCGACAACCACATCATTCGCGTCCAAGGAACCCCCAGGGTTACCCGCAGGACGCCCATTGTTCATTTGCGTTGGATTGCTGCGTGACTTGCAGGCGCTTCTGATTCCCGGAATGGCATTGCCGTTCAAGCAGATTGCCCCACCCCATTGATAGCCCTGCAGACCATTGGGCAATCTGATGGAGAACCATGGATACCCCTGGTAGTTGCCTCCCGCGTTGGCAAGCAGCGTGATCGACCCGCCATTCACTGACGAGCCAATTCGTGCGGCGCTGACGCTTGGCGCGCGCCGCACCGTTCCGCCGCGGGAAATTGCATTTAACGGAAATACCGTGTTGGTGGAGCCATGCGCCGGTGGCAACGCAGGTTTTGGACGTTTGGGTCCTGTGGTTGCTGGTGGCGAGGCACCAGGGTTTGATGCGACATCCCAATTCGCTGGCACCAGATCATCAAAGATCAAAACCGCACCATCTTCGCCCCTGTATTGCTGGGACGCAACAACAAGTCTGCCATTCACAAGAATGGCGTCCGTAGGCTGGTAGGTTCCGGTCGCCGGTACCGCCGAGCGCAGCAAAGTCAAATCCCTGGCAGACAGAAGCCAGATCTTGCCGCTTTGTGACAGAGCATAGACGATCTTGCCATCCGATGCGATCTGCACGACCATTTCCGGCAGCGTGGTTCTCGCCACTTCAGAGGTGTTCAACGGATTGATCTTGACGACAACGCCCTTTTTGGACGTCCCCTTGGGACGGCCGCCGCCATAGATGAAATCATCATCTTTCGCCATCGACCATAGTTCCGCATTTGCAAGATAAAATGGCTGGCTGTCCATCGTCGCCTTGTTGACAATGTTGATTGGCAACGCGCGTGCGTGAGAGACCCACACATCCGGCCCGAAGTCGATGATATCCAACGCCCATTCGCCAAGATCGCCTGTGACAATCTGGCGGCCTGAACGCGTATCGATACGAATCACATTGCTGGTGCCGGAACTGCAATCAGGGCTCGCCAGAACCCACAAGGTGCGTGGATCGCTGGACACCATCTCCTCGGGACAACCATTCAATTGGGCAAGTTCCCTGATCGAGCCGTTGCGCCTGAGACGCACGATTTTCCTGTCAGTGGACACCAGGGCATTGGCTGAACCGTTTGTATTGGCCACAACCTGAACCGGCAAACGGCCGACCCGGTAGCGTTCGACAAGTCTGCCCGTTTGGAAATCAATTTTGGCCGCCGTGCGCTGGCCGCTCTCCGCCGCCCACAAGAAACCGCCGTCGTAGGAAATACCCTCGAGCCACTTGCCGACCTCGACAACCCGGGGGCCCGGATAGACAACATCGGCCATCCAGCTGTTGTCATCGCCGCCATGGCCCTCGCCGCACCCCATGCCCGGCGTGGCATCCTCCGGTCGGAAACCACATTCCAGCACACTCAACCGAATGTTTTCGATGGTCCTTTGGCGCTGCCCTCTGCCTATGCGCAAAGCCACATTTCCACATTCCGCAACCGCATTATCGAGGGCTCTTTGTTTGGATAGTCTGCGTGGCTGCCGATTAAAGGCGCCCTCCAGACAGACAACATAAGCAAGCGCACGCCTGTCGTTGGATGGCGAGACATATTTTGCATCAGAAAGGCTGTAATTCTGATTGCCCGCGTTTTGCGCGTTTACCTGAAAAGTGAGCATCGCGAACATCAATCCGCAAATAAAAGTACCCAACAAATTTTTGAAAATCACGATTTTTCATTCCCATTCGAAATATAATAACAAGTACTATTTTTTTCATCATTGCGGCTTGAAAATCACCATCGAAAAAGACCATGGGATTACTGCAATAGCAATAGCCAAGCGTAAATTTTAACGAATGAAATACCTTCTTCCCATTGATTTCATAGGATGACCTGTCTACCCAATCGCATCTCTACCGGCAACAACAACCCGTCTGGTCGACCCTTCAGCCAAACCGGGGTGAGGCTTTGGTTTCCAATTGATCGCCTTCGGCATAACTTTCCGGGCACCCTGTCATTGCCGTGATTTCTCTGCCGCACCAACCAGAACATCGAACACAACCTTGATAAAGTCGCGACCGGCGGGAAAGAACATGGCAGCCACCAGGACAATCTGCATAATGACAATGGCGGCCAGATAGGTTCTGAAAGGTTGTTTCCGGGTTTTGTGGCGCAGCATTCTCTGACCGGCTATAATTCCGATGCTTCCACCCAGGGCTGCCAGCAGCAAAAGTGTGCGCTCCTTCACCCGCCACCTTCCCTGCCGCGCGCAATATTTGTCCCAGGCAAACAACAGGAAACCGGCCAGATTGATTACGACCAGAAATGCCGAAGCAAGCATAATCGGATCCAGTGGTGATGGAATCGTCATTGAGAGTCTTTCCGACATTGATCGAAGATGGTTCCCGCCTGCGTTATGGCCCCACCTGCTTTCTGGCAAATCACACAATGAAAGCGCGCATCGCAACCCTGATCCACAAGTGCAAAAATGGTCATTTGCGCACGCAACGCAGTCAGTCTCTTGCGAGTGACAGGGATGCGCGCTACCTGTCACATCAAAACCGCTGTGAGGATAGGTCATGTCAGGAAAAATCATAACGGCAGCAATGATTGCCATCGGCGACGAGCTGCTTTCGGGGCGCACAAAAGACAAGAATATTTCCCATCTGGCCGATATGCTGACCGCAGCCGGTATCGATCTGAAAGAAGTGCGCATCATCGGCGATGAGGAGCAGGCCATCGTCGCGGCGGTCAACGAATTGCGGGGCCGTTTCACCTATGTCTTCACATCGGGAGGCATTGGGCCCACCCATGATGACATTACGGCAGAAGCCATCTCCAAGGCTTTTGGTCTGCCCTGTGAGCATGATGAGAAGGCCATGGATGTGCTCAGCTCCGCCTACAAGGCACGCGACCTCGAATTCACTGACGCCCGCAAGCGCATGGCGCGCATGCCACGCGGTGCGACCCACATCACCAATCCGGTGTCGACAGCACCAGGCTTCACCATTGGCAATGTTCATGTCATGGCGGGTGTGCCATCAATTTTTCAGGCCATGCTGGACGGCCTGCTGCCGACCCTCGAGACAGGCACCGTCATCCAATCAACCATTGTTGAATGTCCCTATGGTGAGGGAACAATCGGTCAGGAGCTCTCCGATATTCAGGACCGTCACAAGGATACGGTCATCGGTTCCTACCCGAAATTCGATGGCCGGAACTATTCGACCCAGATTGTTGTAAGGGGCCGCGAACCGGCGAGGATTGCCAAAGCGGCACAGGAAGTCAAAGACATGCTGGAGCGCATTCGCCTGCAGCGAGCAGAAGCATAGGGTCTGAGGCAGATCAGACCGATTGATCAGGAGATGACATCAATCCATCGGCTGGTCATGCGCGGTCCTGATGAATTCCTGGAATGATTGCACCCGGATCGGCTGTGTTTCTTCACCGCGAAACAGGCTCTGCCAGTAGGAAAGATAAAGCGGTGCGAAATCAAATTCGGACTGCAAAATGCGCTGCCGGTTCTCTTCGAGATAGCTGCGCGTGACGAGACGCCAGTCATCGACCACACAAACTGGAAGGTTTGTGAACAGTCCGGTTAGCGCGGATGCACCGACAATGGGGACCGACCCCAAAAGCAGCGCTTCCCATGTGCGGTGACAATCCAGCCCGTTGCCCAATGGGCTGAGTGTATAGAAATGTTGCGCATTGTTCTTCCAGCTGCGGTCCCGGCGCGCAGCCGGCTCTTCCAGCTTCATGACTTCGAGCTCTACGCCATTGATACAGGCAAGCCTGTCACCTCGGTTGAGCACATGATGCCAGTTGCAATAGGCTGATACAGACTTGTCCGTCAGTTCTGGCGCTGCAAGCCGCACGCCATTGAGCGCAGCCTCCTGCTGCAGCGGAGTGGAAAAATAACCCCACGACTGATAGCGAAACCGCGATGAAAGCGTGTGGTAATCCAGGCCGATCGGCATGGGATGGAGCCGTGGATGCCTATAGTCGCAGTTCTGCGCATACCAGGCGGTCAAGTGCGGATGCGCCAGGATCTGTTCGACCGTGTCGGTCCGCACGAAACGCGAGGCCAGGCCGAAATCACTGCTGCCTGTGACCAGAACAAAAGGCTGGTCGATCATCTCAAGTGTTCTGGTGGCAAATTCACTTAAAAAATCGGTTTTGACATAGAGGCAATTGCCACTGTGGTGTGGAAATTTGTCGGGTCGCCCGATTGGACCAAACGGATGTCCGGCTTTGAAGTGCTCATCACAGGATTTCCTCAGGCCATCGCTGCAAATGAATTGGCAATTCAATGAATTGCGCCCACGGTCATACAACCGGTAATTGCCATACCTGTATGCCGCGTCGATTTGTTCTGACGCGCGTTTTTTGTATTTCGCAAAAGACAAAGCAGTTCGCCCCGGATCCCATTGGTCGTCTCATCCGCGGTTTTCACGCCATGCGGAAGGTGTCCACTTGGCTAACACAATCACGATTGCCCGGCAACGAGAGAGAATTGACCTGCGAACAGACATGAAAACCGCTCAGCGTGGTTGATGAAAACCCGGCAATTGAATATAGCTCCACAGGCTGAGCAGATGTAGTGGATTTCGTTGCTCTTGTACTGGAGAATTCGATGGGTGATATATTGGTGACTGGCGGCTCCGGCTTTCTTGGGTCCCATCTGTGCGACGCACTTCTGGCCCGTGATCAGGGCGTTCTATGCGTGGACAATTTTTTCACCGGTCCCAAACGCAACATCAAACATCTTCTCAGTCGTCCGAATTTCGAGCTGATGCGCCATGACATCACCCTGCCCCTGCATGTTGAAGTGGATGCCATCTACAATCTGGCCTGCCCCGCCTCGCCCGTGCATTATCAGCATGACCCGATTCAAACGACAAAAACCAATGTTCTTGGCGCAATCAACATGTTGGGATTGGCCAAAAGGCTCAATGTACGCATCCTTCAGGCGTCCACATCCGAAGTCTATGGCGATCCCGAAGTGCATCCGCAGACGGAAGAATATTGGGGCCGGGTCAATCCCATTGGCCCGCGCAGTTGTTATGACGAGGGAAAGCGTTGCGCCGAAACATTGTTTTTCGATTATCACCGGCAAAGCGATCTCGACATCAAGGTGATGCGGATCTTCAACACCTATGGACCCAGAATGAACCCGGACGACGGCCGTGTCGTCAGCAACTTTGTTGTCCAGGCATTGCGTGGTGAGTCGCTGACAATTTACGGCGATGGCTCACAGACCCGCAGCTTTTGTTATGTCGATGATCTGATTGCCGGCATGCTGGCCCTGATGGACAGTCCCGCCGGTTTCACCGGACCTGTCAATATCGGCAACCCCTTCGAGTGCAGCATGATCGAGTTGGCAGAGCGCATTTTGCGCCTTGTCGGCAGCAAATCAAAACTCGAATTTCGCCCTCTGCCACAGGACGATCCTTTGCAGCGCTGTCCCGACATCTCCCTGGCCAAAAAACAGCTGGACTGGCAACCCAAGGTCCAATTGGAAGACGGGCTGAAGGAAACCATCGCCTGGTTTCGCCGCACCCTTGACGCCTGAATTGATCTGCCGGGGGCTTTAATCCCCATTGAAGCGCGCTGTCGACGGGCTGCTTGAAACCACCCGGTTGCAATTTGCATTGCCGATTGACCGAAATCAACGCACACCGCTCAGGAACATGCAGATTGCCGTCTGTAATGACCCATTGTTGTTTGTCATCAATTCAAGGCTGAATGCATTGACATGATCAGGACAGACTGCAGATTCGTGCATGCCTCCTTGCAAGAGGATGGCGCGCCCTGAGATGAAAAGGACCTGACGGAGATGACAATGAGCTACAAGACAATTTTGGCGATCCTGCGCAGCCAGGACGATTGCGAGCAAGTGCTTGATACGGCCGTGCAACTGACCCGCCAGTTCGACTCACATCTGATCGGGTTCAACGCCGAGGCTGCCGTCAGAATTGCCTATGCCGCGCCGATCGAGATTCCCGATGCAACGGCGTTCAAGATCGATCAGCAGGAAAGCAAGGAGAAGATGGAAGCCATCCATGCGCTTTTTTCTGCGCGATGCGAACGTGAAGACATTTCCGGGGAATGGCGAACGGTCCATTCGGCCTCCGGTGACAGCGCCCTTTCTGCCCTGCCAAGCGCCCGTTGCGCCGATCTGGTTGTGGTGGGTCAACAACATCCTGAAAAACTCAATGATTACGCCGATCTTGATGCATTGGTGCTTGAGAGCGGCAGACCGGTTCTTTTTGTACCCTATATTGGCCGGGAAACACGCCCCATAAAACATGCAATCATCGCCTGGAATGGAACACGCCAATCGGCCCGCGCCGCCTTTGACGCCATGCCGTTTCTGACCCGTGCCGATACGGTGGAGATATTCTGTGTCGATCCGGAGGAAAATGCCGAACAGACATCGGCCCTGGCAGGCGCCGAACTTGCGGCAACGCTGACACGCCACGGGATCAATGTGACCGCCCATACGGAACAGACCGATGGTTTGGCGCCGGCGTCAGCAATCGAGAATCGATTGTCCGATACAGGCGCGGATCTTCTCGTCATGGGTGCCTATAGCCGCTCCCGGTTGCGCGAATATCTGTTTGGCGGCGTCACCCGCACCATATTCCAGTCCATGACAAACCTGACCTTGATGTCGAGTTGATCGAGACTGCAATTTTTGCCCGTGTCCGGACAACAATCTACACGCGCCCCTTGCATCAGGAACGGTTTTTCGGCTAATTCAGCGAACACTTCGCCATGCCCGTTTATTGAGAATCGGGCATGATCAGTCGTCAGGAGCGTTGTATCCATGTCCCTTCCCGATAAGGCATTCCCGGTTTCCTGGGATCAATTCCACCGTGACGCAAGAGCGCTGGCCTGGCGAATCTCGCGCCCTGACAACCAGTGGCGCGGCATTGTGTGCATCACCCGCGGTGGACTCGTTCCAGCTGCAATCATTGCGCGCGAACTCAACATTCGCCTGATCGAGACTGTCTGTGTGGCCTCCTATCACACCTATAACGATCAGGGAGACATGCATATCATCAAGGAAGTCAGTGAAGAGCTGCTGAAGTCCGAGGGTCAGGACATCCTGATCATCGATGATCTGACAGATACCGGCAAAACCGCAGCAATCGTTCGCGAGATGCTGCCCAAGGCGCATTTTGCCACCGTCTACGCAAAACCCAAGGGACGACCACTCGTCGATACATTCGTCACTGAAGTCAGCCAGGATACATGGATCTATTTCCCCTGGGACATGGGGCTGACGTTTCAGGAACCCATTGCCAAAGACGCAGCCGGGTAGTGCCTTCACCAGAAGCCAGCCTGAAGCGTCAGAAAACATCCGTCGCCTTCATCTTTATCGTGATCGTCATCAACATGCTTGGTGTCGGGCTGGCCTGGCCGATTTTGCCAAAATTGATTCAGTCCTTTGAGGGCGGCGATATTTCCAGCGCCGCTTTTCACTTCGGAATGATTGCAACCGTTTACGCGCTGGCCCAATTCCTCTTCTCGCCGCTGATGGGCAATTTGTCGGACGCCTTCGGCCGTCGACCAATTCTGCTGATTTCACAAGCAGGCCTGGCAATTGATTATGTGTTCCTGGCCATCGCGCCCGATTATTGGTGGCTGTTTGCCGCACGCATGATCTCCGGCATGTTCGGTGCAACCATCACCACCGCAAATGCCTATCTTGCGGATATTTCCACACCGGAAAATCGCGCCCGCAATTTCGGTTTTCTGGGGGTCGCATTCGGCATCGGCTTCATTGCAGGCCCTGCCGTTGGCGGCCTGTTGGGTGAAATCAATATTCGCCTGCCCTTTTATGCAGCCGCCGCACTGACAGCGGTGAACTTCCTCTACGGTTATTTCATCTTGCCCGAATCACTGCCGGTGGAAAAACGCCGACCGCTGGGCCGCATCTGGAACAGCAATCCCCTGTCGGCCCTGCGCGGAATGGCCGAATTCCCCATCTTGCTTCCCTTGTTTACGGCATTGTTTCTGACTGCCGTCGCCGGTCGCGGCCTGGAAAACATCTGGGTGCTTTATACAGATTTCCGATTTGGCTGGACCTTGCGCGATTCGGCGCTGTCGCTGGCCTTTGTCGGCGTGATGTTCATCCTTGTCCAGGGATTGCTCGTGGGGCCCTCTGTGCGCATTCTGGGTGAGCGCCGCGTGGTGATCATCGGCTATGTCATCGCCATTGTCGCACTGTTTTGTTTCGGCATTGCCGATCAGGGCTGGATGCTCTTTCCCTTTTCCGCGCTTTATGTCTTTGGTGCAGCACTGGCCGAACCGGCTCTCAAGGCCATATGCTCGCGTTCCGTGCCCGATGACCGCCAGGGTCTTTTGCAGGGCGTCTTTGGCAGCATTGGCTCGGTGGCCGTTATTGTCGGCCCGCTTTCCGCATCGATGATGCTGTCGCATGTGGCCGGGGATTCGCCGCTGTTCAACCTGCCGGGCATCTGGTTTATTTTCGGCTCACTGCTGTTTCTCGTTGCGCTGATCGTCGCTTCGCGGCGCGTCGCATCGTGACAAGGCACAGTTTTTTCAATTAAAATGAGACGTTGCCGTCGCGTCCGTGTGATGGTGCATTTTTGATGGGGAGAAGATCATGGACAAAAAACTGGTATTGCGCACGCCCGAAGAGCGTTTTGACAATCTGCCCGATTACCCTTTCGCTCCCCATTATCTCGACCTGAGTGATTCCGGCTTTGATGCGCTGCGCATGCACTATGTGGATGAAGGGCCGGCAGATGGTCCTATCGTGCTTCTGCTGCACGGCGAACCCACATGGTCCTTTCTCTACAGGAAAATGATTCCCCCCTTGGCCGCAGCCGGTTACCGTGTGCTGGCGCCTGATTTCATCGGCTTTGGCAAGTCCGACAAGCCCGTCGACAGAAAGGCCTATTCCTATCGCGGCCATGTTGACTGGATGAAGCAATTCATCGATGCCCTGAAGCTGACGGACATCACCTACTTCGGCCAGGATTGGGGCGGACTGATCGGCTTGCGGCTGGTGGCGGAAATGCCGGATCTGTTTGCCCGTGTAATGGTTGGCAATACAGGCCTGCCGACAGGAGACCAGAATCTCGGCGAGGCATTCAAGCAATGGCGGGAATTCAGCCAGACCACGCCACAATTCAATATTGGCGGCATCATCAAGCGCGGCACGGCCCGTGGCCTTGGCGATGATGAGGTCGCCGCCTATGATGCGCCGTTCCCGGACGAGACCTACAAGGCCGGCGCACGGATCTTTCCCAACCTGGTTCCAGCCAGCCCAGACGATCCTGCGGCCAACGACCAGCGCGCCGCCTGGAAAAGCCTCATGGCCTTTGACAAACCGTTTCTCACCTGTTTTTCAGACAAGGACATGATCATGCGCGGTGGCGAGGCCATTTTCAAGAAACTGGTGCCGGGCGCTACCGGACAGAATCACTTCATTACCGAAAACGCCGCACACTTCCTGCAGGAAGATGCAGGGCCGCTTCTCGCTGAAAAGATGATTGCCTTCATCCGGGCCAACTGACCGTCAATTTGGCGAAATCCGATCGCGAAAGTCGCGCCCAGCCCTTTTGTGTCACAACAGACACCCAGGGTTGCAGGGCGTTGTTTTCACATCCGGCGAATCGGGTTCTGCACAGGACACAAAGGTCAATCGGAAAATGGCACCTGGTGCATATATATTTTTTTTGGCACACAGGTTTTATCTATTTTCCATCTTGACCCACCCGTGATCGTAAAGTTTTCAATGGCTTGTGTGCAGTGCAGTTTCCACATGCTGTACCCACAACATATGGTGTGCATATTTCCGTGGCAAACTAGCCCTTGACGATGGAAACCGAGTCGCGTTCTAGTATAGGAACGTTGTTTAAACGGCGCGATCTGTGCGTTTCTGGCAGATCATCATCACTTGTAGAGTGTACCGACAAGACGTCCCGGACAAGTTTCAGCTTGTCGGGAGGTGGAGGTTTTTACACTTTTGCAATCTGGGCGACTAAAAAAAGTGATTGGCGTAAAGAAGTTGTTAATACTATATTTAGTATTTGCAGCAAAACTGAGCACCATATATAGCGCGTTTCTGGCGGCGAAATAATCGCAAACACGCGAACACAACCATCGACTTGCTGCAAAAATTTGCAGTGGGAATACATATTTGCGCCTTGCTGACACTGGGCAGCGGCAGGGTTAACACCTACGAGGAAATAGCATGCGCATCGAGCGTCAATTCACGAAAGCCGGAAAATCCCCCTATGCGGAAATCAAGTTCCGCAAAGCCACAAGCGAAATCAAAAATCCCGACGGTTCGATCGTTTTCCGTCTGGAAAACATCGACGTACCCGCCCAGTTTTCACAGGTTGCCAGCGATATCCTGGCGCAGAAATATTTTCGCAAGGCGGGCATTCCGGCGAGCCTGCGCAAAATTGAAGAAAATGACGTTCCCTCATGGCTCTGGCGTTCAGCTGCGGATACCAAAGCCCTCGAAAAATTGCCCGAAGACGAACGATACGGATCGGAAATCGATGCACGGCAGGTCTTTTCCCGCCTGGCAGGCACCTGGACCTATTGGGGTTGGAAAGGCGGCTATTTCGACACCGAGGAAGACGCCCTCGCCTTCTTCGATGAACTTGCCTATATGCTAGCTACACAGCGCGTCGCACCCAACAGTCCGCAATGGTTCAACACCGGCCTTTACTGGGCCTATGGCATTGATGGTCCTGGCCAGGGCCATTTCTACGTCGATCCGTTCACGACCAAACTCGTCAAATCAAAATCCTCCTACGAGCATCCACAGCCGCACGCCTGTTTCATTCAGTCGGTTGAAGACGATCTCGTCAATGAAAACGGCATCATGGACCTTTGGGTGCGTGAAGCCCGGCTGTTCAAATACGGCTCGGGAACCGGCTCCAATTTTTCCTATCTGCGCGGTGAAGGTGAAACCCTCTCCGGCGGCGGCCGTTCCTCCGGCCTGATGTCCTTTTTGAAAATCGGTGACCGCGCTGCCGGTGCGATCAAATCCGGCGGCACGACCCGCCGTGCGGCCAAGATGGTCGTGGTCGACATCGACCATCCCGATATCGAGGCCTACATCAACTGGAAGGTCAAGGAAGAACAGAAAGTGGCCGCGCTGGTCACTGGTTCGAAGGTTGTTGCCGGCCACCTGAAGGCCATCATGAAGGCCTGCGTCAATTGTGAAGGTCCCGAGGGCGATTGCTTCGACCCGAACAGGAACCCGGCTCTCAAGCGCGAAGTCCGCGCCGCCAAGAAATCACAGGTCCCCGAAAACTACGTCAAGCGCGTGATCCAGTTCGCCCGTCAGGGCCACAAGGATATTGAATTCGCCACCTATGATACCGATTGGGATTCAGAAGCCTATCTGACCGTCTCCGGCCAGAACTCCAACAATTCCGTATCGATCAAGGACGACTTCCTCAAGGCCGTCGAGAACGATGGTGACTGGGACCTGATCGGCCGCAAGGACGGCAAGGTGATGAAGACGCTGAAAGCCGCTGACCTTTGGGACAGCATCGGGCACGCCGCCTGGGCATCAGCCGATCCCGGCCTGCATTTCAACACCACCATGAACGATTGGCACACCTGCCCGGCAGCAGGCCCCATCCGGGCCTCCAACCCCTGCTCGGAATATATGTTCCTCGATGATACGGCCTGCAATCTTGCATCATTGAATCTGCTGCAGTTCACCGAAAACAAGACCAATGCTTTCCGCATCGACGAATTCGAACATTCCGTTCGTCTGTGGACCATTGTGCTGGAAGTCTCCGTCATGATGGCCCAGTTCCCGTCAAGGCAGATTGCCGAACGGTCTTACAAATACCGCACGCTCGGCCTTGGCTATGCCAATATCGGTGGTCTGCTGATGACCTCCGGCATTCCTTACGACTCCGATTCAGGCCGTGCCATCTGTGGCGCGATCACCGCTGTCATGACCGGCGTTGCCTATGCGACATCGGCAGAAATGGCCGGTGAGCTCGGACCCTTCGAGGGCTTTGAGCCCAACAGGGACAATATGCTGCGTGTCATGCGCAACCACCGCCGCGCCGCCTATGGCGAGTCCACGGGCTATGAAGACCTGTCCACCAAGCCGGTGGCACTGATCCACGATCATTGCCCCGATCAGGACCTGATCGACCATGCGAAGGCTGCCTGGGACAAGGCCGTTGAGCTGGGCGAACAACACGGTTACCGCAACGCCCAGGCAACCGTCATCGCGCCAACCGGAACCATCGGTCTGGTCATGGATTGTGACACCACCGGCATTGAACCGGATTTCGCACTGGTCAAGTTCAAGAAACTGGCCGGCGGCGGCTATTTCAAGATCATCAACCGGGCCGTTCCAGCCGCCTTGCGCACGCTGGGCTACACGGAAAGCCAGATTGCCGAAATTGAAGCCTATGCCGTGGGCCATGGCAATCTCAACCAGGCGCCGTCTGTCAATCCCGGATTCCTCAAGGCCAAGGGCTTCACCGAGGACAAGATCGACATTATCAACGCAGCGCTGACCGCCGCCTTCGATATCAAATTCGTCTTCAATCAGTGGACTCTCGGCGCCGACTTCTGCCGCGACACGCTGGGCATCAGCGACGAACAGCTCAATGACATTGAGTTCAACATGCTGGAGCACCTGGGCTTTTCCAGAAAGGAAATTGAAGCCGCAAATATCCATATCTGCGGCGCCATGACCCTGGAAGGTGCGCCGGCCCTCAAGGACGAGCACCTGCCCGTCTTCGATTGCGCCAATCCTTGCGGAAAGGTCGGCAAGCGTTACCTTTCGGCCGAAAGCCACATCAAGATGATGGCCGCAGCCCAGCCGTTCATCTCGGGTGCCATCTCCAAGACAATCAATATGCCCAATGACGCCGATATCGAAGACTGCAAGTCGGCCTACATGATGTCCTGGAAACTGGCGCTGAAAGCCAATGCACTCTATCGCGACGGCTCCAAACTGTCACAGCCTTTGAACTCCTCGATCATCGAGGATGACGAAGACGAGGATGCGCTGGAAGAACTGATGGAAGCGCCCGCTGCGGCAAAAGCCGTGACGGTGACAGAAAAGATCGTCGAGCGGATCGTCGAAAGGGTCACGCGCGAACGGGAAAAACTGCCAAACCGGCGCAAGGGCTACACCCAGAAGGCCGTCGTTGGCGGGCACAAGGTCTATCTGCGTACCGGCGAATTCGACGATGGGCGCATTGGCGAGATCTTCATCGACATGCACAAGGAAGGCGCCGCCTTCCGTGCGATGATGAACAATTTTGCCATCTCCATATCGCTCGGCCTGCAATATGGCGTGCCGCTGGATGAATTTGTCGAGGCTTTCACCTTTACCAAATTCGAGCCTGCCGGCATGGTTCAGGGCAATGACGCCATCAAGAATGCGACGTCCATTCTGGATTACATCTTCCGCGAATTGGCCGTCTCCTATCTGGATCGCCATGATCTGGCCCATGTGGACACATCGGACTTCAGCAACACGGCGCTCGGCAGAGGCCTGCAGGAAGGCAAGGCTGCGGCTGTATCCAAGGGGCTGACCCGTGGGCACAAACTGGAGCTGGTTGCCCCTGGCGGAGCCCCCCTCGGCGCCCTGCCCGTGGCCAATAGCAATGTCACGGCCATTTCCGGTGGCACTGCCCTGGCGACAGCCGTTGCAGCACTCGATGCCGCGGAAACAACCGCCTTCAAGCGCGACTATGAAGAGCGGGCCGTGCAGCTCAGCCAGGAAGTTGCAGTCGAAGAGGCCTTGGGTGATGACATCTTCGATGACAATGCCGTCGCACAGGCAAAGGCCGAAGCCGCAAGGCTCGAAGCCAACCGCCGCGCTAAGGCGATCATGCAGGGCTACACGGGCGACATCTGCTCGGAATGTTCCAATTTCACCATGGTGCGCAACGGCACCTGCCTGAAATGCGACACCTGCGGCTCGACCAGCGGCTGCAGCTGATGGGCAATAGATGGCGTTGGGATTACAAATGCTGGAATGACGCAGCCGTGGCTCGGCGCCTGAAGCACTGAATACTAAAACCGCCCATCGGAAACGATT
This sequence comes from Rhizobiaceae bacterium, assembly GCA_029212415.1. Lineage (GTDB taxonomy): Bacteria > Pseudomonadota > Alphaproteobacteria > Rhizobiales > Rhizobiaceae > Hoeflea_A. Next base: position 1,933 of record JARGOF010000043.1, on the reverse strand, counting down.
GGGCGGTTTTTTGTTGTTATGAGGGATATGTTGCACGGCTCAAGAATGAACCAAGCGTCTGATTATAACGTATTTACATCCTAATATGGCCAATGGTGAAATAATATTGATCAACTTCTTCTCTGTTATTGAAAGGGAACGTTTGCAACTCCCACGTAAGTCGCAACCATTTTCACCAATGGAAAATTTGACGAAAATATAGAATGGCCGTTCTTAATGGTTACTCAAAACTCGAGGGTCTGATGGTAAGCACCGTGGAAAAGGGCGATGAACTTGAGAATAAATTTTACCAATATCTTCTTGATCAACAAAGTCAGGGTGACCTAGTTTATGGAGCATACCCACCACAGCTTTGCAGAATTTACAAAAAAAAGAAATATTTCTGTCAAGTGCGCGATGCAAACGTCGAATTTGACGTTGTCATTGAACTTTACCGCAAAGGCAGAGCGTCACCCCATTTGATCGTTGTTTTTGAATGCAAAAACCAAAAAAGCCCAATAAAAGAAAAGGAAATCAACGATTTCTCAGCAAAACTTGACCGAATTTTCAAACACGGTGCCAAGGGGGTCGTCGTTGTGTCTTCTCGTTTGCAATCGGGTGCGGACAAAGTCGCCCGAAACAGCAGGATAGGGATTGTAAAGTACGATCAATACGGATTCGAAATCAGCGCTGAACGCAAGACTGGCACATGCGCGGAGAAAAATTTTTTAAGAAAACAAATTTTTGAAAATGTAGGCTCTGTAAAATCTTTGAAATTCTCTGCATATCACGATGGTAAGTTTTATGGTTCAATCGATCAGTTGTTGAGAGGTTTCGCTTCAAATAGATCTGTTGATGGCGATAGTGCAAATGACAGCGTTGGTGTATCTGTCCCGTACGTCTCGGTTGAAAATATTAAAGTCTCCGCCCAAAATATTTTAACAAAAATCGAATACGAGACCGGTCCGGTTGATCTGAAAAAAATTTGCTCGGTGCTATCCATAGATTTGAAATTCACGAATCAAGCAGTTCAGGACGGTGACGGCAATTTTATATTAGGTTCGGCAAATTTCGATCGAAAATCCATCTTGATTAATTCCCATGATGACAAGAAAAGAGAACGATTTACTATTGGGCATGAAATCGGTCATTTTTGCTTAAATCATGCTCGGTATTTACGTTCAGAATCAATCCTAGAAAGCGACCTAATACTAAACGACCCGAAATCGAGTAGCTTTAATTACGAGCGGCTTGAATTTCAAGCAAACACGTTTGCTTCAAATCTAATTCTACCTGAAAATATATTCTCAATCGTAACTGCGAAATATAGAGAAAGGCTGAATATTAAAAATAGAGGTTTTGGTTACATATATGTCGACGATCAACCTTACAACTATGGAATATACAATCAATTACTATCGATGTTGTCGTCATATTTTGAGGTATCAAAGCAAGTGATCGAGATAAAATTTGGCAAAATGGGAATGCTTACTGATAAGAGGAAAAGGCCAGAGAATTGTTTCATTCCGCCAATTATTGCAAATGAAGTTTCGTTATCGTAGCGCCAATTATCAACCCCAAAAAACCTTCAACGCAATGAAGAAGAATGGTCCTTCAAAGAGCAAAAATTCTAATTGATCAAATATTTCACCTAACTAATATCACGAAACTCCCCACCTCAGGAGCATGGGTGCGCGACCCGTCCATGCCCAGCATCACAAAGCGACCGCACTTAGCAATACCGAGCGTGTCCGGACTATCGAAGGTGCCAATTTCGTGGTCTCTTTGCCGCAGACACACAGCCCCCCACTGGGGCCAGCCAAGGCTATGGCATCTATTTGGCTCCACTACGTCCGATGCGAGGATGGCCTCATCATCGAAATGGTATCCTTTTCTGTTTCTAGCGCTTGTCACTAAGTAATGAATTCATATCCGCATGCTTTGAAGTAATTTC
>JARGOF010000042.1 GCA_029212415.1 Rhizobiaceae bacterium | reverse complement strand
CGCTTGCCCGATGCACCACATCGCGCTGCGCGACGCGTCTTGCCGAGTGAACCGGTTTTCCGCCATCAAATGCTTCTATTTGCAGACAATCCGCTGTAACCGCGTAACATGCCCCATTTTTCGTCCCGGTCGCACTTCGCTTTTGCCATACATATGAAGTACGGCGTCCTTTTCCAGCAGCATCTGGCCGATCCGCTGGACATCCTCACCGATGATGTTTTCCATTTCGCAGTCAGAATGACGATGGCAATCGGCCAGAGGAAGGCCGCAGATGGCGCGAATGTGCTGTTCGAACTGGGATACGGCACAGGCAGCTTCAGTCCAGTGACCTGAATTATGCACGCGCGGCGCAAGTTCGTTTGCCAGAATGCTGCCATCTTCCATGACGAAAAACTCGACACCGATCACGCCGACGTAATCAAGTCTGGTCAATATGGACGCTGCTGCCTGCTGTGCGGCACTGATTGCCTCTTGCGGGACGCCGGAGGGAACCGTTGATAGATGCAGAATTCCACTCTTGTGGTGGTTGCGGGAAGGGTCATAACTGACAATCGATCCGGCGCGGTCCCGCGCGGCGATAATGGATATCTCTGCAACGAAGGGCACGAGGCTTTCCAGTATTTGCGGTACGCTGCCGAGTTGGCCAAAGGCACCCTGCGGGTCGTCCTCGGGGCCATTGAACATTATCTGACCCTTGCCGTCATAGCCAAGACGGCGCGTCTTCAGGACGCCGCGACCACCCATTTCTGACAGGGCGTTTTCCAGTTCCTGCTGTCCGTCGATGGCGACAAACCTTGCTGTTGCAATGCCGCAATCATTGAGGAAGTTTTTTTCTACAAGGCGGTCCTGGGCAATTTCCAAAGCCGCTGGCGGTGGAAAGACCGGTGTTTTGGAAGCCAATGTTCTGGCTGTTTCAAGCGGCACGTTTTCAAATTCATAGGTGATGACATCGCACAGGACGCCAAGCGTATCGATGGCGTCGGGGTCATCATAGGTGGCTGTGATCTGGCTGCTGGAGACCTGCATGGCGGGACATTTTTCGTCGGGCTCAAGCACAATGGTATGATAGCCCAGACGCGCCGCTGCCATGGCCAGCATCCGCCCCAGTTGACCGCCACCGACAATACCGATGGTGCTGCCCGCGGGCAGCGAAGACGAATGTTCATTCGGCATGTTCAACCCTCATCAGATGGCTGTATCGGCACTGCATCGCGGCGGCTTGCCCGCCATTCGTCAAGACGGGTCGCGAGCTGCTCATCACCAAGGGCCAGCACGGCTGCCGACAGCAGAGCTGCGTTGACGGCGCCTGCCTGTCCGATTGCCAGGGTGCCGACAGGTATACCGGCAGGCATTTGCACGATGGAAAGAAGACTGTCCTGACCTGAAAGCGCCTTTGACTGTATCGGTACACCAAAAACAGGCAAGGGGGTCAGGGCGGCCGTCATGCCGGGCAGGTGCGCTGCCCCGCCGGCACCGGCGATGATTGTCTTGAAGCCTTTGCCTCGTGCTGTCTTGGCAAACTCAACCATTCTTTCCGGCGTGCGATGCGCAGAAATGATCAGCGCCTCATAGGCGATTTTCAGTTCATCAAGTGTTTCTGCCGCATGTTTCATGGTCGGCCAGTCTGACTGACTTCCCATGATGATGGCAACCGGCGGCATGGTGGTCATGTGATTTCCTGTCTGCTTTCAGGCAATGATATCGGGAATAATCTGGTCTTCGACAAGGGACAATCTGTCTTTGAGTGCAAGTTTCTTCTTTTTCATACGTTGTACACGAAGAGCATCACAACCTGTCTGAATCATGGCATTGATGGCGATGTCGAAATCCTCATGCTCCTGGCGCAAGCGTGCGGCATTTAATCGCAATTCTGCCTGATCCTGATCGGACATACCATCTTCCTGTCTGCACTACGCTTAGAGACATACCCTGATGACAGCCTGACGGCGCTGTGATTCGCGGGGTTTTGCTCTGGTTCGGGTCACGATCAGTGACCTGCGGCAAGCTCTAGCATTTTGTCGAAAGGTGCAAAACACCTAAGATTAGGAACTTGTCCACCATCTTGAAATTATTCTTCGACAATCACCATATATTAGTGGCACACTTGCAAGTTGCAGCCTTTCAAAGGCTGTTACACTGATAAAAGGAGTTGTTGAATGACAATAGATGCTCATCTTGTAACGCTTGAAAAAAAACACGGCGCTCTCGAAGAGGAATTGCACACTGTTCTCAACCAACCTTCCATTGACGACACGACAATCAATGACATCAAGCGACGAAAACTGCGTCTCAAAGATGAGATTGAGCGATTGCGTAGCGAAGTGACTGCATCAGGCGAGCTGCAATACAACTAGCCGGTTCAAGTCCACCTACCAATATAGACGAGGCTGATTGAAAATCCGTTCTCGTAAAGTCGGCGCATGGATTTCCCACCATGCGCCGATCCTGTAAGCGGTGTTGTTTTGCATCGATCCAGACCGTTTTCTCAATCCATTCGATGATAAATTCTCTACAGAATTTTTGCCTGCTCACGCAGCACGAATTTCTGGATTTTTCCAGTCGATGTTTTCGGTACTTCCTGAAAAACGACATGCCGCGGGCATTTGAAATGGGCCAGCAATGCGCGGCAATGGTCGATTATTTCCTCTCGCGTTGCTGTATGGCCGGGCTTCAATTCGATGAAGGCACAGGGCGTTTCTCCCCATTTGTCATCGGGCCTTGCCACCACGGCTGCGGTCTGGATGCCGGGATGACGATAGAGCGCATCCTCGACTTCAATTGAAGAGATGTTCTCGCCGCCGGAAATGATGATGTCCTTGGACCTGTCCTTCAACTGGATATAGCCGTCGGGATGCATGACACCAAGGTCACCGGAATGGAACCAGCCGCCGGCAAAGGCCTCGGAACTGGCTTCGAGATTTTTCAGATAGCCTTTCATCACAATATTGCCGCGAAACATCACTTCGCCGATGGTCTCGCCGTCGTCAGGAACCGGTTCCATCGTCTCCGGATCGCGAATGCTCAATCCTTCCAAGGCGTTGTAGCGCACACCCTGGCGTGCCTTGAGTGCAATGCGGTTGTGCGGATCCAGGCGATCCCAATCTCGGTTCCACTCATTGACGACTGCCGGGCCATAGGTTTCCGTCAGACCATAAAGATGCACCACTTCAAATCCAGCTTCGGCCATGCCCGCCAGAACGGTTTCGGGTGGTGGTGCAGCTGCCGTATTGAATGAAACCGTCTGGTCAAAGCTGCGTTTTTCGTTATCGGGGGCATTGAGAAGCGTCGACATGACAATCGGTGCACCGCACAGATGGGTGACGCCATGATCGGCAAGGGCGTCATACATCGCCCCGGCTCGCACCCATCTCAGGCATACATGGGTTCCGGCAACAACGCCGAGTGTCCAGGGAAAGCACCAGCCATTGCAGTGAAACATGGGCAGGGTCCAAAGATAGACCGGGTGCTTTTGCATGCCCGAGGCAATGACGTTCGAGTAGCCCATCAGGGCCGCACCCCGGTGGTGATAGACCACGCCTTTCGGATTGCCCGTCGTTCCGGATGTATAATTGAGCGAGATCGAATCCCATTCATCATCGGGGCCTGACCAGTCGTAGTCGGGATCGCCGGCCTGAAGGAAAGCCTCATAATCCTCCGTGCCGATCCGTTCACCTTTGGGAAAGGGCGCATCCGTTCCGTAGTTGGGATCATCATAATCAATGACCAGTGGTGAAACATCAGCCAATTCGAGCGCTTGCGCCATCACTGCGGAAAATTCCCTGTCGACAATCAGGATTTTGGTTTCAGCATGGTCCAGTTGAAAGGCGATCACAGCCGCATCAAGTCTGGTGTTGAACGAGTGGAGAACAGCACCGGCCATTGGAACGCCATGGTGGGCCTCCAGCATGGCAGGTGTGTTGGACAACATGACCGATATCGTGTCGCCTTTTTTCACGCCACGTGCGGCCAGGCTCGAGGCCAATTGCTTGGAGCGGGTATAAAAGGTCCTGTAGTCCATGCGCAATGCGCCATGAACCACCGCAAGATGGTCCGGATAGACGTGGGCCGCACGCTCCAGATTGGAAAGTGGCGTCAACGGCTGGTAATTGGCGGGATTGCGATCAAGGCCGGTTTCATACGGATTGGCAGTCATTTTTTTCTCCAGGCAATCGACGTTCTACGGGATGTCAAATCTGTTTTGCTCACCCAAATACAGCACTTGAGCCGTCAACGACAAGCTTGATCGCGGTCAGCAGAACCATTGTGTACATAATTGGATAGAACACTTCAGGATTCATGCGCTTTACCAGCCATACGCCGGCAAATGTGGCGATCGGGGCGAGTGGCAGCAGGACCGCTGATATCTTCAGATTGCTGGCGTCTATCTGGCCAAGAGCAAAATAGGGAATCAGTTTGATCGCATTGACGACGGCGAAGTAGCGGGTGCTTGTTCCCGTATATACTTTGGGATCCAGCCGCAGCGGCAATGCATAGACCTGGAACGGCGGGCCACCGGCATGGGTCACGAAACTGGTAAAGCCGGATATGGTTGCCCAAAACGTGCCTTTGACGCGATTTTGCTGTCTTGGAGGCAGGTGGTGGCCTCTATTTGAACGATATTTGTCATAAAAATATCGAAATACGAAGACCATTGCCACAATGCCGACAATCAGCCGGATCATGCCGGCCGTGACAAGAGATGCCGTGATCCAGCCGATACCGATTCCCAAAATCGCGCCCGGAAGCATGACTTTCAGCGTCGTGCGATCATTGTACTTGCGCCAGGCCCACACACCAAATCCATGATGATCATGATTGGCAACATGATTGCCGCGGCCTTCACGGGCGATATGACGAGGGCCAGAATGGGAACGCCCATCAATGCCAATGCACCGCCCAAACCGCCTTTTGACAGGCCGACGAGAATAACAGCAGGCACTGCTGCGGCGTAAAAGAGTAAATCGGTCGGCATTGATTGAGGTTGATCCTGTGCTGCGCGTGGTCTATCGGCAAATGAAATGAAAAGCGAGCACAGGTTGTCGATATCGGCTATACGGATGCCGTTGCCGCATCAAGAGAGGTGTAAATGTCAGATATAGCAAACAGGTGCCGGATCGTTCTGGTCGCACCGGATATAAGCGACCCGGTCATTGCCGGTGAAATAATGGGAAATGCACTTCGCGGCGGTGACGTGGCCTCGGTCATTCTGCTCCAATACGCCATGGATGATTCCGGATTTCAAAAATATCTGGAGACTCTGGTGCCGATTGTTCAAAAGGCGAATGTCGCAGCCTTTGTTGCCGGTGACAGCAGGGCGGCCGTGCGGGTAAAAGCTGATGGTCTGCATATTGCAGAGGGCATGGACGTCTTTGAAGATGCCATCGGTCGTTTTTCCCCGGACATGATGGTCGGTGGGGGAAGGGCAAAAGATCGGCACTCTGCCCTGCAGATAGGAGAAATGCGGCCCGATTACATTTTTTTCGGGAAGCTGGAGGGCGACATCAAGGATGAGGCCCATCCCAAAAATATTGCGCTGGCAGAATGGTGGGCCTCCCTGGTTGAAATACCCTGTGTGGTGATGGCCGGTCAGGCCATTGAGTCAATCGTCGACGTTGCCGAAAGCGGCGCCGAGTTTGTGGCGCTGCGCCTAGCTGTCTTTGCGGTACCGGATCAGGCCCCGCAGATGGTATCGGAAGCAAATGCACTGCTTGACGAAAAAGCGCCACGTTTTGGGCGTTAGATGGAATCGATGAAAAAGATTCTTTGCTTGCTGGCTTTGGGTGCCGTTGTTTCTGGCTTTGCTTCTGCCCCCTTTGGGGTGTCAGGCGGGCCGGCACAGGCTGCGACGACCAAAACACTTGGGCAGGTGACGGCTTTTGGTGCCGCGGACAATGGTCAAGGCGGCCAGGGTGGTCAAAATGGTCAGGATACGCCGCATTTTCTGCCCAGCACACTCGACATGGTGCCTGCCGAGACGTCTGAAACCGGAAGCGAACCGAAGGGCGATGCAGCCTATGGTGCGTTTCAGCGTGGCCGGTATCTGACGGCCTTCAAGTTGGCGATGCCATTGGCAAAATTGGGAGATCCTGCAGCACAAACTCTGGTTGCCGAACTCTACGCGCGTGGGCTGGGCGTTCCAAAAGACATGGAGTTGGCGGCCAAATGGTATGGAATTGCCGCCGGCAGTGGCGATACGGCTTCGCAACTCAAATATGCCCTTCTGTTGCTGGAAGGGCGTTACGTCACGCCGGACAAGGTGCATGCAAAAGAGTTGATGCGACGGGCAGCAGATGCCGGCAATTCCTCTGCGCAATTCAATTACGGTCAACTTCTCATAACGGAAAAGCCGGGCAGAGAGGGCGTGCAACAAGCGCTTCCCTATATGACCAGTGCGGCTGAAAATGGTATCGCAGATGCCCAATTCGCCCTGGCGCAGATTTATGCCTATGGCGTGGGGCTGGAGAAGGATGACCCCTATACCGCGCGCCGATGGCTGCTGCGGGCCGCCCGGTCGGGCTTTGATACGGCGCAATTGGATCTGGGCGTATGGCTGATCGACGGGATTGGCGGCAAGATCGACTATGATGCCGGTTTTGGTTGGATGCGGCGCGCCGCCAATTCCGGCAATACCATGGCTCAAAACCGGTTGTCCCACCTCTATATCAACGCAATTGGCACCCGGCCCGATCCCATTGAAGCGGCAAAATGGTATATTATATCGCGTCGCGCCGGACTGGAAGATCGACGTCTGGAAGACTTCTTTCAGGGGCTGACTGCGGCAGAACAAAAAGCCGGAATCGAGGCTTCGAATAATTTCAGAACGCGATAATCCGGGTTATTCTACCCGGGCGGACCGGCACCTTGATTGCGAACAGGCTTGCATGTACGGCCTAATTGTGTTCTTGAGGCGCCGATTTGTCGCTATATTGGAACGGCTCCCATGAAAATTAATGGAAATGAAATTCGCCCCGGCAATGTGGTCGAGCACAACGGCAGCCTTTGGGTTGCGGTCAAGACCAATGCGGTCAAACCCGGCAAGGGTGGTGCGTTCAACCAGGTCGAATTGAAGAACCTGCTGGATGGCACGAAACTCAACGAGCGGTTCCGTGCATCGGCCACCGTCGAAAAGGTCCGGCTGGAACAAAAGGACTTTCAGTTTCTCTACGAGCAGGGCGAAATGCTGGTGTTCATGGACAATGAAACCTATGAGCAGCTCGAACTGCAACAGGAATTCGTCGGCGATCGCGCCAAGTTCCTGCAGGATGGCATGAAGGTCACAGTGGAACTCTACGAGGAAAAGCCGATTGGCATCAGGCTTCCCGATCAGGTGGTTCTGACGATCTCCGAGGCCGATCCGGTGGTCAAGGGCCAGACAGCCACATCATCCTACAAACCGGCCGTCATGGAAAATGGCGTCCGTGTCATGGTGCCGCCCTTTATCGATGCAGGCGAACGTATTCTGGTCGACACCAATGAAATCACCTATATTCGACGCGCTGACTGAATTGTATTGTTTGACCGATTGGATCAGTCAGTTAATCATTGAACCGGTGATACACCAAAATGGTCGGTATTCACGCGTAGTCACATCGGAAAAGTGAACGGGCTTTTCCACAAAAGCTCCAAAGAGCATCAAGGCAAAGCAAAATGGCACGTTCAGCGCTTCTCAATGTCATGGTCCAGGCCGCGCTGAAAGCAGGCCGGTCTCTAGCAAGGGACTTTGGCGAAGTTCAAAATCTGCAGGTCTCGATGAAGGGACCCGGCGACTATGTCAGTCAGGCCGATCAGAAAGCCGAAGAGATCATTCTGCGTGAATTGTCCCGGGCACGGCCGACCTATGGCGTATTGGCGGAAGAAAGCGGCGAAAGCAAAGGATCCGACGGTCAGCACCGGTGGATCATCGATCCGCTGGACGGCACGACGAATTTTCTGCACGGCATTCCGCTATTTTCCGTGTCGATTGCACTGGAACGGCAGGGCGAAGTGGTCGCCGGCGTGATCTATAATCCTGCGATGGACGAATTATACACGGCTGAGCGGGGCAATGGCGCCTTTCTCAATGACCGGCGCATGCGTGTGGCTGCGCGCAGGACATTGCCCGATTGTGTGATCGGAACGGGTGTGCCGCATATGGGGCGCGGCCATCACGGCAAATATCTGATCGCCTTGAGCCATGTCATGGGTGAAGTGGCAGGGATACGCCGATTGGGCTCCGCAGCCCTTGATCTGGCCTATGTCGCTGCCGGGCGTTTCGACGGGTTCTGGGAAGAAGGACTGCATCCGTGGGATATGGCTGCTGGAATCATCCTGATCCGCGAGGCTGGTGGTTTTCTCAGTGACAAAACCGGCGGCAGTGCAATGTTCAAGACCAACAGCATTGTTGCGGGAAATGAACGGATCCACAAGGAATTGATGTCGGTGCTGAAGAAGCCGGGTCCGGATGGTAAAAACGACACGCAATAGCACAAAGTCAAACTTCTTTTATTTCCGCTCTTTTCATTTGTTACAGTTTTTGTTTAGTTTCACAGGACTTTTGAGGCAGAAGTCACAATAGGCGAAGTTTGTTGCCCATTCGCGTTCGGCACAGGGGCGATTGCTTCCGGTAATGCAGTCGAATAGCCGCAATGTATCAGTACAATCGTTGCGGATTTGGCGCAGGAAAAGGCTAGGGTACGCCGCATATGGCAAAGCTAAAACTCTCCGGGTGGGGCCTGTCTGATCAGGATATGGGCGTCGAGCCGCACCGTTTGTCGAGCCCCATGGTGTTTTTCGGAACGATGGTCATTTTTCTGATCATCACCGGGTTTCTGACAGCCATACTTTACAGACAGATCTCGACAGCATTTTTTGCCAATCCCGGTCTGAACGGCTTTATCCTGTTCGTCCTGGCCATCGGCGTGTTGCTTGCGGTCAATCAGGTGTTGCGATTGCGCCCCGAGGTCAATTGGGTCAATTCCTTCAGGCAGGGCGGTGACAACGTTCGCAACAGCCGCAACCCGACCTTGCTCGCACCGATGCGCGTGCAACTTAGTCGCAAGCAATCCATGTCGCTGTCGACCAGTTCGCTTCGCTCTATTCTTGATTCCATCGCCACACGACTGGACGAATCCCGGGACACCTCCCGATACATGATCGGACTGCTGGTCTTTCTTGGCCTTCTGGGCACATTCTGGGGACTGTTGCTGACGCTCGATTCGATCAACTCGGTCATTCAATCGCTGGATCCGGGTACCGGCAGCACAAATGATGTCCTGCAGGCGCTGAAAACCGGCTTGGCTTCACCACTGGAAGGCATGAGCACGGCGTTTTCCACTTCGCTATTCGGTTTGACCGGATCGCTTGTTCTGGGTTTTCTCGATCTTCAGGCCGGGCGTGCACAGAACCGCTTTTATACAGAGCTTGAAAACTGGCTTTCCACCGTGACCGATCCGGATTTTGACGGTGCTGCACAAGAAAGCGGTGCCGGGGCGGAAAGTTCCGAAGACATCAGACGCTTGTCCGAGACGGTCCAGACAATGGCGGCCCAATCGGGTGGCGGTATCAATCAGCGATCGACAGCAGCCATGGCAAACCTGGCAGAAGGCATTCAGGGGCTTGTGAAAAACATGCGCAGCGAACAGCAGATGCTGCGCGACTGGATAGAATCGCAGCAGACCGAAGCGCGTGCGATGCGGCAGACGCTGGATGCATTGGGCGACAAGATCAGTAAAATGGGCAACGACAAAAAGTCCGGGGGCCGTTAGTCCATGGCACTTTCGCGCAATCGTCGCGGTGACCGTGGCGTCGACTACTGGCCGGGGTTTGTCGATGCTTTTGCGACATTGCTGCTCGCTCTGATGTTTTTGCTGTCCGTGTTTGTCATGGCGCAGTTTCTTCTCAGTCGTGAAATCAGTGGCCAGGACGAGGTGCTCAACCGGCTCAACAGCCAGCTCAATGAACTGACGCAATTGCTGGCGCTGGAGCGCTCGGGCAAGCAGGATCTGGAAGATGCACTTGCCAATATGCAGGCGACGCTTTCCGATACTGAAGGTGAACGCTCCAGGCTTCAGGAGCTTTTGTCACGCGGCGCTGGAGCGTCTGGTGCAGCCGAAGCGCAGATTGGCGCCCTGACCCAGTCGCTTGATGAGGAAAAACAAATCAGCCAGCGGGCGATGTCGCAGGTCGAACTGCTCAATCAGCAAATCGCCGCATTGCGACGCCAGATGGCCGCGCTGGAAGATGCGCTGGATGCGTCAGAAGCAAAGGACCGTTCGTCGCAGACAAAAATAGCCGATCTCGGACGTCGTTTGAATGTCGCTCTGGCGCAGCGGGTGCAGGAGCTCAATCGTTATCGTTCGGACTTCTTCGGACGCCTGCGCGAGATCCTGTCAGACCGTGAGAACATTCGTATTGTTGGTGACCGCTTCGTGCTGCAGTCGGAAGTACTGTTTTCTTCCGGCAGTTCCGATCTCAACGTGGATGGCAAGGAAGAGATGGCCAAGCTTGCCGGTGCAATTCTGGAACTTGCGCGGGAAATTCCAACGGATATCAACTGGGTGCTTCGCGTTGACGGCCATACGGACAATGTTCCCCTGTCCGGTACCGGGCGGTATGCGGACAATTGGGAACTTTCAACTGCGCGCTCGACGTCGGTGGTGAAATTTCTGATCGAGCAAGGCGTTCCGGCCCATCGTCTGGTTGCCGCCGGCTTCGGTGAATTCCAGCCTATCGAAGAAGGTGATTCTCCCAGAGCACGGGCCATCAATCGACGCATCGAGCTGAAATTGACAGAACGCTGACATCCGTTTGGCAAATGCTGTAACGTCTTCTGGCCAGACAATGTTGGCCAGACGATTTTGGGGGTGCAGCAGATGGTGCCGGGATCGGGAGGAATCAGATGGATTGCGACGCTCTTGTTGTGGGAGCCGGTCTTGCCGGTCTTGTAGCGGCCGCCGAGCTTGCCGACGCCGGAAAATCGGTCATCATTGTCGATCAGGAAAACGAAGCCAATCTGGGCGGCCAGGCCTTCTGGTCTTTTGGCGGATTGCTGTTTGTCGATTCTCCCGAGCAGCGCAGACTGGGTGTGCGCGACAGCCGGGATCTGACATGGCAGGATTGGCTGGGCTCTGCCCAATTTGATCGCGAAGAGGATTTCTGGCCGCGCAAATGGGCCGAAGCCTATGTGGATTTTGCCGCCGGGGAAAAACGCAAGTGGCTGCATCAGCAGGGCGTGCGCTGGTTCCCGGTTGTTGGCTGGGCCGAACGTGGCGGCGGGCTGGCCAATGGACATGGTAATTCCGTCCCGCGCTTTCATGTGACATGGGGAACCGGTCCGGCGCTTGTCGAACCCTTCGAGCGGCGTGTGCGCCTGGGCGTTGAAAAGGGCCTGGTCAGGCTGTGTTTTCGCCATCAGGTTGATGAGATCATCACGACGGATGGGCGGGTGAGCGGTGTGCGCGGCAGCATTCTGGAGGAAAGCCAGGCAGCGCGTGGTGAAAAATCTTCACGCACCATCGCCGGTGAATTTTCCTATTCGGCAGGCGCCGTGATTGTCAGTTCCGGAGGCATTGGCGGCAATCAAGATCTGGTGCGCAGGAACTGGCCGCTTGATCGGCTGGGGCCGCCGCCAAAAGAGATGATTTCAGGCGTGCCGCATCATGTGGATGGTCGCATGCTGGATATCAGCGCCGGCGCCGGAGCATCCATCATCAATTCCGACCGCATGTGGCACTACACGGAAGGTGTCAGAAACTGGAATCCCATATGGCCGCAACACGGCATACGCATATTGCCGGGGCCATCATCCTTCTGGTGCGATGCGCAAGGACATCGCATGCCGGTGCCGTGCCTGCCGGGTTTCGATACATTGTCGACCCTCAAACACATCATGAGCACCGGCCATGACTACAGCTGGTTTGTTCTCAGCCAGTCGATCATTGAAAAGGAATTCGCCCTTTCGGGTTCGGAGCAGAATCCCGACCTGACCGGCAAGAGCATTCTCAAGGTTCTGCAGCGCGTGCGCAAAGGCGCACCACCGCCGGTTGAAGCCTTCAAGGACAAGGGCGAGGATTTTGTCGTTCGCGATACACTCGAGGCGCTGGTTGAAGGCATGAATGCTTTGACCGGCGACAATCTCATCCGGCTCGATGCATTGCGTGCGCAGCTTGAGGCCCGGGATCGTGAAGTGGGCAACAGCTATTCAAAGGACATGCAGATCGTGGCGATGCGGGGGGCACGCAACTATCTTGGCGACAAGCTTATCAGAACGGCAAAACCACACCGTATACTTGACCCGAAACACGGGCCGCTGATTGCCGTGCGGCTGAATATCCTGACCAGAAAGACGCTGGGTGGCCTTCATACCGATCTGTCCTCAAGGGTTCTGGACGCTGGTGGAAATATCATCGAAGGGCTCTACGCAGCCGGCGAAGTCGCCGGCTTTGGCGGCGGTGGCATGCATGGCTATAATGCTCTTGAAGGTACTTTTCTGGGTGGATGCATCTTTTCCGGGCGAGCAGCCGGACGGGCGTCGGCAAGCGCCACCTGAATAAAATTTCGTGTCCGATCATACTCTGTTTTCTGGCAAAAATGGGGCCCTGCGTGGCGTCCGCATCGAACTTTTTTCTCTGTCGGAGGGTGTACCCTGCGCTGCTGTATTGCTGTGTATTCGTACCTATTTCTAAGTCAATATTTAACAATTACCGCTTAAGGTTGCTGAAAAGGCGCCAAGATTGTTTTTATTTAACGGATGTCCGTAGCGTTTACTTGGTAAAACGGACGCAAAAAAAGTGTATCGAAATGTCAAATATGCGTTCAGTTTACGGGTTCAAAAGACTTCGAAATCTGTTGCCCGTGGTTGCGTGTCTTGCAGCACTGACGAGCAGTCCGGCGATGGCAGGCCACGATGAAATCCTCAATATTGGTGGAACGGGTGCGGCGCTTGGAGGCATGAAGCTTCTTGCTGACGCCTATATGCAATCTCACCCCGATATCAACGTCGTCGTTCTGCCAAGCCTCGGTTCGAGTGGCGGTGTCAAGGCGCTGTTGGCCAACAGGATCGATTTTGCACTCAGCTCCAGAGATCTGAAAGACGCCGAGCGAGCCGAAGGTGTCACGGCGGTTGAATATGCGCGCACGCCTGTCGTGTTTTCAACCCATTTGGAAACAGCGGCAGACAATATCACGCTGGCTGAATTGCCGCTGATCTACAATGGCGAAAATGCCACATGGCCGGACGGCTCCAACCTGCGGCTGATCATGCGGCCGCCAAGCGAAAGCGACATGAAGCTTCTGGCCTCACTTTCCCCTCAGATGGAAACATCTGTTGAAGCGGCTCATAGGCGTGGCGACCTTCTGGTGGCCATCAACGATCAGGAAAATGCAACGGCTCTGGAGAAAGTCCGAGGCTCTCTTGGCCTGTCGACGCTTGCCCAGATAACGACAGAAAACCGGCGGCTCAAGATACTTTCCTTAGATGGCCAGCAAGGCTCAGTGGAAAGTCTCAGGGATGGCGAATATGGCCATGCCAAAATTTTGTATCTTGTCACCAAGCCAATTCAGAGTGCGTTGGTCAGCAATTTTGTGACCTTCATGCGATCTGATGAGGGGGCGGCTATTCTGAGTGCATCGGGCCATCTGGTGCCTTCCTCTCCCGTCAAGCCTGGTGGCTGATCGGCATGATTGAAAACAAAGGTCGAATTGTCGGAATTCTCATCTCTTTTTCATGGGTCACGGTTCTGTTGGTCGTCCTGGTTCCGCCATTGACCTATCTTTATGTTGGTTATGAACGGGCGCAGGGGGGCATGGACGCCGGTGTTTCCATCAGCTCACGGCTGGTTTCAAGACTGATCAACGCGAATCCGGACCTTTGGCAATTTGAAGACGCGCGGATCACTGATCTGCTCAATGATGCACGTGGGTCCAACCAAGACGATATCTATCGGGTTTTTGACGATAGTGGCAAAATCGTTGCCCAGGTGCCTGCGGAAATTGTGCCTTCCGTTTGGCCATCGCTTACCAGCGAGGAGACGCTCTATTCCTATGGACAGTCGGCAGGCCGTTTGTCCGTTGAGCATTCCATGGAACACCACTATATCACCACACTGTCGATAGGTATTGTATCCTTGGTCGTGGGCTTTTTTTTCCATCTGGGTCTGCGGCATCTGCCGGTCGCTTCGCTGACGCGCGCCTGGAAGCAGATCAATTATCTTGCAAGCAATGACGATCTGACGGGCCTGCCGAATAGAACCAGCCTGAAAGTCCAACTGGAAGACTATATCAAGCGAACCAAAGGCGAAAAAACCTTCGCCGTTATGTTTCTTGATCTCGACCGGTTCAAGATCATCAATGATACCCTGGGGCATTCCGTCGGTGACGGACTGCTCAAGAACGTGGCGGAACGATTGCGCAGCTGCATCCGTGAAGGTGATATTGTCGCCAGGCTTGGCGGCGATGAATTTGCAGTTGTTCAGATGTCTGATCGCCAACCCAATGAAGCGACCGTTCTGGCCAAACGTATCTGCGAGGAGATGGCCAAACCCTTTGATCTGGGCGAAAATCGCGTGGTGATTGGCGCCAGTGTCGGCATTGCCATCGCTCCCCTCGACGGCGAGAACACCGATATCTTGCTGAAGAATGCCGATCTGGCGCTTTATCGTGCCAAAAATGATGGACGTGGTGTCCATCGGTTTTTCGAATCGGGGATGGATGCGCTCATGCAAGAGCGGCGCCAGATGGAATTTGAGCTTCGCTTGGCCCTGGAGCGGGAAGAATTCGAACTCCACTACCAACCGCAGGTGGACCTGGGCAGCGGCAAGATCGTTGGTTTTGAGGCGCTGTTGCGCTGGAATCATCCACAACGCGGCCTGCTTGCACCTGATCTGTTCATTCCACTTGCAGAAGAAACCGCGCTGATCATTCCAATCGGGGAATGGGTGATCCGCACGGCCTGCATGCAGGCCTCCAGTTGGCCATTTGATACCAATATGGCCGTCAATCTGTCGCCGGTCCAGTTTCGCAGCGACGACCTTGTACGCACGGTGTTCAGTGCGCTGGCCAATTCAGGCATTGCGGCCAAGCGTCTGGAGCTGGAAATTACCGAAAAAATCCTGCTGCTCGATAATGAGGCAACCTTGAAGACCCTGCACGGTTTGCGCGATCTGGGTGTACGCATAGCCATGGATGATTTTGGCACCGGATATTCCTCGCTGAGCTATTTGCGCAGTTTTCCCTTCGATAAACTGAAGATTGACCGGTCATTTGTCAGTGACTTCATTGAAGGTGGCAGCGATGGCGCCATTGTCAGCGCCGTTGCCAGCATGAGCAAGAGCCTGGGGATAGAGACCACTGCCGAGGGCGTGGAAACCGAGGCGCAGTTGGAAATGGTCACGACAGCCGGCTACACCCAAATGCAAGGCTATCTGTTCAGCCAGCCGGTCAGCGGGTCCGAAATATCGAGGAAATACTTCTCTGGCAAAGACCCTGATCAGGTCATGGCGCTCCCCGCCTGATATCGCCTTTTTGATGGATCCGACACGCAATCCCGGCGCGCTTGGCCGGGCTGCTGCGGCTTGTGCAATTGAGGCGTCGTGGCCGTCCACACGACAATCCGCTTTCAGCCCAATTTGGTTGCGGATTGCGACGGTTTTTTCGATTTTCCTTGTTGCTTGATCTGGTTGCTTAGTCGATAGTATTGTTCGACCATAGAACCAAATTTTGACTGTTTGCTGCCTGGCAGCGGCTGTTGGGGCACGAGGAAGCACAATGCCGGTACCATCACGCATCAAGAAAAACAGAAAAGAAACCGGCAGCGTATCGCAGTCGGACCTGTTTGGCCTGGTCGGCTATAATATCAAGCGCGCCTACATGTATATGCACCGTGATTTCAAGGCGACGCTGGACGAGCTGGCGCTCACGCAGCGGACATTTTCCGTGCTGTCCATTGTGGTTGCCAACCCTGATATCAGCCAGAGCGCTGTCACCGCAGCGCTCGCGATCGAACGCTCCGGTACCGTTGTGATCGTCGACGAGCTGGAGGGGCGTGATCTCATCCAGCGCGAAAAGGTGCCGGGGGATCGGCGCGCCTATGCATTGCGGGCGACCCTCAAGGGGCATGATTTCTATGCCAAGGCCCTGGCTGCTGTTCACAGGCACGAAGAGCGGGTTCTTGGGAGCATGAACAGTGAGGAGCGCCAGACGTTGATCACATTGTTGCAGCGCGTCCAGAATGAGGAGGATTGATCTTGAAAATAACAGATAAAACGGTGGCGATTGTCACTGGCGGTGCATCCGGCCTTGGCGCTGCTGTCGCACAGGAGCTGGCATCGCAGGGCGCAAAGGTCACGATCTTTGACATGAATGCGGATCTGGGAACAGCAATGGCCAAACAAATCGGCGGTGACTTCCAATCGGTCGATGTCAGTGATCCGGCCAGCGTCGGCAAGGGGCTTGACGCTGTGAAGACACAGCATGGCGGTTTGAATATCCTGATCAATTGCGCGGGCATAGGACCCGCGGCCAAGACCGTTTCGCGCGGTGAAGCGCACGATCCGGCTGTCTTTGAAAAGGTGATAAGGGTCAACCTGATGGGCACGTTCAACTGCGCCTCACAGGCTGCTGCCCTGATGGCTGCAGGTGAGGGCTCCTCTCCGGACGGCGAACGCGGCGTCATCGTCAATACAGCCTCGGTTGCCGCCTATGACGGGCAGATCGGTCAGGTCGCCTATTCGGCATCAAAGGGTGGTATCGTGGGGATGACCCTGCCGATGGCAAGGGATCTGGCCTCCCATGGTATTCGGGTGTGCACCGTTGCGCCGGGCATTTTTCTGACGCCCCTGTTGGCCGGGTTGCCCGACGATGTGCAAAAATCACTGGGTCTTCAGGTTCCCTTTCCATCGCGGCTTGGCGATCCGGCGGAATTTGCAGCGATGGTGCGCCATATCGTTGAAAACACCATGTTGAACGGTGAGGTCATCCGTCTGGATGGCGCCATACGCATGGCACCCCGATAGGGCGAAGCGCCTTTTCGATATATGGCACAGATGAGGATTGTTGATGTCACCTATTGCTGAGCGGAAATCGGATGCTTTCTGGGATCCGAAATTTGATATTGAACACCGCGACGATGGCACCATTGTCATGGCGCAGGAAGGCATTTTGCCCGATCCGCCGCGCAGCATGCCGGACCTTCTGGTGCAATGGGCAGGGATCCAGCCGGATACGACCTATCTGGCGGAGCGTGATGATGCGGGTGAATGGCGCCGCCTGAGCTATGCACAGGTGCTCGATGCTGTCCGCGCTGTTGGCAATGCACTGCTTGATATGGGGCTCGGCCCACAGCGGCCGGTGCTTATTCTTTCGGAAAACAGTATCGATCATGCCCTTTTGGGGCTGGCCGCCCAATACGTCGGCGTTCCCTATGCACCGGTGTCTTCTGCCTACTCGCTGATGTCATCCGATCACGTCAAGCTCAAGGATATCGCATCTTTGCTGAAGCCCGGATTGGTCTTTGCCTCTGACGGCGCGCTTTACGGTCCGGCACTGGCGGCGATTGCCGGTGAAGGCTGTCACGTGGCTGTGTCGCGCAACCCGCGTGATGATAGAGATCTGCTCTTCGAAACACTGACGCAGCGTGCGGAAACGACGGCAGCTGATGCGGCATTTGCGACGCTGACGCCGCAAACAGTGGGCAAATATCTGTTCACATCGGGTTCGACCGGATCGCCCAAGGCTGTGATCAATACGCAATACATGATGACCTCCAATCAGGTGATCGTTGCCGATTGCTTTCGCTTCCTCAAGGCCCACCCTCCGATTGTGGTGGAATGGGCTCCCTGGAACCATACGGCAGGCGGCAACAAGGTGTTCAATATGGTGCTGTTCAATGGCGGCACCTTTTACATCGACGAAGGCAAGCCAACGCCGCAGGGCATTGCGGCGACAATTCGCAACCTCAAGGAGATTGCGCCGACCTGGTGTTTCAATGTGCCTGTCGGCTATGAAATGCTGGTAAACGCCTTTGAGCAGGACGATGCTCTCAGAGAGAATTTTTTCAGTCGACTGGACATGATGATGTATGCCGGTGCGGGCATGGCCCAGCACACCTGGGACGATCTTCTGCGCCTGTCGCGCGAAACGGCCGGGCATGAGGTCCTTTTGACCACTGGACTTGGCGCAACGGAAACCGGACCATTTGCCCTGATGTGCACGCAACAACAGGCATTCTCGGGCAATGTCGGGGTTCCGTCAAAGGGCGTCAAACTGAAACTTGTTCCCAATGGCGGCAAACTGGAAGCGCGACTCAAAAGCCCTTCGATCACGCCGGGTTATTACGGCGATGCGGGCGGCGCCAAATCCTATATTGACGACGAAGGCTACTACATGCTGGGTGATGCATTGCGCCCTGTCGATCCGGATGATCTGACGCGGGGATTCTTCTTCGATGGACGCACGGCCGAGAATTTCAAACTCTCCACAGGCACCTGGGTGGCGGTCGGTGCGTTGCGCGCCAGGCTGATCAATCATTTCGGCGGGCTCATTCGCGATGCCGTCATCGTCGGGGAAAGCCGCAGTTATCTCGGGGCGATTGTATTGCCCAATATTGATGCCATGCAAAAGCTCGGCACCGCGCGGGACATAGCATCGCTTATGGGGGAAGCCGCCGTCCGCGCTGCCTTTGAAGAAAGGCTGAGTTCTTTTGCTGCTGAGGCAACAGGATCTTCAACGCGTGTGCGTCGACTGATCGTGATGGAAACCGCACCCGATCTGGACAAGGGTGAAATGACCGACAAGGGGTCTATCAACCAGCGGGCGGTGATTGCCAATCGTCCGCAATTGGTCGAAGCGATCTATTCAGGCTCCGAGCGGGTGATCGAGGCACGTAAATAATACACACCACGCGGTGTCTATCCGCGTGGAAAAGCCAGTCCGTCAAACAGTTTGCGCGCTGTGCGCAGCATGCCGGCACCGGCAATCGCACCCCTCTCGTCGAGGTTCAAAAGTGCGGTGGTTGCGCCGATGGGATGTTCGATCTGCAAGGTCTTGCGGGCGCCGTCCGGCACCATGGCCATTCGGGCTGCGGGCGTATCGGGCAACATGCAGGCGGTGGCCACACTGACCGCGCCAAACACGCCGATGGAGGCGTGGCAGCGGTGGGGAATGAAGGTGCGGGTCGAAATTGTGCCACCATGGCGCGGCGGTGCCACCATGGTCATTTTGGGCACTGATTTTTTCGCCACATCGCCAAGATTCATCATTGGGCCGGCCTGCAGCCGGATGGCCTCAAGTCTGGCGCGCAGGTCTTCATTGGCTTCCAGTTCTTCGCGCGTTTCATAACCGGAAATGCCCATGTCCGCTGCCCGCATCACCACGCAGGGCATGCCATTGTCGATCAGCGTCACCTCGATCCCGTCGATCACATCGACTGGATGGCCGGTGGGAAGCAGCGCGCCGCAGGTTGAACCTTCGATGCCCTTGAAAGACAGGCCAACAGGCGCATGGTGGCCGGGTACCCCGTCTATGCTGGCGCTGCCCGCATAGCTGACGCGACCGCCGGGCGTGTGGATTTCGGCAATGGCCAGCTTGCCGGTGTTTTCCATGAAGATCGCGACTTCGGTCAGATCGCCCGTCGCTTTGACCAGTCCGCGCTCAACAGCAAAGGGACCGACACCGGCCAGTATATTGCCGCAGCCTTGCGCGTCTGTAACGATGGCCTGATCGACAAAGACCTGCAGAAACAGGTAATCCACGTCGACGCCATCGCGCCGGGAAGGTCCGATCACCGCCACTTTCGAGGTCAGCGGATCCGCCCCGCCAATGCCATCGATCTGGTTCGGGTCTGGCGACCCCATGATTTCCAGCAGCAGGCGATCGCGTTCCTGCGGCTCGGTCGGCAGGTCGGCTGCAAGAAAATAGGCCCCTTTGGAGGTGCCTCCGCGCATCCACATGCAGGGTATGCCCTCAGACATATTTGAGGCCCTTTTGCGCCAGACGGGGGCGCATGTCGTAAAGATCGAGGCCCAGTTCTCCGGCCTCCAGCCGTCGACGCTTGTCTTCCTCTGCATCAATGCGGGTGCGCGCAGCGGCCAGCACCGTGGCCGCATCCTGGCGTTTGACAACGCAGACCCCGTCATCATCGGCGACAATGATGTCGCCCGGATGGACGATGGCGCCGGCGCAGGCAATGGGCATATTGACCGATCCGAGGGTTTCCTTGACGGTGCCCTGGGCCGAAATGCATTTCGACCAGGCCGGGAATCCCATGGCGGTCAGGTCACGGGTATCGCGCACACCTGCCTCTATAACGATGCCGATGCCGCCGCGGGCACGCAGGGAGTGCGCAAGAAGGTCACCGAAATAGCCGTCATCACAGGGTGATGTCGGGGCGACCACGATGATGTCTCCGGGTTGGACCTGTTCAATGGCCACATGCAGCATCCAATTGTCACCGGGAGGCACGGTAACGGTAATGGCGGAACCGGCGATCTGCGCGCCTGTATAAATCGGCCGCATATGGTTTGCCATCAAACCGCTGCGTTGCTGCGCTTCATGCACCGTTGCGACACCGGCTTCTGCCAGACCGGCAATGATATCGGCATCGGCACGTTCGAATTGCTGAACAACAACAGGCATTATTTATGCTCCTTGGCTGGTACCGGCGGTGTTCCATGGGTATGGAAACTCTCGATTGTCTTCAGGCCCCAGGCCTGACCTTTTGCCCGGTCGGACTGGGTCCAGGTCACCGGCTCCCAGTCGGGCGCGAGAATGAGGCGGGCACCGGCATTGGCCACTTCCACCCGATTGCCGGCAGGCTCCCATACATAGAGGAAAAAGGTTCCTTGAACGGCGTGTTTGTGGGGGCCTGTCTCGATATAAACACCGGCTTCGAGAAAGATGTCGGCGGCGCGCAACACATCTTCGCGCTGGTCAACGGCATAGGTGACGTGATGGAAGCGACCGCTGCTGCCGGAATGGTCCTGCGTGTAGGCAAGGTCATAGGTCTTGTTGTTAACGGTAAACCAGCACCCGCCAACCGTGCCATCGTCAAGCACAATCTGTTCGGTTACCCGCGATCCAAGGGCCTTGGGCAGGAATTCCCGAATGACGCTGACATCCTTTGCCAGAAGGTTGAAATGGTCAATGCGGCGTGGTGCGACGCCGCGCCCGTGATAGCGTTGCGCAATGTTCTTAAGGGCAGGGCGCTCTTCTTTCGGCGGCACATATTTGCGGGTTTCCCAGTAGATCTCGAAAACATGGCCATCGGGGTCATGAAACTGGTAGGCGGGGCCGTGGCCCATGTCCCCATCGGTCCAGCCAATGCCACAGCCCATGGCCTCTATCGCCGCGACACGCCGCAGCAGTGCTTCTTGCGATGAGGCGCGATAGGCCGCATGGCCGATGCCGGTATTGTCGCTGCGGGTCAGCTTCAGCGTGTGGAACTCGTAATCGTCCCAGGCTCTGAGATAGGCGGAATTTTCGTCGCGCCCGCTTTCGGTCAATCCGTAGACGTTTACAAAGAATTCCAGGCTCTCTTCAAACCGGTCGGTCATCATTTCCACGTGGCCGAGATGCGCAATGTCGTTCATCATCTAAAGCTCATCGACTGTGCGTGGATAGACGGATTGAAAGCCTTCCGCATAGCGTGCCGGTCTGCCGCCGGCCTGACCGCCGGAGTTGCGCCTGAAATGGTTGCCGCGATTTTCAGCAACATTGGTGTAATAGTCCCACAGGTGTTCCTGTCCCTCCATGCACTCGATTGCCGCGCGTTTCTTGTCCCACACATCGCTGATGTCGAGGAAGGTATCAGGCACCCAGCCCATGCGCTCCGTCTGATGCGGTTCGAACAGGTAAAGCTGGGGTGCGCCCAGAACCTTTTCACCGGGATTGTGGCCCCAGGCCTGGGCGATCATGCGGCATTCCATGGCGACATTCGTGGCGTAGGCGTGATCGGTATTATAGGGGTCATAGTGCGAATGGCTCATCATGAAACGCGGCTGAACGGCTCGGATCACATCGACCAGCCGGTATTTCGCTTCGCGGTCCAGTTCCAGGGGATAATCGCCAAGGTCAAAAAACTGAATGTCATGAACATCCAGCGCCTTGGCGGCGTTTTCCGCCTCCACTCGGCGACCGGCTTTGACCTTTTCCAGGGTCATGCCTTCCTGCTTCCACAATTTGGCGCTTTCGCCGCGTTCGCCATAGGAGAGGCAAACCACCGTCACCTCGTATCCCAGGCTCGCATGCAGAGCGATGGCGCCCCCCGCTCGCCAGACGAAATCGGCTGAATGGGCGCTGATGACCAATGCGGTTTTGCTTTCAGACATGGTAAAAATGTCTCCCGGTCCCTGTTTTTGAACGTATCAGAGTTGATCACAGGCCAAAGGTGTTTGGCAAATTTGAATATCGCAATAGATGCGTCCCATTATTCAAAATCTGCAATGAAGCTGTGTTTTGGTGTGCGGACCGAATGAAAGGGAAGCTTTCTGATCAAGGCCTCTGGCCCGACCGGCATGATTGGTTTATTGCATTGGTTTTGGGGGTGACATGACGTGCAATCTCTTGAAGAATTGCCCAACCTGAAACATTTGAACGGATTTCTGGCTGTTGCCGATTGCGCGGTCCTGTCGAGGGCGGCGCAGGTGATCGGTCTGTCGCAACCGGCGCTGACACAGGCCGTTGCCGGACTGGAGACGGCTCTGGGTGTCGCGCTCTTTGCCCGCAGAAGCGGCGGGATGGTGCTGACCGAACCGGGCCGGATATTTGCCGAACGGGTCCGGCTGGGCGTCGGATATCTGAAGGGTGGCTTCGTGCCTGCCGGGCACAAAAACCTGCATCATCTGGTAACAGGCGGTCAGCTTCGGGCCCTGATCGCCACTGTGGAACAGGGTGGTTTCAGCGCAGGAGCGGCAGCTTTGAAACGGCAGGTGTCGACCGTCAACCGGGCTTGCCGCGATCTGGAACGGCTCGTCGGCATTGCCTTGTTTGAACAGACGTCAGTCGGCACCAGGGCCACCCTGCAGGCCGAAGAGCTGTCACGTGCAGCAAAACTGGCGCTCAATGAATTCCGTCAGGCGCATTTTGATGTGAAGTGCTGGCAAGGTGAGTTCGAGGGTCGTCTGGCCATTGGCAGCCTGCCTCTGGTGCAGACATTCATATTGCCTGAAGCGGTCAGCCGGTTTGCATCAGAATATCCACGGGTTCTGGTCAGTGTGCTGGATGGGCGTTATGCCAGTCTGGCCCGGGCATTGCGACGGGGTGATCTTGATCTCATCCTGGGGGCGCTGCGCAGTGAAGAGCGTGTCTTTGATCTGTCACAGGAGGCCTTGTTTCGCGACTCGCTGGTGGTGGTCGCTGACCCGCGCCATCCTCTGGCTGTCAAATCGGGGCGCGCAGCAGGGCCTGTAACGACAGCGGCACTGGCGGCCTATCCGTGGATCATGCCGCGTGAGGGCGCACCGGCGAGGGCCCATTTCGAGACTTTGCACGCAAGCCTTGACCCGCCGGCGCATGTCTCCCAGCCGATCGAGACCGGATCGCACAGTTTCATGCTCGGATTGCTCAGGACGTCGCAGCGGATCACGCTGGTTTCCGTCGAACAGGTGAAAAGGGACATCGAGCTGGGTCTTCTGGTGCGGATTGATGTGGCGCTTGAACCGAGCCAGCGGACCATCGGCGTGACCACCCGTTCCGGCTGGGTTGCCAGTCTGCCGCAAAAGCGGTTCCTGGAAATTCTGCGCAGCGCGGTGCCAAGGGAAAACTGATCAGACCCGAATAAACCGGCCCCCGAACTGTCCTGCCGGGGGCGGGGTATCGCATCTAGAGTTTTGGTTTTTGCAGTTTCAGCGATCAATGGTCTGGGCTTTTCGATCGGCGCCTGGCATTACCTGAAAACAGGTGGGCGTTTTTCAAGAAAGGCCTTCAGGCCCTCCTCGGCATCCGGTGTTGATTGTGAAATCGCTGCGCTGAGGCTCTCGACGAACAATCCGTCGGAACGGCTCATGTCATCAACCCGGCTGATGGTGTTGACCATCAGGTAGTTGGACAGGGGCGCATTGCGGGCGATTTTTCCGGCAAGTTTCATCGCCAGTGCAAAGGCTTCCCCATCGGCAACCGAATAATGTGCCAGACCAAGACCGAGCGCTTCGGTGGCGTTATATTTGCGGCCCGTAAGCATCATCTCCGTCATGCGATCGGCCCCCAGAATACGCCCGACCCGAACGGTTGCGCCGCCGCCGACAAATATGCCGCGCCGCCCTTCCGGCAGTTGAAAAATGGACGATGCCTCGGCGATACGCACATGGGTGGAGGCGGCAAGTTCCAGGCCGCCGCCGATTGCCGCGCCGAATATTGCAGAAACGACAGGCAGGCCGCCATACTGGATAACATCCATGACACGGTGCCAGTTGCGCGAATGGTGCAGGGTTTCCTCGGTCGAGCGGGATACATGCTCACTGAGATCCAGCCCGGAACAAAAATGCCCTGCGGTGCCCGTCAGGACAACGGCGCGAACATCCTTGGGAGGTTTGGAGAAAAACCGGTCGAGGGAGTCCAGCAGCGTGTCATTCATCGCATTGCGTTTGTTCGGACGGTTCATGGTCAGGACCGCAATCTCGCCATCCAGAGCAATTTTCAAAATCTCTGAAACTGTGGAGTCATCATTCATTGCGTTCGGTCCATTCTGGAAATACACTGTAGAAAGGTCTACAATACAATTGTTCTATTGAATAGCAATAATTTTCCGGTATGGATTGATGTGACAAAGGTCCATCCGGGTAAGAGAGAGTGTCAAATGGTTGATTTTTCCAAGGTGCGTGCAATTGATTTTCATACCCATGCGGAAGAGCCCTGTGGCTGCCACGCGGATGACGGTTATGATGATCTGCAATCAACGATGGCAAAATATTTCCGGGCGCCATGGACCCACCCGCCGACCATCCCGGAAACCGCGGCGCATTACCGCGCGCAAAATATTGCCAGCGTGATTTTTCCTGTCGATGCCGAACGCGAAACCGGCTATCGGCGCTACAAGAATGAAGAGGTCGCCGAACTGGCGGCGGAACATTCCGATGTGCTGATACCCTTTGCCTCGATCGATCCGCACAAGGGAAAAATGGGGGCGCGCGAGGCCCGGCGTCTGGTCGAGGATTTCGGCGTGCAGGGCTTCAAGCTGCATCCCACCTTCCAGGGTTTTTATCCCAATGACCGCATGGCTTACACCCTTTATGAGGCGATAGCCGAGACCGGCAAGCCGGCGCTTTTCCACACGGGCCAGACCGGAGTAGGTTCCGGCATGCCCGGCGGCAACGGCATGCGGTTGAAATATTCCAACCCGATGTATCTGGATGATGTCGCCGTCGATTTCCCGGATATGCCGATCATTCTGGCGCACCCCTCCTTTCCCTGGCAGGAAGAGGCGCTGGCCGTCGCCCAGCACAAGCCCAATGTCTATATCGACCTGTCCGGCTGGTCGCCGAAATACTTCCCCGACATTCTCGTGCGCTACTGCAATTCGATCCTCAAGCACAAGATGCTTTTCGGATCCGACTGGCCGATGATCGCGCCGGAACGCTGGCTGGCGGACTTCGAGACCATCGCCATCAAGGATGCGGTGCGGCCATTGATCCTGAAGGACAATGCCATGCGCCTGTTGGGTGTCAGCGAATAGGCCGCAGGCCTATTTTGCTGCTTCGCTGATCTCGAAACCGTCGAGATCAGCATCATCCTGGTTAAACTGCAGTCTTGCGAGACGGGCATAGATGCCGCCCTTTTTGACCAGGCTTTGATGCGTGCCCTCTTCAACAATGTGACCCTTGTCCATCACCAGAATACGGTCGGCCTTGAGCACGGTTGCCAGGCGATGGGCAATCACCAGTGTCGTGCGGCCCTGCATCAGGCGGGTCAGGGCCTGCTGCACCAAAGTCTCGCTTTCGGCATCGAGCGCTGATGTGGCCTCATCAAGAAGCAATATCGGGGCATCGCGCAGGATTGCCCGTGCAATGGCAATGCGCTGGCGTTGCCCGCCCGACAGGGTGATGCCGCGTTCGCCGACCAGCGTATCGTAGCCGTTTTCCATTTGCACGATGAAGGGATCGGCAAGCGCATCCTTCGCAGCTGCAATGATTTCCGCGTCTGTGGCGTCAGGCCGGCCAAAGGCAATGTTGTCTTTGACGGAACTGGCAAAGATGGCCACATCCTGGGGTACGCTTGCCAGCCGACGGCGGATTTCCGCAGGATCGGCTTCGCGCACATTGATCCCGTCCAGTTCGATGCTGCCGCCATCGGGGTCATAAAATCGGCTGATCAGGGAAAACAGCGTGCTTTTGCCTGCACCCGAAGGACCGACAATGGCGACCGTTTCGCCGGGGTTCACCTGGAAGGAAAGGCCCGACAGGATACTCTGGTTGGGACGGCCGGGATAGGCGAAGACCACATCCTTGAACGCTACAGAGCCGATTGCCGGCTCAGGAAGGGCCTGTGGCGAGGGAGGAGCCGCTATCGCGGGCACTTCATCAAGCAATTCCATCAGGCGCTCAGCGGCGCCTGATGCCAGCGAGATTTCACCCCAGATTTCCGAAAGAGCGCCAAGGCTGGATGCGGCTATGATGGAATAGAGCAGGAATTGGCCAAGCGTGCCCGCCGTCATCGTACCGGACATGACATTTTGCGCGCCATACCAAAGGATGGCCACGACGCTGCCGAAGATCATCATGATGGCAAAGCCGGTGAGAAACGCCCGGGCGCGCACAGCGCTACGAGCCGCCTCAAAGGCACCCTCGACGGCGCTGGCGTAGCGCTGGTTGGCAACAGGTTCGCCGTTGAACGCCTGCAGGGTGCGCGAGGCGCCGATGGTTTCACTGGCATAGGCCGTTGCGTGGGCGAGCGTATCCTGCGCTTCACGCGAGCGGGCCCGCACGGACCGTCCGAAACCAACCATCGGAAAGACAATCAGCGGAATGGCCAGCAGCACCAGAAGTGACAGTTTCGGACTGGTGACGATCATCATCATGACCGCCCCGAGACACAGGATAAGATTGCGCAATGCCAGTGAAGCGGTCGCGCCCACGACGGATTTGATCTGGGTGGTGTCGGCACTCAGGCGCGAGACGATTTCGCCGGACTGGTTGGTATCGAAAAACGAGGGCGACAGCGATGTGACATGGCTGAAGACATCGCTGCGCAGATCAGAAACAATGCGCTCGCCGATGGTGATGACAAAATAGTAGCGCATGGCGCTGGCCAGGGCCAAAAGTGCAGCAATGACCAGCAGCATGGTGAAATAGCTGTTGATGAAGCTCGCATCTGTTGCGGAAAAACCCTTGTCGATCATGCGGCGAACGGCCAGCGGAAGCACCAGGGTCGCTGCGGCAGCAAGCAACAGGGCAACCAGTGCTCCGGCTGCAAGACTGCGATACCGCAGTATATAGGGAAAAAGACGTGTCAGTGGTTGCAGGGTTTTTGCGCGAGCGCCGTCGCTGCGGCTATTCTTGGCCAATTGTGATTTCCATCGCTGTTCATGCGGCAAAAATCAGCCGCGCCTCTTGTCACCTTACTGGCCTTCATGTATAGGCTCGCCATCGAATTGAAAAGCCGTGACCTCTCGGGTATGCGGCTTTGTTTGTGAGATGGGCTGGTTTGCCGCACACGATAGGCGCGCATTCGTCCACATGATGCAGGATAAAGCAATGAAGGCTGAGATTCATCCCGAATACCACATGATCAAAGTGGTCATGACCGATGGTACTGAATATATGACCCGCTCCACATGGGGCTCTGAAGGCGATACAATGACTCTGGAAATCGATCCATTGGCCCATCCGGCCTGGACTGGTGGACAGCAGCACCTGATGGACCGTGGTGGTCGTGTGTCCAAGTTCAAGAAACGCTTTGAAGGTCTGGGTCTCTGATATAGAGCCATTCTGGGATTGAGCCGACCCGGCTCATCTTCAGATCAGACTGTGTTATCAAAAAACCCCGCTTGAAAAGGCGGGGTTTTTTATTGCAGTCATTCGCTGGTGTGAGATTGTCTGCAGATCAGCTGCTAAAGTGCGTGCGGTCGTTTCAGCGGCCGCCAAAGGCCGTGTTCAATAGCAAAAGCTGTGCCTGCACGGAATTTTCATTGTCAGATGCAATCTGAGGTGCCGCCGCAGAATCGCGCTGATAGATTTCCTGATCAAGCATGGCCACGCGCGACTGCAGGCGTAACGAGCGTTCCACAAGGTCCCGGAAAGCGTCCGGCAGGTCTGCCCAGCCGGGTGCGGTGCGATCACAGGCAAAGCCATCGAGCCGGACCTTGGATTTTTCTGCAACGACCTGCTCGCGCGTCATTTCCCCATTGTTGACGGCCCGTTGCAGCAGCAACCAGGATGCCAATTGCATCAGCCGGGTGGTCAGACGCATGGATTCGGCTGCGTATAGGACCGATGCCATGCGCGGCAGCAATTTCGCTGCGGAACGACCTTCGCCATCCAGATAGCCGGCGGTTTCTTCCACCAGCCCCATTCCTTCAGAATAAATTGCCTTGAATGAGGCCGAGCTTGTCACATGCTCTGCAAAATAAATTGTGTTTTTATGTGTGTCAGCCATACGCCGTTGCCCCGATACTCACCATTTATACACCAGCCGCCACGGCCATCAAGCCACGGATACCCACTTATTTTTAGGTGGTTTGGCTGCACATTGATGCTTTGAAAGGTTTTACGCAAGTCAAATCTTAAGGAAGGGTTAACGCTGTTTGGGTGATGGAGGTGATCGCGGGCAAGCACGATGATTATCCCCAGAAAACAGATTCCTGGCAAAAAAAAAGAGCCGCATGGCGACTCTCAGAAGTTAACAGTTTGGCATCACGCTGCATGACATCAGCCATCCGGCATGAATCCGGAAATTCCGGATATCCACAATAAAGACTTGTAAAGCTTAATGTAGCGTTAATGGATCTCTTCAACTTGCATGTTTCGGTCGTCAACTTCGCCAAAGCTGCCAAATGCATCGGATGCATGCGGGTGCCTTTTGCGCCCCTGGCATCAGCGAAATAGTGATTCTGCTGCACTCTTGCTCTTTTGCTTTTCGGATATTTCCGCTTCCAGCCGGGTAATTTCGTGTTTCAGCAAGACAATTCTATTGGCCAATTCATCAACAGAGAGCATGGAAAGATCGCAACCCATCTCATGGGCAGGTGGTTTTTTCTCAGGCTCGTCGCCAAAAACGGACATGGAATTTCTCCCTTTCGTTGCCGGCCACTGCCTTGCCGGCATGTGCATTGCCGATTTTGAATGATAAGGGATGATCAGATATCTTTTCAACCTGCTCGCTGTGGCAAGCCGGTGACAGTCCAAAGAGGTAAGGAATGAAAGCTGTAGAAATTCGTGAGCCCGGTGGTCCGGAGGTTCTGGAACTTGTTGAGCGGCCAAAGCCGCAGGCCGGTCCGGGAGAATTGCTGATTGCTGTCAGGGCTGCCGGTGTGAACCGGCCCGATTGCCTGCAACGGCAGGGGGCTTATCCGCCGCCGCCGGGGGCACCGAATATTCCCGGGCTGGAAGTGGCTGGAGAGGTCGTTGCCCTGGGCGAGGGTGTGACTTCATTTGCCGCTGGTGACCAGGTCTGTGCGCTTCTGCCGGGCGGTGGTTACGCGCAATTTTGCACTGTTGATGCACGCAATGCCCTGATGATGCCAAAGGGCTTCAGTTTCAGTGAAGCTGCAGGGTTGCCGGAGACCTTCTTTACAGTCTGGCACAATGTCTTTCAGCGTGGCGGCCTTCGCTCCGGTGAGGTGTTTCTGGTTCATGGCGGATCATCGGGCATTGGCACGACCGCTATCCAACTGGCCAAGGCCTTTGGCGCCACGGTTATCGCCACGGCAGGGTCTGCGGAAAAATGCAAGGCATGCAGCGATCTTGGTGCAGATCTGGCGATCAATTATCGCGACGATGATTTTGTCACTGCCGTCAAGGATGCAACGCAGGGCAAGGGCGCTGATGTGATCCTCGACATGGTGGGCGGCGATTATGTGGCACGCAACTATCAGGCTGCGGCAATGGATGGACGGATCGTGCAGATCGCATTTCTGCACGGACCGGTCGCGGAGGCGGATTTTTCCAAGCTGATGATGAAGAGGCTGACCCATACGGGCTCAACCCTTCGGCCCCGTACGGTCGAATTCAAGGCCGTCATTGCGCAGGAGCTCAAACAGCAGGTCTGGCCGTTGCTGGAAGCGCGCAAGGTCGCGCCTGTCATGGATACCCTGTTTCCGCTGGAACGCGCCTCTGCCGCCCATAGCCGCATGGAAGAGGGACAGCATATCGGAAAAATCATTCTGGACGTCAGCGCTTAGCAGCAATGATTTGAACCAGTCGCACAGATGCATTGCCGGGCGGTTCAATCGCCCGGACAAACCCAATTGGAGCCTATCTTGACCAAAGTGATCGCGCTTGTGCTGCTGGCAGCAATGATTGCGCATCTGATAAAGCCGCTCGGTCTTCCGGGGCTGAAAAAGCGCGGCGACTTCTGGAAGATTGCGATCTTTGCCTTTGTTGCAATGATGTTCGTGGTGACCATTCAGTTTTAAAGGGGACCTTATCCCTTGTCCGGACCGGCCAGGGGTGCTTTTTCGACAATTGCTGTGGCCAGCAATTGCGCCCAGGCATGATAACCGGTCGGACCTGCGTGAAATCCGTCCACTGCGAAACCGGAGGCATCCATTGTCTGCAATTGCGGAGCAACGATGGCATAGCGCTCGGCACAGAGCTGGCGCCCCAGCCTGTTCATGATTTTGGCGCGCATTTCCAGGATGTTTGCCAGCAGGGGGGGCAGATTGGGAACGGTGCGCAGATCAATCACCGGCGACCAGATGATCGCCGCCGCCGGCCATTTTGCCCTCAGGGCATAAAGCAGACCGCCAAAGCCCTTCTTGAAGCGCCGTGCGGTCAGAAAGTTCTTTATGTCATTGGTGCCCACAGTGACAACAATATGGGTATAGGGATGATGCTCCAGATTGGGGACGACGTGGTCGCGAATCTCTTGGCTTATCGCCGAGTTCGAACCGGCGTTGCGCCAGTAAACCGACTGGCCGGTTTTTGCATGGAGGATTTGCGCCACCTGCGGGCCGACTGTTTGATCGATGCTGTCAGCGCCAACACCTGCCGCCGAGGAATCACCCACCACCAGTAGCCGATAGTCCGGGCTTTTGTCGCCGACCTGACCAAATGGCAGCCCTGGAGGCGGGGTAAGGCGTGGTGTCCGCGCACGAACCTGCAACCCCTGGACAAATGCCACCGGGACCAGCAGCCAGCTGGCGAGGCTGTAGATTAAAGTGTTCATGTGTTCGAACCGGATTCAGTTTCAAAAAGATTCCGGCTCTTTTCACCCCGGTGACGGCAAAGTGTCAAGCTTGAACAATTGCTGCAACATTTGCCAAAGTGCTATCGAGGGGCTGCCGTCAGGCGGCCTTTTCGAGCGCCGGTGTCCAGTTGCCGGTCGTCGCCAGACCGTTCATTTTCGCCCGGTGGGTGAAGGCCCGCTGACCGGCTGCAACATTTTCCGATTTTCCACCCCATGCACTCAGGCAAGCGGCCTGCAGAGCACGGCCGTAGGAGAAGGTCAGTTGCCATGGCAGGTCATGCCCGGCGTTCATGGCGGACAGATGCGCCGTTGCCTCTTCGTCGGATTGACCACCCGACAGGAAGGCAATGCCCGGTATCAGGGCCGGGACAGTCGCCTTGAGGCAGCGAATGGTCTTTTCGGCCACTTCTTCAACAGAGGCCTTGCGGGCATTCTTTCCGTCGATCACCATGTTTGGCTTCAGGATGGTGCCTTCCAGATTGACACGTGCCTGATAAAGCTCGGCAAAAACAGCACGCAGCACCTGCTCTGTCACTTCAAAGCAGCGGTCTATCGAATGATCTCCGGGCTTGCCGTCCATGACGACTTCCGGTTCGACAATGGGGACGATGCCGGCTTCCTGGCACAGCGCCGCATAACGCGCCAGCGCATGGGCATTGGCATGGACAGCGCCACTGGTGGGCAGGGAAGAGGAAATCGAGATGACGCCCCGCCATTTGGCAAACCGGGCTCCAAGGCGATAATATTCGGCCAGACGCTCACGCAGTCCGTCGAGGCCTTCGGTGATTGTTTCACCCGGATGCGCTGCCAGCGGCTTGGCCCCGCCGTCAACCTTGATGCCGGGGATGGCGCCGGATGCCCGGATGATGTCAACCAGCGGTGTTCCGTCTGCTGCCTTCTGGCGCAGGGTTTCATCGAAAAGGATGACGCCGGAGATGTGATTGTGCATGGCCTCATTTGAGCGAAACAGCATTTCGCGATAGTCCCGGCGGTTTTCCTCAGTGCATTCGACATTGATCGAGTCAAAACGCTTCTTGATGGTTCCGCTGGATTCATCGGCTGCCAACAGACCTTTGCCTGACGCAACCATCGCTGCGGCTATGTCTTCCAGACGTTCGCTCATTTGGTGAATCTCCTGATGCCGGTTGCCGGCAGCCGCCAATTGATGAACAGCGCTGCCATGCATGTTTGTCTGCCGGAGCACCCGATATCAGGCTCCGGCCGGTTACATTGCACTGGCGATAGCAGAAGTTTTTTGTCAGGAAAATAGCACCATCAGGAATTGAAACGATTGAAAAATATTCAATCGTTTGAAATCCTTAGATCATTTTGTATGAAGTCAAATCTGGCTGCATCAGAGCTGATTGACGTCTAACCCGGCCTAATTTTTCAAGGCATTGACGCCTGGCAGTGGTTTGCCTTCCATCCACTCTAGAAAGGCGCCGCCAGCGGTGGAGACATAGGTAAAATCGTCGGTGACGCCGGCAAGGTTGAGTGCGGCGACAGTATCGCCGCCGCCTGCCACGGAGGTCAGCAGGCCTTCACAGGTCTGCTGCGCGGCAAATTTGGCCGCTGCCACGGTTGCCGCATCAAAGGGCTCTATTTCGAAGGCGCCGAGCGGGCCATTCCACACAAGGGTTCTTGCCTTGGCGATCCAGTCGTTGATGGTCGCAACGGATTTTGGGCCGAGATCGAGGATCATGGCATTGGCAGGGACCGCATTGATGTCGACTGTCTGGTTTGCTGCACCGGCCTTGAATTCTTCTGCGACAACCCCGTCCACCGGCAGAACGATGGCGCAATTTTTTGCTGCCGCCTCGATCATGATCTGCTTGGCGGTGGCCGCAAGATCATGCTCGCAAAGCGATTTTCCAACGGCTGTTCCCTTGGCCGCAAGAAAGGTATTGGCCATGCCGCCGCCAATCACCAAAGCATCAACCTGACCGACAAGGTTCATCAGCAGATCCAGCTTGGTGGACACTTTTGCGCCGCCGACGATGGCAACAACCGGCCGTGCCGGGTTTCCGAGACCCTTTTCAAGAGCTTCCAGTTCGGCCTGCATGGTGCGGCCCGCATAGGAGGGCAGAAGATGGGCGATTCCTTCAGTCGATGCATGGGCCCGGTGGGCGGCCGAAAAGGCATCATTGACATAGATATCGCCATTTTGAGCAAGTTGCGCTGCAAAGGCGGCATCATTTTTTTCTTCGCCGGGATGAAACCGGACGTTTTCCAGCAGCAGGATGTCGCCATCGGTCATGGCCTCTATGGCTTCCTGCGCCGGTTCGCCGATGCAATCGGTGGCAAAATGCACCCTTTGGTCGAGGATTTCCTCGACCTTGTGGGCAATCGGTCGAAGCGACATGGTTTCGACCACATGGCCGTCCGGACGGCCAAAATGCGCCAGCAGAATGACCCGCGCGCCTTTGGTGGACAATTCACGCAATGTGGGCGCCACGCGCTCGATACGGGTCGTATCGGTGACAGTGCCATCGCGGACCGGCACATTGAGATCAACACGAACGAGGACTTTTTTACCGGCAAGATTATCAATGGAATCGAGTGTTTTGAAGTCAGTCATGATCAGCGCTCTTCTGGCGGAATATTGCTCAATGGCAGGGTGAATGTGGCGAGTGTGTCGCGGTCATGCTTGAGGTGCACCCGCTGCGTCGATGCCGGTGCATGGGCCAGACCGGCCCCCTTGCGATGGGCGCGCTGCGGCCGGATGGGCCGTTTTTCAAAGCCGCCACCGCAGTTCGGGCATACATTGTGCAGCACATTGTCCACGCAATCAGCGCAGAATGTGCACTCATAGCTGCATATGCGGGCGTCGGGCGCGTCAGCGGCAAGATCCTTATCGCAATATTCGCAATTCGGCCTTATCTGCAACATGCGCCCGAACCCTTATTTCAAGAAGTCGACAGATCTCAGATGAGTTTCCCCATGGCCACTGCCGTGTCAGACATGCGGTTGGAGAAACCCCATTCATTGTCATACCAAGTCAGAATGCGCACAAAGGTTCCATCCAGAACCTTTGTCTGGTCCATGTGGAAAATGGACGAATGGGAATCGTGGTTCATGTCGATGGAGACCAGAGGCTCATCCGTGTAGCCCAGGATGCCCTTGAGTTCACCATCGGCTGCTTCGCGAATGGCACTGTTGATCTCTTCGATGGTGGTGGCGCGGCTGGTGATGACATTCAGGTCGACGACCGACACATTGGGCGTCGGCACACGAATGGCAACGCCATCAAGCTTGCCATTGAGTTCAGGCAGCACGAGGCCAACGGCCTTTGCCGCACCGGTGGAGGTGGGGATCATCGACACGGCGGCAGCACGGCCGCGGTACAGATCCTTGTGCATGGTGTCCAGCGTCGGCTGGTCGCCTGTATAGGAGTGGATTGTTGTCATGAAGCCTTTTTCGATGCCAAAGGTCTTGTTCAGAACATAGGCAACCGGTGAAAGGCAGTTGGTGGTGCAGGATGCGTTGGAAACAACCAGATCATCGCTGGTCAATGTATTGTGATTGACACCAAAGACGATGGTCTTGTCGGCGCCGCTGGCCGGCGCTGAAACGAGGACACGTTTCGAGCCGTTTGCAAGATGCAGGGCAGCCTTGTCACGGGAGGTGAAGATGCCGGTGCATTCCATGGCAATATCCACATCGCCCCAGGGCAATTCCTTTGGATCACGGATGGCCGTGACCTTGATCGGGCCTCTGCCGACATCAATCGTGTCGCCGTCAACAGTGACGGTTCCAGGAAAGCGGCCATGCACACTGTCATAGCGCATCAGGTGGGCATTGGTTTCAACCGGGCCCAGATCATTGATGGCAACAACCTCGATATCGGTGCGTCCCGATTCGATGATGGCGCGAAGCACGTTGCGGCCTATGCGACCAAACCCGTTGATGGCAACTTTAACGGTCATGAACATTTCTCCGATCTTTAGGTGCAATTGCAGCGGGCTGGACCTGATTGCTCAGCGCCCATTCCTGCGGGCAGGGATCAGGTCTCTTCCTGTCCTGCCAGATTGTTCAATTTTGCCTCGACAGCTTCGAAAGTTGCGTCAGCGGTAATTCCGAAATGGGCGTAGAGTTCCTGATAAGGTCCTGATGCGCCAAAGCCTTTCATGCCAATGAAGATACCGTCATTGCCGATGAACCGGTCCCAGCCCTGACGGACAGCCGCTTCGATGGCGACCTTGACGGGTGAGGTGCCGAGAATACATTGCTTGTATTCTTCCGACTGCTCTTCAAACAGTTCAAAACTTGGCACGGAAACAACACGCACGGTGTGGCCTGACGCCTCGATCTTTTCGCGCGCCTCCAGTGCAATTTCCACTTCGGAGCCTGAAGCGAATATGGTGACGTCGGCATCACTGGCCGGCACCAGATCATAGGCGCCGTAAGCGCACATGTTTTCTGCGATATAGCTGGTGCGCACGGAGGGCAGGTTCTGGCGCGTCAGCGCGATACCCGAGGGTCTGGCTTCCGATTCCAGCGCCAATTGCCAGCATTCGGCTGTTTCAGTGGCGTCTGCCGGTCTGAATGTCAGCAGGTTGGGAATGGCACGCAGGGCGGCCAGATGTTCCACCGGCTGATGCGTCGGGCCATCTTCGCCAAGCCCGATGGAATCATGGGTAAAGACGTGAATGACGCGAATGCCCATAAGGGCGGCAAGCCGGATCGAAGGTCGGCAATAATCGGAAAAGATCAGAAACCCACCCGAATAGGGGATCAATCCGCCATGCAGGGCGATGCCGTTCATGGCCGCTGCCATGCCGTGCTCGCGGATGCCGTAGTGGATATAGCGCCCGGAAAAATCGTCCGGCGTGATCGAGGCGGTCTGCTCGGTCTTGGTATTGTTCGAGCCGGTCAGGTCAGCCGAGCCACCAATCGTCTCGGGCACAACGCCATTGATGATGGTCAGCGCATCCTCGGAGGATTTGCGTGTTGCCAGCTTCGGCTGTTCATCTGCCAGTTTCTTCTTGTAGGCATCAATGGCGGAATCGAAGCCGCCCGGCAGGTCGCCGCTCATGCGACGGGTGAAGGCTGCACGGCTGTCCGCATCGGTTTCAGCCAGGCGCTCTTCCCATGCCTTGCGTTCCTTGGTCGAGCGCAGGCCGGCAAGGCGCCAGCAATCGAGAATATCTGAAGGGATATCAAAAGGTTCCGATGTCCATCCGAGCGCCTTGCGCGCACCGGCGATGTCTTCGGCACCAAGCGGTGAACCATGGGCCTTGGCAGTGCCTGCCTTGGTCGGTGCACCAAATCCAATGATTGTCTTGCAGGCAATCAAGGTGGGTTTTTCGGATTTCTGCGCCGTTTCGATTGCGGCGGCAATGGCATCGGGATCATGGCCGTCAACCGCGATCGTGTTCCAGCCCGAGGCATTGAAACGGGCGATCTGATCGGTCGAATCGGCGAGGCTCACGGCGCCGTCGATGGAAATTCCATTGTTGTCCCAAAAGACGATGAGTTTGTTGAGTTTGAGGTGCCCGGCCAGGGAGAGCGCTTCCTGGCTGATGCCTTCCATCAGACAACCGTCACCGGCCAGCACATAGGTGTGGTGATCGACGATGTCGCTGCCGAATTCATCGGCCAGCTTGCGTTCCGCGATGGCCATTCCGACGGCATTGCCAAGGCCCTGACCCAAAGGTCCGGTGGTGGTTTCAATGCCTGCGGCATGACCGTATTCCGGGTGGCCTGCCGTCTTGGAGCCCAATTGACGGAAATTCTTGATTTCGTCGATGGTGATGTCTTCGTAGCCGAGCAGGTAGAGCAGGGAATAGATCAGCATCGATCCATGACCGGCAGAAAGGACAAACCGGTCGCGGTTTGGCCACTTCGGGTGCTTGGGATCGAAGGTCAGAAATTTGGTGAACAGGACTGTCGCAACGTCGGCAGCGCCCATTGGCAGCCCAGGGTGGCCGGATTTGGCCTTCTCGACGGCATCCATTGAGAGAAAGCGGATCGCGTTGGCCATCCGTTCATGTTTTTCGCGTGGGATCATGACAATTCAGCTTTTTCAGGGTGTCTTGCGGCAGCCCGTTATGGGCTCCTATTGAAAGCAGGAGACACATAGCAGGTGATGGGGTGAAGTCAATAAATGACATGGCCGAAAGGCTGTTTCGTCGCTGTTTTGGGTGTTAAGAGGTGGCAAATCATTGCATCGCTGCCGTGTAAATGCCTGATTGTTATCGGATTGGCCAATTGGATCAGGTTATCCCCAATCAAAACAGGTGAGATTGCCAAGAAGATTGACGACGGCTTCCTGTAGCGCTTAATCTTTGTGGTATAAGTGCCCGAGAATCAAACGAATTGTGAACTCGCAAGGCACAGGAATTGATAATGCCAGGTGCGAATACTGCAAAAACAGCACTTCAGGGCCTCAGCAAAGCTCTCTCCAGACTCGAAAATGCGGTTGACGGCCGCGTCGAGAAAGAGCGTGATTTTGCCGACGCCGAAGAAGAGGTGCAGCGTCTCAACGCTGACCGGTCGCGGCTTGCCCAGGAGCTCGATCATTCGGAAGAACGCGCCGAGCGGTTGGCCGAAGCCAACAAGGAAGTGTCACGCAGACTGGTCACAGCAATGGAAACGATCCGGGCAGTTCTGGATCGGTAGGGCAATCTTATGGCACAGGTCACAGTAAATATAGACGGCAAGGCCTATCGCATGGCCTGTGAAGAGGGGCAGGAGAAACACCTGACCGAGCTTGCAGGCAAATTTGACCGCTATGTCAGCCACCTTAAGGGTGAGTTCGGGGAAATGGGTGACCTGCGCATCACGGTGATGGCCGGCATCCTGGTGATGGATGAGCTCAGTGAAGTGCAGCGCAAATTGCGCGGTCTTGAAAGTGAAGTCGACAGTCTGAAAAAAACCCGTGATACGGCGTTGGCACAGGTTGATGATGCCGATGCCACCATGGCCAAGCTTATCGGCCAGGTCGCCGACCAGGCAGAGCGCATTGCGCAAAAGCTGGAAAAGAGCTGAGGACGCCGCTGATCGTGGCGGCGCCGGTGCCTTTGATCCTGTCTTGGAATGTACCGGGGAATGTACCCGAGAATGTGTCCGGGAACCTGCCATCAATAGCCGCTGCCAAATATTTATTCAGCCATCACAATAACCCTCATTTGGGGCTGGTGCTTTGTTCGCAGCGACCTTATATTCAGCTTGCGGTCTGCGCCTCTCGGCAGGGAACTCAATCCCCGGGGCCTTAATTGATCCTAAGGGAGCTGTCCCTGTTGAGACCCGTGGGTTTCAGCATATGGCACCCACCTACGTTGTAGGTTCCCGGGATCGTATAATCCCACCGGCTGTTGTGGACCGCACCTTAAACATTCTTCCACGGCACGCAGTTCCTTTGGTGTTCCGCCATGCTGGAGCAGTCAGACAAGCAGGACAAGTGCAATGTGTGCACAGGAATTGAAAGCTGGATTGCGTCGCCGCACACTTGCCGCGCGCGATTCCATGACCATTGAAGCGCGCATTGAAGCCAGCCTGATGATTGATCAAATAGGGTTTGAGGCCCTGGGTCCTTTGTCGGGAGAAATTGTCTCGGGATTCTGGCCGATGCGCTCCGAAGTCGATGTCCGGCCCCTGATGTTTCATCTGGCAGAAACGGGCGCGCGATTGTGTCTGCCTGTCGTTCTGGACAGGACGCGGATTGTCTTTCGCGAATTGATCAGGGGCGCAGAATTCATCGATGCGGGATTTGGCACATTTGGTCCCGGTCCGCAGGCAGCGGAGCTGGATCCGACCGTCATGCTGGTGCCGCTGGCGGCCTTTGATAGGATGGGCAACCGGATTGGCTATGGTGCCGGCCATTATGATCGGGCGATTGCGCGATTGCATGAAAAGGGTCAGCAACCAAGGCTCATCGGCGTGGCATTTGACGTGCAGGAAGTCGAGCAGGTTCCGCATGAGGCCCATGATGTGCCATTGTCTGCAATATTAACACAAAGCGGGTTTTATCAAGTGCCCCAAAACAGGTCGTGACGTTATGAGATTTCTATTTTTGGGTGATTTGGTGGGGCGTTCCGGGCGCACGGTCGTCTGGGACAAGTTGCCCGGCCTCATCCGGGACTACAAATTCGACTTTGTCGTCGTCAATGGCGAGAATGCGGCTGGCGGTTTTGGCATCACCGAAGAAATCTACATGCGGACAATTGACGCCGGCGCCGATGTGGTGACCACGGGCAACCATGTGTGGGATCAGCGCGAGGCGCTGAGCTTTTGTGAGCGACATGATCGCTTTTTGCGGCCGGCGAATTATCCGGACGGTACACCGGGGCATGGTTCGGGCGTTTTCATTGCACGCAATGGCGCTCGCGTGCTGGTCAGCAACATCATGGGGCGGGTGTTCATGCATCCCGATCTGGATGATCCTTTCATGGCTGCCGAACGGGAACTTGCCGCCTGTCCATTGGGCGAGCAGGCCGATGCGGTGATCATCGACTTTCACGCCGAAGCGACCAGCGAAAAACAATGTTTCGGCCATTTTGTTGATGGGCGGGCAAGCCTGGTGGTTGGCACCCATACCCATGTTCAGACCGCAGACCATCAGATATTGAATGGCGGCACGGCCTATATGTCCGATGCCGGCATGTGCGGCGACTATGATTCGTCGCTGGGCATGGACAAGGAAGAGCCGATCAACCGCTTCGTCTCCAAGGTCCCGAAAAACCGTTTTGAAGCGGCGACGGGTCCGGCGACGATTTGCGGTGTGGCCGTTGAAATTTCCGACCGCACGGGCCT
Source organism: Rhizobiaceae bacterium (assembly GCA_029212415.1). Lineage (GTDB taxonomy): Bacteria > Pseudomonadota > Alphaproteobacteria > Rhizobiales > Rhizobiaceae > Hoeflea_A. The sequence goes on along the minus strand of JARGOF010000042.1, from coordinate 8,452 downwards.
TGCCGAATCAATTCATCCGCTGCGGATCGGGCCGCGGCTTTCCGAGGCTTTGCCGGATTTCGGTGATTGATCAGACGCCGCTGAGAATGATGATGGTGGGCTGGCGCGGCAGATTGCGCAGAGAGACGGTAACGTCCGGCTCATTGCGGAAGTCGTGGGCAAAGTCCTTGCCAAACAAACGAAGGAACGATTCGATCGAGGCGCCGCGGCGATGCATGGGTAGAATGACCGATGCCCGCAAACGTTTGACGATGGCGCTCATCCGCTCGTGGCCAAGGGTCAGGCCGCCATCAATCGGCACCATCAGCACATCGAGCCTGCCGATCTGTGCAATGTGACTGTCGGTCAGTTCGTGATGCAGATGGCCAAGATGACCGATGCAAAGACCGGCAACCTCAAAGATGAAGATCGAATTGGCGTCGGGCTCCGCACCACCGAACCCGGACCTTATATCGGTCGTGACATTGCGAATATAGGTGTCCCCCACCACAATATCATGATCGGCCGCACCGCCATCGGGGTTCCAGCCGGGCAGCACATGGTCGATTGCCGGGTCCGCATTCATTGTAAAATGGCCGCTGTGGGCCTTGTTCATGGTGACGACATTGGGCACCTCGCGCGGACCTGCATAGCCATTGTAATCGGTGGCAATGCGCACCCCTTGCGGCGTTTCGATCAGATAGGTCGAGTGATTGATATAGGTCAGCCGGACCTGATCGCGGTTTAGGGGTTCACCGGAGGCCAGACGCACATCGCCGCGCAATTGGGCGATGGCCTGACAGGTGGACACGGCCCTTGGTGCGACTGTTTGCGAAGACTGGGCCTTTTGGATTTTCATGGATAAATCAGGGGTGGCCACATCAGAAGGCGGCAGGACCGTGAACCCTGAAGACGCCAGAACGGCGGCCAGCAACAGGCCGATGGAGGAAAGGTTGATAATCGTCTGTTTCATGGCGCGTTGATCCGTTGTGAACCCTGATAGCTGCCGTCAGACATTCAGTGTATCAGTCTTCCATCGGAAATCCAGCCGCTTCACGTGTGTTTGATCAGCACAAGGTGCAAGTATGATGTCGACACACGCCATTTTGCACGCAAACGGTTCTAATGACGGGGACTTTGGCCGCACCGTCTGGACGATTGCAGTCGACTTGCCTATAAGGCGGCGCATCAGAGATTTTTACGCAAGTGGGCGGAGCGCCATGGCAGGCCATTCAAAATTCAAGAATATCATGCACCGCAAGGGGCGACAGGACGCAGTGCGTTCGAAACTGTTTTCCAAACTGTCGAAGGAAGTGACCGTCGCCGCAAAAATGGGTGGCGGGGATATCGACGGCAATCCAAGATTGCGGCTGGCCGTGCAGAATGCCAGGGGCCAATCGATGCCCAAGGACAATATCCAGCGGGCCATCAACAAGGGCGCAGGCGGCGACGCTGCCGACTATGAGGAAATCCGCTACGAGGGCTATGGTCCAGGCGGTGTTGCTGTCATCGTCGAAGTGCTGACAGACAATCGCAACCGTTCGGCTTCGAATGTGCGTTCATGTTTTTCGAAAAATGGCGGTGCGCTGGGTGAAACCGGCTCTGTTGCCTTCATGTTCGACCGGGTTGGAGAAATTGTCTACAAGGTCGAGGCCGGTGACGAGGACGCAATGATGGAAGCGGCGATTGAAGCCGGCGCCGATGATGTCCAGTCAAGCGAAGACGGACACACGGTGATCTGTGCGTTTGAAGCCATAGGTGACGTTACCACGGCGCTGGAAGCGACCCTGGGGGAGGCTGAATCGGTCAAGCCCATCTGGCGGCCGCAAAACACCATTGACGTTGATGAGGAACGCGCCGGCACGCTGTTGAAGCTGATGGATGCGCTGGAAGACGATGACGACGTGCAAAGCGTCTATTCCAATTTCGATATTTCCGACGAGATCATGGCCAAACTCGAAGAGGCCTGATGCGCTTTGAGATAATTTCATACTCTGTCGACAACATTCAAACCCGGGTCTTGTGATCCGGGTTTTGTTATTAATGCTCGAATGTTTTTGTTTTGTTCGCATTTGTGTGGCATAGAACACCGGCAATAGATGGTGGATGAAAACATGGGTCAGTCTGAACCGACACGTATTATCGGAATTGATCCGGGGCTGCGCAGAACCGGCTGGGGGCTGATCGAAAGCCTCGGCAATTCCCTGCGTTTTGTCGCCTCGGGAACCATTCGCTCCAATGCCGATCTCGACCTGGCCTCCCGCCTTTGCCAGTTGCATGATGGCCTGCATGAAATCGTGCATGCCCACATGCCCCATGAGGCGGCCGTGGAGCATACGTTTGTCAACAAGGATGCGACTGCGACGCTGAAACTGGGCCAGGCGCGCGGCATTGCTTTGCTGGTTCCGGCGCTTGCCGGGCTGCCGGTTGCCGAATACGCACCCAATACGGTCAAGAAATCGGTGATCGGTGTCGGGCATGGCGACAAGAAACAGATCCTCAAGATGGTCCGGGTGCTGATGCCGAAGGCGCAGTTCGATACGGATGATGCCGCCGATGCGCTGGCCATCGCCATTTGCCATGCCCATCACCGGCAATCTATTGTCGGTCGGCTCAAACTGGCCGCAAGCCTGTAGGATTGGATTTTCAATGATCGGGAAACTGAAGGGCACCATTGAGGAAATCGGCGACGATCACGTTCTGATCGATGTCCATGGTGTGTGCTATATCGCCTTTTGCTCGAGCCGCACGCTCGCCGGACTTGGCAGCATTGGCGAGGCCGTTGTGCTGCAAATCGAGACCTTTGTGCGTGAAGACCAGCTGAAACTCTACGGATTTGCCTCGGCGCTGGAGCGTGAATGGTTTCGCCTGCTGCAATCGGTGCAGGGTGTCGGCGCCAAGGTGGCTCTGGCGGTGCTCTCGACGTTTTCGGCCAGCGACCTTGCCAATGCCATCGCGCTGCAGGACAAGGCCATGGTGGCGCGGGCGCCGGGCATCGGGCCAAAGGTGGCCCAGCGGATCGTGACCGAATTGAAGAACAAGGTGCCGGCCTATGCCGGCGATCCGGGCGAGGCGATGGACCTCAAACGCGATCTCGGCGAGGGGGTTGCCGCCGGGCCGGTGAGCGACGCGGTGTCGGCCCTGTCCAATCTGGGCTATTCGCGCGAACAGGCGGCCAATGCGGTCGCCGCTGCGCTGCGCTCGGCCGGGGAATCAGCAAATTCGGCGACGCTGATCCGGCTTGGCCTGAAGGAATTGTCCAAATGAGTGATTTGGCGCGGCTTGCCGGACATGTAGCGGGATTGGCAGTGGAAATGGCGGCGGGAATAATTGATGCGTGACGAAGAGCGACTTGTGACGGGTGAAACGCTGGGTGAAGATGCCGAGATGTCACTGCGCCCGCAAAGTCTTGATGACTTTACCGGCCAGGCGGAGGCCCGCTCCAATCTGAAAGTCTTCATCGAGGCTGCCAAGGCACGCGGAGAGGCGCTGGATCATGTGCTGTTTGTCGGCCCGCCGGGGCTCGGCAAGACGACCCTGGCGCAGATCATGGCGAAGGAACTGGGCGTCAATTTTCGCTCGACCTCCGGGCCGGTCATTGCCAAGGCCGGTGATCTGGCCGCGCTGCTAACCAATCTGGAAGAGCGCGATGTCCTGTTCATTGACGAGATACATCGGCTCAATCCGGCGATCGAAGAGATTCTCTATCCGGCGATGGAAGATTACCAGCTTGACCTGATCATTGGTGAGGGGCCGGCGGCGCGCTCGGTGAAGATCGATCTGTCGAAATTCACGCTGATTGCCGCAACAACACGGCTCGGCCTTTTGACCACGCCTCTGCGGGATCGCTTCGGCATTCCCGTCAGGCTCAATTTCTACACGGTGCCGGAACTGGAATTCATCGTGCGGCGCGGCGCCCGGATCATGGGCCTGCCGATCACCGATGACGGCGCACTGGAAATTGCCCGGCGGGCCCGCGGCACACCGCGCATTGCCGGGCGTCTGCTGCGCCGGGTGCGTGATTTTGCCGAGGTTGCCCGCGTCGAGGCAGTAACACGGGAGATTGCCGACGATGCCCTGACGCGGCTGTCGGTCGACCATATGGGGCTGGATCAGCTCGACATGCGCTACCTGACGATGATCGCCCAGAATTTCGGCGGCGGGCCGGTCGGTGTCGAGACCATTGCCGCCGGGCTGTCAGAACCGCGCGATGCGATCGAGGACATTATCGAGCCATTCCTGATACAGCAGGGCTTCATCCAGCGCACCCCGCGCGGCCGGCTGCTCACCGCCAACGCCTGGGGCCATCTGGGCCTCAATGCACCCAAGGACCTGGCGCAACAGCAGATCAGCCTGTTTCAGGAGCCGGAGGATCCGGTCGCGTGAAACGGGCAGGGCTGCTGGTCGTCTCGTGGTTTTTTGACGACCTTCGATGCCACGCATGATGCAGGAACGCGCGACATTTCTGGCGACCTTGATCGTTGTCGTCACCGGCGTCCTTTGGGGCTTCTACTGGATACCCGTGCGTGCACTGGCCGATGGAGGGGTGTCCGGTGCCTGGGGCACGCTGGCGATCACCATGGCTGCGGCGCTGCTATTGTTCCCTGCCGCGATCCTGAAGCGGCATCAGTTCCCGGCGTCAGATCCTATCGCGCTGATCTCCGTTGCCATTGGCGGAGCGGCTTTTGCCCTGTACTCGGTCGCATTTCTCTATGGCCAGGTGGCGATCATCATCCTGCTGTATTTTCTGACACCGGTCTGGAGCACCCTGATCGGGCGCTACATCATGGGCTGGCACACGCCGCGCCTGCGGGTTCTGGCGATACTGGTGGGGATTGTCGGTTTGTCCGTGATGCTGGGCGCCGACGGGCAATTGCCGCTGCCGCGCGGCGCGGGAGAATGGATGGCGCTGCTGGCTGGCATATTGTGGTCTGTCGGAACAACGGGCATGCGCGCGAAATCCAGTCTCGGGCCGGGCCCCTCAGCCTTTGTTTTTGCCATCGGCGCAGCGATCACGGCCCTTATCCTCGCGCCATTCCTCGGCCCTGTGCCCAGCGCTGTGCAGGTGGGAAGCCTTGCAGCCACGCTCGGACTGGCCCTGGTCACCGGCGGCCTATGGTGGGGCCTGTCCGTTGTGGCTTTGATGTGGGCGACCTTACGGCTGGAACCGGCCCGCGTCGGCATCCTTTTGATGAGCGAAGTCCTGGTCGGCGCCGTCTCAGCCGTCCTGCTCGCCAATGAGACCCTCGCGCCACTGGAGCTTGCCGGTGGCGCATTGGTTCTGTGTGCCGGGGTCATGGAAGTCTGGCCCGTGCGTCAGGGGGCAGGGCAGAGGCGCGGTTGAGTCAGGTGCTATGGTCGTCGCGGGTGCCGCTGCGGCCCAAACGTCCACTGTGGTCCTGATATGGGGTGCTGTGCAGACGAATGCACGGCAGCTTTCTTGCTATACCCGAAGAATTACCGGATCACGTGCACCGCACAGGGCGCATGCCGAACGACCCTGCTGGCCGTCGAACCAAGAAAATAGTCTTGCAGGCCGGGACGGTGGGAAGCGATCACGATGCAATCGATTGCGTGCTCCCTGGCGTAGTCAACAATCGTTGTGCCAGCATGCCCGCTCACGACAACAGGTCTGACGCCAGCAGCGCTTGCAAGCGCCGCCTTTAGCTCCGCTTCGGCATTTGAGTGCCGGTTTTGGGAGTTGTCGTTTGGAAGATATTGCGACACATAGGCCGGTATCTCCTCCAGAACATTCAAAGCGGTGATGGACGCGCCTTCCGCAGCAAGAGCGCGGGCAATAGCAAGCGTATTGGCACTGTCATGTGCGTGATCCAGCGCGATCGTGACAAGAATATTTTTATACATATTCAATTCCTCCTGTTGGGTGATTATCGCACAGATGTGAAACGCCTTTATTGATTTGCCTCAAACGATTGATTTGCCGACCCCGGCACACAGCAGCGTCGACGACGCAGGACCGATGTCCGGATTGAACTTAAAACGACGACCTGAACTTGCCATATGCAGCCTGCTTTGGTCGTGAACCGCTTTAGATAAATGGACGTTGAATATCCGCAATTCCATCCCAATTGGCGACATCCATGAGCCTCTTTGTGTCTTTGACCAGACAGGTCTTGCCTGACCACTCAATGATGCCTTTGTCCTGCAGCTTTTTCAGGGTCTTGTTTGTATGCACGAGCGAAAGTCCCAACGTATCTGCGATGTGGTTTTGCGTGAAGGGTGCCAGAGGTTGGCCTTCTTTCAGATGACCCACGCGGTGGGCGCGCTGGTTCAAAAAGGAAATAAGATATGCGGCGCGTTCCAATGCACTGCGTCGCCCCACGGAGAGCAAATGTTCATCCAGTATTTGTTCTTCCTTGGCGGCCAGCCAGGTCACATCAAAGCCAAGGCTCGGGCGATTTTTGAACAACAGGTAAAGCGAATTGCGCTCAAAGACACACAGCATCATATCCGACAGTGCTTCGACCGAGTGCTGCATTTCTGCCAAAAGGGTGCCCTGCAGGCCGACCAGATCTCCCGGTAAAACGAAATTGAGAATCTGCCTGCGTCCGTCCTCCAGTGTTTTGTAACGAAACCCCCAGCCGCTGAGAACCGTATACATGTGTGGACTATTGTTGCCTTCAACCAAAAATGTGGAAGTGGCCTGGACCTGCAGCTCGCCGCGTTTGAAGTCTTTCATGAATGCCGTTTCATCGGCAGCCATGGCACGAAATGCAGAATTGGTACCCAGAGGGCATTGGGAACACGGGTGTCGTTGTTTTAGCGACAATGGATGATTCAAGGTCATTAATCCAAAAGGCCCTCAGGTAAAATATTTGGCGATATGCTCCACGACGCGTTCATACCGAACAGGCTTTGAGAAAATTGCTGCGTCAGGAAAAATTGCATGGCGAAGTTGAGCGCTTGAACTCGCTGTCAAAAAGCAAAATGGAGTCCTCATTTTGTCCAATGTTTCTGCGATTTCCAAACTGTTTTCCTGGCCCAACTGAAAGTCCAATAGAGCGATGTCGGGGCAGTGCTCTTCAATAGCCGCAAGTGCGGTGGTCACATTGTGCGCCACTGCCACAACATCAAATCCGCAATCGGAAAAAAACAGTTCCATGTCCGTTGCGATGATTGGGTCGTCCTCGACGATCAACAGCTTTTTCGCCATTCCATCACAACACCCTGTCTTGATCAGCTCTATTGCCATGGAAAGCCAACGCACAAAATGCGGAATGGTTCAATTTGCTGGAATTTGTTTGAAACCGCGACGACGTGAAGTCTGTGCGATAGATTTGCTATGTCAAATTTTATTGTGGCGACGGAATGCGATCGATAATGATGTTGCATGGTTCTGCCGACCCAAGGCTGACGCCCTGGCTTATTGCACGGTAATGCGAACCCTTATTGACAGGATCAAAAGCGATGGGCGTCTTGAAGATGCACTCTGAAGGCAATTCATTTGCAGCGTCCCAGCTGGAATTGGGCGTCAGCCTTGCTCAACTTGGTCTTGGATCCGTTGATTATATTGCCGATACGATCACCCTCGATCAGAGGGCGGCAGAATTGTTTGACTTGCCAGCGGATATGCCTGTTTCGCGCCGGGACCTCCATGCCAAGGTGCATGTTGAGGACAAAAGATATATAGAATCCCAGGTTCGATGCCTGTTGGATGCAGATGGCGTCAATGACCTGAATGTTCAACACCGGGTCGTGCATCAAAATGGCGAGATCCTTTGGTTGAATGCCAAAAAACGGGTCATATTTGAAAGGGACGACAGCGGATCGAAATTGCGACCGATTTCTGGCCTGGTTGCCATAATGGATATCACCGCGCTTAAAAAAAGTGAGGAAAGATTTGTCTATCTGATGGGTGAATCCCGTCACAGGACAAAAAACCTCATTGGAGTCATTCAGTCGATCGCCAGAATGACCAGCCGGAAGTCCAATCACGAAACCTTTCTGGAGCGGTTCACACAACGATTGAACGCACTTGCCTCCAACCAGGCTTTGCTTATCTCAATGGACTTTGCGGGGGTTCGCTTGCGTTCTTTGGTGATCGATCAATTGTCTCCTTTCGGAAACCCGACGACCAATCGGATAAATATTGATGGTCCGGAGTTGGTTTTAAAAACCGATGCAGTCCAACCCATCGGATTGGCCATTCACGAATTGGCAACAAACGCCTTGAAATATGGCGCCTTGTCGGAGGATTCCGGTGAAGTATCCATCCTGTGGTCGATCGAAGATGACGGCGAGCCAATGCTTGCCTTGAGATGGGTTGAATCGGGTGGGCCAATCGTCAAACAACCCACTCATAAGGGATTTGGTCAGACGGTGATCAAGGAAATGGCGGAGTCGTCCCTGTCAGGGACTGTGGATTTGGAGTATCTTCCGCAAGGGTTGAGCTGGACTTTGCGGACAGCGATCAGCCATGTCATCTAGTGTTTGGTGCCCTGAGTACCCCCAG
>JARGOF010000041.1 GCA_029212415.1 Rhizobiaceae bacterium | reverse complement strand
AGAAATTACTTCAAAGCATGCGGATATGAATTCATTACTTAGTGACAAGCGCTAAGGTGCGTGAAGCCGAATTGATGTGTCGGGGTTTCATATCTATGAGACAGTGCAAAATCCTGGGGGGGGAAATATATGAAAAATGGTTTGAAGATACTTGCTGGTGTCGTGGTGCTGCTGGCCGTCGTCGTCGGCGGCTACATCGGTGCATTTCACGCTGGGTATCTCGGCAAACCACCCCAGGCAGGAATCATTGAAGGCAAAAGGATTCCGGCGCCCGTCATCGCCAACCGGACAGCATTGAACATCAAGGCCGCAACCGCCAGGGGCGTCGAGAGCGACAAGCAGATCCTGTTTGGTGATCTGCATGTTCATACCACATTTTCCACAGACGCCTTTATCTGGTCCTTGCCGATGAACGGCGGAACCGGTCCGCATCCGATTGCCGATGCCTGCGATTTTGCACGCTACTGTTCAGCCCTGGATTTCTGGGCCATCACTGATCATGCCGAATCGATCACGCCACGCCGCTGGCGCGAGACCAAGCAATCCATGCGGACCTGCCAGGCTGTCTCCGGCGAAGGTGAGGATCCGGACCTGATTTCCTTCACTGGCTTCGAATGGACCTAGGTCGGCATCGTTCCGGAAGAGCATTTTGGACATAAGAACGTCATTTTCAAGGATCTCGACGATGCATCGATCTCAACCCGTCCGATTGCTGCTGCGGGGGTTACGCTGCGCGTTTTGCGAGAAAATCAGGTTGGATTTCCACCGGAAATCATCTTTGCCGATGCCTTGAAGCTGAACCGCTATGCGGGTTTCAATGCCTTTGTCGAAGAAGTCAGCGCCGTGGAAATGTGCGACGAGAACACCCCATCTTCAAAGCTCCCTGAAAGTTGTACGGAGGTGGCCGCAACACCTGCGGAACTGATTGACAAGCTTGACGACCAGGGCCTGGACCCGATCATCATACCGCATGGAACCACCTGGGGGTTCTATACACCCTCCGGCACCACCTGGAAAAAAGCCCTGCAGTCGGTCATGAAACCCGAGCGGTTCAAGCTTATCGAGATTTTTTCCGGCCACGGCAACGCCGAGACCTATCGCAAGGTCAATCTGTCTGAACGCAAACGGCTGGCGAATGGTGATTTCATTGGCCGATGCGTCCCGCCGACGGGAAACTATATGCCCAGTTGTTGGCGCGCAGGAGAGATCATTCGCGAAAGATGCCTTCTGTCAGGCCAGGATGCGGAAGAATGCGAACTGCGCGCCGTTGAGGGCCGTGACAACTTCATTGGTGTCGGAAATGCCGGACACTTGACCATTCCGGGAGTCGAAACGGAGGATTGGCTCGATTCAAGCCAATGCAAGGATTGTTTTCTTCCCACGTTCAACATGCGTTTTGGCACTTCGGTCCAGGCCAGTCTGGCGACGCAGGGATTTGATGATGACAGCGAAAAACCCAACCGCTTTGTCTGGGGTTTTGTCGGGTCGTCGGACAATCATCGGGCGCGACCCGGAACCGGTTATAAAGCCTATCAGCGGCTGCTGAACACGGAGTCCAGCGGCTCCGTCAACCAGACCTGGCGGGAACGCATCTTTGGCGAGACCCAGCAGCCGATTGCCAAGTCCACCAAAATATCACCGAATGAACTGCTGAAAAATGTCAACGTCAACATGCTTGAGGTCGAGCGCAACAGTTCCTTCTTCACCACCGGTGGTCTGGCAGGTGTGCATGCCAAAGGGCGTTCGCGTGATGAGATATGGGACGCCATGCAAAGGCGGGAAACCTTTGCCACGTCTGGCCCACGCATTCTTCTTTGGTTTGATCTCGTCAATGGCGGACCGGAAGGCAAGAGCGAGGAACCGATGGGTGCGGAAGTCACGATGGCAGGTACACCCGAATTCCGGGTCAATGCGGTTGGATCATTCGTTCAGGCACCCGGCATGCCGGATTTTTATGAAAAGGGCATCAGCAAGCAACGGCTGCAGAAAATATGCGGTGGTGAATCCTACAATCCGACAAATGAGCGTTACAAGATCGATCGCATTGAAATTGTACGCATCCGTCCCCAAACCTCACCGGTGCAGGATATTTCACGGCGTATTGATGACCCTTTCCTGGTCAAAAAATGCGATGGAAACGCCGATGGATGTCAGTTTGATTTTTCTGATCCCGAATATGCCGACGGCAAAACAGATGCCATTTATTATGCACGCGCCATTCAGGAAGCGACCCCGACCATCAATGCTGACAACCTGCGCTGCGAATACAATGCCGAAGGGATCTGCGTGAAGGTCAATCCCTGTTTCGGTGATTACCGCACGGACCCGGAAGACAATTGCCTGGCGCCCGCCGAGCATCGCGCCTGGTCATCACCCATTTATCTGCGACGCACTGATGGCTAGGACAGCAGAAAAAAACACCTGGAACGTGGCCGGTGTCGGGGCGGCTGTCGCCCTTGCCGTGGCCGTATGGCAGGGATTGGGTGCGCCAACCTATCAGGCCAACACCTCCATGATCGCCGCTCAGGTCAATGACGTCGACATCACCATGGCGGAGCTGGAACTGGCCATTGAGGCCATACGCAGAGATAAACATGGCGCGGTGACGCATGAGGACCGCAAGCGGGCTCTGGATACGTTGATCAAGGAGGAACTGCTGGTCCAGCGTGCGGTTGAGCTTGGCCTGTTCGAAACGGATCGTGGCGTCAGAAAGGCATCCGTTGATGCCATGCTGCAATTTGCTTTGACTCGCATGGAGCAGTCCCCGTCGGAAGATCAGCTCAGGGCATGGTTTGAGGATCATGCAGGCCTGTTTGCAAAGGCCGGGCGCCTTCGCGCCAGTGTTGCGCGCGTACCTACCGACGAAGACGCCGCGCAATTTGCACAGATCATCACGGCATCGGATTTTCCAACGGCGGTTCGCCAGATGCCGACAGTCACGCTGCTCCCTGTCCCGGATATTGCGATACCTCCGGCAAAAATGCGCGATTATATTGGCCCCGAAATGGTCTCTCGTCTCGCCACCCTTCAAGATGGCGATATTGCAGGCCCCTTCCCGCAGACGGACGGCACTTTTCTTTTTGCCTGGTTGAAACAGCGCACCACAGCGCAGCGACCTGAATTTGACGCGATCCGGGACACGGTTGAAGCCGAATGGCTGCGCAGCGTTCGGGAAAAGGCCGTTGATGATTATATTGCAATGCTGTGGCGCCAGGCAGATATCGACCTGAATGCCGGTCCGTTGCCGCAATGAGGATCCGCTACCTTATCCTGGCTGTCTGTTGTCTTTTCATGAGCGGGCTTCCCGCCGAATCCCACACCCGTAGCCAGTCATCCTCCATCTGGGATGTTGATGGCTCACAGGTTACCATGACCTTTTTCGTGGATACCTATCGCACCACTCTGCTGGCCGCCTTTGGCTGGGATGCACTGTCACCGGAGCAGATGCTGGCCCGCCACCTGCCGGAAACGATCACCGTGCAGCAGGCGGGCAATGCCTGCCCGATCATCGACACGCAGACGGGTCCCGGCGTGAAAGGCACATTGCGCAGCGAAGCCATCTTTGAATGTCCATCAGATGCGATTGAAGTTCCCGCAGACATTGAAATCGATGCGTTCTTTGCGCTTTCAGCGACCCATCAGCATATCTTTCAGGCGCGCCTGAAAGACGGCACAATGATCGAACGCATTCTGACCGAAGGGCACAATAGTGTTCGTCTGGCTCCCCATGCCGATGATTCCGGTTTTCTTGAGCTGCTGACTCTGGGTTTTGAGCACGTTCTGTCGGGATTGGATCATATCCTGTTTCTGATTGCCCTGGTTCTCTTGTGTCAAAACTGGCGTCAGATTTTGACTGCCGTCACCTGCTTTACGGTGGGTCATATGCTGGCTCTCTATCTGGTGGTGACAGGAACAATTTCGCCGGTCTCCATCGTCATGGAAGCGCTGATCGGCCTTTCCATAGCAGCGCTTGCCATTGCTGCACTGGCGCGAACCCAGCCGATCCCGACCATCGCGCCATTTCTCGTCAGCGCAATATTCGTCTTGGGCGGGCTGGCGCTGGCGGGCTTTGATCGTCTGCCCATATCCTGGATCACGTTCGCCGCCCTGAGCATCTTTATCTTTCTTGATCTGAACAGCCACACCAGAATCAGAATCAACAATTGGCCGGAAACCATTGTCATCACGTTGCTTTTCAGCCTTGCCCATGGCGCAGGTTTTGCCGGAGGGCTGCTGCAGGCCGATTTCCAGCAATCGGCGCTGCTGTATTCACTGCTGTTTTTCAATCTGGGTGTGGAACTCGGACAGCTCGCCATTGTTGCGGTCACAATTGCACTGCTGGCGATCATCGCAAAGCGGACCAATCCTGCATTTGTCGCACGTAGCCAAAAGCTGCTGACGCAGATGCTTATCTGGGCCGGCTCCTATTACTTTTTTCTACGCCTTGTCTGACACCTCAAGTGCGATGCATGACCGACTGGTGCACAGCACTACCCGGTGAAGCGGCCGGAACGGGGAAAGCCTTTGGGAACGGTGCGGCCGGCCTGTGCGCGCTCGCCAATCCATTCCATCAATTCCTGGCGGGTTTTTGTATGGTTTCGGCCCGCTGAATCCTGCCAGGTCAGCCCCTCATCGATTGCGAAGGTCTTGATATCGGCAATACCGCCATCCTTGTAGCGCTGCAACCGCACACCCTTGCCACGGCCCATTTCGGGAAGGTCCTGAAGGGGGAAGATAAGAAGCTTGCGGTTTTCACCAACAATTGCAACGGAATCGCCGCTTACCGGCACACAAAATCTGGCTTCAACCGGCAATGTGACATTCATCACCTGCCTGCCTTTGCGGGTATTTGCAGTGATGTCCTTTTGCGGAATGACAAATCCATTGCCGGCGGTCGAGGCCAGCAGCAGTTTGGACGCCGGGTCATGGACGAAGGCCAGGACAATATCCTGATCATTGTCCATATCGATCATGATCCGCACCGGTTCACCATGGCCGCGTCCGCCTGGCAGACGATCACAGCCGAGGGTGTAAAATTTGCCGCCGGTGGTAAATAGAATGATCTTGTCCGTCGTGGAGGCTGGAAAGGCGAATTTCAGCTCGTCGCCTTCCTTGAAGACCAGACTGGAATAGTCCGTCAGATGGCCCTTCAACGTGCGAATCCAGCCTTTCTGCGAGACGACAACCGTGACCGGCTCTTTTTCGATCATCGCTTGCTGGATCGCTTCAAAATCCGTGTCTGGCGCATCGGAGAAGGTTGAACGGCGTTTGCCGATTTCAGTATCCTTGCCAAAGCGTTTTTTGACTTCCTTTATTTCCCAGGAAATCATCGCCCATTGTTTTTCGTCCGATGCAAGGAGACTTTCGATTTCGCCTTTTTCGACCGTGAGACTATCAAATTCCGTACGGATTTCGATCTCTTCCAGTTTGCGAAGAGATCTCAATCGCAGATTCAGAACGGATTCGGCCTGCAGATCGGTCAGCTTGAAGTGACGCATCAATTCGGCCTTGGGTTCATCCTCTTCACGGATGATCCGGATAACCTCGTCAATGTTCAAAAAGGCGATCAGATAACCACCAAGGATCTCCAAACGTTTTTCGATCGCCGCCAGCCGATGTCTCGAACGACGTTGCAAAACGTCCTGACGATGCTCCAGCCATTCAAGCAGCACCTGCGAGAGGGTCATGACCTTGGGCACGCGACCCTTGGAGAGCACATTGAGATTGAGCGATATGCGCGATTCAAGATCGGTCAGTTTGAACAATGATTCCATCAGGATGGTGGGATCGACCGTCCTGTTTTTCGGAATGAGAACAAGCCGTATATCTTCAGCAGATTCATCGCGAACATCATCCAGCAGAGGCAATCGTCTGGCGATCAGCAGTTCTGCAATCTTTTCGATGAGGCGTGATTTTTGAACCTGATAGGGAATTTCGGTGACAACGATGACATAGCCGCCGCGCCCGGAGTCTTCGCGCTCCCATCGCGCGCGCACACGAAAGCCGCCGCGCCCGGTTTTATAGGCATCAAGAATGGATTCCTTGCCCTCAACGATCACCCCGCCCGTCGGAAAATCCGGTCCGGGTATGTATTCCATCAGCTTTTCGGTGCTGGCGCCGGGATGTTTGATGAGATGCAGGGCTGCATCGCACAGTTCTGCAGCATTGTGCGGCGGTATCGACGTTGCCATGCCCACGGCAATGCCCGTAGCACCATTGGCCAACAGGTTTGGAAACGCCCCGGGCAGAACGGATGGCTCGGTGCTGTCCTCATCGTAGGTTGTTCTGAAATCAACGGCATCCTGCTCGATGCCCTCCAGAAGCAATTCAGCGACCGCAGTCATCTTGGACTCGGTATAACGCATGGCCGCAGCATTATCGCCATCGATATTGCCGAAATTGCCCTGGCCGTTGACCAAGGGGTAACGAACCGCAAAATCCTGCGCAAGCCGGACGAGAGCGTCATAGATCGCCTGGTCGCCGTGCGGATGGAAATTGCCCATCACTTCACCGACGATTTTGGCCGATTTCTTGAAGCCGCCATTGGAGCGCAGGCCCATATCGCTCATCGCATAGACGATGCGGCGGTGGACAGGTTTCAACCCGTCGCGCACATCCGGCAATGCACGGTGCATGATTGTCGACAGCGCATAGGCCAAATAGCGCTCTTCCAGCGCTGACTTGAGGTCGACCGGTTCTGATTTGTCATCGCCGCCACCCGGCGGCACAAGGCTTTTTCCCATGGGCCGGACTTAAACGAAGCAGTGATTCGCGGCAAGTCTCGAAACACGTTACACACGACTGCATGATCGGCCATGCACGCGAAAACAGCAGGTTTATTCATTGCAACCATGTTGTTGAATGCCTCGGGACAATCTATCGTGTTCTCGTTGAGCCCGGAGCCGGAGGAGAAATCGCTCTGTCCGGCCACAAAAATAAACCGGACAATTTTCAGCGGCACGGTAATCCGCATATCAGCGCGATGCGCGAAATTGATTTGAAATCCAGAAGGAATGAATATGCCCATCCGACACGCAAGAACAGCCATGGGAGCCGCCCTTGCCCTCATGGCCTCAACGCATTTGGCGCTCGCTCTCGACGCGGAAGATTTTGCCGGCAAGCTGATTGCCGCTTATTCGGCTCAGGGCACCACCGTGCACTACAGCAAAGTGACCGCGCAGGGGGATCGGGTAACCATCGAGGGAATGGCTTTCGATATTCCCAGTGAATGGGAGGATCTGGAAGTCGGAGACATCGTATTCGAGGGTGTCAGGGAAGATGGTTCAGGCGGGTTCAAGGTCGCGTCCGTGACCCGGGACAGTTTCGAGTTTCCCTTTGGAAAAGTACGCATCACGCTCGCCGACCTTGTGATCACCGACTTGCGGATACCAGGCAGCGTGGACATGAAAACGTTCGACAAAACGTTGTTTTTCAATACGGCCACCACAGGTCCCCTGACCGTTCAATTCGATGGAGCCGAGTTTTTCCGACTGTCGTCCAGCCGGTCAACCAACGTCCTTGATTCGAGTGCTCAGAACTATGATTTCGACCTCCAGCTCGACGGATTGGAAGTGGATCCGGCGCAGTTGGAAAATGCCGATTTCGCGCAGACGCTTACCCTCCTCGGCTACGAGAAATTCAGGGGCAATGCTTCAATCGCCGGTCACTGGAATGCGCAGACGGGCGAATTCAGCCTTTCGGAAGCTGCATTGACACTGGACGATGTCGGACGACTGGAGACGAAATTCTCCGTCACCGGGTATACGCTCGATGTTCTGGACGGTATGCAGAAAATGAGCAAACAAGTTGCGCAGAACGCCGAGACCGCGAAAAATGATCCGCAAGCGGATCAGGCCCTTATGCTCGCCACGATGGGCTTGATGCAGCAACTTAATTTCCAGAACCTGTCGCTGCGTTTCGAGGATGCGTCGCTGACGAACAAGGTCCTCGATTTCCTCGCCGCCCAGAGGGGAACCACCCGCGAATTGACGGTCCAGGGGCTGAAGGGCATGCTGCCATTCGCCCTGCTCCGCCTGCAAAACCCGGAATTTCAGCAGCGTGTGACGTCTGCTGTCGGCGCTTTTCTGGACAGTCCCGAAAGCATCGAAATCAGTGCGAAGCCGGACACCCCGCTGCCCTTTGCCGCCGTCGCGGGATCGGCCATGACCGCGCCGCAGACGCTTCCGGACATCCTGAATGTCACGGTCACGGCCGGAGAACAGTAAAAGCGTCGAGAAGACCGGGTAGAGCGCCAAAAGCAGAAAACCCGCCACGTGGCGGGTTTTCAGGGCGCGCGAAAAGGCTCGACGCGCTTTATTCTTCCTTTTTGGTCGGAAGAACCCTGAGGCCAAGATCGCGCAATTGCGCAGGTTCTGCATATCCTGGAGCTCCCATCAGCAGATCCTGTGCCTGCTGGTTCATCGGGAACATCGTCACTTCACGCAGGTTTTTTGCCCCTACAAGCAGCATGACAATGCGGTCGAGACCAGCACCAAGTCCGCCATGCGGAGGTGCGCCATACTGGAATGCCCGATAAAGACCGCCAAAACGTTCTTCAACAATGGTCTCATCCAGTCCGACAAGACCGAAAGCCTTGACCATCAGCTCGGGAATATGGTTGCGAATGCCGCCGGAAGCGATTTCGAAGCCGTTGCACACCAGGTCATACTGATAGGCTTTGATGGCAAGCGGGTCGCCGTTTTCAAGCACGTCCATCCCGCCCTGCGGCATGGAAAACGGATTGTGCGAGAAGTCGAGTTTGTCTTCGTCGTCATTCCATTCATAGAATGGGAAATCCACAATCCAGCAGAATTCAAAACGGTCTGTGTCCACCAGCCCAAGCTCTGTGCCAACGCGGGTGCGCGCGTCACCGGCAAACCCGGAGAATTTCTCCGGAAGACCGGCCACAAAGAAACAGGCATCACCGGCTGCAAGGCCAAGCTGCGTGCGGATGGCTTCTGTGCGTTCAGGACCGATATTCTTGGCCAGCGGCCCGGCCCCGGCGACACCACCGTCCTCTTCACGCCAGAAAATATAGCCAAGGCCCGGCTGGCCCTGTCCCTGTGCCCAGGAATTCATGCGATCACAAAATGCACGGCTGCCGCCGGTCTTTGCCGGAATGGCCCAGACTTCGACCTTTGGATCATTGGCAATCATGCCCGCAAAGACCTTGAAGCCGGAACCGGCAAAATGTTCGGTGACCGCTTCCATTTCGATGGGGTTGCGCAGGTCCGGTTTGTCTGACCCGTATTTTCTGATTGCATCGGCATAGGCAATGCGCGGAAATGTGTCGGAGACAGGTTTGCCCTCGGCAAATTTCCTGAACACATCGCCGATCACCGGTTCGATCGTTTGCAGAACATCTTCCTGTTCGACAAAGCTCATTTCCAGGTCGAGCTGATAGAATTCACCGGGCAGCCGATCGGCACGCGGGTCTTCATCCCTGAAACAGGGCGCGATCTGGAAATAGCGATCAAAGCCCGATGCCATTATCAATTGTTTGTATTGCTGAGGTGCCTGCGGCAGGGCGTAGAACATGCCATTGTGAATTCTGCTGGGCACCAGGAAGTCGCGCGCGCCTTCCGGAGAGGATGCTGTCAGGATCGGCGTGGAAAACTCGGTAAAGCCAACACCACCCATGAGGTTGCGTACGGTCGCGATGATTTCCGTGCGGCGGACAATATTGCGATGAAGCGTTTCGCGCCGCAGATCGAGAAAGCGGTACTTGAGGCGCACGTCCTCTGGATAATCGGGCTCGCCGAAGACTGGCAAGGGCAATTCCTTGGCAGCAGACAGCACCTCGATATTACGGGCGTAAATCTCCACCTCGCCGGTCGGCAGGGCGGCATTGATGGTATCATCAGAGCGCGCCTTGACCTCACCGTCCACGCAAATGACCCATTCGCCACGGACTGTCTCGGCAATTTTGAAGGCCGCGGAATCCGGATCCGCGACAATCTGGGTCATGCCATAGTGGTCACGCATGTCTATGAACAGCAGCCCTCCATGGTCGCGTACACGGTGAACCCAGCCAGAGAGCCTGACATTGGTGCCAACATCGGATTTTCGGAGGGCGGCGCAGTTATGGCTGCGATAGCGATGCATCGGTCGTTCCTGATCGTCTTTTGGGTTTGAAATGACACGTGGCCGGTTCAGTTCTGTGCCATTATGAAAGCCGCGCGGACAAGCGCATGGCCTGCATGGTTTGTCAAGCTTCCAGATCAATTTGCAGCGCAGTTGCAACCGGTTCAAAGGTACAATCTGCAGGGCCCCTCCCCGATTCCAGGGACGGTATTCAACTGCATGGGCGGTGATCTGCGACCCGTTTTGACACTGAACCTCTTCGCCCCTGTCCATTTGCCCTGAGCGACAATTTGGGTGTAGACACTTTTCCACTGTCTGAGTTTCCGCTGTCCGACAGTAAATGGAAGACAGAGCGCGGATAATTCGGTAAAGAGATTCTATGGATATCATCAGTACCACAGCTGCCCTGAAAGCAGCCTGCAACACACTCGCCAAGTCCGATTTTCTTACAATTGATACGGAATTCATTCGCGAAACGACATTTTGGCCTGAGCTTTGCCTGATACAGATGGCAACGCCTGATCTGGCAATTATCGTCGACCCGCTGGCCAAGGGCATTGACCTCGATCCGTTTTTCGAGCTGATGGCCGATACGTCTGTATTAAAGGTGTTCCATGCGGCCCGTCAGGACATTGAGATCATTTTTCATCGTGGTGGCCTGATACCCCATCCGATCTTTGACACGCAGGTCGCCGCCATGGTCTGCGGTTTCGGTGACAGCGTTTCCTATGACCAGCTTGTCCACAAGACGACCGGTGAACATATCGACAAGACGTCGCGGTTTACCGACTGGCGCCAGCGTCCGCTATCCGAAAAGCAACTGACCTATGCTCTGGCCGATGTGACCCATCTGCGTGATGTCTATCAATATCTCAGAAACAGCCTTGAGGAAGAGAATCGGCAACATTGGGTTCGCGAGGAAATGGACATTCTGGAATCTGAATCCACCTATGACCTGCATCCCGATGATGCCTGGAAACGATTGCGCATGCGGCTGAGAAAACCGCCTGAACTGGCCGTCATGAAACATGTCGCCGCCTGGCGAGAACGCGAGGCGCGTGCACGCAATGTGCCGCGCGGGCGTGTCATCAAGGATGATGCTATATATGAAATTGCCCAGCAACAGCCGCGCGACATTGAAGCTCTGGGCCGCCTGCGCACCATACCAAGGGGTTGGGAGCGGTCACAATCGGGTGCTCCGTTGATTGATGCGGTTAATGAGGCCCTGGCACTGCCAAGGGATGAAATGCCGCGCCTGGAACGTGTTGCGCAAGCCCCGCAAGGTGCTGCAGCCGCCAGTGAATTGCTCAAGGTCCTGTTGAAGATGACAACGGAAGAATTCGGTGTTGCGCCAAAGGTCATCGCCAATAGTGACGATCTGGATCGCATCGCAGCGGAAGGTGAAGCGGCATCCGTCGGTGCATTGTCGGGCTGGCGCCGCGACGTGTTTGGCGAAAAGGCACTGAAATTGTTGCGCGGCGAAGTCGCATTGCGTTTTATCGACCGCAAGGTCGAGGTTGTTGACTGTCCGCAAGAAACTCCAGACGCGTCAGATTCGTAGAATCATTGATTCCAATCAGCGCCTTATGGCGATGTATTAAAGCGCTGGCTTACTTCAACTTGGGTTCCTGATAATCAGTGTTCGTAACTGAAGTGCAGCTTTTTGCCTGTCAGGCGGGCAAGCTGTTGCAACCGTGCGTCCAGTCTTTCACCATCGAATGCTTCGAATTGTTCAGGAACTCTCAGGACCAGTGAGTCCTCTCCGTCAGGGACAAAAAACAGCGACGGCATGACACCGGGCATCGAGGCGGAAAACAGATAGCCAACTCTGAAAAGTCCGCCAAGCAATTTTGCAAATTGCTGGAACCTTTCAGTGGCGATGACGGCGATGGAATCACTCAGACCGTCGCCGCGCAGACCTTCAAAACGATAATAATTTGCCAGCGCAATATAGGCACGCCCCGCATGGGTGATGCCGGCGAATGTGCCGTTTGATATCAGGTTGAGCGATTGTGGTCCGCGATAGTCGGGATGGGCGCGCCAGCTGATATCGGCAAGCAAACAGGCCGCCCGGCGATAGCGTTCCTCCTCAACGGTTTCCTCGATGCCAAATGCCTTGAATGCCCGTCCGGTCCAATCAGCCAGTTCACGGGCATGTTCAGGAGAGCGGGCACGCAATATGGCCAGTTCATCGGCCGCACTGACCAGGGGATCGAGGGCTTTTTCGGTTTCATCAAGCAGGGAATAAAGGAATCCTTCGCGCACCCCCAGGGCTGAGAACACAACGGACCTCGGCTTCATCACCTCGAGGATCTTGCGCATGGCAACAGCACCGAAAGGCAGAAGATTGCGGCGATTGCGTGAGACAGCACGCATTGCCTTGCTTTTGGCAGTGCCGTCCTTTTCAACCTTTGCAAGGAAGGCGATCGCCTTGTCCGTAGCAATTTCGTAGCCCTGCGTCATGTGCAAGGGATAGTCCGTCGCCTCCATGTGCAGTTTGGCAAGGTTTCGCCAGGTTCCACCGACAGCATAGAATGTGCGACCGCGACCCTTCTCCAGCAATGTGGCTGAAGCAATGCTCGCAGCGACGATCTTCTGCGCCTTGTCTATGGAGCCCTCGGCTGCATCCGATAGCCGCAGGCCGCCGATCGGCAGGGTTATGCCATCGCCAACCGAAACACCGACGATATCGACAAGTTCGAGCGAGCCCCCGCCCAGATCGCCGACAATGCCATCCGTATCTGAAAATCCGCTGACAATTCCGAGCGCAGAGAAATAGGCTTCTTCGGCGCCGCTCAAGACACGGATCTCGTGATCAAGCACCGCTTCCGCGCGATGAATGAAGTCAGGCCCGTTGGTTGCTTCCCGCGCTGCGGCCGTTGCCAGAATATAGATATTGGTTGCTCTGGCCTGCCGGGAGAGTGCGGCAAAACGCTTCAATGCGTGAAGCGCGCGGTCCACGCCCTCGCTGTCCAGCATGCCTGTCGCTGCGATGCCCTTGCCGAGGCCGCAAAGCACCTTTTCGTTGAACAGAACCGCCGGCATGCGGTTCAGCCCCTCATAGATGACCAGACGCACAGAGTTCGAACCAATATCGATGACGGATACAGGTGCAATGCCGGGCAAACGGCCCTGGGCTTCAGATTCAACCATACAGTATTACTTCTTCGCTCGGTGTGGCCGTTGGCAAGTGTTCTGCATGGCAAGTTTGTCGCCCCCGCAAAACCTCAAAAGTGAACCTAATTGTCTAACCGAAATCCGGCAACCCTTGGATGCCTGCGTGGTTTACAGATTCGTTGTTCCGGTGCAGCGCTGCGACTGTACTATCAGAACGTCAAATTCACCCCACTAAAATTTGCTTTTCTGGGAGACCAGCCCTGCCATCAGCTTGGGTGCACTTGAAGCCAGTGCACCGCCACGCCCGGAAAGACTGGGATTGGTCATGAAATATTGCTGGGCGTTGAATGGTTCTTCTCCTTCACGCACATTGATCCTGTGGGACGTGCCGTCCTGCAATATTTCGTAACTCTGCTGGTTGTCGATCAGATTGCCAAGCATAATCTGAGATTGCACCTGTTCCTTGACAGTCGGATTGGTCAAAGGAACAAGTGTTTCCACCCGCCGGTCGAGGTTCCTCGGCATCAAATCGGCTGAGCCGATATAGACCAGAGATTCCTTGCCGGGCAGACCGCTGCCATTGCCAAAGCAAAATATCCTGCTGTGCTCCAGGAAACGGCCAATGATTGATTTCACCCGTATGTGCTCGGACAGGCCTTCGACCTGAGGGCGCAGGCAGCAGATGCCACGCACCACCAGGTCAATCTCGACGCCTGCCTGGCTGGCCCTGTAGAGGGCATCAATGGTTTCCGGATCCACCAGCGAATTCAGTTTCATCCAGATCGCTGCCGGACGCCCCTGTTTGGCAAATTCAATCTCTGCTTCGATATGTCCAATCAGACGGGAGCGCAGATTATGGGGCGAAACAGCCAGCTTCTTGGCCTCTGTTGGCTCACCATAGCCTGTGATGAAGTTGAACACATGTGCAACATCATGGGCGATGACGGCGTCACAGGTAAAAAACGAAAGATCCGTATAGATTTTGGCGGTCACCGGGTGGTAATTGCCCGTACCAAGGTGGCAATAACTGACCAACCTGCCCTCTTCGCGACGCACAACCAGCGACATCTTGGCGTGGGTCTTCAGCTCAATGAAGCCGAAGACAACCTGAACACCGGCGCGCTCCAGATCCCGGGCCCAGCGTATGTTGGCCTCCTCATCAAACCGGGCACGCAATTCCACCAGCGCCGTCACCGATTTGCCCTCTTCGGCGGCATCAATGAGGGCCCGCACAATCGGGCTATCATTTGAAGTGCGGTACAAGGTCTGCTTGATGGCAAGCACATTGGGATCGCGCGCTGCCTGAAGAAGAAACTGAACCACCACATCAAAAGATTCGTAGGGGTGATGGATGACGATGTCCTTTTCGCGAATGGCGGCGAAACAATCGCCGGCATGTTCGCGAACCCTTTCGGGGAACCTGGCATTATAGGGTTCGAACTTGAGGTCATCGCGCGGTGTATCGACAATCTCGGAGATCGTTGCCAGCGCCAGAAGACCGGGCAAGACGGCAACACGATCATCAGCCACATTGAGTTCCTTGGTGACGAACTGGCGCAGCGGCTTGGGCATTTCGGAATCAAATTCGATGCGAATGACCGATCCCCTGCGCCGCCGTTTCAAGGCGCGCTCGAAAAACCGCACCAGGTCTTCGGCCTCTTCCTCGATCTCGATATCGCTGTCACGGATGATCCGGAAGGTGCCGGATCCTTTGACGCTATAGCCGGGAAACAGTGTTTCAATAAATTGGCTGACCACATCTTCCAGGGTGATGTAGCGCACCTGCTTGCCGCTGTCCGGCAGGCGTATGAAGCGATTGAGTGCCACCGGCAGGCGCAGCAATGCGGTCATCGGCTCCTTGATCTTGCTGCTGTAGAGGTTCAGGACAATGGAAAATCCGAGATTGGGGATGAACGGAAATGGATGCGCCGGATCGATCGACAGAGGTGTCAGCACGGGAAATATGGAATCCAGAAACTCCTGCTTGAGCCAATCGAGATCTTCCTTGCCAAGATCGCCCGGCCGGACAATGTAAATTTCCTCATCAGCAAGATATTGCTGCAGAACGGCAAGCGAGGCCTGCTGCTCCAGTTGCAGCTTTCCAATCTCCTCGAGCGCTTCTTCGAGTTGTTTGAGCGGTGTACGGCCATCGGCTGAACGGCTGCCGATGCCCTCGCGTACCTGGCCCTCGAGGCCAGCCACCCGGACCATGAAAAACTCATCGAGATTTGCTGCGGAAATCGAAAGGAACCGGACGCGCTCCAACAGCGGATGCGCGCTGTTTTGCGTTTCCTCAAGCACACGGCGATTGAATTGCAGCCAGGAGAACTCACGGTTTATGAAGCGCTCGGGGCTGTTCATCAGCGCCTCCGTTGCAATCGCAACCGCCTCCGTTTGATCTGCAGAATCTTTTGTGCCGGTGTCATCCATTGTCAATTTCCATTTACATCCATCATACAGTGCGTTCCGTTCTATCCCAAAATAACCCAGAGATTATGACAATTCAGTATCATAGCTGCTTGCCTCGAGTTCTGCGAGCACTTCTGCTGCGAGCCCACGGCTGACCTTGCAGCGGCGAGCAAGCGCCAGAGCATCCACCCGCCCGACAATCATCTGTGCTGCGTCCAGGGAACGCTCCATGCGCTGCACAAGATAGGACACGACTTTCGGATCGACAGACACCTGCCTGTCGGCAAAGAGCTTCTCGATCACCTGAACCAGCAAGGCGTCATCCGGCTCGCCAATTTCCACGACGGTCGCAGCTTTGAGCCGTGAGCGAAGATCAGGCAGTTGAACGGGCCAGGCCGCCGGCCAGATCCGTGTGGTGATCAAAAGGGACGTGCCGTTCTGCCTGACCGTGTTGATGAGGTGAAAAAGCTGTGTATCGTCAAACCCTTCCCGGTCGATATCCTCGACCAGGATGGCCCCGGCCGCGGCCTCCAGCAGGGCCTTTTCACCGTCCCTGCTTGCCGAGACGAGGGTTGCGCCGCTGCGTTCTTTCCAGATATTTGCCAGATGCGTCTTGCCGGCGCCGGTCGGGCCGGCAAGAATGACGACCGGTGATGGCCAGTCCGGCCAGTCATCGACAATACGCAGGGCTGCATTCAACGGATCGGAGACGATCAGGTCTTCGCGGGCATTGCTCGGCTGATGACCGAATTCAAGTGGCAATTGGCCAATTGCCATGTCAGCCTTGCCTTTGTTACTGCTCATTTGTGTTCCCGCGGTCAATCTGTCCGTCTACGGTTGGGTGTCTGTCATCGTACAGGTCGCTCTCCAGATAGCGTTTGAGCGCGAAGCGGACCAGAACGGCAATCATGGCAGAAGCAGGAACGGCTATGAAGAGACCGACAAAGCCAAAAAGCGAACCGAAGGCAAAAAGTGCAAACATCAACCATACCGGATGAAGGTTGACGCTCTTGCCGACCATTTTGGGTTGCAGAATATTGCCTTCGAAAAACTGACCGGAGAAGAACACCGCCAACACGATTGCGATTGGGAAATACTCCGGCCAGAACTGAACCAGTGCCACGCCGACGGCCAGAACAAGACCGACCATGGATCCGGCATAGGGTATGAAGCTTATAAGACCGGAAAACAGCCCGATCAGCAGGCCGAAATTCAGCCCGGCCAAAGTCAGCCCCACCGCATAGTAAACGCCCAATATCAGACAGACACTTCCCTGACCGCGCACAAACCCCGCGATGGCGGTATTCATGTCCCTGGCAATTTCACGAACGGTCTCAACCTGCTTGCGCGGTATCCAACCATCAACAGTTGCAACCATGCGGTCCCAGTCAAGCAGCAGGTAAAAGGCCACAACGGGCGTCACGATCAGCAGCGAGGCAATGTCCACAAGTGCCTTTCCCGAGTTCCATATTTGCGTGAACAAGCTGCCAACCAGACCGGCCCCCTCGGACAGCAGACCACCCAGCGAAGATTTCAGGTTGGGCAGTTCCATCCCGATCCATCGTGTCAGCCATTGCGCATCGGAACGCGCAATCAGACCCTGCAGGTGCGAAACATAATCGGGCAGGTTATCGAGAAAACCATTGGCCTGGCTTGCCAGAACCGGAATGACGATCATCAGCGCGACAATAAAGACCAGTATGAAAGCGATGACGATGACGATCGTTGCCATCAGCCGCGAAAACCGCCAGCTTTCCAGCCTGTCGGCAACGGGATCGAGAAAATAGGCAAGCGCCATTCCGGCAACGAAGGGCAGCAAGATGCCCCTGAACACATACAGAAAGACACCAAACAGAAAAATGGTCACGATCCAGAAGAAGACCTGTCTGCGAAAGTTGGCCCTGGTGATCTGTATCTTCATGTCGGCCCCTCTCGGCTGTAGCGTCGGCAATCGTTTCACAGTTTTCCTGAAGCGCATTTTCAGGTCGCGCTATCTTGACGGAAAACCGCTTCACACTTTTCCTGAAGCGCTCTTATCCCCTACCCGCGTCATATGTTCAATCCAGACTTTGAGATAGGCCGCGGCGGAAAGCACGGTCAGGACCGCAACACAATAGACCAGTATCACGCGCAGCTCTCCAAAAAGGACATCAAAGGCAAGTTCTGCGAGGACGACGCTGACCAGAGCAATCTGGAATGCCGTATTGGCTTTCGAGACAAGCAGGGGATTCATCCTGACCGGCTTGCCCATGACGCTCGACAGTATGACGGCCATGATGATCAGCACATCGCGCGACACGGCGAGGATTGCCAGCCATTGGGGCAAATGCCCCAGAACAGCCAGCATGATGAAAACACATACAAGCAGCAGTTTGTCGGCAATCGGGTCAAGATAGGCGCCCAATTCCGATTGCTGATTGAAATGCCGTGCAACAAATCCATCCACGCCATCACTTATTCCGGCAAGGATAAATATGATGAATGCGGGCATCATCTGACCAAGCAGAAGCGCATAGACGACCGCGGGGACCATCAGAAAACGCATCATTGTGATCAGATTCGGAATTGTCATGGATGAACTGTCTGGCTGTGGTGTGAGCAATCTTGCGGACAACCATGATGCACAGGGCAATCACAATGCCGTTTGCGACCGGTGTCACCTGCAACCGCCGGTGTGATCACATGAAATGCCGCCCATCACATCTGGACATTTTCACGGGAAAATCAAGGCAAGGACCCCTTTGGACCGCATTTATCAGGTATGTGGCGGCCTGAACCTTGCGCAGGCGGGCAGGACATGGCATCTCGCCCGCAATAATCAACGCTCACAATGAGATCAGGGGGCCGGAATGAGCCAGCCGACAAATGGTTTGAAATACAGTGATGCCGGTGTCGATATTGATGCGGGCAACAGGCTCGTCGACCGGATCAAACCCCATGTTCGATCAACACGACGGCCCGGCGCCGATGGCGAAATCGGCGGATTTGGCGGGTTGTTTGACCTGAAGGCAGCCGGTTTCACCGATCCGGTGCTCGTCGCGGCCAATGATGGCGTGGGCACCAAGCTGAAAATTGCCATTGATGCGGGAAGCCACGACACGGTGGGGATTGATCTGGTCGCCATGTGTGTGAACGATCTGGTCGTGCAGGGTGCAGAACCGCTGTTTTTCCTGGATTACTTTGCAACCGGCAAACTGGATCCCGCCCAGGGCGAGGCGATTGTTGCCGGCATTGCAAAGGGCTGCATTGATGCAGGCTGCGCGCTGATTGGCGGTGAAACGGCAGAAATGCCCGGCATGTATTCCGGTGGCGATTATGACCTGGCCGGCTTTGCCGTCGGGGCTGCCGAGCGCGATGCGCTCCTGCCTTCCGGTGATATTGCCGCGGGTGATGTCATTTTGGGCCTGGCATCCGCCGGCGTTCACTCCAACGGCTTTTCCCTGGTGCGTAGGATTGTGGAACTCAGTGGCCTGGCCTGGAATGCACCGGCCCCCTTCAACCCGGCTCCGCTTGAACCGGGCGCAACGCTTGCCGATGCGCTGCTTGTTCCGACCCGCATCTATGTACGTCCGCTGTTGCAGGCCATCCGGCAAACCGGCGCCATCAAGGCTCTTGCCCATATTACCGGCGGGGGTTTTACCGAGAATATTCCGCGTGTGCTGCCTGACGGACTGATGGCAAGGATCAACCTGGATAGCATTACATTGCCGCCGGTCTTTTCCTGGCTGGCGCGCACGGGCGGTGTCGAAGCAACGGAAATGCTGCGCACCTTCAATTGCGGCATCGGCATGATTGCCGTGGTCGCGCAGGAACATGCAGACCAGGTAACAGCCGTGCTTGCTGAAGCCGGGGAGCAGGTTGTCCGGATCGGCCAGATCGCCGAACGAGCCAACGAGACAGCCGGTGTCGAATACTCCGGCAAACTGGACCTATGAGCAAAGCAGACACGACAACATCCAATACGCGCCGGAAAAATGTTGTTGTGATGATCTCCGGCCGTGGCTCCAATCTTGGCGCCCTGATTTCGGCCAGCATGGCCAGCGACTATCCCTGCCACATCTCCGGGGTGATTTCCGATAAACCGGATGCCGGCGGCCTGAAGCTTGCGACGGACTGCGACATCAACACCTATGTTTTTGACCGCAAGGATCATGCCTCCAGAAGGGCTCATGAACAGGCGATCCTCACCGAACTGGATTCCCTGAAACCCGATCTCATCTGCCTTGCCGGCTATATGCGATTGCTGTCGGGGGAATTTGTTGATCGGTGGCGCGGGCGGATCATCAATATCCACCCTTCCCTGCTGCCAAGTTTCCCTGGCCTCGACACCCATGTGCGCGTACTGGCCCATCAGGTGAGAATACATGGATGCAGCGTGCAATTTGTCACCGAGGGCATGGACGAAGGCCCGCTGGTGGCGCAGGCCGCCGTTCCTGTTCTGCCCGATGATGATGAAAAATCCCTGGCAGCGCGTGTCCTCAAGGCCGAACATCGCCTCTACCCCATGGCGCTGCGCCTCGTTGCCGAGGGCAAGGCCAGAATGACAGATACTGGTGAAGTGGTCTTCGCCCGCCTGTCCGAGATGGACAGCGCCCCGATCCTGTTCTCGCCAAACATCTCAGACTGAGCGTTGCGTTGATGGGTGCCTCTGCCCAACGCAAATCAGCTCGGAGCCAATTTCATATCCCGTGAATCACCCTTCAAGGGTGCTTCGATATCCTGGTGACTGCCACATAAGTTTTTCTACAACCGGATGGCTCGCCCCAAGACATAATAAAATCTTTATCAATCATCTTCAAAACACACAGGAAATTCCATGTAACCGTGCGTTTTTTGATGTTTTCTGCAAAATTTTTGGAATCGACGCATAATTTTTAATAGGCATTCCAACCAGCTTTTCTAGTTTGTGATGCAGACCATTTTTGATCAAAGTCAGTCCAATTCTTCCATTGAACAGGCAGATCCAAAGATGAACAGTGTATTGGAAATCAGCCGCAGCGACGCCGTGCCTGGCCTCCACCCCAAATCGATTGCCGAGACCTATCTCAATCAAGTCTTGACCCATGTGGCACCCGTCCCGCTTGCCGAAAACCATTCCCCCATAGATGTTTTAAATCCCGCCGATGGCAAACTGATCGGGCAGATCAACGCCATGGGAGAAGAAAACGTGGGTGCCGCAGTCCGTGCGGCAACGATTGCCCTTGCAGACTGGCGCTGCCTTCTGCCCCGCGAACGCGGTTCATATTTGCAGAAATGGTGCGAACTGATTGTTCAGAATTCAGAAGAGCTTGCCTGCCTGATGACACTTGAACAGGGCAAGCCACTTGATGATGCGCGCGGAGAAATTGCCTATGCGGCGAGTTTCTTCAAATGGTTTGCCGAGGAAACGAACCGCCTCTATGGCGAGGTCATTCCAGCCCATCTGCCGGACAAGACGATGCTGGTGAAACAACAGCCGATTGGCATTGTAGCCGCCATCACCCCGTGGAATTTTCCCAGCGCAATGCTGGCGCGCAAGGCAAGCGCAGCGTTGGCAGCGGGCTGCACGGTCATTGCAGTCCCTTCGAAAATAACCCCCTATTCCGCTCTTGCTCTTCAGTACCTGGCCGAACAGGCCGGTCTTCCATCAGGTGTCTTTACGGTTCTGACGGGCCATTCCCGTGAACTTGTAGCGGCTTTGTGCAAGCATACGGCGGTGCGCGCGGTATCCTATACCGGATCCACTGAAGTCGGACGCAACATCATGGCCCAATGCGCCGACACCGTGAAACGGGTTTCTCTGGAGCTGGGTGGGCATGCACCGTTCATCATCTATGCGGACGCGGAATTGGACAAGGCCGTCGAAGGCGCCATCGCCGCGAAGTTCCAGACCGGTGGACAGGATTGCCTGGCCGCGAACCGCATTTATGTGCATCGCGCGATCTATGACCGGTTTCTGACGCAATTCGTAAATGCAACCCGGGCTCTTGTGGTTGGAGACGGCTTCAAAAAGGACACCATAATCGGTCCTCTTGCGACATTGGACACATTGAAGAAATCCCAGGCGCATGTTGCCGATGCCGTGGAAAAGGGTGCGCGCCTGCTGTGTGGCGGAACGCAACCGGCTGCAGGCGGGCTGTATTATCAGCCGACGGTTTTGGCTGATGTCACCCATCAGATGAAAATCGCCGTTGAAGAAACCTTTGGACCGGTCGCCGCGATCATTCCCTTTGACGATGATGACGACGTTCTCAGTTTGGCCAATGACACAGAATACGGTCTCGTCGCCTACGCCTATACCACCTGTGCCAAGCGGATCCAGGCGCTGCCTGACCAACTGGAATACGGAATGGTCGCCATCAACACGGCGAAACTGACAGGCGCGCCTATCCCCTTTGGCGGCATGAAGCAATCCGGCATTGGGCGCGAGGGATCACGCCTTGGAATTCTGGAATTTACCGAACCGCAATATGCCTGCATCCAGCACTAGGACAGGGCCAATCCTCACACAATCTGAAAAACATGGAGAATGAAATGGGTGATAAAACCGTCGCGACAACGGTCATTGAGAGCCTTCGCAACATCGGCGTAAAACACATCTTCGGTGTCCCAAGCGGCGGTTGGGTCGATTTCATGGAGGCGATCCGCAAGACGGAGGGAATCGACTTTGTCCTTGCCACCCATGAGGGCGGTGCCGGTTTCATGGCTGATGTTTGCGGGCGGCTGACGGGTGTTCCCGGTGTCTGTTTTGGCACATTTGGCCCCGGCGCCACCAACCTGGCCACGGGTGTCGGCTCGGCCAATCTGGACCGTTCACCGCTTATTGCATTGACCGACGAAATGCCCGAAAGCATGCGCAACCGCGTAACACAGATGGGGATAGACCATCAGGCCTTGTTCGCGCCGCTCACCAAGATGACCACGCGACTGGATGTGGAAGGCGTGGAAGACACGATCGCCAGGGCGGCGCAATGCGCCCGCGAAGGTCGACCAGGTTCCGTCCATATTGGCATGCCAGTGGATGTGACAGGAAAAATTGCCGTAAATGGCTCTGAGCAGAACACGCCTGTTGCACCAAAACCGGTAGCGTCACGGTCTGCGCTGAACAAGGCTCTTGAGGCATTTGGCAAGGCGCAAAAGCCTGTTCTGGTGCTGGGGCTTGGGGCAGTGCGGGCAAATATCCAGGATTCAATCATCCGTTTTGCACAAAACCATCAAATTCCGGTGCTACTCACGCCCATGGCAAAAGGCATGATCGCTGAAGATCATCCGCTTTATGCAGGCGTTTTGTTCCACGCGCTGAGCGATCAGGTCGCAGAAACACACAGGCAGGCCGATCTGGTCCTTGCTCTTGGTTACGATCCGGTCGAGTTCAACCTTGAAGCCTGGATGCCGCAGGTGCCACTCATCAACATTGATGATTCCCCCCTGGAGATTGACGGGGAAGAATACCAGGTCACATTTGATGTATGCGGTGATATCGCCGCCAGCTTTGAGGACTTCAGCCTTGCCGCGCAGGGAACATTCGATTGGGATATCACGGCACTGCAAAACCGCATGGCCGCCATCTTCAGTCAGATGAGCCCCAACAATGCCGAGATGGGGCCGTGCGAGGTTCTTGATGTCTTGCGAAAGATATTGCCGGATGATGGCATCATGGCCTGCGATGTCGGCGCGCACACCCATCTGATCGGTCAAAAATGGTTGACCCCGGCTCCCGGTACCCAGCTCATGACGAATGGCTGGTCAGCCATGGGGTTCGGTTTGCCGGCGGCCATTGCCGCCAAATTATGCCGACCCGAGCAGCAGGTCTGTGCAGTCGTCGGCGATGGCGGGTTTCTCATGACGGCCGGAGAACTGGCCACAGCCGTGCGCGAAAAGCTCAATATCGTCGTGGTGGTTCTGACTGATAATGATCTGGCGTTGATCCGGATCAAACAACAGCGCAAGGGCAATCCCATTTTCGGCACGCCAGTGCGGGAAAAAGCCGGCACAATCGGTGGCGACAATATTTTTGGAGCGCCGGTATGGGTTGCTCCCGATGTTGCTACGCTCGAAACATTGCTGGAGCGCGCATTCCAGACCCCGGGACCTGTCATCGTCGAAGCCATCGTCAGCAGTGCAGAATATGACACATTGGTGTTGAAAAAAGACAAGGCCTGAACGCGATTGCGGACAGGGATACCGAAAGCCCCCTTCCCGCAATCAGGATTGCCGCATCGTCAAATCTTTCAGTTTGAAGATGCGGTGGTCTGTTCAAAGATGCCGGCGATTTCGATGATACGCTCATCACTATGGGGGCGTCCGACAATCTGTATCGAGGTGGGCAGAGCGCCCGGCAGTGAAAGCGGAATGGATATTGCCGGAAGTCCCAGCAAATTGACCCAGCGGTTAAGCGACAGCAATTCCAGTGACAGTGCGGAAATGGCAGCTGGGTCAGGATCATCGCCGGGCAGCACCTTTGGCGCAAAACAATTCACTGTGGGCAGCAAGACAAAATCGGCTGCCCCAAAGACTCTGGAGAGTACATGATCACGC
Source organism: Rhizobiaceae bacterium (assembly GCA_029212415.1). Lineage (GTDB taxonomy): Bacteria > Pseudomonadota > Alphaproteobacteria > Rhizobiales > Rhizobiaceae > Hoeflea_A. The sequence continues at coordinate 24,555 of JARGOF010000041.1, read as the reverse complement.
AATGTTGCGCGGGTTTCCAAAGCCTTGCGATACTCGGAAGCATGAATGGACAGGCCGACAAGCAGCCTGTCGCGCACTGAAGGCGCATAACAATCGGGGCGGTTGACCAGACCATCGAAATGATACGCGCCAGCCTCATGACCGGTGATCACACCTGCCACTGCATTCAATGCTCCAAGCGGCAGCGGCACCGTATCCGCGACCTCATAGCCCGCGTTACTCAACTGGATGCGAGCGCGCGCTCCAGCTGCAACAATCTGCGGATCAGCATGCTCAAATATTGCTTCTGGAACTGCAATGCCCAAATCACTTCCGGCTTGCCCTGCAAACTCTGCGCGGTCATTTGCCAATACGGCAAACAGATTTGACAAACACTCGGTTTTTCTGGCGAGAATGCCAATTGTATCCTGCGTCTTGCCAAGCGGAACAACGCCCTCCAGGGGGATACGTCCTGCAGTGGGTTTGAATCCCAATACACCGCAAAGCGCTGCAGGAATGCGCACAGAGCCGCCGGTGTCCGTACCGAGGGCGACGGGCACAGCCCCACTGGCCACGGCAACAGCCGACCCGCTTGATGATCCGCCGACCAACAGATCTGCTCCGGCCGGATTGCGTGGTGGCGCAACAAATTCATTGTGTTCAATCGGCAGATAGCACCAGGGTGAAAGTTTCGTTGTCCCGACAATCCTGCCACCGGCAGAAAGGATGCGTTGGATGGCGGGGGAAGGATCAAGCGCGAGCCAATCCGGCGCACTGGGCAACCCGGCAGTTGGCCGATGGCCATCGAAGGCAAAAACATCCTTCACTGCTACCCGCAAGGCACCGCTTTCGTGGTGACCCGCACTATCAAATATCTCGGTAAAACATCCATATTTCTGCTGAATGACATCAAGTGGTGGCGGGGTCACCAAATCCGGTTCGTTCAGAAGGCTTTGCAAAGCTGCCTTCGGCTGACTTACCCACCGATCCGCTTGCATCGTGTCGTTGCCAGCTTGAGGCGCGTCCGTCTCGAAAACGGCTGCTGCGACCAATTTGCGGGCAGCTGCCTGAGCGCGATTGCGCTCCTGGCTGCTTTCACCCAATCCAAGCTTTGCAAACAGCCTTTGCATTGTCATTCCACCATTTTCATCGGCATCCTTCACGTACCCACCCTGATCGGACCGTTGAGCTTTCGCAAGGCTGCGATCACCGACAAGGCTGTTATACGTCCGGTCTTGGGATTATCCGTTGGGATATTCTCGATGGACATCTCCAGATTCGCACTGTCGGACCTGACAGAGATCTTGTGGGTGTTCAGCTTCAGGTCGGGATCGGCCCAGATCTCTAGCTTTGTCCTGTCGGCACCAACACCTGCAAGCGACAGCGCCACCGCCACATTAAGGTTGGCAGGAAAGCCCACCGCTGCCTCGCGCGCTGTGCCGTCGAAAACTTTCATTGGTTCCGTGATTTGCGAAATATCGATGTTGTTTTCGACAAGATAGGGAGCCCCGAGAAGGCCGCCAACCGGTTTGCGTGTCACCATCTTCACCGACTCGATCTTGCCTTCGGCAGCGGCCGAAACCGCATCAAGTCCCAGCAAGGCTCCTGAAGGTACGATGATTTTTCCTCCGGTTTCAGCCGCCAATTCAATAAGATATTCATTCCGCAGCAACGCACCGCAGGAAAGGATGATGACTGTCTTTCGTGCGCGCAGGAAGGACTCGGCAATTTTGGGAAGCAATTCAGCCGGGGCGCATTCGATCACGATATCGGCGTAACTTTCCAGCTCTTCCACCGCAACGATCGGCACTGGTTCTGACAGAAACGCCAGTCGATCGGCGGCCGCCGCCTTGTTTCTTGCCGAAACGGCGTCCAGCACATAGCCATCAATGCCGTCATTGAGGGCATGCGCCACTGCAAGCCCCACAGCACCGAGGCCAGCAATTGCTACGCGGATGGGCGCAGGTTTTGCGTTGAACGTGTCATTGACCGGCATGCTGAGTCTCCCCGGGCTTCATGCTTTTGGCGTAATGGTCGGCAATCTCACCGGCGGTGGCAAACCAGATCTGCGAGGAATGCTCATTCAGAAAATCAAGAACGCGACGGAATTGGCGGATGCGAAATGGCTGACCCACAATGAATGTGTGAATGGTCACCCCACAGGCTAGAGATTGTTTTTCTGATTGCTCAAGCATTTCCGCAATATTGTCGATTGCCATATCGGCGAAATCCCGCGCCGTTCCATCATGCATGACGATCATCGGAACATCATTGACTTCATGCGGGTATGGCATGCTCAACAAAGGACCGCCCTTGGTGGTCATCCACACCGGCTGATCATCTATCGGCCAATCCATCGTATAGCGATATCCGGCCTCAGCCAGCAGGTCTTCGGTATTTGCACTTGGATGGGCACCCGGGCTCATCCATCCTTGCGGGGCTTTGCCCGTATGCTGCTTGATGGCTGCGGTCACTTCGGCAATCAGACTGCGTTCATCCTCAATGCTCATGCCGTTCGGATGTTCAGAATTGGTTTTTCCATGGGCAACAATCTCGTCGCCGCGCGCGCTGAAGGCATGCACCAGTTCGGCGCAATGATCATAACAGGCGGTATTCAGCAGCACGCTCAAGGGCAATTTATAGGACTCGAACAGCTCGAGAAGCCGCCAGCCACCGACACGATTGCCGTATTCACGCCAGCCATAATTGTAGGAATTGGGATGGCTCAAGCCGGGGGAATAAGGCAGCCCCAGCCCCGTGCCATAGGAAAAATGCTCGACACACAGCGCGACATAGACTGCCAGGCGCTTGCCTCCCGGCCAGAGGAAATCCGGCCGGGAAGTGATCGCGCTATAGGGGAAGCGATTGTTGGGTTCAATTTTCATTTTGGCTCTCCGCTTAGCGCGACGTGATGTTAAGGACGGTAGTCCATCGGGGCGACAACTTCGGAAAGATCCGTTGTTGCCAGATTCTCGGGATTGACCAGAACTGCGGGAAGGATGACAGCCGGTTCGTTTTCCAAACCCTTTGCCGCCTTGACCGCTTCACGCAGCGCACTGCGTCCCTGCCCCACGATCTTTTGAATGGACGTGCAGACCAGGTCACCATCGGTGAGCATTTGCTGGGCAACCGGGCTCAGATTCGATGTTGCAACGTAGATCTTGTCATCGCGTCCGGCAGCCTTGATTGCCGTAACGGTGCCCGCTGCAAGTTCATCAATGGTCGTGTAGAATCCACCCAGGTCAGGGAAGCGCTGCAACAGGTCTTCACTGGCTGTGATGCCCTGTGCACGCGTGGTTGCCAATCGGTTTTCAGCAACGATTGAAATGTCGGGAAATTCAGCTGCCAAAGTCTCCTTGAAGCCATTTGCCCGGTATTCTGCCCAGATTTGCCCTTCAATGAAGGACAGCATCGCCACTTTGCCCTTGCCGCCCATGGCGGTTCCCAGACATTGCGCCTGAAGCCGCCCCATATCATAGTGGTCAGCGCCGATATAGGACGCCAGCTTGTCTGTCGAAGGCGGACTGGAAAATCCGATGATCGGAATACCTGCAGCGATCGCACGTTCGGCCATCGGTTTGACCGCATCACCATTGGTGGCGCCGATGATGATCGCATCCACTCTGCGCTGGATAAGATCACCGATCTGAGACACCTGCTGGGCCACATTGGTATCGGCCCCGGCATCAAGTTTGATCAGCTTGACGCCAGCCAGTTCCGCTTCCTTTTCCACACCATAGGTTGCTGATGTCCAGAAACCTGTCGCCATGGCCGGAACGGAAAGGCCGATGGTCAATTCTTCGGAGTTGGCTATGCCGGACATCATCAGCAGACCAACCAGCATCGCGCTCCCGCGCTTGATATTTTTTCTGAAACTCATGTGTTTCCCCTTTTCTATTATTGGTATCAGTGCATCGTGATTGTTTGCAGTTTTCGACGTGTTATCTGATCGAGCAAACCAGCGATCAGAATGACGAGCCCCATCACGACTTCTCCCGCATAGGGAGAAACCGCACTGAAGCTCAATCCGGATTGAACGACCTGAATGAACAACGCGGCAAAGAGCACCCGCAATGGACTTGCAACGCCGCCTGTGAGCAAGGATCCGCCAATGACGGCTGCGGCTATGGCATTCAACTCCATTCCGACGCCATCGGTCGGCAGCCCCGCACCGGTCTTTGTCAGAATCAACACTGCAGCCAGCCCGGCCAGGGCGCCACACAGCCCATAGGCCAGAACGAAGCCGCGTGTGACGGGCGTTCCAACCAGCCTTGCGGCCTCTGGATCACCGCCAATGAGAAACAACCGGCGACCGGCGCGCATGCGTTTGAGAAAGATTGCCACAGCAAGAAAAACACCAAAGGTCAGCAGGGCACTGTAGGGAATGGACAGAAACTGACCAAAGCTGAAATCGAGCAATTGCATCTGCGGCGCGCCCGTCACCAGGACAACCTGTCCATTGTTGCTGATGAGAAGCGCCAGGCCGCGGGCAAAAAGCAGCATTCCAAGTGTGGCAATGATCGGTGGTATGGACAGCAGGCCCACCAGAATTCCGTTCAATATGCCCAGGGCCAACCCCGTCAGCGGCGCGGCAATCAGACCGAAAATCCCGAACTGCTCTATGGCCAGAGCCGCTGTAACACTCGACAGGGCCAGGACGGCTCCGACGGAAATATCAAACCCGCGCACCAGAATGACGCACATCTGGCCCAGCGCCAGAAGCGCCAGTGGTCCGAACTGCAGCAGTATGTTGGCGGCATTGCCCGGCGAGCCGAAATTCGGCAGCGCCATGGAAAATCCGATGCTTGCTGCAATCAGACAAATGAGGGCTGCTGCGCCGCTCAGGATGCCTGTTGGAGACCATTGCTGGGCAGTTGTGGTGCTAACATTTGTCATCATGCATCACCCTGAGGCTTGGTTTTTTGCGCAAAAGCGGCACGCATGGACAGAAAACTGAAACGGTCCGGCGTGGTTTGAAACACAACCGCAGCGATGATGACAAAACCCAGTACGGCGAGTTGAAAGGCTGTTGGCAGGTTCAGCAAGACAATGGAATTGTTCAACATGGCGATGATCAGCACACCCACCAAGACCTGCAAGGTGGAGCCGCGTCCGCCGGCAAGGCTGAGACCACCCACTGCACAGGCGGATATTGTTTCAAAAGGCAAATTCGGAATCAGGTTGGGCTGTCCCGAGGCAACCCGGGATGTCAGGATCAATCCTGAAACAGCAACAAAACCGGCTGCAGCGACATAGCCCAAGAACTTGATCCGGTTGACCGCTATCCCTGACAGATGCGCGGCCCGTTCGTTGGAGCCCACCAGATAGATCTGTCTTCCGAACGTCGTTTTGGACAGCAGGATATAGTGAACCACCAGCCCGAAAGCAGCGAGCAGGATGGGAACAGGTATGCCGAAAGCCTTGCCGCGCCCCATCCAGTAAAAGGATTCCGATACCGGAGCCTCAATCGGCAAACCGCCCACTGCCAGCGACGCCACACCGTGGACAAGCATCAGCATCGCCAGAGTTGCAAGAAATGGGGGCAATTTGGCATAGGCAATCAGCGTGCCATTGATGGCGCCGATCACCAGAACGATGACAAAGCCCGCCGCAAAGGCCATTGGCACAGAGACAGACTGAACAGCGAAAACGGCAACAATGCTGCACAGGGCCACTGCCGAGCCAACGGAGAACTCAACCCCGGCCAGAATGATGACAATCGCCTGCCCCAGCGAGGCCAGCATGAGAATGGATGAAACACGCAATATGTTCTCGAAATTCGAGACGGCAAAGAAGTTCGGAACCAAAAGGGAAAACACCGCAAATTGCACCACGAGCACCCACAATGATTTGGGCACCATGCGCAACCTGCCAATATATCCGGGCGAATCTGCCATGGGTTACTCCTGCTCCAACATTGCCAGTGCCACATCATCGGGCGAGCTGAACTGCGGCAATTCCCGCACAATCTGACCGTTCCTGACAATAAGCGTCCGATGCGCAAGACTTGTCAGTTCCTCCAGATCCGTGGTGATCAGAACCACCGCCTGACCGGCATGGGTCGCCTCGACAATTGCGTCATGAATCTTGTCCCGGGCACCGACATCAACGCCGCGTGTTGGCTCTGTCAAAACCAGGATCCTCAAACCGGCAATAGCCAGGTTTCTGGCAACCAGAACTTTTTGTTGATTACCACCCGAGAAATGCTGGATTTCACGATCGGGCTCGTTCGGGTTCAGCGCCAGCGCCTGAAAACGGCGGGAGAATGAGGCTTTTTCCTTTTTTGGCTGCAGGAAAAAGAACTTCGAGACCGTTTTCAGGATGGATGCGGAGGCGTTGCTCAGTGCGCTATGCAGTTCAAACAAACCGTCTTCGTGGCGATCCGGTGGGACATAGCCCACACCCATTCTGACCGCATCGCGCCGGGAATAGGGGTGTGCCAATTGCCCGTCGATGGCAATGGAACCAGACAGAATGTCCCGGGCTCCGGCCAGCGCCTGGCCGATTTCCTCGGCACCCGAGCCCACCAGTCCAATCACCCCCAGAACCTCGCCGGCAGCTACAGCAAAGGATACGGGCGCTCCACCTGGAACCAGCACCATCTGTTTTGCTTCAAGGACAATTTCACCGGGAACCGGCATTTGCTTGTCAACAACAGCAAAGGCGTGCCCCAGCATCGCATTGACCAATTCATCGACTGAGGTGTCCTTCAGGGGCGCACCGCATATCACCGAGCGGCCATCGCGCAATACGGTAACGACATCGGCGACCTTGCGAATCTCGTCACTCTTGTGGCTGATATAGAGGATCGCAACCCCCTCGGCTGCCAGTCCGCGGATGACCTCCAGCAAACGGTCAGCCTCATGGGCATTGAGTGCGGCTGTTGGTTCATCCAGCAGCAGGACCGTGCAATTGCGCTGAAGTCCGCGTGCGATTTCAAGAAGTTGCCGTTCGCCTAGTTTCAGGGTCGATACTTTCTGTTCCAGCGAGACAGAAAGCCCAACCCGGGCGAGGCTTGCTTTTGCCGTTTCTGCCGCTGCGCTGCCCAGATAAGGCGGCAACAGGCCTGCTGTCGCTGTGTCAAAACTATAGAGATTCTCAAGCACGCTGAGTTCGTTGAACAATGTAAGATGCTGATAGATCGGGACAATACCCGCCTTGATGGCGTCAGATACGGAATGAAAACTCACCCGTTCTCCGTTGAGCCTGAAGGCCCCTCCCGATGGTCGCGTCGCACCCACCAGAATCCGGACCAATGTGCTTTTACCGGCACCATTCTCACCCATCAGTGCATGGACCTGGCCGGGATAGAGATTCATATCCACGCCGGTCAGAGCCAATGTGGGTCCATAGGCCTTTTTGACCTCGGTCACCTCCAGAACAGCTTTTTCAACAGGGGCGCTCTGCTCAGACATGGCAGCGATTATCCACAGGCACCGACCATCGCGTGATCCCCGCCCGGCAGCACACATGTGCCGCGACAACAACATTTCTCATGTTTATCTGGGCAACTGCGTTCATAAAACATCCCCATACTGGTTTGCTGTCGACGAAAAACCGGGCCCTCAACCTGCTTCACATCTGCAACTTAAATTAAAGTATGTGGGTTCACACCTCTTACACAAGAGAGAAAACTTGTTATGATGGACAAGTTTTTATTATCTATAGCATCAGGGAAAGCTTGGTTTTGGCTCGCAGATTTCCATCATTGAACGCGCTTCGCACCTTTGAAGCAGCCGCACGAAACATGAGTTTTTCCGAAGCTGCGGTGGAACTGAATGTCACACAGGCAGCCGTCTCGCGACAAATCCGCATTCTGGAAGAAGATCTGGGCGTGGCTCTGTTTCGCAGGCTCACACGTGCCGTGGATCTCACCTCAGAAGGCACCCTGCTCTATCCACCCCTGCATGATGCGCTGGACCAGATCGAGCGCGCGACGGCACGCATATGGAGTAACCGGGGCAGCGGCATTCTGACCATTTCGGTTTTGCCGACCTTCTCGGTGAAATGGTTGATGCCAAGGCTGCTCAACTTTTCTGAACAACATCCCGAAATTGAGGTCCACCTGGTCAATTCGATCAAGCCTGCGGAATTCGACCGCGATGAAATCGACCTGGCGATTCGGGTCGGCTCGACGAATGATCATTTCGATTCAAAGGACAAACCACGCATTGACCTTTCCATGACCAACAGCTGGAACGGTCTGCAGGTCGAGGAACTGATGGATGACGAACTGGTGGCGGTGATGTCTCCCGAATACGCCCGGACCCATGGCGCGATCACCAGCGAGACCGATCTGGAGCGCGTCACCCTGTTGCAGATGGCAACCCGTCCGAATGCCTGGCCGGATTACTTCAAGGCAATCGATTGGACTGTGTCAGATCCGACAAATGGTCCGTCCTATGGTCATTTTTTCATGACATTGCAGGCGGCGGCTGAAAGCAAGGGGGTGGCCCTGCTGCCGCTGGTCCTGTCTCAGGAGGATTTGCGTAACGGGACTGTCGTTCGGGCCATGCCAAAAAAGGTTGCCAGCGCCGGCAGCTATTACCTTCTGGGAAAAAAGCAGAATTGGGACCAGAGCAAGGTCAAGATATTCCGCCAATGGCTGCGCGCCGAAATCGACGCAAACAATGTGCCAGCCTGAATGGCCGCACCCTTGGCGTGCAATCGGTTAGTGCACACCGTTCAGATCAAGTCATTGTGGATCAGGTCATTCCCAATCAACTCAGGCCCGATCAAGCCTTTGATGACAGGAAATCCAGGACGATCTGATTAAACAGGGCGGCACTGTCCACATTGGAAATATGTTCCGATCCCTCAATCGTGACATGTTCACTCTGGGGTATTTGTTCGGCAAGATCAGTGCTGTTCGAAAGCGGTGAAATCTTGTCGTTGGAGCTTGAAATTACCAGCGTCGGCTGCTGCAAAGCTGAAAGCTTGCCCGACAGATTATAGTGCGCCAGCCCATCGGTGACGAAACAATAGGATTCGCCGTCAGCCCTGGCAGCCTGCGCATGCCAGATCAGGAACGTCGAAAGCCCCCTATCGGATTGCCGGAATTTCTGACTGACAAGCACGGGCCAAGTCCCCTCCAGACGAAGCAACGGCCCGTCCTGCTTCCGAAATGTCTCCTTCCAGCCTTCGGCCATCTGCTGGAGTTCACGCGAAGCCGTGCTGACAAAGCTGTTGGATATGATGAGACGATCAAACAATTGGGGGCGCATGAGGGCGGCTTCCAACGCGACAGCACCGCCGAGCGAGAGGCCACAGCAATCTGCCTTTTCAACGCCCAGAAAATCCAGCAAAGCGATGATCGTGCGCGCAATATCGCGCGGGCTTGTCACTTTTGTTGCCGGTGACGAACTGCCATGCCCCATCAGATCGGGTACGATGACCCTGTATCCGGCCTTTGCGAAGACGGGAATCTGATTGAGCCAGGCGCGCCCTGAATTGGTGATGCCATGCAAAAAAATGATGGGCTTGCCGGAGCCGTGCTCCACGAAATAGATCCGCTCTCCATCCTGTTCAAAAAACGCCATTGCACTTCCAACCCGCAAATTTCCACATGGGAAATCTCTAGAGTGTGTCACGGGCGCCCGACAAATGAGAATTTGGCACCGATGCGCGAATAATTATTATGCATTGGTGTGTTTTCCCACGGGGCTATCGATTTGCAACACATTTTGCGTATTGGCTGTCAGCACCCCCTCTCGGCAGTCATCAATATGATATCCGGTCGCTCAGAGCTCCAACCAGACGTGATTGTCATGGAAGGCTGCACCGCCATAGGGCGCGATGCAATCAGCGCCGGTCAGAACATTGATGCCTTCGCCATCGATAAAGCTGTGGTTTGGCCACAGGCCTTCCGAAATCAGAACGCCGCGTTTGACACCATCAACCAGTCTGGCGTGCAAGCGCACCTGTCCACGCTCATTACCCATCCGAACCAGGTCGCCATCTGAAATGCCCAGTGCTTCGGCATCCTCACGGTGGATCATGACTTGCGGGCGGACTTCTTTCTTGCGGGAGGATTCAGTCTCTGAAAAACTTGAGTTGAGAAATGTGCGGGCCGGGCTGGTTGCCAGGCGGAACGGATGTTTCTCATCAGCCTCTTCGATCAGGGACACATGATCGGGGAATTGCGGCAATTGGCCGTAGGGCCCCTGTGGCCCCATGGATTCGGGCGGTCGATTGGGCGCTGCCGATTGTGTCCACTGTGGTCGGAAGCGAAACTTGCCGTCCGGCCAGGCAAACCCATTGATGAAATGCGCTGTGTCGAAATCCGACTGGCAATCAATCCAGCGATTTTCCCGCAGACTTTCCAGATCACCACGTCCGGAGGTTTTCAGCATGCGGTCAATCAACTGGTTGGCGGTCAGATCAAAACCGGGTTTGTCACCGACACCCAGACGACGCGCCAGTTCGTTGATGACAAAGAGATTTTGCCTTGGCCCCTCTGGTGGTTCGATCTGCTTTGGCCCCAGAAGGATATATTGGTTGCCGCCTCCGCGATAAATATCGTCATGTTCCAGAAACATCGTGGCCGGCAGAACGATATCGGCCATCTGCGCCGTTTCAGTCATGAATTGCTCATGCACCACGGTAAACAGGTCCTCCCGCGCGAAGCCCTGTTTTACCAGTCTTTGTTCGGGGGCGACATTGACCGGATTGGTATTTTGCACAAGCAGCGCCGTTACCGGCACGCCATGACGCAAAGCCTCCGCATCCCCGGTCAGAACCCGACCGATTTGTGATTGATCGAGGTGACGCACGCTTTCATCACGCATGGATGCGCCGGTGATTTCGGACTTGTCGAGACCAAAAATACCCGAATTGGAATGAAAGGCTCCGCCGCCCTCATATTTCCAGGCGCCGGTGACACTGGCAATGCAGGATGCGGCGTGCATGTTGATGGCACCATTGCGTTGCCGCGCAAAACCGTATCCCAAACGAAAAAAGGTCCGGTTCGTTTCTCCCACGAGCCGTGCAAAATTTTCGATCTCCTCGATACCCAGGCCGGTAATCTCGGATGCCCATTCAGGGGTTTTTGACCGCAGATGATTCTCAAGGCCGACAGGATCATCCGTGTAACGCTGCATGAAATCGCGGTCCGCCAGATTGTCCCTGAACAGAACATGCATCACGGCGCATGCCAGCGCACCATCGGTGCCGGGGCGCAGAATCAGTTTCAGATCGGCTTGCTTGGCAGTGGGATTGTCATAGACATCGACAACAACGATTTTTGCGCCGCGATCCTTTCGTGCCTGGATGGCATGGGTCATGACATTGACCTGTGTGGCCACCGCATTGGTTCCCCAGATCACAACACAATCCGACTTGGCCATCTCTCTTGGATCGGGTCCGGTCATCGAGCCGGTGCCCATGAAAAACCCAGTCCATGCGGAATTGGTGCAAATGCTGTCGAATTGTCCCGAATAGTTGCGGGCATGGCGCAATCTGTGGATCGAGTCGCGCTGCACCAGCCCCATCGTGCCGGCAAAATAATAGGGCCATATTGTTTCAGCGCCCCATTGCTGTTCCGCTTTCAAAAAAGCCTCGGCGCTCAGATCGAGGGCATCCTCCCAGGATATATCCTGCCAGTTGTTATCGCCCTTTCCGCCCACTCTTCGCTGCGGCTTCAGCAGCCGGTCAGGGTGATGCACGCGCTCGGCGTAGCGTGCAACTTTCGCGCAGATGACACCGGCCGTATAGGTGTTTTCGCGCGAGCCACGGACGCGCCCTATCGTGCGCTCATCCAGTATTTCAACCTCAAGCGCGCAGGTGGAGGGACAATCGTGCGGACAGGCTGTGTATCCTGTGCGAATGGGTTTCAACTGGTTCATCGGCTTCCTGCTTTGCAAACATGCTATGCACCCTATACTACGAAATCCTGAGTATGAGCGAGGATCGAAGTGAACTACAGACATATTTATCATGCGGGAAGTTTTGCAGATGTACTCAAGCATGCCGTGCTTGCGCGGATCGTTGCCTATCTGCAAAAGAAGGAACGGGCCTTTCGGGTCATCGATACCCATGCGGGCATCGGCCTCTATGATCTGAAGTCCGTCGAGGCCCAGAAGACCGGTGAATGGAAAACAGGCATCGACCTTGTTTTGAAAGCCGACTTCCCTGCTGAAGTCAGCGCCTTGTTGCAGCCCTATCTTTCGGTCGTTCGGGCGCTCAACGGTGATGGTGAAATCACCTGTTATCCTGGCTCACCCAAACTGGTGCGCAGCCTTTTGCGCAAACAGGACCGACTGTCGGCCATCGAGCTGCATCAACGGGACGGTGAACGCCTCAAACGGCTGTTTGAGGGCGATTTTCAGACCCGGGTGATCGCACTTGATGGCTGGTTGGCGCTGGGTGCCCACCTGCCCCCGAAGGAAAAACGTGGCCTTGTGCTGGTTGACCCGGCCTTTGAAGAAGAGGGGGAATATGACCGCCTGGTCGATGGTCTGGCGCGGGCGCATCAGCGCTGGCGTTCGGGTATTTACTGTCTTTGGTATCCGATCAAAGCCGGCGCACCGCTGGTAGACTTCTACATGAAGCTTACCGCGCTGGAGATACCCAATATCCTGTGTGCCGAACTGAGTGTCACGGGACAACAGGAGACCAAGGGGCTTTGCGGCTCAGGCCTCATCATCGTCAACCCGCCCTATACACTTGAAAACGAACTCAAGGTACTGCTGCCCACTTTGCAGGATTGCCTGAAGCAATCATCGGGCGCAAGCCACAGGCTGTTCTGGGTCGCAAGAGAAAGCAACGCAGGTCGAAAATAGCCCATTTTCGCGGGGCGAGGCTTGACGCCGGGCCGTTGGATGATCATCCTCAACGGTGAAATGCGATTTTCGTTTTCCGGCCCATGGAAATGCGCCGATTGAGCTCTCGGGGGCCAACTATGATCTGCAACATTTTTCTGCGTGCCGCTGTCTTTGCGGCAGCGATCGTTTCAGCCACTTTGACTGTTTCCGTGCAACCGGCCAATGCCTTTTTGCTGGCAGGAATCAATTCATGCGATAGTCCTGTGGTGTTGCGGGCGATATCGCACCGGTTTTCCATCGCGGATCGCAACGTGATCCGTCGGGGCCTGGCTGTTGACCAATATCACGACATCCACCAGAACAAATATACACCTGCAAGCCACACTGTACGCACAGCGCGGCGCTATTGCCACGGCAAGGTTACGATGAATGACGGGCGCACACGCACCCTGTGGTTTCTGATCGAAAGCGGTCAGGGTTTTGCCGGCATCGGAGACAATGTCGAATATTGCATCTCCGGTCTCGATCCCTGGCACGTCAATGGTGCCTACTGCAGGTCCGTGCGATAGCCGGACGCTCCCATGCCGTCCTCATACGCCCGCATTTTGCTCGTAGCAGCACTCTTTGTTTTGAGTGCGTGCGAGCCATCAACACCGTCCGGCACGCAAGCGTCAGCGCGTGGCACAGGTTTTGATTTTTATGTTCTGGCCCTTTCATGGTCACCAAGTTACTGTGCCGCCGAAGGGGAAAACGCCAATAGACAACAGTGCAATACGTCGAGGCCCTATGGATTTATCGTCCACGGGCTGTGGCCGCAATTCGAAAAGGGTTATCCGGAATTCTGCGCAAATGATGATGGGCGCGTCGACCGGAAGATCGAAGAAGAAATGCGCACCATCATGCCCAGCGTAGGTCTCATTCGCCACCAGTGGAAAAAACACGGCACCTGCTCCGGCCTGTCTCAGCAAGACTACTTCGAGACTGTGGCTGCTGCCCGCGACCACATTACGATCCCGGACGTGCAACCCGATGCCGGGCAATACCGCATGGTTTCACCGCTTGAAATCGAGCGGGCATTCATGAAAGACAATCCCGGCCTTGATGCAACGGGTGTTGCCGTGACATGCGATCAGCGCCGATTGCGCGAAGTGCGCATTTGCATGACGACGAATCTGGAATTTCGCACATGCCCGGAAGTCGACAGACGGTCATGCAGGAGCAAGCAGATTGCGATGCCACCACAACGCGGACGTTGAACAGACAATCAGATACCGAATTATTGCCAGACTTTTGAAGGAACATGACATGAAAATCCTCTACTCACCGGCATCACCCTATTCTGCCAAAGTGCGCATGGCAGCGCATTATTGTGCGCTTCCCTGTGATTCCGTCCTGGTCAACACCGGCGAAAACCCCGAAATATTGATCAATCATAATCCGCTGGGAAAAATACCCACGTTGATCGATGATGATGGCACAGTGGTTTTCGACAGCAGGGCCATCATGCAGTTTCTCGATCGCAAAGGCGGCAAGAAACTCTATCCGCGCAACGCCGCCAAGCGCACCGAGGCAGAGGTTCTCGAAGCACTCAGCGATGGTATCACCGATTGTCTTCTTGCCATGATGTACGAGAGGCGGTTTCGCCCTGAAGAGAAAGTGTATCAACCCTGGCTCGACTCCCAGTGGTCCAAGGTTGAACGCGGCCTTGACCACCTCAATGAAAACCTTCCCCGCACGACCAAAAACCTCAATGGCGGTCATTTTGCACTGGCGGCCATGATCAGCTACCTGGCTCTGCGCTTTGACGGCAAGTGGGAGCGTGGACGTCCCAAACTGAAAAGCTGGCCGAACAAATTCGTGAAGTTTTTTCCCGAGTACGACGCGTTCAAATCCACAGGCTGATCGCAAAAAAACACGGACATTGAATGGCACAGCCAGCATGCGCGGCATTGTGTTTCGCAAGCCTGTACCTATATGCAAGAGACCCGACACATGACTGCTAGTGCCATCACCAGAACCCGGAATCCCTTGTGCTCATAATCAGCTTCCTCATATTGATAGCCGGATTGATCCTCCTGCTGTTTGCTGGCGACTACCTGGTGCGCGGAGCCGTGGCTTTGGCTGAGAAGCTGAAAATCAGTCCGCTTATCATCGGCCTGACAATTGTTGCCTTTGGCACCTCCGCACCGGAACTGTTCGTTTCCCTCAAAGCGGCGTTTGACGGTGTCTATGGCATCGCGCTGGGCAATATTGTCGGCTCCAACATTGCCAATGTCTTGCTGGTGCTGGGTGCTCCGGCGCTGATCAGTCCGATCATATGCAAGGAAAGCGGGATCGGCTTCAGTCTGGCCATCATGTCTGTTTTGACGCTCCTGCTGATGGTGATGATGGGCACCGGTTCGCTGACCCATGTCGACGGATTGATTCTTCTGGCCGTGTTGGGTGTGTTCCTTGCCTGGCAATTCAAAAGAGCCCACCGCGACCGGGCTACACAGAATGCCTACAGTGACTACAAGGATGAGATCGATGATGTCCCCACAGAGAATTCGCGCATAGCGGCCTGTCTTCTTTTCGGAGTTATCGGTCTGCCAATCGGCGCGTCTCTGACCGTCCACGGCGCCGTTGACATCGCCCGCGTTTTTGGCGTGTCCGAGACAATCATCGGCTTGACCATTGTGGCGATTGGAACATCTCTTCCGGAATTGGTCACCACTGTGATGGCAGCCTGGCGCGGCAACGGGGCTGTCGCCATCGGCAATGTCGTCGGCTCCAATATTTTCAACATTGCGGCCATATTGGGCATTACCAGCGTGCTGCATCCGCTGTTTGTTCCTGAGCGCATTGCCAATTTTGACATGTGGGTCATGGCCGCCACAACGGCGCTGGTGGTTATTCTTTCCATGTGTTCACGCCCGATTACACGCGTCGGCGGGATCATCATGCTGGCGCTGTATTGCTTGTATATCGTCCTGGTGCTTTAGCCACACGGGTGGTGGCATTTCCGCAAACCGGGCACGCACCATCACAATGGAAGGTCTGACATATTTGACAGCGCCTAACGATCGCATCACATAATACAGTGCCATTTGATCCGGAAAAATGAATGACAAAGGACGCACAATCAACCTCTGATATTAGCCCGGCAACAACAAAAGCTGCTGCCGGCGATCAATCCAAGCAGTTCGAAGGTTGGGAGGATGCCGGACGCGTTCACGCGGGATTGAAGGGCGCCGACCTGATATCGGCCTTTGTCAAGAATCTGCCGAATGCCCCTGGCGTCTACCGGATGTTCAATGAGAGCGGCGATGTTCTCTATGTCGGCAAAGCGCGCAGCCTGAAAAAAAGGGTCGCCAATTATGCCCAGGGTCGCGGCCATACAAACCGCATTGCCAATATGGTGCGCTCAACGACCCATATGGAATTCATAACCACCCGCACGGAAACAGAGGCCCTTCTGCTCGAGGCCAATCTGATCAAGCGGCTGCGTCCGCGCTACAATGTGTTGCTGCGCGACGACAAGTCGTTTCCCTATATATTGCTCAGTGAAGAAAACGCGGCGCCGGGCATTTACAAGCACCGGGGGGCACGTTCGCGCAAGGGCTCCTATTTCGGCCCCTTTGCTTCCGCCCAATCGGTAGATCGCACGATCAACTCGCTGCAGCGCGCCTTCCTGCTGCGCACCTGTACTGATTCAGTCTTCGACAGCCGTACACGCCCCTGCCTCCTGCACCAGATCAAACGCTGCGCTGCGCCCTGCACCGGAGAGGTCAGCGAGGAGGCCTATGCGGCAATGGTCGAGGAAGCAAAAAACTTTCTGTCCGGCAAAAGCCAGAAAGTCAAATCGAGCATGTCGATCGCCATGCAGGAAGCTGCAGATTCGCTGGATTTTGAGCGCGCTGCCATATACCGCGACCGTTTGTCGGCGCTATCCCATGTGCAAAGCCATCAGGGCATCAATCCGCAAACCGTCGAGGAGGCGGATGTTTTTGCCGTCCATCTGGAAGGCGGCATGAGTTGCATACAGGTTTTCTTTTTCCGCACGGGACAGAACTGGGGAAACCGCGCCTATTTCCCCAAGGCCGATACATCCCTGTCTTCCTCGGAAATTCTGGGGCCCTTCCTGTCGCAATTCTATGACGACAAGCCCTGCCCCCGGCAAATCCTGCTATCGGAATCCATTCCTGAACAGGACCTGCTGGCTGAGGCACTGTCTTTGCGCGCCGGCTACAAGGTGACGATCCTTGCGCCCAAACGCGGAGAAAAACGCGATCTGATGGATCACGCCTGCGCCAATGCCAAGGATGCGCACAATCGCCGGCTGGCCGAAACCTCGACCCAGGCCAGCCTGCTCAAGGGCTTTGCCGAAGTGTTCAAACTGGAAAGCCCGCCCAGAAGAATTGAGGTCTATGACAATTCTCATATCATGGGGACCAATGCGGTCGGCGGCATGATCGTTGCCGGGCCGGAAGGCTTTGCAAAAAACCAGTATCGTAAATTCAACATCAAATCCAAGGACATCACGCCAGGCGATGATCCGGGCATGATGCGCGAGGTGATCCATCGCCGCTTTTCACGGTTGGTCAAGGAATATGGAAAACCGGAACCAGAGGCTGCGGAAGGCGGCGATGGAAATTTGCCCATTGCCGATACGGCTGTGCCAAATTGGCCGGATGTCTTGCTGATTGATGGTGGCCAGGGGCAATTGTCTGCGGTCAATTCCGTCCTCGCAGAACTTGAACTGACTGACAGCGTGACGGTAATCGGTGTCGCCAAGGGCATTGATCGCGATGCCGGGCGGGAACGGTTTTTCCGTGCAGGCCATAGCCCCTTCACCCTGCCGCCACGCGATCCGGTGCTCTATTTCATTCAGCGCATGCGCGATGAAGCCCACCGCTTTGCCATCGGCACCCACAGGGCACGGCGCAAAAAGGAATTTGTCAGCAACCCGCTCGATGAGATCGCCGGTATCGGTCCATCGCGAAAAAGAGCATTGCTGCACCATTTCGGAACAGCCAAGGCCGTGTCTCGGGCAGGCCTTGACGATCTTGTCGCTGTGGATGGAATCTCGGAAGCGATGGCGCAATTGGTCTATGATCATTTCCATGACGAGCGAGGCAAATGAGGATATCTGAAACCCGTGAAACTCAGGGTTTTTGGAGAAACTATTCAGGAGCACCCGCAAATTCTGCGGATTGATTGTTGACGCATGGACAGATCGCCTATTTGTATGGGCAAAGATCAGACTGGATGGAGCCAAATGGCATCGCAGACCTATAATATTCCCAATCTACTGACCTATGCGCGCATCGTCGCCGTCCCATTGATCGTGCTGTGCTTTTTTGTCGAAGGCCGACTGCATGGCTCGGACCTGGCGCGCTGGAGTGCGCTTGGCATCTATGTCATTGCCTCCATAACAGACTTTTTTGATGGCTACCTGGCCCGTATCTGGAACCAGACATCCAATATCGGCCGGATGCTGGACCCGATCGCTGACAAATTGCTTGTTTCATCCATTCTGTTGCTGCTTGCAGCAGCAGGCACGATCGCCGGCTGGAGCATCTGGGCCGCCATCATCATTCTGTGCCGCGAAATTCTGGTGTCCGGGCTGCGCGAATATCTCGCCATGCTGAAAGTATCCGTGCCGGTCACCTGGCTTGCCAAGTGGAAGACAACCCTGCAGATGATCGCCATCGGCTTTTTGCTTGCCGGACCGGCCGGTGACAAGATCATTCCCTATACAACGGAACTGGGCATCATTCTTCTGTGGGTCGCTGCGGTGATCACCATGTATACCGGCTATGATTATTTCCGCGCCGGGCTCAAACACGTGGTGGATGCATGATGGTCAAACTGGTTTATTTTGCCTGGGTCAGGGAACGTATCGGCAAGAGCGAGGAAGATATCGATCTGCCGGACAGCGTGCGCACAATTGCCGATCTGCTGGATCATCTGAAGCAACGCGGCGAAGGTTATGCGGTGGCGCTTGAGGTTCCTGAGGTGATCCATGTTGCGATCAATCAGGAACATTGCCAGCACAGTGACCTGATCGGGGACGCCAGAGAAATCGCCCTGTTTCCACCCATGACCGGTGGCTGACATGACCCTGCCTATCAAGACCCAGGTTCAGGCCGACGACTTCGATCTGCAGACGGAGATTGATGCCCTGGCCAGTGCCAATTGTGATATCGGCGCAGTCGTCACCTTCACCGGACTGTGTCGCGATGACAACGGGACCTTGGCAGCATTGGAACTGGAACATTATCCGGGTATGGCAGAACTGGAAATGCAGCGCATTGCCAGTGAAGCGCTGCAGCGCTGGCCACTGGATGGCGTGACCCTCATCCACCGCTTCGGCAAGATTGTTCCAGGTGAAAATATCGTGCTGGTCGTTACCGCATCCAAACACCGCAGTGCGGCATTCGAGGCGGCGTCATTCCTGATGGATTTCCTGAAATCAAAGGCACCCTTCTGGAAGCGCGAAATACGCCGCGACGGCAAGATTGGCTCCTGGGTCGACGCCAGGGATGCTGATCAGACAGCGCTGGAGCGTTGGCGCTGATCTTGCCACGCGCGTTTGATGAGATGAAGACTATCCGGGCCTAAAGCCATTCAAAACGACTTAAAACCCGGCAACCTGCCCCATTGTTCTATCGGGTTTGAATCTCGCCCATCTTTGAACGGCAACGTCTGAATCTGTCGGGCCTGTATTGAAGGCAATACGCGCTTTGGGCGCATGTTCGTGGACAATGTTGACGAGCTTTTCAAAGACCAGGAAATGATCGTCGTCCTTTCGGACACCCGCCCCGATGAGAACGACATCATAGGCGTTCTCTTTCAGGGTTTTTTCCAATTGTTCCGTTGCCGTTTCTCCGCTGTAGATGAAGCCGATCTCTGCATCATAGCCCAGATCATTCAGCTTCTTCTCGTCTGCTCTCAGAGCGGCTTCCAGCTTTTCGGGCGTCAGTCCCGGCCATTTGTCGTAATTTACAACGCTCGGATGCCAGCCGACCAACATGACCTTCTTTGCCATCGGAACAGATCCTTTTTCAAAATGCACGCTGCCAATCTACAATCGACATACGATCCGGTTGTGCGCAGCCCATACCGGCCATAAAAATGAACATCAGGCCTGGCTACACTATCCCTATCAAAACAGATTGAAGTCGAAACGATAGCTGACGCCCGCCCCTACCGAGAATTGATTCTCGCTTCCGGACGTTACAATCGGACTATCAGCTGCATCGCCGACAAAACGATCCCAGCCGGCGCGCAGATGCAGTGTGGACTTTTCGGTATAGGCGTAGTTTGCCTTGACCTCGACACCCAGAGACGTCACGCCGGAGCTTGGGTCATAGGCTGTAAGTCTTCCACCGGAAGCGGCCGCTTCTGCAGCGGTCACGCCGAAATAGGTGTCCATATAGGCGTCAGAACCCCAGTCGACACGCGGGCCCCAAACAAGTTCAAGCCGCTCTGTGGGCTGTGATATCAGATCCAGGCCGAGGGTCGCCACCTGGCCATCGTGGCCACCGAAACCCTGGCGAACCTCTGCAAATCCCCTTAGCCAGTCGTGACGGTATCCGATTCCCAAGCCAAGTTCCGCAGCCCAATCAATGGTTTGTGTACCGGTCAGGTCGACTGAATCAGACGCCTCGCGCTCTCCGTTGAATGAGAATGAAGGATAGATATCAATGCCGCGTGTCTTGACGCTTCCATCCACGACCTGACCAAGGCCGGGCAAATACAAACGCTGCACATCAAAAATCGGAGAGGGAGATAACAGATAGTCACCAGACCCCGGATATTTGGATTTCATCAATCCACCGACGCCGACCCTCACAACATATTGTTTATCGGGCAGTGAAGTTGCGTTGTCCTGATAGTCACCGTCTGCGGCGTTGGCAGGAAGAAGCGTGGGGAAAGCGAGTGCGGAAACCGCAAGAAGTCCTAAAAGGCGCGTTTTAATCATGCGTGCGGCTCCGAAAAATAATCTTGTTGGCGGGCATCTAAACATGAATACGTAAGGAGGTGTTTAATGGATCACCCAAAACGGATGTTGGTGCCGCTGTGTTGCACTTATGCACCAAAGCATCGCCAGGATTGTGGCCCCGGCCAGGGTCTTGTGTCGGGTGAGAAATAGCGTGGTGTGGCCGAATACAAAAAGCCGCCGCACTCTAAGAGGCGACGGCCTTTTTCATTTGCAGATCTGATTGTTAATCAGCCAACAATTTCTGTGCTCGAGAACCAATAGGCGATTTCTTCGGCTGCGGTTTCCGGCGCATCGGAGCCATGCACGGAGTTTTCACCAATGGACAAGGCATGGGCTTTGCGGATCGTGCCTTCTGCGGCATCTGCCGGATTGGTCGCACCCATGATTTCGCGGTTCTTGGCGATGGCGTCTTCGCCTTCAAGAACCTGAACGATTGTCGGGCCGGAGGCCATGAATTCTGTCAATTCACCAAAGAAAGGCCGTTCCTTGTGAACAGCATAAAAGCCTTCTGCTTCGCGAAGGCTCATCCATACGCGACGGGAAGCAATAACCCGCAGGCCTGCCTCTTCGAGCATTTTGGTGATTGCGCCGGTCAGGTTGCGCTTTGTCGCGTCTGGTTTGATCATCGAAAATGTGCGTTCGATCGCCATGATCCGTATTCCTTGCATTTGTTTGCGGGGAGATTTGCGCGCTCTATAGCCTTGCCCGGCACGCAAGACAAGTGCCGACGCCATCGCAGAGCGGCAATGTGCACAATGGCCGAGCCATTGGCTTGGCCGAATTGCCCAATCAGGCAGCGGACACGATTGAACGCCCAACGCCCCCATGCAGGTCAAGACAGCGATCAAACCAGTCCGCCACCGGATCACCCGATTCCAGCAATTGCTCGTCGGTACAGACCCGCGCCCACTGGAATGCGCCAAACACGATGTAATCGGCAAACAATGGCCCCTCACCGCCGATGAACGGCTGACGCTTGAGCATCAGGCGAAGGGGTTCCAGGCGGGTAGAAAAGCTTTTGACGTTTTCCGCACTGGCCTTGACCACCTCTTCAAGCGGCTTGCCGAAACGGCTTTCGCGTGATGTGCGGAAATAGTCCTGATCCTGCGGCGCAAGCATGGCGTGAATATCAAGCAGCAAATGACCACCCAGAACCGTATGGATCTGGGTGGTGGTCCAGGCCTCGATGAAACGCGCCAGAGCCGCACCGCTTTCACCTCCAAACAGGGAGGGACGGTCCGGGTATGCCTCATCAAGATAAAGCGCAATGTCGAATGAATCGGCCACAATTCGATCTCCGTCGCGCAAAATGGGCACGATCTTGCCAAAATTGTTTTCGACCAGGGGCACAGAAGTGAATGGAACGGGTGACCGGTCAAAATCCAGACCCTTGTGGGCCAAAGACAGCACCGCTTTCCAGCAATGGGGGCTGAAAGGCCGTGATTGATCTGCTCCGGTCAACTCATACAGGATTCGTGCCATTCATTTGTCCCCATTCTTGGTCATGCTTTTGGTGAATGGGCATATTGCCGGATTATCGAACCAGTTCAAGAAGCAATCTCGTCGATGAATAGGGGATGATTTGCGTCAAGAGCCACGATTGGTGCTCGCTGCAATGCCGCTCGCATCCCGAAATAGCGCGCATGGATCAATTTCTTCTTGCGTTCCCGCGCTGCACAAGACAATAAGCCCCCATGCTTGTACTTACTGACCTTTCAGCCCGCATTGCCGGGCGTCTTTTGATTGACCATGCGTCTGTGACTTTGCCTGAGGGAACCAAGGCGGGTTTCGTCGGGCGCAATGGCGCGGGCAAATCGACGCTCTTCCGTATCATCACCGGGGAATTGTCTCCGGAAACCGGATCCGTGAAGATTCCCAGGAATTGCCGCATGGGCCAGGTGGCCCAGGAAGCTCCGGGAACCGAAGAGCCGTTGATCGAAATCGTGTTGAAGGCCGACACCGAAAGAATGTCGCTGATGCAGGAAGCTGAAACGGCAACGGATCCACACCGGATTGCCGATATTCAGACACGGCTGACCGATATCGATGCGCATTCCGCAGAAGCACGCGCAGCCAGCATCCTGTCGGGCCTTGGCTTTGACAATGATGCGCAACAGCGCCCGGCATCGAGCTTTTCCGGTGGCTGGCGCATGCGTGTGGCGCTGGCTGCTGTGCTGTTTTCACAACCGGACCTCTTGCTGCTTGATGAGCCCACCAACTACCTCGATCTGGAAGGCACACTGTGGCTTGAAGACTATGTGCGGCGTTATCCCTATACGGTGATCATCATCAGCCATGACCGCGATCTTCTCAACAAGGCGGTCAATTCGATTGTTCATCTGGATCAGCAGAAGCTGGCCTTCTATCGCGGTTCATTCGATCAGTTTGAAAAACAGCGTGCCGAAGCGCGCGAACTCCAGACAAAGATGCGCACCAAGCAGATTGCTTCGCGCAAACACATGGAAGAATTTGTCGAGCGGTTTCGCTACAAGGCTTCCAAGGCACGCCAGGCCCAATCACGGATCAAGGCGCTGGAACGCATGGGCAGCATCTCCGCCGTGGTGGAAGATCATGTCCTGGGGTTTCACTTCCCCACACCGGACAAACAGGCCGCCTCGCCCATTATCGTTCTGGAACACGCAGATGTCGGCTATACGCCGGGCGCACCTATCCTGAAAAATCTTGACCTGCGCATCGACAATGACGACCGGATCGCGCTGCTGGGTTCCAACGGCAATGGCAAATCGACCTTTGCAAAGCTGCTTTCGGGTAAACTCCTGCCGGAAATCGGCGGGATGACCCGCGCACCCAATATGAAGATTGGCTATTTCGCCCAACACCAGCTTGATGATCTGAAGCCGGACGAGAGCGCAGTGCAGCATGTGCGTGAACTGATGCCCGACGCGACAGAGGGCAAGGTGCGCGCGCGCGTTGCGCAAATGGGTCTTTCCACTGAGAAAATGGGAACGGCGGCACGCGACCTGTCCGGCGGCGAAAAAGCCCGCCTGTTGATGGGGCTTGCCACCTTCAACAAACCCAATCTGCTGATCCTTGATGAGCCGACAAACCATCTGGACATCGACAGTCGTGCAGCCCTGATTGATGCGCTCAACGCGTTTGACGGAGCCGTCATTCTGATTTCCCATGATCAGCATCTCATTGCCGCCACCGTAGACCGCCTTTGGCTGGTACGCGATGGCACCGTGTCCAATTATGACGGCGATCTGGATGATTATCGTTCCTTCATCATCGGTGGTACGCGCGCAGCCAATCGGCAGAAGAAGGCTGAGGCGAAACTATCCAAGGTCGAACAGCGCCGTGTGGCGGCAGAACGGCGCAAGGAATTTGCACCGCTGAAGAAAAAGATCAATGAATTCGAATCCTTGACGGCAAAACTTGCCAAAGAGATTCAACGTCTTGATGCCAAATTGTCCGATGCTGACACACTTGGCCTGACACCCGACCAGAGTGCCGAAATTGCCTTCAAACGCGGCGATGTTGCAAAAGAACTGGCGCAGGCGGAAGAGCAATGGCTCGCCCTGTCCAGTGAATATGAAGAGGCCATCGGCGGTTAACAGACTTTAGCGCTGCCGCCGCAGCAGACGCTGGTAGACCAGCCCAATAGCGACAAGAACGATACCCAGACCAATAAAGGATATGGCGCGCAAAAACCCTGTCAGGCTGGCCATGTCGATGACGAAGACTTTGACAACGACCACGAGAATGATGAATGCGGACAATTGCCGCAACACCCGTGTTCCGCTGAAAATACCGGCTGCAAGCGTCGCGATACCGATCAACAACCATGCCGCTGAATAGCCATAGAGT
>JARGOF010000040.1 GCA_029212415.1 Rhizobiaceae bacterium | reverse complement strand
TCCCTATGATATTCAGGCATTGCTCATATGAGCCATTATCCAACTGATTCAGAGGCTTGGGATGGATATTCGTCTGGACGATCTGCGCGGACCGGAGATTGCAGAACTGCTGAATATTCATCTGGATTTTGCCAGGGCGGTGTCACCTCCCGGGAGTGTCCATGCGCTCGATCTGGAAGCCTTGAGAGCGCCGCATATATCGTTCTGGACAGCCTGGGACGGGGACCGACTTTTGGGCTGTGGCGCCTTGAAGGAACTTGATTCAACGCATGGCGAGATCAAATCGATGCATACAGCAAAGGCTGCCCGTGGCAGGGGTGTTGCCGCTGCGCTTTTGACACGGATCATTGGTGAGGCGCGATTGCGTGGATACCAGAGGCTGAGCCTTGAAACCGGCGTGACGGAAGACTTTGCGCCGGCGCGCAAGCTCTATCAGCGCTTCGGTTTTGACACATGTGCGCCGTTTGCAGACTATTTTGCCGATCCCTTCAGTGTCTGCATGACACGCGCCCTTGCTGACTGACCCCGCCCTTGCTGATTGAGAGTGAGCGCTGCGCAGGGGCGCGATGGATATCCGGGTTTTATGCTGGCCTGCAAGAGCCCGACCGTTGTGAGACCGTTTCATGGGTCAACGCGGAGATGTTGCAAAGAGGAAAAATTTGCGAGACACTTGCTCCGGGTTCTTCGCCTCGATGGCAAAAGCTTTGATCGTTCTGAAAGGGTTTCAAAGTGCGGAACGCAGGATGGCAAAATGGCTTTACCGCCAGCGTTCTGGCATTGCTGATCATGGTCGTCATTCCAAAAGCCTGCGGTGGCAAGGTTGAGGAAGAGGCTGCCGCTGAAACCCAATGTTTTATCCAGTGGGATGGCCGCGAATACGGCGTCGATTGCGAAGAAAACGAAGGCTTCTGAAGCTCTGGATTTTCAAATCGTGGTTCCACCAACAATGACCGGAGAATATCATGAAGACGATCCATGCATGTCTGACCACGGCCTTTTTCGCTGCAAGTTTTATTGTGGCCCCGTTTGTCATCACCCCGGCTCAATCGGCAAGTTTCAATTGCTCCAAGGCGACAACGAATGATGAATTGGCGATTTGTGCAAATCCGACATTGTCATCTCTCGATTCGCAAATGGCTGGACTTTGGTACGGCTACAGGGCCATGCCGCTCTTGATGGGCGCCAGTGGCAACCGCCACGATGAAGCGGAAGCGTTTTTGAAATCACGCGGCGACTGCGGCTCCAATTCCGGTTGCCTTGCCAAACTTTACCACGCGCGCATTGCCACGCTTGAAAAGAATATCGATGATGCAATCAAGAACTACTGCACGAATTAAACTGTCTGTTGTGATCAGGACATGCTTTTGGTCCAACGCACATCTAAGGCGGAACAGGAACACCGCGCAGTAGAGCCAGAGGTGGAACGTCCTTCTGTCCGTCAATGACGAGCAAAAGGTCGACGGTTTCTGCGTCGGAGGGCGGATTGCCAAGCACTGCGATCCCTTCCAGTTTTTCATCGCTGTAGAGATCCTCCAGATGGGCGATTTCCACTGGATCATTGCCCTTGGCCGGGTCCCAGATCCACAGGCGTGGCGTCAAAGGTGCATCGCCTGCAATATTTTCAAGGTTCTTGCCCTCCGGCACAGATGCGCAGCGCGCTATCATATCGTCGCGCCGCTTCCTGGAACCGGGTTTGGAGACGCCGGCATCCGCTGTGACGATCAGTAATCTGTTTCCCAATGTTTCAAGCGATCGGATGCCGACATGGGGCAGCGGCTTTCCATCAGAAGCCTTGAAATTCAAAACATGCAGATGGGTTGGCTCCACCTGTTGTTTTGTTGGAGCGGTGAGGATGCTGTCAGGAGACTGAACCACATAGGCCTGGCCCTCGTCGCGCCCGGAGGGGCTGCGCAAGCCAAAAAAGATCTGGTCACCCAGCGTCGCCAGCCCTTCGATATTCAAGCCGCCGCATTGCAACGGCTTTTCCAGATAGGGTTGAAGGATGGAATGTTTGCCAAACAGTTGCTTCAACAGACCTCTTTTTGATTGCGCCTGAAGGCTGCCTTGGTGCGGCTTGCCATTCGTGTTCAACAGGAACTGCGCAAGGAACCATCGTTCTTTGGCTCTCTTGCCGCTTTTTCTCTTGTTTCCCATCGAGCCGGTCACGAGAACGTATCGCCCGTTGCGGGCAATGGCCTCGAGATCAACCTCGTCACAGGCCTTCTTCCTGCTGATATCCGTGCAGTGGTCGCCGAAAAACTGGCCAAAGGTTGGGCCTGCCTGATAGGTCGGCATCGCGTCTGCGGCAAAAAGGCTGATTTTTTGAATGGCAAGCATCTCGTCAGCAACAAGGATGCATTGATGATCATCAAAACAGATCGCGCCGCTGATGTTTTCACCCGCATCGGCATCGGGATCGTAACCCAGAAAGAGAGCGTCGCCAGTGACAGGCACGGGTTCGCTAGCCGAGCAAGGGTATGCAAAAAGCCCAACCGCAATAAAGACGGCAAGCAGTTTGATCAGAGGTGTTTTGCCTGCATCGTGGAACATCGGGATTTGACCTTGCCCCAACTGGTTTCGATGCATGGTTTCAGAGTTTCCGCCCCCAGACAAGGGCCCGATGACCGGATTGGATTGATGCGCTCGCCGGGATGGCGCGGTGCTTTCAGCGGGCAGGGAGCCCGGCGTTCCTGTCGGACTGCCTAACAAATATGCAACAGCTTGAAAAAGAGTGCTAAGACAAGGCATTGGCGTTTTGCCTTTCCGCCATTTTTATTGCAAGATTTACTTGGCGAAAACTGATTGAACGAGGCTTGGTGTGGCGACAGTTGAAAAAAGTGTTGGCCCCGGTGCCAAAGAGGAAATACACGGCAGGCAGGCTGTAGTCGTCATCCATGGTATGGGCGAGCAGGTGCCCATGGACACTTTGCGCGGATTTGTGAATACGACCTGGGTCACCGATGAGAGCCTGATTCCGCGAAACCGGCCTGATTCCAACAATGGCCAGCAGCGTCTGGAAAACCCTGTCTGGGGCAAACCCGATCGACGCAACCGCAGCTATGAATTGCGCCGTCTGACCACAGAGTCTGCCAAGAACGGCGTCAAGACGGATTTCTACGAGTTTTACTGGGCGCATCTGATGCACGGGACGACCTGGGAGCACTTCAAGGCCTGGTTTGGCGACTTGCTCTGGCGCTCGCCCAAAAGCGTGCCGAAGGATGTTTTCAAGGCCTGGCTGGCGCTATGGCTGGTGACCATTATCGGTGTGCTGGTGATGATCTGGTCGCTGTTGCCCATGGACGACATCCGTCAATGTATGAGCGGACAATGTGCCGAAAGCGCCTGCGATGCCTCCAGCCTGTGCTGGAGCTGGATCTGGCCGATATTGGGCGCCGTGGGCTCACTGGCCGCGGGCCTGTTCGTCAATGTTTTTCTGTTGAAATATTTCGGTGATGTGGCGCGCTATGTCAAAGCCTCGCCGCTCAATGTGGCACGACGCCAGGAGATTCGCGAAAAGGGTGTTGATCTGCTGGAAACCCTGATGGGGGTGCGTGATTTTGATCCGTCGAAACATGACCCGAAGAAACCCTTTCCCAAATGGGATACGGACTACGACCGGATCATCGTCGTATCGCATTCCCTGGGAACAATGGTTGCCTATGATATTCTCAAGGCCAGTTTTGCCCGAGTGAACAATTATATCAACAAGGGCGGGCAATCGACCCGGAAAAAACAACCGCACCGCCATGCGCTGGAAAAACTGCTGCAGGATGCCATCGAGAATTCCGGAACGCTGGATATCGAAGAATATCGCCGCTTGCAAAATCTTGCCTGGAAGGAGCTCAAGGCCGATGGCAGCCCCTGGCTCGTCAGTGATTTCATTACCCTTGGATCGCCGTTGACGCATGCCGAATTTCTTCTCGCCCATGACGAGGACGATATGCGTGTACAGCAGGAAAAACGCATTCTGCCCACCTGTCCGCCGGCCATGGAATGGGACCAGAAGACCGGTCATCAGCACTTCAGCTACCGTCCTGGCGCGGGCTCAACCAATGGCGAGTATTTTCGCTATCCCCATCATGCCGCGCATTTTGCTTTCACCCGCTGGACCAATATCTACTCGAAAAGCAAGAATGTATTATGGGGCGATATCATCTCCGGACCGCTTGCCGATCATTTCGACCTGGCGACACCCGTTGCAAGGCTTCAGGGCATCCTCGATATTCCCGTCCTGCCGGAGCAGGATTTTGAGGGCAAGGCCAATGGTTCCATACCGTTTTTCACCCACACAAAATATTGGGACATGAATGTACGCACCGGACCAAACGATAATTGGGCCGTTCCCTATCATATCCACAAATTGCGCGAAGCCATCAATCTGCTCGATAAATAGCAGGCTGGCCCCGCTCGCAAATCAGGCATGCTGACGGAGGCTTTTGGCAAAGCTGAACCGCCGACGGTATTCGCTTGGATTGATACCGATTTGTCTGAAGAATATCTTTCGAAAGGCTGCCGCATCCTCGTAGCCGACCTTCCAGGCAATCTCGTTGAACGACAGGGCTGTGCGTTCCAGCATTTCCCGGGCTTTTCCGACCCGAAGCAATTGCAGGTAAGTGGTGGGTTTGTGGGATGTCGCCTTGTGAAACCGACGCAGGAAGGTTCTTTCACTCAATCCGGCAACGTTCGACAGGATGTCGATGTTCAGTTTTTCGTTAAACCGCAACTGCATGCAGTGCTGGACCTTTAATATGGCTTCGTCACCATGATTCAAAACCGGTGAGAAAATGCTGTAATAACTCTGTTCACGCCCGCCCGGATCAATGAGAAACAGCCGGGCAACCGACAACATGGTCGAAGGTCCGGCAAAACGGTCGATCAGTTTCAGCCCAAGATCGGTCCAGGCCATGATGCCGCCAGCGGTGATGATGTCATTATCGTTGATGAGAAGGCGGTCTGTCTGCAGGTTCGAATCCGGGAAACGCGCATTAAATGGCGCATCGAGCGCCCAATGGGTGGTGATCGTGCGTCCGCGCAACAGGCCGGTTGAGGCCAGGACAAAGGCCCCGGCGCAAACGGAACAAACGACGGCACCCGCTTTATGGTTGCGCCGGATCCAGCCTGCCACAAGATCAGATGCATCTTGAGGCGGTGCCTGGCCAAGGCTGGGTGGAATGATGATGCAGGACAGATCAACAGGCTTCGCCAAAGGAGAATTGGTATCCATAGCCAAGCCTGCCGCATTCGGTTTCCAATGGGTAACCTGAAAATGGCGCTCCCTGGAGATGAACCGGTTGGCGGCAGTAAACAGGTCAGTCAATCCATAAATTGCAGCCAATTGCGCGCCGGGATAGTCCAATAGGCCAATCTGGATGAAAGATGCCTCTTCGTTCATTTGTCAGTATTAACTCCAAATGTGTCAGTTCTGCCAATTCATCAAAGGCGTATCATTTGTCATATTGTCTTGCAATGAAGCGATCGAGATTGAGGAACTAACCATGAGCAAAAGAGCCCTGATTATTGTTGATGTGCAGAACGACTATTTCCCCGGTGGTAAATGGGTTCTGGAAGGTATGGACGCAGCAGCGCAAAACGTTTGCCGACTGATGGAAAACAGCCGTGGGCAAGGCGATCTGGTGGTGCATGTGCGTCACGAAGCGCAATCGGACAGCGCGCCGTTTTTCGTGGCCGGCACACCGGGTGCGCAGATCCATGCGTCGATAAAGCCGATGGACAACGAGGTGATGATCCTCAAGCACGCACCCAACAGTTTTCATGGCACGGACCTGAAAGCGAAGCTGGATGAGCATGGTATCGAAGACGTGGTGATTTGTGGTGCGATGAGTCATGTCTGTATCGATTCAACCACAAGAGCGGCTGTCGACCTTGGTTACGCCTGCACCGTCATCAACGATGCCTGCGCCACGCGGGATGTGGAATTTGACGGGGTCGCCGTACCGGCGCGTCAGGTCCATGCGGCCTTGATGGCGGCGCTGGGCTTTTCCGCAGCCAAAGTCGTACCAACGCAAACCCATATCGCAGCATGAACTGAAGGCGTTACGACAAGGCTTGCGCTTTGTCTGAAACCTTCAGGAAACCCGTAGCCAGAATGTTTTCCAGATCTTCCAGGGTCTGCACGAAGGTCTCGTCATCGCCGATGAGACCTTCATTGCGCAGGGAAATCAGTCCATGCAGGGCCGCCCAGAACACCTGATTGAGACGCTCCGGCGGCATCACCAGTATCCCATCGTCGAAGGCTGCCTTCATGGGGGCGGCGGTCACCAGACTGTTTGCGTCCAGCGCCCTTTGCAGCTCTGCAGAAACGGTCTCTTCCGCTCGGGTGGGTTTGTAGATCATCCGGTAAAGCGTCGGATGATCCAATCCGAAGCGCACATAGGCTTCACCGGCTACGCGCAGCTGTTCGATATATCCATCGTTTTCACTCTCATTGACCGCTGCAGTGGTTGCCTCGGTCAGGCGGATCAATCCTGCAATGCGGATGGCGTCCAGCAAGTCTGACTTGTCCTTGAAATACAGATAGGGGGTCTGTCGGCTGACACCTGCGGCTACTGCCAATTTGCGAAGCGTCAGCCCGTCGGCGCCATTTTCCTCCAAAAGGGCAATGGCGCAGGCAACCAGAGTTGATCGCTTGTGGTCTATTTCGTCGTCGGAAAGCGGCTTGCTCAAGAGTGTTCCTCAATGTTTGCCATAACAGTTGACAATGTCAATTGACGGTGTCAATTAACGCTTAAAGCAAAACAAGACGAGCAGCAAGGCCCTCTGTCTGGCGTTGTCAAATTGCCAAGTACGGCCTTTATGACGTTATGGCTGAACAAGTGCATGGATCTTGCATGGTCGCCCATCAGGCCGCATTCGGATTGCCGGTTGCGGATGGATGTCTGCCAGAACGCGTGAGTTGGATACCGAATGATCGATAGCACCAAAATGGAAACACCACTTGCCGGGGTCGCAGATCTGTCCTTGGAACGTCCGACAGACAAGCCCGACAATCGCTACCTGACGGGATCTTTGGGGCTGGTTTTTGCCAGGACCGCCGTGCCCATCATATTGGTGATGCTGGTCAATGGCCTGTTCACCCTTGTGGATGCCTGGTTCCTTGGGGTCTATGTCGGCGCAGAGGCGCTGACAGCGGTGACGCTGATGTTTCCGCTTTTCATGATGCTCATTGCAATGGCAACCATCGTGTCCAATGGGTTTTCCTCGGTCATGGCGCGCTTGCTGGGCGCGGGCGCCAAATCCTCCGTGCTTGGCAATGCCTTTGCGGGCGCCATTTTGCTGTCGCTGATATTCGCCGGCATTTTGATTGCCGGTTTCCTGTCCTTCGGTTTCAACCTTGTGGAGTTGGTTGCCAAGGGCTCCGACACGCTTGCGCTCATGGGTTTTACCTATATTGCCATCCTCATTGTATTGTCGCCGATCACCTTCATTGAAATGCTGTATTTCGATCTGTTGCGGTGCGAGGGCAGGGTGGCCTTCATGACTGCCGCATCCCTGTCGACCATTCTGTTGAACGTCCTTTTCAATTATGTGCTGATCGTCGAAATGGACTGGGGGGTCGCCGGATCTGCCTACGGCACGATCGCTGCCCAGTTGACAGCGCTGTTTGCCATGATTGTCTATCGGTTTTTCGCCCGCTCCACGTTGAGCTTTGATACGCTGGCTTTCAAGGTGATGCGCTCCCATTGGCGCGATTACCTGGCGCTTGGCGTGCCGCCCAGCCTGGGTTATCTCGGTGTGTCGCTATCATCGGCCGCAATTATCTATTCGCTGCAATTGTGGAGCGGCGACAAATACGAGGCAACAGTCGGCGCCTATGGCATTACCACACGGCTGATGACGTTCTTCTTTTTGCCGCTGCTTGGTCTTTCAATGGCCTTTCAGACTGTTTTGGGAAACAATTTCGGCGCGCAATACTGGGCGCGTAGCGACGCCAGTGTAAAGCTGGCTCTGGTCCTGTCGTTCTTCTATTGCCTGGCAGCCGAAATTTTCTTTCTGCTGTTTGCTGATGTCATCGCCTATGGCTTTGTTGATGATGCCGCAATCGCATCCGAGACCGGCCGGATCCTGCCCTATATGTTTTTGCTGTTTTTCCTGTTTGGCCCAACGATGATGCTCGCCAGCTATTTTCAGGCGACGGGCGACGCCAAAAGGTCTGCGTTCATGAACCTGTCGCGGACCTATCTGTTCGCGCTTCCATTGACCTTTGCCTTGCCCTTCCTGCTGGGTGAACTGGGCGTTTGGGTTGCCGGACCCGTGGCCGAATTGCTGATGCTGGGGATGACGGTGTTCCTTCTGGTTCAGGTGCGGCGCAAGCAGAAATTGCACTGGGGCCTGTTTCGCCATCAAGCGACATCCGCGGTGATGAACACGGGCCCGCAGCCATGAAATATTTCCGTTGGATTTGCCGCCAAGGAACGATGCAAAGATAACAGCCAACGCGGATAATCGGGTGGTATACAGACGGCCCACAAGCCAGTAGTGAAGACGCTGTATTCCTACACCTGATATTTCCAAGGGGATTGATTCTCTGGAACTGGCGTGTTGGACGAATTGCTTATCTGAAAGGGCAACCAGCCGGTGCTCAGAACCCTCACTGTTGTTTTTGTTCTTCTGCTGGGCTTTTATGCCGGTGCCCAGCTTGGAAAATTTGCGCCGATCATTTTGCAATTGCAGCAGGAGAGGGGGTATTCGCTGGTCTATATGGGCTGGTTGACATCTCTGATTGCTCTTTTTGTTGCCGTCATTGCGATGCCAGCCGCCATGTTCATCAGAAAAATCGGTCCAA
Source organism: Rhizobiaceae bacterium (assembly GCA_029212415.1). GTDB lineage: Bacteria > Pseudomonadota > Alphaproteobacteria > Rhizobiales > Rhizobiaceae > Hoeflea_A. Next base: position 40,425 of record JARGOF010000040.1, on the reverse strand, counting down.
AGGCATCGCTCAATCTTGGTGCCTTGCTGCTCTTTTCAGGCGCCATGCTGATGGTATGGGATGCGGGCATGGCAATGGCGCTTGTTGCCCGGGCCATTGAGGCGGCCGGCTACATTCTGGTGGTGATTGCGGCGCCTGCGGTGCTTAATGTCATTGCACCGGTGCGCCTGAAGTCGCCGGCTCTTGCGCTGTGGGGCGGGTTTGTGGCGATCGGCTTTTCCATGGCAAATTTCCAGGCGGGCTTGATGATGGAGCTTTCGGGTACATCAGGTTATTTCCTCAGCATGGCAGCAGGGATGGGCGTAACGTCTTTGCTGGCAGCGCTTTGCATGACTGGCCTTGAGGTCAGGGAAGTCAGAACCGACGGCTCCATCAGTCTGTTGCAAGCGCTCCGATTACCCTTGAGTGCCTACCTGCTGGCTGTCGGATTCGGATGCTATGTGATCGGAACGATTTCATTTTTCACGTTTCTTCCGACCTTTCTGGAGGAAGCGGATCGGCCGTTGCTGCTGTCTGCTGCTGCGATCCTGTTATTCGTACCGATTGGAAATATTGCCGCTGGCCTTTTGGTGAGCGGGCGTTGGCGCAGCCTCTCCCTGCAGGCGGTGACCGTTGCATTCATCATCAGCAGTGTCAGTGGTCTTGTGGCTTTCAATTCCGAACAGCCGTCTATGTTGCTGGGTGGGGCAATTGTCTTCGCTATATCGGGAGGGGTGATCGCATCGCTTATCTTTGCCAGCACACCTGCCATGGCCACCATGGATGCACCGGGATCGCTGATTCTGGGTGTCATTTCCCAAACGGGTGGAATCGGGACAGTCATTGGTCCTCCCATTGCGGCTGCAACCATCGAATATTCCGGCTGGCCTGCGCTTGGTATCCTGATTTGTTGCATGTCACTGGGGGGCGCATTGATCGTCTGTTTCGCTTCCAGATCGTTTCGCTAGACGTTCGATCAGGGTGCTTCCATCAGGCCGAGTTCCAGGCGCTGCTTTTTTGTCAATTTGGCTGAGATGATTGCGTAGGCAGCATTGATATAGGCGCGCGTATCCTCATCGCTCATGGCTGACGGGTCTTCGATCTGTACCCATTTGGCCCGCGCCAAATAGGGAGCCGGCACAATCCCCGGCTGTTCGCACAGGATCGTATAGGTCAATTCGCTGCACTTGAAGCTTATGCGTCTTTGCGGGCCCTTTCCCCATTGTGAACAAATGGCGAAAATTTTGCCGCCAATCTTCCACACCGATGCTCCACCCCATTGTTCAACATGGGTGGTGGCTTTCAGCGAACTGCAATGGGCATCAAAGTCTTTTCTGATCATCCGATTCTCCGCAGTGCGGATGCTACAGGCTTGTTGTGATATGTGAAATTCTCAATCACGCCAAGGGCAAGGTTCCTGACGCAGACTGTCAGGACCGAATCCGCGAACCGGGAGATCAAAGGGAATAGGCACCTCAGGAACCAGAGTGGATCGCTTGACCCACCCTGGTCATCCTGGGAGGATAGTTCAATGAACGACGCAAAGCGTTTGAGCATGGTCATTCACGCAATGAAAAGCACATTTCATGCCAGTTCGACCTTTGCGCGGGATTTCAAGCCAATTTCTGCTGACAATGGCATCGGATTGACGTTGCGTCGCTCTTCCAGGCATTTTGGCAGCCCGCAGACTGTTGGATGAGGACAGATCATGCGGGCGCAAGGCCTGAATAGGGTTATTTGTTTGCTGGCATGGTATAAAATGCCGAATAATGCGGCAGTCTCACCGGGTTTGCCTGTTAATGGGGCGAAACACTTACACGAAAGAATGCTGGCGTTGCAGCTTGCATGCAGCGGCGTGGATGGACAAGATCAGGCCGTTGTTGAACGGAGACAGACCAATGCCTGATGCCACACACCGCGACCTGGAACTTGTTCGACGCACGATCACGATTGCGGAAGAATCCAGAGCCAGTGGCAACCATCCCTTTGGCGCGCTATTGGCTGACAGGGATGGAAAAATAGTGCTGGAGGCACAAAATACCTGTGGTTCTCTGGGAGATCGCACCGGCCATGCCGAGCGCAACCTCATGACGCAGGCCTCCATGGAATTCGATGATGCATTCCTTGCCGAGTGCACCATGTATACCAGCGCAGAACCCTGTGCGATGTGCGCCGGTTCCCTCTATTGGGCGGGGGTCGGTCGGGTGGTTTACGGATTGAGTGAAAAGGCGCTGAAGGACCTGATCGGTCCAGACCCTGAAAATCTGACAATGGACCTGCCATGCCGGGATGTCTTTGCGGCGGGTCAGCGCACAATCGAGGTGGTGGGACCGCTTCTGGAAGATGAGGCGCGGCCCGTCCACGAAGGATTTTGGGAATCATTGTAAAGCATCAGATCGGCGAGCCTTTGGATCCGTCTGCATAATAGGCGGACGAAAGGAACGGGGCGGGGATACCTTCTGCGGAAAATGCCCGTGCGAAAGCCGGTCGCTTTTCCAGCGCCTGCAAGAACGAGAGCAAAGCCGGATAGTTTGCGGGAATGAACAGCGCTGGTGAGTCAAGCGGGTACAATTGCGGCCAGCGCAGGCACAATGCCAGATAGATATCGACGATTGAGGGCTCTTTGCCACCCATATAAACACCACCCCGGCTGGAATATTCGGCTTCCATCAAATCAAAATGTGCCAGCAATCGCGCACTGGTAAATTGCCGATGGGCGGCTTGATGTTTGGGATCCGTGCCGACATATTTCTGCGGATAAAACAATTGCCGAAGGTCTGAGTGCAGCGTATTGCTCAGAAAAAACAGCCATTTGAGGAACTGTGGGCGTGATTTGTCGGTGGTACACGGCGCCAGTCGGCCGACCCTGTCTGCCAAGGCCAAGACAATGGCGGCGGTTTCAAAAACCGGCTTTCCATCCATAATGCAGACCGGAATCAGGCCGTTGGGATTGAGCTTGCGATAGGTCTCGCTTTCCTGCTCGCGCGAGGGGCGGTCCACCAGCCACGTGTTGTAGGCCACACCCAGTTCTTCCAGCACCACGCGTACGATCAGCGATGCATTGTCCGGAGCGTAGTAAAGCGTATACACGTAATGTCTCTCCAAGCGCGTGGCAGGTTGGTTTCATCCGATCCGCTACTCTATTTGCAGTCGGGCCTGATGGATAGTCTGATACCTGTCCGCAAATATTTCACATAGCCCCCAAACTCGATAGAGCAAGCAACAGGAAACTGCGCTGCGGCGACCTGTCACTTCTGAACGGATGGGGCATCATCATGATCTGTCCTCAGGCGATAAGACAGGGGTAAAACTTGAGGTATGGGTGCTGATTCTCCGGTTGAAATCCTCTCATCAAAATTGCGACAAGCCACAAGATGAAACAAACGGAATAGTTATTCAAAGAATACGAAACAAACGTTTCATTTCTGTAGACACGGCATTGAAAAAGCAGTATCGGATGGTGCGCGTTTTGCCGCGCTGCCAGAATGTTTCAGCAATGATCCCAATAGGATTGCATCATGTCCCATGTGTTTGCCAGGCACACCAAAGCCAGACTTCCAGTCGCAACCGGAGGCGAGGGCTGCTATTTGATCGACAGTGACGGGAAACAATATCTTGATGGTTCCGGCGGTGCAGCGGTTTCCTGTCTTGGACATGGAGACCAGGAGGTCATCCGGGCCATAGAGGCGCAATTGGGCAAAGTGGCCTTCGCCCACACCGGCTTTTTCACGTCGGAACCGGCTGAAACACTGGCTGATCTGCTCGTCGAACAGGCACCTGACGGTATCGACCGGGTGTACTTCGTGGCTGGTGGTTCCGAAGCCGTTGAGGCCGCTTTGAAGCTTTCGCGGCAATATTTTCTCGAAAAGGGTGAACCTGACCGCAAGCGCATCATCGCGCGCCGGCAAAGCTATCATGGCAATACGCTGGGCGCTCTGGCTGCTGGCGGTAATGAATGGCGGCGCCGGCCTTTTTCACCCCTGATGATTGATACGGCCCATATCGCGCCCTGTTATGAATACCGCGAGAAAATGTCGGGCGAAACCTCATTTGATTACGGACAAAGGGTCGCCAACGAACTTGAAGCCAAAATACTTGAACTCGGTCCAGAAAGCGTCATGGCCTTCATCGCTGAACCCGTTGTTGGAGCCACATTGGGTGCGGTCCCTGCTGTTGAGGGATATTTCCGCCGGGTGCGGGAGATTTGTGACACCTATGGTGTGCTGCTGATCCTTGACGAGGTCATGTGCGGAATGGGGCGCACAGGGTCTTTGTTTGCCTGCGAACAGGACGGTGTGACACCGGATATCGTCACCATTGCCAAGGGATTGGGCGCCGGCTATCAGCCGATTGGCGCAATGCTGTGCACATCAGAAATCTATGATGCCATTGAGCAGGGCACCGGTTTCTTCCAACACGGTCACACCTACAATGGCCATCCGACAGCCTGTGCTGCAAGCCTGGCCGTTTTGAATGCCATTATTGAAAGAGATCTGCTCAGCCGCGTTCGCGAGAAAGGCAGCCGATTGTCCAGTGCACTCAACGCTGCTTTCGGCCAGCATCCGCATGTCGGTGATATACGCGGGCGCGGATTGTTCCAGGGCATTGAACTGGTTGAAGACCGGGCGACAAAAAAGCCGTTTGCGGCCGAACGGGGCATACACAGGTCAATCAAGAAGGCGGCTTTTGAAGCCGGTTTGATCTGCTACCCGATGGGTGGAACGGTGGGCAATGAGCAAGGCGATCATGTGCTGCTGGCGCCGCCATTCATCATCAATGACGATCAGATAGACGAATTGGTCACGAAGCTCGGGGTTGCCTTCAAGGCAGCTTTTCAGAGTTGATAGCTGCCAAAAGACAGAAGCACTTTGCGCTGGTGCGATGACGCCTGGAATACAACTGCACAGCTTTAAGCTGCCTCGTCTTCCTTCAGGAGGAATTGGGACAGTCGGGTGACATAATTGTCCCAGCCGCTGTCGTGCATATCCCGGGTTTCCTGCTTGCTGAAACCGAAATGTCGGATGCGAAGCGTTGATCCGTTCTGCGTAGGCGTGAAAAATAATTCGACTTCGGTGATTTCGCCATCCCGGTCCCGTTCCCAGGTGAAACGCACATGGCGCTCCGGTTCGATTGCAAAGATCAGACCCTCGGTCCGGCTGCAGCGATCCTCCTCTTCAATGAAGAGACGGTAATGTCCGCCGACGGTGGGATCGATTTCCATCCGCGTTGCCGGAGGAATGATCGTTTGCGGGCAGATCCAAGCCGCATAGACCTGCTCGGTCGAGAAAGGCAGATCATAATATTTGTCTATATTCATTCTGTTCCTTTGATGCGGTCCAGGTACGGCCTGTTGGAGACCGTTACTGTGGCAATAGCAAGACGCAGGACGAATCATTACTAACAAATTCTAACGCTTTGAAACGTTCTTGCAAATGTGAATGTACATATCAGAAAGGCCCATGGTGTTTTCAGACCTCGCCTGAACGTGGCACCGAATAGATGGTTCTGAATCTGCGCTGCACCGCTCGTTCCAGAACGGGCTGCTATGGCCCGTGCCAAAGACATGCTCTTGCGCCGCTGCTGGAAATAATCCTGCAGCAATGGTCAACGCGCAGTCGGAATTGCGAAACGGATGCGTGAAGCGCGCCGGTTGGCTGTTCAAGCGGCACTGAAACTGATAGGCGGTGGCGACTGAGAGTTGCGCCTGTATGCATACACAAAGGGTTTGGCATGTCACGAGATACGATCGTCATTACGGGAATGGGTCTGGTGACACCGCTGGGGTGCGGGGTAAAGACTGTTTGGGATCGTCTCGTGGCCGGACAATCGGGCATTCGGTCAAATGATCGGGTGGAATGCTCTGACCTGCCAGTCAGGATTGCCGGATTGATTCCCGATGCGACCATGGACAAGCATGGTCTGGATATTGAGAAGATCGTAACCCGCAAGGAGCGCAGAAAAGTTGACCTGTTCACGATCTATGCTCTGGCTGCCGCAGAAGAGGCCTTGAACCAGGCAAATTGGAAACCCCAGGACGAACAGCAAAAAACGCGCACAGGAACAATTGTCGGAACCGGTATCGGCGGGTTTCATGTTGTGACTGATGCGGTTGAAATCATGCAGAGCAATGGCGCGCGGCGGCTGTCTCCCTTTCTTGTTCCTGCCTTTCTTGCCAATGTGGCCGCCGGCAATATTTCCATGCGCTACGGACTGAAGGGCCCCATCGGGGCGCCGGTTACAGCCTGCGCTGCCGGTTTGCAGGCCATAGGTGATGCCATGCGGATCATCCGCTCCGGCGAAGCGGATGTAATGGTGGCTGGCGGCACCGATGGCTGCATCGATCGACTGTGCATAGGCGGCTTTGCAGCAGCGCGGGCGCTGTCAACGCAAAATGAAGTGCCTGAAGCTGCATCGCGCCCCTTTGATCGCGACCGGGATGGGTTCGTGCTGGGCGAAGGTTCAGGCATTGTTGTGCTGGAAACCCTGGAACACGCACTGGCCAGAGGTGCCGAGCCTTTGGTGGAATTGTCGGGCTACGGCACAAGTTCCGATGCGTGGCATCTGACCGCCGGCCCTGACGATGGCTCGGGTGCGGCCAGGGCCATGGAGGCATGTATTCGGATGACCGGCGAGAGCGCAGACAAGATCGGTTATATCAACGCCCATGGAACTTCGACACCGCTCGGAGACCGCTGCGAGATTGCAGGCTTGCGATCCGTTTTCGGCGATCGACTGGCCTCTGTGCCGATATCATCGACGAAATCTGCAATCGGACACCTGCTGGGGGCTGCAGGCGGTGTGGAAGCCATTTTTACAGCGATGGCCTTGCGTACCGGTATTCTGCCCCCGACGCTCAATTGTCATCGACCAGACGATGAATTTGCGGATCTGGACCTGATTCCACACGAGGCGCGCAAGGCAGATATACACGCGACGCTGTGCAATGCCTTCGGGTTTGGTGGCGTCAATGCTTCCATTGCCATGCGGGTGATCGACTGATTGCACTGGCGGCGCGACCAAACGCCGGATTACCACCGGACGTCCGGATCAGGTTCGCTCAAGGCATATTCCACCGGAATGTTGCCAAGGCGCCCGGCCGTTGCGGAAAAACTTGACAGGTAGCTGCCAAGAACCATCCTCGTTGCAGCCAGACAGAAAAGGTCCACTGTCGCATCCTTGATGGCCTGTGCCGACGAACGGCCACGGTGGAGGTCACTCTGGGTTATGATCCGTTCTCCGAAAAGCCCACAAATTTCCGCAGTCACTTCAGGGACGTCACTTGCAACAAAAAAGGTGGTGGTTGGATCCTCGCTCAGCAAGGTCTCCATGCGTTCAACTGGGATCTCTTTGTGTCGACATGCAAGCGGCTGGACATCATGGCGCATGCGGCAATCGTACTGAGCTTCATGGTGTCGCGGCTGGATGCCGACATTCGACAAAGGATCCTTGATCTGGTGGTCACATCAGGACGCTGTCCCTTCCTTTCACTGTGCAGTGCATTGTTCCAGGCGCATCCGAAACACGAACACAATCTTTTCGGACTGGGCGGGCGCACGCTCGCCAAGCAGGCACGCCTTTACAAGGCCCGACGCCAGGTGAGGCGCGCGACTGATTTGCAGACAATAGTCTTGCGTCCGCTGCGGCGAACAAAGGGACTGAAGGATGCGCCCCCGAGAATGGTGTTGCATGATATTGACGTGCCAGCCGGCGCGCGCTCAATGACGATTGTCGTCGAATTCGGGGCCTGTCCGGTCAAGCGCCGGTTCATGCTGGAGCTCAATGAAGGTTTGGTCCATCTGGCATCCCTGACATACAGGCACAGCGGTGCAAAAAGTCCCGTCATCTTGCATGCCAATCTGGATATTCCTGTTCGCATGAATGGCAAGGGATTCTCCGCAACGATGGAGTCACGCCCTTCCCAACACCTCAAGCACCCAGGCGATGCTGATGAAGTGCTTCGCTACAATGCGATGCCATTCGCCATTCGGAATGTGACATTCACGCCTGCTTAGTGCTCATAGGTTTGTGCCAAAATGCATTGTCTATCCTGCGACGACGGGCGTTTGTCGACGCATGACCAGAACGACCAACAGCATGGCGACCAGGGCGCAGAGCGCGATGGCCACAATCATCGGCAGGGCGGTTCCGTCGAAATAGGGTGATACCAATACAACGATTGCACCGCCTGTCAGCATCTGTATCGCTCCGCCAAGTGACGAGGCCAGTCCCGCGATATCACCGTGCGGATCGAGCGCCATCACCATTGTCGATGGTATCACCAGACCAAGCCCCGCATTGGCGCAAAACAGCAGGGCAATGATGACCCAAAGGTCGGCAAATCCGGCGAATCCTGCAACGGCGAGAAGACAGGCAAAAAAGGCAAAGCCGAGTGTGCCGAAGAGAACCACCCGGCTCATTCCGATGCGTGCTCCAAGAGGCCCCGCCACCTGTGAGGCAGCAAAAAAACCGATGGCATTCACGGCAAAGGCCAGGCTGAACTGCGTGGGACTCAGCCCGAATTGGCCCGTATAGACAAAGCTGGCACTGGACAAAAAGACAAAAAAGCTGCCCATGCCAAATGCACCGATAAAGGTCAGGCCCATGAAGTAGGGATCGCAAAACAGGTGTTTGGAGCCGCGCAACATGGCACCCAGATTGACCGGCACGCGGTTTTCTCTTGCCAGAGTCTCCGGCAGCATGACCCGGGTGAGAACCAGGCTCACAAGCGCCGCGCCGCACAGGAAATAGAATATCAAACGCCAGTCGCCAATCGCAATCAGGCCGCTGCCGGCCAATGGTGCCAGCATGGGCGAGACGCTGACCACCATCATGATCATGGCCATCAACCGTGTCGCTTCGGGCCCCGTGTGCAGGTCTCTGATAATGGCGCGCGGCACCACCATGACAACGGCTGCTCCAAGGCCCTGGACAAAACGCCAGGCGATCAGCCCGTCAATGCTGCTGGTAATGGCACAACCAAGAGAGCCGACAATGAAAACGGCGAGGCCGAAATAGACCGGCTGCTTGCGTCCGGCCTGATCAGCCCAGGGCCCATAGACCAGTTGCGCGATGCCGAAGGCCGCAAAATAGCTGATGATGGTCGCCTGAATCGCCGCTTCTTCGACGCCAAGCGCGATCCCTATTGCCGGTAGCGCAGGCAAATACATATCTATGGCAAATGGGCCAACACAGGACATGAGTCCAAGAACGATTGCGGCACGCAGCAGGCTGATTTGCATCTTCTGTCTCTTCGGGGTTGTTGATGGAAAATCGGGAGATAATTCACACAGTGCCAATCAGATAGATCGACCACGCGGACCGACAGAGTTTTCCGCCGAATCATAACTTCATTCAATGCCTGTCTACAGATGAAACAAAGAAACCAAAATCACTTTGCATTGACGTTATCATTATTTTCCTGACCGTGTCATTTCAAGGTCCATATCGCTCTACCCTAAAATGCAGTTTTTCCGCGATCAACGCTCTGAGGCGGACCAAAACTCTGCCGCGCAATCGTGGTCGAATAAGGAATGTTGATTGTCTCGGGCAATTGCATGCGTTTGACGCGCATGCCAAGCTCAAATTGATCTGAAACATTACGCTAACAATGCCCTGCGGCTTGACATTGATGGATACAAACGATGCCGGAAAAAATGCCAAACGGTTTGCCTGTGGACCCTGACTGGTGGCGTGGTGCGATCATTTACGAGATTTATCCTCGTTCCTATCAGGATACGACCGGCGATGGCACCGGTGACCTGCAGGGCATAACGCAGCGACTTGCCTATATAGCATCTCTTGGCGTGGATGCCGTGTGGATTGCGCCGTTCTTCACCTCGCCCATGCGCGATTTCGGCTACGATGTTACAAATTACAAGGATGTCGATCCAGTCTTCGGGACGATAGACGATTTCAAGACGCTGGTCAGCAGGGCGCATGAACTGGGCCTCAGGGTGATGATTGATCAGGTCCTGTCACACTCATCCAGTGACCATGAATGGTTCTGCGAAAGCCGCAGTAGCAGGGATAATGCAAAGGCGGACTGGTATGTCTGGGCCGATGCAAAACCCGATGGGACGCCGCCCAACAATTGGTTGTCGATCTTTGGTGGATCGAGTTGGCACTGGGACACCAGCCGCAGGCAATATTATCTGCACAATTTTCTTGCGACACAGCCAGATCTGAATTTGCACAATGGCGATGTGCAGGACGCTGTGCTTGATGCGGTGCGTTTCTGGCTGGAACTGGGTGTGGATGGATTTCGGCTCGACACGGTCAATTTCTATTTCCACGACAGGCAATTGCGCAGCAATCCGCCGCTTGATGTGCAATCGCGCAACGCAAGCATAGCCCCGGACGTCAATCCCTATAACTATCAAGACCACCAATTCGACAAGAACCAGCCGGAAAATCTGGCCTTTCTGCAGCGGTTTCGGCAGCTGCTGGATCAATATCCTGGCTCTGCGTCCGTTGGTGAGGTGGGGGACGCACAAAGGGGAATGGAGATTGTTGCACAATACACTGCAGGCATTGACAAATTGCACATGTGCTACAGTTTTGACCTGCTCTCGGCAACGCCACCAAGCGCCAACTATTTGCGTCAGGTTGTGACAGGTTTTGAGACGGGTGTATCGGATGGCTGGGCCTGCTGGGCATTTTCCAATCACGATGTCGAGCGGCATGCATCACGCTGGTCAAAGACATTTGGCGGTTCCGACCAGCATCTGAAGGTCCAGGTCGGCCTGTTGTTGTCATTGCGCGGCTCGGTGTGTCTTTACCAAGGTGAAGAACTTGGCCTTCCAGAAGCGGAAATTCAGTTCGAAGACTTGCAGGACCCCTATGGAATTGAATTCTGGCCGACCTTCAAGGGTCGTGATGGTTGCCGCACACCTATGGTATGGGACAACAATGCTTTGAACGCCGGATTTTCTGCGGTCAAGCCATGGTTGCCGGTTCCACAAGTACATTGCGGACAGGCGGTGAATATCCTGGCAGCGAATCCAGAATCCGTTCTCAATCATTACCGGCGCTTCATTGCCTTTCGCAAACGGCATCAGCCGCTGATCAAGGGGTCGATTGAACTGGATGGACAGGACGAACACCTGTTTTGTTTCCGGCGAAGTCATGGCAATGAGACGATCTATTGCGCCTTTAACCTGTCCGCAAAAACGCGCAATCTTGCGGTTCCCGATGAGGGTGTCCAGACACTGAATGGAAGTGGGTTCAAGGGCGAACTCCGAGACGGAATGATTACAATCCCACCTATGGATGCCTATTTCGGTCTCTTGGGATAGCGTTGAAAGACATCAGAGCGGACACAGCTGAAAGGGAATAGGGCGGCGTTGGGTCTTGCTTCTCACAGCCTGGAGCACGAAAGCCGTATAGGAATTTGTTGCTGACCCTTTGTCCGGGCTGCCTGGATGGAAATTCTCACTATTGGCATTAAGGAAGCAAACTGTTCGTGGTATGTCCTGTTTTTAATTGCGGTGAGGGCAGGTATGAAATCGTCTCCGGATTTTGAAGAATGGACGGCCAAGGCCGTTGAATATCGCGTCATTGAAGCGACTGAAACTCTCATGCTTTGCCCCAAAGTAACCGGGCCCAGGGCCTTTGGGAGTTCCATGCCAGAACCGCAGCGGCGCCATCAAGATGGCGATGTTGCAGTTCCCTTGCGCTATCGACGGCTGCCAAATGCAGGTGCAATAGACCAGATGGAAGAATGTTGGACCTGGATTAACGCGCTTGATACCGCCGAGGACCGGCGACTTCTTTATAGCTGGGCTCGCGTAAAATGCGCGCATGGCAGGTCGCTTCGTTTGTTTGCCGTGCAAAACTGCATGAACAGCCGCACCCTGCGTAGAGAGATCAGTCGCCTTTGCCAGGAAATTGCCCGTCGCCTCAATGCTGCGCATATCTCACGCAAAGCAGCATCGGTGACTTGTGACCCTGACAGGATCTGCATTGACAGGAGTGGCAATGCAGATCTGCCACCGGTCCCCAAAGCCTCCTATGAAACCCACTGGCGTGCGAAAAACGCCCGACCGACGGTCAATACTGAGTTGCCGGATATCCGCCATATCCAGCGGTGACGGCCTTTCTGCATTTGCCTGTCAGGGGGCACGCGGCAAAACACATGTTCAGGATCGGAGCCATGCGCATTCCTTGCGAAATTTTTCGTTCACATTTGCTTTAGTTCCACTTGTCAGAAAATATTTTGCCCCCATATCGGTCCTACAATTATTGTCTGGCGGCTTGAATACATTGGGTTATTCAGGGTGGCCGAAGGCAAAACCAAATTCTGAATACAGAATCGGAGCGATGCAATGCGCATTTTTACCGTTGCCTCAGCAGTGCTGGTGGCAGGAGGGATTGCTTTGGCCTGTCTGACGCCCGCACAAACCGGGGTTGCACAGGTTCAGACCATAGAAGTTGCAAAGCAAGAATGGGTCACCACCCGCTACAATCAATACGGAAATTGGGAATCCATATGTGACACCAGAACGCATGAATTTGGTATCCAACCGGTCAATCTGACGGCCCCCACCAAGGAACGTTGTTATATTCGTTACATCGATGTTTTCAATCCAATGGAAGCACCGGAGACACAGGAGGGTGGCGCCACAATTGCAGCCTTCGTCAGTTCTGATGGGAAGGGGCTTAAAGTTGACTTCGGACTAGACGGTTCCATGCCCTTCCAAACCATCGGTGTCCAGCTGTCCCGCGAGGGCAAATCGGTATGGGGTATTCAAGACGATTGCTTCAACAGAGGTGTATGCAGTTTTACTGGTCCCGCAGCCGAAGCATTGGTGCGCGTATTTTCCGATCAGACTGCTGATGCATTGGAGATGCAGATCAACTTTACCAATGTAGACGGGCGAACCGGAGTGCGGAACTGGCCGATGATGCCGTTTGGCCAAGCGTTTGAGGATTATCAGCGCAACATTCTGCAATAGAATGCTTCAAGATCAATTGTCCCATTTGGTCGTGAACTGTTCTTTCCCATATCGTATGGCCGTTTTGAATGACAGTTGACGTCTACATTCCGCATCAGAAGCCGCGAAAGCGGCGGTCTTCAGCTATTTGCGTCACAGCAATGGTGATATCAAAGCTTAAGAAAGCGATTTCCAGCAGATACCACTGATTCGATATTTGCGCCGATTCCAATGCATTTTTGACGTTTGGGGCAGCTGTTTGGCGGGCCAATAATCAAATATTTGTTAGGCAAATCCAAACGAAATTATGAAAATATATTGCGAACGCGGTTTAGTTAACATATATATTTTTGCCATTGGTGATGCCCTGTTTCCCAGAAATGCGGGTATTTGCGGTTTCCAATAGAAATTTGAGGGTGTATCCATTCCTCTCAACCATGATGTTTATGTTCAATATACAATATAGTTAAGTACATAAAATTTATATCAATTTCATATATTGATAAAATACTATTCGGCTTGTATGCTGATTTATGACTCGCCGATGCGAATGCATGCTGGGTGACAACAGGTTCTGGCGGGTCTTGTAAACTGAATAAGATCAATATTGAGGCGCAAAATGGATGAACAAATTGATTCCGGTCGAGAAAATCGACTGGTGGAACTGACGGCTGAGGTGGTCGCAGCTTACGTTAGCAACAATGTCGTGCAGACAGGTGATCTTTCGATCCTGATTTCCGAGGTGCACAATGCACTTGGGGCGATGGGTGGAAATGGTAAGGCTGAAACGCCGATGAACCAGAAGCCGGCAGTGAACATAAACAAGTCATTGCAGGACCATCAGCTCACCTGTCTGGAATGCGGGTTGAAGTTCAAATCATTGAAACGACATCTGATGACCTATCACGAATTGACGCCCGAGGGTTATCGATCAAAATGGAATTTGCCTTCGAGTTATCCGATGGTTGCACCAGCCTATGCTGAAAAGCGTTCACGACTGGCCAGAGACATGAAGCTGGGTCACAAGCGGGACGAAGAATAAGGCAAAATTTACAGTGCGGACCGATCAGATTGGTCCGCGCCGTTTTGTCATTGAGCACAGTGTGCGGATTTCGACAAAGCAGCCGAACAGATCGCAGCCGCTACTTTTCCTCAAACGGAAATTATGGGCTTGATCGCTTAGAGTGGGCCGATAATACCGGCGTCAATGAGCTGTGTGCGGTCCGGATACCATATTGAGCTGTAAGCCTCATTGTAGATGCGGTCCACAAATGGGTCGGATATCTGCCGGGCCAAAAAATACTGTCGGTCTTTTTCCTGCTCTTCGGCAATATCAACGTTTGGAATGAAGGTATTGGTATCGAGCCGATAACCGTGAAACCCCAATTTACCTCTTTGGCCAAGTGTTCTTTTCAAGCCAGCCATGAAAACGATTGTACAGGCTGAACTGCATTCCTGTTCTGCGCGCGTGTTCAATTGACGTTGCATGATTATGGCGGCCATACCGCGCGCTTCGTAAATATTCCCGCCATCGCTTTGCAATAGCAATTGCGCGACATTTGGATTGTTGTCCAGCATCCGTTGCAATGCCTTGCTGGAGCCCAGCGATATGGTTCCGTTGAAGTGCATGATGCGTCGGTCATCGGAAATCGCCAACGTGTACTGGGACGCATGGAGACGATCCATACGGGTCGTAAAGAGCTCAGTTTGAGCGGGTTGCAGCGTCAATTGATACAATCCGATCCACTGGGTGCCGACAGCAAAAACGGCGACGATTATCGCCGCATAGCTGCCCCATACCAGCGCCATCCCACCCTGATTGACGACATGTTTCTCTCCGCATCGAAGCAGACCGACGGTCTGCCAGATGAACACGAGAAGATCCGCCGCCATCAGAGACAGAGCCATAGCCAGCGGCAGCGGGTTGGACGGTATCAAATTGTGCAGATTGTGGGGGAGAGGTGCAAACCAGATCAACAGGCGCAGACCAGCAAAGTTGATCCAGAAGGATAGAAAGAGTGATTGTTCGCCGCGCCAATGGCGGTGGATATAATACCAAAAATACATGATTATGACCCATCTGACCGGTTCGGGAGGTTTTCCGGCAAGAAGCGTGTGACCATGAGATGCATGGAGTGGCAATAGGGGGTATCGGTCAAGACGCGCGCCGCCATCCGGAGAGCTTCCCGAACCGGCCTTCGGCGAGCCCGGCCCGTCCGTCGGACGGCGTTGCGTCGCTTGCCCGGCCACCCCAGACCGCGCTGCGCGGCGCGCCTGGCCGACAGACAGGCTGGGCTTGTCAGATGGGTCATAATCATCGATCTTTGGTATAATTCATGCAGCCTATCCAGTTGCAACAAACTTGCTGTCGGCTCGATCCGGCAACAATTGCGCGATGATACATTATATGCCTGGAACTGCAGGCTGCAAATGATGTCGCCAGACAATCAGGCTCCAACCGTTGCTAAAGAGTTGGTTTCCCATTTCAATGTTGTCATGGCATGAGGCGCCTGGAAATATTGCGCTTGTTTTAGGGCAGTATTGTCGGTCTAATCCAGTGTGGAACACAATGGGGTAAACCGCAGGGCTGGTCGCGATCCATGAATAGTCGTTTTCAGAAAATGGTCTATGGCCTGGCATTCGCCATCATGGTGGGTTTTGTCCTGCGCATAGGCAAACCCATCTTTATTCCCGTCATTTCCGGAATCATTTCAGTCTACGTGCTCAGCACGACGGCCAATAGTCTGGGAAAAATTCCAATGATCGGCGCTTTGATCCCCGTATGGCTCAGGCATGTGATTGCGTTTCTGGTCTTCATCTTGCTGGTGACCCTGCTTGTTTTTCTCTTTGCAGCCAACATTCAGCAGGTTGTGGCGCTCGCCCCGCGTTATCAGGAAACGCTGCTGGGCTTTGTCAGCGAAATTGCCAAAATGCTGGGTATTGATGATGAACCCTCATGGGGAACAATTCGCAATCTCGTATTAAACGATATCGACCTGCAGAAAGTTATCAGCACGACGGTCACTTCGGTATCCAGTCTCGCAGGTCAGGTCTTCGTGGTGTTTTTATATGCCAGCTTTCTGATGGCCGAACGGCTTCATTTCAGCCGCAAGATTGTGATGGCATCCACCTCACGCGATGGCGCAAAGCGTGTCATGGATATGGCGGAAAAAATCAACCGGCGGATCGGCGATTATTTGACAGTCAAGACCCTGGTCAACGTGCTTCTGGGGCTGATCAGCTATGCCTGCATGTGGTTGATCGGTGTGGACTTTGCCGGCTTTTTTGCGGTTCTCATCGGCGTACTGAATTACATACCCTATGTGGGTTCCATGGTTGGCGTGGCCTTTCCTGTCTTGCTGACTGCCGCGCAATTCGGATCGATCGAGGCGATCCTGATTGTTCTGGTCAGTCTGACGGCATCACAGATGTTCATGGGCGGTGTGGTGGAGCCGAGGCTGCTGGGCCGCTCCATGAATTTGAGCCCCTTTGTCGTGCTGATATCGCTGACTGTCTGGTATGCGCTGTGGGGCATAGCTGGTGCCATACTGGCAGTGCCGATGACATCTGTCGTGGTGATCATATTTGCGGCATTCGCCACCACGCGCCCGCTGGCAATATTGTTGTCCCAAACGGGGCAATTTGCAGATGGCGACAAGGTTGCGCGAAAGGCAAAGTGAAACCGGCAATAGGGTTTTGTCATTGCCCAGCCAAAGGGCAAGGCACCAACCCTGGCCGAAACTTCAAAAGATACAGTCCGTCCGCCATTGAGGCTGCAAGAGACAGATTTGTCATCAGGAACAAGACAGGCTCCAAGCCCCCAAAACGGTCCGGGTGTAGACGTTCAATCTTCGACGCGGCTTTCAATGATCTGATTGTTCGTGATATGTTCCGACTTGGAATCGGAACAGGAGATCAAGCATGGATGCACAGACAGAAAAATATCAGCGATTTTGTGATCTTCATGAACAAGCCGGCGCCTTTGTGATTCCCAACCCCTGGAATGCCGGTTCAGCGATGATCCTGCAAAGCCTTGGCTATGAAGCGCTGGCAACAACGTCCGCGGGATTGGCATTCTCCCTTGGTCGTTGTGATTCACAAGGTGAGATCAGTCGCGACGATATTCTGGCAAATGCCAGCGAGATTGTAGAATCCTGCAATTTGCCGGTATCGGCCGATCTGGAGAACGGATTTGGTGATCGCCCGGAAGATTGTGCCCAAACCATTCAGCTGGCTGCCGGTATTGGTCTTGTCGGTGGATCCATTGAAGATGCCACCGGCAGATCCGATGCGCCCATCTATGACTTCCAACTGGCCGTTGAACGTGTCGCAGCCGCTGCGGAAGCCAGCAGGCAATTGCCTTTTCTGCTGACGGCCCGGTGCGAGAATTTCCTGCACGGTCGTCGTGATCTGGACGATACGATCAATCGCCTGAAGGCTTTTGAGGATGCTGGTGCAGATGTTCTTTATGCACCCGGTCTGCCAGATCTCGACGCCATCAAAACCCTATGCGCATCACTGACAAAGCCGGTGAATGTGGTGATGGGGCTGAGTGGGCCTTCATGGTCGGTGTCGCAACTTGCCGATGCCGGTGTCAAACGCATCAGTGTGGGCGGATCATTCGCACGTGCGGCGCTTGGCGGGTTTATCCGCGCTGCTTGCGAAGTGCGTGAGCAGGGTACATTCGGCTATGCACGTGAAGCATTGCCGGATGCGGAGGCGCGCCGCTATATGGTTGGCGCTGCTCGCGGTTAGACGCATCAATTGTATTGTTGTTTTGCAGCCTGACGGCAGAATGGAACCGAGGGCGCATCAGGTCATTTGTCCATGCATGACGCAATTCTCGATGAAAATGAAATTGTATTGCTTTTTAATTTCAATAGTTTGTTCCGGATACGAACTGGAAGGCACTGCTGCAGTCTGTAAGTGGCATAGTGTGCTGTCCGAAAATTCCCTATAAGTGCAGTCATTCCACATAACATAACATCAGTGTGACTGACGCGGTTCTGTATCGTTTGAGAGGCCAGGGACGAACTCCCTATGTGCGCTCGGCGTCAGCACGCCAGCCAGTCGGGGGAAAACCATGTCCAATCCTGTAGAGAGATCGACGCCCCGGACTGCGGGACGCCGGGGCAAGAAAGGACCGGACAAATCAACGGTCCTATTGAAGGATGCGCTGATTGAAGCCGCGCACATGGCCGGGAGTGACAAGCAGGGCACGGATGGCCTTGTAGGCTATTGCCGCTTTCTGGCAACCGAAGAGCCGAGAACTTTCGCCACCCTGATCGGCAAGGTGCTGCCGATGCAGGTAACGGGTGTCGACCATGGCCCCATTAAAACACGCATAGAGTTTGCCATTGTCGATCCCAAGGAGTGACACCCTATCGATTGGTGTTCCAAGAGCGCTGGCGCCGCTTCTGAAGGATCTGCGCTACAAGGGTGCCTATGGCGGACGTGGCGGCGCAAAGTCACATTTCTTTGCGGAAATGCTGCTGGCGCGATGTTACGGCGGGCCAACCAGGGCGGCCTGCATTCGCGAGGTGCAAAACAGCCTGAAGGAATCCGTTCGCCAATTGCTGAAAGACAAGATCGGCAAGCTTGGTCTTGGTTGGTTCTTTGATGTTCTGGAAACAGAAATTCGCGGCAGGAACGGATCCCTGATCATTTTCAGGGGCATGCAGTCTTACAATGCCGAGAACATCAAATCACTCGAGGGTTTCGATATCGCCTGGGTAGAGGAAGCGCAGACATTGTCGGCGCACTCACTCAAACTGCTTCGGCCGACGATCCGCAAGGAGGGCTCGCAGCTCTGGTTTTCCTGGAACCCGCGCCATGACAGCGATGCCGTCGACCGGTTCTTTCGCGGTGGCCGGACAATGACGGATGGTATGGCCATCGAGGTCAACTGGAATGACAATCCCTGGCTGCCGGATGTCCTGAGGCAGGAAAAGGATGACGATTATGCGTCAGACCCGGAAATGGCCGAACATGTCTGGGGTGGCGGCTACGAGATCGTTACCGAAGGTGCCTATTACGCCAAGCTTTTGCACGCTGCAGAACGAGACGGACGAATAGGTGTCTTTCCTCACAGGCCTGCTCTGCCGGTCATGACAGCCTGGGATTTGGGCATTGATGACTATACCGCCATCTGGTTCCTCCAGGACAACGGACGCGAAGTCTTTGCCATAGACTATTTTGAGGTCAGCAATGAAGGCGCCGAACAGATCGTCAGGCAGGCGCTGCCTGAGCTCAACCCGGATACTGCTGAAGCCGCCGCCCAGATGGTTGAAATCGGCAGGACAAGACCATTTCGCTACAGCAAACATTTTCTGCCCCATGACGTCAAAGTCCGGGAATGGGGCGCTGGTGGCAAACAGCGCTCGCTGACACTCATGGGGTTCGGTGTAAAACCCTTGCATATTGGAGTTGCAGCCAATCCGGCAGATCGGATCAATGCCGTGCGCAGATTGCTGCCGATAATGCATTTCAACAATACCCAACGGGTACAGGTCGGATTGTCGCGGCTGCGCAGATATGCGCGCAAATGGAATGACAGCATGCAGTCCTATTCAACCCCTATGCACGACATAAACAGCCATGGCGCCGACGCCCTAGGTGAATATGCCATCAATTGCCAGGTGGTCACGGCAAAACCCAAACCTGTGCCCAAGAGTCCCCCGCAAATCAGTCAGGTGGTTCTTGAGGGGCCACCCCGTCCTGCAACTATAACTCGCATAAGGCTTTGACACATGGATATTGTATCGGCACCGGCAGAATTGCCTGTGGATGTATTTGCAGAAATGCGGGCTTCCAAGCCGTGGCTTGATGCCATTGCTAGCCACGAGAAGTCCATGGCCAGATTCCATGAGGTCTGCGACAGGGTCGACACTCTCTACGCAGATCTGGAGAAATCGGCGTCCAGCAATGCGCAGAGGGAATTCCAGATATTCTGGTCCAATATGGAGGTGCTCAAGCCGTCGATTTATGCCCGCGCACCGGTACCGATTGTCTCTAGTCGCTTCAAGGATCGAAAGGAATTGCCTCGCCACGCCAGCGAAATTCTCGAGCGGGCGCTGACAACGTCCTTCGATGCTGAAGACATTGACGCAACCATGCGCCTGGTGCGCAACGACCTGGCAACCAATGCCCGTGGCGTCCTATGGGTGCGTTACCAGATGGACCAAAGAGGTGAACGGGTTTGCTATGATCATGTCGATCGCAAGGATTTCGCCCATGAAACGGCGCGCAAATGGGGTGAGGTTGGCTGGGTTGCACGCCGCTCCTGGTTGAGCCGTGAACAGGGGCTGGCACGCTTCGGTACAGATTGGTTGAGCGCTGTATTTGGCAGCCGGACGGAGCAAAACGATCGTGATGATCAAACGGACGGGAAACAAAAGGCAAGTGTCTGGGAGGTTTGGGATCGGGAAAGGGGTGTCGTTGCCTGGGTATCGCCCGGCATCGAACAGGTGCTGGATATCCAGCATCCATTTTTGACGCTCGAAAATTTCTTCCCCTGTCCGCGGCCGGTCTATGGAACCGTCGAGCGTGGAACTTTGAAACCTGTGCCTGACTTTGTCTATTACAAGGACCAGGTCGAAGAGATCAATGAACTGACCGCCCGCATTTCAGCGCTGGCCGAGGCCCTGCGGATGAAAGGGTTCTACTCTGCCGGCGTCGAGGAATTGAGCGATGCCATCGAGGCGGCGCTCAGGAAGACGGACAACAATGCGATCCTGATCCCTGTGCCCAATACCGCGGCGTTAGGCGGCGCTGCCTTGAAGGACGCTATCGTATGGTTGCCGGTCAATGAGGTTGCAGCGGTCATTACGCAATTGATCAGTCTCAGGCGCCAATTGATAGACGATGTTTACCAGATCACCGGCCTTTCCGACATCATGCGCGGAGCGACCAATCCGAACGAGACCCTGGGTGCCCAGCAGTTGAAAAGCCAATATGGCTCAGTACGGGTACGCGATCGGCAATATGAACTCGTTCGCCTGGCACGCGATGTCAGTCGCATAGCCGGGGAGATCATGGCGGAGAATTTCCAGGCGGAAACCCTGCTGGCCATGTCCCAATATGATGGTGCGCCAAGACAGGCGCAGATTGACCAGCAGATTGCCAAAATCCGTGGGCGCATTCAGGCTGCCGCCGCTCATCCACAACTGGTCGCAGAAACATTGGCAAACCCGGCAGCAAAACAGCAAGCGGAGTCGCTGTTGCAGCAGGCCCAGCTTGAGATCGGCACGTTGCAGGGCGTGGCAACACTTGAAAAGGTCCTGGGCTTCCTGCGTGACCAACGCATGCGTCCGTTTACGCTTGATATTGAGACAGATTCAACCATCCAGCCGGATGAATATGCAGCCAAGGCCGCCATGTCGGAATTCATGAACGCCCTTTCACAGGCGTTGAGCCAGTTGGCGCCAATGATCGCGGGCCATCCGGATGCTGCACCCTTTGCGGCAGAAGTCTTGAAAATGGCGGTTTCTCCATTTCGCACAGGCCGCCAATTGGAAGCATCGATTGATGAATTCGCCGATAGAATGAAACAGGCCGCGGGAAAAGCGATGCCTGATCCGGGAAAGGACAAGGCAGCGATTGAAATGCAGAAAACCCATGCTGAAATTGCCAGAATCAAGGCCGAGATCGAAAAGATCCAGGCGGTAACTGCTGCCAGCATCGCTGAGCAGATGTCTTCAGCGGAGAACGCGGCATGAGGCAGCGCTATTGCCGCAAATGTGGAGAATGGCACGCATTGGAGGCTTGGCCGCCCGGTTGCTTTGCCCGCGCCCATGTCTCCTGCTCGAACCTGTCATCACCGAACTTTATAAGTGACACGCTGGATCCCGTGCAGTCGCAACTGGATGGCCGCATTTATGACAGCAAGTCCAGACTGCGTGAGACCTACAGGAACGCCGGCGTCGTTGAGGTGGGTAATGACAGTTCGGTGATGAACCCGGTGCCAAAAAGGCCGCCAGGGATCAAGCGGGAAGATATCAAGGCTTCCGTTGCCAAGGCATTTTCCCGGGCAGGCCTCGGGAATTGAAGTAGTTTGTTTTTAAATGGACCCATTTGATGACGGAACGCGACGACTATTAACATGGCACAACAGAAAGAATTCCTATGATGGATACGCGACAGGCAAGCACGATTGATGTCTACAAAAATCGTGGTGTTTGGGTTCCTGAAGGAATGACAGCGGCTGAAATGATGGAGAGCTCAAGGGTTCTCGAAAGAGAATTTCACATTGCGCCCTACACGTCTGGTGCCATGGTTATCGCTGTATTGCAGAAGGTCAGGAGTTTAGGCCAACCAAGCGTTTCCGGATGTTTCTTGTCGAATTTACTACCTCAAACATTTGCGCGGCAAGCCACTCCATCTGTTCTGAGTTATACGCATAGAGCGGCATTCCAACATCGTCGTGGAACCGAAGGGTTTGGAACGGCGGTACGACGATAGTTTGAATTTCTCCTTTGCGCAGGTGCGGCATTCTTTGTTGGAAGTATCCGATGCCGGAAACGTTCATCACGATTCCATGTGCAATTTCATTTCTTCGGCTCGAAAAGCCCTTTGCAGCAGTGGCAATTCTCCAATAGTCGCCTTCTAGGATTTGGTCGCAACGGGTGACGAAAAATATCTCAGCTTTATCATTTAGGTTCTTCAATCTTTCCCTGAAAATTCTTGGTTGCCCGTATTCACGCATAAGAACGCCATCTGGCTCATCACCCACTAAAATACTGTATAGTCGTGCAAATTCGAACTCGATGGATTCCCACATCGTCATAATAAGACCAACACCGTAATATGTTTGGTTCTGGTTACCATCGGCGGTCTCTGGGTAAGGCAGAGGATCCCAAGGGTTAGCTATGTCAGTTTCTCCAAACAAACAAATACCGGGAAACAGGCGACCAGGTTTTGCAGCGAATTCTATCGAGACCATTGAAGCCAAAAGAGAAAGGCGAAGGCCGAAGCCATCGCCTCCCTGTCTCAAAAGAAGATTCTGAGGATGGCCGCGATGCCAAGTAGGCAGAGCGCGACATCGACTTTCACTTCTAAAGTTACCGTTGGTTTCTTCCGCATTGGAAGGCTCCTAACGGGCAGTACGTACTAGCCCTCATAGAGAAACTAGGCGGAGTATTTTATTCGCGCCCTTGCTGGCGCTAGATTACTCTCATGTGCACGTGGGCGTAAACACTCTGGCAGCGCTTGGGTTTGAGCCAATTGGACATACATCCATGCTGCGTTGCCGTAGCCTCCGGTGACGGGCCGGAGACACAGGCCCCGTCAGGGCCTATTCGGTCTTTCGGGTAGCCTTCTGTGAAAAAGGGGCGCAGGGTCCGAGTTGTTGCATACTGCGAATTTTGCACCTGTAAGTCGAATCACTTTTTTTAGTCGCCTGTGGAGAATTTTACGCGCTTTTTGCTTAGGTGTGACCGTCTTCAGTAGATCGCCGGTAAGTCAGACACTTGTTTCGGGTGGCCCCAGCACCCGTTGGGTGTGCTCTGTGTCAGAGACTTTTGGAGCGGCACAGCAGGTATTATAAAACCGAATTCAGTCACGCAATATGGCTGCGCCGTGATGATGGTCAACATCGATCAGATCAAGTTTAAAGACTAAAAATGCGGTTTCAATTACATAGAAGTGGCCGATCGATAGTATCCGCCGCTTCTGTTGACTTGCATTGAAAATGGGGGGCGACACCGCGTGTAAATCATCTAATCAGCAACCAAAATTGTTCCGGTCGATCGATTCTAAGTAAAGACACGTCGCACTCGGCCGCAATTTCTTTCACAGGTGAACAATGACACACGAGACTGACGCAATGCATCCTGCGGCTGATACCGCATCATTGGTGAGCAGGGAATCCCTACGACAAGACGAGGATACATCGCCCAGAAATGCGGTGGACAGGGCCTTTGCCGCTGTTGATGCTCAGCAGGAGATGACACGCGCAAGGCAATCGGACCAAATAAATGCGTGGGGTAGCGCTTCAACTGAGACATCGTCAAACACACTGGCCAGCGTTGATCAATCGGGAGGCGATGGCGAGGGAACACCCCAACCCGCCGACACAAAGGGGTCTGATTCCGAAAAACAGGAAACGGAGGATTTCTCCAGGTCGCAGGATGAACCGCCGGGCAGGTTTTCCGATGAGGCGAAAGACGCATGGCAGCAGGCACCCGCAAGTGTCCGAGCCGAAGTGCACCGGTTGGAACGCGAACTCACCGAGGGACTTGAAAAATACAGAAGCAATGCCGAGGCTTTCGAAGAATACAGGCCGTTTGCCGAGAAATTGCAACAGACCGGGCAGAAATTTGGCGATGTGGTCGGCTATTATACCGGCATTGAAGATCTGCTGGCAAAAGACCCGTTGCAAGGTCTTGACGTCATATGCCGCAACCTGGGCACTTCGCTAACTGATGTCGCGGCCAGATTAACCGGGAGGGGCAATGGTCGGCATCCTGGCCCGGTGCCCGATCCGCTGTCGCCCGAGACGATGAGCCCGCAGGATGTCACAATCCATGGCCTCCGCGAGGAACTGAGTGGCTTGAAGCGGCAGATTGGTGATGTCAGTCAAACAGTCAGCAGCCAGACACAAAGAACCTTGCAATCACAGATCGATACATTCGCGCAGTCCAATCCACGTTTCCAGGAACTTGGGGACGATGTGGCTTTCTTTTTACAAAGTGGACGTGCGCAGGATCTTCAGGACGCCTACAGGCTTGCCGAACGGCTCAATCCCGTTCCGCCGCCTGCTGTTTCTGCTGACAATCCGGCCGATGTGGCTCAAACCCGCAAAGGTCAACTCTCCGTAACAGGTGCGCCCGGTTCCGGCTCAAACCCGATCAATCGCCAACCGCCTTCTTCTGCCCGAGCCGCCCTTGATAATGCTTTCGCATCACTGGGCATCGGATAAACCAGTCAAACCATGAAAGGTCATTGAAAGATGGCTCTCAACAGCAACGAACGCCTCCAGGAGGCATTTTCGCTGGCGCTGGAAGACCGCTCAAAAGGCTATCAGGACCTTGTGTCCAATTCCAACGCCATTCTCTATCTGATGAAGCAGAAAAATGGTTTCAAAGCCTTTTCCGGGCCAACCATCCGGGAACGGCTGCTCTACAATGAATCCGGGACCTATACGCGTTACTCCGGCTATCAGTATCTCAATCCGAGTCCTGCTGAATTGTTCAACGATGCTGAATTCACGCCGAAACTGGCGGCTGTCTCGGTCACGCTTTCGGGTGAGGACATCTTGAAGAATTCCGGCGCCAGCCAGCTCAAGGATATCATGGAGGAGCATATCAGCGCGGCGGAGCAGGAACTTGTCGATCGTTTCGTCGAAGATCTTCATGCCGACGGTACGGCCGCCAATCAGATCGGCGGGCTGCAACTGGCTATTCCGACCACTGCGGGGTCGGGCACCTACGGCGGAATTTCACGCGCCGATAATGCCATCTGGCGGACCTCGTCCTATGATGCCCACAGTGCCTTTTCCGGCATTACCCAGGTCACGTCCTCGACCATCAAGACGATTTTCGACAATGTGATGATTGAACGCAGCCGTGGCACCAAGGGTCCTGATTGCATCACCTGTTCGCAGGAACATTACATTGCCTATACAGGTGCCATGACGGCGATCCAGCGGATTCAGGATGAAAACGAACTGGGGAAGCTGGGCTTTACCAACCTGAAATATTATGGCGCCGGCAAGTCGGTCGATGTGGTGCTGGAAGGCGGTATCGGCTCGGCAATGCCAGCCAACACCTCCTACTTTCTGGACAGTTCCGCATTGCGGTTCCGTTACCATCCGGATCGAAATTTCGTGAAATTCGGCGGCAAACAGGCCCCTGTCAACCAGGACGCCATTGTCCAGCATATCGGTTTTTATGGAAACCTGACGCTGAACAATCCGCTGCATGTCGCAAAACTCCATGACAGCAATGTTGCCGCCTAAAGGAGGGTAAAACCATGACTGCAACTTCAGTGAACCAGAACATGACGGGCGTGGCCTTTACGCGTGTGGAAGCCGCACCCTCCTTTGCCGTTGGCACAATTGTTCGCGGCAATGATGGCCATGATTACATTTACGCCAGGGCAACCGGTGCGATCGCCGATGATGCAACGGCTGTTTTGAGTGAACCGGCCATGACCGTTGCGGCCGGGGCGGGCAGTTGGACCAACCGCACAGGTGTTGCCTTGGCAGCCAACGATTATGCCTGGATCCAGAAAACCGCTGCCTGACAATGGCGAGATGACAATCAAGGGGCGGCTTTCGGGTCGCCCTTTTGATTCCGACAAATCAATTGTTTTCATGCGCTGAGCTGTTTTCACACGCGCGCCAAAAGGACTGATGAAATGGATTTTTCGCACCTGCATGTTTCTTTCTTTACAGATGCCGTCGAAAACAAACGCAAGTCGGCCGAGGAGGGCAGACCGATCTATGACCAGATTGATATGGTGAAAATCCAGGTGGCTGGCGATCCGAAATCGGTATTGGTCAATCCGGCCCATTCGCAAAGTTCGGTGCGTGATGCGGTCACCAACCAGCGCCTGACCTATGCACAATTGCACAAGGCACCGTTTGAGGCGTTCAAGGCTGGAACAGTTTTTGAGGGAAGCGGTACGCCGCTTTTCGAGCTTTCCTTCCTCAATGCGGCCAAGGTCAAGGAACTGCAGGCACTCAACGTCCATTCGGCTGAAGCGCTGGTGGCGCTCGACGGTGCAAACCTGCAACGCCTTGGCATGGGCGCGCGAGAACTGAAGGACAAGGCACAGGCCTGGCTTGAATGTGCGGCGGGTTCTGCCGATGTTACGCGCCTTGTTGGTGAAAATGCAGAGCTGAAAGACCAGATGGCTGCGCTGCAGAAGCAATTGGATGCAATCGCCAACGGCATGGATGTGTCGCCGGAAAACTCCATTGCCGACGATTTGGCAAGCGATACACCCTCGCCATTTGATGACTGGAAAGACGAGGATATCATCAATTGGATTGTGGCCAATGGCGGCAACAAACCACACCATTTCAGCAGCCATGCCACCATTGTCAGCCGGGCCAATGCTTTGAACAGTGCTTTGGCCAAACACGACAGGGCTGCCTAGATGACGATTCTGTCAATCATCCAGGAGGTCTGCAAGGTGACGGGGCTTGACGTTCCAACGGATGTACTGGCCTCAACAGAACGCGAACATATCGAGCTTGTCTCACTCGCCAATGAAATGGCTGAACGGATCGCGCAATCTTATGATTGGCAGGTTCTCAAAAACGTTGCGACGGTGAATGGCGATGGATTGACCGAGAGCTTTGACTTGCCCTCGGATTATCGGCGAATGTTGAAAAAATCGCAGCTATGGTCATCCTCGTCACAGGTCGCGTTAACACCAGTGCCGGATACGGATGCCTGGCTGGGCATGGGGTTTCCTTCGCTTGGAATGATGTCCCGCGCCTGGTCCCTTTATGGCGGGCAATTGCATATCAAGCCAGCGCTGGCGAGCAGCGCTACGGCACAATATTTCTACATTTCCAGGCTCATCGTCACATCTGCGACTGACGCAAACAAAGCCGAATTCACGGCCGATGATGATGTGTTCAGGCTTTCCGAACGGTTGTTGAAACTTGGCATGGTCTGGCAGTGGCGCGCCAACAAGGGGCTGGCCTACCAGGAAGACATGGATACATACGAACACCTGAAGGAACAGTTGGTCTGTGATGACAAGGGATCTCGGTCGATCCGTCTTGGTCGTGCCCTCGATGTAGATACGACCGAATATCAACAGGGTATTGAACCATGAGACGCAACCTGAGGCATGTGGCCGTTCCTGCAACCAATCGCGCCAAGGCCAGGACCCGCACCTTTTCGCCGCCGGTCAGGGGGTGGATCCGAAATGAAAACCTGGCGGCATCGCAGCGCGCCGGGGCGCATGTGCTGGATAATTTTTTCCCCATGAGTACCGGCATACGACTGCGCGGCGGTAGCCGTAAACATGCGACGATTTCAACCGGTGCCGTCAGCAGCCTGTGGGCCTACAAAAGCGGCACTGCCGAATTGCTCTTTGCATCCGACACGACAGGAATCTTTGATATAACCTCTGTGGTTGACCCGGATACGATACCGGAAGCTGTGGTTGCCGGACAGACCGCAGGTTACTATGCAACGGTGCAAATGGGCACGGTTGGCGGCAATTATCTGTACGCAGTGAACGGATCAGACGATGCTCTGCTTTTTGATGGTGCGACATGGACAGCAATCAATGCAGCGTCGTCACCGGCGATACAAGGTGTTGCAACATCTCGCCTGTCATTCGTCTGGGTGTTTGCCAGCCGCCTGTTCTTTGTCGAAAAGGGCACCATGCGTGTTTGGTATCTGCCGGTTGATGCCATCGGCGGGACTGCGGGCAGTTTCTCACTGGATGGTATCTTCCAAGACGGTGGCGAATTGCTTTTTGGCGGTTCCTGGTCGCTCGATAGTGGCGACGGCCTTGACGATAAATGCGTCTTTGTCTCATCAACCGGCGAGGTTGCGATTTATGAGGGTACCAATCCGGCAAACGCTGCCACCTGGAGCCGGGTGGGCGTGTACGACATCACGCCACCCATGGGCTTCAATGCGACGTTGAAAGCCGGGGGTGACCTTATCGTTGCCACCGAAGATGGCATGGTGCCGGTCAGCCAGGCCATCCAGAAGGATGCAGCCGCCCTGTCGCTGTCTGCCGTGTCCAGAGCCATTGAACCGGAATGGAAAGCGGAAGTTGGTGCGCGGCGCTCCCGGCCTTGGGATGTGTTGAAATGGCCGTCCAACAATATGGCCTTGGTTGCTCTGCCAGTGGTCAATGCCACGACCCAAGCCAATTGCTTTGTGGTCAACCTGGAGACCGGTGCATGGTCGCGTTATACCGGCTGGGATACGCAGTGCGTGGCGCTGTTCAACGGCATTGGTCATTTTGGCACCAGTGATGGCAGGATCATGCAGATGGAGGTCGGGGGGCAGGATGATGGCTTGCCCTATACGGCTGTCTATGTCGGGCTGTTTGATCACCTGAAAACCCCCGGCGCTGTGAAAACCGTTCATTCCGCCCGCACAGTCCTGACCGCTGATTGTGATGTCAGACCGCGTGTTTCCATATCAGCAAACTACGCCGTAAAGTTGCCGGTCCCGCCAAATTCCATGGATGACTATGTCACCGATACATGGGATTCCGGCCTGTGGGATCAGGCCACCTGGGATGTCGGCGTTTCGCTGGAAACAAACATCAAATGGGCCTCGATCGGCAAGACCGGCTTTGCCGTGGCGCCGCAACTGCAAATCACTTCAGGCGTGACGCCGACGCCGCATGTGAACCTCGTCAGCATGGATCTGCTCTACGAGACCGGCTCTGTGATGGTGTGATGTTCGAGATTATCTGGGGCGGTGCAGCAAACCCGAAGGACAAAGAGCTGATGGCGGCATGGTGTGCAAACCATATATGGCCGGGGCTTGAAAAGAGCTTTGGCTCTTGCACAACGATGGGCGTCATCCGCAAGGGCAAATTGATCGCCGTTGTTGTGTTTCACAATTGGCAACCCGAATGCGGGGTGATTGAAATGTCGGCGGCTTCAACGGACAAACGCTGGCTTACCCGCCGTGTCCTGCACGCCATGTTCTCCTATTGCTTTGACACAACAGGGGTTCAGATGGTGGTTCTGCGTACGGCCCCTGGCGACACAGCCATGCGCCGCATCATGAAATCCTACGGTTTCAAAAGCTATTGCATTGCGCGTTTGCGCGGCCGCAACGAGGATGAACTGATCAACACATTGACGGACGATGACTGGAAATCAAACAGATTTGAAAGGCAGCGACATGGGAAAAGCAAAAGCACCGCAACCGCCTGATCCGAGGGAAACGTCGGCAGCATCCACCTCCACCAATCTGGGCACGGCCATTGCCAATGCCTATTTGGGCAATGTTGATCAGATCACGCCGGACGGCACGCTGACCTATGGTCAAACCGGTACCTATGATTGGAATGATCCCTATACCGGCCAGACCTATCAGGTTCCGACATTCACGGCGACGCAGACGCTTTCCGGCGCGCAGCAGGCGATCAAGGATCAGAGCGATGGCGCCGAATATAATCTGGCAAAGCTTGCCAATGACCAGTCGGCTTTCCTCAATGATTATATGACATCGCCAATTGATCTCTCATCGGACAATGTCGGCAATTACATCAACAATCACTATCT
Source organism: Rhizobiaceae bacterium (assembly GCA_029212415.1). Classification (GTDB taxonomy): domain Bacteria; phylum Pseudomonadota; class Alphaproteobacteria; order Rhizobiales; family Rhizobiaceae; genus Hoeflea_A. The sequence goes on along the minus strand of JARGOF010000040.1, from coordinate 10,293 downwards.
TGATGATTTCAATGGCGAATGGGACAGGTCCTTTGAGGATTATGGATCACGGCTTTCCAATCAGGGGATCAAGCAAGGCTCTGATGCCTATCAACGCGCCATGAGCGAATTCAGCCAGAACAGATCCAATGCGCGCGACAATCTTTATGGCAATCTCTATTCGAGCGACAGAATGCGATCACGGCGGAACGCAATCAGCCGATCAATGAAATCACGGCTCTGCTTTCCGGATCCCAGGTGAGCCAGCCGAACTATGTTGCCACCGGCCAGCCGACCATCGCGACGACCGACACGGCCGGGATCATCAACAATGAATACAATCAGCGGCTGGGCATATGGCAACAGCAGCAACAGGCCAGACAAAACCTGCTGGGTGGCTTGTTTGGCCTCGGCGCATCGCTTCTTGGGGGCTAATGGTAACGGTTCTTGAGCCTCAGTGGCTTTGCAGTTTTTATCCCAGCATGCGCCTATCCTTTGAAAAAGGGCAGGCTGGAGAAAAATCTGCCGCTGTGGCACAAGAACAATCATTGTTTTGGAGAGGAGATCCCATGAGTGCCTATGTTATCGTTGACACGAAAATCACAGACGCAGATGCCTATGAGGGCTACAAGGCGCTTGCCCGGCCCCTGGTTGAAAAACATGGTGGCATCTATCGCGCCCGGGGAGGGGAGATGGATCTGGTGGAGACGGAACTATGGGCACCCACCCGCATCGTTCTGCTGGAGTTTCCGGACATGGCCAGTGCGCGGGCTTTCATGGACAGTGATGAATATGCGCCGATCAAAGCCATTCGTAACGCCAACGCCGAATGCACGACAGTGATTTTTGAAGGGGTTTGATCCGACCTGAACAGGTTTCGTTTCAGCATGCAGTGGGGTGGCCAATGGGCTACCCCTTTTTCGTTTCCAGGTCGGAAAATACCCTGTGGGCTGCCTTCAGCGATTTATCCTTTCGGATTGCAGGAGATAGCCCGATCGAATTCATCTGTGCCCAGCATGCTGTCAATTCCCCGAAGGCAATGCGCGGGTTTGAGAAAATGTCGCAACTACAATCAGAAGGACATTTCCATGTCGGATAGGATAAACGCCGATCCAGCAGCTCTGGCTGCTGCCATCTACAATAGAAAGAGCCAAAAATTGTATGAGGTACCAGATGCTGCCCACGAAACACCAGGCTATCGCTCTGCGCAGAACGGTTCGCGAGTCCAGCAAACTGGCCAGCCGCTTCCACAGCGTTACCATGGTGACCGGACGATCGGACTTGTAAAGGCAGGGCCCTTCGCTCGTGGAGTTGGGAGCAATCGCATCCCCCTGCAAACAGATGATACGGCGGATGCGAAACAGAAAATACTGGCGGCACTGATGGCGACCGGGATGTCGGATCAAACACATGGCCAAAATGCTCAGGCAGTCAGACATCAGGTGCCCAATAGGCTCAATGATGCTCAGACAAAAACGACGTCCAACGAAAACCCATTTTTGACGGGCGGTCAAAAGGCTGTGCTCCAGGCTTTGCTGGAGCGGCAAACGCGGCAAATATCCTAATTGGCATCACGTGTCTTGCTTCTGTTGAGGTGATGCGCAGGTTTTCAATTTCTGCCTGGCCTATGCCAAAATCTCGTCGGAAAAATCTAATGCACTTGTGCTTTGGCTTTTCGACACCAACCCAATTCAGGCTCGTCTATGCGGGCCATTTTTAGCGAGGTCATGGAGATGCCAAGAAACGGATCAGGTGTCTATTCAAAGCCGGCGAATGCAATGGCCACCGCAGGCACAAAAATCGAGTCTGCGCATTTCAATACACTGATTGACGATATTGCTGCTGATCTGAATGCGGCACGTCCAGTTGTTGCCGGCGGCACCGGTGTCACCTCAATTGCAGCGTTCAAGACGGCATGCAATCTGGTAATTGGAACAGATATACAGGCCTATAATGCAGATTTGACTGCCCTTGCCGGATTGACGAGTGCAGCCGACAGGTTGCCATATTTTACCGGATCGGGCACAGCATCCCTGGCTGATTTGTCTCCCTTTGGCCGAACCCTGATTGACGATCCATCTGCTGCCAATGCGCGAACCACACTCGAACTTGAAACAATTGGCCAGGCCGAAGCAGAAGCAGGAACGGCGACAACCACAAGAGCATTCACGGCGCAGAGGGTAAAGCAGGCTATCGTGGCTTTGGCTGGGGGTGTCTTCAACGGATACTATGAAAGTCCAGAGCAAACGATAGACGAAGGAGGTCTGATTACACTTGCCCACAATCTGGGGGCTGTGCCCAAATTGGTGCAAATTGACTTGAAATGCGTTTCCAACGATCAAGGTTATGTCGTTGATGATATAGTTGTGATAAATCAGAATCTATCGACAAACGGCAATTACAATCGAGGCATTTCAATACGGAAAGATGGTGTTTACATTTACGTCAGAACTGGGAATCAGGGGCAGGTTATTCTAAATAAAAATGGTAATTCAATAATAATACCAGCGGAAAATAAATGGAAATATATAGTCAGGGCTTTTGTTTAAACTAAGAGTTCTATTTTGAAATTCTGTCCAGATTAGGCGTATAAGACTTAGTTTTAGCCTCGGGAATTGATTTTAACTGCGTTACAACGTTAATAACTTGCCTAGCCTCTGGTGCTTTAATAACGCGTAAAGTTCATTATATAGATGTGAAAAAATTATCATAGCCATCCCCCCTACCGAAATCCATGTAATACGTCGCGGAAAATTCACAACCAAGCAACCTTAATTCGTCATACTGGACGAACCCGTCAAGACGACATAACTTAGCCCAAACAAATTTCGGCAAACGTTGATCAGTTCATTGATATCTAAGAGTTTGCGATAAATTCGCTCTTAAATCAAATTTGGAACGTCAATGCTGCCGATAAAGATTGAACGCGTCAAGAATGTGGAGTTTTAGAATGTGATCCAGAACAAACATATTAAAAAGCTCCACCGTGCCTATAGAAAACACGTTTTACGAGATCAGCTAATAATTGAAATGGATCGTTGGTTTCAAGATCGTGGCGATCAGCGGCTTAGATTATCTTACCCTCTCGACGCCGATTCGGTAGTGTTCGACGTCGGTGGGTTTATGGGGAATTTTGCAGAAGATATTCATAATAAAACTTCGTGCCAAGTGTATTTATTTGAGCCATCTAAGAAGTTTCACCAAAAATGTGTTGAGCGCTTCTCAAAAAATATAAAAATAAGCTGTTTTAACTATGGTCTGTCCAGTAAAAATGCAGATGCTTATCTAAGTGATGACTTGGATGGTTCATCTGTTTTTGTAGGCAGTCCGGGTGCAGCGGAGCGCGATGAAAAAGTAAAAATTCGCGATTTTAATGAGGTTTTTAGAGAGCTGCGGATAGAACGAATTGATTTACTAAAAATCAATATTGAAGGCGGTGAGTATCATGTGTTGCCACATTTGGTCGCAAGCAATCTGATCCACTTAGTTGATAATATCCAGATCCAGTTTCACCATTTCGTCTCTGGTGCCGAGAAAAAAAGAGAGGATATTCGTTTAGCTCTTTCACAAACACACAAGAATGACTGGTGCTACAGATTTGTCTGGGAAAGCTGGTCACTAAAGAATCGATAGCAATTCGGTAATATGGAAAATCAGGGTTCACACTCATTCACAACCAGAATGCAACGAGTATAGCGAGAGCCAAGGCGATCAGGAAGCCTCTGGCCAGTTTGTCGCAGTGTTTGGCGTCACGGCGAATACCCTTGAGACGGTAAACGGTGCTTTCAATCAGATGGCTGTCCCTGTATCTAAGTCCGTCTTAGATGATGGTTCGTTTCAGGTTGCGGCGTCCCGAAATGACCGGCACTTCGGAAGTCTTGCGCAGGGCTGTTAGCGTCGTGTTCTTTGTCCGCCAGCACTTACCGTGCACCGGTCAGGCCTGATAGCAAGATTGACGCGGCCCTCATTTCTGACACATTGCTAGCGGTCAATTGAGGGCAAATGGCCACCTCAGGATAACCGTCACTGCATGGCCCCTTATCGTTTGTTCGCATCGTGAGGAAATTGCCTGCGTCTTCTTCTCCCTTTTACTCCAAAGGCGGAGCGTTGGACTTCGACATAGGTGGCGTCGATTTCGACGCTCGTGTTGACTGCACCCGATAATGCCAGCGCTTTGAGGAAATCGATCCAGAACCGTTTGCGGGACCAACGATTGTAGCGGTTGTAGATTGTGGTCGACGGGCCAAATTCGGCTGGACAGTCACACCGCCGGCAACCAATGTTAAGCACATGAATGATGCTCGATATGACACGCCGTGCACCCGGTTGGTTCTGCGACAATTGTACTTCAACCGCCGCCCATCGAGTATCCGATAGCCAAAACAGATGAGCCCCTCACGCCTCCAATCCTTTGATCAATAGCTAGGAATCCGATTTGCCAATTCAAATCAAATCCATGATTGGCTTGGAGCCTAGTGATTTGTGATGTCTGGCTGCTAATACAGCGCTTGGAAATTGGGCTTTTGCCGAAACACTCGGGCCTGCCAAAAAAGAGCTAATTTTTCAGCCCGCCCTTTAATTGGAGAAAATGCAAAACTTGTTGATTGAGACCTTCAGACATCTTAATATCCGGGTATGATTATAATCGAACCAGCCGGCGGGCTTTGTAACAGATTGCGATCGATTCATAGCGCAATAGCGTTGGCAGATTCTTTAGAGCGATCACTAGAAATGGTTTGGCTGGCGAATGACGGCATGGGCGCACGTTTCAGCGAATTGTTCGAACGACCAGCAATTTTTTCACGTATCTATGAGTTTGATAAAAACAAGCTCAATCTGCTCAAGAACATCAAGTACATATTCGCTCGAAATTTCAGGATCCAAAGGCTCAGGCCAGACTTAACGCCACCTCGGGTGATGGATCTTTCAGAGGCTGGTTTTGACTTTGAATCGCTCAAGATAAAACGCCGTATTCATATCAAATCATGGTCATTGTTTTACGGTGAGGATAAAAGCTTTTACCAGTTCGAGCCTGTCAAGGAATTGCAGGAGAAGATTGACGCTGTAACATGCGGGTTTGACAAGACGGTTGGGGTCCATATCCGCCGAAGTGACCTGCTGGAGTCTGTTGAAGGTAGCCCAACGGAATTATTCATATTGGAAATGCGTAGGGAAATAGAGCGCGAGCCGGAAACAAAGTTTTTTCTCTCAACCGACGATCCAGAAGAGGAAAGGTATCTTTCAGACCTGTTTGGTGATCGGATAATCATTTTCAACAAGGATACGAGATCCCGGCAGGAGGTGGGAGCCATAAAGGATGCTGTTGTTGATCTCTATTGTCTTGCGTCCACATGCAAAATCATCGGCAGTAAAGGGTCTTCCTTTACAGAAGTTGCGGCTCGCATGGCGCAAATACCGCTGACCATCATAAACAGCAAACAACGATAAATCTAGGCTCTCTAATGGGGCCTCTTAGTACAACAACCACCGGTGAAATCATGGCCCACAAGATTTCCAAACAATGGGTTGAGGACAGCTTATCCAACTGTCGTTCAAGACGTGAAATCTCTGTGTCAGCTAGTTGGTAGTTGCCGGAAAATATAAAGATACTAATAGCGTACCATTTGATCAGCCAGTACATCGAAAGGGCGCAAAAGAGGGGACTTGCTACAATCAGTATCAACGTGGCTATAACGCCCGGCTGTTGTAAAAATGGAAGCAGCAACAGCCAAACCGGGATTGCTGGAACAGCCACCCATAAAGTGAGCGTCCAAACGAACAGCATCGCCAGCAGCGGCACTTTGATTGATGCTCGCAGTACCGATAGCTGATGGCTCAGGAACAACCTGTATAACCAGTTGAATAGCTTCAATATCGCTAAGCACCCCTCGTGAGTGTGGCGCCATGAATGGTTGTATCAATTCGATTATGCAATCACAAAATCTCTTATAACAACAGGAAATCACCATGGCTATGAAAACAAGCCGTGAGGGGCTGATTGAAATCGCCTCTCACGAAGGCATTGTGACGTCTCCCTACAGGGACAGTGTGGGTATATGGACGGTGGGAATTGGGCACACGGCCTCTGCCGGAGCGCCGGATCCGGCCAACAACAGGCGAGATTATTCCCTTGACGAGATCATGGAAATATTCGCCCGGGACATCGCCCGGTTTGAAAATCGTGTCAATGCAGCGTTCAAGGTGAAACCAACACAAGCGCAATTCGATGCTGCTGTCTCTTTTGATTATAACACCGGTGGTATCAACAGGGCTGGCTGGCTCAAGCATTTCAATGCCGGCAATGCGCGCGCATCCAGGCGAGCCTTCATGCGATGGTGCAAGCCACCCCAGATCATTCCTCGGCGACAGAAGGAATGCGATCTGTTTTTCGAAGGCCGGTATTCCAGCGCCGGGAAAGCCAATTTGTACCCGGCCTTCAATGGCAAGGTGCAATGGGCGCAGGGAAGGCAGGTCGATATAGCCGCCTGGCTGAATGCGGCTGTTTCCCCGCCTGCAGCAAAGAAGGACGCGCCCACTGGGAAGCCGTCTTCCCAAAAATCACCGGGAGAAACCGTTCCTGCCAGGCCAAAACACCAATGGCGCCGACTGGTGGAGACTTTGGTCCTGATATTCACCATTTTGTTCGGGAAAAGGTCATGATCAAATATTTCAAACCGAGATCACTCACCTGGTGGACAGGTTTTATTGCCTTGTTGACCGGCATTATCGTGGCTGTCGGGAGCGAGGTGCAGGCTCTGGCCCCGACGGCCAATGTCCTCAAGGCCATGACCGATATCCCTCCAGCCGCCATGATTTCTTTTGGACTTGGCATTATCGGTTTGCGTGGGAAGGACGGATAGATGATTTTCAATGCAATACTGAGTTTTCTGGGCAATGGTGCGCTGAAGACGGTAACGCAGGGTATTATTGAAGCTCGACGCGATGTGCAGCGGGCCAGAAATGCAACTGAGCGTCTTGAAGCCGAGAAAGATGTGGCGCAGTTGCAGGTCCAGCAGACCATTCTGCTGGCTGAGCAGGGCAGTTGGATGACGCGGCCCATTCGTCCGCTCTTTGCTCTGCCCTTCATCATCTACAATATGAAAATTGTGGTTTGGGACAAGGTTCTTGGTCTTGGAGTAACGGATGTTCTTTCAAACCAGATGATGCAGGTCGAGATGATCGTCATTGGTGCCTATTTTGTTGGCAGGCCTCTTGAAAAGGCGGCCCGCAGACTAACCGGCGGATAAGGGATCCGCGGCACGAACCTCTGGACCACGTTGATCAACAAATTTGCAATCGCCAGTACCCGATGGAGCGCGTGTTTCATGTCACAAATTACACAAAATGGATCTGGCCTGAAGACCCTGCTGACCGTTGGTAGCGCATTCGGCGCCATTATCGTGGCAGCGGTTGGCTATGGCGTTCTGCAACACACGGTGGTGGCTAACGCTGACAGTATTGAGACGATTGAAATGCGTGTGGATCGCATCGAAAACAGGGCAGGGGATGTGCGCGAACGATTGACCGGCATCGAGGTTTTGCAGCGTGAACAGTCAAAGACACTGGAAAGAATCTTGAGAGCCGTCGAGCGATGAGGGCGCGGAAAAAATTTTCCTTTCGGCAATCAGGCGGAACTGCTGGGGCTTGATCTGCTGTGCATGGTCTTTGACGAAGAGGCGCTCGATCAAGCAAGCCAGTCGGATCGGCAAAGGGAAAATCCATTGATGACTGTCGCCATCGATGGATGAGTGGTGGCGCCGATTTACCACCTGACAGGCAACGTGGTTTATTATAGTGGGATCACATACACTTTGCGATTGCATCACAATTCATGCCATGCAACATCCGACCTGCCGGTTTTGCCGTAGAAAATTTATATGTGTTCAAAGGGTATGGTGCACGATGTTTCTGTTTGAAAAGATAAAGGTAAAGCTGGCAAAAAAGCTCGGTCTGGGTTCCTTGGCAAGGAAAAAGGCCGGCAACTACTCCATAACAGGGGCGAACCTGAAAGCCGCATCGGATAACAATATTTATCCTGAATATGCCTTGAAAGCCGCTCTCGATTTGAGGACTTTCTCGAACTTTCGACAAAATCCGCATTATACGCCCATTTTGGAACATGTAAGAAAATCTCAGGCCCTTGCATATCTGGATCTGATCAAGAATGAGCATGGCATGTCTGCCCCGGATATCCTGGAAATCATTGAGCCGCTCCAGCAGATCGGTAATCCCAAAAAGGTGATGCTCGATGGTTTGGACTTTCCGGTATCAACGACCGCGTTGCGATATCTCTATGTCGCACTCGACATCAGGCAGCGATGCGGTGACCGTGTGCCGATCGTCGCGGAAATCGGTTGTGGCTATGGCGGGCAGGCTGTTATTCTCAGTCGGCTGATTGATATTGATAAATACTATTTCCTCGACTTGTGGCAGGTGAATATGTTGATCCAGAGGTTCATTGAATCAGTCGACATCAATTTTGCCTATGAGACGCTGACTTTGAAGCAGATTGAAAAAGAAATACGCTCCGATATGATCATCTCAAACTACGCTTTCAGTGAATTGCCGCGGAAGATTCAACAGCCCTATTTCGACAAGATTATCAAATCATCCGACCATGGCTATATGACGATGAACTCAGGGGTGGATGGTGTTTATGAAGGGGTGGCCGGGTTTGATCAAAGAGAGCTTCAATCGATGATCAAAAATGCTGTGGTGACGGAAGAAAAGCCCAACACATCAGAAAAAAATTACATTATTTCCTGGTAGATCGAACCGAATAAGACGCTTCATTCCGCATCAGGTGGCTCATGTATATTTCCATCATTGCGGTAAAAAAACATAAATATACATGAACCTGTCTATCAGGCTGGCCAAGAAACACGGTGACGCAATAAACCCGATCCTGGCAGCTGTTGGATACAACGTCCGCCTCATTCTCAAATGGATCAAGCGGTTTTGCCGAGGCAGACCAGGTTTCTCAATCGTTTGCTTTACTTGCAGCCAGGGTGGTTTTTTCAGCATGCCAGCCGAGTACATCCCTGAATTTTTTTGCGTTTTTCTTCAGAATTGATCTTGCACGAAAAATGGCAGGGCTTTCATGCCTTAAAAGCTTATATCTGTAGTGCATTGGCCAGGGCGTGCCCCGGCTGTAATTACAGTAATGGATGCCGAATGGGTGACTTTCTGGATTCTCCCAGGGTTTGACGTCTCCGGCGAAATGGATGATTGAAACGTTGGTGAATTCGCCGTCTTCCTTCAGGCAGCTCATAACATTCCAACGATTGTCCAGTGAAAGCGTATTCCCTAGAAGAACCACATTCAGGGCGCACTGGTCCCAGAAACGGCAATCATTCGAATGCTCGGCAATAAAGGACTGCAGCTTGGAATCCAGATGTTGCTCTCTCCACTTTTTCATATCGATCAACAATACGCCCGAGTTGAAATAGCTGCTTTCACACACGCCGTATTTCTCCAGGTGTTTCATTCCCGGATTCAATACGGCACCAGCGATATTGTGACCAAGCCGGGTCGTGTACAATGCCTCAATCGAACCGGCGAGAACGATGTCTGTGTCGAGATAGAGCACTCGTTCAACGCTCTCGGGCAGCGCTTGTCCAGCAAAGCACCGCAGAAGGCATGAAGCTGTCAGTCGGTTGGAGGACAATCGACTAAAAAGGCGATTTATCGGCAGCAAATCCAACTTGATCGCCTCAATCTCCATACCAAGACCAGATCCAAAATCTTCAAGCGACTTCAGATTTTCCTTAGAAAGGTCGCACCATAAAATGTAGACGACGATCCTTTGATCAGGATGATTTAACCGCAGAGAGTTCAGCAAAGTACAGGTTGACGCAATCACCTTGTTGTCAGGTGAAATCAATATATTCATCAAGATAGCCTTTCCATACCTGAATTTCTGGTTTGGGATATCTCCAGGTCACCCTCGTTGTCGGAATACGTTAGTTGTAGGTGAGGCCGAACTCAATGAGGTGGTCCCGGTTTTCCGGACAGCCTGACAGCCCGGTTAAGGTGTATTCGACATATTGATCATGCTGCCAGTTTTTCGTCTTTTTCATAGCCATCCGGTCCATAGACTTCATTGGGTATTCTGTGAGTTATTGTCAAATCTGGTGTTTGAGTTTTTTGGTCATGCTGCGATCTGGCTGGGTTTGGTGATTTCAATACCGTCTTTGAACGTGACGCCGGTGATGACTTTGGCGAGGTAGTCAAAACCGCGTAGCCTTCTCCAGTTTTGCTCGGCGCATTGCCCCAGCTTGAACATCATGTGCAGCATACCATCTCGTGAGAGAC
>JARGOF010000039.1:27529-49402 GCA_029212415.1 Rhizobiaceae bacterium | reverse complement strand
GAAATTACTTCAAAGCATGCGGATATGAATTCATTACTTAGTGACAAGCGCTAGCCAAGATCGTGCCGCGCAAACTGCGCCGGTCAAACCTGCGGGCATTCATAGCAGAGTTTCGCCGCTATACCCTGAACGAGCTGGACTTCGCCAAGGCAGCCCGGACGATGGAAAGGTTCCGCCAGAATTTCAACGGCCACAACGCCGTTACCATCCCCCGGACCCATCCAAAAATGACCACGCGCAGACTTCTGACAATAGATAGGGTCGAGGGGGTGCGTCTTGGCGAAGCGGTGGCCACGCATACCGAGGACAAGAAAGACAAATTGGTCAACGGATTGGTCGACGTGCTGCTGAAGATATTTGTCTCCGACGGTCTGTTTCATGCCGATCTGCATACCGGCAATATCGTATTTCATGCCGACGGGCGGTTCAAGCTGCTCGATTTCGGAATTTACGGCCAGCTGACGGCTGCACAGCAAGACCGATTCTTTCTTTACTGGATAGCCATCGTGCAAAGCCAGACGCGCCGAGTCTTTCACCATTTCCGCGCCCAGACAGAGGCGTTGCCCGGCGCAGATGAGGCCGCCTTTTTAAAAGGTTCAAAGGGCTGGCGGATTCGTTCTATACCTCGCCACTGTGCGAAACGAGTTTGGCCAAGGTTTATCTGGATATGATGCAGGCTGGGTATGTGTTCCCTGCAAGCGTGATGTTGCACGCCAAGGCGCTGACCACAGCCGAAGCCCTGTTTTTCGAGTTGGCCCCCGATGTTCGGTACGAGCAATTGTCGCGACTCTATATCGCATGGGAATACGCCGCACACGCGACGGCTCCGGAAACGCTTGCGAAACGTGCGTCGCAAATCCTGCCTGAACTGCTGTTGCTGGGCGAATTGCCGCCACTGTCAGTCATGGACGAGGATTGGGATTGGGCCGCGACTAATTCTCTCGCACATGACCTTCTTTCACATCTCGGACTGGCGAATGCCGGTGCAGGGCGAAATATTCTGCGTCAGCTTGTTGAGCGACATGCCCGCCCGGTACTCGACTCCTTGGAAGCCGGTTTGAACGTGTCAGAAACCTTGAACGCGACCCGGCGCCGGTATGATGCGTTGGAGGCCGGTTTGCCCGCTGCAGAGACTGTCGGTGCAATGCTGACAACACACCTTGCGGCGCTAACGCTTGCTATTCATGAAAGCTTGTTGGCGCAGGGTCTAAGCAACGAGGCGGGGCAACAGATCCTATATGATATCGGGTGGTCGATTTATGAACGCATGTCCGAGTTGCCGCTGTTGTTGGCCAAAACCCTGACCTCCAGCCCAGAAAAACAAATGTGCATGGCAACGGATCTATTCCGGCTGTTCTCATTTGGCAGCCCCGCCTACGGCTGGCACGATGCTGACGTTGGCCCGAATATAGTTGGGTTTGATTGCACGAAATGCCCAATTGCGGAGTTTTTTAGCTCCATGATGCGACCAACCTCTGCATCCAGACTTGGTGTGCGCTTGATTACCCCTAGGCGCAGAAATGGGGCGGGCACTTATAACGGCACGGGACTATCGCCATGGGAAAAGACTTCTGCAATTTCCGATGGTATATTGATACAAATAGACCAACAAACCAATCAAGTTTAAGGCAGACGCATGACACATTCACACGGCGATGACGATTTCAAGAAAGGCTCTATCAGTCTGGCAGGTGCGGTTGGTATGGGCACTGGCGTGATGATCGGGGCGGGCATTTTTGCACTGACCGGCCAGATTGCCCAATTAGCGGGGCCGTATTTTGCTTTGTCGTTCGTGCTGGGTGCCATTGTCTCGTCATTTAGCGCTTACAGTTACATCAAGATGTCAAATGCCTGGCCGTCCTCTGGTGGGATTGCGATGATTCTGCAAAAGACGTATGGGCCTGGTGCCATTGCTGCAGCCGCAGCGCTGTTGATGGCTCTGTCGATGGTGATTTCCGAAAGCCTCGTCGCACGGACATTTGCCACTTATGTCTTGCGCCCGTTCGATATCGACGGTGGCCCTTTGGTGCCAATGTTGGCGGTCGGAGTCATCTTGTTTGCCTTCCTCGTGAACATCTCGGGGAACCGTTCAGTCGGCCTCCTTTCGATTGTCATGGCTGTTTTAAAGATCGGTGGTATCTCCCTGTTCGGTATCGTCGCCCTTTGGTCCGGCGGCTTCAGCTTTCCCGACGCCATTAGCAGTGCCGGCAGGTTTGAACTCACAGGATTCGTGGGTTCGGTGGCGTTGTCTATCTTGGCGTTTAAGGGCTTTACCACGATCACGAACAGCGGCGCGGAAATCACCGATCCACACCGCAACGTCGGGCGAACCATCATGATATCGATCGCGATCTGTACAGTGGTTTATCTTTTGGTCGCCTTTGCTGTCGGGTCCAATCTTTCAATCGATCAGATCGTCGCCGCAAAGGATTATTCGCTGGCCGAGGCTGCTTCGCCTGCGCTGGGGCAATTGGGGTTCTATTTCACGGTAATTTTGGCTGCAGTTGCCACCGCATCCGGTGTGCTGGCGAGTGTATTTGCTGTGTCGCGCATGTTGGCAATGCTGACAGAGATGAAAATGATCCCGCACAGTCATTTCGGAATGTCCGGCCCGATCCGCAACCACACGCTGGTCTACACTGTGGTCCTCGCCTCTTTACTAGCGGTGTTCTTTGACCTGAGCCGAATCGCGTCTCTTGGCGCGTTCTTTTACCTGATCATGGACATGCTGGTACATTGGGGGGTGTTTCGGATCGTGCGGCACGAAATCGGCGCGAGCGGCGCGATCTTGCTGTGTGCACTGGGATTCGACGCCATTGTTCTGGTTGCATTCACGACGATGAAATTGGGATCGGATCCTATGATTGTTCTTTATTCGGCGGTCGGGATTTCAGCAGTCTTCATTTACGAGCGGATCTATCTCTCACGTTGGACTGCATGATAGCGCTGAGACGAACGCTGATGGACACCTGCAAACTCAAGTGCGTGGAACCGCATGCATATCTGACCGCAACATTCACAGCGATCTTCAACGGGCATATGTAGAGCGATATCGACCAGTTGTTGCCGCAGGATGCTTACCCCTTTGAGGTGCAGCATAAATCTTCACAACAACAAGTCATGGGATAAAGACATACGGTCTCACAGGAGCAACCACATTTTTTTATTTGGTGCGATCATCCCTTTGCCATTCCAGCGAAAAATTCAGCCAGATCCTTTTTGGTGAGTGGTTTATCATCAGTGTCTATTGCACTTTCCTGGATCAACCTTCCTTGTTCGACCGAAGACAACTTGCCATAACTGACGATCGTGGTCTTGAGGGCTGTGTGGCCGAAATTCTGGCTCCAGGCCTTCAACTTGTCTGCGGGCAATTTCCGTCTGTACATCTCGCCGACCAGCATGTCTCGAAACCGATGCATTGTGAATTCAGGTAGGCCTGCACGTTTGAAACTCCGCTTCACCATCAGGCTGATCGACTGGGTCGATCCGTGGTGGATTGGAACAAGCGAATTTTTGCCCACGCTTCCACCTTTCCCCTTTAACGGGACAGATTTTGGAAAAAGTGGATCGTCTGGAGCATATTTGAGTTCATCAATGAGATAGCGATGCCATTTAATGAAACATGTCTCAAATTCCTCACCAGTATCGAAGAGATAGGTATCAATCTGTTTTCGAGACTTGGTCGCCACCTCCTTGGGGTTCTGATTTAGCAATCGCCTGTCTGGATCGAAATGTTTCACGCGCAAGGTGATCAGGGCGCCGCCACGCACGCCGGTAAGTGATAGTAAGGCGAAGATGGCCTTGTTGCGCCGATCGATCACTTTGGTTAAAGGCATTAACCTGAATGCGGTCAGGGCATTATCCACAGACGGGAAAATTTTTGTCGATGTCGACTGGCTTGCACGACGTTCGTTCATCGTTGGATTGAGATAATCGATATCAAGCGGATTGATCTTGTTCGTGAAGCCGCGCGTGCCTGCTAACCACTTTAGCAATCTTCTCACACTTCTGAGCTCCGCCACAACTGTCGTAACACTCAAGCCTAACGATCCGAGATAGGTTTTGTACTCAATGGCCCGCCTGGAACTGAAGGTGCCAAAATCTTCGAATTTGAAGAATGACTCATATCGCAACAGTGCACCCTCATCCTTGCTCACGGACTTGTGTGAACGTCCGGAAGCGTGATGAAGATAGTCAAAGTAGGCTCGTTTTAAACGCTCATTAAATGGGTTTTTGGGCACGGCCGTCGTTCGCTTGCTACCGGTCCGGCGGGGCACAAAGGGAGCTTCGGAATGGACCTCTGGCGGCAAAATATCGGCTGTCTCCGCAAAATCCCCCATTGGCAGATGAATCCCGGGATTACTGGGAGCAGTATCTGAATCGTTGAATCGTGATACTCTACCCTGTTTTTCGCCTAAAACCCTTCCTGCTTCCAGCGCATGTTCGACGCTGAAGTTCCTCACAACCGAGGTCCCGCAAACAGAACAGACCGCCACCCCACGGATGCCATCGGCTACCCGTACTGAGAAGGTAATGGTGCCAGGCTCAGCTGGCCTGACGTCCTGGCAATGACAGCAATAGAATTCGTTTGCAGCACATTTCTTGCGGCGCCTATCCCACCATTCCTCATGCCACTGCTTGAGTTCCCAACCGTAAACCAGTGGCGGTTCGAGGGCGTCAATCTTCGGCAACCCGTCAGCAATCCAGGTCAGAACCGTGCCTTCTGTTTTCTCAAACAGTATTGCGATTTCCTCAATGGAGTATGTCTTCTTTATGCGAACTTTTCGCTTGTCGGATCGGCGTTTTGAGTTTCTGGCCATGGAATGGCTCCTGTACATTCCCAAATTTTGGATGGAGTCAGCCGTTCCGGCGTCACTGTGCCGGTCAAATGGCTGAGTTCTTTGACTGATTTCCTTGGAAGACAGGTTTATGGTGGGGCATGCGGCCGGATGCCTTCATGGGGCCTCGGGCGGAACCACCGAAAATTCCTCACGGCGTTTCACCGCAGGAGCTTTCGAAAGCTTCCAGGTCAGACAAGCGCCAGCGCGTGCAGCCGAGGCCCAGCTTGATGGGTTTGGGGAAATCGTCTCGTTGGGAGGTCCATCGCCAGACGCTGTTCACCGACACACTGTAGCGTGCGGCGACTTCTTTGACGGAAAGATAGAGATTGGCTCGATGATGCTGCATTGACGTGACTCTTTCATCGATCCAAAGGACCGAATTAAAGAGCACCTCATGCGCTCAACAAACTTGGAGACGACTCTCATTCAGAGTCATCTGGCACCAATAAACCCCATGCAGCAAGTTTGGTCAAGTATGTTCATTGTGACCGGTCACGCGGTGGTCGAATTCGCCACGAACCGCCCCCAGCGCTCCAGCAGTTCCCGTCGTTGGTCGAGGAAGTCGGAGCGCTGATAGGCTCGGGTGACACTGTTGCCAAAGGAATGGGAAAGCGTCATCTCGGCGACCTCATGGGTGGCATCTGTTGCCTCAGCCAACCACATGCGCAAACTGCTGCGGAACCCGTGAGGTCTGGCATCAAGCCCGCGTCGTTCCATCAACCGGGACATTGTAGCATCCGATAATGTCCCACCTCGCGCAGCGGCAAACAACAGTCCGTTGCGCGACAGAGGCAAGGTAAGATTGATGACCCTAACTGCTTCCACGCTTAGCGGGATCCGGAAGTCCTCCGTTTTGCCTTTCGGACCTTTCATCAATTCACCCGGAATTGTCCATGTGTCATCGGCAATATGCTCAACGCGCATCATCCGTATCGGCAAAGACCTGGCACCGGTCAGAATAAGCATGCGAAGGGCGAGATGCGTGACAGTCAATTCCTGCAGTGAAACGTAAAAGTCGGGTATCTCCATCCAAGGAATTGATGGGATGTGTTGAATCTTGTGCCGACTTCGTCCGAGCAATTCCTTGGCCTTTGCCGTCGCCTGCAGGTCAACGTCGATGCCTTTGGCCGCCGCATAGCGAAGCACGATGCTCAGCCGGTTGAGGGCTTTTTGCGCGACATCTGCCTTCACATGCCAGATCGGTGCGAGCACGTCCTTTATGATATTCTGGTGGATAAGGCCTACCGGCGTGTCGCCAAGCTTTGGCAAGAGATGGAGTTCCAAAGGTGAGAACCAGCGGCCAGCCTTGCCATCTCCTTTTAATTCAGCCTTTCTTGCCTCAAATGCTTCAATCGCGATCGTTCTTAGCGATGTGTCGCTGTATCGCGCCTCGAGTGAAAGCCTCGTGCGCTCTTGAATGGGATCTTTGCCACTCTTCGCTATGCCTCGCCAATGTGCAGCGCTGTCTCTAGCCTGTTTGAGTGAAACATCGGCAAGGCTGCCGAGCCCCATTTCTCTGCGTCGACCAAATATTGCCAGCCGTAAAACCCATTGCCCACGATTATCAACCCGTTTGACCAGCCATAGGCCATGGCCATCATTGTGCTTTCCAGGCCCGGCCGATTTTACCGCGATTGCTGTCAATTTATGCAAGCCAGCCATGCGATCTGATCCACCTTTCAATCCACCCTTATACGTTGGATGGCATGATATCGTATGGTACAAAGTGTTTCAATTAATTATTTATATTCAATAATATAACGAGATATATGAGACGGAATAAAACTACATGATACGACATATCGGTGCACTCCTGGGGCACCATTTTTCCAATGACATCGTGTTTGCACGCGGCTCAATCCTGTTTTTCAGTGAGCCTATAGGTTCGGTAATTCCTAAGTTGCCAGACATGCTCTTGCCCGTGGTCGGTGCCGACACACGCGCGGTTTGATTGCTATCGGCGATCCGGGAGGGACTGAAGCGGCATGGAAGTTACAGAAGACCGTTGATTGCCTGTCGCAAAATCGATTGTTTATGAATCACCTGTTCAAAGCGATGGCCTGCTTGAGATAATAATCAATTGTTTCAGGCTCGAACGCACTGAGTGACAAAACTCGAATGGCTTTTCCGCGACCGGTCAAACGACCATGGTCGTCTTGCATTCTGGCGCCCTTGAGAAATCCCACATCGATGCCGTTGGGCATCGTGCGCAAGTGGCAGATGCCTCCATTTGCATCTGAATAGGTCGTTATTCGAGGCTTGCGTGTTTCAACAATGCCGTCAACTGCCAATAAAAACCTGCGTGCGTCTTCAAAGAGGTTCCGGTGCGAAGACGTCATATCAATGTCAAATTGCATGGCAATTCACTCCAATTTGATTCCCGTGTCTGCCTGTTTCATAGCACCGCCTGGCTGACACCGTTGTGTCAGTATCAGCGTTGCAAAGGTTATCCATTTTGCAGCGCGCTAAAGAGCCATGTTCTCCAAGATAAAATCAGCGCGCTCTTCAATGGAAAGCTTTGGCACTTCAATGAGTTCATAGCCTGCGTCGGAATAGGCCTTGCAATTGGCATCATAGTCGCGCTTGGCAAATTCGAAATCATGACTCCGCTCGTTGTCCTTTTTGTAGATCTCTTGCCATGGAGAACAAACAAATGCGACTGGATGAAAACTGCGTTTTTGCGCCTCATGGAGCATTGAAGTTGAAATTGGTTCCCCAATAATGTGGCTGAACGCCAAAGCTTCAATAAATGTGCGGTCGAAAAACACGACGGGTGCTTTGTGTTGAATCCAGCGATCGTAAGCCGCAACAGAACGAACGAACAACAAGTCTCGAAAGCCAACAGCGTTTTGAAACGGTGTGTTGGTAGAATTCGTGGCAATTTGCTCTGAAACAATTTGCCTTCCAACTTCCATTTGCACGGCAAAACCCCGAGCGAGCAACTCGTTTGCGATAGATGATTTTCCGGCACCGGACGCACCGGTCATTGCGACCATAACCATAGGTCTCTCCATTCAAATTACCCATTTTATTTCGCGACAGGGTTTTGCAACACCTGAGCTTTAAGAACGGTGACGGCTTCTCCCGCAATCGGCAGTTCTGATCATCAGTTTTTAGCTCTTGGGACAGAAGGATTGAAAATTGTCGCAAGTGATGAACTGGCACCCTGCAAATGTTTCCATTTGATCATGAAACATTTTGGTCTTCGTTGAATCCGCCTGCGATTGCGTCAAGGACATCCATCGGTGTGATGATTCCTTCGAAGTGGCCATTCTCGTCCTGGACGATGAGCAATTTGCTGGGCGCGGCACGAAGCCGGTCGACCACAATGAGGGCAGGCAGATTGTCCCGTACCAAAGGAGCGGCGTGCAGGAGGGCCAGTGGATCGAACGCCACGCTTGACGCCGCCAGAATATCTGCACTGCGCAGAACGCCGACAATGTCATCTTGCTCCCCGCAACGCAGTGGTAAACGCGAATGGCCCGAAGAGGCAAAGCGCGCGAGGATCTGCCCCCGCGTCTCGTCAGCCCTGGCAACTTCGACCTCCTGGCATGGGGTCATCAATCCTCGTGCATGGCGATCAGAAAAGCGCATCACACCGCCGATCAGATGCTTCTCTGCACGGTGGATGACGCCTGCCCCTTCTGCCTCCGCCAACAACAAGTGGATGTCTTCATCACTGACTGACGCATCGCGCTGATCGGATTGACCGATGAACCGCAGCACCAGTTTACCCGAACGGTCGAGCAGCCACACAACAGGGGCTGCGACCCTTGACAATGCCTGCATCGCAGGTGCTACGCGCACGGCCATGCGTTCCGGTGCCGCAAGTGCGATCTGCTTGGGGACAAGCTCGCCGATGACCAGCGATAGATATGTGATGACAATGACGACGATGCCTACGCCTGCTTCATGCGCCAGCACCTCGGGCACGCCGAAACCAGGCAGGACGGCTGTCAGCCGCGCACCGATTGTTGCGCCCGAAAACGCCCCAGCCCCGATTCCGACCAGCGTGATCCCGATTTGAACGGTCGACAGGAATTTGCCGGGATCCTTTGCAAGGGCGATCGCGGTGCGTGCGCCGCGAAGCCCCTTGTCTGCCTGTGCCTTGAGACGGGCCGGCCGAGCCGAGACGATCGCCAATTCCGATAGTGCCAGTAGTCCGTTCAGGCAGATCAGGAGCAGCACAAGAATAATTTCAAAAAGCATGGAGTCTATTTTCCTATGAGCCCTGTTTTTCTTCTGTATCAATCGACGGAATTTCGGTGCGTTCCTCTTCAGCCCCGCCGCAAAGCATGTCTACGGCGCGGTCGGCAGCATCCTGGAACGGCTCAAGAACCAGATCAGCACCGGCTGCGAACAACTCTTCGGTGTCGCGGGGTTTGTGTGATGCAACCGCGATTCGGCCACGGAAGCCGCAGGAATCACGGGTCAGCTGGATGAGCGTTGCGCGGGTGTCCTCATAACTGAGCCCGGTGGGATGGATCGGCACAGTGGAAACAATCCATTCCGCATGCGGCAGGGGCAGTTCAGCCATGAATTCGGGGTCGGTTGCATCGCCGAATTCGGTTTCGAGGCCCAGTTCGTGCCAGCGCCGCAGGGCCAGCGGGTTGAAGTCCACACCCAGCACTTTGATGCCCCGTTTATGTAACCGCATGCCGATGGCCGTGCCAAAACGTCCGAGGCCGAAGATGATGACCTGGTAGCCGGCGTCCGGGTTGGTGCCCGCCTCAGGCGGTTCGCGTGGCGTGCCTTTGCGTTCGAAGACACCCAGAAGAGGCTCGAAGATTTGATAAAGACGATGCGAATAGGTGATCATGTAGGTGGATGCGGCGATGGTCACCAGGCCGACCATGGTAACGAGACCAAGCGCGTCATCCTGCACATGGCCGAGCGAAACACCCATGGAAATGAAAATCAGCGAAAACTCGCTGATCTGTGACACGGTCAGTCCGGCGAGAAATCCCGTGCGCTTGCGGTAGCCTAACGCCCCCATGATGACGAGCACGATAAGCGGGTTACCGATCAGTACGAACAAGGAGAAAATCACAGCGCCGGTGACATGCGCGCCCAGAAGCGACAGATCAAGCGAGGACCCGAGTGCGATGAAGAAGAACAACAGAAGGAAATCCCGCAGGGGTGCTAGTCTGGCCGCGATGGTTCCGCGGTAGGGTGTCGAAGCCAGCGAAACGCCGGCCAAAAGGCCGCCGACCTCCTTGCCGAGACCGACGAAGTCACCGATCGCGGCGAATATCGCAGCTTGCGCGATAGCAAAGATCACCAGAAGTTCGGGTGCCCGTGCAAGACGTTCGGTCAGTGGATTGGCGACGAAGCGGACGAACAGGATAACCAGTGTAAGCATCGTGACAGCAGATAGGAGGACGGTCAGTACCGAGCCAGCGCCATTGCCTTGCCCGACAGTCCCGATGCCGATGGCCGATAGCACGATCATCGCTAGAACGACCACAAGATCCTGTACAATGAGAAATCCTAGCGCGATCTGCCCATGCAATGAGTCGATCTCGCGTTTGTCGGACAAGAGCTTCACAATGATGATTGTCGACGAGAAGGTCAGCGCGACCGCAACATAAAGGCTGGTGATTTGGTCAAGGCCAAGCCCAAGACCGATCAGGTAGCCAAAAATCGAAGTGAAGGCGACCTGACCCAGCCCCGTAAGCAGCGACACCACCCCGAGCGAGCGGATCAGCTTCACATCAAGCTTTATTCCGACGAGGAAGAGAAGCACGGTGATACCAAGTTCCGAAAGAAGGCCAATTTGTTCGTTCGCGTGCACCACGTCCAACGCCGATG
This sequence comes from Rhizobiaceae bacterium, assembly GCA_029212415.1. Lineage (GTDB taxonomy): Bacteria > Pseudomonadota > Alphaproteobacteria > Rhizobiales > Rhizobiaceae > Hoeflea_A. The sequence continues at coordinate 38,750 of JARGOF010000039.1, read as the reverse complement.
GCCCGGCGAGCAGGCCGACAGCGATGAAACTGACGATGAGTGGCTGCCGCAACATGATCCCGAGAAAGCCAATCACAGCGGCCATCATCAGCAGTGCAGCGATTTCCCCGAAGACGGACTGAACGATCGTTTCCATCAATATTTTGTTTCCTTTCTATCCTTCCCGACAGTTTTGGTCAGCTCTGTTTCGTCGGCGTCACTGGTCATTCTGACCGGTCAAGTCACCTGACCTTCGAACAGGGCGTCGAAATACTGAGAGCCAATCCGCCACCTTTTGACAATATGAAGAGCGCGGAAATCGCGCGCATTGATCTGGCACCAAACCAGGATCGCGCTGACCGATTGCGGATCGGCGAGCGCCCTTAAGGTGTGATGCTGTTGCAGGGGCCTCGTGACTCATGTTCACTACGCTTTGGCACTTTATAGTGTGATATAGCGAATTTGAACTGTTTCAGACAGGAAATGATTCGATGTAATATTCTTTTCATTGCCTGATGGGCCATACTGAAAAAGGATCTGATGTGATGAAGAAAATCATGGTTGCTACGGATTTTTCGGAGCGATCGGACAGGGCGCTGCGGCGCGCGACGCTGCTTGCGCGGCAGTTTGGAGCAACCATTGCACTCATCCATGTCGTGGATGATGATCAGCCACGTCGAATTGTCGATGCCGAGCGCGACGAAGCGCTGACGCTGCTGCGCCAGACGGCTGCAACGCTCCGGGATGTTGATGGCCTGGTGTGCGACACGCGGGTTATACTGGCCACGCCTTTCGCGGGCATCATCGATGCGGTTGATGAAGAGAACCCCGATCTGCTGGTGATCGGTCCGCATCGCAGGCATATCCTCAAGGATGTTTTTATCGGCACCACTGCTGAACGAACGATCCGATTGGTGGGGTGCCCCGTTCTCATGGTAAACGCCTTTCCCGCCGGACATTATCAGCACGTGATGCAGACCACCGACCTGTCCGACAATTCTCGTGAGGCGCTGCAGCGGTTCTCGGCGCTTGGGATAGGCAAGGACGTACGAAATACGTTGCTCTATATCTTTGATGCGCCGGCGTTGCGCCTGGTCATGTCGCACTCCATGCCGAAGGATGATCGGGAACACCACTTGGCGAGTGAACAAAAAGATGCATCGCAGGATCTGACCGGGTTTCTCGCAACAGCAAAGCTTGGCAACGTCACGCCAAAGGTTCACTATGACGCGACAGGAACCCCGCACGAGATACTGAATACAGCGGCTGCAGAAAAGGCGGACCTGATTGTGCTTTCGACTCATGGTCGGACTGGTCTGACAAAATTGCTGATTGGCAGTGTCACGGAAAAGGTTCTGCTAAGTGCATCGGTCGATGTCCTCGCAATCCCTCCGGCACACAGCAAGTGATCCTAGGAGCAGGCGGCCAGTCACTGCAGGTGTCGCCGCCTTTTTCAAGCCAGGGATGGCCAGTCGGTCTGCTGCGCAAGCACCACCTTCTCCTGTTCATGGCCTATGTCTGATGATCAGATTGAACATGCAGCGAGCCTTGTTGCTCTGACCGGTTTCCACGACGGCTCCAGACTTCATTTTATCCCCAGGCTCCATTCCATATGTGAAACCAGATCGCTGCGAATACTTTGCGGACGCTTCAGAACCGCAGAAGCCAACTTGCGATGCGGGGAAAAAGTACACCAAATCCGCAGTGTACACTCAGGATCCAAGGGTGGATCGAGGCATGGCGTGGCCTGTCGACCAGTTTCACCAGAATGGTGGCGCATTGGTCCGGAGTCATTGTTGGAATGGTCTTTGATATCGCCGGAATTTTCTCTGCTACCCCGGGATTGTTGTCAAAGTAGTCAGAACTGATTTTACCGAAAATGACGTGGCAGCTCTGTACCCCGGTTCCGCTCAAATCCTGAGACAGGGCCTGGTGAAAGCCGCGGAGTGCTGCACGGGCGGCAGCGTATCCGACACTGGAGGGCCAGGGAACAATACAGGCTGGAGAATTGACGTTGATGATGACGCCGCTGCCACGCAAAAGCATGGAAGCCAGAAATGCGTGTGTGATGTTGAAAGCCGCGAAATAAGGCGCCCGCATCATCATGACGGCCTCTGCGGGATCCGTATCCTGAACGGTTTTCCATTGACCGGCACCGGCACAATGAATGATTGCATCGGGCACGCCAAAATCAGTGGTTACGCGCTTTGCCAATGCGGCAACCTCTTGTGGGTCGGCTGCATCACAGGCCAGTGGTATTGCCAGCGCCCCGAGTTCGTCAGCGCGTGCATTCAGACGATCCGCTGATCGTGCAACAAGGATGACCTGCATGCCTTGTTTGACCAGTCCGCGCGCCGTGGCCGCACCCACTCCGCTGGAAGCGCCCGTTACCAAAACCGTTTTCAAGGCGCTTCTCCATCAATGGTGGTCTGCAATATTTGCTGGATAGCATGTATCATTTTTGGCTGTAGCCGACAATCAAAGCGCTGTTGTGGGGGAAGTAGGCAGCCTGAATTTCATCGGCTGAAGCACCGCGATGAGGAGGTATCAAGACGCTGTAGAAACCATCCTCTATGGAATGTCAGAACATCATCACAGATGAAGGCGCCCATGACAAACCGGTCTGGGGGAATTCCTGAATCAGGGTGAGAAGTCCACAGCAGGACGTTCTTCGCATTCGAATTTGCGCAGATGATCAAACCGTTCGGGTCAAATTTTCGTGCAACGGCGTCCAACGCGATTTTTGTAGGTGCGCTCGGCGAAGGTTATGATATTTCAATGTCATGGACATCGTATTGATCACAACCGTCATTGCGTCGCTTTTTGTTGTCATCGGCGCATCCGAGCCGTTGGCGGCGCGTTTGCGTCTGCCTTACACCGTGATTTTGGCCGTGGTCGGCATTCTGATTGGCGGCGGCGCACTGTTTTTCCTGCGGACTGACCTGACGGATGCGTTGAACCCGGTGGCCGAGGCCATACTTGGCCTGCCAATCAGATCGAATGTGTTCCTCTATGTCTTCCTGCCCACGCTCCTGTTCCAGGCGACTCTTGGGATGAACCTGCGACGGATGATTGACGATTGGGTTCCCATCCTGGTGCTTGCCATTGTGGCCGTGGTGGTGGCCACCTTGAGCGTGGGCTATGCGCTTTCCTGGGCAAGCATGCTGCCACTGGCGGCCTGTCTGCTGATTGGCGCAATCGTATCCACGACTGATCCGTCGGCAGTTGTCTCGATTTTCCGATCGATTTCAGCGCCCCGAAGGCTGGCACGGATCATCGAAGGCGAGAGCCTGTTGAACGATGCCGCCGCCATCGCACTGTTCGGGCTGTTCATGGGCTTCGTAATGGTTGGCATGCCCGATCCAACCTTGAGCGATGCGCTGGCCCGTTTCCCTCTGTTGATTGGTGGCGGTGCGATCATTGGCTGGCTCGTCGCGCGTTGTGCTATTTGGGTGATGGCGGCCTTTGCGCGTTATGAGCTTGCCCAGATATCGATCTCGGTTGCTTTGCCCTATCTGACCTATATCGGTGCGGAACAAAGTGTTGGTGCGTCAGGTGTGATTGCTGTTGTCGTCGCGGGTCTTACCTTGAATCTGACTGGGCCGGGGCGGCTACCACCACAGGCCTGGGCCAACCTGCGTGAAGTCTGGGATCTGCTTGCCCACTGGGCAGGCGCGCTGATCTTTATTCTGGCGGCACTGCTGATTCCCCGTTTGTTGCAGGAGGTCAGGCTCGGAGATTTCCTTTTGGTCGGGGTTGTCATTCTTGCCGCCATCGGGGCCCGGCTGGTGATCCTGTTCGGGCTGTTGCCGCTGCTCACACTGCTGCGTATTTCGCCGGCAGTAGAGCGGCCCTATCGTGTCGCAATCCTGTGGGGAGGCCTGCGCGGCGCAGTCACGCTGGCGCTTGCTCTGGCCGTAACCGAGAGTTTTCTTGTGCCGTCAGAGATCAAGCGCGTGGTTGGTATTCTCGCCACCGGGTTTACCCTGTTCACGCTGATCGTCCAGGGCACCACGCTCCGGTCCGTAATCGGCTGGCTTGGTCTGGACCGACTATCGCCGATCGACGATGCGCTGTCACGGCAGGTCGTGGCCGTGGCGCTGCAAACAGTGCGCGAAGACGTGGAGCGCATCGCAGAAAATTACGATCTGACTCACGAAATCGTGCGGTCCGAGGCAAAGCAATTTGGAGAACGCCTGGAAGAGGCGGTCAAAACAGCAGAAGACAGCGCTGATATCCTTCATCATGACCGGGTCACACTGGGGCTGATCTCCTTGGCCGGGTTCGAGCGCGACACGATCCTTGAGCGGGTCCGCGAACGGACGATCTCGGCGCGCATGGCCGAACAGGTTCTCTCGGGCGCCGACCGGTTGATTGAGGCTGCCCGGACGGGCGGGCACAGCAGCTATCAACGGGCGGCGCGCCGCTCGGTTGCCTATGGTCGGGCCTTTCGCTTTGCGGTAATGCTGCACAGCCGTCTGGGATTATCGATACCGCTGGCGCGGATGACGGCAGACCGCTTTGAACAGCTTTTGTCGCAGCGACTGGTGTTGCGGGATCTGGGGGCGTTCATCAATGGACGCATTCGCCGCATTCACGGCCGGCAACTTGCTGATCTTCTGCACGAATTGTTGGCGTGGCGCATAGAGGTCGTGGAAACCGCGCTTGAAGGTTTGCGTCTGCAATATCCGGGCTATGCAGAGGAACTTGAACGTCGTTTCATCCGGCGCACGACATTGCGAATCGAGGAGCGCGAATACACGGCCATGCGCGATGACGGCGTGATCGGTGCAGAAGTCTATACCACGCTGATGCAGGACCTCACGGCACGACGCGCTGCGGAGGAAGTGCGCCCACGCCTTGATATAGCCTTCCAGCGCGTCGACCTTGCGCGCCAATTTCCACTTTTTGCTGACCTCGACGACGCCGCTCTGAAGCGTCTGGGCCGGGTATTCAAGACCCGCTACGCCAATGCTGACGATGTCATTATAAGCAAGGACAGCCTGCCCAAGAGTGTGTTTTTCATCGCCTCCGGCGCTGTAGAACTGGAAAGCGCCGGTCAAATTTGGCGGCTGGGACGCGGAGAAATGTTCGGACAGATGTCAATCCTGATGAAGAGGGGACTTCGTGCCGAAGCACGCGCGATTGCGCCATCAACACTTCTTGTTCTGGATGAGGAGCGCTTTCGGCGACTTCTGTCGCGCAGCGCCGCGCTGCGATCAGCCGTGCGTGCCAGTGCTGAAAAGCGCGGGATAGAGCCCGAGGCGCTGCTGTCTGGTATGCCGCCAGACTTGCCGCCAGACTTGCCGCCCGATTTACCATCTGATTCGCCGCGAGACAGACCGCCAGATCGGCCAGAAGAAACGTGATTCAACCTGTGCATTTAAGAGCCAATCGAGCCAATCCGAAAAGCAATGTCCTTGGACTGCGTGTTCTGTGATCCACTTTTTGCCATGGCGAACGAGCACAGTCGTGTCGTGATACCCGTCAGAAACAGGGCGGAAATCATTCAAGGGTAATTGGCTTGGTATCGTGCAAGTGATTGCTTTGATGCAGAAATTCCTTATCCGCTGATGTTCTGTTTTAACGGTTGTCTGTACCGGCAGCCTGCGCCAACGTTTCCTGCTTGAACGCTCGAAAAAAATGTCTGGCAAACCAGGACTTCGATTGCGATCATGAAAAATGATTATTGCAAAGAAACAAAACAGACTGCCAACCTCTTATTATCAATAGTAATTCTGCAAAAGCTATAGGAACACAAAATAGATAGACAAAGTATCTTGGTCTGTGTAGCAGCCTGTTTCGAAGTTTTTGATAAATGGCTTTTATGGCGTTCAGATTTGTTTGAAAAAGCCTCGAAATAATTTGCCTAAAAATTAAAAATCCATTAATACTTGTGGGTAATTGGGGGTACTATGTCTGAGCTTTTGTTCTACAAAAATGTCGTTCCGCTTAACAGCGAGACTCATCGCGATCTGCATTTGAAAGCAGTGAAAAAGCCCTTGGCTTTTGCCAAAGAGGCTAATCTTATTCCTGCCCTGGTGGATGAATTCGAGTTTGCGATGGACGATCTTCCCATCGCCTTTCTGCCCGGCAAGGAGCAGCCATCCGCAGTATTCGTTGCGGGGCTTGAGCCGGGATCCAGTGTTTTCATTACCGAGGATGGGCTGTGGAATGGCAAATATGCGCCTGCATATCTGCGCCGCTATCCCTTCATCATTGGAGATGTTGAGGGTGGTGAATCGGTTCTTTGCGTGGACGATAGCTACGAGGGTCTGAGCAAAACGGACGGCGTGCGCTTTTTCTCCAAGGACGGAAAGCCCGAGGAATCAGTGACCAATGCATTGGCGCTGGCGCAAAACTATCGCGCGGCCGCAGACCGGACCGACGAATTTGCGAAGAAGCTCAATACGCTCAAACTGCTTCGCGATATCAAGCTCGACGCAAAGATGCCTGATGGCAGTGAGAAAAGCGTTCATGGTCTGCAGGTTCTCGATGAAGAAGCCTTTGCGGCCTTGCCGGCTAAAGCTCTTGGGGAATTGCACAAGGCCGGTTTTCTCAAGGCGATTTACAGTCACCTGTTCAGTCTTCGCTCCGTACCGAAGCTGATTTCAGGTGCGGAGCCTGCGGGCAAATAGGAGAAGCATGGGGGTGATGGCCAAAATCTGGCTGTGACACGCATATAGGGACAGAAGACGACACACATATTCATTCAGGCCCACGGTATTCACCTATCGAATGTCGTGGGCATAAGGCTTACTGGGGGTAGCCAAGAATGGTGTTCGACAGATGGTCAAACGATTTGGTGTTCTTTCGAAGGCAGGGTGCGAGCCCTGGCTTCTTTTCTGCGTTTTTGGCCGGTTTGACTCTGCTGTTTTGCTGCAATGTCAAGGCTTTTGCCTCAGGTGCCGTCTCTCTCGTGGTTGCCGCCACTGCTCGTTCCCCTATCAAGACAGCAAACGCTGCCGGAAGTTCGGTCCCGCTGATATTGGGTCCGCGAAAATATAGAACCACCCACCAATACAAGACGCGCCGCGAAATTGGAGAGGCTGAAAAACAGCATCCCGGTTCAGAGGCGTTTTTACTGCTGCAGTTCAGTGGTTTTAACGCGCCATATATATTCGAAGTTGCCGAGGGAAATATCCGATGAGAGATTCCGACAGGACGTCCCGCTCAAGCACTGGCGCATTCGCCGGCTCTCGCAGATTGCAGAGATTCACGCGAGGACTGATGTATCAGCCCAGCACAGCGATGCTTGGCATGCTGATTGTCGGTGTCACGCCGCAGATGGGTTTTGCGCAAGCTGTCAATCTGGGACCGGAAACAAACAACATCATTGCAGACGGTCTCACCAAGACGAAAATCGTCGTCAAGGGTGACCGGACCTCCATTCGCACAGACACAATTTCCGGCAACACAGGGTTCAACTCTTTTTCTGATTTTCAGCAGGCTGCCGGGACAAGGGTTGATCTCTATGTTCCTGATCAGGCTCAAAACCTGATCAATGTCGTACGCAATGGACAGGTCGTCATCAACGGTACGCTGAACGCCTATAAGGACGGCAAGATTGGCGGCAACGTCTTCTTTGCAAATTCCAAGGGCTTTGTGGTCGGCAAGACGGGTGTCGTCAATGTCGGCAAGCTGTCCGTCACCACGCCGACGAAAACCTTTCTCGATACGATCATCCGGGCTGACGGTTCGATCAACAATGCTGTCGCCAACCAGTTGATGAGCGGTGTTGTTCCGCTTTCAAGTGATGGTTTCATCTCGATCTCCGGCAAGATCAATGCTGATGGCGGCATTGCGCTGAACGGCCGGACTGTCAACATAAACGGACTCACAGGACCATTCACTGCCGAGCAGATGACCCAGCGCGAGAAGATGGAATCGACCGTTAATGTGCTTGGTATGGATGAGGGCGCAGCCCTTGTTTCGCGCGGCGGCGTCATCTCGATCGTATCTGCTGGAAACACCACTGTCAGCGGAACCATCAACACAAGTTCCAAAGTCACCAAGGCCTCCAACGGGTCAGAAACTGCGGGCGCTGCCGGCAGGATCTCCATTCAGGCCGGTGGCGACATCGATGTAACGCAATCGGCTGTCGTTTCGGCTGATGCATTGGGGATCAATGCAACTGGTGGCGAAATCATCATCAAGGCCGACGGTACGTTGCGCGCTGCTGACGGCTCGCATTATTCCGCAACAGGCACCGGTGCCGGCAATGGCGGCTTTATTGAACTGAGCGGCAAGACCGCCATCATCGGCGCGGTTCAGGTCAGTCTGGCCACCCAGACCGGCGATTCCGGCACGTTCCTGATCGACCCCTATAATCTGTATATCGGTGGCGCGGCCGTCCCGGCGCATTCCGGCGGATCGGATTCCTATAGTCTTTCCGCGAACATCGTCAGCGATGGCGCTAACATTATCCTTCAGGCAGACAACTCGATTACCGTTGCTGCCGGAGGCATTCTGGACTCGCGGAAAATATCGGGTGGCGTTTCAACAGGCAATTCCGGCAGCATAACGGTTGAGGCGCCGACAATTGTGGTTGGCGCCGGTTCACAACTGCTCGCAGCTGCAACGGCCGGTTCCGGTTTTGCCGACGGCAATATTCTACTTGAAGCGATACGCACTGGCGGTGGTACCGCGGAAATCCTGCTGGGTGACGGAACTGGAACCGCGCCGGAAATCACCGGCGGCAACATCACCCTGACGGCGACCGCAACGCACGACACGACCGGTCTGCTCATTACAGGGCCGACCGCAAATGCTCATATTGCCATCAATTCGGCCAATATAACGGCGTCCGGCGCAATCAATGCAACAGCGACAGCCAGTACATTTGGCAGTGCGGTCGGAACGCCGCTCGGTGTGGTTGTCACAAATGTTGATGCAGTGGTCGACGTCAAGGGTGGTTCCGTCATCTCGGCTGACAGCATGAACCTCACGTCCATTGCGATGGCGCATTCGCGGATACTGACTGCAAGTCAGGCGCCCGCGAATGCCAGTGCAGATGCTGCTGTTGCCGTGTCAAAGGTCAACAGCACCGCCATTTCCCGCATTGGCGGAAGTGTCGATCTGACGGTAGCCAATGCCCTCGAACTTGATGCATCCAACGAAATCATTTCGACCGCAAACGCCACGCCTCTTACAGCCCCATTCGGTGCCAGCGTTGGTGTCAGTGTTGTGCGCGGCATCACAACCGCAGAAATCGCCGATGCAGCCGATGTCTCGGCAGGAAGTCTCACACTTTCAGCCGCCAGTACGTCTGAAGTCGGCATCGTTGCGGTTGCAGCAGAAGGTGGTGCGCAAGAGCCGGCTATTGACAGCGAAGCATCGACATACCTGTTCGATCCGTTGTACGCCTCCGCAGCAACCACAACATCCGGCGGCGTGTCGGTCGTTGGTGCTCTGGCGATCTCCGATCTGGAATCGACGACATCTGCAACGCTCTCGTCTTCAGTGACGGCTGACATTGGGGCTGCTGTTTCCGTGACGTCGTCCACTGAGAACGACGTTGACATCAATGCGGATGGTTCAGCAGTGGATTCAGCGGTCGGTGTCGGTGTAGCGCTGGCAATCAATATCGCCAAAGTGACCAACAACGCGCTGGTCGATCAGAATGTTCAGGCGGCTGGCATCACCATTGGCTCGAGTATGACCGGTGATGGCAATCGGTTCTCCAGCATTGCCACTTCGGGGGCAGGGGCCTCCGATGTCGGTGTCGCCGGTTCCCTGGCAGTCAACCTGATTGATACCCAGAGCATGGCTTCCGTCGCTACTGGAACCACACTGACCCTGACCGGCGATGGTGCGGTCAGCCTTGATGCTGACAATCAGACGGATTCCACCGCTGAAGCCAAGCCAGTTGGCGGTGGCGCGACCGGTGAGACTGTCGGCATCGGTGCTTCGGTAGCGCTTAATATTCTTGCAAACCGCTCAACCGCTGAAGTGGCTGATGGTGCAACTATTTCTGCTGTGGGTGATCTGACCCTTTCTGCAACGGCGATCCACTCTGCCACCACGGATGCCGAGGCCGGTTCGGCTGGCGGCGTCTCGCTGACCCCGGCGCTTGGTCTGTCGATGATCAGCAACACAACAATGGCGCGTTTGGGCACCGGTTCGACCCAGACCTCGAGTGGCAATGTCAGTGTTTCTGCCATGCAGACCTCGACCACGATCACCAACGCCTCTGGCGCTGCGGCCGGTTCCAAGGCAGCCATTGGTGCGGCCCTGGCGCTTGCTCTGGTTGATGACACGGCTCTGGCAACGACCGCGCGCAGTGTGAACGCCACTGGCACGGTGACATTTGCGGCGGCTGGTGCGTCCAGCTCGACGCTGTCAGCAACGGCCAGCGCTTCGGGCGCTGCAGCAGCCGATGAGGATGGCACCGCGCAGGATGATGCTGCCCAGCCTGATGTTGATACAGCCGTAACTGAGCAACTGGCTGCCGGTTCTGAAAAACAGGAAGCTGCCGATGTAGGCGATGACGAACAGCAGGCTTCAACGGTTGCAGCGGTTGACGACGGGGAAGCGCGTTCGACAGCGGATTCCTCGGGCAGTAAAGTCTCTGTTGCGGCAGCTGTGGGCGTCAATATTCAAAACTCGATTGTTACGGCAGCGGTACCTGATGATATTGTGATTACATCCGGCGGCACACTGACCTTGTCGGCTTCAAACAACACGGAGGGTCAGGTCACGGCCTCCGGTGCTGCGGTTGGTGTCGAGGACGAAGCGGGCGAGACACCTGAACCAAGTGCTGTAGGTATTGGCGCCGGAGTGGCGATCAACCTTGCCAAGGCACAGAACAATGCGACGCTGGGTGTCGCTTCCCATTCCGTCGGTGGTCTGGTCATTGCGGCCAACAAGTTGGACGTTGCCCTGCTGATGGCCGATCCATCGAGTGAAGATACGAAGGGTGACGTCTACCTGGCCAGCGCCACTTCCGGTGCAGGTGCCGGCAAGGTCGGCATTGCCGGTTCTGTTGCCCTGAACCTGATCGATACGCAAAGTGTTGCCATGGTTGCGGCCGGTTCGACTGTTGCGATCACCGGTGGCGGATCAGTCAGCCTTGATGCTGACAACCAGACGGATTCCACTGCTGAAGCCAAACCTGTTGGTGGCGGCGCGACCGGTGAGACTGTCGGCATCGGTGCTTCGGTAGCGCTTAATATTCTTGCAAACCGCTCAACCGCTGAAGTGGCTGATGGTGCAACTATTTCTGCTGTGGGTGATCTGACCC
>JARGOF010000039.1:0-27429 GCA_029212415.1 Rhizobiaceae bacterium | reverse complement strand
CGGCTGTTACCAATGAATTGTCCACCGGTTCGGACAAACAGAAGGCTGCCGGTGTTGGTGATGACAAACAGCAGGCGTCTACCGATAGTACTGTTGATGATGACGAAGGCCGTTCGGCCTCCACTTCAGAAGGCAAGGTTTCAGTCGCTGCCGCTATTGCGGTCAATGTGCAAAACAATTCCGTCACGGCAGCCGTGCCTGACGGAGTGACAATCACTTCCGGTGGTGCGCTGACTCTGTCGGCTTCTGCCAACACAGACGCAAGCATGACGACCAATGCGGGAGCGGTTGGCGTTCCAGATGAATCTGGCGAGACGCCTGACCCAAGCAAGGTCGGCATTGGTGCGGCCGTTGGCGTCAATGTCGTCAAAGCCCGAAATTCAGCCACGCTTGGCGTGGCGGGTGGTGCCGGACATAATTTGGGCGGCCTGGTCATTGCCGCCAACAAGCTGGACGTTGCCTTGCTGATGGCCGACCCGTCGAGCACGGATACAAAGTCCGACATTTACCTGGCCAGTGCAGAATCCGGTGCAGGTGGTTCGAAAGTCGGCATAGCCGGTTCCGTATCGCTCAACCTCATTGATGCTGAAACCAATGCCAAGGTGATGGGTGATGTCACGCTGACCGGCGCTGGGATTGTCAGTATTCATGCAGATGAGGAAATGCTCGCCACCGCCACTGCTGCTCCACTCGACGAAGGCGCGACAGGCGGCAAGGTCGGCGTCGGTGCATCCTTTGCACTGAACAAGATTGATACCGATGTAACTGCTGAAGTGGTTGATGGTGCGGCGCTGACCAATGGCGCTTCGCTTGATGTGTCGGCGACCTCGGATATCTCCACGGTTACTGAAGCGTCTGCTGGTGCGGCAGGCGGTATCGCGGTCGACGTATCGCTTGCACTGGCGCTGCTGAATGAAAACACCACGGCACGGGTCGGCACCGGCGCTGCCCTTTCCATGGCCGGCGGCGATGTTATCGTGAGCGCGACCAACATCGGTTCCAATGAGGCCACCTCCGAAGGCGAGAACAAATCCGGCAAGGTCGGCGTGGGCGCATCAGCCGCCCTCATTCTGGGTGGCGGCGACAGCGATGGCGCCCTGTCCAATACGTCGAAGACGGCCGCCGTGCTGATGCGTGATGTCACGGCAGGCTCACTGACCGTCTCGGCCAGTGCCAACCGAACCTATGACGCCAATGCCACGGCAACGGCCGGCGGCGGCAATTTCAGTGAAACGGATGAGACGAAAAACGACAAAACCGGTGGCAAGGTCGAAAGCTCAAGCGCGCTGGAAAAAACCAAGGATTCACAGGGAGAGACCACCAAGGGCACTGACAACGGCAATGCATCCGGCAAGGATACGTCCAAGGTCAGTGTTGCCGCTGCCGCAGGCGTTGCCGCGGTTCAGGACAATGTTTCGGCCAATCTGGCTGGCGTGACCGTCAATGTTGCCAATGCAGTCGTGGTATCTGCCTACAACCAGACCGGTGTCATGACATCCGGCAAGGGCTCTGCCAGCAATCCGGAGGCCCAGACCGGTGTTGGTATCGGTGTTGCTCTCGGCATCATCAACAACAAGAGCACCGCGACGATTGCCGATAATGCGCACATCGTCCATTCGGGCGATGTGACCGTATCGGCCAACAACCGCGAAAATGCTGATGGCGATTATCTTGATGGATTGACCGCCCGCGCCGAAGCCGGTGCCTCGTCCAAGAAACTCAGCATTGCCGGTGCATTGGCCATCGGTATTTCCACAGGCGATACCAAAGCCAAGATTGGCGACGGCGTCGCCATTGATGACAGCGGCGTGATTTCAGTGACATCCGATGTCACCAGTCAATTGTCTGCCAAGGCGGTTGCAAAGTCGCTGTCTTCCGGCAAAACCGCGGTTGGCGCCAGCATTGCGCTGGTCGTGTCCGACAAGGACAACAAGGCCTCGATCGGTACCGGCAATGTCATCGTATCGGACGGTGTGTCCGTAGCTGCAACCAATCACAAGGTTGATGCAGGTACGCCATTCGAATTTGGCGCGCCGGACGAAATCATTGATGACATCAAGACCGCATTGTCGGACGATGCCTTGCTGGGTGCCAACAATTACTATGTTGAAGCAATTGGCGGTGCCGCGGCCAATAGCACGGCAGTGCAGGGCTCCTTCGGCATCATGGTCTTCAATGACGAGATCACGGCCACAATCGGCGAAAGCCAGGATGGTGGCACCGCTGCCACCACCAGCATCAATGCGCGTGGCGGCGATGTGAATGCAGAGGCCGACAGCGACTTCCTTGCCAAGGCGCTGACGGGCGCTCTTTCGCTCAGCGGCAAGACGGGCATTGGCGTTTCCGCCAATGTGATTGTCAGCACCGGCGTTACCAGAGGCAAGATTGCCAACAATGCAATCATTACCAATGCCGGTAACATGACGGTTTCCGCTTTGGCGAAACAGGACATCCAGTCCTTCTCCATCACGGCTGCAGGCGGCGGCAGCACCGGCATCGCCGGTGTTGCAACCGTGATTGTCACGGAAAATACCAGCGAAGCCATCATTGGTGCCGGCGCGCAGGTCACCGGCAGCGGTGCGGTCAATGTGATGGCGTCCAATGATCTCGATCTGTCGGTTCTGGGCGGCGGGGCAGCTGCCAGCGGCAAGACCGGTGTTGGCGGCAGCGCCGTTGTGGGCGTCATCGAACAGACCACCACTGCAAAGATCGGCAATGGCGCCTCGGTCACTGCAGGCGATGTTGTCGTCTCCGCTGACAGCGCAGAAGACATCAGCACATTGGTTGTCGGCCTGGGTGTTGGCGGATCGACGGGTGTCGGCGGTGCCGTTGCTGTCTATTCGATCTCCGACACCACCACAGCGCTTATCGATGCAAATGCGACTGTCCTTGCCGCCAACAATGTAGGCGTCCTGGCCGATGATGCTGTTGACATGGATGTGCTAAGCGGTTCTGTCGGGCTTTCCGGCTCCACAGCGGTTGGCGCTTCCGTCAGCGTTGCGGTGATCGATAACACCACGAAGGCCACCATCGCTGATGGGGCCAGTGTCACGGGACGTGCCAATGGCACGGCTTTGACCTATGTGAAAGACTATACGCCGACGCTGACGGCCTACGGATCAGACGTCAACGATCAGACCATCAAGGCGGCTGACACCGGAGAAAAGAACGAAGCTGATACAGCCGGGGCCGATCGTGATGTGCTGACATCCGAAGATGCCCGCTATATGGGCCTGCGCATGCTGGTCATGGAACGTGGTGCCACTGAGGTCGAGGCAACGGGCAGGGGCGTGATCGTCAATGCCACCGGCAACACCTCGCAGCGCTCTCTGGTAGTCGGGGCTGCGGCCAGCGGTTCCAATGCCGTTACACTTTCTGCCAATGTGCCTGTTATCACCAGTTCTGTTGAGGCGGCCATCGGTGAGGGCGCGCGTATCAACATCGACAACAATGGAGGCGCTGCAAGCAGCCAGACCGTCGTGGTATCGGCAGCGCAGGATCTTTATCATATCGGTATCGCCGGGTCGGTTGCTGTTGGCGGTTCTGCCGGCATTGGCGCCGGTATTGATGTCGCCATCATTGATCTGACGACAAAGGCGACCGTTGGCGACGACGCGGAACTGTTTGCCCGGGGCGACATCGCTGTCACGGCCTTCGCACATGAAGACTTTGTCGGAGCCGGCGCGTCCGTCGGTGTCGGCGGCACGGTTGGCGGTGCAGGGGGCATTGCAGTCTTCTCGCTCAACTCGGAAACAGAAGCCTCCATCGGCGCTTCTGCGCAGGCCCATGGTGGGGCCAATCTCATCGTGGCGGCCAGCGATATCACGCGCACCTCGACGGTCGTTGGTGGTATTGGTGTTGGCGGCACAGCGGGCATCGGCGCCAGCATTGGCGTCGGTCTTTTGAACAAGACCGTTACGGCCTCCATCGGCGATGGCGCGCAGATATCTGCCCAGGGCAATGGCGGCACGTTTATCGCCCCGAGCGGAGATGAATTCTCCAGCATCACAACCTCACGCGGGGTTCTGATTGATGCCTATTCCAATGAAAGTGTCTCGGTTCTCGGTGTCGCTGGCGGCGTCGGCGGCACGGCAGGCGTGGCAGGCAATGTGACCGTGGAGATGCTCGACGTCACCACGCTGGCCAGCGTTGGCGACAATGTAGAAATCAACAATCTTGATAACAACACCAGCGGCAATGGTGCGCAGGATGTGACCATTTCCGCCCGCGACAGCTCCAGTCTCGCCGTGATTGATGCGGCGCTTGGCTTTGGCACCTATGCCGGTATTGCCGGCGCGGTTGATGTCGCCATTATTCGCAACACCACGGCGGCCTCGATCGGTGATGGTTCCGATGTGCGGGCTAAGGGCGACATCACGGTTGCCGGTCTGCAGAATGCGCAGACAGATTCAATCGTTGTCAGTGCCGCCGGTGCCGCGGTCGGCATTGCGGCCGGTGTTTCAGTAACATCAATCGGTGACGGCCTTGATCCGGACGGCGAAGGCAGCAAGAAGCTTGAAGATGACGACGGCAATTCAATCGGCGATTTTGTCCAGGACGGGGTAAAGGATCAAACCGTCAACAATGAACTGCTGGCCACATCAGAAAACAGCAATGTCCAGTCCATTGGCACCAGCATGCAGGCAAAGCGCGATGCGCTTGATGTCTCGGGTCAACTGACCACCTCGGCGCCACCGCTGGATATTCCAGCCGGTACGTCAGCCTCCATTGGCAGCGCCAATATTGATGCCGGTGGCAAATTGGCCGTTGAAAGCCATCAGACGGTGGAAACCAAATTCGTGGCAGGCGCAATTGCTGCCGGTGGTGTCGGCCTTGGCGCCGGCGTCGGCGTCACGGTTATTGATACGACCAACACGGCACAGATTATCGGTGACAATGCTGATCTGGTAAAAGCCGGCAATGTGCTTGTTCGTGCCGGTACCAGCCATGTCATGGACGGCAAGGGCCTGGTCGCCGCAGTCGGCGGCATCGCCGGCGCGGCAGCGCTCAATGTCTTTACCGATACGTCAAACACCTACGCCACCATTTCCGGTGTCGATGGTCAGGTTTCCGGATTGGTCAATGTTGACGCCGAAAGCGAAACCGAACTGACAGCGCTTGCTGGTGCTGTCGGCGCAGGCGGCAGCGTCGCTGCGGCCGCCGGTGTTGCGGTCGGCGTGATTACAAAAACCACGACGGCCCAGATTACAGGTACCGCCGACATCGAAGCCGGTGACGTTATTGTCGAGGCAGACAGCGTTGAAGATATCGGCACGCTCGTTGCCGGCGCCGCTGCCGGTGGGGCAGCTGGTGGCGCTGGTACGGTTGCCGTGATGTCCATCACAACAGATACGACTGCCAAAATCGGCGCTGCCGCCAGAGTTGTTGCGCAGGGCAATGCCGCTGTTCTTTCCGATGACCGCACCAGCGTCGACATGCTCAATCTTGCTGCCGCCGTCGGTGGCACGGCTGCTGTTGGCGCCGCCGTCGGCGTCGTGGTGATTGATTCCGACACCCAGGCTCTGATTGAAGGTGGTGCGCAAGTAACGGCACTCGGCAAGAACGACGCCCAAAGCTTTGTGACGGCCTACAACAGCACCTTCGGTGCGATCAGTACCGCTTCTGATGATGAAGAGAAGATCGAGGACCGCGATTTCAAGCCGGACGATATCGATCCGGAGAAGGTTTCCGCATCCACCGGAAACAGGAATGCGCTTCTCACGTCCGAGGACGCGAAGGCCGCCGGTCTGGCACTGTTGTCGCAGCAGCGTACGGCAGTCGCGGCAACCGACAGCGCCAGAGGTGTGATTGTCAACGCCACGGATACCAATGCATTGCGATCGCTGGATATCGGCGGCGCAGCCGGTGGCGTCCTCGGGGCGGCCTTCTCGGCCAGCGTCCCGGTCGTCACCGCCAATACATTGGCAGAAATCGGCGCAGGGGCGCAGATCAATCAGGAAGCAGGCACTGCCGGCGCTGACCAGTCCGTCGTGGTTGCCGCTGCGAGCGATATTTACTCCATGGGCATTTCCGGAGCTGTTGCTGTTGGCGGTGTCGGCGGTGTCGGTGCCGGTCTGGGTGTCGCCATCATCTCCAACACCACCCGGGCCAAGGTCGGTTCTGGCGCAGTTCTTGCCGCGAAAAATGATGTCTTGGTCTCGGCGAAAGCCAGTGAAGACATTTCGTCAGCCGGTGTTGCCGGTGCCGTGGGCGGTCTCGCCTCTCTGGCAGGCGGCATCACCACGGTGGTCATGACCAATGTCACGGAAGCCGAACTGGGCGGCACAACAGTTGCCCAGGGCAATGTCGATGTTCTGGCAGAAGATATTACCCGCTCGGGCATGCTTGCCGGTTCGGTGGCAGTCGGCGGCGCCGCAGGCATCGGCGCTGCAGTCAGTGTGATTTCCCTCGACAAGACAACTACGGCGAAAATCGCAGACGGTGCTCAGGTCACGGCCTTTGCCATCGGTGCCGACGATCACACGGTCTACACAGGCAACAGCTTCACCGATACGCGCAGCACGGGCGGCGGCATCAATGTCGATGCGAGTTCCAAACAATCGGCCTTTACGCTGGCCATTGCCGGCGCTGCCGGATTGGGCGCTGGCGTCAGCGGTGTGGTTTCAGTCGAACTCATGGATGTGAAGACAGCGGCCACCATCGGCAACAATGTCGGCATCAATCAGGACGGCAGCAACGCCACCGGTGAAGCAGATCAGGATGTTGTTGTTTCGGCGCGCGATACAACTGTAACCATGGTGTTCGACGGCGGCTTTGCAGCGGGTCTGGGTGCCGGCATTGCCGGCGCTGTCGATGTCGGCGTGTTCAAGAATGCGACCTCGGCAACCATCGGCGACAATACAACGGTCAATGCCAAGGGCGATGTCCTTGTCAGCGGCCTGTCCAACAAGGCTGGCTCTTCCACGACGGTCAGTGGCGCTCTTGGTCTGGTCGGTATCGCGGCCGGCATCTCGGTCTACAGCTACGGCGACGGGATTTCAGCCGCGGGCGAGGGCAACAAGAAACTTGAGGAATCCAGTGACGACGGTGAGACCGGGCTGACGGCCGTTACCGACAAGGCGCAGGAAAATCTGAACGATGGATCCGTCAACGAAAACCTGCAAAGTTCGGACAGTGCATCGGTCAAATCGATCAGCGCCAGTGCACAGGCAAAACGCAATGCAGTCGAGCTGACGGACTCCGTAACGGCGCTCAATGTGCCTGCCGGCACCTCCGGCAATATCGGCAACGCAACCATCACCAGCGGTGGCAAGGTTGCCGTCAACAGTTCCGACAGGCTCGTAACGGAATTTGAGACCGGCGCCATTGCCGGCGGCGCAGTCGGCGTTGGCGCTGGTATCGGTATCCTCGACGTGGATACGGACAGCACCGCTCAGATTTCCGGCGCTTCGAACATCACGGCAAATCAGCTTGCCGTGCTTGCCAAAACCAACCACAATCTTGTTGGTACCGGTTTTGCCGGAACGGGTGGGCTGGCCGCTGCAATCAGTGCTGACGTGGCGATGATCACCGACAATTCCAGTACGCTGGCGCAGGTTGAAGGTGAAGATCTTCTGGTATCAGGCGCCGTAGCGGTTGAGGCGGATGCGGTCCGCGCGGTTTCAACAAAAGCCGAAAGCGCCAGCCTGGCTGGTTTGATCGCTGTCGGCGTCTCGGTCGCCGAATCCCACATTGGTGGCTCTGTCACCGCCAAAATGTCCAACAACGCCAGCATAGGAACGGATAGCAACCGGGCAGGCGCTGTGACCATCGCAGCCACTTCCAACGACCGGGCCATTTCCGATGCCACAGCAAGTGGCGGCGGTGTTGGCGCAGCGCTACAGGGGACCGTGAGTGAATCGACCGTTTCAACAGCGGTCCAGGCCAAAGTTGATAATGCTCAAATCTATTCAGATGACCACGTACTGGTTGAAGGCCGCGCCACCTCGATGGCGGATGCCTCGGCTACGGGGCTTGCCATAGCCGGTGGTCTGGCTGTTGCCGGATCCGAAGCCGACGCAATCATTTCCACCAGGGTCAATTCCACTGTAAGCGGCGGCTCGGTTATTGATGCCGCCACCGCGCAGGTGTTGGCCGCATCGACGACAATATTGGCCAAAACATACGCCACCGGGGCATCCGGCGCCTTGATCGGTGTTACGGCAACTGCAGCCCTTTCGAGGAATACGGCGCATTCAAAAGCGCTGGTCACCGGTTCCAGCGTCACGACGACCGGAACCTTCAACGTCAATGCATTGAACACCACCAATCAGGACGCCTACGCCACCGGAAATGCAGGCGGTTTTGTTGCTGCCGGATCCAATGATGCGACGGTCTTCAGTGAAACTGTAACAACGGCCAGGGTGGCCGATATGATTACCCTGAGTGCCGGCGACGTCGACCACGATGCCAGCAACATCATTATCAGCGCCAATGGCATAGACCTGAACAAGGCCGATGTGGAAGCCGGCAGTGGCGGTGTCATCGCCGGGTCAGCAGCTGAAGGCACCACGATAACAAACAGTTTGACCGAAGCCGCGCTTGGAACCGGGACTGGTTTCACGGTCCTTGCGACCGGCGCCGTGACAGTCGAAGCCGAACACACATCCAATTTCGTCGGTATCGTCGACAGCCGCCAGGCATCCCTTGCAGGTTCCAGCGGCGCGCAACTGACAAACAGCGTGGCCAGCAGTGTCAATGCCTCACTTGGTGACAATATAACATTGAAGGCGCAGGATCTGGCCATCAGAGCCACCAACCGGGTGCTCAATAATTTCCGGGACAATGTCACAAATGCCGATGATGCCGGATGGAACGTCGACTCCGTCTCCGGTGGCCTTGGCAGCTTCCCGTCGGGCGGCTCCAGCAATGTGATCGTCCAGAACACCATGGCCAGTGTCGGCACATCGGTGGCCGTGACGCTCGCGCCAAAGGTCTCGCCATTGTCGCTCTTCTCGCTTGAGGCGCATAATCAGACGATTTCCCGCCAGAAGGTCAGGCTGGATTCCGGTGGCGCGATCGCCTCGGCATCGGCCGAAATCCAAGAAACCATTATTGCCAATGCAACGGTTGATATAGGCGATGATGCTCAGATCGTTGTGGAAAGAGGCGATATCAAGATTGCGGCATGGGGCGAGGCCGACGTGGACCTGCGCGCTGCTGCGACGACTTACGGTCTGGCTGGCGCGCCCTCCGGCAAAGTCGATATTCTCTACAGGGGTGGGGAGCTTTTCGGCAGTGAAAGAGGTGGAAACCTTGCTCATGTGGGCGAACGTGTCCGTCTAGAGGCAAGTGAAGGCATCATCACCTTTGACGGTTCCGATCCGACAAGCGGAACGTTGGGCATTTACGCCGGCAAGACGCTGAATGGTGAAGAAGCGGATCTGAAATTCAACGCCACCCTCGATATATTCAACAAGACCGCCATTCCCATCTCGGCCAATCCCGATCCGTCCGTGACGGTGGCGCATGACGCGACTGTGGTGCTCGATTCATCCGGCGCTGTGCTTTCACCCATCGATAATGGCATCCGTGCCGCCGGTGACATCACTGTCAGCGCCCATCGTGGTGACATTGATGCAACGGCCATCGGCACCGGCAAGGACATTTATCGCGAAGCTCTGGCAGCCGTGGCCAGCGCCGTATCAAATGCCTTTGGTGGCGGTGATGTCAGCTTTGACTACAATGGCGGTTCAACAAACACGACCGCCGGTATCGCGTCTCTGACGAACAATGCACGCGTGCAAACCGGTATCCAGCGCAGCAAGACACTTGATGTCAGATATTTGAATGACAGCTGCAACCCGACCCTCGAAACCTGCATCGCGGATGGTTCGACAACAGACATCAAGTATTCTGTGACAGCGGAAACGGTCGGGAGCATCATTCAGGCGCGGGTCGAAGAACTCGAACAATTGATCGCCGCCTACGATTCCGATCCGATCGCCAAGGCTGCCTATCGCAATGAAATCCGCTTCCTTCAGGAAAAACTGGTCTCATTGGGGCTGGGTTCCTTTACGGGAACCGGCGGTGCATACGAGCCGGGCATATATTCCGGACCGTCACCCAAGGCAATTGCACAACAGGCTGTCAACGACGATCTTGCCGCGATCTCCACGGCCAGTGATACTCTGGTCGATTCACTTTCCGGTCTTGTTGGTACAGGCGTCGTCGGCACTGGTTCATCTGCCTATGCAGTGTCCCTGGAAACCGCCGCTGCCGATCTCGCGGCGGGCTATAACAATGCGACCTTCGGCGTGATCCAGACATTTAACGACGCCGTGGCCAAAATTGGTGCTATTTCAACCTATTCAGGTTCTGCGACTGCTATTGCCAATGTGACCGCTGCCACAAATGCCAAAAACGATGGCGTTGCCGCGATAGGCGTCGTTACGGCAAAAAAGGCAGAGAATGTCACCAAACAGGCCCAGATCACCACCAATCAAAATCTGATCCTTGCCGCAGAGGCTGATCTTGCCGAGGCCAAACGGACCAACAATGTCAGCGCCCAAGGGACCTTGGTATCAAACATTGGAACTTACAAGACCAACATCAGTACGCTCTTGTCAGCGATCGCATCCAACAACGACCTGATCGCCACCAACGCTGCGGCGGCAAAGACCCACGCTGCCACAGTGCAAAGCCAACTCACTCTGGCCGTGGCAAATACACCCGCCGGAACAACCAGTGGCGATAATCCCACCGGTCCTGACGTCACTGCAAAAAAGAATGCTGCCATCGCAGCCATCAATCCGTTGAACACGATCGTCGGTTCCGTCTCTACGGGCGGATTGGCCTATAATGCGGATATCGTCTCAAAGGCCCTGACCAACAGCAATACCAAGGTTGACGCATCGATCGCCTCGCTGGCAGACAAGGTGACTGGTCTCAACACATTGCACATATCGCTGGGCACCAATCAGGCGACCGCAGCTTCCGCGGCATCCAGTTCAGAACCGGCGCCGATCCTGGTGCTTGAGCTCGAGAAAACTGCGACACGGCTTGGCAATATATTCCTGGAAGCCGATCAGATTGACGGTACCGGCGCATTCAATGCGCCCGGTGATGCCGAGATCAAGATCAACAATTATACCTCGAACTCGATCCGCGCCAATGACCTCTATATCCCGGATTACGACGCCGGCAATTTGCGGGTAAACGGTGTTCTGGTCAACAATCAGGGTGAGATCAACAATCTCAACCGCTATTCCGATACAAGCTACACAGGCACTGTCATTACATCCGCCAACTCCAGCCGTGGGCTCGTGGAAATCAATTCGCACTACAATCCGGAAAGCTCGGATTTCTTCGTGGGCACGAGTTCGTCCGTCGAACACAAGAAAACGGCCCGGGTTGCGCCGGATCTCATCTTGAACACCGGGGCGATTATCGAGAACACCCGGGGAGCCGTCAACATCACCAGTGATGCCGGTAACGTCTATATCAATGGCCAGATCAATGCCGGTTCGGTGAACATTCTGGTCAAGAATGGTGATTTTGTTGCCAGCTATGTCAATGGTTTCAACCATATCGGTGGCGACCCCGCCTCATGGACCGATCCGACCGATGATAGCGAGGCAGGCAAGGGCATCACGGCAAATGGTTCGATATCGATCGCCGCGCGCTACCTCAATATCAACAGCACGATCCAAAGCGGCATTGCCGAGTGGACGCTGGGGCTGACGGGAAGCGAATTTCTGACAGCGCAGCCAGGGGATATGGGCATCAGCGATGCTGATATTACGGCTGCACTCAATGCCAGCCAGACGACGGTTGAAAATGACGCCGGACAGTTCATCAACATCGTTTCCACACCCAGCGGTATTGACGCTGTCGAACTGGCCGAGGTTGTTGCGAAATACAATGCGGACTTTGCCGAGAATGCCAATACAAGTCCCGTTCGCAAATTGACGATCAACGGCATCGAACAATTCGTCAATATCAAGGATTATCTCTCACCCAACAACGATTATCGTCTTGAATTCACCCGGGCGACAGCCGATGCCTATGCAGCGGCCAAGCCGGGCAAGGACGCCATTTTCTCTGTCATCAACGAGAACAACACCATAGGCGCCTCCTATGACGCGCAGAATGATCGCTATCTGGTCGATGGCGCCAGCACCAAGGGCGGCTTCATACAGCTCTTTGGCCAGATCATGAACACCTCTGCCACGGCTGGCAGATTGAATGTGCTCGATGGTTTCGGCACCATCAATATCACCAATACAAGCGGGCTCGATATCGTGCTCAAGACCCTGAGTACCGGCAAGGACGACACCGGGGACCTGCGCGGCACCAAGGGCAAGATCGATATCACCGATGTCATCAGTGTCCAGAGCAACGATGTGCTTGATGTCGATGGCAATGTCACGACCTATCACGCACCGACGGTCACCGTGCGCAACACCATATACGAACGCGAATATGTGCCCGGCAGCGCAACGGGCCAGATCACAACCGCCACCCGCACGGGAACCATCAACAACACCACTGGTGAAATCGCCTATGGTGCAACCAGCACCAGTGGTTCGCTGGGCGACCGTGACACAAGCTACCAGCCGATCGCCGATCAGCGTTATGTCTGGCAGACGGCAGAAGTGTTCGGCACAACAAGCAATTACAGCAATACCGGCACAAGTTTCTTTGGCTCAGAGAGCCTGTCCATCAATGAGGCCACCAGTCTGAACTTTGTCAGTGGACCGAGCCGGCTTTCCAAGGGACGCCTGGCAGACGGAACCTATGTCTCCACGGATTATACGCAGTCAGGCACGTCGACGGCGGTGACTGAGGCGGCAAACGGGGTCCGGTTCAACCAGGCGCAAACCGCTACGGCCAACAGCGCGCTTCCGGACGATCCGGCGCTGGTCAGTTCGGAGTTTTCCTACGTCAATGACGACAAGACAGATCTTACGCAAACCGGCAGCAGCAACAATTGCGTCTGGTACTCATTGTGCATCGCGCAGAATTGGTCCTATACCTATTCGCTTTCACAGGAATACACGACAATCACCACGGATTCGCTGAAAGCGGATAATCCGATTGGTGTGCATTTCATCGGCTCAAATTCCGGCGGCATCACCATTGCTTCCAATTCCAATGTGGTGCTCACCAACAACATCAGCAATATCGGCGGCCTGACCAGCATCACCGCCATCGGCGCCGACCATTCGGTGGTCAATGCCTCGACATCATCAATGCTCACATCGCGCGGCCTCTATCTGGATGCCGGTGCTTCCGTCGGCGGTGTAAAATACGGTGTGGGCATCACACCGGATGCCGAAAATGCGGCAATTGTGATCAATCAGACCGGTGCGGGCACCGGGCCGGGATCGGATTCCGTCACCGCCATTGCCCGCGACGGCAATGTCACCATGTATTCGAGCACCAATATCGTCACAGACCAGATCACAGCCACCGGCGCTGCTGCCGATAGCAAGGGCAATGTTTCTCTCTTCGCCTTGAATTCCATCTCAGGTGTGGATTCTGGAGCGTTGATTTCGGGCAACAAGGTCAATCTGACGGCCCTGTCGGGCTCGATCGGCTCAACCGCCGACGGACAACAGCTGCATGTCAATTCCGGCTTTACCGAGAACCCTGATTTGCGTCCCTTCGGTGAAGATCCGACGCAGCAGGCCTATCTTGGCCTGACAGCCACCGCCGGTGGGGATATCGGCATCAAGTCGACCGGTACCATGCTGGTCGACAAGGTTCTGTCGATTGGCGGCGACGTCCGGCTGGTCTCCGAGACCGGATATATTCTGGACAACAATCCGGTCGAGGCAGTGGATACACGGACCTATACCGGGCTCTTGGGTTACTGGGAATCGCTGGGTCTTATGGCCGACGGCGTCTCCGAATCTGTCGATGACGCGGGAATTGCGATCAACGGCGACAACAACCAGGAAAAGCAGGACCAGCTCGTTCTTTCCCACGAAAATTCAACGACACAGTCCTATCGCCAATATTGGGAGATCCGTGAGACCCAGGCCGATGGCGGCGCAGCCTATCAGGCCGATTACAGTTTCGAACTCGACACCGACAGCCAGCAGGGCAAGGCGCTGACAATGTACTTCACTGACAAGGCTATCGCTGCCGAATCCAGTGACGTGGAAGCCTCCGTCGCCAGTGATATCGCCGATTACAACGACCAGAAAACAACGGAGTATCACAAGCTTGCTGCCAAGGTTGGTGATCTGACCGAGACGTTTGACGAAGACTACAAATATGTAATGCTTGCTCCAGAGAGAGAAGCCCTGACCAAGGGGGCCGTCTGGACCGAACGCGAACTGGCTTTCTCGATCTCACCCGGTGCGCTCAAAACGGTCACCTCGACGAACCCTGTTCTGAAAGATCCCAATGTCGCCGGCCGCACGGTCACCATCGAAGCGCATGCAGGGATTGGCGAAACCATTATCGATGCCGATACGCTGCAGCCCGGCATCAGCATTCGTTCCAGCACCAATCCACGCGACCTGACGCTTGATCAGAAAGTGGCGCTTGCTGCGGCTGAACGGTCCGACCTGCAACTCATTCTTGATGGAGCGATGACATCGACTGCGCCCGTGATCAAGACCGGAGAAACGGCCGAATCATTCGCATCGAGGGTGGCTGCTTATGATGCGGCAATTGGCCAAGGGCTACAGACATACGGTGGAACGCCGATCACAATCGCACTCGGGGTTGATCCTGACACGCTCGATACACGCGAGAGAGTTGCATTTGATGCCGCCGCTGCTGGCCTATTCTCGGCTGACGTCACGGTGTTGCGTGTCCTGAGCAAACGTCCGTTGAATTTCAATGCCTCCGAGGCGCTGAACGTCACCGTTCCGGAATCCACCGCATCGGGCCTCGACGCAGGCACAGCCTATCTCGCCTCGAAGGGCGGTGCTGCGCTTGCTGCGATCAGCACATTTGGCGAAACACGCATCAAGGTGCGTGGCAGCATCACCAATGCCGCCGGTGGCGCAGCAGTCTCCACCGGCAATCTGATCCTTGAAGCCTCACAGGGCTCAATCGGTTCAACAACGACCCCTCTGGCGCTCGATCAGAAAAGCGGATCCACCACGACGGCCCGCGCCCAGAACCTGGTCAACATCAGTTTTGACGATGATGGCAATATTGACACGATCTATTCACCCGGCGATGTGTCTCTGACCGCCGCTGGCAGTCTCATCAATGCCAACAATGATGATCTGATCAATATTCTGGGCTCGCAGGTCGATCTGGTGGCTGTTGGTGGCGCCATCGGCACCGTCGACAACTACCTGAATGTCGGCGTCAACCTGCAGGGCGGCATAGATGCAACGGCCGCGACCGGTATCAACATGTTTGGGCCGTCACGCAGCCAGTTTGTGGTCAATTCAGCCGTTGTTTCCGGAGGCGGAGGCGGCACCATCAATCTCGGTGCAGCATCGCAATCCACGATCAATGGTCTGGTCGAAACCGCCGGAACGATCAATCTGTCAGCCGGTGGGCGTCAGGTGATCACGTCAACCGGTGACATTCATTCCGGTGGAGGCACGATCAATATTGCCGCCGGTAGCCTGAAGATGCTCAATGGTTCAACGTTGCGCGCGGACGGCGATCAGGTGGATATCGATACGGTCGGCGATGCGCAGGTCACGGGCATTGTGTCCGGAAGCGGTGCTGCGGACGCAGTGTCAATCAATGCCGGTGGCAGCGTTCAGGCAGCCACCAATGATCCACGCACCGATATTACCGCAATCGCCAGCGGCGCCGGCGTCAAGATCGTTGCTGCCCTCGGCATCGGCGACAAGACGGTCGACAATATCACTGCAGACGGTGATCTTGCCAATGGCGGCAACGCCGTGACCGATGTCGCCAACCCGCTGCGCATCAAGACCAATGAACTTGATATGGAAGCGCAGGACGGCAATATTGAAATCGCCGCACTGACGTCGATCACCGCGTCGCAGTTCACATCGCCCAATGGTGCGATCACCGTCACCGGCGCGGGCTCGCTGTCCATCAGCAACGCCACCAGTGGCGGATCACAGTCCTTCATCTCGGAGGGTGATCTGGACTTCACTCAATTGACCACGACCGGTATCACCGGCGATGTCGGTGATGTGACCGCCAAGTCCAATGCGGGCAGCCTGACTGGCGGCGACATCGCCGCCAACGGCTCGATCTTCCTCTCGGGACTGGGTGTCAACATCAACGTGGCGACAGCGGGCGTCGACTCGACCATCATCTCTACCGGCATCGGTAACGATGTGGAATTTGTCACCGTCGAGGCTGGCAATGATTCAACCATCACCTCTGACGATGATATTATCGGTGACACACAGATTGCAGGAAACACTGTAAAAGATACGGCCGGAAATAGCGGTGAGCCGGGCGGTGACATTGATATCAAGACAATCAGAGCCCGTTACATGGAACTGGCTGCATCCGGCAAGATGACATTGCCGGACTTGGAGGTCGCGGAAGTACTGAACCTGCAGGCTGGTGAGATCATCGTCGGTATCACGCAGGTACCAAGCGGACCCGATCCCCTCGAACTGACCCTCACCGGCTTCAGGGGAGATGTCGGCATCAAAGCTGATGTCACCGTCGATGCGCCTGCAGGGTTGGTTCTTCCCGAACTGAGGTTTGTGGATACGACACTGCAGACAACGGCGCAGCAGGTGAATATCCAGTCCGCATTTGTGCCTGGCAGCCTGTTGCTGACCACACCGGTTCAAACGATCTTCGACAACAACCGTACCCCGGCGCCAACCGGTGGAAGCAATGTTCAGCTGTTTGAGCCAACTTTCGCCTTCAGCCTGGCTGTCGATGGCAATGCGACATCAACCTCTACCTATGTCGTCAAATATGACGCCACAGCAGCGGTGACGGATGTCCTTGGCGGATTGGGCTTCAAGGGAATCAGTCTGGTGCGCGATACGGTGCGTCACCTTCCTGATGCCGACGATCCGATCCCGGCCGCCTTCTTGACGGGGCCGCTGGGTGAGCAATTGGAAGAAGAAGAGCAGAACCTTCCCGATCTCGGTAATGTTGTGTTGGTTATTGACGG
This sequence comes from Rhizobiaceae bacterium, assembly GCA_029212415.1. GTDB lineage: Bacteria > Pseudomonadota > Alphaproteobacteria > Rhizobiales > Rhizobiaceae > Hoeflea_A. The sequence continues at coordinate 10,391 of JARGOF010000039.1, read as the reverse complement.
TGTTGAGTATAAGATCGTGACAACGACTTCCGGACCTGCAGTGGAACTCCGCCCATGATCGGGCAAATTGATAGCGTGGATATGAGATTGATATACAAGCAAAATACCACCGCGATCCGGGGAGCTGTCCGAATCGGCCTTGCCTCCTTGTTCCTGACCACCGCGCTTGCTGGCCATGCCTATGCGCAAACCGGGGACCTGTCTGAGCGTATTGCGCAGCAGCAACGCGAGCGCATTGAAAAGCTTAACGAGGAAGCGGCCCGCAAACAGACAGGCGATCCGGTTATTGCCGATCCGGCGGAACGCCGAAAACTGCCCCCCAAGGGCGGCCCGATGGTGAAATTGACCTCGGTCACATTTGAACCGTCGTCAGCCTTTCTGACAGAGGATGAACTCGACGCAATCAAGTCAAAATATCTTGGCAAACGTGTCGATTTTTCCGAGATTTCGGAACTGGTGCGCGACGTCAATGACCTCTATGCGGAAAAAGGGATTGTTACCGCCGCGGCTGTCCTGCCGCCGCAGAAGCTTTCCGATGGTGACCTGAAAGTCCAACTGGTCGAAGGCCAGCTTGGCAAGGTGGCCCTTGTCGGCGGCAATACGATTCGCAATGGTTACATTTTCAAGCAGGTCACACTGGCTGACGGCACCACGGTAGACGTGCCAACCGCGGCAAATGACCTGAATTTTTTCAACAAGACCAATCAGGCACAGCTGCGATTGCTGTTGCGCCCTGGCGCAGCATTTGGTGTCACGGATATCGTTCTGGGTATCACCGAACCGAAAGAGCGTGAGCTTCAGGTCTTCCTGGACAATGAAGGCACAAAATCCACGGGTGAACCGGAAGGCTCGGCCTTCTATCGCCATTACGGTGTGCTGGGCATTGACGACACATTCTCCGTTTACGGCACCTATGCCGAAGGCTCCAAGTCAGGCACGGCCCGCTACGATGTGCCGATTTCGCCATGGGGCACACGTCTGACCCTCGGATACACCCAGTCGCAGACCAAAGTCGTGGATGGTCCCACCGCCGTTCTGGATATCGGCGGCGAAGCCATGTCCGGAACCGCCAGTCTGTCACAAGCGGTTTTTGCAGATCAGAACTGGTTCTTGCAGGCAACCGGTGCGGCGTTCCTCGGAGACAATAATTCCGATGCGTCGGGTGTCCCGCTGGTGGATTCACGCACTGTCAAATATGCGCCTGGGTTCACGCTGCAATACACCAGTGATAATTTCAGTCTGACGAACCAGTCGCAGGTCGTGTTCGCCCGGGTCGAAGACAATCTTGCGCTGACAACCGAAGATTATCTGGTCGGTACAGGCACATTGAACATGGTGTACCGTTTCCCTGACGAGCGTACGGCATTGCTGGCCACCGGCAGCTGGCAATACACCAGCGAATCCCTGTTGCCTGGCAATCTGCTGTTCCAGATTGGTGGTCCGACGACTGTTCGCGGTTATCCCTCAGATGGTATCGCCGGCGACAGCGGCTATTACGCCAATGTTGAACTGCACCACACGGTTGGTGAAAGGCGTCAAATCGACCTGTTTTCCTTTATCGACTTCGGGTCGGTCTTCTCGACCTTTCCGCAACAGCAAAACCTGCTGTCGATTGGAATGGGCATGAACGTCAATTTCAACAAGAACCTGAGTATGGAAGTTACCGTCGCAGGCCCTCTGCTTCAAACCATGAGCGATCAGAGTGATATGATGGCCTATGGCACGATGGCGTGGAAGATCTTCTGAAGATGCGGTGAACAAAGCTGTTTGTGGGCAATGGACGATCGGCGGCAGATCACGCCGCCGAACCGCTTTGTCCGTTGCATGGATTGCCCCGCGCCAACTGTCCGAAAACAGTTAGGGACCGGATTTGCCAGTCCGCTGCTTTAACGCGAAACCGCTTCCCGGCCGTATAGCAACAGCATGGCAATGATAATCACACCGTAGATGATCTGCCGTCCGAATTCGGCCATTTGCATGACCGAAAGGATGGACTGCAGCAGGGTGATCAATATCACCCCGGCGACGGTGCCGAGGTAATTGCCGCGACCGCCGAGGATCGAGGTGCCGCCGAGAACGACCGCTGCAATGGCGGGAAGCAGATAGGCATCGCCCATCGATTGCGCTGCCTTGCCGCCGTAGCCTGCCAGCAGGACACCACCAAAAGCCGCCAGCCCTCCGCATAGTGCAAAGGTAAGCATGACCACACGTTGTGTCGGTATGCCTGACAGATAGGCAGCAGATTCTCGGTTGCCGATGCCGTAAACGGCGCGCCCGAAGGTTGTGCGCTTGAGCATGAAAACAGCCGCTGCGCCGGTGATCGCCCAGACAATAACGGCGTTCGGTATCCCCAATGTCGTGCCGGCAGCGAGGAATCGCATGGCAGACGAAGCGCTGTCCACAGGTGCAAAGCCTCCGGTGTAGGCGACCATCAACCCTTGAGCGACAGCATTGACCGCCAGGGTGATGATCATCGAGGGTATGCGCAGATAGGCAACCCCTATGCCGTTGACCAGTCCCAGGGTTACGCCGCACAAAATACCGAACGGAATGGCGAGAAATTCGCCCAGCGGACCATAGGCGGTTGCTGCAGAGGCCATCATGGCGCCCAGGGAGACAGCCCAGGGAACTGACAGATCAATCTGCCCCAGCAGGATCACCAGCATCATGCCAGTGGCGATAACGCCGAGAAATGCGCCGACCTTGAGCTGCAGCAGCAGATATTCCGGCGACAGGAAATTCGGCGAGTAGAAACTGCCGACCAGCAGCAAGGCAATGATGCAACCGAAAGCCGTCGCGACGGGCACGTCGATACGCTGTTGCAATACCTGCCAGACCGGCTGCGTGCTTGTGGATTTAGCGGTCATATCTGTAAAGCCTCATTCGAAGAGATCAAGTCGGTTGCGGACGTGAAACAGTCGGGCTGATCCAATGGAAACAGCCAGCAAAAGCACAAGACCCTGGAAAAGCGGCTGCCAAAGCGGATCGAAATCGAAGACGAAGAGCAGGTCGCCTATGGTGCGAAAGGCGAGGGCGCCGAAAATGGCGCCAATGGCGCTGCCGCGTCCACCATAAAGTGAAATTCCTCCCAGAACCACAGCTGCAATGGCATAGAGCGTATAGGTATTGCCATTGGAGACGGACGCTTCGCCCGAATAGGTAAAGAAGGTCAGGAACAACCCGCCCATCGCAGCCAGCATACCACCCAGAACATAGGCCAGAAATTTCGCCCTCTTGATAGGCATTCCGGACATATAGGCGGCCATTTCGGATGAGCCCGCCGCATAGGCCGTGCGTCCGAGCACCGATCTGCGGAACGGCAACCAGACGACGAGAACAATACAAAGCAGGACAACCAGGCTCGTGGGTATGACATTGAACAGTTTCCCGGTCATTGCATCTGCCAGATCGGCGTTGAAATCCGATGGTGATCCGGGAAATGGCCGCAGCCACAGGGCAATGCCAAAAAATACAGCGCCGGTCGCGATGGTCGTGACGATCGGTTGCAGGCGCCCGAAAATGACAATCACGGCATTTGTGGCGCCACACAGGCCTCCCACACCCAACACCGCAACGACCCCCAAACCGGTGGTCAGCGGTGTTCCCACAAGAACATAGGACGCAAGGCAATTGCACAGGATGAAGATCATGCCGACGGAAAGATCAATGCCTGCAGTCAACACGACCATCGCCTGTGCCATGGCGACAAGTGCCAGAAGCACACCCTTGTTCGATGCGGTCTGAACGACATTTGCCGTCAGACCCGCCGGATGATTGGAGATATAGAGCGTGAACATCGCCAGGAATATGGCAAATGCAAGCAATGTGCCGCGCTGCTCGGCAAAATGATAGCGCCAGTCTCTCATGCATCTTCCGAAGCATGACGCTCCGCCCCTTCTTCTGTCACATCGATATTCAAAGCACTGGCTACAAGCATTTTTTCGGTAATCTCAGGTCCTGTGAGGACACGTTTGACCGCCCCGTTATAAAGAACCAGAACCTTGTCGCAGCAACCGATCAGCTCGTCATAATCGGTCGAGTAAAGAATGATGGTGGCGCCGCTATCGGCAAGTTTGCGCAGCAATTGATAGATTTCCTGCTTGGTTCCCACATCGATGCCGCGCGTCGGATCGTTCAAAAGGATGATCCTTGGTTTCAGCATCAACCATTTGGCGATGACCAGCTTTTGCTGGTTGCCGCCAGAAAGGGATCCGGCCGGAACCGATGTTCCATCGGTGCGAATGGCCAGCAGGCGGATCATCTCGTCTATGCTCTCGGCTTCCGCCTTGCGATTGATGAGACCGCCCCGGGAAAAGGATGAAAGCGCTGCAAAGGAAAGATTGTCCAACACCGACATGGGCAGCATCAACCCCTCGGTCTTGCGGTCCTCCGGGATGAGCGCCATGCCGATTGCGCTTGATTTGGCCATCAGCGGTGATTTGATATTCACCGGCTTTCCATCAATCAGCACAGTCCCCGAGGTTCCGCGCAGAACGCCAAACAGCGCCAGCAACAATTCTCTTTGCCCCTGACCATCAAGACCGCCAAGCCCCACCACTTCACCGGCATGGGCTGTTAGTGAGATATCCTTGATCTGCGGTGCCCAGTTGAGGTTCCGCACCTCCAGACTGGGTGTCTTGTCATGCGCCGCCGGGGCCGGTTTGGGTGGAAACACGTGCTGGTATTCACGGCCGATCATCATTTCGATGACCTCATTGTCACTCCGGCTTCCAGCTTCGTAGGTGGCAATTTTCTGGCCGTTTCGAAAAACCGTGCAATCATCGGCCAGTTCAGCGATCTCCTGCATGCGATGGGATATATAGAGCAATGCAATGCCCTCGGCTCTCAACCGTTTGAGCACCTCGAACACTTTGGTGACATCGGCAGCGGTCAGCGCCGAGGTTGCCTCATCCAGGATCAAAAGGCGCGGATTGCGTCCCAATGCCTTGGCAATTTCGATAATCTGCCTGCGCGACAAGGGCAGATCCTTGACCAGGGCGAGGGGATGTATGTCTTCTGCACCGGCCCGCGCCAACGCTTCTTCGGCGAGGCGTCGTTGCGCCTTGCGATCGATCATGCCAAATCGCGTCGGGGGATTTGAAACCACGATATTGTCGGCGACGGACAGGTCAGGAATGAGCGATAACTCCTGAAAGATGCAGACAATTCCCTGCGCATTGGCCGCAGCTGGATTGGGAAAAATTACATCTTTTCCGTCCAGTAGCATGCGGCCTTCATCCGGTGCGACAACACCTGACATGACCTTGATGAGCGTGGATTTGCCGGCACCATTCTCGCCCAGAATGGCATGCACGCGGCCTGCCTGAACGCTGAGATCGGCCTTTTGCAGCGCTTTTACGCCGCCATAGCGCTTGGATATCCCTTCCATTCGGAAGAGCATTGGTTGGTCTGTCATCTTGGGTCCCGGTCAAAAGCGCCGCGGGGACTGACCCCGCGGCGACGTTCACATCATTTTACCAGCTCAAAGGTCGTCTTTGCTCTGGCCCATGATTTCCTGTGCAGTGAAGTTGATGCCACAGGTCGGGAATGCGTTGCCGACAAAGAAATTGTCAGACTGCGCGCTATAGAAGTTTTCGCCATCCTTGAAGTCAGGATCCTCGACGATAGCCAATGGCAGCTTGACTGACTGCGGCACGACCTTGCCCTGCAGTGCGTCCAATGCTGTCTTGATGGCCACAGCAACCTGCGCAGGGCCGGTGCCGGCAGAGGAGCATTTCAGACCTTCTGCACTATGGGCCGAACAGAACTTGCGAAAGCCGTTTTCGGTTTCGCCGCCAAACGGCACGAAGGGATGTTTGGCATCAATCATCGCCTGTACGACGCCGGTGTCTCCGCCCTGGGCAGTGATCCCGTCAAATTGACCCTGAATGGCAATGGCATCAGCCGTCGCCTTCTGTGCGGTCGCATCGTCCCATTTGCCAACAACCTCAACCACTTCCCAATCCTTGCCGGAAGCATCGAGTGTTTCATGGATGCCGTTATGTCGATCCGTGTCGACCGATGTGCCGATCACACCGCGCACTTCGAGAATCTTGCCGCCATCGGGAACATGATTGATCAGCCAGTCAGCCCAAAGGACGCCCAGACCTTTCTGGTCCACATTCACATTGATGGCATCCTGAGTATCGAGAATATTGTCGAATGCGACCAGGATCACACCTGCCTTCTTGGCGCGTCTGATCACCGGCGCGAAGGATGAAGGGTTCTGGGCATTGACGACGATTGCATCATAGCCCGAATCGATAAAGTTGTTGATGGCTGAAATCTGCGCAGCCACGTCTTCACCGGTGGAGACAACCTTGAATTCCTTCAGCAGGGCAGCGACTTCCGGCTGGGCCGCATAGGCCTTTGCCGTCTGGATCATTTGAATGCGCCATGTGTTGGCGATGTAACCGTTTGCCAGAGCAACACGGTATGGTCCATCCTTGGCCTTGTATTTGAAAAATGACGTATCGTCGGCCCAGGGTACATAACAGGCGGGTTCGCTGGATGGACCTGCGACGATTTCCGGACCATCCGCCAGGCTGGCAGATGTTGCGGCAAGTGTCATCAGCAAAGCTGAGGCTGCACCGGCCACGCAATTGAGCAAATAAGTTGATTTCACGATTTGATCCTCCCTTGGAAGCCGGCAATGGCCGGCGAACACGAAGATGATCAACGCGGCACGCTTCGGCAGCCACAGCTCCTCCTGCTGTTTTGGCCATCGAACATGTCGGTCAAACGCCTCCTGTTGAGATAGTTAGTTTCAAATGAAAGCGCTGTCAATTGCACTCAACAAACTGTTTGTATTGTGTCACAGTGTTGACTTTCGCAGCGGGCAAGCTCCAAAGAAGTCTGCAGCAAAAGCAAAAACAGGAACTTTGATGACCAGAAAACAACGCGCAACCCTGTCTGACGTGGCCAGCAAGGCAGGTGTGAGCCCGGTCACGGTTTCGCGCGCAATCCGTCATCCCGAAATGGTGTCGGAAAAGCTGCGGGAGCGCATCGACAATGCTGTGCGAAGCCTCGGTTATATTCCCAATCACCTGGCCAGCGCCCTTGCATCGCATCGCACGAATATTGTCGGCGTCATCGTTCCTTCGCTGACAAATGGCGTCTTTGATGACTACCTGGCCGCGATCCAGGATGTGTTCAGCCTTGCCAATATTCAGGTGCTGGTGACCAACGTGCGCTATTCAGCGGAGAAGGAAGAAAAGGCGATCAATACACTTCTGGGCTATCACCCGGAGGCGATGATCCTGGTGGGCGTTGACCAGACCGAAAATTCCCGGCAAATGCTGACAAATGCCGGCATACCTGTTGTCCAGACCCTTGACCTGACAGACAACCCGATTGACCTCAATATAGGACTTTCACACGACGCTGCGGGCTTTGCAGCGGTTGAATATCTTCACAAACAGGGCCATGAAAGCATTGCGCATCTGACGGCGCGTGGCGACCCGCGTTCCCAGCAGCGTCATGCCGGTTATCAGCGCGCCATGGATGCCTTTGGTTTGAGCAGTAAGGGTCTTGTTGCCCTCACGCCGCGTATATCCACAGTCCAATTGGGCCGCCGCCTGTTTGCCGAAGTGCTGGACCGTCAGCCAAAGGTGGATGCAGTATTCTGCTGTAACGACGACCTGGCGCTTGGTGCATTGTTCGAATGCCAGCAGCGCGGAATCCGCGTGCCGGAAGACCTGGCAATCGTCGGTTTCAATGATCTGGAATTTTGCGCTGCTTCCGTGCCACCGCTGTCGTCAGTCGGCACCGAGCGCATACAGATGGGCAAATGGGCCGCACAGAATGTTCTCGAAATTATCCGTGGCTCCGGTCAGCGACCGGAAATGCGTCAGGTCAATACGGGTTTTACGATCCATGAGCGCGGCAGTTCCATGCCCGCGCACAAAAACGTGCCCGACACTCCCGAGATTCCCAAAAACAAAGCAAGTGCGACCGGCTGAAGCTTACGTGTCCAGATGTTTGCGCGCCGCATAGAGCGAAATCGCGGCTGCATTGGATACATTCAGCGATTTGATGGCGCCTGGCATATCCAGCCGGGCCAGGACACTGACGGTATTGGCAGTTTTTTGACGCAAGCCTTTGCCTTCCGCCCCAAGAACCAGGGCAATCTTTTCACCTGTCAGAGAATCTTCCAGGCGCTTGGGGCCCGCCGAATCAAGGCCGATTGTCGTAAAGCCGAGGTGATTGAGTTCTTCTATCGCCTCGGCAAGATTTCCGACCTGGAGATAGGGGATCATTTCGAATGCCCCGGATGCCGATTTGGCCAGCACGCCGGATTCATGAGGGCTATGCCGCAGGGTGGTGATAATCGCGCTGGCACCGAAAGCCACCGCTGAACGCATGATCGCGCCGACATTGTGCGGATCGGTGATCTGATCAAGAACCAGAACCACGGTCGCATCCTTGAGTTCGGCAACCTTGCGCAGCCGCAGCGGTTTGGCCTCAATGAGCACACCTTGATGAATCGAATCAGGCGGCAGCAATTTGTCTATGTCCTGCGGCGACACCATTTCCACAGGGAAGGGCAGGGACTGTGGGTCCTCTATCTCCATCCGCGCCAATGCGTTACGGGTCACCAGCATCTTCCTGATGGTCCTGGAGGGGTTTTCCATGGCCGCGCGTACAGTGTGCAGGCCGTAGAGGTGAATGCTCTCTGGTGGCTGTCCTCGGCTGCGGCTGCCGGGTTCGGGCGCGGCCCGGGCGGCCTTGGCGTCCCGGAACTCTCTGCGCCGCTTTGCATATTCGCTGTCGCGCTCTGCGCTATTGGGTTTTTTCTCATTGCTCATGGGATGTTCTTATAGATGCGACAGTGAATTTGGCAAAGTCTATTGTGGCCGGTTTGGCCGGCAAATTTCACTGATTTATGCAAACATTGAAAATTCCTTCATCCGTGTGTTGACACAGGGTGGTCCTGCCTGCATAAACCCGCGCAGATTCAATGGTTATCAGGATCGTTGAATTGGTCATTTGTTAAGTCACTTGACCCCGTCAGTGGAATTGGAGGGGTGCCTGAGTGGTTAAAAGGGGCGGACTGTAAATCCGTTGGCTATGCCTACGCTGGTTCAAATCCAGCCTCCTCCACCACTTCCACTGATACTGCGGGTATAGCTCAATGGTAGAGCAGCAGCCTTCCAAGCTGAATACGAGGGTTCGATTCCCTCTACCCGCTCCAGATTTTCATTGCCATAGTCACGCTTTCTAGCCATTTCACTGTCGATTCTCGAAGCAATTGCCTGTTGCTTCTGGTCAAAGGTCTGTTGTGTCGAATTCAATACAGAACACCAACACATCGCTGGACAAGACCGCGCGACCGCGACAGGTCGTATTTATGTTGTGTGTGAATGAGTTATCGTGGTTTGATGCGTTGGAAACCATCGCACGTCTGATCTCCTGACAAGGATGCATAATGTCCTCTCGCAATTCGAGGCTCTCCAGTCCGTCCGCTCTTCGCAATCGCGGCCCCATTTTTGATCTGTTGCGCCAAATCTTACCGAAGAGCGGCACTGTGCTGGAGATCGCCAGCGGCTCTGGTGAACACATCATCCATTTTGCAGAGCTTTTGCGGGGTTTGACCTGGCAACCTTCGGATCCGTCGCCGCAGGCGCGCGCATCAATTGAGGAATGGGTAAAAGCGGCAGCCGCGACCAACGTGTGCCCGCCGCTGGACATTGACGCATCGAGCGAGACCTGGCCGATTGCGCATGCCGATGCGATGATTGCGATCAATATGGTGCACATCAGTCCGTGGGCCGCCACACAAGGCTTGCTGAGAGGGGCGGGCAGGTTGTTGCCCGGCGGCGGCGTGCTCGTCCTCTATGGCCCTTATCGACGTGAAGGCGAGCCACTTGTCGAAAGCAATGCGAAATTTGATGCAGATCTGCGCTCGCGCAATCCTGCCTGGGGCATCCGTCTCCTGGAGGATGTGATGAGCACGGCCGAGACTTGCGGACTGGCCCTCACATCAGTCACCCAGATGCCCGCCAACAATCTTTGCGTGGTTTTCACACGGCTGTAGGTTGTGCGTGGTTATCCGCTTGTGCAGAAAGTCGGCAACGGCACATCCGGATTGCAGATGATTCGTCAGGCAACCGTCAACGAACCCGTAAATACCTGTGTCAATGGGCCTGACGTCCCTGTCCAGGGCGATCAAATGGACGAGCGGCAAACCGACAAACTGCTGCCCTCTTGCAAATTCATCTTGCGTCTGGGCGTTGAAAGCCTTATTTGCCCTTCGATCATCTGGATTTGCTTCATCCGGAGCAAACGATCCTTAGCGATTTTGCGCAGTTTATGAGCATGACGGGACTGGAATATTATGGCGAAGAGCAAATTTGAACGCAACAAGCCACACGTGAACATCGGCACGATTG
>JARGOF010000038.1 GCA_029212415.1 Rhizobiaceae bacterium | reverse complement strand
CTCTATGGCGTCGTCTCGACAATTGTCGCGGCGACACGGGCAAATGGCGCGTCAGTGGCAAATGCGTCCAGAGTACGGCCTCCATCATCCTCCCACCGCGCAATGCAAGCCGCGCTTGGCCCGGGATCGAAGGTTACGGTTTCAATCTTTCGTTCCCTGGTGGATGAACCAGCAAACAGTTGTTCCAAATCCGTTTTACAATGCATCATTGTTTAAGACTCCGTATCTGCATTGACCAATTCCCTGTCGGGGTTGGTCGCGGCGGCGAATTTCGACAACGCGACCAACGGGCAACAGGCGTCAAGCCGCTTGCCTGTAAGCCTCGCCCTCAATCTTCGAGGTCTCCGGTGCCGGAGCGAGAGGAACCATTCGCAGTTCCTTGTCATCGAACCGGTCGACAACTCGCTTGATGTCTCCCCTTTCAATACCAATGTCCCGCAGTAGCCGTTCATCCAAGGCTTCCAATGCCGCAATCAACCTGCGGCGTCGCCATTTGCGCAGAACAGAACGCGACAATCGATAAATGATACCGGGCCGTTCGGCGACCTTCTGCTGGTGCGAATCGGAATTGAGCATTTGGCGTGAAATGTAAATGGACATGTTAACCTCCAGTCCTGAGATTGCTGAAGCTGAGACGTGCCTAGGCAATGCGCCGACAGCAGCAACGGTTGACCCATCATCACTGTCAAAGAGCGCATCATCGCCTCTATGATTTTGTTTTGATCGTATGAGATCAGGCGTAACCCCGTGCTGCAGACGGACGCAATGCGCCGTCCCGCCCGGGGTCAGGGGCGGTTCAGGAGTTGCCCTGCATAAAGCAAGAACTTTTTGTGAAAGCTGAACATTGTCATGTCTCCAATATGGCCCTGGCAACGCAGTCTTTCAATCGCTCCAAGGCGCGATGCGGCCTTAGGTCACATTGAGAGCCCTGCGGACAAGACATTCCAGCCAATCCGGGCCTCCAGACTGCTTCCGAGACGCTGATAGCGATTGACTAATACACGGCTCATGCCTAGCTTGTGAGCATGTTGGTAAATATGGATCATTTTCGGTTTCTTCTGCTGATCCCCTCCCTTCCCGGGGCGGATTAGGCGCTTTTGCGCCTGCCGTATTGTCCGGGTCTGCCTTTCGTCGTGAATTGAGTACGTGACGACCGTGTTGTGCGAGGGGAAATTGTAACCGACACCCTTCATCATCGTTTTCGAGACTCGAAATCTTGCCTCGCCGTCGATCGTCGTGAAACAGAATTTCATTCCACCCGGAAACCAATCGGGTTCATTGCCACATTGCTTCAGTTTGCACACAACCATTTTTACGAGGCGTTTGAAGATGCTGTCTCAACATAAATTCACGATGAACGAACAACCTATGCGGACGCCTTGCCCGGAATCAATCAACCTGTTTCCAAATGCCCTGCCGTTTGTCGCAGGCGCCAAGGGTTGCCGAAGGAGCACCAAATGACCTCGTGCGCACGGACCAAGGCGGCTGCAGTCAAACATGCCGAACCCGAAGGGAGCCTTTTATGACCTGACCAGGTCGTGCGGCTTTCTTCGGGCAATTCAATCGGTCCCTAGAACAGCTTTATCGGAACAAGTCAGATGACATATCCCCTTTCGCGCGCCAAACGCCCGCGCGCCAACTGCCATGAACCCCTATCCAGCGCCAATTTCCACAGGTGCCCGCACTGCCGCATGGTGGTGTCTCAAACGGGTTTCGGCGCCAATACCACCTACCGGCGCGACGATGCTGTCGTACCACGGCCTCATACAGGGCAATGCCCGTTCTGCGCACTTCCCAGCCTTGCCAGAAGTAAGGCCGGCTTTTTCGGAGGCCGACGATCATGACTGCAAAACAGCATATCAAACGTCTGACCTGGCCAACCTTCTGCCTGGTTCTCAGCTTTGTACTTGTCAGGTTTCAAACCGATCTCGCAGAATATCATGAGTTCGGCGATACGGTTTCGCTCGGCCTGAAGGCGCTTGCATATTTTGCATCCGCCTGGCTTGTCAGCCGCGTTGTGGCGGTGGCGTTGGATCGGGCGGGAAAGCGAACGCGACCCTATCCGCGTTTGTTGAACGACATCATCGCCGCCGTTCTGTTTCTGGTGGCATTTGTCGGAACCACATCTTTGTTCATGGGTCAGGGTGCCTTCGGCGCTTTGGCCGGTTCCGGCCTTATCCTTGCGATGCTTGGCTTCGCCATCCGCAACGTTGTGGCCGACACCCTGTCCGGAGTGGCCCTGGGTATCGAAGGTCCCTTCCGCATCGGTGACTGGGTCGACATCGGCGGTCTGGCACGGGGCAAGGTGATGGAAATCGGTTGGCGCACGACACGTGTGCTTACCCGAGATTCCATGTATCTCATTCTGCCCAACAGCCAGATCGCCCGTCAAAGCATCACGAATTACTCCGCTCCCAAACCTCAGTATCGGGCGCAAATCTCAATCACGCTCGACCACACCATGCCGATTGGACAGGCCCGCGCGGTTATGCTCAGCGCCGTGAAAGAGGCGAAATTAATCCTTCACGACCCGGTACCGGACGTGCGCGTTCTTGCTTATGAGGAGGGCGGAATCACCTATGCCATACGGTATTGGTTGTCCCGTTTTGACAGAGATATCGATTGCCGTGATGAAGTTTACAGCCTGGTCGACGATGCCTTGCGCCGGGCCGGCACGATCGCTCCGCACCGCAGGATAGAGCTCGTCCATACAGAGACTGGCCTTGCCAAACGGACCGTTGTTCAGCCGCCAGACGCCTTGCACCCGTTTCTCGGCGCTCCCCTTCCAAAGCCATGATTTTTCAGGTTGAAATTTCGTGGAAAGGGAACGGTCGAAACAATTGCCGCGAACCTACTCTACAGCATAACCGGAACCTGCTATAGCAGGCCCACACGCAGGAGAATACCATGATCAGATATTTTATCGCTGTTGGCATTGCGCTGGTGGCGCTCGGTGGAACGGGCGCGGCCGATGAGTTGAAGGTCGGAATCACCAAAGAGATGAAGAGCGTGACGGTGGAGTCGCCTGACGGACGAATGGAAATTCGACGCATTCAGGATCAGAACCACGAAATTACGGGCGAATTCGCACGGACTTCACGCGCCTGCCCGCCATTCTGCATCCAACCGATTTCCCCGGCGGAAGGCGTGACGACAATCGGAGAAGTTGAATTGATCGAAATGCTCCAGGAGCCGGACGCGTTGGTCGTCGACAGCCGCACGGTCGACTGGTTTCAGGGTGGATCAATTCCCGGTGCCATCAGTCTGCCGTTTACGCAGGTGGGCGACCGGCTGACCGAACTTGGCTGCGAGCCGGATTTCGACGGCTGGGACTGCGCCGACGCCAAGCGCGTCGCCCTGTTCTGCAACGGTTTGTGGTGCGGCCAGTCACCAACCGCCATTCGCGCAATGATCGCCGCCGGCTATCCGGCCGAACGCATTTTCTACTATCGCGGCGGCATGCAGAGTTGGCGTGTTCTCGGCCTTACAGTCACGGGTGAAGGTGACTGAAGCCAGGGCGTAAATGGGTAGCTGACAAGCCGCAACGCTCGGATCGCAATCACTCTGACGAAGCCGGTGGATCGTCACTTACAGTGCTGAAATGAACCGTACCAGGCGATCTGCTGCCTCTTCGACATGATCGATCCGTCTGAGGAAACAGGCGCGCAGGAATGCGTCGCCTCCGGTGCAAAACCCGGACCCCGGTGAAAGGCCGACATTGGCTTCATCGACGACCCGCAAGGCGGCGGCATGGGAATCCTCCAGACCATCGATTGAAAAGAAGGCATAGAATGCCCCGTCTGGCTTTGCCAAACGGACCCGGCCGGTTGCGCTCAGGGCGTCACACAGAACATCACGGGCTGCGCGGGCGCGCTCCTTTTGCTCCTCCACATAAAAATCGCCCTGTTGCAGCGCGGCAACAGCACCCTCTTGCATAAATTGCGGCACGCCGGATGTCGAATATTGTATCAGGTTTTCAATGACCTGGCCCAGTTCTGCCGGCGCCTTGATCCAGCCGACCCGCCAACCGGTCATGGACCAGTTCTTGGAAAACGAATTGACGAACATGATCCTGTCACCGTCTTCCATGACGTCGAGAAACGACGGCGCGCGATGGCCCTCATAGTAGTAGCGCGCATAGATCTCGTCGGCGATGATCCAGATATCGGCTTTTCGTGCAAGATCCAGAATGGCGCGCAATTCATCCAGACTTGCCGCCCAGCCGGTCGGATTTGAGGGCGTATTGATGAACAATGCCCGGGTTTTTGGACCAATGGCCTTGGCGAGCCGATCCATGTCAAGCATCCAGCCATGCTGCCCAAAATCTAGCGTTACGGGCACCGGGTGCGAACCGGAAATCTCGAGCGCAGCCGAGATATTCGGCCAGGCAGGCGAAAGGAAAGCCACTTCATCGCCGGGACTGCAGATTGCCTCGATGGCAAGCCTGATGGCCTGCATGCCGGAACCGGTTACAAACATGCTGTCGGACTCATGGCGACCACCAAAATGGCGAGCGTAATAGTCAGCCAGGGCCTGACGCAGGTCTGGAATTCCGCGTTGCCAAGTATAGAAGGTTTCGCCTCTGTGCAAAGACTGAACCGTGGCTTCAGAAATGAAATCGGGCGTCGGGAGATCACCCTCACCGACCCAAAGCGGGATGAGCCCCTGTTTCAACCTGCCATGGTTGATCAGGGCAATGATGCCGCTCTCCGGTACGTTGCGTGCGCGCGGACTTAGATCATCGAGTCGTGTCATTCATATTCTCCAGCCAGAGGAATTACATAGCCCTGCTGGCTGGAGAAATCACGTCAAATTCGCATATGATTCCATCGACGATGCTGATGATTGGTGACCACCAGCAAAGCCCTTTTGGACCTATTTCTTCAGGAGATCACGAATTTCTGTCAGCAACTGAACATCGGCTGGCGGTGCAGCAGGCGCTGCTGGCGCTGCTTCTTCCTTGCGGCGCAGGTTGTTGACACCTTTGACCATCAGGAAAATGATCCAGGCCAGAATGATGAAATTGATGGCGACAGTCAGAAAACTACCATAGGCCAGAACCGCACCCTGTTCGCGGGCAGCTTCCAGTGTATCGGCAGTGACCGCACTGCTCAGGCCAATGAAGTAGTCGGAAAAATCAAAGCCACCGAAAATGGCGCCGACAATCGGCATGATGAGGTCATCGGTCAGAGACTTGACGATCAGACCAAATGCACCGCCGATGATAACACCGACAGCCAGATCCATGACATTGCCCTTGGCAATGAATTCCTTAAATTCGTTTAGCATTTTCGTTCCCTTTGTTTTCATATTGAACGTTTATTTCAAGTGGCGCGGACCCTATACTAATCGTTTTCAAATAAAAGCGCCATTATAGCGGAAACAAGCCTTTCGCAGGGGTTTGGCATGAACTGTTCTTTCTGCGTGATGCAACTTTGGCCCCATTTGCCTGAATGCTCTTTGCAGCTATGGTCGCAGGCGCATGAAACCGTAAAAGGAGGATTTTCGCTTCATGTTGGTAGGTTGGGTTATCGTCACTTCGGCATTGCTCTATCTGCTGTTGCTGTTTGCAATCGCAAGTTTTGGGGACCGCCGGTCTGCAAACAAGCGTGATGCCGGCAAGGGCCGGCCCTTGATCTATGCATTGAGCCTGGCTGTCTATTGTACCTCCTGGACATATTTTGGCGGGGTGGGACTGGCGGCGCAACGTGGCTTCGAGTTTCTTGCCATCTACATCGGGCCAATCCTCGTCTTCACCATCGGCATGCCGGTCATTCGCCGCATCGTCACTCTGGCGAAAGAGGAGAAGCTGACCTCCATCGCCGATTTCATTGCCGCACGATACGGCAAAAACCCCACGGTTGCGGGGATTGTCGCCCTTATTGCGGTTATCGGTACAATTCCCTATATCGCCCTGCAGTTGAAAGCCGTTTCCTCGTCGGTCACCATCGTCATGGCCGATACACCGTTCGACTCCCGGTTCGGCTCGTTCTTTCTGACCGATATTTCACTGATCGTGGCGCTTCTTCTTGCTGGCTTTGCCGTGATATTTGGAACACGCCATGCGGATGCGACGGAGCACCAGAACGGACTAATCCTGGCCGTGGCAACGGAATCACTCGTCAAGCTGCTTGCCTTTACAGCAGTTGGCCTGTTCGCCACTTTCTTTCTTTTTGACGGCCCGGCCGATCTGTTTGCAAAGGCAAGCCAGAACGAAACAGTTGTCGCGGCCATGAGCTATGAAACGGCCCCTGCCCGCTGGTTTGTGCTGATCCTTTTGTCGGCTTTTGCCATTATTGTGCTGCCAAGACAGTTTCACGTAACAGTTGTGGAAAACCGTACCGAGAGCGAATTGCGCACCGCCAGGTTTCTGTTTCCGCTCTATCTGATCGCCATCAATCTTTTTGTGATTCCCATTGCTGTTGCGGGTCTTCTGACTTTTCAGGGAACCGGAATCGGCGATCAATTCGTACTTCTCCTGCCCTTGGCACACGATATTCCCTGGTTGTCACTGGCGACATTCATCGGCGGTTTTTCAGCCGCGACCGCCATGGTTATCGTTGCGTCGGTTGCCGTCGCCATCATGATATCCAATGATATTGTCATGCCGGTTTTGCTGCGTCAGAACATCATCCGGCGTGGCGGCGATCTGGGCGACTTTACCGGCACGATCCTGATCATCCGGCGGACGTCTATTTTCTGCGTCATGCTTCTGGGGTATGCCTATTATCGATCGGCCAATATCAATGCAGGCCTTGCATCCATCGGCCTTTTATCCTTTGCCGCCATTGCACAATTTGCCCCTGCGCTGCTGGGAGGCCTCATATGGAAACAGGCCAACGCACGCGGCGCGATCGCGGGATTGTCCAGCGGCATGTTCGTCTGGACCTATCTGCTTTTTGTGCCGAGTTTCGGCGGCCCCGACAACTCGGCCATTGCCGCCAACGTCCTGGGATTCCTGCTGCCCTTTACGGACGCCTTTTCAGGCAGCAATGCTGACCCATTCGTCAACAGCGTCATCCTCAGCCTCAGCGCCAATCTGGCGATGTTTGTTGCCGGGTCTCTCAGCCGACCGGCAAAACCTCTGGAGCGCATGCAGGCTGGCGTCTTCATCCCGCAACGTTCGATCATCCGGCCAGCCAGCAATGATTGGCAAACCGGAATAACCATCAAGCAGCTCAAACAGACAATCACCAAATACCTGGGTGCGGAACGCACAGAACGTTCTTTCCACACCTATGAGACCACACGCGGACGCTGGCTCGAACCCAGTTCCCAGGCTGATATGGATCTGGTGCGCTACTCCGAACAATTGCTGGGAAGCGCCATCGGATCGGCATCGGCTCGGCTGGTGCTCTCATTGCTGTTCCAAAAAGATGATACGTCATCCGATACGGCGCGATTGCTTGATGAGGCATCAGAAGCGCTGCAGTATAATCGTGACCTGCTGCAAACGGCCCTTGGTCAGATGGATCAGGGGATCACCGTGTTCGACAGGACAAACCGGTTGAGCGTGTGGAATCGCCGCTTTCGATCCCTGCTTGATTTGCCCGAATCCGTCGGACAGGTTGGCGTGGCGCTTGAAGATATTGTCAAGATTCTTGCCGGCCGCGGCGATATAAGACAAGATCAGGTAAAATCCACAATCGACAATTTCCTGACCATGGACACATCATGGACGCTGATGCTTGCAGAGTCAGGTCGGATTATTGAAATTCGATCGAACCCCATGCCTGACAGCGGTGTCGTCACCACCTATGCGGACATCACCGAGCGGGTTTCTTCAGCCGAAGCGCTGACCCAAGCCAATGAGACGCTTGAACAACGCGTTGCCACCCGTACGGCTGAACTGGTTCGGGTGAATGGTGAACTGGCCGAGGCGCAATCGCGGGCGGAAGAAGCCAATATCGGCAAGACACGTTTTCTCGCCGCTGCCGGCCATGACATCATTCAACCGCTCAATGCTGCGCGTCTCTACTCGTCGTCGCTGGTTGAACGGCTGGGTGAATCCGATAATCGCGACCTGGTGCGCAATATCGATTCCTCACTGGAATCGGTGGAATCCATATTGGGTGCCGTGCTCGACATCTCGCGGCTGGATACGGGCACCATGAAACCGCAGATCTCCAGCTTCCCGCTCAACGATGTGCTGCGCCGTATCGAAACGGATTTCGCACCCATTGCAGCTGAAAACAAGTTGCAAATGCGGGTCATGCCAACATCGGCGCATGTTCGCAGCGATCCAAATCTGCTGCGGCGGCTGATACAGAATCTGGTCTCGAATGCTATCAAATACACCCCCCGAGGCCGCGTTCTTGTGGGTGTACGCCACAGGGGCGATACGGTCATGGTTCAGGTGGTCGATACGGGAATCGGAATTCCCGACAGCAGTTTTGAAAAAGTATTCGGAGAATTTATCCGACTTGATGATGGCGCCCGAAATGCCTCAGGTCTGGGTCTGGGTCTGTCTATTGTTGATCGGATCGCCCGCGTTCTCGATCATCCGGTCATACTCACGTCCAAGATGGGAAAAGGCACCGATTTCAGGGTCGAGATCCCCGTCGAGACCAATATCAAACGTGTTCAACTGACGAGCGGCAACCAGCCGATTGTTCCTGCCTCGATGACACTGGATGGCCTGTCTGTCCTGTGCATCGACAATGAACCAGCAATCCTGGACGGACTGCAGATATTACTGGGCGGGTGGAGCTGTGCGGTATCCTGCGCCGGATCGGTTGATGGACTTGAGACGTTTTTTGCCAATAGCTCCCACCCGCCAGACGCCATCATCGCCGATTATCATCTGGACGATGGCAACGGCATTGAGGCCATTTTGAAAATTCGACAGCACTGGCGCGACAATATTCCAGCTGTTCTGGTCACTGCGGACCGGAGCCTTGATGTGCGCAACAATGCAGAAGAGCATTCAATATCGATCTTCAACAAACCATTGAAACCGGCAGCCCTCAGGGCATTTCTCAACCAGATCGCCATTGCGCGAAAATCCGCCGCCGAATAATTCGGCCAAACAGTCAGTTGAGTGAACTGTTTTCCCTATCAAGCATCTCTGCGCCGATTTTTGCCAGTTGAATGACAGCCTGGGTGCGGCTGTCAACGGCCAGTTTCTGCAGGACTGCGGAGACATGCGCCTTGATGGTGGCCTCGGAAACACTGAGTTCATAGGCGATCTGCTTGTTGAGAAGTCCCTCGGCAAGCATGCCGAGAACCCGGCTTTGTTGCGGCGTCAATGTTTGCAGACGCCTTATCAACTCAGCAATCTCGGCATCCTGTTCGGGCCCGAATTCAAACCCGCGGGGCGTCCAGACCTCTCCAGCCAGGACAGCTTTGATACCATCGCGAATTTCATCGATGCTGGCAGATTTAGACAAAAACCCGGAGGCACCAAGGTCGATGGCACGCCTGATCGTTGTCTGATCATCGGATGCCGAAACAATGACAACGGGCAGGCTGACATATTCGGCACGCAAGGAGATCAGCCCCGAAAGACCGCTGACACCGGGCATGGTCAGGTCCAGCAGCATCAAATCCGCCTCCGGATTATCACCGGCAGCATTGCGAGCCGCACCAAAATCACCAGCCTCGACGATCTTCAGTCCATCTTCAATGCCTGCCAAAGCCTGTCGCATGGCACCACGAAACAGCGGATGGTCATCTGCAATAATGATTGTTTTTGACAATTTGCTCGCCCCCTTCCCAGAGCCCCAAAAGGCCTGAAAAACATCCCCTTGCCCATCGGAACATCTGGTGGCTCCGAATGATCCAAAGAAAGTCCCAACGCATTCATTCATGCAACTGACCTTTCCGTTGCGAAAAGATCGGTCGGCCCCACCTGCAAACTAAACCTGATTTGCCACTGATGACAACGGTATTACCCGGTTGAATGGTATTTGGCCACTATCTGCACGCATTGAATCCTCTACAGGCTTCTCGAAAGGTCTTTGTTATCAGAAATTGCGGGCAGCCCGATCACTCCAACCGGGATGCACTGCAACAACGATCAGACCAGGGTGATCAAGCTTCAGCGTATAGAAAATGTCGCGCTTAATTTTTATCGGTCTCGTTTTCCAGATCCTCGACGAGATCAAAAAAACGCCGCATCAGCTTTTCCATGACGCCGAATGATTGGTCGATTTCATCGTCGGAAGGCAAATTCTTGTAGCGTGTATCTGGCCGCTCAATCAAAGGGCCTTCAAGCCTGGCAAGCTTTTCTTCAAGCAAATCGATCTGATCTTCAAGCGCGCGCCGTTCATCCGCCGCCATGCGGCAAATGAGCTGGCCGTCCGAGAGTTTGCAAATCGACATTTCGCCGGTGTGGGTATCAAGGCGGACAAATCCGCTTCCCGCTGCCTCGCCAACAGACTCCATCACAAAGCGATTTTCCAGAGCCTCTGCCTGGCTTGCGCCACACAGGATAAGAAGGCCGATTGTTCCGCCCACGAATATTTGTATAAACTGGTTCATACGCACCCTGTCCGATGATTTGCACAATCGAAATGATCTCATATCAGGCGATCACGCCGAAAATGCGATTGCCGCCAGATTCCATTGCGGCCATTTTGATTCCATCGTGTATGGAAAAGGCCCGAACATCTAGCACTGGAAGTATCATGCCACACATCATCTACAAAATCGCGGAAGAGCCTCTTTGGCAACAGGCAGAAAAATCCGGCGTCTTCAAGGGCGCGCCCATCGACGTCAAGGATGGATACATCCATTTTTCCACAGGCGATCAGGTGGCGCAGACAGCAGCGTTGCATTTCGCCGGGCAGAGCGACCTTGTGCTGGTTGCGGTGGATGGCGCACGCCTTGGCAACGCGCTGCTCTATGAGGAATCTCGCGGTGGCGCCTTGTTCCCGCATCTTTACGGTCCTCTGCCACTCAGCGCCGTTGTCTGGTCCAAACCCTTGATGCTCGACGATAACAACAAGCATATTCTGCCTGATCTGGTTTGAATATGACCATTCTCAACACGCTTGGCAGACGCGCACTTTTCACTCTGGACCCCGAGTCTGCGCACCATCTGTCCATTCTGGCGCTCAAATCAGGACTGTTGC
Source organism: Rhizobiaceae bacterium (assembly GCA_029212415.1). Taxonomy (GTDB): domain Bacteria; phylum Pseudomonadota; class Alphaproteobacteria; order Rhizobiales; family Rhizobiaceae; genus Hoeflea_A. Next base: position 38,333 of record JARGOF010000038.1, on the reverse strand, counting down.
CTTCCTGCCGCGCCGCCTATGACAAGAACCTGTCCGTGCACACGGCAGGCCTTTCATTTCCAAATCCGATCGGACTGGCTGCCGGCTACGACAAGAATGGCGAAGTGCCAGGTGAAATCCTGCGTCTGGGATTCGGCTTTACCGAGATAGGGTCGGTCACGCCAAAACCACAGGCAGGCAATCCCAAACCGCGTATTTTCAGGCTTCCGGCCAATCAGGGCGTCATAAACCGCCTTGGCTTCAACAATCAGGGCCATCAGGCCGTGCTCAAGCGGTTGGAAAAATTTGAAAACCCGCACCCCGGCCCGATTGGAATCAACATCGGGGCCAACAAGGATTCAGCCGATCGCATTGCCGATTACACGTTGGGCCTGAATGTTTTTTACGACCACGCCGATTATCTGACGATCAATATATCCTCTCCAAACACGCCTGGCCTGCGCGGCCTTCAATCGCGCGACAGCCTTGGACCTTTGCTGGATGCCGTCATGGCAGCGCGCAATATGCAGCGCGAAGCAGGCAAGAAACACAAACCGATATTCCTCAAGATAGCGCCGGATCTGACAATAGGCGAACTTGAAGAAATCGCCGAGGAACTCGATCGGCACGCAATGGATGGACTGATCATTTCCAACACGACGATGGCGCGCAGTTCATTGCGCCATGAACCTGGCAGCAACGAGGCCGGTGGCCTTTCCGGCAAGCCATTGTTCGAGCGTTCGACAATTGTTCTGGCAAAAATGCGCAAGCTGGTGGGACCCGACATGACATTGGTGGGTGTCGGCGGCATCGATTGCGCCGAAACTGCGCTCGAAAAAATATGCGCAGGAGCAGATATTCTTCAGCTTTATACGGGATTCATCTATCAAGGCCCCGGTCTGGTTCGAAGCATTTTGAAAGAGCTTTCCACCCTGGTGGCGCGCCAGGGCGCAAGCAGCATCAGCCAATTGCGAGACAGGAAGATGGATGAGTGGGCAGCAAAGCCGATTCCGGCGTAGGCTGATTTAGAGCCTGTCTGATGATTTTCTCGAGGGCTGCCCGACCGGGCCAAAATATTGGCCGGTGCGCCTTGGCAAAATGGCAAAGAGGGTAAAGCCCCGCAGGCCCAGGAAGGCCAGCAATGCAACCCAAAGGCCATGGTTCCCCCAAAGGGGAACAAGCAATACAATCAGCAGCACATAAATCACCAGCGACAACAGCATCATGTTGCGCATGTCGCGCGACCAGGTGGCGCCAATGAAAACACCGTCCATTTCGAAGGCCAAAACACCAGCCAAGGCTGTAAACGCGGCCCAGACAAGATAGTGCCGTGATGCCATGCGCACGTCTTCAGACGTTGTAATAAAATCCACGACGGCACTGCCAAAGATAAGAAAGAACAGCGTCGTCAGCCCAGCAAGGCCTATGCCCCAGAACAGACTCAGGCGCACTGCCCGCTCAAAGGCCGGTCGATGGTTTGCACCAATCGCACGGCCGGCCAATTGCTCTGCAGCATTGGCAAATCCGTCGAGATAATAGCCTGCAACCATGAAAAAATTCATCAAAACAGCATTGGCGGCAAGCGTCACCGGCCCGAATTGCGCACCCTGGCGCACAAACAGCGCGAAGGCGATCAGCAGTGCGAAGGACCGGATCATGATATCGCGATTGAGCGACATCAGCTTCATGACCGCAGACTTTTCAAACACCCGCTTCCAGCTTGGCTGGCGCGCTCTGTCGAAGCGGCTGTAGACATAGGACAGACCGACGATCATCCCGACAAGTTCACCCGTCACCGTGGCCCAGGCGACACCCGCAATGCCCCAGCCGAGAACGAGCCCCAGCCAGATGGACAGACCGATATTGATGCCATTGATCAATGTCTGTAATAAAAGCCCTGCAACACCTTGACCACGTCCCAGGACAAAACCAAGCACAGCATAATTGGCAAGACTGGCAGGAGCCGACAAAATCCGGATGGTGAAATAGATTTGCGTTGCTTCCAGGACACTCTCTCCCGGTGCCATCACCCACAGGCCAAGGCGCAAGACAAGCGGTGAAAGAACGATAATGGCGAGGCCACTGGCAAGGCCAATCATCAGTGAGCGCCAGAACACCGCCTGCTCTTCTGTTTCATCGCCCCGACCGAAGGCCTGAGCCACCAGCCCTGTTGTTGCGGCGCGCAAAAAATTGAAGGTCGTAAAAACCAGATCCAGAATAATGGCGCCCACGGCCAGACCGCCAATCAGGGCTGGAACGCCCAATTGGCCGATGACGGCCATATCCACAAAGCCCAAGAGCGGTGTCGTGAGATAGGCAAAGGTCATCGGCACGGCGATCGAAAGAACCATCCGGTGCGTGACGGTGAACGGCCTTCGTTCAAGGCCGGTCGATGTCATGGTGCAGGCCGCATCGGCTTCATCGGGCAGCCCATCTGTTTCAGTTGCGATAGCTCAGGATACGCATGATAATGAATGCCGGAATCACAATGGCTGCGCCCAAGAGCAGGTAGTCGCCAAAACGCCCCAGCGCTGCAAAGCCAAGATTCCAGACATTGACCAGAAAGTCGCGAACCGCAAAAATAACGTCAACCGGATACCAGTTGAAGGCGTTCATCACCGCGCCAACAATGAAGGAAATCACGATCAGTTTGACGATGGTGCGACCAGGTGTGTCACCCAGAAATCGGGTCAGTTTGCCGGACATGCGGCCGTACTCCATATTGTGCTTGCGCAATAGGTAGTCGCTAATGCCTTCAGGTTCAACCGGATGCGTGATGGTCTTTCAAAAGGCCTTGCCTGCCTGTATTTCAACCCGGTGTTTCAACAAAGTCATTTGTGCGGCACCGCACTTCGTTTAACCTTGCGGTGTGAGCGATGATTCTCAAAAAATACCGGAACCAAACCAGCGTGGACCACACCTGCCAGAGCCGTTTGCCAGCTGGTTCAGGCAGCGTGGATGGCAACCCCGGCCGCATCAGCTTGAATTGCTGGGGCTGGCGCAGTCCGGTCGATCATCATTGCTGATTGCTCCGACCGGTGCTGGCAAGACGCTGGCGGGTTTCCTGCCTTCGCTGATCGACATATCGTTGAACGAGGTAAAACGACGCCCGGGTGCGGCGCTTTCATCGGCACGGCGTGGCATACACACGCTTTACATTTCGCCATTGAAGGCGCTTGCCGTCGATATCGAGCGCAATCTGGCGACCCCGGTTGCCGAGATGGATCTGGCGGTACGCATTGAAACGCGAACCGGCGACACACCGCAGTCCAAGCGGCAGCGCCAGAAGCTCAATCCGCCGGATATTCTGCTGACCACGCCAGAACAGATCGCTCTGCTGATCGCCAGCCGGGAGGCAGACCTGCTTTTTGATGGCCTGAAATATGTCATCCTCGATGAACTCCACTCTCTGGTCACCTCCAAGCGCGGGCACCTGCTTTCACTTGGTCTGGCGCGGCTGCGCAAGCACCGTCCGACGTTGCAGACCATCGGGCTTTCTGCAACGGTTGCCGACCCAGAGGCCTTGCAGGCATGGCTGATGCCGCAGCATGATGTTGCCCGCCCGGTGCTGTCGGAGCGGATCGTGATTGAGGGCGGAGCCAAACCGCATATCAGCATTCTGGAAACGCAAGAACGGGTGCCCTGGTCGGGCCATTCTGCGCGCTATGCCATGGCGGATATCTATGAAGCCATCCAGCAACATCGGACCACGCTGCTTTTCGTCAACACACGAAGCCAGGCCGAGATGCTGTTTCAGGCGTTGTGGCGGATCAATGACGACAATCTGCCGATCGCCCTGCATCATGGTTCTCTGGACGCCAGTCAGCGCCGCAAGGTGGAAGCGGCCATGGCTGACAATCGTCTGCGCGCCGTGGTCGCGACGTCAACTCTGGATCTGGGTATCGACTGGGGTGATATCGATCTGGTGGTGCATGTGGGGGCTCCCAAGGGTGCAAGCCGTCTGGCACAGCGCATTGGTCGTTCCAATCACCGGATGGATGAGCCGAGCCGCGCCATCCTCGTGCCTGCAAACCGGTTTGAAGTTCTGGAATGCCAGGCCGCACTGGATGCCAATTACGTCGGGGCCCAGGATACACCACCGATTGGCGAGGGAACCCTGGATGTGCTGGCACAACATATTCTGGGCATGGCCTGCGCAGCATCTTTCCAGGCCGACGATCTTTATGCCGAAATACGTTCTGCGGCGCCCTATGCGGCGATGCAACGCGAGACGTTCGACCGTGTTCTGGCCTTCGTTGCAACGGGTGGATATGCGTTGCGAACCTATGATCGTTACGCACGTATCCGGCTGACCAAAGACAATTTGTGGCGGGTCAGCAACCCACAGATTGCCCAGCAGTATCGCCTCAATATCGGAACCATTGTCGAAGCGCCGGAATTGCGGGTCCGCCTGACACGCCACAGCGGCAAAGGCAGCAATGTGCGCGGCGGCCCCGTCTTGGGCAAGGTCGAGGAATCCTTTGTTGAAATGCTGGCACCGGGAGACAGCTTTCTGTTTGCCGGAAAGGTGCTGCGGTTCGAAGGCATTCGCGAGAATGAATGCATCGTGTCCAAGGCGGCAAGCGCCAGTCCGAAAATTCCCGCCTATGCGGGGGGTAAATTTCCGCTCTCGACCTATCTGGCCGAACAGGTGCGCAGCATGCTCGCGGACCCGCAGACCTGGCACGTCTTGCCGGCCCAGGTTCGCGAATGGCTGGAAATACAGAAGCTGAAATCCGTCCTGCCGTCGCATGGCGATCTATTGATAGAAACCTTCCCCCACGAAGACCGGTTTTACATGATCATGTATCCGTTTGAAGGGCGGCTGGCCCATCAGACGCTCGGCATGTTGCTGACCCGCAGGCTGGAGCGGTCGCGGGCCCGCCCACTGGGCTTTGTCGCCACGGATTACGCCCTGGCGGTATGGGGTTTGCGCGACATGGGGCTGATGATCCAGCGCGATGAACTCTCACTGGCCGCGCTTTTCGATGAAGACATGCTGGGTGATGACCTGGAAGCCTGGCTGGCGGAATCCTGGATGCTCAAGCGGACTTTCCGCAATTGCGCCATCATTGCCGGTTTGATAGAGCGGCGGCATCCGGGCAAGGAAAAAACCGGACGGCAGGTGACCGTTTCGGCCGATCTCATCTATGACGTGCTGCGCAGCCATGAGCCCGACCATATTCTGCTGCAGGCCACACGCGACGATGCGGCCAATGGTTTGCTGGATATTCGAAGACTTGCCGATATGCTGTCACGAATCAAAGGCCGAATGATTTTGAAGCGCCTGGACCAGATATCGCCGCTTGCCGTGCCCGTCATGCTTGAAATCGGCCGGGAGCCGGTCTCCGGCGAGGCGCAGGACGATATTCTGGCCGAAGCGGCCGATGAAATCGTCAGTCAGGCGATGGGATAGCGATGGATCGGGGCAAACGATGAGATGCAAGGGAATGATCCTGCAATGAACAGGGCAAGCGCCAGTCAGGCGTTGATTGCCGATGCGTTGATCCGCACGGCCGAATTTGAACTGTGTGGCACGCAGGCTGTCTGCGATCCGCTTGGCGCGCTTTATCTGCCTTCGTCGCAGACCCTGATCGTATCGGATCTGCACCTGGAAAAGGGCGCAGCCTTTGCCCGGCGCGGTCTGCTGCTTCCTCCCTATGACACAAGCCAGACGCTGAAGCTGCTCAATGCGGTCATGCAGCGCTACCAACCCGTCAATGTCATCAGCCTGGGCGACAGTTTTCATGATCGCGACGGCGCTGCCGGTTTAACGCGGGAGTGCCGGGATCAATTGCGCACCCTGGTTGCCAACCGCAACTGGTTCTGGATCACTGGCAACCATGATCCCGACCGCCCCCATGGCCTGGAGGGCGACTGTGTCAGGGAACTCTATCTGGACGGGCTTTGTTTCCGTCACGAGCCGCTGGGCAATGGTTCGCACGAACCGGGAGAGGTTGCAGGACACCTGCACCCCTCCGCGCGTGTCGTGCGTCGCGGCAAGGGTGTCCGCCGCCCCTGTTTCGCAACGGATGGCACACGTCTGATCATGCCTGCCTTCGGCGTCACCACCGGTGGCCTCAATCTTCGACACCCGGCTTTCAAAGGCCTGTTCGACCAGCAGCAGCTGGTTGCGCATCTTCTCGGGCGGGACAGAATCTATTCTGTTGCCTTCAACCGGCTAACGGCCTGAACCTGTCAGCTCCGTGCAACTGACGTTGAACGAACTTCAAATACACATTGCTTGCGGATGATCTGCTCTAATCTCGACGGAACATGACACTGGCCAGCCAGCCGGTGAACATGGCCAGGGCCACGGCAATGACGCCATAAAGAAAAGCGTGTTTGTGGGCGAGTTCAAAAATGAATTGCTCGGCACCCGTCTTGACGACCCGCAGCGCCAATTGACGCTCCATCACATATTCATTGTTCTTGAAAAGGAAGGCGCGCAACTTGTGTCGTCCCACCGGGATATTGGCAGGCAATCGCAGTGTGGCGCGAAACAGGCTCGAGCTGACGAATTCAACGCCGACCGGTTCGCTCTGGTATAGGCCACTGGCGACCCTGAGCCGCAGCAAGGCGTTGCGAAACTCCGCAACCCTGGTGCCGTCCCCGACACTTCCAGACGCGTTAAGATGGATATGCTCGATGCCGATGGTTCGCCCACTCAGATCAATCTGTTTGGCAATACGATCGATCGGAACCGTGCTGGATATGGAATAGGATGCGGGCGCCGGCTGGAAGTCCATGGAAGAGCGGTTGATCCAGATTCCGAAGAACCGATCCTTCTTTCGCACGATTGTTTTTCTCTCCGGCCCCTCGAGTGCCACGATGACATCATACTGGCCGATCTGCAGCAAAAACTGATCCGCATTGTCCAGCGCACCGAATACGGTCAGATCAGCACCGGCGAAATCTGAGGTAATGGCGATCTCATTGGTGGAAATGCCGATATCCAGTTGCTCGTCGGCAGCTTCGATATTGCCGCTCCACATCAGCGCAATGACGGCCGTCAGGAATTTTACCGGCACTGAGGAGGACAATCGCATCAAAAGCCCTCCTTGGTCGTGATGACCGAGTAAAGTTCGTCAGGCGTCAGCGCCAGATCAAGCGCCAGCCGCACACCCACGGCCAGAACCAGCAGCGCCAGCAGTGCTCTGAGCTGGTCACCGCGCAGCTTCTGGCCGACACGCACGCCGTATTGCGCGCCAACCACGCCGGCAACCATCAACATGCCACCCAGAAAGATGTCCACCGACTGGTTGGTGGTCGCCTGAACGATCGTGGTGAAAGCGGTGACGAAGATGATCTGGAAAAGCGACGTGCCGATCACGACATTGGTGGGGATGCGCAGCAGGTAGATCATCGCCGGCACCATGATGAAGCCGCCGCCAACACCCATGATCGAGGTCAGCACGCCAATGCCAAAACCCAGACCGACCACGGGAATGGCGCTGAGATAGATCTTGGAACGCTTGAAGCGCATTTTGAAAGGCAGCCGGTGCACCCAATTGTGCTGGCCGGGCTTGCGAAATGATGTGGGTTTGTTGGCTGCAGCACGCCTGAGAGAATTGATGGATTCAATCAACATCAAACCGCCGACGACGCTCAAAAAGACCACATAGAAAAGCGAGATGATCAGGTCCAGCTGTCCAAGGCTGCGCAACAGCACGAACAGGTAAATGCCGACGGAGGCACCGACCAGACCCCCGGATAACAGGATTAGGCCCAGCTTGATATCCACAGTGCCACGCCGAAAATGCGACAAGGCCCCGGAAAAGGATGAAGCAACGACCTGATTTGCACCGGTCGCAACAGCGACAGCGGGCGGTATGTTGTAGAAAATAAGCAAAGGCGTGATGAGAAAACCGCCACCAACGCCGAACATGCCCGACAGGAATCCCACGGCGGCACCCATGCCCAGAATGATAAAGGCATTCACCGAAATTTCTGCTATGGGCAGATAGATGCTCATGTCAGACCGAGAAAGATTGCGGAAATTTTACGTACTGAATGTCTTCAACATTCCCCTGTGTCATGCGCTTTATGTTTCCCTGTGTCAATCATCGCAACCCAGAGCAAATCACAAGACACGGGGTCCGGTCTGATTGTTCCGCAGGTCAGCTAAGATACCAATGCAACAAGATCATCTTCGAGCACAAAAAGATTGATTGTCCGATAGAAAATCGCATCAAATTCTCTCCGATACACTAATTGTTGCGCGCCAGAAGTTCTTTCACCAGAGCATCATTGACTTCACCGGTCGGCTCAAGACCTACCGAGGTCTGGAACTCCTTGATCGCAGCGATTGTCCGATTGCCCATGATTCCATCCGTGCCGCCGGTATCAAAACCGTTTTTCGTCAGGATGCCCTGAATATTCTTGATCGCCTTTTTCATGTCCACGGAAGCGGTGCGGGTTTCAACACCGCGCCATTCGGCTGGTATCTGTGTTGAATTGGCCGATTCCACCAGAACCGCCGGGCTCCAGCTTTCCACCTTTGCACGGGCGCTCTGCAACTGCTCCGGCCGCAGGGCGGCAGCCACTTCATCGCGTTTTCTGGCGGCGTCCTTGTCTCCGGATTTCGCAGCAATCGCGAACCATTTGTAGGAATCTTCCAGATTCTGTTCGACGCCATTGCCGCGTGCATGAAGAATGGCCAGATTGAACTGACTGTCCTTGACACCCAGATCTGCCGCGCGGGTGAACCAGTTTCCGGCTGAATCATAATCTGAAACGCCGTCACGGCCCATCGCATAAAGCACGGCCAGATTGTGCATGGCACTTGCATTGCCCTGTTCAGCGGCCATCTGGTACCAGGTCAGCGCCTGATCTATATCGCGATCAACACCGGTGCCTTTTTCATAGAAATTGGCAAGCCTGTACTGGGCAGGCGCGAAACCCGTCTCTGCTGACAATCTGTACCATTTGGCTGCTTCCGACAGATCGGTGGGCACACCACGACCGTCGGTATAACGTGCGCCAATCTCGAAGAGGGCAAGACCGTCTCCATTGGCCGCGGCTTCACGCAGTTCAAACGGACCGGTAGCTTCCGGCGGCATTTCAATGGTCTGAAGCGATGAGCCACTGTCTTGTGACAGGGATGCTGTTTGCGTCGGCGCTTCGGATTGAGCAGGCTGAAAGCCCTGATTCTGCTGCGCCGTGGCATCCAGGGGAATAATTTTCTGGGGCGCCGGATCCGAGTTGCCGGCTATGGCGGAGGCGTCAGCCTCCTGACTTGTTCCAACGCGCACCTGCGGAAGAGTGTCATTTGCATCGGCCAGAGGTTCTGTAACCGGCTGTTTTGCGGGCACGGTGACGGCCGGCACATCCAGCGAGGCGGATCGCACGGGCTGCTCGTCGTTGGCGATGAAACCGGCAATCAGAGGATAGGACAGGACTGCAAGCAAGATTGCTCCGGCAGCCATCAGAAGTGGCTTGCGGCGACGAACCACCGTCTGCTTCAGTGACAACGAGGCTTTCTCTTCGTCGGCAACAGGTTTGTCGATTTCACCAGCTTCGGTTGCTGCAGCCCTTGCTGCGCGACGGGCTGCGGCGATGAAATCATTTTTTTCGGGTTCAGCAGGCTGCGGGTGATCCTGATCTGCCAATTGCTGCGCTTCACGCACCTTTGCCATGATGCGCTTGATATCGGGTGAACCTGATCCTGGCTCCATGGGGATATTGGCCGTCTCCGGGTCAATATCAGCGACCGGATCGATTGATGGCGACGGATTCACATTCTGCAAGCCGTTCTGCCGCGGACTTTCTGCCGTGTCGGCGCGTTTGCCGGATATGCGTTTTTTCAGCCCCTTCAGCAGAGAATCTCCCGAGGGGGCATTTTCGCGCTTTGGCAGATCATGGTGGACATCAGGTGCAAACCCGTCCCCATGATCACCGGCAAGGGCTTCCTCTCGCCGCGTGTAGACAGCAGAGGCCGCATGGGGCGCGCTGCCGAATTGCGCTTCTTCCTGAGCATAGTCCGCGACGTCTTCTCTTTCCGCATGCCGCGGCGTGGCTTCCAGCGTTTCAAGCCGGCTGGCAATCTTCAGCAGAGTATCGTGAACGGCGTCAATGGTACGGGCGCTTCGCTCTTCGCTTTTGCGGCTGAGATTTTCAAGTGATCGCAAGTCGCCAACCAGCGACTCGATGGTTGCCATATCTGCGGCTGGTACACCACTTTGCCGATAGGATGCGATGGCGGCTTCTGCGGCCTGCCGCGCAGCCTCAATAACGATATCCTGACTGTCCGCCTTGCTGTTGGACAAATGGCCCTCAATCGCCGCCAGGCGCGGTTCCAACTCTGCAGTGACATTGTCATATTGCGCGGATGAATCGCCTGAATTGCTCAGCAATTGCGAAAGGCTGGCAACCTGGTCCTCCAGGCTGCGGATGGATTCATCATTGCCATATTGCGGCGCCTGGGATTCATCCAGGCGCGCAGCTATGTCAGCCAGGCGCGCTTCCAGAGGACTGAAATCCACCACGCTTGGCCGTGACGCGCTTTCCTGAACCCGGTCAGCAAGATCTTCAAGCCGGACATACAGCATATCCTGATTGCCGTTCGTGGCTGTCAGCTCGCTGTTTATACTGTCGATGCGGTGCGCCAGGTCCTTGAGCTGGTCACCCAGTGGGCCATTGGCCATCTCGAGATCCAGCCCCTCGACCTTTCTGGAAAGATCTTCCAGTTGGGATATCACGCGCGGATCAGAGGTTGCAGCCTGTTCGGCCAGCGAATGCGAGAGCAGGTCAAGCCGCTCCATCAGCGCACCATAGGCCTCCTGGTTGGCCAGATCCTCAACACGGCTGGCCAGTGCCTCCATGCGCATCGAGAGTTCACCGTCGGCATCTGATTGGCCAAGCTGCCCGATGTGATCGACAAGAGAATCAAGCCGGTTCTCCAGCCGGGCGACAGCGGCCGTGTCCATGCCTGATGGCTGTGCCACGCTGTTGGCCACGATGGCCCGGCTGATTTCATCCAGCCGGTCATCCAGTATGGCAAATTGACGGGTCAGTTCAGGATCGGCGGCGCTCGGCTGACGGGACATGGCGTCAATGGCCGTCACCAGCATCTTGATCTTGTCTTCGAGCGCATGCAGCGGCAATGCGGATGGCAGCAGCCCGATCGATGATTTGATATCGTCCAGTCGATAGGACAGCGTGATCATTTCGTCGCGGATCGACGCTGAATCGAGATCGGATATGCGTTCTTCAAATCCATCCCACCTGGTTTCAAGCCGACGCATGCTGTCTTCGCGCGCCAGTTCATTGACCATGGTGCGCAATTCTTCCAGCTCATTTTGAATGCCGTTTGCCGCCATGTCCGAACGGCTGTTGTCAAAGGAATTTATCTGTTCGGCAATCCTTGCCAGATCCGCCTTGATATCCGACGGCATGGCCGCCGAGCTGGTCATGGTTTTCATTTCACCCACGTCCCGGCGCATATCGTTGCGCAGCGAGGCAACGGCATCAGCGATTTCCCGCATGGCGTTGCTGGTATCGCGCGTTGAGGGATTCGGCATCGGCTCACGCATGGCTGCGCGGGGCGCAGGGCTTGGGATGGGCTCCCGCGCGGGTGCTCTCGACGCATATTCTACAGGCCGTTGCGGCGCATATCTCTGTTCCAGTCTTTGATCAACTCTTGAACCGCCTCTGGGGTCGCTTCTGGGGTCCAATCTCGGGTCCAATCTCGGGTCCAATCTGGGGTCCAGCCTCGGGTCCAATCTTGGATCGGGTCTGCTTTCCTGGCGCATCTGCGGTGGTTGATGCTGGCTGAAGCGCTCCTGATCCAGCAAACGCTGGCGCATGGCGCGGTCAGGCTCGGCTGACGAAAATTCCGTGCGCGGTGCAGGACGCCGGTTTCGGGCATTCAATCCCTGGACCCGCGCCTCAAGCTCGGCAATCGACTGGTTGAGCGCGTCCACAGAAGAGGACTGCCGCGTGTCGGACCAGTTATTCGGAGTTCTCGATCTATTCATCATTTCATCCGCATCGATAAAAAAGAATGGGCATGTTTTCCCTAATCTCTGGCATTGACCGGAACGTTACCCGCCAGGCGTGTAGTCTATCCGGTCGCGAAACCAATCCATCTGAAACGAAAACCTTAGAATCAGGGTCTGCCATCGCAACACCACATTCCAGAAACGTGGTAAACAACCCGTTAACCCCTGTCATTTTTTGTTAAATTCTTAATAATAAACGTGATTAAAGCCAAAATGACGCGATCTTGGGCTGTTATTGCCTGTAGATTTTTTGGCAATGCACCTTTGGCGTGTGCATCAGGAACAGCAACAAAATGAGCGTTTGATCGCTATGAACAGCAAAATCCGGTGCCTGTGCCTCTGCCAGGACGCGGGTCTTGTCAGCAAAATTACACACTGCGACAAATTTTGACGTTTACGCAAACGTCAATTAATTGTATGAAACGTCAATCACCTACCAATTCCAATGGATCAGACAAGAGAACGCCCATGCCCAGCTACAAGGCCCCGGTTCAAGACACGCTGTTTATCCTCAACGATGTCCTTGGTTATGAACGCTACAACAACCTTCCAGGTTTTGCCGATGCAACGCCTGATGTGGTTGAAGCCATTCTCAATGAAGGCGCCAAAATGGCCGAGGAAATTCTGTTGCCGCTCAATCTGAGCGGCGATCAGGAAGGCTGCGTCAGGCATGACGATGGCACAGTGACGACGCCCAAGGGTTTCAAGGAAGCCTACCAGCAATACCGTCAGGGTGGCTGGATGGGTCTGTCCGCCAGTCCGGAATATGGTGGCCAGGGGCTTCCCCTGGTTCTTCATACGGCCATAGGAGAATATCTGTCCGCCGCCAATATGGCGTTGATGATGTATCCGGGCCTGACCCAGGGCGCCATTGCGGCGATCTCGGAGCATGGCAGCGACGAACAGAAGGCCAAGTGGCTTCCAAACATGATTGATGGCGCCTGGACGGGTACCATGAACCTGACGGAACCCCATTGCGGTACGGACCTGGGGTTGTTGCGCACCAAGGCTGCACCTCAGGGCGACGGCAGCTACAAGATTTCCGGGCAGAAGATTTTCATCTCGGCTGGCGAACACGATATGTCTGACAATATCGTGCACCTTGTGCTCGCCCGCATTGAAGGCGCACCTGAAGGCGTCAAGGGCATTTCGCTTTTCATTGTTCCCAAGCTCATGGTCGATGACAATGGAACAATCGGCGAGGCCAATGGCGTTTCCTGCGGTTCCATTGAAGAAAAAATGGGCATCCATGGCAATGCGACCTGTGTGATGAATTATGACGAAGCCACCGGTTACCTGATCGGTGAGGAAAACAAGGGCCTCAGGGCCATGTTCGTCATGATGAATGAAGCCCGGCTCGGCGTCGGCCTGCAGGGCCTGTGCCAATCGGAAATCGCCGCTCAAAATGCCGCTGACTATGCACGTGAACGCATTCAGGGTCGGGCGCTGACCGGCCCCAAGGAACCGGAGAAGAAAGCCGATCCGATCATCGTGCATCCGGATGTTCGCCGCACCCTGATGACCATCCGCGCTTTCAATGAAGGCAGCCGCGCGCTGATCCTGTGGACAGCATTGCAATCGGATCTCAAGCATCGTGCAGACTCGGAAGAAGGCCGTCAGGCCGCAGATGATGTGCTGGGACTGATGACACCCATCCTCAAGGGCGTGCTGACAGACAAGGGGTTCGACAACACTGTTGCGGCACAGCAGATGTTCGGCGGACACGGCTATATTGAAGAATGGGGCATGAGCCAATACGTGCGCGATTCACGTATAGCCATGCTCTATGAAGGCGCCAATGGCATTCAGGCGCTTGACCTGGTTGGCCGCAAACTCGGCGCCAATGGCGGCAGGGCTGTCATGGCCTATTTCAAGGAAGTCGGTGATTTCTGTGAGGCCAACCGCGACGACGAGAAAATGTCGGCCTTTACCAAGCAGCTCAAGAAAGGCCTGAACGATCTGCAGGCTTCCACCATGTGGTTCATGCAGAACGGCATGAAAAATCCTGACAATGCAGGAGCCGGCTCCACCGACTACATGCATCTCTTCGGGATCGTGGCCATTGGTTACATGTGGGCGCAGATGGCGAAGATTGCCCAGAGCAAACTTGATGCCGCTGCCGGCGACGACGCTGATTACTACAACAACAAGCTGATTACCGCTCGTTTCTTCATGGAGCGTCTGATGCCTGAAACAGCCCTGCGCCGTCAGCGCATCGAAGTGGGCGCCGATTCCACAATGGCACTCGAAGCCGCTGCTTTTTAAGGACTGCCGGGCTTGCAGCCCGGCTTCCTCTTCCCACATACATAGGATGAACTGAGGGCCTCCATCGGGCCCTCCAGCGGAGAACAGCAAATGGCGACCCCTCCCTCACAGGTACTGGCCTCACAGGTACTCGATGTGCCGCGTCCGGAGTGGATGAGCGATGACCTGACCATGCTGGAAGACATGGCCAACCGCTTCATGGAAAGCGAAATCGCGCCTCACTACGAGCGCTACGAAAAGCAGGAAATTGTCGACCGCGAAGCCTGGGAAAAGGCCGGCGCTGCCGGGTTGCTTTGCGCGTCTGTTCCCGAAGAATACGGTGGCGCAGGCGGCACCTATGCCCATGAGGCCATTATTGCCGAGGCGATCGGCCATATTGGTGTCGACGGTTTCGGCATCGCTTTGCACAATGCCATTGTCGCGCCCTATATCCTCAACCATGGCTCTGAAGAGCAAAAACTAAAATGGCTGCCGAAGCTCGCCAGCGGCGAGATGATCGGCGCCATCGCCATGAGCGAGCCGGGCGCCGGCTCCGATCTGCAGGGCGTCAAGACCAGTGCCCGCAAGGATGGCAATCACTATGTCATCAACGGCTCAAAGACCTTCATCACCAATGGCCAGAATGCCAATCTGATCATTGTCGTGACCAAGACCGACCCATCGGCCGGGGCAAAAGGCACGTCGTTGATGGTTGTCGAAACCGAACAGGTCGAGGGCTTTGAGCGCGGTCGCAACCTCGACAAGATCGGCCTGAAGGCCAATGATACATCGGAACTGTTTTTCAACGATGTGCGCATTCCGACATCCAATCTGCTGGGTGCCGAAGAAGGCCTTGGATTTGTCCAGTTGATGACGGAACTGCCGCAGGAACGTCTGTTGATCGCCAATCAGGCGATTGCCATGATTGAACGCGCATTGGCCCTGACCATCGACTATGTGCGCGAACGCAAGGCCTTTGGAAAAACCGTTCTGGATTTCCAGAACACCCAGTTCAAACGGGCAGAACTGAAATCCGAAGCCACCATGGCCCGCATCTTTGTCAATCATTGCGTCGAGCAACACCTCAAGGGTGCGTTGACGACCGTGACCGCGTCCATGGCAAAATACATGCTGACAGATCTGCAGTGCAAGGTGATGGATGAATGCCTGCAATTGCACGGAGGCTACGGCTACATGAATGAATATCCGATCGCCCGCATGTTCCGCGATGCGCGTGTCCAGCGCATCTATGGCGGCACCAACGAAATCATGAAACTGGTTATTGCACGGAGCCTTTAGGCCCCTGACGTTACAAGGAGACACAACGATGGCTGATGCCTTTATATATGACCATGTGCGCACCCCACGCGGGCGCGGCAAGAAGGACGGAAGCCTGCATGAGGTTCCTTCCGTACGCCTCGGGGCGAAGGTTCTCGAAGCGCTTCGCGATCGCAATGAACTGGACACATCGGGCGTTGATGATGTGGTCTTCGGCTGCGTCGACCCGGTGATGGAAGCCGGTGGTGACATTGCCCGGGCGTCGATATTTGAAGCCGGCTATGCGACCCAGGCCCCCGGCATCCAGATCAACCGCTTCTGCGCTTCAGGCCTTGATGCGGTCAACATGGCCGCCGCCAAAATCAGCCAGGGCGCTGACGATATCGTCATCGCCGGCGGTGTGGAATCCATGTCGCGCGTTGGTCTTGGCATGTCAGGCGGCGCCTGGTTCATGGATCCATCGGTGAACATGCCTTCCTATTTCATGCCACAGGGTGTCTCCGCCGATCTGATCGCGACGAAATACGGTTTCTCGCGCGATGACGTGGATGCCTATGCGGTGGAAAGCCAGAAGCGTGCAGCCAATTCCTGGGAAAAGGGCTATTTCAAGAAATCGGTCATTTCCGTCAATGATCAGAACGGCCTGACCATTCTCGACCGCGATGAACACATGCGTCCCGAAACCAATATGCAGAGCCTTGCTTCGCTGAACGCAGCCTTCGGGATGATCGGCGAAATGGGTGGTTTCAATGCCGTGGGCATTCAGGCCCATCCGGAAATTGAAACAATCAATCACGTGCATCACGCCGGCAATTCGTCGGGTATCGTTGATGGTGCCGCGGCCATCCTTCTGGGTTCGGCTGAAGGCGGCAAGGTCATGGGCCTCAAGCCACGGGCGAAAATTCGCGCGTTTTCCAATATCGGTTCCGATCCCGCACTGATGCTGACCGGTCCGGTGGATGTGACGCGCAAGCTGCTCAAACGCGCCAATATGACCATCGATGACATTGATCTGTTCGAACTGAATGAGGCTTTCGCTTCGGTGGTTCTGCGCTACATGCAGGCGCTGGACGTTCCGCATGACAAGATGAACGTCAATGGCGGTGCCATTGCCATGGGACACCCGCTTGGCGCCACCGGCGCCATGATCCTTGGCACCGTGCTGGATGAACTCGAGCGCCGCGATCTGAACGTTGCTCTGGTCACGCTGTGCATCGGTGCAGGCATGGGCACTGCAACCATCATCGAACGCGTCTAGGGCCAGGGAGAAAAACATGACCTATCAAAATTTCACCGTAGAAACCGATTCCGACGGTATCGCCCTCGTCACCTGGGACATGCCCGACAAGTCGATGAATGTCTTCACCGAAGAGGTGATGGTCGAACTGGATACGATCATTGATGCCGTGGTGGCCGATGATGCCATCAAGGGCGCCGTCATCACGTCCGGAAAAGCGACCTTTTCCGGCGGCGCTGACCTGACCATGCTCAATGCAATGTTTGCACGCATCCATGAGGAAAAGGCCAATAACCCCGAAGGCGCTGCCCGTATCCTGTTTGATCAGGTGGGGCGCATGTCGGGCCTTTTCCGCAAGCTTGAAACCAGCGGCAAACCCTGGGTTTCGGCGATCAATGGCGTATGCATGGGCGGCGCCTTTGAAATGTCACTTGCCTGCCATGGCCGCGTTGCAGCCGACAGCGGGTCGGTCAAGATGGCCCTGCCCGAAGTCAAGGTCGGCATCTTTCCAGGCGCCGGCGGCACCCAGCGCGTGCCGCGTCTGACCGGTCAGCAGGAAGCCCTGATGATGATGACCACCGGTCAGAATCTCACCCCGAAAAAGGCCAAATCCATGGGCCTCATTCACGAGATTGCGGCACCTGAACAGCTGATTGAAACAGCCAAACAGATGATCCGCGACGGATTGAAACCGGTTCAGCCGTGGGATGTCAAAGGCTTCAAACTGCCGGGCGGCCCTGTCTGGAGCCCGCAGGGCGCACAGCTTTGGCCAGCCGTTTCAGCCACCCTGCGCAAGCAGAGCTATGGCAATTATCCGGCTGCTTTCGCCATTCTCAAATGTGTGTTTGAAGGCCTGCAGGTGCCCTTCGATACGGGTCTGCGTATCGAACAACGGTATTTCACCGAGATTCTGCAGACACCTGCAGCCTATGCGATGGTGCGTTCGCTGTTTGTGTCCTTGCAGGAACTCGGCAAGGGCGCACGTCGTCCGGCCGGTGTGGAAAAAACCAAATTCACCAAGGTCGGTGTCATTGGTGCCGGTTTCATGGGTGCCGGCATTGCCTATTCGACCGCGAAAGCCGGCATACCGGTGGTTCTGATTGATCGGGACCAGGAAGCAGCCGACAAGGGCAAGGCGCATTCGCTGGGCCTCGTCACTGCAGCCGTGAAAAAGGGCCGGATGAGCCAGGAACAGGCCGACCAGCTTTTGTCGCTGATCACGCCATCTGCTGATTACAACGCCCTGGAGGGCGCCGAGCTTGTCATCGAAGCGGTCTTTGAGGATCGCGGCATCAAGAAAATCGTCACCGAAGCAACAGAGGCCGTGTTGAAACCGGGTGCGGTTTTTGCTTCCAACACGTCAACCCTGCCCATCACCGGTCTTGCGGAAAACTCCAAGCGACCGGATGATTTTGTCGGCATCCATTTCTTCTCTCCGGTTGATCGGATGATGCTTGTTGAAATCATCATGGGTGAAAAGACCGCAGACAAGGCGCTTGCCGTTGCGCTGGACTATGTGCAGGCCATCAAGAAGACGCCGATTGTCGTCAATGACACACGCGGGTTCTACGTCAATCGCTGTGTCATGCGCTACATGACCGAAGCCTACAGCATGGTCGTCGAAGGCATCCCGCCGGTGATGATCGAAAACATTGCCAAAATGGCCGGCATGCCGGTCGGACCGCTGGCGCTCAATGACGAGGTCGCCATCGATCTTTCCCAGAAGGTCAATCGTGCGACCATAGCCGATCTGGGCGAAAGCGCCGTGGATCCGCGCCATGTCAAATTGATCGACACTATGGTCGACGACCACGGACGGCTTGGGCGCAAGAATGGCAAGGGCTTCTATGACTATCCGGAAAAACCCGCCAAAAAGCACATCTGGCCGGGATTGAAGGATCTTTATCCGCAGCAGAATGCAGATGATATTGACATCGAAGAGGTCAAGACACGCTTTCTTGCCACCATCGCTCTGGAAGCAGCCAGAACCATGGAAGAAGGCATTGTCACCGATCCGCGGGAAGCCGATGTCGGCTCTATTCTGGGCTTCGGCTTTGCACCCTATACCGGCGGCGCCCTGTCCTATATCGACGGTATCGGTGCCAGGGAGTTTGTCACCATGTGCGATGCTTTGGCTCTCAAGCACGGCGACCACTTCAAACCGACCCCGCTGCTCCGGGACATGGCCAAGAAGGGCGAGACTTTCTACGGACGCTTCGGTGCCGGAGAAAACATCGGCCAGGCCGCCTGAGCGAAAGCTCAAGAATAAAACGGGCCGAGCGGCCCGTTTTTTTTGCTGGAAAAAAGTCTGCCGATGCCCGCAATGTGTCAGAGCATCAGGCAGGGGCCGGAAACAGGGGCCGAAAACAGGGAATTGAACATGGCTGTCGTTGATTATTATTTCTTTGGCGGCTCGCCATTTGTCTATCTCGGACATCAGGCGTTGCTGGCACTTGCCGCGCGGCACGACGTGGAATTGAACTACAAACCCGTCAACCTGATGGCACTGTGGGACGTATCGGGCGCTGTCCCGCCACCCAAGCGTCCACCGGTGCGACAACGCTACAGATTGCTGGAATTGCAGCGTTTTGCAGAACTGCGTGAATTGCCGATCAACCTTGCCCCCAAACATTTCCCGGTCGACGTCAGTCTTGCCGATCAGGCGGTCATCGCGCTTGTCGAAACGGGCAAGGATCCGGCGGCCTATATGCAAAAGGTGTTTGCGGGCGTGTGGGCGGAAGACAGGAATCTTTCCGACAGCAAGGTCATTGCCGGCCTTTTGAAGGATTGCGGCTTTGACGCCGCCGATATTCTGGCGCGTGCAGCATCTCCGGATGTTGTGGCCACAAGAGAAAAAAACTCCGAAGAGGCCATTGCCGCAGATGCGATTGGTGTGCCGGCCTATGTGCTCAACGGAGAGGTCTTCTGGGGGCAGGACAGGCTCGAGCTGCTCGAACATGCCCTGAAAACCGGGCGCAAACCCTATAAGGCCTGACAGGGGTCTGTCAGGCGCCTGGAGAACCGGTGACTGGGGAACAGATGACTGGGGAACAGGCGCCAAGACTTCAATTTGACGACGATCCGCTGTAGAAGGTCGGGAATCATTCCTTTGAGGACAGCCCTTGTTATCGCACGCGCAAATATGGTCGGCCATTGACGCGCTGGCTGAACACAATGGGGTTTCAGCCTCCGCGTTGGCCCGTCTGGCAGGCCTCGACCCGACCTCCTTCAACAGATCAAAGCGCCAGAGCGCAGACGGCCGGTTGCGTTGGCCCTCCACGGAGTCTCTCTCCCGGGTCCTGAACGCCACCCAATGTTCGCTCCAGGACTTTGCCGGCCTTGCCGGATCGCCCATTGAGCGCTTTGAAAACGCGCAAGGCACACAGGCCTTACAACGGGCCTCACAACGGGCCACACAACAGGTTCCGCTGCTGGGCTTTGCCCAGGCCGGCAGCGGCGGCTATTTTGATGATGGCGGCTATCCGACGGGCCATGGCTGGGACATGGTGGAATTGCCTGCGGCCACAACCCGGCACGCCTATGCGCTGAAAGTACAGGGCGAATCCATGCAGCCGCTTTATCGCAATGGCGACACTTTGATTGTCGACCCGGAATCCCCGATCAGAAAAGGCGACCGTGTGGTTGTCAAAACCTGCGAGGGCGAGATCATGGCGAAGGCGCTTCGCCATATGGATGCGAAGACAATTGAATTGTCATCGCTCAATCCCGACCATCCCGACCGCAGCTTCAAGACAAACGAGGTCGAATGGATCGGCCGCATCGTCTGGGCCAGTCAATAGAGTATCCGGCTTTCTTTCACAGATAGACTCATGCGGTTCCGGCACCCCTGACCATTGCGGAAATGCAGGGCACCATTGCGTTTTTATCACTGCTCTATTGGGTGGTTTGCTCCCATATACGGTTCACAAGAAAACAACAGCGCAGAACGCTGTATTCAAGAAAAAGAAGAGAGCTACCATGTCTATTATGAACCTATTCAAAAGCCGCGCTGCCCAGCGCCGCGCCTGTGACGAACTGAGCCGCATGTCGGACCGCGAACTTTCCGATCTCGGCATTTTCCGTGGCGACATCAACGCAGTTGTTCTGGGCCATCGCCGCCCCAACTGAGACCGCTCCCATCCGGGAAATCGTCTCCGTGCCATCAAAGCCGCCCTCGCTGGCGGCTTTTTATTGTCCGGATTCCTGAAGCGCATGTTGTTTGACGTTTCACGCCATTTGAAAGACAATCCGTTGTATTGTGGTTGTCAAGGCTCAAGGCAGACACGACAGCGGGGAAAACCAGAACATGCGCCGATCACTTTTGAGCCTGCTCGCGCTGGTGATTGCAGCCGTGATCCTTTATCAATTTTTGCCCGACGACAATAGTCCCGTTGCAAGCCGCCCTCAATCTCCAGAGGCGGAAACAAAAAATGCGGCACCAATAACCGAGCTGGCACCACAGCCGGCACAGGAGCCGGCACCCGGCATAAACGCCCCGCGCCCCATTGCCCCCAAACTGTTTGCCCAACCCTTTACAAAACATACGGCGGCGCTGGAACGCCTGCCACCGCGCAAGGCCTTGACCCCGAAGCCGCCAAAACAGACAGGACCGCGCAGAACCTTGCTGCATCGCCCTGTGGTGACTGCCGCCGGGCGGGTGACCTATGGAAAGGCCGTGTTGCAGCTGGAAGGCATTGACGTTGTCGAGACCGGCGAGACCTGTGACGGCCCCTCCGGGTCATCCTGGCCCTGCGGCATCATCGCGCGCACGGCCTTTCGCAACTTCCTGCGCGGACGCTCAATGAATTGCACCGTGCCGGCGGCAAAATGGAGTGACGTGATCACCGCCGCCTGTCAGGTGGGCAAAGAGGACCCGGCTGCCTGGCTTGCCGGCAGCGGATGGGCGCGCGCCATCGAGGGCAGCGCCTATGCTGAAGTCGCGCAGGCCGCGCGTGAGGCCGGCAAGGGCCTTTATGGAGACGACCCGCGCGGTCCCAGGCCTGATCTGCCTGACAGCCAGGCAGAACTGTCCGTCAGCCTCAATCCCGTGTCAGTTGATCCGCCAGAGCCTTCGCAATGAGCGCACGGGTCTCCTTGATGCCGTAGAGCGCAACAAAGGAGCCAAAACGCGGACCGCGCTCCTGGCCCAAAAGCACCTGATAAAGCATCTGGAAAACGGCGACCGAAACGCCCGGACCGCCTTGCGGGCTGGTCTTTTTCAGATCCTGATAGCGCTCGATTTCCCGGGCCACGTCCAGCAGGGCGTCCTGAATCATCGAACCATCGGCATCTGCAGGCAGTTCGGCGAGTTTCTGGTCAAAGGCTGCAAGCGCCTCACGTTCGACCGGATCAGCCGCACGGAAAACCTTGTTGGGTTTGACGAAATCATTGAAGTAACGAATTGCATAGCCAACCAGTTCATCCAGCTCGGGATGCGTCTGCTGCGTCACACCGGGCGCGTAGCGGGAAATATACCCCCACAGAACATCGCTGTTTTCGGCATTGGAGGCGCTGACAAGATTGAGCAGCATGGCGAAAGGCACCGGATTTTCAATATTGGGCGGATTGCCGTCATGCATGTGCCAGACCGGGTTGCCCAGGCGGTTTTTCCAGTCCTGGCGCTGATAGGCCGACAGGAATGTATAATATTCATCGACAGCCTTGGGAATCACATCGAAATACAGCTTCTTGGCCGTCTTGGGCTTCTGGAACATGTAGAGGCTGAGGCTTTCCTCCGATGCATAGGCCAGCCAATCGTTGATCGTCAGGCCGTTGCCTTTCGACTTTGAAATCTTCTGGCCGTTTTCATCAAGAAACAGCTCGTAATTGAAACCTTCCGGCGCACGCCCGCCAAGCGCCCGGCAGACTTTTGAAGACAGGGTGACACTGTCAATCAGGTCCTTGCCGGCCATTTCGTAGTCGACACCAAGGGCAAACCAGCGCAGCGCCCAATCGGCCTTCCACTGGCACTTGACCTGGCCGCCCGTCACACCGGTTTCCACAGCTTCACCGGTTTCCGGATCAAGGTAGGTGATGGTGCCGGCCTCTGCATCACGGGCAATCATCGGCACCTGCAGAACCTTGCCGGTGCGCTTGCACACGGGCAGGAAGGGCGAATAGGTCTGGCGACGCTCCTCGCCAAGGGTGGGAAGAATGATCTTCATCACATCGTCATAGACAGCCAGCATGCGCAACAGGGCTTCGTCGAAGCGACCTTGCGTATAATAATCGGTTGCCGAGGCGAACTCGTAATCAAAGCCGAAGCGATCAAGGAAGACCCTCAAACGGGCATTGTTTGCAGCGCCAAAGGAGGGATATTCATTGGAAAAAGGGTCAGGAATACGGCTGAGCGGCTTGCCCAAATGCTCCTGCAGCATTTCCTGGTTCGGCAGATTGGTCGGAACCTTGCGCAGTCCGTCCATATCATCGGAAAAGCACAGGATCTTTGTCTTGACGCTGTCGCCGGTCAGGACGCGGAAAGCATGGCGCACCATGGAAGTGCGCGCAACCTCGCCGAATGTGCCGATATGCGGGAGCCCGGAGGGGCCGTATCCGGTTTCGAACAGCACAACATCGGGAAAGCCGCTTTTTTCATAGCGTTTGATGATTTTGCGTGCCTCTTCGAACGGCCAGGCTTTCGCCTGCGCCGCTGCCGCCATCATATCTTCATCAAGATCGAGCTCGGTTGGACGGTTCGTACGCATCATTTCACTTTCACGCTTGTGCACAGTCGGCAATGGACTGCTCAGCCAGATTGGCTGGAACTCTTTTACCCGGCGATTGTCATCGGGCCATTTAACATGGTTGGTCGGTTTTGCCGCAGAAAATTACACCCTCAGCGGCGCGCGGAACCTATGCCGAAGGCCGTTGAAGGTCAATGTTGCAGCGCATATATCGTCGGCCTGCCTTGGTTTTGTCACAGCCATGCGAAACAACGGCCTTGCGCTGGCCCCTGCCGGTTCCTAGTTTAGATGCAATCATATTCGCAAGCAGATGCAGAAGGACCTTGCATGTCATCTCCGATCACAATTCAGGACGCACTCATTTATATCATGGTTACAATGTCCGCCGTTGACAGAAGCATGACCGATGCCGAATTGGGGCAGATCGGAAACATCACGCGTACCGTGCCTATTTTCAATGACTTCAATGAGGAAAGACTGCTGCGCGTCTCAAAGGATTGCGGTGCCATTTTGAGCGAACAGGATGGTCTTGATACTGTTCTCCTGATTGTGCATGACGCATTGCCGCATAATCTCTACGATACGGCTTATGCGCTGGCCGTGGAGATTGCCGCTGCCGATCTGCATGTGGAGCAGGAAGAGCTTCGACTGCTGCAGCTGCTGCGTGACAGGCTGGGCCTCGACAAATTGACATGCGCCGCCATCGAGCGTGGCGCCATGGCGCGCTATCGCACCCACTAGACTTGATCAACCGGAGACCATGAATGGCGCTGTTTGGCCTGTCTGAACCCCTGGTGCGGCTGCTGGCCTTCGCTGTCATTTTTCTGTCGATGGCCCTGTTCGAACTGCTCAGTCCACGCCTGCAGCGTGACGAAGTCATCGGCGCTCTGAAGGCGCGCCGGTGGTTTACCAATCTGTCGATGGTGGTGGTGTCATCCATTGCCCTCAGGGTGATCTTTCCCCTGGCGGCCGTTGGCACGGCCCTATGGGCCAGCGATCAGGGCTATGGATTGTTTGCCTATCTTGACGTTCCGGTCTGGATCGCCGGAATCATTGCCTTTGTCATTCTGGATTTCTCCGTCTGGCTGGAACATGTCGCCAGCCACAAGATACCCCTGTTGTGGCGCATACATCGCATGCACCATTCCGACACGGGTTTCGACGTGACCACAGCGCTGCGCTTTCACCCGCTTGAAATTGTCCTTTCCATGCTGTGGAAAGCCCTGATCATTGTCTGCCTCGGCCCACCGGCCGTGGCAGTTCTGATTTTCGAGATCGTGCTCAATGGCACCGCCATGTTCAACCACTCCAATGCCCGCCTGCCGCTGGGGCTGGACCGGGTGCTGCGGCTGGTACTGGTGACGCCTGATATGCACCGGGTCCACCATTCCAGCGATCACAGGGAAACCGACACCAATTACGGCTTCAATTTCCCCTTCTGGGATCGGCTGTTCAAGACCTATTGGGCACAGCCAAGACTTGGCCATGAGGGCATGGAGATCGGTCTGAAGGAATATCGTGACAAGGCGCCTTCACGCCTCGCATGGGCTCTGATGTTGCCCTTTCGAAAGTAGAGCCGGCTTCAGTACAATCCATTGGGAAAATAGCGGAAATACAATTCGCGCATGCGCCCGTCCTTGCTGATTTCCAGCAGCGCATGATCAAAGGCCTCGACCAGATCAGGACTGTCGCGCCGCACGGCGATCGACAGACCTTCGCCGAGGAAGGACGGGGCGAAATAGGGGCCATCGAAATAGGAACAGCAGTCTTTTGCCCCCTTGCTTGTCAGCCAGAAGGACAGCTGCACACCATCGCCGAAAATGGCATCGATATCGCCGGACTTCAAAGCGTCATAGAGCCAGTCGGACCGGTCAAATGTCACCGATTGGATGTCCGGGAAATAGGCGCGCAACATCGCCGCATGGGTTGAATTGGCAAGAACACCAACCTTCTTGCCGGCCAGGGCGGCTGCATCCTCGCCCTCGATTGCCTTGTTTTTCGCCCGGATGAACCGCGCCGGAAACTTCAGAAACGGGCGGGTAAAAAGATAATCCTTGCGGCTTTCTTCGCTCATCGAGAGGCCGGCAATAATGGCTTCGCCCTGCCCGGTCTGCATGGCTGCGGCCAGTTCTTCCCAGGGCAGGATCTGGATCTGGCATTTTGCCTCCACACCCAGTTCATCACAGATTTCCCGCGCCAGATCGACGTGAAAACCCGATACACGGCTGTTCTGGTCAATGAAGTTGAAGGGCGGAAAATCATGCGTGGTCAAAAAACGGATGCGGGTGCGCGGCGACAGGTCCGGAACGTCAACGCGCTCACGCGGATCCCAGTAATTGGGAATTGCCGCAGAGGCCTGCTGGGCCATTGCCTGCGGTATCGCCCCGGCGAACAGACTCGCGATCAGCCCAAGACAGAGGGCCAAGCAGAGGGCCAAGCAGAGTGTGAGGCAAAAGCGAAACGGCAATCTCATGAGGCAGGCTCTCATATACCAACGGAACGACGACAGGTTCCAATAGCGAGAATACAGCGGATTGAACACAAAAAAAGGGCGGCCTTACTCGCCGCCCTTGTCGCAGCACCGCAAATCAACCATTTCGGATCGAACTGCGGTGCGGTCTTTTTAGCTCAACGGCTCGGCAATGGCATCCAGTCGGCAACGGCAACATCGGCATGGGCGAACTGCGGCAGTTTGGCCGAAAGCTGTTCCATGTTTTCGATGTCGAGTTCCATCAGCATGTCACGCGTGATCAAGGTTGGCGGCACGATGACATTGTGGCCTGGATCTTCACCTGCCAGCAACATGGCCAGAGCACGCACGGACACTTCGCCGACAACAGCCGGATTGGTGGCAGCCGTCGCAACCCATGCACTGTCGCCTTCACGCATCGCCTGAATGTCAGCCGAGGACACGTCGGCGCTGTAGATCTTGACGTCCTTGTTGAGACCCGCTTCATCAACGGCAATCTTCACACCCTTGGCAAATTCGTCATAGGGAGCGAACATCACATTGATGGTCGGATTGGCGCGCAGCACGGCAGAGGCCTGGTTGGCGACCGAGTTTGCGATCGGATTGTCGAGCGTTCCGAACTGGGCCACTTCATTGATGCCGGGATATTTTTCCTTGAATTCCCGCCATTTTTCATCGCGGCGATCCAGAGGTGCGATACCGGCCACATAGACGTAACCGGCGGTGAAGCTTTCACCATTGTCCTTGATCGCCTGTTCGAGGGCAAGCTGCGCCAGAAGCTGGTCGCTCTGCTCGATCTGCGGCACAGCCGGGTTTCCGACGTTCACATCAAAAGCCACCACCTTGATGCCGGCATCGACAGCGCGCTGCACGGCCTCTGACATGGCTTCCGTCAGGCCATGCTGAACCACGATGCCGTCCACACCCAGAGCAATGGCCTGATCGACCATGTCGGCCTGCAGGGCCGCATCCTGACGCGAATCGAAGATGCGCAGGTCAACGCCAAGCGCTTCGGACTGACGTTCGACACCGGACAGATAGGCCTGGAAGAAGTCACCGGTTGAAAGATAGCGCACCAGCGCGATCTTGACGTCGCCGGGCTTGTCGAATGGTTTGGGCATGTCTGCCGCCTGGGCGGCAAAACCAAGTCCGGTCGTCGCCATGGCGGCAAGTCCCAGTTTGACGATCATGCGCCGGGTTATCCTGTTTAGCATTTTGTATCCTCCCACTGTGAGTGAACCGGAGCATGAGGCTTCCGGCAGGCAAAATCCGACGCGAAAACCGCGTCAGCGACGAGCAGCCCTTGTGAGGCTGAAAGTAAAGACGAGGGCAAAGACCAGCACGCTGCCCTTGACGAAATCCTGTGCATAATAGGGCGCGTTCATCATGGTCAGTCCCTGCAACAAAACACCGACGAACAGCGCGCCGACCAGTGTACCGAAGGCATTCGGCTTGGCAACGCCCAGCACGGCAAAGCCGATCAGCGCGGCGGCCACCGCATCCAGAAGCAGGTTGTTGCCCGAACTGACATCGCCCCTGCCGACCCGTGCGGCAAGCAGGATGCCGCCGATCGATGCGGAGACGCCGGAGATCATATAGGCGGCAATCTTGTAGCGACTGACCGGCGCACCGGCCAGACGGCTGGCCAGTTCATTGCTGCCGATCGCATACATGACGCGGCCCCAGCGGGTGAATTCCAGAAAGAACCAGATGACCAGCGCCAGCGCCAGCATGATGATGACGGAGACCGGCACGATATCCCACAGGCGGTGCCTGCCCAGAAACAGGAAGGACTTGTCGAATTCCCCGGTCGATGTCGAGCCATCAGGCATCATCATGCCCTTGGCGATGGAGCGACCGGCGGTTGGAATGAGCTGCAGGCCAAGCAGCAGGAACATGGTGCCGAGCGTCGCCAGCAGGTCCGGAACGCGCGCCACGACCACCAGCAGGCCGTTGAACAGGCCAACGCCCAGGCCCAGCAGCAGGCACAGGGCCACCGCCTCGACCGAGCCCAGACCCCAGACAACCATCGCGTAGGACGCGGTCATCATCGATGATGCCGCCACGGAACCGATGGAAAGGTCGAACCCGTCCACCACAAGGGTTGCGGTCACGCCAAGAGCAAGCACAGCGGTGATCGAAACGGACTGGAAGATGAACACCATGGAGCGCAGCGACATGAATGCCGGTTCCATCACCGTGAAGAAGATGACAATGACCAGCAACAACACCAGGAAGCCATAGCGAATGGCCAGATCCCTGAAGCGTGTTTGTGCCTTTGCAGTGTTTGCCATTGTTCAATTCCCGTGTGCGGCATCACTGACGGATGCTGCCTGTTGTGCGATGATGGATGCGCCGGATATCTGCGCCAGAAGTGCATCCATGTCCAGATCAGCGGTGCGATGTTCGCCGACGATCGTGTGATTGCTCATGACCAGAATACGGTCTGCCACCTCCAGAGCCTCGTCAAGCTCGGCGGTGAGAATGAGTGTGGCGCGCTCCTGCGCCGTCTCGCGCAATTTGCGGCCGATGTCGCCGCGCGCCCTGATATCAACGCCCTGAAACGGCTCGTCGAGCACCAGCACACGGCTGGGCTGAGACAGCCAGCGGGCGATGACGACCTTTTGCTGATTGCCTCCCGAAAGGGCGGACAGCATATCCTGCTCGGACTGGCAGACAACATCCAACTGGTCGATCATGATGCGCGCCGACTGGTTCTCGCGCCGCCGGTTGAGCGTTCCCATGGTCGAAAAACTGGTCAGGAAAGGCAAGGTCAGATTGCGGGCAATGTCAAAGCCGGGAATGATCGATGAATTGGCCCGGTCCTTTGCGGCCATGAACACGCCTTTGGCGATGGCCTCGCCGGGGCTTGCCGGATCATAGGTCTTGGCGAGCAGTTCGAAAGCACCGGACAGAGGTTTTCTGACACCGAACATGCATTCGGCCAGTTCGCTTTTGCCTGTTCCGACCAGGCCGGTCAGGGCGACGATTTCACCGCGCGCCAGCGCAAAGGAGAAGGGTGCGCTGCCATTTTTCAGGACAATATCGCGTGCCTCGAACAGATGCTCGCCCCGTTCGCCCGCCTGATTGCGGGTGGCCAGAAGGCCGTGGCCCAGCATGGCGTTGACAGCAGCCTCATAGTTCAGCGGCTTTTCGAATGTGCCGGTTATCCTGCCGTCCCGCAGGGCAATGATCCGGTCTGCCAGGCGGCGGATATCCGACATGCGGTGGGAGATATAAAGAATGGCCACGCCGCTTGCCCGCAGACCTTCGACGATGGTGAACAGGCGTTCGGCCTCGCGCTGCGACAGGGAGGATGTCGGCTCGTCGAGGATCAGCAATTTGGGGTTTTGCGCCAGGGCCCGCGATATGGATACCAGCTGGCGGTCGGCAAGATTGAGTTCACGCACCGGCCGGTCGAGATCAAGATCCAGTTCAAGCGTCGCCGCTATGGTCTGCGCCTCTTTGCGCGCTTTGCCGGGAGTGAAGAAAAATCCGGTTTCGCCATTGCACAAACGGTCGAGCAACAGGTTCTGGGCGACACTGAGATCGGGCGCCACGCCATCATTGATCGACTGATGGACGATACAGACACCGGAGCGGATTGCTTCTGCCGGTGAGGAGGGATTGAAGGCGACGCCGTCAAGCGCGATGCTGCCGGTATCGGCGTCATGCACACCGGCGATGATCTTGACCAGGGTGGATTTTCCCGCACCATTGGCCCCCATCAGCACCACGATCTCGCCGGCGGATATCGACAGGTCGACACCCTGCAGCACCTTGTTGGCGCCGAAGGATTTCTCCACCCCCTCGAGTTTCAACACCCCCTGGGGCTGCACCCCCCCTTCGGGCTGCAACACTGGGCGGGCGGCAGTCTGATGCAATGGTGATGCACTCATTTCTCACTCCCAGAGGTTGACGTTACAGCCAATCTGTCAAATGTCAATATATCTTGACATAATTCAAATTGATGTTTTTATGGATGGAACAAAATATGATTTCCGCGCTGCGCACAAGCCCTTTATGATTGTGCAGAAGCTCGATGGAAATTGCACACAAAGAGATCGGGGGAGGCCATGGCCATAGAAACGCCGGACGGTTACGAAGCATTTACGGTTGAAACGATCAAGGACTATATTGCCAGCGATGCCTTGCTTGCTGCAAGGGTTGGCGGCGCGCCGGACCAGCTCAAGACAGTGGAAGTCGGTGATGGCAATCTGAACCTTGTCTTCATTGTCGAGGGCCCTGCCGGTTCGCTGATCATCAAACAGGCTTTGCCCTATGTCCGGCTGATCGGCGAATCCTGGCCGCTGCCGCTGAAAAGATCCTATTTCGAATATCACACGCTGACGCGTCAGGCCGCAGCCAGTTCGGATGGCGCCCGGGTGCCTGAGATTTATGCCTATGACGAGGCCAATGCGTTGATCGCAATGGAATATCTGTCAGACCATATCATCCTGCGCAAAGGCTTCATTCAGGGCATTACCTATCCCAGATTGGCCAATGATCTGGGCCTGTTCCTGGCCGAAACGCTGTTCCGCACCTCCGACCTGCATATGGATACTGCGCAGAAAAAGGCCGATGTTGCGCTCTATTCAGACAATGTCGCGCTTTGCGACATCACCGAAAGTCTGGTCTTTACAGAGCCCTATCAGGATGCGGAACTGAACCAGTGGACGAGCCCGCAGCTGGATCGTCTGGTCCACGCATTGCGCCAGGACCGCGATGTCAAAGTGGCCGTCCAGGTGATGAAGGAGCGCTTCATCACCTGCACCCAATCGCTGCTGCATGCGGATTTCCACAGCGGTTCGGTGATGGTCAACCAGGCCGAAACACGGGTGATCGACCCGGAGTTTTCCTTCTACGGCCCCATGGGGTTTGACACGGGCGCGCTGTTTGCCAATTACTTCCTTGCCTATTTCTCGCAAGCCGGCCACGCCCAGCAGGCCGGTGATCGCGACGCCTATCAGAGATGGCTGCTGCAAACCGCCATCGACACCTGGGCCACCTTTGAAGCCCGGTTCCGCGAATTGTGGCATGGCGAACGCACCGGCATCTTGTTTCCGCGCAGCCTGTTTGAAGATCAGGACGACGCCATGGGGTCCGAGCAGGCCCTGACCCGGACCTTGCGGAGCCTGTTTGTCGACACGGTGGGCTTTGCCGGAACCAAGATGATCCGTCGTCTGGTGGGGCTTGCCCATGTCGAGGATATGGAGACCATCGAGGATCCGGACCGGCGCGCAAGATGCGAAGCCAATGCGCTTGCCATGGGCCGCGAATTGCTGGTCTCTCGCCACCAGTTTTCATCCATCGGCCAGCTCTGCGATCTGGCCCGGTCCATCAAGAACCGGGGAGTAACCCTATGAAGATCGATGGCAAACCTTATCGTTCCATCTGGGCGGAGACTGACGGACGCACCGTCGGCATCATCGACCAGACCCGCTTGCCGCACAGTTTTGTCACCCGCCAGCTGAAAAGCCTGGATGACGCGGCAACGGCCATTGCTGACATGTGGGTGCGCGGTGCACCGCTGATCGGCGCCACCGCCGCCTATGGCATGGCCATTGCCATGCGGCAGGATGCCAGTGACGAGAGCCTGATGAAGGCCTATGCGGTTCTGCACGCCACACGGCCGACAGCCATCAACCTGAAATGGGCGCTGGATGAAACGGTGCGTCTATTGCAGCCCCTGCCGAGCGAGCAAAGGGCCGATGCGGCCTGGGCGTTGGCGGCCACGCTGTGTGACGCCGATGTCGCTGTCAACCACGCCATCGGCAGCCACGGGCTCGAACTCATCAAGGCCATCGCAGCGCGCAAGGAACCGGGTGAAGCGGTCAATATATTGACCCATTGCAACGCCGGCTGGCTGGCAACCGTCGATTGGGGCACCGCCACCTCACCGATCTATCAGGCCCATGATCTGGGAATAGAGGTGCATGTTTGGGTGGATGAAACACGGCCGCGCAACCAGGGCGCATCGCTGACCTCCTGGGAGCTGGGACGCCACGGCGTCAATCACACGTTGATCGTCGACAATGCCGGCGGCCATCTGATGCAGCATGGCAAAGTGGATATGTGCATCGTCGGCACCGACAGGACCACCGCCAGCGGCGATGTCTGCAACAAGATCGGCACCTATCTGAAAGCCCTGGCGGCGCGCGACAACGGCGTGCCGTTTTATGTGGCGCTGCCCTCCTCCACCGTCGACTGGACGATCAACGACGGCGTGCGTGAAATTCCGATCGAGGAACGCGATGGCCGCGAGGTGTCCTGGATGGCGGGAAAAGATGCGAACGGCTTGGAAACAAAGGTTCTCATCTGCCCCGAGACAACGCCGGTCGCCAATTTTGCCTTTGATGTCACACCATCCAGGCTGGTGACCGGACTGATCACGGAACGCGGCGTTTGCAGCGCGAGCCAGGCGGGTCTGGCCAAATTGTTCCCCGAGATGGCCAAGGGCCAGAATAAAGTCAGGGCGGTCTGATTCAGGGGCTTCTGATTGAGGGTGGCCTGACAAAGATCAGCCGGCCCCGGATTTATCATGTTTTCAGGGATCGAAATTGAGCAATGCCTGGGCCGTCGGCGCATCGGTGACAAGATGGGTGACATAGCCGCCCAGCATGGCCGCATGCATGCCGGCAACCTTGTCAAACCCGTTGGACACCAGCATACCGACCGACAGGCCCCGCAGGGCATCCGGGGTGATGCCGATCATCCGGTCATCCAGCGGTCCGACGATATGCTCGCCCCGGGCATCAATAAATCGCCCGCATATGACGCCGACCGCGCCGCGCGCCTTGTAATCCTCCAGATCGGCAAGCGAAGCGATGCCGCTTTCGACCACATGGGAATTGTCTTCGCAGGACCCGACGGCAAACAGCGCCTTGTTGATCCTGCCCAGCAGGTCGAATTGCGAGCGGATGACCGGCTCCTGCTTCAACAAATGTGCGGCCTGCGTCGACGACAGCAGCGCCGGCGCATAAAAATTGGCGACCCGGGCGCCCAGCTTGTGGGCAATATTGGTCGAGCAGCTTTCCGCCGCAAAGACGTAGGGACTGGCCATCGAGCCAACCATCTGCACGACGGTCATATTGTCGATGATGCGCGGCGTCAGGCTTTCCGACAGTTTGAAGATTGTCATGCCCCAGGCGACACCCAGAATGTCACCGGGCGCCAGCAGATCGGGCAAGCGCCGCGCCGCGCCGACGGCAACGCCGGTGAGCGAAATTTCCGTTCCCGGAATGACGACGGATTCCTGCAGTCCGTATTTGCGGCACAGTTCAACGGAAATGCGCTGGCGGTTGAAGGCAGCGGAATCAAGGCGGATCTCGACAAGACCGCGCTCACGGGCCTGCTGCAGGTAATTGACCACCGTGGCGCGGGACACGCCGAATTCCTCGGCGATTTCATTCTGGTTGCGGTTTTCGTAATAATAGAGCCATGCGGCGCGCAGCAGCGTGTCTTCCACCGGTTCATCCGGCCTGTAGCGACGCCGCGCCTTCTTTTTGTCCTGACCCAAAGTCTGCCTCTCCCGCTACCCGGCTCTTTGTCGTGCCCGTTGCAGCTTTGCTGTTCACAAAGCCCCGTAATCCCACTGCAACTGGCCCAATACAGCTGGCCCATTGCATCTGGAACAAACTGCAGTGCAGATGTAAAGTAACCCCACGATGTTGCACAGTGTCAAATGCGGCAACAAACAGCAAAGGCCAAATCCATGCTTAAAGGTATTAATCCACTGGTCACGCCAGATCTCATCCATTGCCTGCTTTCCATGGGCCATGGCGATGAACTGGTGATTGTCGATGCCAATTTCCCGGCCGCCTCCATTGCGGAAACAACAAATATGCAGGAACCGATCCGCCTGCCAGGCTTCTCATCGCCGCAGGCCGCACAGATCATCACCGAACTCATGCCGCTCGACCATTTCACCGAGACCTGCGCCCTGCGCATGGAAATCGATGGTGCGCCGCAGGAGATGGGCACCGTGCATCACGAGACCTTTGACATCATCCGGGCGGCCATGCCGGAAGGCGCCGACGTCGGCTCGCTGGAACGCCAGATGTTCTACCAGCAGGCTGCGCGCGCCTTCGCCGTGGTGGCCACCAGCGAGAAGCGCCCCTTTGGCTGCTTCATCCTGCGCAAGGGCGTGATATTTTGACCTTTGTCAGATAAATATGACTATTGTCAGAAAACAAGACTTCCACTAAAAACAATCTGTCCGCGGGCCGACAGGCGGCCACTATCCATCTTATGAGGCATGCAATGAAAAATCTCTGGAATGACACCGAAGCCGCAGCGACCGTCGCGCGCTATGGCAAGAACAATATTTCCGAAGATCTGGCGCTGCGTGTCTATACGACCCGGCTTCTGGGCGGTGATCCGCAACTGGTTTTGCATGGCGGCGGCAATACATCCGTCAAAACCCGCAGCAAGGATATTCTCGGCGAGGAATGGGATGTTCTGTGCGTCAAGGGCAGCGGCTGGGACATGTCGGTCATCGAACCGCAGGGCCTGCCCGCCGTCAAGCTGGAGACCCTGCTCAAGGCGCGCAACCTCGAAGCGCTGAGCGACGAGGACATGGTGGCGCTGCAACGCTCCAATCTGATGGATCCCTCCTCCCCCAACCCGTCGGTCGAGACATTGCTGCATGCCTTCCTGCCGCATAAATTTGTCGATCACACCCATTCGACAGCCGTCCTTGCGCTGGTCGATCAGGAAAATTCCGAAGCGCTGATCAAACAGGTTTACGGCACCCGCATGGGCTTTGTGCCCTATATCCCGCCGGGCTTTGAACTGGCGAAAGTGGCCGGCGAAGTCTATGATCGCGATCCTTCCGTCGAGGGTTTGATCCTCGACAAACACGGCATTTTCACCTTCGGCGCCAGCGCGCGCGAAGCCTATGAGCGGATGATCAATGCTGTCACCGAAGCGGAAAACCACATTGCCGCAAATGGCGTCAACACATTCGCGCAACGCACGGACCTGCCGGCCAATCCGGCCAGCGCCCGCGATCTGGCGCCCATCCTGCGCGGCGCCATCGCCGAGGCCCTGGGTGAAGGCCATTTCAACCGCACCGTTTGCGATTTCCGCACCTCCGACAATGTCCTGAACTTCATCAATGGTGTTGACCTGGAAGATTATGGCCTGCGCGGTGTCACCACTCCGGACCTGACCCTGCACGTCAAGAACTGGCCGGTGATCCTGCCGCCCTGCCCGGCCGACGGCATTGACGCATGGGCCGAGGCGGCGCGCGCCGCCATTCACGCCTATATGGAAAAATACCAGGCCTATTTCGAGCGCTGCAACGCTGCCGACGCTATCGAACGTACCATGCTCGATCCCATGCCCCGCATGGCGATTGTGCCCGGTCTCGGCGTCTTCGGCTTTGGCCGCACGGCCAAGACCGCCAGCATTTCCGGCGACGTCGCCGAAGTCTGGATGAAAACCGTCACCGAGGCCGAAAGCATCGGCCGCTTCCATCCGCTGCCGGCAGAAGAATTGTTCAAGCTGGAATATTGGTCCCTCGAACAGGCCAAGCTGAAAAGCCGCAAGATCCTGCCGCTGACCGGACAGGTGGCCGTGGTCACCGGCGGCGCCGGCGCCATCGGCGCGGCCACCGCCAAGCTGCTGGCTGAAACCGGCGCTCATGTCGTGGTGGCTGATCTGGATGCGGCGGCAGCCGCAGCCGTCGCCAAATCCATCGGCAATGGTTCACTGGGGGTGTCCTGTGACGTCACCGATCCGGCCAGCGTGCGCGCCGCCTTCGACACGGCCGCAGAGGCATTTGGCGGGGTCGATATCGTCATCTCCAATGCGGGTGCTGCCTGGCAGGGCGAAATCGGCACGCTGGACGATGCGCTTTTGCGCAAGAGTTTCGAGCTGAATTTCTTTGCCCACCAGAGCGTCGCGCAAAATGCCGTGCGGCTGTTCAAGCTGCAACAGACCGGCGGGGTCCTGCTGTTCAACACCTCCAAACAGGCAATCAACCCCGGCGCCAATTTCGGCGCCTACGGCCTGCCGAAGGCGGCAACCCTGTTCCTGTCGCGGCAATATGCGCTGGAATACGGCAAGATCGGCGTGCGCTCCAGCGCCGTCAACGCCGACCGCATCCGCTCCGGCCTGCTCAGCAACGACATGATCGCCAGCCGCTCCAAGGCCCGCGGCATCAGCGAGACCGACTACATGTCCGGCAACCTGCTCAAACAGGAAGTCACAGCAGACCACGTCGCAGCCGCCTTCCTCAGCCTGGTGATGGCGGAACGCACGACGGCGGGCGTACTGACGGTAGATGGCGGGAATATTGAGGCAGCGCTCAGGTAGGGGATGGGGAGTGGCGTTTCCATAGCCGATAGATTTGCCGGTTTGTGAGGGCTGGTGATGCTGTAAAGAGCGACCTGCTGACACCTAACGCTTTGTGCGCGCATTATGCGGAAATTCGCTGTGATCGCTAAATAAAATGCCTTGGTTGAAGAATGCTGACATTCGCCACGGTTAGAATGCTTTTATCTATGTCAAAAGACATATCTTAGTGCCTTGAGATTTGAAATACAAAAGAGGCTCCAATTACCGTTTAAGTCGTATCTTGACCGTTTCTACATCCGCCGCCATTGTGGTTCATATAAATTTGGTAATTTTGGGGGACCATAAGTGTCCAAGCGGATTGAGCGGGTAATTGACTCCGCAGCGGCAGTGGCTGGAATTTTCGGTGCGGGTGATATAGTCCGGCTATTGAGCGATCCAGCAAAACAACAGCTCGGTTTCGATCGATTAACCGATGAAAAACTGGTTCCCGATCCCCGGCGACCATTGCCAAAACATTTGCTAACCTCTGGTCGATTGCTGCCAGCTTATCAGGTCATCCCCTTTGATTTCCGCAACGATGAACTGGATGACTATCTCACCTGGTGCGGGCAGTATGATACGCCTTTGGCTGTTCGTTTGATTACCGGCGATTCTGGGCGGGGCAAGACCCGGATGATGGTCGAACTGGCTGGAAAGTTGCGGGATGCAGGACCTATCCGCCCGGGCTACACCAAATCGCTATGGGCGTCCGGGTTTGTTGACTTTCCGGCTTTGCAGCGGGCTGCGAATGGAGGGAGCGGCGATCCGTATGAGGTGCCGTTTGCGGCTGACCGGGATCTTTGTCTCATCGTCGATTATGCGGAAAACCGGCCTAACGAAGTCACCAGACTCTTGAGGGCGGCTGTTGCTGCGATAGATGAGGACAGACAAGGGCTGATCAGAATCATTCTGATCGCGCGTCAGCATACTGAGGTTTTCGACACGATTCTGCGAGATCAAAAATTGGCCGAACGTGCTTCCGCAGAAATACGAGATATCCCGCTGGGGCCAGTTGCAAATCCCGATGCATTTTTCCAACACGCTTGTAAAGCGTTGGTTGTTCCGGAGACTGGCCGCGTATATCCACCGGGCCTGAAATCCGAAGCACCGGACTTTGGGCTTCTTTCTCTCGCGGCGCTACTTGCTGCAAAAGACGAAACGACCGTGACAGGGAGTGAAACACAGATCCTTGACAAGGTTCTAGATCATGAACGGCGATACTGGGAAGGCGCAGCGCGGCGATATGGGGTTCCGGAGGTCCTGCTTGGGCAAAGGGCCCATGAAATTGTGGCCACCAACCTGACATTTTATGGCCTACAGGGTGCCATTCCAGATATGTCGGCGGGAGTGAAGTTGATTGCTGAGATTCCCCTGCTTGCAGGTCAGCCCAGCGTAGTTTTGCAAGCTTTGGTAAGAACCATTTCTGATCTCTATCCACATCCAGATGGCCGAATTGAAGGGGTTGGCCTTGATCTGCTCGGAGATCATCTTGTGATCGCAATGAGCGATTATCTGATATGATCAGACTTAGCGATGATCAGATCCATTCTGCCTTGACGCGCACCACATGGATTGCGCGGAGAACAGCAGGGCACGGTCGAAAACTTTTGCATAAACTTCTCAACCGTGATCCCGAAAGGGGACTGGCGCTTGTTCTGGATCTGGCACCCGCCATCGGCGACCCTCTTGGGCGGCTCGCATCCGAATGGCTCGAGCAGCACCCCATAAATCCGAACCACGCACGACAGCTTGAGCAGTCTTTGCCCGAACACAGCTTAGCTTTGCGAGAATTTGCGATGGTGGTTACTCGAAACGCGCTAATGGATCGCTACTCGCTAACTGAGGCTCAACAAGCAGCCTCTCTGAACAACCTTGCGGGCAGGCTGTCCGATTTGGGTCAGCGCGAGGCAGCACTTGAAGCCTCTCAGGAAGCAATGGCACTTTTCCGTAAACTGGCAGAGGCGCGGGCCGATGCTTTTACCCCAGATCTTGCAAGGTCCCTGAGCAACCTTGCGAGCAGGCTGTCCGATCTGGGTCAGCGCGAGTCGGCACTTGAGGCCGCTCAGAAAGCAGTGGCGCTTTTCCGCAAACTGGCCGAG
>JARGOF010000080.1 GCA_029212415.1 Rhizobiaceae bacterium | reverse complement strand
AATCATCGAACGTTGCTTTGCTGATATGGTAACTGCCCGAGGGCACCAAGGAGAGTGAAGATGGGCCGATTTGAAGTCATGACATTGACGGACAAAGCTGCTGATCGTGTCAAAAATCTCGTCGCTGCTTCAAAGGAGCCGGCCGTTGGTTTGCGCATTGGTATCAAGAAGGGCGGTTGCGCCGGTATGGAGTATACCGTAGATCTGGTGAGCGATTCCGACAGCAAGGATGATATGGTCGAAAAAGATGGTGCCCGTGTCTATGTGGCACCCGAAGCCGTGCTGTTTCTACTCGGCACGGAAATGGATTTCGAAACGACGACGTTGCGGTCCGGTTTCGTATTCAACAATCCGAACCAGACATCCGC
Organism: Rhizobiaceae bacterium; assembly: GCA_029212415.1. Classification (GTDB taxonomy): domain Bacteria; phylum Pseudomonadota; class Alphaproteobacteria; order Rhizobiales; family Rhizobiaceae; genus Hoeflea_A. Next base: position 4,375 of record JARGOF010000080.1, on the reverse strand, counting down.
CTGCGGGTGTGGCGAATCAGTGGAACTGAAACCGGCTGATCTGCAGACCCTGGCCGACCGTGGTGGCGCCGTGGTTCGCGCAGAATCCTGACCTGCACTACTGTTTTTTGGGCCGCAAGCTTGCCTGCCATGCCGGATTGGCGCGCGGTTCCACATAGCGCTTGATATCGTTCAATTGCTGTTCAAGTTCGCCGGCCCAGTGCCGCGCGAACCAACGGGCAATCCATCCCGCACAGCCTGAATTTGGAGACGTCACCGTCGTCGTGAGACGCGTCCCGTCGTTATCCTGACGCAGCTTGATATCTGCGCGCAGCTGGCACCCCATTTTTTTGCGGGTCAATTCAATTCTATCCGGTGGAGAAAATGCACCAATGTGGAATTGTTGTTGGAAACTCTGGAAAATCGAGACATTTTGCTCCACAAAGAGTGTGCCCTTGCCGACCGGCAGTGGCGTCAGTGTTGTTGTCCGTTTCACAGACCTGAGTATTTGTGGTCGATGTTCAATGTCCGCCAGCACCGAATAGACGGCAACGGGACTGGCATTGATGAACATGGTGAACTGCGGAGCGTCTGGAACGGTTGACTGGCTCACTTTGGGCTTCCTGGCGACATTGGACTGATTTGATTGTAGGCAAGATATTTGCCATGGCCATGGCTCATAGCCCCTGTCGAACAACTTGTCATTGTTATGATGTTTGATCGCCGTGAATAGGGGTCAAATATTTTTTCCATCTCGGGCTCAGCCGATCATTCTGCAAGGGTAAACATGATGCTGAAAAACAGACTGGCATTGATCGCGCATGATGCGCGCAAGGACCTTTTGGTCGCCTGGGTTGGCAGACATGTCGATCATCTTGAAAATATGACGATTGTGGCGACTGGAACAACGGGGCAACGCATCAGCAAGGCCCATCCGCATTTGTCGGTTCGTTCCGTCAAGAGCGGTCCTCTGGGGGGCGACCAGCAGATCGGCGCCCTGATTGCCGAGGGTGCTCTGGATGCGCTGATATTTTTTGTTGATCCCCTGGCTCCGATGCCCCATGACGTGGACGTAAAAGCATTGACGCGTCTGGCAATTGTCTATGATCTTCCGATGGCTTGCAGCCCCTCCACGGCAGATGCCGTGCTTCTACATCTTGTAGCCGAGGCTGCACAAGCCTGACCTTGCAGTCCCGGTTTCGCTTTTTTCAAAACATCTGGTGGGATAAAACATGGACCTTCCGATCAATATTGACCTGATAGAAGATGCCGCCCATCGTCTGGATGGTTTGGCGGTCAAAACACCATTGCTGGAATCCTGGCAGATCAATGATGCCCTCGGATTGCGGTGTCTGTTCAAGGCGGAATGCCTGCAGCGAACTGGCTCATTCAAGTTTCGCGGTGCCTACACGAAATTGTCCAGATTTGCGGAGGATGCCCGGAAAAACGGTGTCGTTGCCTATTCGTCCGGCAATCACGCACAGGGCGTTGCTGCAGCGGCCGGTCTGCTTGGTGCGAAAGCAACCATCATCATGCCGAGCGACGCACCGCAGATCAAAATAGACAACACACGGGGCTATGGAGCGCAGATCGTTCTGTATGAACGCAACAGTGAGGACAGGGCAGCGATCGCGCAACGTTTGGTGGAGGAGAGCGGCTCGGTGCTTGTGCCGCCGTTTGACGACATTGACGTTATATCGGGGCAGGGCACGATTGGGTTGGAGATTGCGCAACAGACCGCACAGATGGGCATTGAGGTCGACGCGATCTTCTGCCCGGTGGGTGGCGGTGGTCTTCTGTCCGGTCTGGCGCTTGGTCTTGCTGCAACATTGCCCGATGCGAAAATCTGGTGCGGTGAGCCGCAGGGCTATGATGACGTCATACGGTCAATCGTTTCTGACAAAAGAGAAATGGCGGATGTGACCGTCCGAACCATTTGCGATTCCATCGTCACGCCACAGCCGGGGATCATCACCATCGAGATCATCAGGCGCCTTGTCGCCGGTGGCTTTGCGGTCTCTGATCGTGAGGTGAAAGACGGCATGATCCAGCTGTTCGAGCGAATGAAACTTGTGGTCGAACCGGGTGGTTCGGTTGGCTTTGCCGCGGCAAGGCAGCAAAGCGCGCAATTTGCCGGTAAAACAATCGTCGTGGTTCTGTCCGGCGGCAATGTCGATCGGGATCTGTTTGGACGTATTTTGTTGCAATCAGATTGAGCGTCCTGCATCTGCCATATTTGTCATGGTAATCAGATGGATCTTCCTCAGGCTCGTGGCGGTGTGAAAAACTGCCGGAATCAAGGGATTCCGGCACGTTTCTTGAATCAAATGATTTAGCTTGAGGATGACTTGCTCTAAGGTTGCAGCCATCGGAGTGCAGCGTTTCGGATTCGGATAACATGACAGATCACAACGATTATTCGGCAGTCGGGGACACAGCACACGGCGGTCAGGAATTATATGATGACGAAGGGGTCATCCGCGGCGATTACCTGGCCCGTATCGGTGCCGCCATTGCGGATCGTGATATTCTCTTTCTGAAAGAGCAGGTATCCACGCTTCACCAATCCGAACTTGGCGATCTGATTGAATCACTGCAGTCCGAGCAGAGAAATGCCCTGATCAGTCTTGTCGGTGATGACTTTGATTTTTCCGCGCTGACCGAAGTTGATGAGGCCATTCGTCTCGAAATTTTCGAAGATCTGCCCAATGACAAGATTGCCGAAGGTCTTGGTGATCTCAATTCCGATGACGCCGTCTACATCCTTGAGGACCTGGACGAAGAAGACCAGAAGGAAATTCTGGCTAAACTTCCTTTCACCGAGCGTATTCGTCTGCGTCGGTCGCTGGACTATCCAGAGGAAACAGCTGGTCGGCGCATGCAGACCGAATTTGTCGCCGTGCCGCCTTTCTGGAGCATTGGCCAGACGATCGACTATATGCGTGAGGATGAAGACCTTCCTGATTCCTTTGCACAAATTTTTGTCATAGATCCGACTTTCAAGTTGCTTGGCGCCGTTGACCTTGACCGCATATTGCGCAGCAGTCGGGAGACGAAAATTGAAAGCATCATGCATGATACAAAAAGGCAGATATCTGTCGATATGGATCAGGAAGAAGCAGCGCAGCTGATAGGGCAATATGACCTTCTGTCCGCTGCTGTTGTTGACGAAAATGACCGCCTGGTCGGTGTTCTGACAATTGATGATGTGGTCGATGTCATTCAGGAAGAAGCCGATGAAGACATCAAACGTCTGGGCGGTGTCGGCGATGAAGAATTGTCAGACGATGTGGTTTCGACCGTTCGATCGCGTTTTCCATGGCTGCTTGTCAATCTGGTGACTGCAATCATGGCGTCCGCAGTCATTGGATTGTTCGATGCCACGATCGAGCAGATGGTCGCCCTTGCGGTGCTGATGCCCATCGTCGCTTCGATGGGGGGCAATGCCGGTACGCAGACCCTGACGGTTACGGTGCGCGCCCTGGCAACCAAGGATATCGATATCTACAACGCCGGACGGGTCATCCGCCGTGAAGTCATTGTCGGCCTGCTCAATGGCATTGTGTTTGCCGGATTTGTTGCTGTTTTGACATTTGCCTGGTTTGGCAGTGGCGAGTTGGGGCTGGTGATCGGATTGGCGATGATCATCAATATGCTGGCTGCCGGCATGGCCGGAATATTGCTGCCGCTTCTGCTTGATAAACTGGGTGTTGATCCGGCCATCGCTTCGGCGGTTTTCGTGACGACAGTCACGGATATTGTCGGATTCTTTGCGTTTCTCGGCCTTGCCGGCTGGTGGTTCGGATTGATCGGGGTGGCGTTGTGACAAAGACGCCGATGATATAAAATCAATGTTGCCTGCCTGATGGCACATTCAAAAAATTGACTTTTACGTAAAAGAAAGTCAGTGTCGCTTGCGAATGAATCGGCGGGAAGCGACGTGCACAAATATTTTACAATTACCGAATTAACCCGTGAATTCGGCGTTTCCACACGCACCTTGCGTTTTTATGAGGACGAAGGTCTTATCCATCCGGAACGGCGAGGACGCACCCGCCTATTCCGATCGGCTGACCGTCACCTGATAAAGGAAATTCTGCGCGGCCGGCGGCTGGGATTCACCATCAATGAAATCCGCGAGATCATCGAAATCTACAAGGGCCCTCCAGGCGAGCTGGGTCAGTTGCAACTGATGATGACGCGCGTTGCCGAAAAGCGCAAGCAGCTCAATCAGAAGCGTCAGGACATTGAAGACACGCTGTCCGAACTCGATCATGTCGACGAAGCGTGCCTAGCCCGTCTTGCCGAACTGCGTGTCGGCAGTTGATTGAACTGCGTTGCTGAAGCGCTTGTCTTATGATTTCCCAGTTCTTGTGAAAGATTAAGAGATACTGGT
>JARGOF010000037.1 GCA_029212415.1 Rhizobiaceae bacterium | reverse complement strand
TTATGGATTTTGACGAATTTACGTCCTTTACCGTCCAGCGACATGTGATGGCATTATTGATGGCATTCTGCTCCCATGCCATAATACTCGCGAGTCAGAAACCAAACATATGCCGCTAAATGATGCTCGAATACGCGCCCTGAAACCGGGCGAAAAGCCAACCAAACACGGAGACAGCGGTGGGTTGTTGCTGGTCGTCAATCCAAGCGGCAGCAAGCTCTGGCGAATGGTATATCGCTACAGTGGCAAGCAGAAGCAACTCTCCTTTGGTGCTTGGCCGGATGTCTCCCTCGCCCAAGCGCGTGCGCACCGGGATGCTGCAAGAAAGCTGCCTGCAGACAATAACGATCCGTCTCTTAAAAAGAAGCAGGACAAAATCGCCAAGGCAGAAGCCGAGACCAACACGTTCGCAGCTTTGGCCGATGAGTTCCTGGAGAAGAACACCCGCGAGGGGAAATCGGAAGCGACGCTGAGTAAAAAGCGCTGGTTGATCGGGCTGGCTCTCAAGGATCTGCAAACAAGCCAATAGGCGAGATCAACGCGGCAGATATTCTGGTGCCTCTGTGTCGTGTTGAAGCGCTCGGAAACTATGAGACCGCGCGCCGGCTCCGTGCCGTGATCAGTCAGGTGTTCCGCTATGGAATTGCGACGGCCCGGGTCAGCAATGATCCGACCTTTGGTTTGAAAGGCGCCATCAGTGCTCCAAAGGTCACGCATCGAGCAGCTGTGACTGATTGGGGGGCTTTCGCCAAACTGATCCGGAGTATCTGGGCCTACACCGGGACGAATGAAACCCGTGCAGCCATGAAGCTGATGGCCCTTCTCTATCCGCGCCCAGGTGAACTAAGGCAGGCTGAATGGGCGGAGTTCGATCTGGATAAGGCAACGTGGACGATACCCGAAGAGCGTGCAAAAATGCGCCGTTCTCACAAGAAACCACTAGCGCCCATGGCAATTGACATCTTGCGCGAGCAGAATCGCCACACTGGTAACATGCGCCTCCTATTCCCCTCCAGCACATCGATCGAACGGCCGATCAGCGAAAATACAATGAACCTGGCTTTGCGCCGGATGGGTTTCGGAAAACATGAAGCGACTTCCCACGGTTTTCGCGCAACAGCATCCACGTTGCGGAATGAAAGTGGCTTGTAGAATGCCGACGCGATCGAAGCGGAGTTAGCTCATGTCAGTGGCAACGGAGTCCGGCGCGCTTACCACCGTGCTGCCTATTGGGACGAAAGGGTCAAAATGGCGGCATGGTGGCAGAGAGAATTATTGAGAGATTGGGGGATAGGAACGTTTGAGTACATCTGGTGACTTTAGGCTCAGGACTCATTGAGTGATCCATAAAATGAAAATTGCTGCGATTCAGATTGCCGATATAAAGGTATCGGCACAGCGGTCATATCTGGTTGCTATGCGCCGCCAGTATTTCAACTTTGCGAACATGTTTCCTACATGGCAGCACAGTTAAGCAATACTATACTCACCCCCCGATCTGCATCATCGGGAAAACGTTCGTTCTTGCGTCTCATCATTTGCTCCTTGATAGCGATGATGAGGCAAAATTACTTTCTTAGGAAATCAGATCAATCTGTCCATTAGGCACTGATCGGGAGCGTTATTATTGCGGATCCTGTGGCGCAAAGGTGGCGCACGGACCCCAAATGGCAGAAGGCCCACCAAGGGCCATTCCGCGCAAATATCTAAATTTTTACAGGAATATTGGTTGCGGGGGCACGCAACTGCTTTGGTTGACTCTGCGCATCTTGAACTCTCTCGTCATTTCGCCACGCATTGCTCATCAGTCCGCCGCTCAAAATATCTCGTCATAGATGTCTTCGATGCGGCGGGCTTCTTCGTCGGTCAGTGCAGCAAGTTCTTTCTCCCGTGCACGATCCGAGAACTTGTGGACCTGTCGCGGTTTTATTCCGCTCCTTTGATAGCAATAATTGCAGCAAAGGAGATGAACTATGGGGCGAACACGGACGGATGAATTTCGGAAAGACCCGGTTCGCATTGCGCTGACCAGCGGGCTAACCGAAGGGCAGGTTGGGCTCATCAGATGGGTCATAATCATCGATCTCTGGTATCAGGGTTACTTGAAATTCGCTGGACGCTTTTCGAAGTAAGCCTGCACCGCCTCAGTCTGATTTTCGGTTCCCACCAGTGCCTGTTGCTCGGTTCCTTCGGCCAGAAACAAAGGTTGATAACGCGCGTCATTACCCAGTGTTGCCACGCGTTTCAAGGCACGGATGGCATCGGGGCTTTTGCAGGCAATTTCTTTGGCGGTGCTCCATGCCCCGGCCAAAGGATCATCCATCGTACGGGTCGCCAGACCATACTCAACGGCCGCGTTCCCATCAAATTCGCGGCCCGTGAACATCAATTCGCGTACAATGTCAGCGCGGGCAAGATCGCGCATATAGACGATTCCGCCCACATCCGGAATAAGCCCCATCACAACCTCTTTGACTGCAAATCTCGTATCTGGCGTCACATAGCGGATGTCTGCACCAAGTGCGATTTCGAGCCCACCGCCAAGGGCATAGCCATGAACTGCAGCGATCACCGGCACTGGCACCGTTTGCCAGACAAAAGCGGAATACTGGAATATGTTGCAGATACCGTGGGTTGGCGCAGCAAGGTCCGTGATTCCGCCAATACTGCCGCCTTGCATTGCATTCAGAACATCAAAATCGATGCCTGCGCAAAAGCCCTCACCGTCACCCGACAGTATGACGGCCCGAATTGAGGTATCCGAAATAATCTCCTTTCCGGCCTCTATCAGTGCCTGAAACATCTGGAGGTCAAGCGAGTTAGCGCGATCTGTGCGTGCCATGCGTACATGCGCCACATGGTTATCGCGGTCGATGATGACACGTTCCTTGATCGTCATGGCATCACATCCTCTTTGCAATTTCTTCGAGCATCACTTCTGTCGCGCCGCCGCCGATCGTCTGAAGCCGCGCGTCGCGAACCATCCTCTCAATAGTGGTTCCGTGCATATACCCCATGCCGCCATGCAGCTGAAGGCAGGCGTTCACGACTTCTACATGCACTTCGCAGGCCAACACTTTGGTTTGGGAAATCTCGGCAATACAGTCCATGCCCCGCTCCTCCATATAGGCGCAGTGAAAATTCAGCGCGCGCGCCGCCGAAACTTTGGTGGCCAACATTGCGAGCTTTTGTCGGGTGGCCTGCAGATCCCACAATGTCCCGTTGAATACTTCACGTGACCGCGCGTGATCGAGCGTAATCTCAAGTGCTTTCATACTTGCGCCAATGCTAAACCCGGCCATCACCATGCGTTCGTTCTGGAAGTTGTCCATGATCGCGTAAAAGCCCTTGTGCAGATCGCCCAGCAGGTTTTCAGCGGGCACCCGCAAATCTTCAAAAAAGAGCTCAGCCGTGTCCGAACACAGGTCGCCATGTTTTCGAAGTTTCTTTCCAACGACCAGGCCGGGCGTGCCCTTGTCGACAAGGAAAAGCGATATTCCCCGACTGCCTTTGGCTTCGGGATCGGTCCGGGCAGCGACGATATAGAAATCCGCGTAAATACCGTTGGTGATATAGATCTTGGACCCGTTGATAACGAAATCGTCGCCCTCGCGCACGGCCCTCGTCTTGAGCCGCGCAACATCAGAACCGGCGCCCGGTTCAGTGACGGCGATAGCGGCAATCTTTTCACCGGCAATCGCGCCGGGAAGATATTTTTGTTTTTGCGCCTCGTTGCCGCGGCGGCTAATATGGGTGGCCGACATATCAGTATGCACCACAACCGATGCCGGTACACCGCCGAAAGTGCTACGGCCCAACTCTTCGGCAAACAACACTGAAGCCACCGGCCCCAGATCGGTGCCGCCATAGTCTACCGGGTGGCGCATGCCGAGCATTCCCATCTCGCCCAGCTTGCGAAAAACCGAGCGTGGGATTTTGCCGGCCTCTTCCCATGCATCACCGTTGGGGACAACTTCGTTTTCGACGAAACGGCGGATCTGGTCGCGCATCATGCGCAGTTCTTCGGGCAGGTCGAGAGGGTCTGCAAAATTGAGTTGGGTCAATTCATTTTCCTTTGAGAATTCGGCTTTGACAGGTGAAAGACCAATTTGGACGGGACCGCGTCACATTCTTTTTGCGACCTCTTCCAACAGGACTTCGGTGGCGCCGCCGCCGATGGTCATAACGCGCGCATCGCGGCCGATGCGTTCAATCGCCTCGCCTTCCAGATACCCTTGCCCGCCATGCAGTTGGAGGCATCCACGTACGATATCGAGAAGCGCCTCACCGGCAAATGGCTTGGCCATTAGCACCTCTGATTGGCAATTCTCGCCCCGCGCCATTCTGATGGCGGTTTCATGAACCAAAGCACGGGCGGCGTTGGCTTGAGTCTTTAGCCAGGCCAAGCGTTGCCGCGTGGCCTGCAAGTCCCAAAGAGTGCCGCCAAATGCCTGCCGTGCACGCACATGATCGACGGACAATTGTATAGCCGTCTCGGCCATCCCGACGCTCATGGCCGCCACAGCCAGCCTTTCATCCTCAAACCGCGCCATGATGGCGCCGAAACCGCAGTTTTCCTGATATAGCAACGCCTCGTCGCGTATATGCGCGCCGCGAAATTCCATGATCGCAATATCGGATGAACGCATCCCGTGCTTTTTTGCCATAGACCGGATCGACAGGCCCTCGGTGTCCGTCGAAACGGCAAAAAGTGAAATGCCACGACTTGGTTTGGCCGCGGGATCGGTGCGCGCCGCCACCACCATCAGATCGCCGTGCAGCGCATTCGTCACATAAGTCTTTGTGCCGTCAAGCACATAGCCCCCCGCTCGTTTTTCGGCGCGTGTTGCAAGATTGATTAAGTCGGACCCGGCCTCCGGCTCCGTAACAGCAATGCCACAGATTTCAGCGCCTCGGATCATCGCTGGAAGATGCCGCGCACGCATGTCGTCAGAACCGCCATGCGCCAGATGGGTTGATGACATATCCGCGTGGATCATGACCGCTTCTGCCATACCCGAATATGTCGATCGGCAAAGCTCTTCGGCCAGAATGACCGATGCAACCGGCCCCTGGTTTGTCCCGCCCCAATGCGGATCATGCCGCATCCCCAACAGACCGGCCCTTCCCAAGCTTTGAAAAACCTCCTTTGGGGTTGTGCCCAGTTCTTCCCACGCCATGCCCTGATTGGTTGCATTGTCGCGCACCCAGGCACGGACCCGGTCGCGCAGGGCTATAGCTTCGGGCAGATGAAAATAGGAAAGCAGATTTTCCTGAGACCCCATATCGGTTGTTGATTGCGTGGTGGTGGTCATGGTTTTTTTGCCTCGCTCGCATTCAAGGCCGTCTTGATTTGTCCCACAGACTTGGCTGGGATGCCGGGTTTTAATCGCCAATCCCGAGTGAAATCCTCGCGATCGTTGAAAGGTATGGGGGCTTCCTCAGACAGGCCGCGAAGCCGGACTGCGTAATCCTTGATCATCTGACGCCGCTGATCTTCGCTCTTGTAATTCACCGAATAGCTGACATGGGGATGCAGGACATCGAATCCGGTAAAGCGCAGAATACCGTTATGAATCGGCCACAGAATGATATCCATGTCACCGTTAATGCCATCCGGCCCACACATGCTGGGAAAACAGCCCGTGGAAAAGGCAAGCATGGCACGCCGTCCGCCAAGCGCACCGCGATTGTACCATTGACCACCGCCATAGACCGCGCCCATCGCAAATACCTTGTCGACCCAGCCTTTCATGATTGCCGGTAGGCCGAACCAGTACCATGGGAATTGAAGGATCAGAAAATCGCACCACAAAAGCTTTTCCAGCTCTGCTTTCACGTCTTCGGGCAGCGTTCCGGTTTCAACGGCATGGCGTTGCTCGGTGTCATAGCGGATATGATCGGGGTTTTCCGGCGAGCAGAAATCAGTGGGACGCGTGACCGGATCAAAGTCCATCGCATAGAGGTCGGAAACCCGAACCTCGTGACCCTGAGCCGTCAGCGTATCGATTGCAGTCTCAAGAAGTGACGCGTTGAATGATTTGGCGTCAAAATGCGCGCAAACGATGAGAACCTTCATGGCACCCCCCGATGGCCGACAACACTGGAAATATCGGAATCACAGCAGCTTCGCGATCTCGTCCAGCATGACTGCGGTCGCACCCCCGCCAAGCGAATGCGGACGTGTATCGCGCCAAATCCGTTCGATTTCGGTGCCTTGTATATACCCCGAGGCACCGTGCATCTGAACACAGCCATCAACCACGCGCTTGAGTAATTTCGGTACACTCGCCTTGATGATAGACGTTTCCAGCCGGACATCTTCGCCGCGGTTTTTCTTTTTTGCGGCCTGATAGATCAAAAGCTTGTTGGCTGCCAGATCACTGACATGTTCGGCCATTTCATGTCGGATCGATTGCAAATCCCAGAGCGTTCCACGATAGGCCTGACGGGTTTTCAAATGTTCAAGCGTAATTTCAATTGCCCGTTCCATCGCGCCGATACATTGCGCCGAAAGGCTCATCCGTTCGCGCTCAAGTCGGCTTAGCAATGTATAAAACCCCTTGCCTTCCTCTCCAATCAGGTTCGCGGCGGGCACGCGAAAATCTTCAAAGAAAAGCTCGCTCATGTCACCGGAACGCCAGCCTGTTTTCTTGAATGGTTGGCCAGCGGTAAAACCCGGCCCTCCTTTTTCGACGACGAACAGCGAAAAGGCACCGGCTCCTTTGGCATCAGGGTTGGTCTTGGCAACAGTGACGAAAACGTCGGCGGAAATGGCATTGGTGATAAAGGTCTTTTGCCCGTTGAATACCCATTCCTCACCATCCCGCGTGGCGGTGGTTGACATGCGCCTGAGGTCAGAACCCCCGCTGGGTTCGGTAACCGCAAAGCCCATGATGCGCCGCCCTGCTGCTATATCGGGAATGAACCGCTTTTTCTGCTCGTCGTTCCCGGCATGCACAATCACCGGCAGCGCCATATCCGCATGGTCAGTGACCGAAGATGCGAACCCACCATACCCGGACCGCCCGAGTTCTTCGCCGAAAACAATGGTTCCCATGGCATCCAGGTCGGCACCGCCGAATTCTGCCGGGACAGAAAGCCCGAGAAAGCCAAGGTCTCCCATCCGCTGGTAAATCGCCAACGGGGTCGTGCCGGCTTCTTCCCATTTGTCGGCATTTGGCACGATTTCGTTCTGAACAAACTTTCGCAACTGCGCCCGGAATTCCCGGTAGTCGCTGGTCAGAAAATCTTCGTCGTAGTCAATCATTCTGTTTCCCCATGTTTGATTCGCGAACCACCTGGCAACCGAAATTTTGTGGACCAGAGGAATTGTTGAAACCTGCTCTTCGAATATTTATCGACCGACGCGTCGGTCGGTATTTAATGGAAATATCGTGCGCAATTCAACCTGTCAACAGGTATCCTTCTGCCCGGCTTGCACAACTTGACCATTGGAAATGTTATGTTTACGGATATCGAATCTGCGCCTCAGCGGGAACGCTTTTCTTAAAGGCCGCCCGGAATAGCGATACGAGACATGCGAGGATCAGATAAGCAAGTGAGCGCCTGCTTGCCGAGGATACCGGTGCGTTCGCATTGATCAAAAAGGATTGGGACTACACAAATTGCGCACCCCAAGAACAGGAAACTATGCAAATAAAGAGGCAAGAATCCTGGACGCCGCAGGAACGTTGTTCGCAAATTCCGGCTATCCATTTGTGAAAATGGAGGACATTGCCAAGAAATGCGAATTGAAAAAATCCACGCTCTATCACTATTTCGCCACCAAGGACGACATCCTTCGCGCCATTATTGATGAACATATGGACAATCTTCTGCGCGGTCTCGAAGACGCCGTGGCGCATAAGGATTCCCCGGAAGATGCGTTTATTGCACTCCTCGAAGCCTACACAATGAAGTCCGCGCAATCCCGGCGTCAGCATCTCGTCAGCATCAACGACCTGAAATTCCTCCCTGGAAAATCCCAAAAGGACGTGGTCGACCGCCAGCGGAAAGTTGTCGATCTGATCGCCGAAAGCCTTGGGCGGCTCAACGAAGACTACCCCAGGGAAGCCTTGAGGTTCTATGCCATGCTTCTTGTTGGTATGCTGAACTGGACAGATATCTGGTATCGCCCTTCAGGAGAAGTGAGCCCGAAGGAATTGTGCCGGCGGATCGCGCGGTTGTTTACCACTGAGATGGCGGCAGGCGCACCGCCTCAGGTCTGAATCTGACCAATGTCAGCCCCCTGCCCGGCCGGATCATCCAACCGGGGGGACAATCCTGTTCGAGGAAAGCCATAGGGGATTGGGTACATCACCTGTGTCTGCAAATCGGCGGGCGGATGCGCCGCCGCTTCAGCGGTCCGCGTCATTAGCCGTTGCGCCTCGTCCGGCCACGCGAGCATCGCGACACATGTATTGGTGGGTAGCCCTATTTCGGCGTCGAAGAGGCCAAGCACCTCTGCGCCGTTGTCAACCGCCGTCGCAATCCGCGTATCCAACTCCCCTGAACCGACATGTGAAGTGTACCGATAAAAGCGCATTTCGTGAACGCCAGTCATATCGACCACAGCGCCCTGTCCGCGATAGTTGCGCCACAGATCCGATGGGCGCAGAATCAACACACTGGGCCTGTCGACCCGCTGGGAACCAGCATAATTCGCCGCCAACTTCTTTTGCCAGACTTTATCGGCATAGAATTTCTTCCATGCCGCCATACGGTCGTCGATCGAATTCCACGGCATGATGTACCCGAACAAGGGCGCATAGGGACCAGCATGGGACTGCCAGAAACCCAGTGGCCGGGTTACACCGCATTTCTCAAACAATGGCGGAACCTGCAGACCCAATAACTCGTGAAAATCGGGCATGCGTGTCGGTAACATGCGATACAGACGCAATTCGTAGTAACGGCTGACTGTCTGTGTCATTTGACCATGCTCCGCATCAACCATTGCGCCGGACGATCAAAGTAGGAGCGTCCCAGCTCCGCCATTTCACTGTCGCGTTGCGCGGCACATTCCGATGAACGATCCAAATACTGCCAGCCGGAATGCAGAGCAGTATAATCGCTCCAGGCCAGTATCGTGACAAAGACGGGTCTGTTCGGGCCCAGCACGATATCGAACTGGCCAATGATCCTACCCCCAGTCCGTTTGATCTCACGGCTGATAACATCCCAAAAACTTTGCCCGGCTGCGGCCTGCGACCCGTTGGCAACCTCTTGAATCCGAAATTCATAGATCTCGTCCGTCTGTGTCGGACCAATCTGTTCCGGAGCAACGTTGCTGGGCGCGACGATCCAGTGTTCGCAAGACGTCAAAGACGCGCTGCTTTCGATCCATTCACGATCCTCGCGCAATGCCTGATGGACTGTTTCACGGTGTTCAAAATCATGCCAGGCAGAGAGCGAAACATAGGGCGCGATTCCTGACCCCGCGTCCGGCTGCCAGATCCCCAGCGCATGGGGGTCGATTATCGCCCGGACACGGCTGAAGGCCAACGCGGCCTTATCCGGCAATCCAGCGGCTGGGGTATATTGCGAAAGCTCAAACAACATGCCTACCCCACAAATGTTCCACCATTCACATCGAGCACTGCACCCGAGATATAAGAGGCCATGGGCGTACACATCATCGCAATGGGCCAGCCCAGCTCGGAAGGGTCTGCCAGTCGACCTATGGGCAAGGCCGCCTCGTCAAAGTTGATGGTCTGCGACACCTTCTCGAACAGTGGTGTTCGCACAACGCCCGGAGCAACGCCGTTGACCAGAACACCCTTGCCAACTGCACGGCGCGACAGCCAACGCACCAATGTATGCGCGCCGCCCTTTGAGGCGGCATAGGCTGCATAAGACAGCGATGCTTCGTTCGACGCCCCGCCATTGCGCCCTGCCGCCGAGCCGACAATCACGACATAGCCTTCGCCCGCTTCGGCCATCTGCTCGATGATCCCGGATGCCAGCACGACAGGCGCGCGCACGTTAACGTGCATTACAAAGTCAAAGGCCTCGTCCGGGGTTTGGTCCGGTAGCCCCTGAAATACACCCGCGACATTTGCAAAGGCAAAATAGGGGCCACGATTAATGAGATCACGGCAATAGTCTGCACTAAGCAAATCGCCCTGAACCGGTGTCGCACTCGCGCCAACAGCCTTCAAATCCCGGCAAATTTCGTCCAGCGGGGCAATGTCGGCCAGCACCAGATCTGCCCCCAAAGTGCCAAGGCAAAGCGCGGTTGCGCGACCGATGCCGTTTGCCGCCCCTGTCACCAGAACGCGGCGTCCTTGCAGGCTGAGTTGTGGCGGGAGGCTGATGCTGTGAGCGGTTGTTTCTGACATGGTTGTTCTCCTCTTGGGGGGCGTCCTCATGAACCGCCGCATATAAGATTTGTTCGTCGCTTGTGGTTTGGGGTGAAAGTTCCTCGACAATCTTGCCGGCGCGCGAGACAAGAATGCGGTCGGACATGGCCATCACTTCAGGCAGGTGGGGCGAGATGAAAATGACGGCGTATCCCGCATCGGCAAAAATGTGGATTGCAGTGTGGATTTCCGCGATGGCTTCGACGTCTACGCCCCGTGTGGGCTCATCCAGGATTGCAACCCTTGGCCCCTGTTGCAACGACCGGGCAATCGCCACCTTTTGCTGATTGCCGCCTGACAGCCCGACCACCGTGGCGCTGTCATCAATCGACACGGTTTCGAAGAACCCGTCAAATTTGCGGTCCTCGGTCACACAGACAATCCAACAAAATGCGCCAGGGCCAACACGATACCCTCTTGCGTCAGCAGACGGGATTTGATCGCGGAACCAGTCATGATAAAATGTATTCCGACTTGTCTGGTTTGCGCAGGTCAGCCTCAAAACGTTCGTAGGACCATGGCCACGACGCCACCTTGCCGCTTGGGTCGAAATACCAACTGTTACATCCGCCAGTGACCCAGATCGTATTCTTGATCGAGACCTCGATTGCGCGGTTGTATGCTTCGGTCACGTCCGCCCTAGGTTCTATTTTGCCCGGACTTTCGCGGCCAATCTCGGCCAGAAGCCCCATGATATAGCCAATCTGCGTTTCCGCAGTCAGCAAGAACGAAAAATTGCCGATGGGACTGTTCGGACCCCCGATAAAAAACAGATTGGGAAACCCCGGCGCCATCACCGATCGCAATGCCTGAGCCGACTCCGACCAGACCTCGTCCAAATCAAGACCATCACGACCAATAATTTTCATCGGACGGTGGAAATTGAACGGGTCGAACCCTGTGGCATAAACGATCACATCAAAAGCGTGCAACCTTCCATCTTCGGTGCGAATGCCGGTGGGCTCAATCGCGGCGATCCCGTCAGTGATCAACTCTGCGTTCTCACGCTGAATTGCCGGGTAGAACGCGCTTGAGACAACCAGGCGTTTGCACCCGACCTGATAATCCGGAGTCAGTTTTTCGCGAAGCTCCAGGTCGGCGACATTTTCCTGCAGATTACGCTCGCAAGCCTCGCGGATCTCACGCAGCCCCTCTTCGTTGAGCCCGACCACAGATGCGGCAAGCCCCCGATTAAGCCGCTCACCGAGAAAGGCATAGAGGTTACTCAGGCGCTTGGGCTCTCTCGTGAATGCAGCCTTCTTTTCTTCGGGTATGGGTTTGTTGACCAAAGGGAAAACCCATTGTGGTGTGCGCATGAACATTGCGGCGCTTTTCACCTGGTCCAAAATGGCTGGCAAGATCTGCACCGCGGTCGAACCAGTGCCGATAATCGCCACACGTTTGCCGTCAAGCGACGCCTTTACGGGCCACTTTGAACTGTGGAAACTCTGGCCGACAAACGTATCGCGCCCGGGAATGTCGGGATAGACCTCCTTGTGAAGCACACCCATGGCCGAAATTACCGCGTCGAAACGGCCCTCACCGCCACGGCTGGTCGTGACAATCCATCCTGCGCCGTCAAATTCCAACCGCAAGATCTCGACGCCAAAATGAATATGCGACGCCAGTCCCTTGTCAGCAGCGACCTGGCTCATATAGCTATGGATCTCCGCTCCCGGCGCATACTCCATGGTCCAGTCTGCCTTTGGCGCAAAGGAAAACCGGTAAAGATGCGATGGCACATCGCAGGCAACACCAGGATAGACATTGTCGCGCCAAGTTCCCCCGACATCCTCGGCCTTTTCAAAAATCTCGAAGTCCCGATACCCGGCATTGAGCAGATTCACACCCGCTGCAATACCTGATGCCCCCGCCCCTATCACCGCAATGCGCATATTTAGCCTGTCCCATTTTTCTAATCAAGGTTTTAAAACCGAGACCCTACGTGGTCAAGGCATCTTGGAGGATTTTTGCAGATTCTCAGATTTATCGTCAATTCGCTGCATATAGGCCGCAAATTTTGACTGCATTTAGAGATATATCCAACTTGGGTAATGCATTGCATATGATTTTTTCTAAATTACTTTCAATTTTTTGCGGCGCTTGTTATCAAAAGCGACAGCGCTGCAACAGCAAGGACAGATCGAATGCCCACACATGATGACCAGAAGCCAATTATCTCTGCCACAGACGCGGTTGACGAAGAAACATTCCTGCAGCTTCTTGACGCCGTGGACCGATTTGTTGCCGAACGGCTGATCCCCAACGAAACCCGCGTCGAGGAAGAGGACGACATCCCCGCCGAGATCATTGAGGAACTGCGCGATATGGGGCTATTCGGCCTCAGTACACCGCCCGAATATGGCGGGTTGGGACTGAACACGGCGCAAGAAGCACGCCTGGTCGAAAGGCTTTGCTATGCCTCCCTGGCATTTCGTTCGCTGCTTGGCACCAATGTTGGCATTGGAGCAAAGGGCATATTTTTCGATGGTACCGCCGAACAGAAAGAGACATATCTGCCCGGCCTTGCATCAGGTGAACTGATCGCCTCTTTCGCCCTGACCGAGCCAGACAACGGATCGGATGCTGCACATATCCGCACTCGCGCGGTCCGCGATGGTGATGACTATGTTATCAGCGGCACGAAGAGGTTCATTACCAATGCCACCCGCGCAAATATCTTTACGCTGCTGGCGCGAACCGGAAATATTGAAGACGGCGCGCGCGGCGTGACGGCCTTTATTCTGCCTGCGGACACACCCGGCATCCACCTGGGGCCGGTTGACCGTAAAATGGGTCAGCGCGGCACCAAAACCTGCGATGTCATTCTGGACAATGTGCGCCTGCCCGCTTCGGCGATCATCGGCGGGCCAGAAAGGGTCAACCAGGGCTTCCGCACCGCGATGAAGGTGCTCGACAGGGGCCGTATCCACATTTCCGCCATGGCAGTAGGGACGGCTCAACGCATGCTTGACATGGCAACCGCCTATGCAATGGAACGCCATCAATTTGGCAAACCGATCTGCGAACACCAGTTGGTCCAGGCGCTGCTTGCTGACAGCCAGACCGAGATTGCGGCAGCACGTGCCCTGACGCGCGCAACCGCACAACTGAACGATCAACAAGGCAAGGCGGTGATGGACGCCGCAATTTCAAAGTACTTTGCCACCGAAATGGCGGGCCGGGTTGCGGATAGAGCTGTGCAAGTTTTTGGCGGAGCCGGATACATGGCCGACAGTCAGATCGAGCGATTCTATCGCGATGTGCGTTTGCTGCGAATCTATGAGGGAACAAGCCAGATCCAACAGATCGTTATCGCCCGCGAAATGATCAAAAGCCGCACCTAAGCGGCTTTCCCAAAACAATCGCCTTTGGTGATCAAAACAGCAGGTCCGGCAGGAACAGCGCCAGCACTGGAAAGGCCGCGATCAACACAAGACGAACCAAATCCGCCACAACAAAGGGAACCGCGCCACGATAGAGCGTCATCAACGAAACATCTGTCACCACAGATCGCAGAACAAACAGGTTCATGCCGAATGGTGGCGTGATCAGCCCGATCTCGACCACCATCACGACTATGATCCCAAACCAAACGGGATCGTATCCCAGCCCCATGACGACCGGGAAAAACAATGGAATGGTCAGCAGCATCATAGACAGGCTTTCCAGCACACAACCAAGCACCAGATAGATCGCAAGAATTATCGCAATAACCATCCACGGCGCCAATTCTCCGTCGCGCACCACGGCGAGCACGCTCTCGTGGGCGCCGGTGAAATTCAAGAATTCGGCAAAGACGGTTGCGCCGATAAGAATGACAAAGATACTGGCGGTGGTTGTTGTGCTCTCAACAATAATGCGGCCGAAGATGGACCATGACAGCTTTCGCCTCAGGATCGAGATCAGCAAGCTGCACGAGGCCCCGATACCCGCGGCTTCAGTCGGCGTGAAGATGCCGCCATAAATGCCGCCAACCACGACCACGAACAACAACAATACGGCCCAGACCTTGACGAATGCACGCAGCGCCTCCTCCAGCGGAACGCGAACGCCAGCAGGTGCAGATACGGGATCTCGCCAAACCGTCCATGCAATCGCCAGACAATAGCCGACAACCCCCAACAAGCCCGGAATCAGGCCAGCGGAAAACAGCTTGCCAATATGGGTTTCCGTCGCGACGCCATAGATAACCATAATGACACTCGGCGGAATCAGAATACCCAAAGTCCCCCCTGCAGCGACAGCACCGGTTGCCAGTCGGTCAGAATACCCGCGTTTTCGCATCTCCGGCACGGCCACCTGTGACATGGTGACAGCCGTGGCGACACTGGACCCAGACACTGCAGCGAACCCACCGCAGGACAGGATCGTTGCAAAGGCCAACCCGCCCCGAAAGCGACCGACAACCGCACGCGCTGCGTCGTATAATTCCTCGGCAAGCCCGCTACGCCCCACAATATTGCCCATCAGGATGAAAAGCGGAATGACTGACAGCGTGTAGGTCAGTGTTGTTTCCTTGAACGTCAGCGCCAAGGAAGCCAGCGCCAGCTTGCTGCCAAGAGTCCAGGCCATGCCCGCAGTTCCGACGGTTATGAGAGCAATCGCTACCGGAACACGGGCAAATATCAAGGCAAATACAAACAGAAAACCGATCGCGGCCAAAGTCATTTGGTCAAACCCAATTTTTTTCCGGCGCATCACGCAGCACAACCACCGCTCGCACGAGAAACGTCAGTGACGTTATTGCGCACAAGGCGCAGATTACAAATATGACCCAGGATAGCGGAAGACCGAGTTGCGGGGTTGTATCGCCAAAAGATTCGCTTCGCTTGGCCAGCTTCCAGAGCGTGGGCAAAACAATCGCGAACACAATCGCGGCCAACAAACAGCCGAAAGCACGCAATATCCGCTTCACAAAGGGGCTGAGGATCGGATCGAACAGATCAGCAACAATGTGGTCCTCTCGCCAGGAGGCCATCGGGAGGGCGGCAAATACTGCAACGACAAGCGTCAGTTCTATCAGCTCAAGCGCGCCAACCAGCGGGCGACCCAGCAGTTCCCTGCCCATAACGTCCAGCGTCATGAGGACCATCATGCTCAGCAAGGCAGCGCCCGACAGCCAGTTCAACACACGCAGCAAACCGGCCCGAGGTTTTCCTCGGGCCGGTCTGACAGAGCGATTATCTTCACTCATTCCTGCAACAAACCAACGGTATCGCGCAGCGCATCTGCAATGGCCCCTGGATTTTCAACGCCGGCCTCCCTAGCCTTTTCAATCCATGCTTGGCGAACAAAGTCGAGTTTTTCATGCAATGCGGCCATCAACTCAGGACTGGCCATTTGTACAATTGCCCCATCTTTTGCTTCCATTTCGGTCCGCGCAACTTTATCCGCGGCAGCGTATCCAGCACCAATCCGTCCGCCCATTTTTTCGCCGGCCGCCATCATGACGATCTGCTGATCTTCGGGGCTAAGAGCATTCCAGCTCTCCAGATTCATCACCAAGGCCAAACCGGGGCTGAACAAACCACCCTCAACAATGGTCATATAAGGCAACACATCCATGAGCTTGAAGCTTTTCTGCGAGTCCAAAGGGGCAAAGGCTCCGTCGACGACGCCGCTGGAAGCAAGTTCATAAACTTCAGAGATAGGCTTGTTGATCGGTACAGTGCCCATGGCCTCGGCTGCTGGAATGAAACTGGCAATTGGATTGCGCATTTTCAGGCCGGCCAGGTCGCTGAATTCCTCGACAGGGGCATTGCGTGTTACAATATGCGACGGTGCGGCAACCGACAGGCTGAGCAACTTGACACCCTTGAACTCACCGTATTTTTCAAGCTGCTCATGATAGACACGCCAGTATGCGATACTGATTGCCTCAGGATCGTTGCCGACGAATGGCAATTCCACCACCTCGCTTAGCGGGAAACGACCGGGTGTGTAGCCCATGATGATAAAGGCAATATCAGCCAGACCATCCACCGCAACATCATATTGCCCAGGCACCGTACCGATAACTTTTGGTAGAGTCTCAATAGAAATGCGGCCTTCAGTTTTTTCCTGCACTTCCTCGATAAAGGGGTTGATGGCATTCTCGAGAATGACATGCCCCTGTGGCAACCAGTTGGAATAGCGAAGTGTCGTTTCGGCGCTCGCCTGCCCTGCCAGCAACGTAAGCCCCGCGACAACCCCGGCTAATTTCATTGAAAAACTCATAGTATTCCTCCCATTACGAATGCGTTATCGGCACTTTCTGCGAGCCGCTATTTTCTAATCTTAATAAGAAAAACTTTGACCTGCAAGAGGCAACGTGAAACAACTACCCTATAAATGGCTCCGGGATATCAGCTTCAAGCATAGGGGTTCAGAAATTCGATTTATGATTCGAAAAATGGTTTGCATTTTTGCATACCCCGAAACAGGTGGTGGATAAAGGACGACATGACAGATCACAACGGCATCGCACTGATAACTGGCGGCAGCGGCGGGATCGGCGCCGCAATTGCAAGGGAGCTTTCTGAACGCGGCAAGGGAGTGGCTTTTACCTATCTACGCAACCGCGAAAAAGCCGAAGCTTTGGCAGAGGAATTGAGCAAAGCCGGGGGTGTGGCTATCGCAATTGAACTCGACCTGCGTGATGATGAAGCCGTGAGCACAACCGTGGACCAATTGGCCAAGGACCATGATGGTATCCACTCACTTGTCACCGCCCACGGTCCATTTATTGAAATGGTCCATATGAGCAACCTGACACCAAAATTGCTGCGCAAGACCTTTGAGTCTGATACTTTTGCTGCATATAACGTGATCCATGCAGCCATCCCGCATCTCCGCAAAACCAAAGGCGCAATGGTGGCGATAACGACCGCCGCACTGGGACGATATGCGTCCACGGACATTCTGTCGGTCGGGCCAAAATCCGCGATCGAGACTTTTGCCAGAGGGGTCGCAGTTGAGGAGGGTAAGTTCGGGGTTCGCGCCAATGCCGTTGGTGTTGGATTGCTTGAAGACGGCATGTTCGGACCGCTGGTTGATGCCGGATCATTCAATCAGAAATTCCTTGAAAAATCCCGCGAAAATATTGCCCTGCGCCGGTTTGGCACGTCGACAGAGGTGGCCAAATTGGTCGGGTTTTTGCTCTCGGAGGACTCGTCATTTGTGACCGGACAACATATTATGGCAGACGGGGGATATGCGGTCTGATCCGATACCGCGATGCGCGCATGGAATGCACAGAAGGGATAACGGTCCAAATGGATAACACAGGTACGCCGCTCGACGAGGAAGAGAAAGGGGAACCTACAGATATCCCAGGCAACAAATCAGCAAAAACGCGTGAGCGTATCCTGGATGCGGCAGCTTTTGTATTCAGCCGCAAGGGGTTTTCGCGTACCCGCCTGTCCGATATCGCCAAGGTTGCCGAGATCAAAACGGGCAGTATCTACTATCATTTTTCCTCACGAGAGGAACTGACCGCTGAGGTAATGGCGCGGGGTGTAAGCTATACCTACAGGACTGTCATGGCCCGTTTGGATGAATTGCCCGAGGGCACCGACAACCTGACCCGCTTGAAAACAGCCATCGATGTTCATTTGCGGTGCCTGATTGAACGTAGTGAATATGCGCGAGCCAATACAAAGCTGAATGGCCAGGTACCGAAACATATTCAGGCGTTGCATAGTTCAAACGAAGCAAAATACGGCGAGGTCTGGCGCAAATTACTGCGTGATGCCGCCGCAAACGGCCAGTTGCGTCAAGACCTGAACCTTTCGGCGATCCGTATGTTCATTCTTGGCGCCATGAGTTGGTCTGTAGAGTGGTACAAGCCGGAAAACGGTCCTGCCGCAAGCGTTGCGCATGATTTTACCGAAATGATCCTTAACGGGCTGATTGCACCGCCCCCCGCCACCTGACGCAGGCAAACATCAGGTTATTTCCGCCAGGACCTGAGTGCGCAGGGATTTGCGCATCACCTTGCCGGTTGCCGTCATCGGGAGTTTGTCAACAAATTCAATGATCCGCGGAATTTCATGCCGGGCCAGTCGATCCCGCACAAAAAGCTTCAACTCTTCCTTGAGAGCATCAGAACCGGCTTCCGCGTCGACAAGCTGAATATATGCCGAAACAAGCTCTGTTCGCTCAGGATCCGGCAAGCCAATGACGGCGGCAATGGCGACTAACGGATGCCCGAGCAGGGCATCTTCGACTTCACTCGGCCCAATTCTGTAACCTGAACTGGTGATTACATCATCTGCACGACCGACATACCAAAAGTACCCGTCCTTGTCACAGCGCGCCAGATCGCCCGTCATCAGCCAATTGCCCAACTTCTTGTCTGCCGTTGCTGTCGGATCACCATGATATTTGGTAAAAATGATCGGGTGCGGCAAGTGTGCAGCAATCTCTCCGATCTCACCCCGTGGCGCTTCCTGCCCGTCAGAGCCCAAGACGACGGCATGCAGGCCAGGCGTCGGCTTTCCCAAACATCCAAACGGGGCATCCATCACCGATCTATTGTTGCAGATCATGGTAGCGCATTCGGTCTGCCCAAAGGTTTCGTTCAAAGGCGCCTCGAAAACGTCTGCCACCCACCGATACAACTCGGCTCCACAGGGCTCTCCGCCAGTCGATACCACCTTGATTTTCAGGTCCTCCCGCCGCTGATCCGCAATGGGAATCTGACGCATCAGTTTCATCATGGTCGGGATCAACAATGTATGGGTAACTTTATGTTGTGCAAGAATCCTGAATGCGTCAGCAGCATCGAAACCGGCGCGTGGGCGCGCAACCACTGTCATACCCATGAAAAGACCAGCTGCGAGCGTGCACATCTGACCCGCCAACCACGCCCAATCAGCAGGGGACCACATGACATCGCCCGGTTCGGGAAAGTCATAGAGAAACTCCATCGCCGCACCCTGTCCCAGTACATGCGAATGCGGCGCCAACACGCCCTTTGGCATTCCCGTCGTCCCGGAAGTAAAGTTAAGCGAAATTGGATCGTTGCTGCGGGTCTGGACATTTTCAAAACTCGTGGGCATATCCAGCAAAGCATCCCAGAGCGGCCCACCTTTTGGCATATCACGGGAAAAGACCAACACCTGATCGACCGACGGGCATTGTGCGGCTGCGGCCTTTACCTTGCCCTCGTTTTCGGGGTCCGTAATAACGAGCCTGATATCGCCGCTTTTGAAACGATAAACCAGGGCGTCCTCTGCAAAAAGCGTCGCGATTGGGCTTGTGATCACACCAGATTTCCACGCGCCGATATGCGTCACAGCCACGGCATAGGCTGGCTGGGCGACAATTCCAATGATCGCGCCCTTGGTTATGCCGCAAGAGGTCAGGAAACCCGCGAACCGATTGGCATCGCTTTGCAGTTCGGCAAAGCTATAGGTTTCGACACCTGCGTCGGTGTCAAAAACCAATGCAGGATTGGCTCGTCCAACATGACGGTCGCAGAGATCCCCAGCGGCATTATAGATTTCCGGCAGATCCCACGAAAAACTGTCTCGGATATCTTCATAGGTTGATTTCTTTGGAAGTATCATCCTGTATGGCCTTTCCATTTTTCGAAGAAGCTTTTGAAAAGCACCATTTCCCGTCCACTCCGTTTAGTAAATGATGAAGGAAATCAATGGAAATTTCGCTCATCCGAATTTCAGTTTTTCCCTGCTCTCATTTTTTCTAATTCATATTAGATAATGTGGCAAGACCTAGATGGCCGAGGACCGGCAGCCTTTGAAGCAAATATTCCACGGGGGATCTGATTTTACTTCGCCAGGAAGGCCTCACGGGCCGCACGGTGCTCTTTTGAATTTAGCAGTTCGATATAGGAATCCATTTCACGGCTCAGAAGATCATCGAGCGATCCGGCCGCAGCGGTCACCAGAGATTTTACATGGCCTTTGGACTCCTGTGTGAAACTGGCCATTTCCCTGGCGCGCGCCTTAGCCTCGTCAAGAAGGCTCTCAGGCGCTACCAGCTTATCCACAATCCCGATTTCGGAAGCCTCCTGCGAGGAAACAATTCCACAGGACAACAGAATATATCGCGCGGTTGCGTCACCGACGCGCCGCGGCAGGTTCCACGACAGCGCCAGATCGGGCGGCAATCCAACCCGTCCGAATGAAGCACTGAATCGGGCAGTATCATCGGCAACAACCTGATCACAACACAGTGCCAGAGAAAATCCAGCCCCGAATGCCGCACCATTCACCGCCGCCACCACTGGCTTTGTACCCGCCATCAGATAATGCACCGCCTCATGAAGAATGGCCATACGTTTGCGCGCAACCTCAGGGTCACCGGTCATCGCCGAGATGTCGCCACCTGAACAAAAGCTGCCGCCTGCACCTGAAATGACAATGGCCCGAACCTTTGCATCGCCTTGTGACGCGGCAAGCGTATCGCGCAGTTCAGTTCGGAGAATATCAGTCAGTGCATTTTTCTTTTTTGGCACATTCAACAAGAGATGAAGGATGCCCTCTTCAAAGCTGCTTACCAGTTCACCCATGTTGGCGCCTCCAAAGTTGAGTGTCAGTGCGTTTCGCGCGAGCCCGAATGCCCTGCGCACGGAGAAGGACCGGTTCGTCAATCATCATGCCATCAAGCGCAGTGGCACCATTGGTGCCGGCAGCCAGAATCCGATTGGCCCATGCGACCATCTCAGGCGATGGCGCCAATCCGGTGCGGGCGGGCTCGATCTGTGCCGGATGAATCAGCATCTTGCCGCCAAATCCAAGCATTGCTGCATGGGCCGCATCGTCGCGAACCGTTTCAACATCTCGAAATGTCGTGGTCACCCCATCTAATGGTGCGGGAAGACCAGCGAGTTTCGAGGCAGTCACACAGGCTTGTCGTGGTCCTAGAAGAGCCAACCGGTCGTGACCGCACCCGAGGTCGACGCAGTAGTCAATTGAGCCAAAAGCCAGCCTATCAGCACGCGTCGCAATCTCTTGCAGATTATCGATACCTTTAGCGGTCTCGACCAGGGCCAGACAAATCAATCGCTCGGGAATCGCCGACCGGAGCCGATCTATCTGCGCGCCCGATTCAGATTTCGGTAGCATGATGCCCGCCAGCGGCAGTTCAGCGCAAAGACCGATGTCAACTGCGTGCCATTGCGTTTCTATCGCATTGACACGAACAAACACGGCCACATCCGTTTTCTGCAACGCTGACCGTGCGTGAAATAACGCATTCCGGGCCGCTTCCTTGTCAGCAGCGGCAACCGCGTCCTCAAGGTCTATGATCACTGCGTCATGGGCCGCCGCCAGTGCCTTTGGCAACCGTTCAGGTTTGTTGGCAGGTACAAATAGCGGCAGATCATATCGCACCGCAGAGGGGTTTGCGGTCATGGCTGGCGCCCGAACCGCAGCAGGCCGGATATCACTGTTACGCCCGCTTCGGTTTTGACCCAGACCGAGTATCCATCATCCGCGCGGACCCCACCGGCCGTGATCTTCTCACCTACCTTTACCGGAGCCGAAAACCGAATCTCCAAGTGTTCATGGTCCAATTTTGATCCAAATGCGTTTTCAATGGCCTGAAGTAAAAGATTCAACGCCATTGTGCCATGGGCGATAGGCGCACCGAACGCAGTCTTGGCAGCGAATTCTTCATCCAGATGCAAGGGGTTATAATCAAAACTCAACGCCGCATAAGTCGTCGCCAATTCGTGTGAGGTTTGCAAGCTAAGGTCTGATATCTTTTCAGGAAGCATCCTGCCTCTCCTCATTTGGCCCAGATCGAGCGAATTGTACCGGATAGAACTTCGGAAGCGTCAGCCGAGACCAATATCCCGAAATCCACCCAGAAGCGGCCATTCTTTTCTGCTTTTGCTGTACAGGACACCATCGTCGAAAGGGTCGTGCCCCACCTCGGACGAACGTCGGAGAAATTCAAAACCTGAGAAGCATGAACATTGCCCGAGGGACGCGGCTGAATGGCTCTGACATAAGATTCCATCATAGCGGCAACCACCATACCACGCGGCAGAAGATCACTGTCAGTCTTCCCGTAAATGGAGACCCAGTCTGCGCGTTTTTTCGCATCCATCGCCACATCAATAGTGCCAAATAATTGTCCCGGCTCGAACCTGTCGAACGTCCACAACGTTTGTTCTTCCACCTTTCCCCCCCTTTATCCTGCCATCTGTACTGGCCTGTTCGATGACTAAAGCACTGCAGTTTCGACTTTCTGCCCCATCTCCTTGGTTGGGACGCAAAAGAATGTTGCATATACCGGTCGTCCGGTTTTATATAAGCTTCAACGAAGAGGGATTCCAGTGTTAAAAAATAAAGTTGTAATTGTTACCGGTGCCGGTGGCGGAATTGGCAAAGCTCTGGCTGTTCAGGCAGCCATGGCCGGGGCCTGTGTCGTTGTGAACGACATTGGAGTATCGTTAAGCGGCGAGTCCGATGATCTCAATGCAGCCGACAAGGTCGTGCACGAGATTGAAGCGGCAGGCGGGCGGGCAATCGCTTCGACCCACAGCGTGGCGGAACCGGGCGAGGCCCAGAAGATCATTCAGACCGCGAGTGAAGCTTTCGGAAGGCTCGACGGTGTCATCAATAATGCGGGCATCCTGCGCGACACGTTTTTTCACAAGATGAGCTACGAAAATTTCGACTCTGTTTTGAAGGTACATCTTTACGGTTCGTTCAATGTCAGCCGCGCGGCGGCGCAACTGTTCAAAGAGCAAGGCAGCGGCGCATTTGTGCATATGACGTCGACCTCGGCCCTGATCGGTAATTTTGGTCAAGCCAACTATATGGCGGCGAAAATGGGCATTGCGGCCTTGTCGAAATCCATCGCACTCGACATGGAGCGCTTCGGTGTCAAATCCAACTGTATTGCCCCATTCGCCTGGAGCCGAATGACCAGTTCCCTGCCAACAGATACGCCCGAGCAGATCGCACGCGTCGAAAAATTCAAACAAATGGTTCCCGAAAAGATTGCCCCGCTGGCGATATCCCTTCTTTCAGGTGATGACCGCGCGCCATCGGGGCAGATTTTCACAGTGCGTAACAATGAAATCATGCTGATGAGCCAGCCGCGCCCTGTGCGTTCCGTTCACAGGTCCGAAGGCTGGACAGCGGAAACGGTGTTGGACCATGCCCTGCCTGCCATGGCGGCGCAGTTCTATCCGTTGGAGCGCTCCGAGCATGTCTTTACCTGGGATCCGATCTGAGCCCGGCCTCACGGGGATAGGTTCGATTACACCAATTATTGGAATTTGATGGATGAGTACAATCGACGAATATGACATGATCCGTGACGAGGTTCGCAAGCTTTGCTCAAGATACCCTGACGAATATTGGCGCAAGTTGGACGTCGCGCGGAAATACCCTTCCGAATTCGTCGATGCCTTGACAAAAGCCGGATACCTCTCGGTGCTGATCCCCGAAGAATTCGGCGGAACAGGGCTTGGCCTCAGTGCTGCGGCGGCGATCCTTGAGACCATTCAGGAAATGGGCTGCAACGGGGCCGCCTGTCACGCCCAGCTTTATGTCATGGGGACCATCCTGCGCCATGGTTCTCAGGAGCAAAAAGAAACCTACCTTCCCGGCATTGCTGCTGGCGAATTGCGTCTTCAGGCCTTCGGTGTGACCGAACCGACCAGCGGAACCGACACCACGTCTATCCGCACCTTCGCCAAACGCGAGGGTGACGAATATGTGGTGAACGGGCAAAAAGTATGGACCAGCAGAGCCGAATATTCCGACCTGATGATTCTGCTGGCCCGAACCAGCAAAAGGGAGGAAGTGACCAAAAAGACGGACGGAATTTCAACCTTCATCATTGATATGCGCAAGATCCCCGCGGATCAGATGAAGATCACGCCCATCCGTTCGATGATGAACCACAATTCAACCGAGATATTCTTCGAAAACATGCGGATCCCTGCGGATGCGTTGATCGGCGAAGAAGGCAAAGGGTTCAAATATATCCTGACGGGCATGAACGCAGAACGGCTGTTGATCGCTTCGGAATGCGTGGGTGATGCCAAATGGTTCATCGAACGCGGTGTGAATTATGCCAAGGATCGGCAGGTTTTTGGTCGTGCCATTGGCCAGAATCAAGGCATCCAGTTTCCTATTGCCAAATCCTATGCCTCGATGCGTGCCGCCGAATTGATGGTGCGCGAAGGCGTGCGCAAATACGAGGCGGGCGAGAACTGCGGCGGCGAGGCGAATATGGCTAAAATGCTGGCGGCGGATGCATCGTGGGAAGCGGCCAATGCCTGCATCCAGACCCATGGTGGATTTGGGTTTGCTGAAGAATATGACATTGAACGCAAATTCCGCGAAACACGGCTGTATCAAGTGGCCCCAATTTCAACCAACCTCATCCTGTCCTTCATTGCCGAACATATTCTGGATCTGCCCAGAAGCTACTAAGAGGAATATCCAATGATCCGTCGCGCTGCTATTGTCGCCCCCATGCGAAGCCCGATCGGGCGCTTTGGCGGCGCCTTCAAGGATTTGCCGATCGAGGATTTGGGGGCCGTCGTCATCAAGGCGATTCTTGAGAAAACCGGCATCGACCCCGCGCAGATCGAAGATGCGGTTTTTGCCCAGTCCTATGCAAGTGGCGAAACCCCTTGCATCGGGCGCTGGCTTGCGCTGTCATCGGGCCTGCCGATTGAGGTGCCGGGCATGCAACTGGACCGGCGCTGCGGCGGCGGGCTGCAATCCATCGCCACGGCCGCCATGATGGTGCAAAGCGGTGCTTGCGATGTGGTATTGGCAGGCGGCATCGAAAGCATGAGCCGTATCGAATATTACACAACTGACATGCGATGGGGCAAACGCGCCGGCTCAACCACGTTCCATGACCGGCTTGACCGCGGCCGCGAACGCTCACAACCGGTTGATCGGTTTGGCGTGATTTCCGGCATGGTGGAAACCGCCGAAAATCTCGCTCGTGATTATGAAATCAGCCGCGAGGCCTGTGACACCTTTGCCGCGGCCAGCCATAGCAAAGCCGCCTCCGCATGGGCAGACGGCCGCTTCGCCCAGGAGGTCGTGCCGATTGCAGTGCCTCAGCGCCGGGGCGATCCTGTCATCGTGACCGAAGACGAGGGTATTCGCGCCGACAGCACGCCCGAAGGCCTCGGCAAGCTGCGCGCAATCATGAAAGGCGGTGTCGTCACAGCCGGCAATGCCAGCCAGCAAAACGACGCCGCCGCCGCCTGCCTGATTGTGGCTGAAGACAAATTGGCCGAATTGGGGCTTGAACCCATCGCCTTCCTCAACGGATGGGCCGCCGCTGGGTGCGAACCATCACATATGGGGATAGGCCCCGTGCCTGCCACGGCGCGGGTCATGGCCAAAACCGGTTTTACGGTCGACCAAATGGACCTGATCGAAGTGAACGAAGCCTTTGCATGCCAAGTGTTGTCAGTATTGAAAGAATGGGGCGTTGAGGGTGACGACCCCCGCCTTAACGTGAACGGATCGGGCATCTCGCTGGGGCATCCGATCGGGGCGACCGGCACGCGGATCATGACAACGCTGCTGCATGAAATGAAGCGACGGGGTGCGCGATACGGCCTGGAAACCATGTGCATTGGTGGTGGTCAGGGCATGGCCGCTGTCTTCGAACTGGCATGAAGCCTCAAACCATTGCCGTTCAGAACCTGGTGCTTGCTGATCACATCCGACCTGGCGAGACACTTTGCTGGGGACAGGCGGCGGCAGAACCGCTGACCTTGACTGAAACACTCATGCGCCAGCGGCAGGAACTGGGTGGCGTGAAGGCATTTGTCGGGATCAGCTGGAGTGAAACCACGGACCCGGCCCATGCCGACGCAATCCAATTCATGTCCTATTGCGGTACTGGCCGAAACCGCCTTTTGCACCGCACCGGACAGCTTGATATCCTGCCAATCCACTACTCCCAATTCGAGACATCGTTGGCCGGACGCGTTGATGTTCTGTTTTTACAACTGGCTCCCGGACGAACCCCGGGCACGTTCAGCTTTGGTCTGGCCTGTGAATATCTTTGGCCTTTGATCCGATCCGCGCGTCTGGTGATTGCAGAGGTGAATGACCAAGTGCCCCCTACGCCCGCCAGCGTTGAGGTCAGGCCTGGCGATATCGACATCATTGTCCCAACGTCACGTCCGGTTCCAGCGCCCGCCGATGCCCCCGCAACTGATATTCATCGGGCCATCGCCAGCTATATCGCTGAAATTGTCCCGGATGGCGCGTGCCTACAGATCGGACTTGGCACGTTGCCTGCGGCGATCCTCGAGTCCCTGGACGGGCATCGCCAGCTCGGCGTCCATACCGGCCTGTTCGTGGATGGTCTGGCCCGGTTGATCGAAAGCGGTGTTATCGACAATTCGCAAAAACCATTTGATAAAGGCGTCTCCGTGGCCGGATTGATTGCGGGAACCGAAGTGACCCACAGGATGTGCCGCGATACCGAATTGGTGCGGCTGGCGCCTGCGACGTACACCCACTCATTGCCAGTGCTTGCGCAAATCGACCGGTTTACATCAATAAATTCGGCACTAGAGGTCGATCTGACAGGGCAGGCCAACGCCGAACGAGCGGGCCAAAGCTATATCGGCGCAGTTGGCGGAGGCACCGATTTTTCCCGCGGGGCGGCCGCGGCACACGATGGGTTGCCTATTATCGCCTTGCCGTCGGCCCGGAAGGCCCGCGACGGATCACTGATATCCTCTATCGTCGCAAGCCTAAAAGGGCCGGTCAGCATTGCTCGCGCTGACGCTGGCATCTTGGTGACGGAATATGGCATGGCTGATTTGCGTGGACTTACTCTTGAAGAACGCAAAAAACAAATGATCAGGATCACACATCCTGACCTGAGAGACGCTATTGCGAAGCAAGCCGAATAGCCCAATAGCATACCAAAAATCTGCACTGACATTTCAGGGAAAGCGAATGACACCCGAAAAACTGGCCACAGCCTTTGAACAAATTTTGAACGAACGGCACAGTTGCCGCCGCTTTCTAAACAAGCCTGTACCAACGGACATCATCACTCGCATGCTTACGCTCGCGCAAAAATCTGCGTCGTGGTGCAATGTTCAACCGTGGCATGTGACTGTGCTTTCCGGAGCTGCCATCGATCGCTTTCGGGCGGGGTTGGTCGAACATGCCCACTTGGGTGGCCATACCCCTGATATCCCTTTCCCGGAAACCTATCAGGGCGAATTTGCCTTGCGGCGACGGGAATGTGGGATGCAGCTATACAATGCTGTGGGCATTGAAAAGCAGGATCGAGAGGGATCCGCCCGCCAGATGTTGGAGAATTTTCGCCTGTTTGGCGCGCCACACGTCGCTCTGATCACGACCGACAAAAGCCTTGGCCCCTATGCCTTGCTTGATTGCGGCCTCTATGTGGGAAATTTACTGAACGCCGCGCAAAGCCTCGGGCTGGCAACAATTCCACAGGCGGCACTGGCGAGTCATGCAGATTTCATACGCACGCAATGTGACTGGCCAGAGAACCACCAGTTCCTGTGCGGCGTATCTTTTGGCTATGAAAATACTGGCGCGCCAGTGAACCGATTTCGGACAACCCGAGCTGGCTTGAGCCAGGCAGTAACCATGATCGAATAGCTCCCGGGCCGGCTGCTTCAATACTCGGCAAGGGCAGTCATCGCCATGCCGCCACTCGGGCGTTCGGCCCAAAGAACTTCGGAATTCCGATCTGGTTTCGCGTGAATTTGAAATGGCTGCTCGTCAAAAAGGGGGCTGGTTCCACGAAACGAAAATGCTTTCATCGGTGCTCCGCCGCGGATGTTGTTGGCGAAAAGCGCAAGTTGCATTGCCGTGAATGGGCCGTGTACGACAAGGCCCGGATATCCCTCGACCGCGCGCGCATACTCCCGGTCATAGTGAATGCGATGCGCATTACGCGTAAGTGCTGAATAGCGAAAGAGCGTGACCGTATCCGGCAGTATTACACGGCTTTCGACGGCACCTTCAGGACAGTCCAGTGCCGATGCGATGCCCTGCGGTCCGTTCGCCGCCTCACGGTAGACAATGTCCTGAAATTCAGTCACGCAATGCCGCCCGCTCTGCGTAATGCTGTGCTGGACCCGCACAAGTCCCAGTTGCCCGCTCTTGCCTTGCTTGAGATCAACCGAGATGATTTTCGAGAGTTTCTCGACCTTGGCACCAATATGCAGTGGTTGCAGAAACATCAGTTTGCTGCCCCCCCACATCCGCCGAGGCAAATCAAATGCCGGCAGAAAGTCACCCACTTTAGGATGGCCGTCCACTCCAAACCCGTTACGCGCAACAAGTGGATGAAAAAAGAACCAGTGCCATAGCTCAGGCAATGGGTCTCCCTCGCTCATCTGCGGATCAAGCCCGAAGAATGCCCGGATATGTGACAGCGTCTTGAAGTCAATCAAATCAACAGAGCGTTCCTCCCGTCCGACCCAGCCCCTTAGCCGTTCTATATCCACTCTCATGCCGTCGCCACCTCTGGAGCCCCGGCAAGAACCTTCTCAACCACGATCTTGGCGGTTTCAGCGCAGGCCTGCGTTCCACCATTGCCATAAACCTTTACCGCGTCACCGACGCACCAAAGCCCGTCAATGCCGGTAGCCTGATCCATGTCATATCCCGCTCCGGTTCGTTGGGCAGGCCAATCGTCGCGCATCACGCGAACCGAGAGCATCTTCACTTTGTCATCAAAACCCGGGAACTGTTCACGCAGATCAGCCATGCCCTCTTCGACTTCAGCGCCGCTATCGAAATCACCCATTGCCGGTTTAGGCACAGCATAGGCCACATATTGATGCCAGCCTTCAGGAGCCAGTTCCGGGCAAGTCGCCGTCAGATTGGCGATATTACAAAGTCGCCGGGTTTTGCCGAAGGTCATAATTCCGGGTGCAGTCATCAACGCCTCACGCGAGGCGAAATTATAAACTATATTGGCGGCAGGTTTCAGCCGCTCGGTTGTTTGGGCAACATAATCAGCCGTAAAGTGTTCCGGCCCCGCCAACGCCACTGTCGCCTTTGGTCCGCAATTGGTAATAACAATATCTGCCTTGACACGCACCAGGGTGTCACCTTTGCGCACGACCACCGCCTTCACCGCACCGTTGTCAACCACGATCTGCTCCGCCGGCGCATTCAACCATACTTCGCCATTGTTGCGCTCAATCGAATCCGCAAGCGCCTGCCATGCCCCCATCGTGCCTTCGGGATGAAAACCGAACCGTTTGAACGCGCCTTTGGACGTGAAATACGTCAGAAACGCGCGTGCTGGAATTTCGGATGTGTTCATCGCAAAGATCGCTGCACAAAGATTGCGGAAGATCGCATGTACTGTTTTACTCTTTGTGTATCCGTTCAACCAATCTTCGGTCGATTGTCTACCGTCAGGCAAACTGCCGCTGCGCGCCTTGGCAAATTCATCCAATATTTTTGAGGCTTTCCTGGTTAAGCCACCGATCAGCATTCCCATACCACCACGAGATACATCGACAATTTTGTGGTCAAGAAAAAAAACAGTCGCGGGCTTGGGTTCGCGGATATTGAGCGGTGCCCCAGCCATTTCAAAAGTCTCTTCGAATACACCGCCAAGCTCAAGAGCGATCGCACCTATATTGACTTTATGCCCGTCGATGATCTCGGTTCCCGCGCGCCCGCCCAGATAATCGTGATCGTCAATCAGCAGAGTTCGCTTGCCGACGCTGGCAAGCCGAGCAGCAGCACAAAGGCCGCCCGCACCTGCTCCGACAACGATAGCGTCGAATGTATCCACGGTTTCCATTGATTTCCTCCAAAATACCGGCTCTGTCGCGAAAGCGATTGCAAAAAACCGTCTGTTCGTATTATTATTTCATCAACAATGCCTTGCTGCAAGTGCGCCCTTTGTACCCACTACTTTTTTCTTGCGATTTTGAGGGTGAACTGGTCTGGTAGCGCGCGACCCGCGCATAGATTAGTAGAACGAACGAACGGAAAATCATGGCCCGCACACAATCGAAAGACTATCCCGAAATCCGAGAGAACATTCTGAGGTCCGCGGCAAAACTTTTCGCGGAAAAGGGTTTCTCTACAGCGACAATCGTAGATCTTGCAAACGCCTGCCAATCGTCGCGTGGGGCGCTTTATCATTACTTTGATTCAAAAGAAGAGATTCTTGGTAAAATCGTAGGAGAGCATGTCTCAACCATGCTGACCGAACTTCAAGCTGTAGGTGAATTGCGGCTGAACCCAGAGGAGAACCTGCGGGCAATTGCCCGGGGAATAATGGAGTTGAACGCTGCAAACAAGGCTGAACAAATTGTGCTCCTCAACGATTGGAACCAATTGGACCAGCCACTAAAAACCGAGATCGGAGCGGCACAACGAAAAATCATCTCAATCGTGAAGGATGCACTTGCCCGGCTTGACGCGTCACACCGGATGACGCCGAAATTCGCCACATCCTATGCAATGTCTCTGCTTGGTTCACTGAACTACACCTATGTATGGTATGACCCCGAGGGACCGGTTACTCCTCAGGAATACGCAGACCAAGTGATCGACGTCTTCCTGAGCGGGTTCTTGCAACACGATGGCGAATAGCAGGCTGGTTTGGGCGTTTCCTGATGGTTCAAAAACCGATTGATGTTGTTTTCGAACGTATTTCCAGTGCGCTCGGCCAATGGGGTCGCGGCACGAGTCTGGAAGAGATGCGCTCCGGTTTTGCACAACTCGTTTCTGATGGAGTTCGCCCGCCGTTAACTGAAATCGATGCGAATGGTGTACCAGCCGCCTGGATTGGTGGGCAAGGCGACAGCGTGCTGATGTATTGCCACGGCGGCGGATATCAGATGGGTTCTATCGCCTCACATGGCGCATTGATGGCCGATCTGGCCACTTCCAGCGGAGCGCGCGTGTTGGGATTTGATTATCGTCTTGCACCCGAACACCGCTTTCCGGCTGCTCTTGACGATTCGATTACGGTTTATCGTTGGCTTCTGGATCAAGGCATTGCACCGGCCAAACTTGCCATCGGCGGTGATTCGGCTGGTGCAGGACTTGCGCTCGCAACGTTGTTGAAAGCCCGCGACGAAGGGTTGCCATTGCCTGCCGCCATCGTTTTCCTGTCGCCCTGGCTCGACATGGAGGCGAATAGCGACACCTATCGTACCCGCGCCGCGCTCGACCCGTTGACCCAACGCCAAGCCGTTCTGATGATGGCAAAAACCTATCTTGGTCGCGACGGCGATCCGTCACATCCATATGCCTCGCCCATCAACGGCGACCTTGCCGGACTGCCGCCGATGCTCGTTCATGTCGGCGATCATGAAACAGTTTTGGGTGATTCCGAGTTGTTGCGCGCCCGTGCCCGCGCTACGGGCACGGCAATGGAAATTGTGGTCTGGGATGAGATGATACACCATTTTCAGGTTTTCCCTGAACTGGAGGAAGCCCAAAAATCAATTCAGCAGATCGGCGAATTCCTGAAAGAGAAACTGGCCTGATCTTCAGGACCGCGTAATCCCCATGCCGCCTGACACACCCAGAGTCTCGCCAGTAATGTATCCGGCCTCGCGTGAGCTGATAAAGGCAACTGCAGAGGCAACTTCTTCGGATGTCCCAAGACGGCGCAGAAGTGTCGCCCCCTCCATCGCTTTCAGCAATTTATCGCCTGCTCCAGTTTCGAGCGCACTACGCAACATCGGCGTGTCGATCGGTCCAGGCAGGATATTGTTGGCGGTGATGCCGTATCGGGCGTTTTCAATCGCTATGGACTTGGTAAAGGCGATAACGCCCCCTTTGGCAGCAGAATAGACAGATCCGCCACGCGAACCAATACGACCCGCCTCCGAAGAGATGTTGACGATCCGGCCAAAGCCCGCCTCTTGCATCGCAGGAAGAACAGCATGCGTCACGGCCAGAACGGCCTCAAGATTGACCCTTAAAAGGAACCTCCAATCTTCTTCTGTCGTGCTGGTAAAAAACCCATGCTGATCGACACCGGCGTTATTCACCGCGATGTCAAAAGGCCCATGCTCGCCGATCAGTGCTCGCACGCGGTCGAAATCGGTAACGTCAACAATCGCAGGCGTGACTTCATTTCCACATTCCTGGGCAAGTGCGATTGCGCCCTCCCGATCACGGTCAAGGATAACGACGCGCGCGCCTTCTGCGGCAAGCCGACGAACAACCGCAGCCCCAATACCTTGGGAGCCGCCCGTCACCAAAGCGGAGAGGCCCGAAAGGCGTGTCAAAAAATCCATTGTCACTCTCCGGTGAAAACCGGTGCGCGTTTCTCGATCACCGCCATCAACCCTTCAAGCGAATCTTTGGTGCCCGAGAGGGTCGCAACTTCGCGTGCTTCATCCGGCAGGCTGGCCTCAAAACCGCGCCCCAAACCGTTCCACATCAACCGTTTGGTCGCAGCTTGTGACTTTGGAGCGCCGGCCGCTATTTGCTGCGCGACCTTCAGAACTTCGGCGTCCAGATCCTCATCGGACACAACGCGCGTCACCAAACCGATCCGTTCAGCCTCTTCGGCGCCCACAAAACGGTTGGTCAATACCAGGTCCATCGCGCGTCGGAAGCCGACAATCTTGGAAAGCGTCGCAGTAGCGCCAGCGTCAGGTGCCATGCCTACGCGGGTCCCACCAGCCATGATTTTGGCTCCTGCCCCGCAAATAACGAGATCGGAAGTACATACCAGACCCAGTCCAGCCCCGCCGGTTGCATACCCGTGAACCTTGGCGATCACCGGCATTTCGAGATTCACCAGACCCGACATGCAGACTTGCAAATAAGCGGTTGCCATACGCAGATAATCGGGAAGGGCAGCCCCCTTGGAGGCAAATTCCTTCACGTCACCGCCACCACAAAATATCTTGCCGTTTCCCGAAAGAATGACGGCCCGCACACGCCGGTCACCATGCACCTTCATGATCACGTCCTGTAACGCCCGCATCAATTCTATGTTGAACCCGTTGCCACTTGCGGGACGGTTCAGCTGTATATTGGCAATCCCGGCCCCATAAGTCAGCAGAACCGGACCTTCGCTTACGATAGTCTCTTCACCTTCAAACACTTTTGCCTCCCTCTCCTACCTCAAACGAGGAAGGACAGCGTGTAAATCGCTTTATTGTTGTTGATCAAAACGACCTTCTTATAGGCCATCTTGAGTACCCCATCTATCCGACGCAATGTATATTCGTTGCGCGCGGCCCACATGGTATCGCCTCTCAGATTGGTCTCGAATATCTGAACATTGCACATGACTTTGATATCGTCATTCGATGACGTCAGAAATTCGAAATTCGAAATCACGCGGGCAAGTTGCGACGGCGGGGTCTGCGAATGCCGCCGCCCGGTCTTGAGTTGACGTATGCGCAGAGCAATCCGGGAGCGGTTGTCGTAGATCAACGACATCTGTCGCTCAGGATCCGTGTCGGTGCCATTTGCAGGCACCCAATACAATGCATTATCGGTCCAAAGCGCTTCCCACGCGTCATAGTCGTGGATGTCCTGCAACCGCGCTTCGCGAAAAATGAATTGCTGAACTTCGTGGTAAAGTTCAGGGTTGAATGTCTTTTCATAAACCCGGCCCTTCCCGACCCATTCCTTCAGAATGTCGGGGCCTTCATTCTCTTGTATGTCAGTGGTCATGTGGCCTCCATCATGCTGCGGTAATGCTTCCAGATTTCCCGGGAGGGCAGATCATCGGTCGAGTGGCCGATCAGATACCCATCTTCGTCGCGCCGTTCGCGATGTTCGCCACGCTTGAGAAACAAGTATTCCGGCTCACGAATTTCCAATCCACGCTGATTGCGTTCGTACATCTCGGTATCATCGGCCAATAGAAAGCCTGCCGGACCAACCGACCCCATTGTCTGCTGACGCAGGCGGCGATTGATGTCAGGGGCACCCTTGAACTGGATCGCAGTCGAATGCTGAATTGATTCATTGACTGAAATCGGTTGAATCACAAAGAGTTGAATCTCAGCGATGAAAAGGTTGGGAAAGATCATGACATGCGGCGTGCCATCAATCATGATTTCCCGAGCACGCCTGTCACCATAGGCTTCATTCATCTGCTTGGTGTATTCTGGCAGCCTTTCGGATGTGGTCCCGAACCAACTCATCGGGGCGTCCCGGCGGCGGAACTCGGGGCGTGGATCGACTTCAGTATGCCCATTGCCAAACGCGCGTGTCACAGCGACCGCCTTGTCACCATACAGATCGCCAATGGCGCTGCTGGAGACCGAGAAAATCGAAGAATGTACGAACGCCGGGTGATAACCGTCACATTCGTTTTCCAAAATGAACTTCCAGTTGGCACGGGTCCGGTGCTTGAGATAACCCGCGTTGATTTCGATTTCGCCTGTCGGAGAATTATCACACAGCTGGTCAATGGTGCGGATCGCCCCGCCCAGATGCTCTTCCAATGTCGGACCTTCAGCCGCCATGGAGCCAAATACAAAACCCCGATAGCTGGCAACCCGCGCAACCTTGCCAAGGCCAAGCTTGGACTTGTCGACCCCCTCATAACCTTCCGGGAAAGCATAGTTGATCAGATCACCGGTGTTCGAAAACGTCCACGAATGGTAAGGACAAGTGAACCGAGCGCGATTTCCCTGTTCCTGAACACATACAGCATTGCCGCGATGCGGACACCTGTTCAGCAACAACTGGATTTTACCGTTCGAGTCGCGAACCATCAGTACTGGCATTGGCCCAAGGGATTTGGTCACAAAGTCGTTCTTCTCGGGCACTTCGCTTTCATGCCCAATATAGACCCATGTCGTGAACCAGATTTTTTCCATTTCTTCTTTGAAGATAGCCTCATCGCTGTAGAGCGATCCATGCACCATACCTGGCCGGATAAGCTCATCCCACCTGGATATTTGATTTCCATCCATATTCGTTCCCCCCTTCATGCAGGCTGAACTGACACACCATTACAGCAGGTCTCGATAAAATAAACCGGACGCCCATCATTTTTATATAGAGGTTTGCTTGAAGTCAATCTAGATTGACGCGATGGTTCAATCGGACAATCAATCAGCCCTATGCAATCCAGGCGCATGGCCTGAACCTGCTACTACCAGCCTCACAAAATGCCTTCAAATCACGAACAGAATGCGCCTCGGACTTTCCCAACACATTCGAAATACCCGTTTCCAACCTCGAATCCGCGGCATTTTTAGATTTAAATAACCCGTCTGACCGTATTCTTATATGGACTCATCCACAACATTGTGCGAACAATTGCCCACTGAGCTTTATTGTCAAAAGAGCTTTATACGGTGGACCAAAATGAATATGAGCGAAACACTTAGTGCGGCCGGTTCGGAAAGCGGCTTCCGCCTGGACGATCCGGTTTTCGTCGATGAAGACTTGCGTATGCTGCGGGAACAAGTCCGCCGCTTTGTCAACAAAGAGGTGATCCCCAACGCTGACGTTTGGGAGCGTGAAGGCAAGATTCCGCGCGGCATGTTCCGCATACTCGGCGATATGGGTCTGCTGGGCATGCAGCATGAGGAGGAATTCGGCGGCACCCAAATGGGCGCGCTTGCCTCGGTCGTCTTTGGCGAAGAATTGTCTCGTTCCTCTTTTGGCGGCTTCACATCATCGGTCACGGTGCATACGGACATGTCAGCGTCCCATATCACCCGCGTCGGCACCCCAGAACAAAAGACCAGATTTCTTCCTGACCTGATTGCCGGAAAAAAGGTCTGTGCCGTTGGCGTCACCGAAGCTGGAGCAGGATCGGACGTGGCCAGCATAAGAACCAGAGCGGTGCGTGACGGCGACGACTGGATCATCAACGGCACCAAGATGTTCATAACCAATGCCGTCTATGGGGATATTGTCATATTGGCCGCTCGCACGGACGGGCCGGAAAGTGGCGCTCGGGGTATATCACTGTTCATTGTGCCCACCGACACGCCAGGTTTCAAAGTCGCAAGCAAGCTTGAAAAACATGGCTGGCTCTGCTCGGACACTGCCGAACTCGTATTCGAGGACATGCGCGTGCCCAATGAAAACCTGCTCGGAGCTGAAAACCGCGGTTTCTATGCGATCATGCAAGGTTTTGAACAGGAACGGCTGATGATCGGCGCGTTCTGCGCAGGAGAAGGTGCAAAAGCGATTGAACTGACCCTGGACTATGTGCGCACCCGCAAGGCATTTGGCAAAACACTGTGGGAACAGCAGGCAACGCGCCAACGTTTGGCCGATCTCGCATCAAAAGTGGCGATGATCCGAGCGCTGACCTATCAGACGGCCGCAGCCAAGGATTCCGGCCAGCCCGTCATTCGTGATACGGCGATGATCAAATCCGTGGGGCCGGAAATTCTGCACGAAGTCGTGCATGGCTGCCTGCAACTGCACGGTGGAACCGGTTATATGCGCGGCACTCCCATCGAGCGTATGGTACGCGATGCTCGCATTCTGAGAATCGGCGGCGGCGCCACCGAAGTCATGCTTGAGGAGGTCGCCAAACGGATGTGATGCTGGCGACGGGGCTTGGGTTGTCCTGCGCCTTGTCAGGTGATTGAGCCATCCGCCTTCATCGCCGCGATCTCCTCTGGTGCATACCCTGCAAGGGCAAGAACTTCAGCCGAATCCGCACCCGGCGCGCGTGGTGACAGGACAGGACCAGCCGGAGTGCGATCAAAACGCGGGGCCGGGGCCGCCTGCATCACCCCATCCTGTCGGAAAAAGATGCCGCGCTCGGCATTATGCGGATGCGCCTCGACCTCATCGAAGGTCAGAACTGGCGCCACACAGGCGTCGCAATCAGCGAAAATCCCAGCCCACTCATCGCGCGTCTTTGTTCGGAACACCTTTGCGTAGTCGGCGCTTAAACGCGACCAATTTTGCTTGTTCACCTGCTCAACTGGCGCAACATGTTCCAACCCGGCTTTCTCGCACATTTCCGCAAAAAACTTTGGTTCGATCGGTCCAACCGATATGGCCTTACCGTCGCTCGTCTCGTAACATCGATAATAGGGCGCTCCACCGTCCAGCATGTTGTGTTCGCGTTGCGTGTCCCAGACTCCGTTGTGCAACATCCAATGGAACACGCCCATCATCGCGGGAACACCA
The DNA here is from genome assembly GCA_029212415.1 of Rhizobiaceae bacterium. GTDB lineage: Bacteria > Pseudomonadota > Alphaproteobacteria > Rhizobiales > Rhizobiaceae > Hoeflea_A. Next base: position 12,411 of record JARGOF010000037.1, on the reverse strand, counting down.
TCGACAATCGCCGCGTCCACAACCTGCCCTTTTCCTGACACCTGTCGCTCCAAAAGCGCGGCGAGTACACCGAAAACCAGGAACATTGTCCCGCCGCCGTAATCTGCCACCAGGTTCAGTGGTGGCACCGGTGGCCGGTCAGCCGCGCCAATGGCGCCCAGCGACCCGGAAAGAGACATATAGTTGATGTCATGCCCCGCCAGATGCGCCAATGGTCCCGTTTGCCCCCAACCGGTCATGCGGCCAAACACCAGCCCTGGATTTTGTGCGAGGCATGGTTCAGGACCAAGGCCCAATTTCTCCATCACGCCGGGCCGGAACCCCTCGATAACAGCATCTGCCCGTGCGATCAAACGCATCGCAGCGTCGCGACCGGAGTCGGATTTGAGGTTAAGCGCAACCGATTGCTTGTTCCGCCGGTTGATATTCGCCGGGTCGCCGCGGCCCGATTTGCGGTCAATCACAATAACCTCTGCCCCCAAGTCGGCGAGTAACTGCCCCGCAAGCGGGCAGGGGCCAAGCCCGGCCATTTCAACAATACGCAGATGTGAGAGCGGTCCGGACTTGATCATGAAAATCTCCTTTGGTCAGGCAGGCCCCAAATCAATGGCGGACTTTGCTGAATTATGTACGCTTGGGTATACCAATAGTCCGACCGTTGGTTCCGGCACCGAGCCAAGATTGGGGTACACCAGTTGGGAAGCCATCCGCATAGGACGTGAACACTTCCACGATAACCCGGTCGTTCTGTTGTTGGATGAATGACGAATGTGACCTGCAAGACCGCACCGTCAGGTTTCTGAATTCTGCGATGTCACCTGATTCACGAGCCTGTTGCCTTGCTTCACGGTTTCAATTTCGCCCCGCCGAACCAGACGATTTACATGTGCAAGTGTCTCTGTGAATGCGAAACTCATCTGGTGCGGATCCAGTTGTCTGGGGAACAGCACAGGCACCAAATCCGCCACAGACTGCGGAGCTTCTGCACAGGCCGAACGGATTGCGTCGCAGCGAATTTCGTGATGGGCTTCAAGTTCATCGCAACGCAATTGCAGCCCATAAAACGGACGCCTATGCCCCGGAAGCACGAGCACATCGTCCGGAATCTCGTTCCGCAATAGCCGCAGAGAACGCAAAAAATGACCTAACGGATCGCCCTTCGGTTCTCCGGCATAAACGCTCACATTCGGTGAAATCTTCTCAATGACCTGATCCGCTGCGAACAGGAGTTTCTCTTCTGCACAATAAAGCATGATCTGTTCGGGCGCGTGCCCATCGCCGCTCAACACTCGGAATGAACGGTTTCCAATGACCAGTGTATCGGGCATCATCAACCTGAGGAATGTGCTGGGCAGGTCAGACACACACTGTAAATATTCATTGCCCTGTATGGCAACAATTCCAGCCCCTTCCTCCGTCATGCCGTGGCTGATGTAAAAGTCGAAAAACTGACGCAGACTATTTTTTTCCGGTGCCAACGAGATGACCTGACTGCCCATATAGGTCGAGAAACTCGTCAATAACGGCGCGTTGAAACGTTCACACATCCACCCTGCCAGTCCAATGTGGTCAGGGTGAAAATGCGTAGCGATTACGCGACTGATGCAAAACCCCTTGAGAGGGCCAACGAACAACTGTTGCCACACTGCGATTGCTTCGTCGGTCTGAATTCCGGTGTCAATCACTACCCAACTGTCGCCGTCCTGGACAAGATAGATATTCACATGATCCAGAAGATAAGGCAGTGGAATCCTGAGCCAGAGCAGTCCCTCGGCAACCTCTGTCACATCACCATAAGCTGGCCCAGACTCGAACGGAAACTCGAGAACAGTACGAGGTGAGGTCAAGACAGTTTGCGGCACCAAAATAACCTTCCAGATTTTGAAAAAAGGATCACCTGACAAAGAAAGAAGCTTCAAAACCTTGCTGGACTGCGGGACACCACAGCCAAGACGCGATTCGAACGCAGTATCGCCGGACACTAATGAGTACCGAGCAGGCAGGTCAAGATCACGCACGCAAATAACAAGCCGGACTGCCGGTTTATTTTTGAAAACTCCATTTTTCTAATTTTCTTTTGAAATCATCTATGCTAATTTATCATAATCCGTACAATCGGACTAGGAATTATTGCCTTCTCGATCGTCGAATCTGCGATAATGGTGGAGCATGAGAAGGCTCGTTTGGGGGGGGTAGATATGGACAAGAAACAATTGCGGTGCCCGACTGCAGAAATGCGCGCTGTCAGTCGATGAGTCAGCTGTCAACCCAATCGGATCTCGTCGCCCCATTTCTCGAGATAAAGAACGCGCAAATCATCTATGACAATGCGATTGAAGCGGTGCGCGACGTATCTCTTTCGGTGGCAGAAGGCACCGTTGTTGCCTTGCTTGGCTCCAACGGGGCCGGCAAATCGACACTGCTTAAGGCCGTGACCGGAACCCTCCACCTTGAAGATGGTGATCTGGAAAAAGGGTCAATCCATTTTGCCGGACGCGACCTTGCTCGCAGCAAAACGGACGCAATTGTACGTGATGGCCTCGTTCTGGTGCCAGAAGGCCGCAAGCTTTTTGCTAATATGACGGTCGAAGAGAACCTGACCATGGGCGCGCATTTGAAATCAGCCTCGGAGCTTCGCCGCCTTAAGCAAACCGTGTTCGAACTCTTCCCGAAACTCAAGGAGCGCCGAAGCCAAACCGCCGGTTATCTATCTGGGGGCGAGCAGCAAATGGTTGCAGTTGGTCGAGCGCTTATGGCAGAGCCGCGCCTCTTGGTGTTGGACGAGCCCTCGCTTGGCCTTGCACCGCTTATCATCGATGCAATCTATGAAACCATCGCACTCATGCGACGTGAGCTCAACATGACTGTTTTTCTTGTCGAGCAGAATGCGACCCAGGCGATGAACTTGGCCGACTATGTCTACATCATGGAAAATGGCCGCATCGTCCTGGATGGTCCGGCGGAAAAAATGCGCACAAATCTGGATGTCCAAGAGTATTATCTCGGATTTTCCAGTGGCGGCGAAGAGCGCAAGAGCTTCCGTGATATTAAGCATTACAAACGTCGCAAAAGGTGGCTGTCATGACTGCACTTCTGCGCCTCAAGGACGTCACCAGGAAATTTGGCGGCATCAATGCAGTCAATGGCGTTTCGCTGAGTATCGAAAAGGGCGAGATCGTTTCGGTGATAGGCCCTAACGGGGCGGGCAAAACGACACTGTTTAATCTGATCTCGGGTTTCTTGCCCGTCACAACCGGCAGTATCTCTGTCGAGGGGCGCGATCTGGCGCAAGTGCCTGCCCATAAATACGTCCAACTTGGAATCGGGCGAACGTTTCAGAACCTGGCACTTTTCAAACACGGCACTGTTGTCGACAATATACTCGTAGGACGACACTGGCAGATGAAGACCAGCGTGATCGAGGCCGCCCTGCATTTTGGACGCTCTCGCCGCGAAGAGATCGCAGCGCGTGAACGGGTAGAGGAAATCATTGAGTTTCTCGAAATCGAACATGTGCGTGACAAGGTCGTGGGCACACTTTCCTACGGGCAACAAAAACGCGTCGAACTAGGGCGTGCGCTTGCAACCAATCCAAAGGTTCTTCTGCTGGACGAAATCGTCGCTGGCATGAATCAGGAAGAAACCGAAGATATTGCCCGCTTTATCCTGGATATTCGAGAAGAGTTGGGTGTGGCAATTCTGTTGATTGAGCACGACATGCATCTGGTCATGGATATTTCTGATCGTGTTCACGCGCTCAACTTCGGCAGAACGATTACCGAAGGCCAACCTGAGGACGTGCGCAGTCATCCTGGCGTGATCGAGGCCTATCTGGGAAGCGGCGGTGCCGAGCAGCAAGCAGGCCCCGACCATGCGAAAGCCACAGAGGCAGCACTATGAACGACCAATCGCCTCCTGACCTGATCGATATCGGACAGCTTCTGGACCAGAACCAGGCCTGCTTGCCAAAGGACTTTGATCCCTTTGATTTGCAAAACCTGACCGCGGGCACCGGCACCTTGCCTCGCCTCTTGCGTGAACATGCTCGCCGCAGAGGCACTGAGCTTGCCTTGCGCGAAAAGGAAATGGGGGTCTGGCGCAAATATGACTGGAACCACTATTATTCACAGGCCAGACGCTTTGCTCTGGCGTTGCTGTCCTTGGGGTTCACCCGCGGCGATCGTATCATCATCGCCAGCGAGAATACCCCAGAATGGTATTATTCTGATCTCGGCGCAGAGCTGATCGGCGCAATACCAATTGGCATCTACCCGACCAACCCCTGGCCTGAACTGCAACATATCGCGCGCCATTCCGCGGCGAAATTGGCGGTTTGTGGTGATCAGGAGCAGACCGACAAAGTGCTCGAAGCTCAGGTAAGCGAAGGCGGGCTGGCAGATCTGGAATACGTCGTTTGCGTCGACACCAAAGGGTTGCGCCATTATGAACAACCCTACCTGAAGTCGTTCGAAGCGCTGCTGTCACTGGGTGATGCCTATCTGGCGGAAAACCCGGATGTCGACGCCAAGCTCGATGCGATGATCGACGATACTTCGCCCGACGATGTAGCGCTGATGGTTTATACCTCGGGCACGACAGGTCCGCCCAAGGGCGCCATGCTGACACACCGGAACATCATCTATTCGACCTACAACTATGCGCGGTCTGTCGGCGCCGATACGCGTGGAATCGAAGCTGTGGGTTACCTGCCCCTCTGCCATGCCGCGGAGCGCTGTTATTCGATGGCGATGCTGCTGTGCGTCGGCGGCACTGTGAACTTTGCTGAAAGCATCGACACCGTGAACGAGAATGTGCGCGAAATCGCGCCCAGCTTCATGGTCGGCGTTCCCCGCATCTGGGAAAAAATGAAAGAGAGCTTTGAGTTCCGTCTAAAGGAAAGTGGCGCTTTGCAGCGAAATGCGGCCAATTGGCTTCTCAAGCATGGGCGCCGCCTTGACGCAATACGGCACGAAAACGGCGGTAATCTTACGACAGGCCAGCGGTTTCAAGCCCGGCTTTTGCACTGGCTCCTGTTTCGGAACATCCAGAAATACCTTGGCCTCGACCGCACGTATCACCGTCTTTGCGGTGGCGCATCGGTATCGCCAGAGACCCTGAAATTCTTTTCCATGATCGGGGTCCCGCTGAGCCAGGGCTATGGCATGACCGAAGTCGCCGGTTGTGTATTCGTACAAAAACCCGGCTACTTCAGCCTCGGTGGAGCGGGCGTAGCGGTCGAGGGTACCAAATATGAAATTGCCGATGATGGGGAAATTCTTATCGGTGGTCCGGCGATTTTCAAAGGCTATTTTCGGGACCCTGCTGCAACCAGCGACACGATGCAGGGCGACTTGCTTAAGACCGGCGATATAGTCAGCCAATTCGACAACGGTGAAATCTCTGTCGTTGATCGCAAGAAAGCCATCATCATCACTGCCGGCGGCAAGAATATCGCGCCTTCTGAAATCGAAAACACCATTAAGGATAGCCCCTTTATCAAAGAGGTGATCGTTACCGGTGAAGGGAGGAAGTTTCTCGGCGCTCTGATCCAGATTGATTTCGACAATGTCGGGCTTTGGGCCAGCGAGCAGGATCTGTCCTATACCAATTACAAATCCTTGTCGCAACGCCCCGAGGTGCGCGAACTTGTGCAAACCGTTGTTGACGGTGCCAATGCCCGATTTGCGCGAGTCGAAAACATCCGCAAATTCGTAATCCTCGAAAAAGAACTCGACCACGACGATGGCGAATTGACGGCGACACAGAAGGTGCGGCGGTCGATCATTGACACCAAGTTCGCACGCGAACTCGAAATTATCTACGGAGGGAGCGAGAAATGACATACCTCCTGGAGTTACTTTCCTCGGGTTTGGCCATAGGTGCCGTTTATGGGCTGATCGCGATGAGTTTTGCGATCATCTACAAATCCACGGGCCTTTTGAATTTCTCACAGGGTGAAATGAGCATGATCATTGCCTATGTCGCCTGGTCAATCTCTACCGGGACAGATGGCAATCCGTTTATCGTCGCGATCGGCTCAATTGGCTTCGCCATCCTTTTTGCATTGGCTGTTGAACGCATCGCTATCCGACCGATGATGGGCGAGCCAATCTTGTCGCAGATTATGGTGACGATTGGACTTTCGGTTATCTTTCGAGCACTCGTCACGCTGCTTTGGGACGGCCTGCCACACAACATGGAGCTCGCAGCAGGCAACGCGCTTGTTGATTTTGGCGGCATTCAGGTACGGGTGGCACAAATCGCTGTGGTGGTGATGCTCTTCGTAGCCATTGCGGGAATGTGGACCTTCTTCCGCTACTCCCGGTTTGGACTGGCGATGCGCGCCGTTGCTTCTGACGACGGAACCGCACAATTGATGGGCGTCAAAACGGGTCGGGTACAGATGGCGGCCTGGGCTGCATCAGCAGTCATGTCCGGCACGGCCGGTGTGCTGTTTGCTATCGCCTTCGAATTGTCCCCCAGCCTCTATGGGCTTGGCCTCAAAGCATTCCCGGCAACGATTCTTGGTGGACTTGATTCCGTCATCGGCTCCGCCTTCGGTGGGCTTATCATCGGCGTCGCTGAAAACCTTGTGGGTGGCTACATCAGTTCAAGCCTCAAGGAAATTGCCGGTTTCGTTATCATTATTCTGATCCTCATGATCCGTCCTTACGGCTTGTTTGGCGAAAAACGTATTGAGAGGCTCTAATGCGTAGCGGTTATTTCAAAGAAACAGTTGCCGAACACATCAATCTGACAGATTCGACTCTCCAGCGTATCTGGATCCTGATTGGTCTTATTTTCGTCGTCGCCCTTCCCTTCTATTTCGGCTTGTACGGGATTTCCCTGATTACCCTGATGGCAATCTCGGCAATCGGTGCAATGGGGCTCAACATCCTCACCGGCTGGACCGGCCAAATCTCGTTGGGACAGACTGCCTTTATGGTGCTCGGCGCCTATGCCTATGCAATCAGCGTCGAATCCTGGGGCTGGCCTCCGATTATCGGTTTTGCATTGGCCGGCATTGTACCGGCATTTGCCAGTGTACTCGTTGGCGTCCCCTCTTTGCGGCTCAAAGGCCTGTATCTGGCCATAACCACGCTGGCATCAGCCTTTATCGTAAACCAACTGGTACTGGAATTTGACGGACTGACCAACGGTGCTTCGGGCATCTTTGTGAACCGCCCGACAATCTTCGGTTATGCCTTCGACACCGACGCCAAGCTCTTTTACCTCGTCGCATTTATTGGCTTGTTAACCGTATTGGCCTGCCTGAATCTACGCCGTTCGCGCATCGGAAGGGCCTTCATTGCAATCCGCGACAATGACAACGCCGCCCGGGTGATGGGAATTGATCTGCGCGCCTACAAACTCTACGCGTTTATGGCCAGCTCCTTCATCGTCGGCATTTCCGGTGCGCTCTATGGCATATTCTTGAGCTTTGTAACCATCGACGGATTCCCATTGTTGCTGGCAATCGAGGCTCTGGCCATCCTGATTGTCGGTGGCATGGGCAGCATTGCAGGTGCAATTCTGGGTGCCATCTTTCTTGTTGGGCTGCCCGAAATCACCTCGGCCATTTTCGGTATGTTTGGCGAAACAGCCAAGCAATTCCTGTCGACAGGTGCGCATGAGATCAAAGGGCTGCTCTACGGGCTCGTGATCATTCTCTTCTTAAGGCTGCAACCGCATGGGCTCATGGGCCTTTGGCAGGACGCCAAGCGTGCATGGACGCTATGGCCACTTCGGTATTAATCAAAACCAATGGAGGAACTATTCATGAAACTGATCACAGGACTAACGGCAGCGGTACTGCTCGCGCTTTCCGCCGGAGGGGCAGCGGCTGAACAAGGTATCACCGATACCGAAATTCTATTGGGCGATGTCGCTCCGTTCACCGGGCCTCCAGGCCTTCTGGGCATTGCGCACAATGTGGGTGTCAAACTGGCTATCGCCGAGGTCAATGCGGCAGGAGGCATTGCAGGTCGTCAGGTAAAACTCGTTTCCGAAGATGACGGCTACGTCACCTCGCGGACCATCCAATCAATCCGCAAACTGATTGGTGTGGACAAGGTCTTCGCTCTAACGGCAATGTCCGGAACAGGGCAGGCAATGGCATCAATGCCCATTGTCAAACAAGCGGGCATTCCAGCCATGGTCCCGATCGGGCAACTTCCAGCGATGTATGAACCGCCAATCAACAACGTTTTCGTGGTGGGACAGACATACACAGAGGGCATGCGCCAACTGGCACTCTATCTGGCTAAAACCCATCCGGGTGCGAAATGGGGTGTCATTCTGCAGGATGATGACTACGGAAAAGCGCTCGCCGATGGCCTCGAGCAAGCTCAAGCTGACGCCGAAATCAATATCGTGTTCGAAACCAAATACGCCCGGGGTCAAAAGGACTTTGCCTCTGAGATGCTACGCGTCAAGGCCGCCAACGTCGACGTTTTGATTGCCGGTGGCATCATATCGGAAAACATCGGAATTGTGAAAGAGGCAGAAAAGCTCAGCATCACACCGACGATTGCCGCGTTCTGGCCAGGCCGTGTGCCGGAAGTTCTCAAGGCAATTGGTCCGGCAAGTGACGGCCTGATAGGTGTCGACTATGTCACGCCGATCCAGTCAGAAGCCGGTCAGGCTTTCGTCGAACTCGCCAAGAACTATCTCAGTGAAGAAGAAGTGCCACGGATCAACCGCTATACAATGACCGGTTACGCTTCGACAAAAGTTCTTCTCACGGCGATCAAAGCCTGTGAGACCGACCTTACATGGGCCTGCACTATCGAAAAGATGCAGAGCAATCCACCGGTGGAAACCGGGGTCATGGCGCCGGTCCGTTTCGGTGAAGACAACCGTTTCTCAAATTCACCTGTCACCATCATGAGAGCGGATTTCGAGACGCTCAGCTACTCGCCTGTCAAAGACTAAACACTATGCTGCCACCGGGGTTTCGGTGGCAGCACCTACTCTTCAGATAATTCGAGGACGTCCATGCCGGAACAAATCGTTATTGTTGGGGCCGGTCAGGGAGGCTTTCAGGCCGCGGCAAGTCTGCGCCAAAACGACAGTAACGCCCGGATAACCTTGATCGGGGAGGAACCCGGCCTACCTTACCAAAGACCACCCCTGTCCAAGTCTTTTATGAAGGATGGCGACCCGGCCAGGCTTCTGCTGCGACCTAAAACATTCTTCGAAAAGAACCAAATTAACCTGGTGGAGAAGTCCCGCGTGTCGTTCATCGACCGGGCCATAAAGGAAGTGGAGACCAAATCCGGACTCAGGTTTCCTTATGACCATCTGATTTTGGCTACAGGTGCTCGCAATACAAAACCGCCGATCCGTAATGTTGAGGCCCATGGATTACACGATCTCCGGACCCTCGCCGATGCCACCGCGATGCGTTCTGCTGTCGGCTCCGCTCGTCATGCCGTGGTAATCGGGGGCGGCTTCATCGGGCTGGAATTCGCCGCCCAAGCCCGTGCAGCAGGAATTGAAGTGACCGTTGTCGAAATGGCCCCCCGTCTCATGGCGCGGGTTGTCAGCCCCGGGATATCACACCTGTTCGCAGATATGCATCTTGCAATGGGGACGCAACTGGTTTTCGGCCAGCCAGCCGTCGAAATCCTGTCCACTAACAACGGTGTTGCAAGCGGCGTGCTTTTGGCGGATGGAACCGAACTGGAAGGCGACATGGTGCTGCTGGCCTCAGGCGTTCAACCGAATACCGGACTTGCTGCCGCGGCAGGCCTGGAAATCGACAACGGGATTGTCGTGGATCATATGCTGCAAACCGCCGATCCGGCGATCTTCGCCTTGGGCGATTGCGCAGCTTTCCCCGAATTTTGCTCGGGCAAGCGCATCCGGCTGGAGTCGGTTCAGGCGGCCACAGATCAGGCGCGCGCCATAGCCAGGAATTTGACCGGCAACCCTGCAGCCTATGACGCTATTGCCTGGTTCTGGAGCGACCAGGCCGACTGGAAGTTACAGATTGCCGGACTGCCAAAAGAGAACGGCGAAACCCATTTGATCAGACGCAACCACAACACCGCAACCGCCCTGTGGTTCAGCGACGGGATCCTGACTTGCGCCGAAACCGTAAACGCAGCAGGCGAACACATGGCCGCACGCAGGCTGCTGGCATCCGGGTTGCCTGTTACAAGAAGCGACCTGGAGATGCATGAGTATCGCCTGACGGATTATTTAAATAGCACTCTCAAAGCGCCGTGACGTGAAACAGCCGGTGCGGATTGTCACAGCCAAAAGGAAAAAAACATGGCCGAAGCATATATCGTGGATCATTGCAGAACGCCGCGCGGTATCGGGAAACTCGGCAAAGGTTCACTGGCCGGGTTGCATCCACAACATCTGGGCGCGACTGTTCTTCGCGCATTGCGCGACCGCAACAACCTTCTGACCGACAGGGTCGACGACATCATCTGGGGTTGCTCAAATCAACAGGCCACACAGGGAAACGACCTTGGGAGAATGAGCGCGCTGGCGGCGGACTACGACGTAAAGGCATCTGGGGTCACGCTTGATCGGTTCTGCGGCTCTGGCATTACGTCGGTGAGTTTCGGTGCCGCAACGATCATGGCTGGAATGGAAGACATCGTCATCGCCGGCGGAGCGGAGATGATGTCGTTCAACTACGGCGATCCACGGGCAAAACGGACGCAGTTGATGGACTCCGACAACCTGTCGCTTCGCCGTCTGCACCCGCAAGTCAGCCAGGGTATCTGTGCCGACGCCATCGCATCAATTGAGGGCATTTCGCGACGTGCAACCGAAGAACTGGCCGTCGAAAGCCAACGCCGCACCGACCACGCCATTCGCCATGGCTATTTCAACAGATCCACCGTTCCTGTGCTCAATGAGGACGGCTCGATTGCTCTTGACCACGAGGAATATCCCCGCCCCCAGACCACGCTTGAAGGCCTTGCCGGGCTCAAACCCGCCTTTGAGGCCGTAGCACACACGCCGATCGACGAGGACGGAACGACGCAGCTTGAGCTGATCCGGCGGGCCATCCCCGATCTCGATATCTCATTCATCCATCATGCCGGTACTTCCTCAGGCGTGGTAGACGGCGCAGCTGCAATACTCATCGCATCCGAACAGGCGCTCAAAACCTATGGCTGGACCCCGCGCGCGCGCATTGTGGCCATGGCCAATGTCGGCGATAGCCCTGAGCTGATGTTGAACGCGCCAGTACCCGCAGCAAAAAAGGTGCTGGAAAAGGCCAACCTGACACTGGAAGATATTGATCTTTTCGAAATCAACGAGGCATTTGCCGTCGTTGCCGAGAAGTTCATCCGTGATCTTGGCATCAATCGGGACAAGATCAATGTCAATGGCGGTGCAATAGCGCTCGGACACCCGATCGGTGCGACGGGTTCCATCCTGATCGGGACGCTGCTGGACGAGTTGGAACGCCGGGATCTGCGCCGAGGGCTCGTCACCATGTGCGCGGCTGGCGGCATGGCCCCTGCCATCATCATTGAGCGCGTATGATGCGCGCGCCCTATCACCCTGGAAACACGGATAAATCGATGCCGAAGATAACCTTTATCGAGCAGGACGGAACGCAACATGAAGCTGTGGTTTCGATTGGCAGCACTGTCATGGAGGGCGCGCGCGACAACGACATTGCGGGCATCCTGGCAGATTGCGGCGGCGCTTGTGCCTGCTCGACCTGCCATGTCTACATTGATCCCGCATGGGTTGACAGATTGCCGCCAAAGGAGAGCATGGAAAGCGACATGCTGGATTTTGCCTTTGAGCCCGATCCATTGAGGTCGCGGTTGACGTGTCAGATCAGGGTAACCGAAGCCTTGGATGGTCTTGTTGTTTTTTTGCCGGAACAGCAAATCTGAAAGTTTGTCCACAGCGCACCCAACAACGTTGAGGCGAAGCTGACCAAATGAAAATGGCTGTCCCGGTCAAAGGGCGTGATCGACTGAAGTGGTCCTGCTGGCCCAGCCAGTCATAGAAATCGGCAAGAAACGACACCCGGTGCCGCACAGTGCTCCGCCTCAGGCCAAACTGACCGGAATTGATTAGATTCTCGTGATCGCGGCTGGCGTCCGCTGGCGTGATTGTCGAGAGCAGTTTGCCATCATGAAAGGTCTCAAAATCAAGGATGACCGAGAGATAGGCGTCCATGAAGGACATGTTTGTCCCAACACCAACCGGGAACGCGCCCGTACCTTCGTCACGATAATGATTATCTTTTCCTGATGTAAATGGTTGTTCACCGCCCTATGTGACGTGTAAATCATTGCCTCGGATCTGATCTCCTTCAGCGAATTTCCTCACTTTCACGGTAAACGTTTGAGTTCCACGTCAAGACAATGAATTCTTCTCAAAGATATCCTTTGCACGCCTGAAATTGGGATCTGTTTCATT
>JARGOF010000036.1 GCA_029212415.1 Rhizobiaceae bacterium | reverse complement strand
CTGACGCGCCATTTGCCCGTGTCGCCGCGACAATTGTCGAGACGACGCCATAGAGCCTGTCTTGTTTTCATTGAACCACTCTGTTCGTGATCCAGTGAGTCGATCCGTCAGGAAGGCGGTAAAGAGCAATGCTCTCGCATCGGTCGAGACGCCAGACACAACGGGTGACGCAGCGGGCGGCCACTGGTCGCGAACCCTTCTGGCCAGATGTTTTTTCGCCACTATCTACGTCGTTTCGTTTGCCCGTACCTTCAGGTGCGCGCTTCGCGAACCGACTTGATCCTGACTAAAAACAACTGGCAGAGTGAATCAATGAAAGCAAGACAGGCTCGATACCTCAAGAGAACGGGGCGTGCATTCATCACCACATCAACGTCCAAGACCTGTGCCACCGCAGGAAAGCAGTTGGTGATCCACAATCGGATGATGGCCCACAATCGGATGATGGCAGTGCAAAGGGTTGATCGATTATTGGCGTGTGCGCCCTGAAAGAACGCAGGTTTCGTCCTTTCGGTACCCAGCGAATTGAGCGCTCTATCCGCCGGCTTTGGGTACCGTCAGATTGACGATGCGATCAGAACGAACAGGGTCTTCATTCTTGCCCGATGCAAATGGAATACCAAGCGTATTCCAAACTTCCTGCAAGGCGCTGCAAAGCTCTGAAATCAACTGGTCGTCATGGTAGGGCGTTGGCGTGATGCGCAAGCGCTCTGTACCGCGTGGCACTGTGGGATAGTTGATGGGCTGAATATAGATGCCATGAACGTCCATAAGGCGATCGGCCGCCTTCTTGCACAGTTCGGGATCTCCCACCAGCAATGGCACGATGTGTGTCTCGGAGGGCATGACCGGAAATCCGGCTGCGCCCAGCGCCTGTTTTGTTGCCCGTGCTTGCTGCTGATGCGTTTCGCGCTCCGTCTGCGACTGTTTGAGGTGGCGAATGGAGGCTGTTGCAGCCGCGGCTATGGAAGGTGGCAGGGCCGTCGTGAAAATGAAACCCGGTGCATAGGAGCGCACGGCATCAATGACAGCGCGCGGACCGGTGATATAGCCGCCCAGTGCACCAAAGGCCTTGGCAAGTGTACCTTCGATAATATCAATACGGTCTGCCAATCCATCACGATCCGTGATGCCGCCGCCGCGCGGGCCATACATGCCAACGGCATGCACTTCGTCAATATAGGTCATTGCACCATATTTTTCAGCCAGATCGGCGATCGCTTCGATGGGTGCAATATCACCATCCATGGAATAAACGGATTCAAAAACAACCAGTTTCGCCCGCTGTGGTTCCGCAGCGCGAAGCAATTCTTCCAGATGGGCCAGATCGTTGTGCCGGAAGATCTTTTTCTCGCATCCCGAGCGGCTGACACCCTCGATCATCGAGGAATGATTGAGCTCGTCCGAAAGGATCAGGCAGTCGGGAAGCAGTTTGGCGATGGTTGAAATGGATGCTTCGTTGGATATGAAGCCCGAGGTGAAAACAAGCGCGGCCTCCTTGTTGTGGAGATCGGCAAGTTCGAGTTCGAGTTCCACCAGCGGATGGTTGGTGCCTGAAATATTGCGCGTTCCACCGGCGCCAGACCCCATTTTCGTCGCGGCGTTGCAAAGAGCCGATATGACGTCTTCATTCTGCCCCATGCCCAGATAATCGTTGGAACACCACACAGTCACTTCACGTGCAGCGCCGCCGGAACGATGAATGGCCTGCGGGAACTTTCCCACAATACGTTCCAGGTTTGCAAAGACCCGATAGCGCTTTTCGGCATGCAGCTGGTCCACTGCTTCCTGAAAAATACTGCGATAGTCCATTGAATACATACTCCAATTCGCAAAGCAGGGTCATTGCCCGCACAAGATTTCGGACAGCAGCCCAACCTGCAGGCATTGACTGCAATAGCCTACAGCTCCTCTCGGCCAGTCCTATCAGACTTTAGATGGAGTCTAAACAGGAAATTATGACGCAGGCTTGACCCAGATCAACCGAACCTACGGTTGCGGACCGCAGGGGTGGGACACAGGGGGCCAAAGGGGGATGCTGTTGATGATTTGAATATAAACGAAAGTATCATGAACCAAAGTCTCATACACGAATGGATTATTGCGACTTCTGCTGGGGTGATTAGCATTCGGCGTGTTCCATCAGAGGATATGGAGCACGCGACAAGCGACATTCGGGAGGAATTCAATGTCCAGATTAATCATGACACGGCGTGGCTTGCTGAAAGCAGGCGCAGCGTCCGGTGTTGCACTTGCAGCGCCAATGAGCTTCGTACGTGGAGCCTATGCTGAAGATTTCTGCAATATGCCAACCGGTAGCACCGTCACACTGGGCTTCAATGTGCCGCAGTCAGGTGCCTATGCCGATGAAGGTGCAGACGAACTGCGCGCCTATCAGCTGGCCGTCAAACACCTCAATGGTGAAGGCGATGGCGGTATGCTCGGTACATTCTCATCGAAAGCGCTCAAGGGTAACGGTATCCTTGGAAAGAAAGTTGCCTATGTGACAGGCGATACCCAGACCAAATCCGATGCGGCCCGTGCTTCGGCCAAGCGGATGATCGAAAAAGACGGCGCCATCATGATCACCGGCGGTTCATCGTCCGGTGTGGCTGTTGCAGTGCAGGGTCTTTGTCAGGAAACCGGTGTCATCTTCATGGCTGGCCTGACCCACTCAAACGATACGACCGGCAAGGACAAGAAGCGTTATGGTTTCCGCCATTTCTTCAATGCCTACCAGTCGGGTCTGGCTTTGGGACCAATCCTTGGTGAGCAATTCGGTACGGATCGCCGCGCCTATCACCTGACAGCCGATTATACCTGGGGCTGGACACAGGAAGAATCCATCAAGAATGCTACGGAAGGTCTTGGCTGGGAAACAGTCAATGCGGTACGTACACCATTGGGTGCCGGTGACTTCTCGCAGTATCTGACTCCGGTTTTGAACTCCGGTGCAGATGTGCTGATCCTGAACCACTATGGCAAGGACATGGTCAATTCACTGACCCAGGCCGTTCAGTTCGGCATGCGCGCCAAGCAGGTCAATGGCAAGAACTTCGAAATCGTTGTTCCGTTGTTCTCGCGTCTGATGGCTCAGGGTGCCGGCGAAAACATCAAGGGCATTTTGGGAACCACAAACTGGAACTGGTCGCTGGAAGACGATGCCTCGAAGGCCTTTGTCAAATCCTTCGGTCAGGAATACGGCTTCCCGCCATCTCAGGCAGCCCATACATGCTATGTTCAGACCTTGCTTTATGCTGACGCTTGCGAACGTGCGGGAACATTCTCTCCGCCGCAGGTTATTTCTGCACTTGAAGGCTTTGAGTTTGACGGCATGGGCAACGGCAAAACGCTCTACCGTGCTGAAGACCATCAGTGCATGAAGGACGTTCTTGTGGTGCGCGGCAACGAAAACCCGACGTCGCAGTTCGACCTTCTGGATGTTGTCAAGATTGTACCGCGTGATCAGGTCACCTATGACCCGGCCATCTTCGGTGGTGATCTTGGACCGGCAGATGCCAAATCGTGCTAGCAACACCTTGCTAGTTTAGCTTGCTATTGCTGATCGGCCTCGTAAAGTTGCCGGTCAGCAGCGATAGTCAAAAAGTGGTACCCGGTTTTCGGGTCAATCGATCAACACAACAGTGAACCAGAGCAATAAACGCGGTGCCGATATTGCACCTGTTGCTCGAACACAGCGTTGACAACGGGGCGCTTCGCAATATGGATGCGATCTTTCTTCAATTTTTGAACGGCCTGGACAAGGGTGGAGCCTACGCGTTGATCGCATTGGGTCTGACGCTCGTATTCGGGACATTGGGTGTGGTCAATTTTGCCCATGGTGCTCTGTTTATGCTTGGCGCCTTTTGCGCGGTGACGTTCAACAAGTTGCTCAGTCTTGAACTTGTTGTTCTCGACGAGACCAAAACAACGGCCTGGGGAACGGCGCTGGAAGTGCGTACGGCCTATATTGAGAACTGGTTCGGAGATTTCGGCACCACGATCCTCGATTACTCCGTGCCCATATCCATTATTGTTGCCATCCCCGTCATGCTTCTGATCGGCATTGCCATGGAGCGTGGCCTGATCAAATATTTCTACAAACGTCCCCATGCGGACCAGATTCTTGTGACATTTGGCATGGCCATTGTCATACAGGAAATCATCAAACATTATTTTGGGGCCAATCCCATTCCTCAGAGCGCGCCGGATATTGTTTCTGGCAGCGCCAATATAGGGCTCTGGCTCGGCCTGGGTGACAATGTTGTCTATCCCTGGTGGCGGCTTGTCTACTTCGCATTCTCCGCATTCATCATTGGGGCGGTCTTTGCATTCCTGCAATTTACCACCTACGGCATGGTTGTGCGTGCCGGCATGCGCGACAGCGAAACAGTCGGCCTGCTTGGTATCAATATCGAGAAACGCTTTACCGTCGTCTTCGGCCTTGCCGCCGTAGTGGCCGGTCTTGCCGGAGTCATGTATACGCCCATATTACCGCCCGACTATCACATGGGCATGGACTTTCTTGTGCTGTCCTTTGTGGTTGTGGTTGTCGGTGGCATGGGCTCGCTGCCCGGTGCAGTCCTGGCCGGCTTCATGCTCGGTATCCTGCAGTCCTTTGCATCCATGAATGAAATCACGAGCCTGTTTCCCGGGATCGACCAGATCATTATCTATCTGGTGGCGGTCGTGATCCTGTTGACCATGCCGCGCGGCCTGCTGGGGCGCGAAGGCGTAATGGAAGAGTAAAACAGATGAAACAGATACTCTCCAAAGAACCCTTCGCTCTGCTGCTTTTTTCAGCAGTCATTCTGTCGATGCCCATCTGGCTGGCCCCGCTGGGCGCGAATTACCCGGATTTGCTGCAGAAATTTGCCATCTATGCCATTTTTGCCATGGGCTTCAACATTCTGTTCGGCCTGACCGGTTACCTCTCATTCGGCCACGCCGCCTTTCTGGGCGTCGGTTCCTATGCGGCCGTGTGGTCCTTCAAGCTGTTTACGATGAATGTCTTGCCGGCTGTCCTGTTCGGCACCGCTTTTGCCGGTGGGGTCGCCCTGTTGATCGGCTTTGTCTGCCTGCGGCGATCGGGGATCTATTTCTCCATTCTGACCTTGGCCTTTGCGCAAATGTTCTACAATCTTGCCTATTCGGTCATGACCCCGATCACCAATGGTGAAACAGGTCTGCAACTGACCTTGCAGGATCCGCGTATCATTGACCGGGCACTGGCCCCGGCGGGGCAGGGGCTGCCGTCGACCGAACTGTTTGGTCTGTCCATGAGCGGCTATTCAGGCTTCTATTTCTGCGCCGCCATGCTGATCCTGTGTTTCTTCATTTCCAGGCGTATCTTCAAGTCGCCCTTCGGTTTGACGCTGCTCGGCATCAAATCCAACCAGACACGCATGAACTATACCGGCTTCAATACCCGTCCCTATACACTCACAGCCTTTGTCATTTCCGGCATGTTCGCAGGACTGGCAGGCTCCCTGCTTGCGGTCACGGATCCGCTGGCCGGTGCTGAGCGCATGCAATGGACGGCATCCGGCGAGGTTGTGCTGATGACCATTCTGGGTGGCGTCGGGACGTTGATCGGGCCGATGCTCGGTGCCTGGATCATCAAATATTTCGAAAACATCTTTTCTTCCTTCAATGATGATGCCTTGCAGCAGGTCTATTCCTTCCTGCCTGAGGGATTGCGCAATATGGCGGTGGATCTATCAAGCCTGTTTGTCGGCGAAGGCTGGCATCTGACCCTGGGTGTGCTCTTCATGCTGATCGTGATCTTCCTGCCTGGCGGTCTGATGGAAGGCTGGCGGCGCATTGTCCGGCGCTTTCGTGGTGGCGGCGGAGGTGACGGCGAACCGGCACCTTCTGCAACCACTCAACCGGCAGAATAGGGAAGCGCATCATGAAAAACAGTGTTCTACACGTAGCCGATGTGCACAAGAGCTTCGGCGGTTTGCATGCCCTCAGTGATGTTGACCTCAATGTTGAGGAAGGCACCACCCATGCCATCATCGGTCCCAATGGTGCAGGCAAGTCGACCTTGCTCAATGTCTGTGTCGGGCGCATCAAGCCGGACAAGGGGCATGTGGTTTTTGACGGCACCGTTCTGGATTCGCGCACACCCTATGAGATCAATCAGCTGGGTGTGTCCCGGGTCTTTCAGACGCCGGAAATATTTCCGGATCTGAGCCTTCTGGAAAACGTCATGATCCCGGCCTTTGCCCGAAGGGATGGTGCTTTCAGAATGCGTCTCTTTGCCAAATTGAGCAAGGAAGCGGAATTGCGCGATGAGGCCGAACATGTTCTGACGGATATGGGCCTTGTTGAATTGAAGGATCGTGAAGCGGCCTCGCTGTCACGCGGCGACAAGCGGCGGCTGGAACTGGCGATGTGCCTGATACAGCATCCCAAGCTGCTTTTGCTTGACGAGCCGACGGCAGGCATGGCGCGCCATGACACAAACCGAACCGTTGACCTTTTGAAGACCATCAAGGCACGTGGTATGACGAAAGTGATCATCGAACATGATATGCATGTGGTGTTCTCGCTGGCAGACAAGATCTCGGTTCTGGCTCAGGGCCGGATCATAGCATCAGGAACGCCGGACGAAATCAAAGGCAACAAGAAAGTACAGGAAGCGTATCTTGGCGGAGAGCAATGACATGCTGACAAATACAGATCCAAGCGACCTGCAACGTAAAAAAGCAGCCCTTGCGCAGCCTGTGGCAGGCAAACCGTTTTTCAGCGTGAATGACATTCATGCCTATTACGGTGAATCCTATATCGTTCAGGGAATATCACTGGAGTTGAACGAGGGTGAAATTTTGGCTCTGCTGGGCCGCAATGGTGCCGGTAAAACCTCGACGCTTCGGGCGATCGCCCGGGTCGATGATCCTGCGTTGAAACGCGGTGAGATTTATCTTGGTGGTGAAAGCCTGCACGACAAGAAAGCCTATCAGGCAGCGCAGATGGGTGTTCAGCTTGTTCCCGAAGACAGGCGGATCATCGGTGGCTTGACGGTTGAAGAAAATCTCGTCCTGGCGCAGGTTGCCGAGCCGCGCGGCTGGGAGCTGGAACGCATTTACGAACATTTTCCACGGCTTGCCGAGCGGCGCTCGCAAATGGGCACCACGCTGTCGGGCGGTGAGCAGCAGATGCTGGCCGTCGCCCGGGCACTGGCCCGCGATATCAAGCTGCTTTTGCTGGATGAGCCCTATGAGGGGCTGGCGCCGGTCATTGTTCAGGAAATCGAGAAAATTGTCAGGCAGATCAAGGAAATCGGAATCACCACGATCATTGTCGAGCAAAATGCCGTTGCTGCACTGAAGCTGGCCGACAAGGCCGTCATCGTCGATATGGGCGAGATTGCCTATTCGGGGTCGGCGCAGGATGTGCTCAACAACGAAGATCTGCGTAATGAATATCTGGCGATCTGAATTCAGATAACAGCGCTGGACATTTCAATGGTGTGGTTTTCAAACACCCATTTCAGCGGTTTGTGGGTGGTGGGTGAAAAGTTCCTGCGGCTCTGAAACACCCCTGAGCATATAACGGCCCAGAGACACCAGGTCGTCGCGTTGCACATGACCGGCACGGGCAACTTTCGACGAAATGATCAGATTTTGCTCCAGTGGATTGCACATGCTCAGGATACGCGCAGTCGTATTGACCGCAGATCCGATGACCGTGAAATCAAGGCGGTTTTTGGCCCCTATGTTGCCATAGAGCACGTCACCGGCATGCAGCGCCAGATTGAACCCGGTATGGGGCAGCCCCTCGGATTCACGGCGCAGGTTGATTTCATTGATGATTTTGCGAAGGGCTATGGCCGCGTCAATCGCCTTGGAGCGCGTGCCGGGTCTGTCCCTGAAGGTGAAAATGGCCAGCATGCCATCGCCCATGAATTTCAGGACATTGCCGCCATGCTCCTCGACAATGGCCACGGCCGCGCCAAAATATTCGTTCAGCATCGCTATGGTTTCGGCGCCGGTGATTGTCTCTGACAATTTGGTGAATCCCTGCAGGTCAAAATACCAGATCACCGCATTGATGGTCTCAAATGAGCCGCGCTGAATGTCGCCCGACAGAACGCGCTGGCCGGCATCCGCTCCCACATAGGTGGCCAGCAGGTCATGGGCCATCTGGCGGTTGGACGCGGATTTCAGTGACAGGCCAAGACTGGGCAACAATTTGCGCAGAAGATCGATGTCTGAATCGGAAAATCCATCCTCGGCATCACTTGTCCAGGAAATGATGATCCCTTCGGGTGTAAAATTCGGATCGACGGCCTGCGCATTGTCCGGTTTGGCAAACAACAGCGTTTTGGCAAAATACTCTGTTCCACCGTTGGCGCGCAGATCGTCAAAAAGCGGGAAACGGCTGGGTTTGTCTGTCTGCGCAAGAGGCACGCGCAACTCGGTGATGTTGTCTTCCAGCATATGATAAAAGGGACTTTGCCGCCATTGTTGCTGGGGGCTCTCCGAGCGGGCGAAATTTTCGCGTCCTATCCCGGCTGCCTTGCTCCATCGAAAACCAATGCCGCCAAATTCGGGATGAAAGGCGCGTTGCGCGACATGCACACGCTGGATGGGAATGCCGTCCGATAGCAGTCTTGTGCAAAAACCCTCCAGCAAAACCTCCTGGGAAGCCCCCTCGAGACCCTGTTCAATAAGCCAAAAGGCAATGTCGGATGCCACGGCCGGATGACTCGCCTGTCGTTGAGCTGATCGTTTCACTGCAGGGCCCCTCCTTTGCCTGGTTTGTCGCGCGGCAAGCTAACACTAAGACGGTCAAATACAAGGCGCACATCAAAAGGCATCTTTGAGAACGTGCTGCGCGTGACCTGATTTGATTATAGAAATCCAGCAAATCGGGGAAATCAAAAAACCGTAATCCGCAAAGCAAAGGGGTCGTTTCCCGGCTGTAGTTGTAATACACCGCTTGCGAAAGCTATACGCATTATCAAGCCGGAAAAGACAACAGGAAAGTCGGATTTATCAATGACCATACGAGAAATATTACAGACCCGATCAGAAGGAAGCTGCGAGCTTTGTGCAGCCAGCGAGGGGCTGTCCGTCTATGAGGTTCAGCCGCAGAACGAGGCGACCGCCGATACGTGTCTTCTCGTGTGTGAAACCTGCCGCACCCAGATTGATGATCCGCAACTGATGGATGTTCACCACTGGCGCTGCCTCAACGAGAGCATGTGGAGCCAGGTTCCCGCAGTGCAGGTGACCGCCTGGCGCATGCTGAACCGTCTCGAAGCCGAAGATTGGGCGCGCAGCCTTCTCGATATGCTCTATCTGGATGATGAAACACTGGCCTGGGCCAAGGCCACCGATGATCGTTCAGGTGACGATGGTGCCTCCATTACACACAAGGACAGCAATGGTGTGACTTTGGCGGCAGGCGATACTGTGGTTCTGATCAAGGACTTGAACGTCAAAGGCGCAGGTTTTACCGCAAAACGTGGCACGGCTGTGCGCAATATATCGCTGGTGCATGACAATGCTGCGCATATCGAAGGGCGGGTCAACAATCAGCAAATTGTCATTCTGACGGAATTTGTAAAAAAGTCCGGTTGATCATGCCGATGGATTGTCAATGCAGGTGCACTTATTACAAAGCCGCGTAGCCTTTTGATCAAATCCTGTCGTTTCAGTGTGTTATCAGGGTAAATTCGGTACTAATCTGTTTGCATATATAGCGCAATTGATATGAAAAACATGATATATTGTTTTCAACAGATGTCCGACCATTGGCCGGATGCCTGTTGGGAGCGCGCGTCAGAGGGGGAAACCTGATTTTGAGCCATTTGCTGGCCACGACGCGTCCGGAAATAGAGTAAGGGAGAACAACATGAAAACGCATAAGATAATTGGCATTGGATTTGCAGCGATGGCCGCCCTTGCGGTTTCCACTGCCGCCATGGCCCAGGAATATACATTCAAACTGCATCATCTGCTGTCAGCCAAGGCGCCGGCCCACACAAAAATGCTGGAGCCCTGGGCAAAGGCCGTTGAGGAAAATTCCGGCGGCAAGGTGAAGATCGAAATCTATCCGGCCATGTCCCTTGGTGGCAAGCCTCCGGAGCTGATCCGTCAGGCCCGTGATGGTGTTGTCGATCTGGTCTGGACGGTGAACGGTTACACGCCGGGCCTTTTCCCGCGTACCGAAGTCTTCGAACTGCCATTTGTCTATACCAACGATCCCAAGGCAACCAATCTTGCCATGCAGGAAATGTTCGAAAGTGACCTGAAGGACGACTACGAAGGCGTCGAGGTCATGTTCCTGCATGTTCATGCCGGACAGGGCATTCACATGGTTGACACGGAAGTGCGCTCGCCTGCCGATCTGGAAGGCATGAAGATGCGTATTCCAACCCGCACCGGTGCCTGGATCATCGAAGCGCTCGGTGCAAGTCCCGTCGCCATGCCTGTGCCGGATTTGCCGCAGGCCCTTTCAAAGAAAGTTGTCGATGGTGCATTCATTCCATGGGAAATCATCCCGCCGCTGAAGCTTCAGGAGCAGACCGAGTATCAGATTGAAGGCGCTGACAAGACGCGCTTTGGTACAACAACCTTCCAGGTCTCCATGAACAAGGCCCGCTGGGATGGATTGCCCGATGATATCAAGAAAGCCTTCAGCGATGCTTCAACGCCGGCCTGGTGGGGTGAAGTTGGTGATATCTGGCGTGCAACGGATGAGTTCGGTATCGGGCTTGCAGTCAAGTCCGGCAACAAGCACGTCACGCTGACGCCGGAAGAAACAGACGCTTTCCGCGTCACACTGGAACCGGTCGTTGAGCGCTGGATTGCAGAGGTCGGCACCAAGGGTATTGATGGTCAGGCACTGGTTGAAAAGGCCCGTGCGCTGATCGCCAAGCACTCGTCCAACTGACCCGATGAACGAGGGTCAGACAGATAACCGGGCGGGGGTGCAAACCTTCGCCCGGAAAATCATCGAATTGTGGGCTCTGCTGGGTGGGTTGATCCTGCTCGCCGTGGTTTTGATGAGTTCTGCATCGGTCACAGGCAATGCATTGATGGGGACACCTTTTCCCGGTGATTTTGAAATCGTGCAGATGGGTGTGGCCATTTCCGTCTTCTGCTTTCTGCCCTACTGCCAGATGACTGGAGCCAATGTCACGGCAGATATTTTTACCTCCGGCGCTTCACCACGCACCATTGCGTTGCTGGGCCTGCTGGCTTCCATCATTGCAATCGGTTTCAGTCTGCTGTTGCTTTCGCGCATGTGGGCCGGAATGTATGATTACATCAAATACGAGGAAACAACCGCCATTTTGCAGGTGCCGCATTGGTGGGCATTCATTCCCATTCTGATCTCCCTGGTGCTGCTGGCCGTCGCGTCGATTCTGACGCTTGTCGACTCGGCACAGGCTGTCTCAGCCTACAAGACAGGAAGCCTCTGACATGCAAGATGCGTTGATGATCGGCTTTGCCGGGTTGGCGGTACTGATTGTACTGATCGCCATTCGAATTCCCATTGCCTATGCAATGATACTGGTCGCCGGAGTTGGCGTTACCATTCTCAATGGGCCTGCAATTTTTCTCAGCCAGCTCAAGACATTGGCCTATGGTCAATTCTCGATCTACGACTTGTCGGTTGTGCCGATGTTCGTGCTGATGGGCAATATTTCCACCCGCGCCGGCCTTTCCAAGGATCTGTTCCGCGCTGCCAATGCCTGGCTTGGCTGGATGCGTGGCGGCGTGGCCATGTCTGCGATTGCGGCCTGCGCCGGCTTCGGCGCTGTCTGCGGATCTTCACTGGCAACCGCATCGACCATGGGTCAGGTTGCCCTGCCGGAATTGAAGCGTTTCAAATATTCCGGTTCATTGGCAACAGGCACCGTTGCTGCCGGTGGCGTATTGGGCATTCTGATCCCGCCTTCAGTGGTGCTGGTGATCTACGCGATCATTGTTGAAGCCAATATAGTCACCATGTTCATGGCTGCCTTTATACCCGGTATCATTGCTGTCATCCTGTTTTTGCTGACCATTGCCATCTATGTGCGCCTGTGGCCGGAAGCCGGCCCGCCCGGAGACGCCGTCAATCTGCGCGAGTTTCGCGAAGCAACGATAAATGTCATTCCGGTGCTGGTAATCTTTGGTCTGGTGATCGGCGGTATCTATTTCGGATATTTCAATCCGACGCCAGCGGCGGCTGTCGGCGTATTCTTCGTCTCTCTCTACGGCATCGTGCGCGGTGATATTCGCTGGAAAGACATGCGCGGCGCTTTGCTGGATACTGCCAAGACAGCGGGAATGATCTATCTGATCCTGCTGGGCGCTGAAATGCTCAAGATCTTCATGTCGCGTGGCGGCGTCCCACAGGCCGTGGCCGAGTGGATGGTCAGTTCCGGTCTGGCGCCGATGACCATTCTGGTGCTCCTGCTTGTTGCCCTGATCATTCTGGGCTGCCTGATGGATTCGCTGTCGATGATCCTTTTGGCCATTCCGTTTTTCTGGCCGGTGCTGGTGGAGCTCAATGGCGGAGATTACGTGTCAGCGGCGCAGGCCGGATTTGGCATGGGCACCGAAGACCTGAAAATTTGGTTCGGCATTTTGGCGCTGATTGTGGTGGAACTCGGGTTGATCACGCCGCCCGTCGGGATGAATGTCTTCATCATATCGGCTCAGGCCACGGATGTGCCGATGTCGGAAACCTTCAAGGGCATCATTCCCTTCTTTCTGGCGGAGTTGGTGCGCATCACATTGTTGATCGCCTTTCCCATCATCGTTTTGTGGATGCCGCGTTTTCTCTCCGGGTGACAAGACATCCTGCCCGCTTTAAAATCCCCGAAAATCAATAGCCTCGTTCAATGGAGAAACAATCATGGCAAAGGCCAAACCACCCTTCCGCGCTGACCATGTGGGCAGCCTCCTGCGCCCCGAAAGCGTCAAGGATGCCCGCAAAAAGCACTTTGAAGACAAAACCATCTCCGCCGATGAACTGAAGGCCGTGGAAGATCAGGCAATCCGCGATGCCGTTGCCATGCAGGAAGACGTAGGCCTTCTTGCCGTTACCGACGGCGAATACAGGCGCTCTTTCTGGCACTATGATTTCATGGGTGGCCTGACCGGACTGGATCTGGAAGAACGCGATGAAGGCGTGCAATTTGCCGGGGTGAAGCTGCGTCCGATCTATCCCACCATCACGTCGAAACTGGATTTTCCGGACGACCACCCGATGCTGGATCATTTCAAATTTGTCGCTTCCGTCACCAATGTGGTGCCGAAGATTTCCATTCCCGGACCGAGCTGCTGCCATTTCAGGACGGCCTCTGCAGACATTCATCCCAAGGAATACAGCGACCAGGACATCCTGTTGGCTGACATCGCCGCCACTTACAAAAAGGCCGTTGCGGCTTTCTACAAGGCCGGGTGCCGCTATCTCCAGATGGACGATATTTTCTTCGCCTATCTGTGCGATCCCAAACACCGGGCCGCACAAAAGGCCGACGGGCGCGATCCCGATTGGCTGATTGACCGTTATGCATGGATGATGAATGAGGCCATCAAGGACCGCCCCGATGACATGATCATCGGCATGCACATGTGTCGTGGCAATTTCCGTTCAACCCATGCAGCAGAAGGGGCCTATGATGCGGCCGCCGACGCCGTATTCAACAAGACCGGCGTTGATGTCTTCTTCATGGAATATGATACGGACCGCGCCGGTGGTCTTGAGCCTCTGAGCCTGCTGGCCAAGGGCAAACAGCGGGTCTTGCCCGGCTTCATCACCACCAAGGTGGGTACGCTCGAGACCGTTGATGATCTCAAGCGCCAGTTTGAAAATGCCGCCAAATTCGCGGATATGGACCAGCTCGGCATTGCGCCGCAATGTGGCTTTGCTTCAACCGAAGAGGGCAATTCACTGACCTATGACGACCAGCGCAAAAAACTTGAACTGGTGGTCCGCACGGCTGAAGAAATCTGGGGCGGTGTCGACAGCTGATCTGCCGACCTGACAAATTGCGATCACGGCAGCAGCTGCAAAAGAGCGTTGCCGTGATCGAATATACCCTGTTTCACACCGACCAACCCAAAGCAGGCTCGCATCTATCCATAGCGATAGGGGTCTTTGGCGCTGCGGTCTGAAGACAGGCTTTCGCGGTTGCGCAGCACAAGGTTCTCGATGGCGTCCGCCAGATGAACCTCTTCGATATTGTAGTCACCGCGTTCAACCCGCAATTTATGCGCTTCAATCATCACCTGCCCGTGTGAATAGCCAAAGGGCGGTTCAAAACGGTAGGACGCCAGTTCGATCAGCAGCCCCAGTGGATCTTTGAAATAGATGGAGTCCATGAATCCGCGATCCTTCGGGCCGCTGTGGCTGATGCCGCGCTCATCCAACCGTTCGACACATTGACTGAAGGTCGCCTTGCTGACGGAAAATGCCAGATGATGAACACAGCCGGGAAAGGTTGGTGTTCTTGCCGGGTCGGGAACCCGCGCCTCGTCGGTGAAGATGGTGATCAAGCGCCCATCGCCGGGGTCGAAATAGAGATGGCTCTCCGATGAATTGTCCAGATTGGGTTGCTCGAAGACAAATGGCATGCCCAGCACACCTTCCCAGAAATCAATTGATGTCTGCCGATCAGCGCCGGTGATGGTGATGTGGTGAACACCTTGTGTCTGAAGTTTCCTCATGATCACTCCTCAGGGCTGCGATGGGTCGCTGTCACCAAGTCTGGATTCATTATGGGCCCGTGGCAAGAGTCGGTTGAACAATTGTAAACGCGACAAAGAATGGGTCGTGAAACTGAACCGGCGCAAATTGACATTTCTGGCCCAATACACGCATTAGAAGTTCCTGCGCCGGAGCCAAGCCATTATCATGGCAATTTCAATTCCGCCGCACCGGGCGCGATCAGGGGGCCATCAGCATGCGGATTCATTCAAGTGCGATTCACTATTTCGACGCGGTGCGCAGGGCTGGATCGATACGCGAGGCTGCGCGACGTCTCAACGTCGCGTCTTCCGCTGTCAACCGACAAATTCTCAAACTCGAAGATCTCGTCGGCACGCCGCTCTTTGATCGCTCATCGACCGGTGTCAGCCTGAGTTCCGCCGGTGAGATTCTGGCCCATCACGTGATTGTTGTCTTGCAGGACCTGGACCGGGCAAGAGCCGAGATAGACGCCCTGAAGGGAGCCAGGATCGGCCATCTGACAATTGGCGCGGTGGAAGGGGTATGCACATCGCTGCTGCCGATCGTTCTGCGCGAACTGAAGGAACGGGCGCCCCGGATTACCTATTCGGTTGATTCCATG
Source organism: Rhizobiaceae bacterium (assembly GCA_029212415.1). Classification (GTDB taxonomy): domain Bacteria; phylum Pseudomonadota; class Alphaproteobacteria; order Rhizobiales; family Rhizobiaceae; genus Hoeflea_A. The sequence continues at coordinate 36,559 of JARGOF010000036.1, read as the reverse complement.
GGATCTGCAGCCATTCCCGAGCAGGTGCAGAACGGACTGACGGATATCGGCATCGCGTTCAATCTGCCGCGGTCACCGGAATTGCGGCAGATTTTTGTTGCCAAATTCAAACTCGGTGCGATCATGGCGCCGGATCATCCGCTGGCGCAGCGCGAATGTGTCACCTTCAGTGATTGTGCCGACTATCCAATGGTTTACGCAAGCAACGATTTGTCAATTTCGCAATTGCTGGATCCGCTGATCACCCAATCCAAACGCACCATCGACCCGGCCATGCGTACGAACTCCATCGACCTGATGCGTCAGCTTGCCATGCAGGGTTCGGCCATCGGCTTCCAGACGCTGGTCGGATTGGATCGTTCCATTGCCATGGGTGAACTGGTCCATGTTCCCCTCGATGCAAAAGGCCCTGTCTGGAGTGATCTGGGGATCTATGTGCGCGCCGGGCGTTCTGTCCCTGCCGCGGTGGATCTGTTCCTCAAGATATTGGTTGAAGAGATTCAGATGATCGAGGGTGCGGGCTGAAAATCCTCTGCCGCAAAATTCCTTCCTTGAATCGCAGTCCTATAGACACGATAGATGCCGCGCTGCTGTTTCGGCATCATCATGAGCGAAAAAATGTTCTTTTAAGAGCGCGAAAGTCCCCATAGCGTCTGCACAACACGTTTGGGGATCGCCATGAAAACAGCGCTTGATGCAAAGACAGTTCAGACGGCAACATTGCCGATAATCGATGTATCGGGCCTGTCTTCGAACGATGCGGGTGACCGGGCCGCTGTCGGCAAAGCCCTGCGGGCAAGTTGCCTCGACAAGGGCTTCTTTTACTGTTCCGGGCACGGTGTCCCCCAGGGGCTGATGGATGCAGCCTTTGAAGAGGCGCGCGGTTTCTTTGATCAGACGCTTGAAGAAAAGATGCGGGTGGAGAAGTCAGTCTCCAAGTGCAATCGTGGCTATGAGGTACTGGGCGGCCAGACCCTGGAAGCCGGTGCACCGCCGGACCGCAAGGAAGGCTATTATATCGGGCTGGAACTGGACGAGAGTGATCCACGCGTCGTTGCCGGCCGTTTCAATCGCGGACCAAATGTCTGGCCCCGGGGGCGTGCCGGCTTTCGCCCGACGATGAAGGCCTATTTCGCGGCGCTGCAGGACCTTGGCGAACAGTTGATGCAGGGAATGGCGCTGTCGCTGGATCTGCCGGAAGATCACTTCAAACCCTTTTGCAAGGACCCGATGGCAACGCTGCGCCTGTTGCATTATCCGCCGCAGCGCCCTGACGCGGGTGAGGGTGAAAAGGGCGCTGGTGCCCATACCGATTTCGGCGGGCTGACCATTCTCATGCAGGACGATGTCGGCGGGCTTCAGGTCTTTGACAATGAGAATCAAAGCTGGATCCATGCCAATCCGGTTCCGGGTGCATTTGTTGTCAATCTTGGCGACATGATCGCCCGGTGGACCAACGATACCTACCGTTCAACGCTGCACCGTGTGGTCAATGCCTCCGGACGCGAGCGCTATTCCATCCCGTTCTTCTATGTCGGCAATCCGGACTACGTCGTCGATTGTATTGAGACATGCGTCGCGCCGGGCGGGCTACCGAAATACCCGCCGATCACGGTCGAGGAGCATCTGCAGTCCATGTACAAGAAAACCTATGTCGCATGACCCCTCCTGTGGCTGCTGCTCCTCACCCGAAAATCTCTGAAGGTCCCGATACGGTGATCCTGATTCATGGTGCCTGGCAGGGAAGCTGGGCGTGGAACGCGCTTGTGCCCTATTTGCGCGCAGCCGGCATTGTCTGTGTTGCGGTGGATCTGCCGGGCAATGGCCACGGGCCTGCCACCGATGCAGAGATTTCGCTTCAGACCTATCTGGACCATATCGGCAGGCTGCTGGCAAAATTGCCCGGACAGGTCTCGCTGGTGGGGCACTCGGCTGGTGGCATCGTCGCCACCGCAGTCGCCGAAAACTTTCGTGAAAGAGTGTCACGCATTGCCTTCATTGCCGGGATGATGTTGCCGAGTGGTGTGGCCTTTGCGACGGTTCAAAAGAGTGTCGCCGAAACGGCGGCCATCTCATACGGGATCACCGGCGAACTGCAATGGTCAGCTGACGGTCGGCAAAGCAGCGTTCCGCTTGCTGCGGCCAAAGCCATCCTGTTCAGCGATTGCCCGACGGAACTGGCAACAAGTGCCGCTGAACGCCTGACGCCCCAGCCCGAGGGTGGCCGGGCGATCAATGCCACCTTCACGCCGGAGCGGTTCGGCAGCCTGCCGCGATTGTATGTCGAGGCGACAAAGGACCGTTCAATCGATCTGCTCCTGCAACGGCGCATGCAGGAACTGGTTCCGGGGGCATTGGTCGTATCCCTGCCGACCGGCCATACGCCGCAGCTCAGTGCGCCCGATCTGCTTGCCAATTCCCTGATCCCCTTTCTGCTGGGGGAAACCGACTGCGACCAATCGGAGCGGTCTGCTCAGGGCAAATCCGAAAACACACAATCAAAAACTGGAGTATGATGATGAAACAAACCACCTTGAAAAAACTGATGATTTCCGCATTTGCCGTGGCCCTGAGCACAGGCGTTGCCCGTGCCGCTGATGCGGTCACCTTCATGATCGACTGGCTTCCGGCCGGCGACAAGGCAGCCGTCTATTATGGCGTGGAGAAAGGCATCTTTGCCGATGCCGGACTTGACGTGACCGTTGCCATTGGGCGTGGATCTTCGGACGTTGTCACCAAACTTGCCACCGGCGCTGCTGACGTTGGAACAGGCGGTCTTTCCGCGTTGCTGCAAGCCGTGGCAGCGGAAGATGCGCCGGTCAAGGCCTTGATGCCGATCTACACCAAGCAACCGGATGCAATTTTCACGACCAGCGATTCGGGCATCGAAACACTCAAGGATGTGGCTGGTAAAAAGCTGGCCACCGCAACATTCTCGTCTTCCAATGTATCGTGGCCCCTGGTGCTGCAAGCCAATGGCATTGATCCGGCAAGTGTCGAAGTCTTGAAAGTCGATCCCGGTGCGCTGGCGCCGATGCTGGCAACCGGTCAGGTCGATGGCACGATCAACTGGTTGACCGTCGCTCCGGCCTATATGGCGCCGCTCAAGGAAGTCGGCAAAACCTTCAAGGCGGTGCCCTGGTCTGAATATGGCTATGAGGGCTATGGGCTTTCTCTGTTCACTTCCGACCGGATGATCTCTGAGCGTCCAGATGTGCTCAAGCGTCTGGTCGCTGCCTACCAGAAGGCAACACTTGCCGCGATTGATGATCCGGCGGGTGCTGCTGCTGCCTTGAAGGCCATGGTTCCCGAAGTCGACGAGCAGGTTGCACAGGAACAGTGGGAAGCGTCCATTCCGTTGATGGTCAATGAAATCACCGAGGCTGACGGCATGGGTGTCTTCAAACCCGAACTGCTGAACGCATCCTGGGGCTGGGTTGCCAAGGCGCAAGGGTACCCTCTGGACAAGCTGGATCCAACCACAGCGGTCGCAGCGGACTTTTGATCAGAAGGTCTCCAGCCGGGCGTCATCCGACGCCCGGTTTTGCCCCCGGAAGGAATAACATGAACACGCCCCCAGCCATTGCCTTCGACGCGGTGGAACAGGTTTTCACCGGCAATGATGGTGCGCCGATTCATGCCCTGTCCGATCTCACATTCTCGGTTGCCCGCCATGAATTCGTGTCGGTGCTTGGCCCCTCCGGCTGCGGAAAATCAACCCTTCTGCGTCTCGTGGCAGGCCTGATTGCCCCCACAGGCGGTTCGGTGTCGATCTTTGGATATCCGGTCAAGGAGCCTCGGGACGAGATCGGCATTGTCTTTCAAAAGCCGACGCTTTTGCCGTGGTATTCCGTCATCAACAATGTGACCTTTCCAATGCGCCACAAATACGGTCGGGTTGAGAGCAAGGACAGGGCCCGTGCCCTCGAGTTGCTGGACCTGGTTGGGCTGGCCGATTTTGCCGACAAGCGTATCGATGAGCTATCCGGCGGCATGCAGCAACGGGTCGGCATTGCCCGGGCGCTGCTTCTTGATCCTGATATCCTCTTGATGGATGAGCCGTTCTCGGCGCTTGACGCCCTGACGCGTGACGAGATGAGCTTCGAACTGCTGCGCATCTGGCGCGACCGGCCGAAAACAGTGCTTTTCATCACTCATTCCATTCCCGACGCGCTGCTTCTTTCCGACCGGATTCTGGTCATGAGCGAGCGACCGGGCTGCATTCGCGAGGAAATAAAGGTTCCGTTTGAACGGCCGCGGACACTGGAAACCTTGGGCGATCCGGAGTTCACCCGTCTGGCGAACCACATTCGCAACAGGCTCTTCTCCAAACCCGTCGCGGCATAGGTGGATCATGACCAATCTCTATGACAGGACGACCACAATGAGCCTGCGCCAGCAGGTGCTGCGTCTGCTCGACCGCTTCACCCCGGCGCTGGCATTCGTGGTGCTGATTGGTCTTTGGGAAATCTCGACGCGTGTCTTTTCCATTCCGTCCTTCCTGCTTCCCGCACCCAGCCGGATCATTGCCGATGGCTTTGCTGTCGCAGCATCGACCTGGGCCGGGCATATATGGGCGACCATGCGCGTGGCGCTGATCGGCTATCTGCTGGCCATCGCCATCGGCATTCCCTTGGCCGTCGGGCTGGCCAAATCCCGGTTTCTCGCACGGACCCTCTACCCGGCGCTTATCATCATACAATCGACGCCGATTGTCGCGGTGGCGCCGATCATCGTGGTGACCCTTGGTGCGGGCGATCTGCCGCGTATCGTGATCACCTTTCTGATCACCTTTTTCCCGATTGTCGTTTCGACCACCACCGGTCTGCTGGCAACGCCCGAAGAACTGATCGAACTGTCACGGTCGCTGCGCGCGGGAACGCGGCGCGAGGTCATGCAGGTTCGCCTTCCCTATGCGCTGCCCTATATTTTCTCCGCGCTGAAAATATCGACAACCCTTGCTGTGATCGGCGCGGTGGTGGCCGAATTCGTGGCCGCAGACAAGGGGCTGGGTTTCTTCATCTCGTTTTCGACCTCCTTTTTCAAAATCCCGCAGGCTTTTGCCGGGCTCGTTTTCCTCGTGATCTTGAGCATGCTGCTGTTCCGCACGGTCGGCTTCCTGCAAAAGCGCTTTGCGCCCTGGTCCCTTCCCAAGAATGAAAGGTAGTGCAATGAACCACTCCGAGACCCAAGACGAAAAATACCTGCGCATGGCTTTTGCCGTGGCGGCAGCGGCCCGAGCCATGGGTCAGCACCCGTTCGGCTGCATCATGGTCGGGCCAGATGGCGAGATTCTTTTGGAGCAGGGCAATGCTTACGAGACGGAGGGGCACGACATGACCGCCCATGCCGAGCGCATTCTGGCCTCGCGCGCCAGCAGGGGTTGGGACGTGGACTTTCTTGCCAGATGCACGATGTATACCTCCGCTGAACCCTGCGCCATGTGTGCCGGGGCGGTTTACTGGGCCGGTATTGGCAGGGTGGTTTTTGGCCAGAGCGAACACGATCTCAAGATCCAGACCGGCAATCATGACGAGAACCCGACGCTTGATCTGCCCTGCCGCACAGTCTTTGCGGCCGGCCAGCGCGATATAGAGGTGGTTGGCCCGTTGCTTGCGGAAGAAGCTGCTGCGCTGCAGGAAGGTTTCTGGGCAGAAAAATGAATGCCCAACCAACCTATGTGCGGCCAGCTGATGTGGAAGACGCCATCAGCATCAAGGCTTCTCTGGGTCCGGCCGGCATCTATGGATGCGGATTGACGGCAGCGCAACTCGGCTGGGGTGTCAAAGGCCCGGAACAAACGATCATCGACATAGCAGGGCTTGATTTGGGGTCGGATGTTTGCCTTGCGGATAGTGGATCAATGGTCCTGGCCGCCAACGCTCCGCTCGAACGCTTGCGCCTTGATCCACTTATTTCGCGGCAATTGCCCTGGTTCGCTGAATTCCTCAGATATGTCGGTTCCACAGCGACGCGCAATCAGGCAAGCCTTGGCGGTAACCTGCTTTGGGGTGCCGGCGATCTGGAAGTGCTGTTTGCCGCTGTGGATGCAAAGCTTCGTTTTGCGGGCAATGGCCGCGCCCAGTCTTTGGGTCCGACCGTATCCGATCAGCCCGAAGACCTGCTGATTTCGATCATCGTTCCGGCGTTGCAGGGACAACGGATTTTTGTGGAGAAGCTGGGACACCGGCAGGCCTTCAGTCCCTCCCGCGTCGTCGTGGCTGGTTGTGTGGGGCGGCAAAGCGCCAGGCTGGCGGTTCGTCTGGCGGGCCATCCGGTGGCAACTGTTGAAACGCCCTGGCCGATGAACTGGCCTTTGGACGATGCGCTGTTTGCCGGCAATGCAGCACCCTATTTGAAATCGGCCGCCCACAATCTGCTGCGTGGTCATCTGGCACAGCTTGCTCAACGGGACATGGCATGAATGCGGTGACGGGATTGGAGGAAAAATTGCGTGGCTCCTTTCGCTATCTGGCGGAAGGCCAACCGGTAGGCACGCTGCATGGCGCGCTGCTGACAAGCCCGCTGGCGCATGCCACCATTCGGCGGCTCGATGTCTCGGCTGCCCGGTCGCTGAACGGGGTCCATGCTGTTGTAACGGCTGCGGATGTTCCTTCCGACTTTGTAATGGGGACAGCCATTCTCGACCGTCCGCCACTGGCGCGCGGAAAAGTACGTTTTCAGGGCGAGCCGATGGCTGCCGTTGCCGCCGAGACACAAGAAATTGCCAATGCAGCCATTGCCCTGATCGCATTTGAACTGGAACCTCTGCCGATTGTGAGCGCGCCAGGGGATGCGCTGAACGAGGGCGCAGCGAAACTGCATGATTCAGGCAATCTTTGCTCCAGCTTCATCTATTCAAGGGGCAAAGTCGATGCAGACTTTGAGGAATGCGCTCATGTCATCGACCATCGACTCACGACCCCGCGTCAGGTTCCGGCTGCGATGGAACTGGAAGGTGGCATCTGCATCCCTTCGCCGACCGGCATCGAACTGCGTGCAGCAACCCACAGCCCGTTTTACACGCGCAGTCTGATCGCCAGCATGCTGGGGCTGCCTGAAAGAGACGTCCGCGTCATCGGTTCACCCATCGGCGGCAGCTATGGCGGCAAGGAGGAAATTCATATCCAGCCCGTGCTCGCGCTGCTGGCCTGGACTGCGAGGCGCCCGGTTCGGCTGATTCTGGACCGTCCGCAAAGCATGGCATTTGCCACGACACGCCATCCCTTCGAGATCGCGCTCAAGATCGGCTGCGACCGGGCGGGCCGCCTGCTGGCGCTTGCGGCTGATGTGCTGGTTGATAATGGCGCCTATGCAAGCTTTGGCCCGGAGGTGCTGGATACCGGAATGGAGTGCATCCAGAGCGCCTATGCTTTCAGATCCGTCAAGCTGAGGGGGCGTCTTGCCTATACCAACAATGGCGTCGGTGGTGCCTTTCGTGGTTTCGGCGCGCTACAGACCCTGACGGCCATCGAACTTGCCGTCGATATTCTGGCGCGCAAGGCCGGCCATGATCCGCTGACATTCCGGCGGATCAATCTGGCCGGTGCAAATGATCCGGGACCACTCGGTCAGGCCATCATTCCCCAGCCGGAACTGCCAAAGGTCGCCGACGCCTTGTCTTCGCTACCGGCCTGGCGCGACGAGACGCCATCGCAGCGTTATCTCAGTGGCACCGGCTATGCGCTTGTGCGCAAGGGTGAAGGCTTTGCCGGAGGTGGCCCCAATGGCGCCAGCGGCGTGTTGGCTCTGACCCTTGATGGTCAGGTTATGTTTCAAAGTTCCCTTGTTGAAATGGGGCAGGGGCTGGAGACCACGGTCAGAAATACCCTTCTTGCAACGTTCGATCTCGATGAAGCCGACATTGGCTGCGCAACCGGATCTACCGATGCGGGCGCGGACAGCGGACCGACCTCCGCATCACGCGGCACGCAGATCGCACTGCGGCTGATCCGTGCTGGCAAGATGCCATTCCTGGAGAAACTCTACGTTGGGGCTGCCGAAATTCTACAAGTGCCAATGGATGCTCTGCGGCTTGGTCCGGGTGGTTTTTATCAACGAATGGCGCCGCAAAACAAACCCGATCTGTCCTTGAGTGATCTTGCAGCCAGTGCTGGCGAAATCGTCACACAGATCGGCATACCGGGCATAGAAACCATGCAAGCGGGCGCCAATGTGCACACGCTGTTTACCACTTGTGCGGCACGGGCACGCGTGCGGATCGACCGCTGGACCGGACAGGTTGCCTGCACCGGCCTTGACCTGCTGCCCGCCTGCGGTCCACCGATCAGCCCTGTGGCCTTTCAAGGTCAGATGACCGGTGCCGGCGCCCAGGCTCTGGGATTCTGTCTCACCGAGCACCAGCCCTATGAGGAGGGTACGGTCATGGCGAGCAATTTCGACAGCTATTTCATCCCGACCATTGCAGATGTGCCGGATGTCAATGTTCATCCGGTGACCTGGCTTGCGCCTGATGATCCGGTGGGTATCCGTGGCGGTGGTGAAATCGGGCTGAATGCCGCCGCACCGGCCATTGCCAATGCCGTCGCCAGCGCATTGGACGCTGCTCCAACACATTTGCCGGTACGACCCGAATGGGTTCTGGACGCGCTCGCCAGGCAAGGACGCACCCCATGAGAATTTCCTTTACGCTCAATGGTGAGCCGCAAGACCGGGTGGTCAATCCTTTTGACAAGGCGACCAGCATCCTGGCGGAACAATGTGGCCAGGAAAGTGTCAAGACATCGTGCGCCATCGGGCGCTGCGGTGCCTGCACGATTCTGGTTGACGGCAAGTCGGCCAATGCCTGCCTGCTGATCGCCGCCAAGATGGATGGCACGGACGTGGTTACCGCCGAGGGATTGGGCCGACGCGCAGACGCGATTATTGACCGCCTTCGAGAAAATGGCGCCATCCAATGCGGCTATTGCGCGCCGGGGCTGCTGGTGTCGCTGGTGACTTTGCTGGAGCGGGCACCAGTGGGAGAGAAGCTGCAACGGCAGGAGCTGGAGACCGTTCTGGCCGGCAATCTGTGCCGATGCAGTGGCTATACAGGTCTGCGCAAGGCCATTTTGGCGCTCTCAAGTTGAACCGCCTGATTGTCAGGTTTCGCGACGGAAACGTGTGCCGGGCGCAGGTGGCGTTTCCGGCGGGCCGGCAAAACATTGCGCATGGGTCATCCATTGTGTCGCAATGGGTCCACGGACTGACAATTGCGTATCCGCCACATGGCGGGTCTGGGTGACGACCTGTGCAAAGTCCACGGCCTGTCCTTCAATGTGATCGGCTTGGTCAGGGTTCCCATAATCCCACACCGCGCCCGATGGGGCGAACAATCTGAGAAAGGGCATTTGTTCGGGGGCTGCCATGCCATGCACCTTGAAGGTCCAGCCGAAGGTATTGACGCCGAGAACCACAATATTGCGAATGCGGTCGGTCTCCTGGCGCTTCTTGCCCAGCAGGTCGAAGACCTCATGGCCATGGGCCCAGGTTTCCATCTGCCGCGCGGTCATGGATGAGCGCACGGACATCTCTGGCCCGACCCATTTGACCCGTTGTTTGGGATCGAGCCGTGCCCACCGTCTGCCCATATCGCGATAAAGGCCTTGCCAGACAGCCAGCAATTCAGAGCTGCGTTCTTTCACGGCCGCATTTTCGACCGCGCGCATGCCGGAAACGGCACTGGCCGCTATGGCTGAACGCATGGTGTCCTGAAATCCGTCCGGGTCTGTCAATGACTGGTCGGCAGCACGATTCCAGAAGTGCAGGTGGACGAGGACGTCGTTGATGGTCCAGCCCTTGAATTGCGTCGGCCTGTCCCATGCCGGATCATCAAGGTCATGCAGGATCGCTGCCAGCGTATCGCTTTCCGTCAGGAAATCTGTTGCCTGTTCCATTCAACTCTCCGCCTTTCCAGCGTCTTCAATCTCGAACATCAGGTCGCCGGATCCAGTCTGTTCGCCCGGTTTTACGCCGATCTGTTTCACGATACCGTCCACCGGTGCGACAATCCGATGTTGCATTTTCATCGCTTCCAGAATCGCCAGAGCCTCGCCTTTGGCAACCTTCTGGTCCTCGTGCACCAGCAATTCGATGACCAGACCCGGCATTGGTGCAAGTATCCGTCCACCAGCTGCAGCAGCCTCCGTCTGGTCGCCGGCATAGATGCGCTGGAAGGCAAAGCGCCTTGCGCCGGCAGCCAGCAGGATATCGGCCTTGTCGGAAATGACCGCAACAACATCGATCGTACGATCATTGACACGGGCGCGAAATGCCTGGTCGGCGCGTTCTTCGAGCGTGATTGCAAATTGCTCCTTGCCAACGCCTACGGTCCAGACATCGCCTTTGCAGCCGGCGGTGAGTTCATATTCCGCATGCGCATCACGCAGATGAACCGGCGTGGGTAAAAGCGCGGCACTCGACCAGCCAAGCAGCAATGGTGAAACACAAGGGGCCTTCGCAAAGGCGTCATTCTGCTCTGCCCGCAAACTCAAGGCGGCGGCCAGGGCAACCTCCAGGCTGCCCGGAACCGTCGCCGGGACACCGTCTGGATAATTGTCGCCAAGGAAGGCCGTTGTGGCCTCACATTGTGTGAAATCCTCCATTGCGATGATATCGGCCAGAAATGCACTGTTTGTGACCGGGCCCAGCAGCACGCTATCGCGGATGGCCATGACCAGTCGGTTGCGGGCAATCTCCCGCGTTTCTCCCCAGGCTATGATCTTGGCGAGCAAAGGGTCGTAGTAGGGCGACACGTCCAACCCGGTTTTGATGCCGCAATCAATGCGAATGCCCTTGCCGGATGCCGGTCGCCACAATGCAATAGGGCCCGTTCCCGGAAGGAAGTCACGGGCCGGGTCCTCTGCGTAGAGCCGAGCTTCAATAGCATGTCCACGGATGCGCACATCCTGCTGCGCCAAAGCCAGCGGCTCACCCTGGGCAACCGCAATCTGCATGGCGACAAGATCAAGCCCGGTGACCATTTCGGTCACCGGATGCTCGACCTGCAGCCTTGTATTCATCTCCAGAAAATAAAACGCACTGGACGTGTCCAGCATGAATTCCACCGTACCGGCACCGCGATAATCCACCGCCATGGCCGCAGCGACGGCGGCTTTGCCCATGCGCTCGCTCAAATCCGGGTTCATCGCCAGGCAGGGTGCTTCCTCGATGACCTTCTGGTGTCGGCGCTGCACTGAACAGTCCCGTTCGCCCAGGTGAATGCAATGGCCATCATTGTCGGCAAAGATCTGCACTTCGACATGGCGGGCCCGCTCCAGGGCCTTTTCGATGATCAGTTCGCTGGAACCAAATGCATTGAGTGCTTCCGAACGTGCCATCGACAGGGCAGCGGCAAGTTCGCTTTCGCCCTGCGCCAGGCGCATGCCGCGACCACCGCCACCGGCCGCTGCCTTGACCATCACCGGAAAGCCGAGTTCATCAGAGGCTCTGATCACGGCGGCGTCGTCAAGATCGCCGACTTCAAAGCCCGGTACGCAGGGCACGTTGGCAGCACCCATCAGCCGTTTGGCCTCGGCCTTGTTGCCCATCTGCCGGATGGCGCTGGCAGGCGGGCCGATAAACACCAGTCCGGCGTGATCCACCGCATCGGCAAACAGCTCATTTTCCGACAGGAAACCGTAGCCGGGATGGATGGCGCCAGCGCCACTTGCCTTTGCGGCATCAAGCACCCGCTCAATGTTCAAATAGCTGTCAGCGGCCGGTCCCGGACCGATCAGCACGGCCTCATCGGCAAGCGCCACATGGGGGGCATTTGCATCCACCTCGGAATAGACCGCGATGGTCCGCAGCCCCAGATCGTGCGCGGTCCGGATGATCCGACAGGCAATTTCGCCGCGATTGGCGACAAGGATCGAGTCAAAAGCCATTGTCCTCAGTCCTCCGCCCAATTGGGTTTGCGTTTTTCAAAAAAACTGGCAATGCCTTCGCGTCCTTCATCCGACATCATGGATTCAGCGAAGGTCTCGGCTGCCATCTGTTTCTGCTCTTCGCGGGTCAGATTGGGCAGTGCCAGAATCAGGTTCTTGGTGGCTGCCACGGCGCCGGGGGCGCAGCGCATCACCTGTGCCTTGATGCGGTCAATCTCGCTGTCCATGGCTTGCGGTCCGTCCGCCAGAATATCCACAAGCCCGGCTTCAACCGCTTCTGCACCTTTCATGGTGGAGGCAAGCAACATCACTCGGCGTCCCTTCCGGGGCCCCATTCTTTGTAGCACAAAGGCGGAAATCTGCGCCGGTGTCAGGCCGATCATCGTCTCGCTCAGGCAAAACCGTGCGTCTTCATCCGCGATCACCAGATCGCCGACGCAGGCCAGCCCGAAACCGCCCGCCATGGCCGCCCCTTCAATGGCCATGATGGTTACCTGCGGCAATGCATTGATCACATCAAACAATGCAGCGCCCGAAAGGCTGAGTTTGACCACATCCTCGCGGGTGGCGCTGCCGTGAAAAGCCGTCCTGAATGCTTTCAGGTCACCGCCGGCGCAGAAGATACCGCCCTGGCCGCGAAAGGTGACACCGCGGATATCGCGGCGATTGTGGATGGCCTTGCACACGGCAAAAAGATCATTGACCCGCTCGTTGGTCAGCGGGTTGCGGATTTCCGGCTGATTGAACCAGATGGTCAGCCAGCCGTCCTCCAGTTCAAGGTCGAGGGCGCCGGTCTCGGGAAGTCTGCTCATCATTGCACTCCTACATCCGTGCCACACCAAAGGAATTGGGCTGCAATTGTCTGTTTCGCGATTCCAGGCATGTCTCAAGGCAGAAACCCAGAATGCGGCGCGTGTCGCGTGGGTCGATGACACCATGGTCAAGGCAGCGCCCGGACGTGTAGAAGGCATCGGACTGCTGATCGAAATGCGCGGCGATCATCTTGTGTTGCTGCGCCAGCAGGTCTTCGTCGACCGGCAGGCCCTTGCGCTTTGCACCAGCTCTTGCAACCATCGTCATGGTGCCAGCGGCCTGTTCGCCGCCCATCACGCCGGTGGTCGCATTGGGCCAGGCAAAAATGAAATCCGGTTCAAAGGCGAGGCCCGCCATACCGTAATTGCCCGCCCCGAAACTGGCGCCGATATAAAGTGTGATGCGCGGCACCCGCAAATTGGCCACCGCCTGGATCATCTTCGAGCCGTGTTTGATCATGCCGGCCTGCTCATATTCGGTGCCCACCATGTAGCCGGTCGTATTGTTAAGGAAGATGACCGGCAGATCCGACTGGTCACACAGTTGCAAAAACTGCGCAGCCTTTGTCGCGCCTGCCGGGTCGATCGGGCCATTGTTGCCGATCAGGCCGCAATGGATGCCGTTGATTGCCGACTGAATGCAGATTGTCGCCGTTCCATAACGCGGCTTGAACTCGGTAAAGTCCGATCCGTCGACAATCCGTGCCACCACCTCGCGCACATCATAGGGAATGCGGTAGTCGATGGGCACCACGCCGGCCAATTCGTCCGGGTCGTGCTGTGGCTCGTCGAAAACACGTTTGGATAGCGGCTTGAGCCTGCTGTTCCAGTCAATGCGGCCCACCACATCGCGGGCCAGCGCCACGCCATGGGCGTCGTCCTCTGCCAGATATTCGACCAGTCCGGATTTGGACGCATGCATTTCCGAGCCGCCCAATGCGCGGTCATCGGCCTGTTCGCCGGTGGCAGCGGCCACAAGTGCGGCGCCGGCCAGCGCCGCCATGCCGTTTTTCTTGACCCCGATCACATAGTCAGAGAGGCCCGGCATATAGGCCCCGCCGGCCGTTGACGGGCCATGCAATACGGAGATGGTGGGGATGCCGGAAGCGCTGAGTGTTGCCAGGTTGCGAAAGATTGCCCCGGCCCGGGCCCAGCCCTCGACCTGATATTCCACCAGATTGGCCCCGGCGCTCTCGACCAGATGAATGAGCGGCAATTTATGGCGCTGCGCCATGTCCTGAATGTTCATCACAGCCGCAAGGCTCATCTTGCCCATGGCCCCGGCCTTGATGCCGCTGTCATCCACCCAGATCATGCAGCGCGCACCGGCGACGAAGCCGATCCCGACGATCAGCGATGAACCGGGAATGGTCTTTTCAGGATCCTTGCTATCAACGAGATAGCCGGCAAGCGTATGCAGTTGCACGAAAGGCATGCCCGGATCCAGCAGCCGCGCCAGCCGTTCGCGCGGCGTGATCTGTCCGCGTTCCTCGAAACGTGCACGCCGCTGCTCGGAATGGGAAACAGCGCGCGCTTCCAGTTCCCGCAGGCGGGCAATCAGGGCAAGCATGTCTGCACGGTTCTGTTCAAAGCCGTCAGATCCGGTCTGTATCTGGCTGACAAAGCCCATCAGCAGTTCCCCTTGTTGGTGTTCGAAAGCAGCGCCTCCGGCAATTCCACCGGCAGCGACAGCAATGTTTGCGCAAAAGCCTTGCCCTGTGCATCATTGAGCAGGCTCATGACGCCGCCACCACCGAGCACCGCATGCAGCACGATATTCATGCCATGAATTCCCGGAAGATAGTACCGCTCAATAGACCCTCTGAGGTTCGGCGCAAAGGCAGCCGCAATGGTCTGTTCATCCAGTGCACGCCAGATCCAGGGCAGATAGGCAGGATCGCGCGCGATGACACCAATATTGGCATCATTGCCTTTGTCGCCCGAGCGCGCCCAGGCGAGGTCCTCCAAGGTGCGGACAACCAGCGGCTGACCGGCAACAATGGCCTCCGGCGGAATGGGCGGTTCAGGCGCATGGACATCAACAAGGACTGTTGGGGCCGCGTCGTAACCAATATCCCTCTCGTTCAGGCTGACCGCAACAGGCACCTCATGGGCATCGATAAGCATCGAAAAAAGCCGTACGACCGGCGAAGGCCGCGCCCGTCCGCCACCGGTAAAAAAATGCAGGCCCGGCGGTGTTGCCAGCGCCGTGCCAACCAGTTCCTTCAGGAAAAGCCCGACCGCCCGGGCATCACAATGACGCACTGCTGCTTTTACCGAAATCTCTTCGTGGCGTGCACCCACCGGAACACCGCCGAAACACTCAATGCAGACATCGTCGAAATCCGCAGCGCCTATGGTCGCCAATGTCCTGCGCGTCCGCTCCAGTGCGGCGTCTACGAAGGCCTGCGCCTTGCCACGCGCGTCCCGTCCATTGAACTGGAAGACAAGCCCCGCGCGATAACCATCCATGAAGGTCACGGATACTTTCAATTTGCCGGATGGCGGGCGACCACGGGCACCACTGATCTGTACACAATTATCAGTCAGTTGACTGACGGAAACATCAGAGAAATCGGCGATCACGTCGGGCAGATGGTAGGCTTTCGGGTCGCCAATCTCGTAAAGCAATTGTTCGCCCACCGATGCAGGTGAGACAATACCGGATGTTCCCGGCGGCTTGGTGATAATAATGCTGCCATCAGGATCAATCATCGCAACGGGATAGCCGATTTCGGCAAGATTGCCCGCCTTTTCCCAGTCAGTAAAATTGCCGCCGGTCGATTGCGGGCCGCACTCCAGCAGGTGTCCGGCGAGCGATCCCGCCGCCAGCAGGTCAAAATCGCGGTGGGTCCAGCCGAAATGATGGATTGCGGCTGCCAGTGCCAGAGCGCTGTCGGCGCAGCGGCCCGTGATGACGATGTCTGCGCCCGCATTGAGCGCGGCAGCCATGGGAAAGGCCCCGAGATAGGCATTGATGGAGGCAATCTTGTCTGCTTGCGGAAAGGGTGAGCCGTCAAACATCTCCTTGCAAGGGGCAAAATCCCCAGCCCGGTCGATCAAATCATCACCTGTGACCACAGCGACCTTGAGGTCCAGTCCTGCCTTTTCGATCACTTTGCAAAGCGCATCCGCACAGGCGCCCGGATTGACGCCGCCCGCATTGGACAACACCCGCACACCCTTTGCGGCGATTGCGGCAAGATTGCCGGCTATGGCATCGGTGACAAAATCAACCGCATAGCCGAGGGATGGATCCTTCATGCGGGCCCGTGCCATGATCGACATGGTGATTTCGGCGAGGTAATCATGGACGAGAAAATCGAGGCCTTCAAAGGTCAGCAATTGCCCGGTCGCATGCGGCGCTTCGCCCCAGAAACCGCTTGCGCCACCGATAATCAACCGATCCTGAGCCAATATGTTCTCCCGCACCAGAACGGTAAATAACAGACCGAACATTCTGTTTCTAATGTCTTGTCAGATCGACTGTCAAGGCGATATAGAGAGGCCAAGACAGGGGATTGTGATGGACGCTGCAGCAATGGCCGGAAACGAACAGATGGAAAATCCGCCGCCGCCGTCCAAAAAAGACATCAAGGCCCGGGCGATGAAACGCCGGATCTGCGCCGCAGCGGTTTCCTGTATTGACGAGCTGGGTTATGCGGCCACCTCGATCAACCGCATCCAGCAACGCGCCGGAGTGTCGCGCGGCGCACTCACCCACCACTTTCCAACCAAACAGGCGCTTGTCGCCGAAACCGCCATGCGTTTGCTGCATGCGGCGGCGCAGCCGCTGCGCTCGCTGAAAGCCGAGCGGCAGACGGCCGGCCACTCGGCCCCGGCGAATTCTGTTTCCGACCTGCTGATGAAATCCTGGACGGACATCGCCAATACGCCCGAGGGAAGGGCCTTCGTCGAAATCCTCGTTGCCTGCCGCACCGACCGGGATCTCTACGATGTCCTCGCCGAGGGCCTGCACAATTGGGATGCGCAAAATTCTGCCGCCATCCGTGAGCACTATCAGGGTTCCGAAACCGACGACGACGACGCTGCGCTGCTGTGGAGTATCAACCGGACCTTCATCCGTGGCTTGCTGATCCACGAACGCTTCGTTTCCGATCCGGATTATCTGCAGCGCATGATGCAGCGCTTCGCGGGCATCATGCAGGCCCATTTGCTGTCGAGGGATTGACGGGGTGCCTCGAAGAGCCTGCTATATGGACTTTCAAGAAAGTCAGGAAAAACAGGTTTCAAGCCAGGCAGTTGGCAATTTCGTAAGGGTCAAAGAGGCCCGCGATCATCAACCCTTGAGATTGCCGTCGACCACGCGCACCATGCGCTCATTGCGCCTTTTCAATCAGTTCCGGTCCCTTGTTGGCCACGTTCCCGACGTCCTTTGACACCGGGTAATAGACCAGTTCTCCGCCGCGGTTTTGCTGCAGCAGGTCAAGCGCTTCCGCCTTGCCGGTTTCCGCATCGAGCCAGGCGTCCAGAACATCCCCTTTGAAAATCACCGGCATGCGATTGTGGATATCCGCAACGCTTTCATCCGCTGCCAGTGTGATGATTGCGAATGTCCGGGTGTCAAGGACCTTGTTGGTGGACATGATGCCGGCAAAGGCAAAGGGCTCGAAAACGGGCGCATCGCCGGGCAGGTGGATCAGATAGGGTTGCTTGACCTTGTTTTCCGTGCGCCATTCGTAATAGCCGGTTGCCGGTATCAGGCAGCGGCCATGCTCAAAGGCAGTGCGAAAGAACGGCTTGTCTGCGACCGTTTCGCCCCTGGCATTGATCATGGCGCGCACTTTGCTGTCCTTGGCCCAATGGGGGATCAAACCCCATCGCACCGGCTCTATGGTGATTTCGCCTTCATGGCGGGTGATGATCTCAAGTTCGCTGGTGGGCGCCGTGTTGTAGTTGGGCTGCGGTCCGTTGCGGCCATCGACCTCCGGCGGTAATATACTCAGGTACCGGCGATACTGTGCCCACGTCCCGGTGGTAATAAATCGGCCGCACATCCTGTGATCCCTTGCGTCAGACAGTTCTTGCACTATTGATCGGGCCTTGCGGCGAATCAACATCAAAACGAGGGCCGTTTATGGATTCCAATCACAATAATCCCCTGAGCGAACTGAGCTACAAGGTTGAAGTCTGGAGCGCCGACGACAGGCGTCTGGAAAAAACTCTGGCAATTATCGGAACAATAACGCTGGCGCGACGATTCATTTTTGCAATCCAGTCGGACTATACGGGCAAGAGATTGATCATCAGGCAGGGAATCAGGCAGGTCTGGCCCGCATAGCTGAAAGCAGTGCGCTGGTTACAAAAGAGCGGCGACCAGAGCGTAGGCCGCCATGATGATGACAATGATCGAGCCGATCGAGAAGAAAGTCGCACGCACTTCATGGCGTTGCCGGGTCGCATAGGCGATCGTGTGTGCAAGGCGGGCAGCGACAAAGGCATACATCAGGATATTCGCCAGCAGCAGGGATGGTCCGGCCGCCACAAAGATCAGGCCGGCCGCGAGGAAAGCCGGGATGTTTTCCAGATCGTTGCGCTGCATGCGCCGCGACCGTTCGACATGCTCATTGGGCTCAAGCTGCTCGGGGCGCGGATTGCGGTTTGTCGGTCCGGGCTGGAGATCCTCGGGGTTCAACAACCCGGCATCGCTTCCGATCATTCTGGAGACCGTTATCCATCCCTGCCCCATCAGCTTCAGAATCATGATCGCCGCAGCGATGACGTAGGTGACGAAAACCGGGTTTTCCATGCTCAGAAGGGTCATTGCAACGCACTCCCATGAGGATATTCGTTTCAACCGGCATTCCCACCTGAGACCCGGTTTCCGGCAACATCTTATCCCTCCGGGGTGTTTCAGGCAATATCGTCGGCGTGCGTTCAGGTCATCGCTGCGACACGCTGGCAATCTTTCCAGGCCAGACCATCTGGCGGGCTCTGTGGATCGCTGAAGGTGTTCCTTTAAAAAACAAAGACAGGAACCTGGTATCGCGGCCTTCAAATGATGATATGTTCTGCATGTCCCGGTTCATATCAGACGTTGGGCGACCAGCGTCCGATTTTGAACCACCATGCATGCGATCCCGTGTGTCAGGTGGCAACCCGCATCGGGACGGCGTGAAGCCCTTTTTAAGGGGCCTTGCGTTTTCAGGAAGGAAGTTCAATGTCAAAAGGCGACAATAACCGGGGCAACAAAGAGGCCAGGAAGCCAAAGCAGGTCAAGGCCAAAATCTCCGGAACAGCAGACTCAAAGGCCGGAAAGCCGCTCAATGTCGGCGTGGTAAAAAAGACCAAATAGCAGGCAAAATATGGGCCGGTACACGATCGGCCCATAGGGACAGTTCTATATCTTCAGGTTTTTGACCAATCAGATCCGGCCAGTCGCCAGCGCATATTTTCCGTTGCTGGAAAAATCCGGCGCTTCACGATAGCCTGATGCATGACATTGATCACGCATGCGCAGCGGAGCGGTTGCAATATGGCAGGCAAAACGACACTTGAGCGCCGGCTGCAGGATTATGATGGTGTTGCCGTGTCAATCCTGTCTGAAGCCAGGATCGCCTGTCGGACGGCGGCGGGATTCCAGGATGATCTGATCCGATTGTGTTGCGATCAACGGCCGGTTATTGCCGATGGCGCAACGTGGATACTCAAGGCCGAACTCGAGGCGGGCGTGCAATTGTCCGCCCCGTTGATTGACCGTCTGATTGCATCTCTTGATGACGTTCAGTCCTGGCCGGCCCGGCTGCATCTGTGCCAGTGCATTCGGCATTTTCACCTGTCACCAGGGCAGGCTTTTGCGTTACGCCTTTGGCTCGGCCCCCTGTTGAATCACCAGCGGCCTTTCCTGCGCGCCTGGGCCCTGGATGGTCTGTGCCATCTGCCAAACGCCGGACAAGAGCCGGAAATTTTACAACATCTTGATGCAATGGAAACCGATCCGGCGGCCTCCGTGCGGGCAAGGGCAAGGGCTCTGCGCAAGATGTTCGGTACAAATCTCGTGAAGTAGGCGATGCGCCATGACAGATGATGACCTTAGCCGTCTCGCAAGTCGGACGCAGGCGGTCTATGAGCGCAACGCGCAGCGGTTCGATGCCGAACGTCCAAAAGGCCTTCATGAGAGGCTTTGGCTGGATCGCTTCCTCGACGGTTTGCCGCCGGGAGGAAAAATCCTTGATCTGGGGTGCGGCGCTGGCATGCCCATTGCGGCCTATTTCATGGGGAAGGGGTTTGCGGTCACGGGATTGGACGCATCAGCCGCCATGATTCAACTTGCAAAAAGCGTCATGCCCGATGGTGACTGGCGCGAAGGTGATATGCGCGGCCTCGATCTGAATGAAACATTCGACGGGATCATCGGCTGGAACAGCTTTTTTCATCTCACGCGTCCGGAGCAGCGCGACGTGCTTCCAAGGCTGGCCAGACACCTTGAAACCAACGGTCGGTTGATGTTGACGGTCGGCCCGGAAAACGGTGAGGCCGTTGGTCAGGTGGGTGATGATCGCATCTATCATGCCAGCCTGTCACCCGACGAATATGCCTCAATTCTTCTGGTAAATCAGCTTGCCATCAAAGACTTTGTCATCGAGGACCCGCAGTGCGATTTTCAAACTATCCTGCTTGCCCAGAAGACTGAATGAGCGTGATTGGGCGTCACGCATCATTCTCCACCAGTTCATTGCGGACGGCGGGCATTGCAAGGGATCAGCGTTCGGTTGGTGCGGGCACAGGTGTTTGTCTGCGCATGAACCACAAGACGGTGATTGGAATGAATATCCATTGCAGCAGGGGACTCAGCCCCGTCTGGAATGGCGGCACCAGAGGCATTAATTCTGAATAGGTCCAGCGCAACGAAACAGCCGTATAATAATACTCAAAACCAATCGTCAGCGCGATTCCCACTCCCAGGAAAACAACCGTCTGCCAGGCCGCAGGCTTGCGGAACCATTGCCTGGTCCGTGCAAGTCCACTGGTTATCCAAAACGCCGTGAGCGCGAATCCGACATCGCCAAATGTTGCCGATGTGCACAGTTTTATGCCATCCCAATGGTTCATCTCAGCCATGCCTGAGTAAGTCGGTGCCTGCCAGAACTCCCAAACGAAGTGCAGCAGGAAAGAGAAAATGATGAGGGAGAATTCGGGTAATCTTGTCATTTCAAATTCGTCTTTCGAATGGGTGGGCCTGCATCCAGCCCTATTCAGCCTGAGGGTATACTCGATTGCGAAGCAACAGAATTGCATCGTACGGGCAGGGGGATTTGTTCCCCTGCCTGTAACTTGTATTTACTTTAACTCAACAATCGTCAGCTTGCCTTTGACGCGTTCGGCTACAAACTCGATGTTCTGGCCTTCCTGCAACATCTGCAGCATGGTTTCATCAGCGGTCCTGAAGACCATGGTCATCGCCGGCATGTCGAGATTGATCAGCTCTTCATGAATAACGGTGACCTTCTTTTGTTTCAGGTCAACTTTCTTGACGACACCCTTGGTGTAGTCAATTGCAAGGGCCGAAGTGGCCATTGTCATCATCAGCGCAAAAATGGCACCTGCTTTGATTAGAGTATTCATCTGTTTGGTTCCTTTCGGTTCTGAGAGTGGATTATTATCTTGCAGCGACCGCGATACTGCCTTTCATGCCGGCCTCATAGTGACCGGGGATCAGGCAGGCGAATTCAAAGGCGCCGGAATTGGCAAAGGTCCAGATGACTTCCCCCTGTGTGCCTTCGATAAGCCGAACGGCGTTTGGATCGTCGTGTTCCATTTCCGGCATCCGTTCCATCAACGCCTTGTGTTTCATGATTTCTTCATGGCCATCGAGCACGAACTCGTGTTCCAGTTCACCGGCATTCAAAATGACAAAACGGATTGTTTCGCCCTTCTTGATTAGGAGATTGTCCGGCTCAAAAATCATGTCGCCGTCGTCTGTCTCCTTCATGGTGACTTCGATGGTGCGATCCACTTTTGACGCAGTGCCAGGTTTTCCGACATTCATCATGTCATCATGGCCATCGGAATGTGTTCCCGAAGCAAATGCGGTGCCTGCAGACATTGCCAGGACGGAGATGAGCAAGAGTGTTTTCTTCATGGTTTTACCTTTGTCTGGGTTCATCTAGGTGTTCGATTCAATTCTTTGGGTTGCTGTAATTCTGCCGACATGCAGTCAAAAAATTTCTTAATATATTGATATAATTAGTTATTTCAGGTCACGATTTGTCCTCGCTCTTTTCTTCGAAAGCAGGTTTTGGGGTGATCCTTGTTGCGGCATCAGCGGCCTTTGAGATTTCGGGTAGCTCGCCGGTCCACTCAAAGGCCTGTTCTCCGGGAGGGTTTTCATACCAGCCGGGATCCGAGTAATCGTCGCCATTGATCCCTTCCCGGACTTTCACGACCGAGAACATGCCGCCCATTTCGATTGGCCCGTGCGGTCCCCAGCCAGTCATCATGGGGATGGTGTTGTCCGGCAGGGGCATTTCCATCACGCCCATGTCTGCCATGCCTGCTGTTCCCATCGGCATGTATTCTGGCTGGAGTTTGCGGATTTTCCTGGTCAATACAGATTTGTCAGCGCCAATGAATGTCGGCACATCATGACCCATGGCGTTCATGGTGTGATGCGACTTGTGGCAATGTATGGCCCAGTCACCGAGGTATTTTGCGTCAAACTCATAGGCGCGCATGGCGCCAACCGGAATATCGATGGAAACCTCCGGCCAGCGGGCTTCCTTGGGAACCCACCCCCCGTCGGTGCAGGTGACCTCAAAGTCGTAGCCGTGCATGTGTATGGGATGGTTGGTCATTGTCAGATTGCCGACCCGCACCCGGACCCGGTCATCTTTGGAGACAACCAGAGGATCAATGTCGGGGAAAATCCGACTGTTCCAGGTCCAAAGATTGAAATCGGTCATTGTCATGATTCTGGGAACGTAGGTTCCCGGATCAATGTCAAATGCATTGAGCATGATCAGAAAATCACGGTCGACCGGCATGAAGGTCGGATCTTTCGGGTGCACAATGAACATGCCCATCATGCCCATTGCCATCTGCACCATTTCGTCAGCGTGCGGGTGGTACATAAAGGTACCGCTTTTGACCAAATCGAACTCATAGACATAGGTCTTGCCGGGCGGAATGCCCGGATGGCTCAGTCCGCCCACACCATCCATGCCTGAAGGCAGGATCATGCCATGCCAATGGACGGTCGTGTGTTCCGGTAATTTGTTTGTCACAAAAATGCGGACACGATCACCCTCAACAGCTTCGATGGTCGGACCGGTGGACTGGCCATTGTAGCCCCACAGATAGGCGGTCATTCCTTCTGCGAGCTCCCGTTCGACCGGCTCGGCAACAAGATGAAATTCTTTCACCCCATTGTTCATACGGTGTGGAAGCGTCCATCCGTTCAGGGTGACCACTGGTTGATAGTCCGGCCCTGAAGTGGGTGGCAAAGGTGCCTGTGTCGCCGCCGTTTCCATGATGGCGGCATCGGGCAATCCCATGTTGGTGGTCTTTGTCCACGCCGAAGTGGAGACAAGCGCGCCTGCCGCCGCACCCGCTCCCAGAAGTTGACGCCTGTTCAAATGAGTCATTGTCTTTTCCTTTCGGGGTGTTTGTTCAGTGACCGCCGCCACCGCCTGAAGCCGGGGTCATGGTTTCGCCAGCGCCGCCGACTGACGTTCCGCCGCCATAAATCGCTGCATTGAGATTTGCATCGGCCAGCCAAAACGCACGTTTGGCATTGACTGATTGAAGCAATGTGCCGATCTTTGCCCGCGTGTCCGCAAGCAATTCGAACGTGTTGGTGATCATGCCGTTATAGGAAAGCAGCGCCTCTTCCTCGATCTTCACACGAAGAGGCAGGACACTGTTCTTGTAGTGCCGCGCAATATCGTAGCTTGATCGGTAGCCAGCATAGGCGGAACGCGCTTCAGAGCGGATATTGACAGCCTTTTCAGCCAGCAGGTTTGCCGCCTGCATATAGGCCAATTCAGCTTTTCTCAGGCGTGGTCTGCCGCTATCGAAGATCGGAATGACAAAGTCGAATTCGATTTGAGGCGTTGTCAGGCTTTCGATGTCGCCATCATCATTCAGCTCGCGTTCTTTTTCGAAACCACCGATGATCTCGAAATCTGTTACAAAACGGGTAGCGTCAGTCAGTTTATAGGACTTGGCCAGAGCTTCCAGTTCGAGCTTGGCAATTTGCAGATCAATGCGCTTCTGCAGCGCTTCACCTCCTATTGCGTTGCTTGTTTGCAATCTGGAGGGCAGTCTCGTGAGCCTGTCCGGCACAAAATAGTCAACGTCCGTTCCCCACAGTCCCATCAAGCGGGTGAGTTCTTCTTTCGCCAGTTTGGCAGCAAGCCGGGCCTCAGCCTTTTGCCCGGTCAGTTCTGAATAGAATGCGTGTTCTCTTGCTTGCCCAGCTTTGTTCAAGGCGCCGCTTTCTCCCAATTTTTGCGCCAGTTCGGAAGCCGCATCGGCCGCCGCCTGGCCTTGATTGAGGTAGTAAACCGTTTCAAACGCGGAAACCGCATTGATCCAGGCGCGCCTCGTGTCCGCGGCAACTGTCAAGGTTGCCATCGCAGCTTTCAACTGGGCCTGGCGAAACCTTGTATCAGCTATATCGACCCGTTTTTCGCGTGTAGCCAACGAAAGGATATTCGCTGCAATCATTCCCTCAACGGCGCGAAAGAGACCCAGTTCAGGATGAGCAATTCCCAATATTCCAATGGACACTTTCGGGTTTTCAGGAAGCATTTGCTGCCAGACTTCGGCAGCATTCATGCCGATATTGGCATAGGAAGCCTGCAGACCCCTGTTGTTCAGGAGTGCGACTTGAACCGCTGTATCAACGTCGACTGTTTTTTTATGGACAAGGCCATGTACATTTTCGGCGTTGGCCTCCGCCTGTTCCTGGTTTTGTATCCAGACAGTCTGTTTGTTGATCGCAGATGATGTCTTCGCCGAAACCGCTGAGAAACCCGCTCCAACTGCGGCATGATCAGTAATATCCTGTGCTGTCACACAGCCACCGAGGATCAATGGCAAAACCAAAGCAAGAACACGCATTTTTGACGAAGAACTCATGCGCCAGCTCCTGTTTTTGGAGCCTGATCATCATTGAGCTTGCGCCAGGGTTTTGGCTCCACCGGTACGCGATGGCTGTAATCCCCGATGACATTGTAATAGCCGGTGCTTCGAATAGCTGTTTGGGTATTCGCCGGTGAGTCAAAGGAGAGAAGGTCGGGAGGTGTGTTTTGTGTCGCACATCCTGTTAGCAGCGCAGAAATGAGCGCTGTTGAAAGCAATATTTTCATTGTTTTGGTACCTGACAATACAGTTGGTCATTGCCACAACTCTGGAAAGCTGGGGCGTCTGGCCTTCACTGGGAAGGTGAATGTATGTCAGGCGTTGGGAGGGCGGTGCGGTGTCGCATAGGTGCCAGGAAGAACCACCGAATTTGGAATGAGGCGGAACTTCGGACGGGGGATCGTCAAAGATTCGAATCTTGCAAACTCAGATGTGGCAATCGTTGTGCAAAATGTTTCGCAGCATGAATTTGATCCGCGCTCATGATTTTCATGGGAACCAGAGGCGTGTTTTTTGCAATCGTTGTCTGAAATTTGAAGAACAGGGTTTGTCTGATTATGAAGATCGTGCACACCGTGGTCATCAACGGCATCAAACATATTTTGAGTGACGGGATGAAATGCAGACCCGGAAAGCACTGCCAGCGATACGGAGATCACCAACATCAACAATCTGATGGCATTGAATGCCTTTGGGTTGCGCATCCGATTCATGGTACCCTGTGGTTCCCGATAATCTTGTCTTTGTGTCGCATGACACACGAAATTGCCGCATCCAGTTGGTTCATGGCAAAGTCAATTCCTAGTGGTTCCACCAAGGGTAAGGTCAAGCGGTTTCTTGCGCGCATTCAAAATATTTTTTCAAATGAAGGACAATCGACCGCAACCAGGGGTGCCACGCCAAAACGCCCATCGCAGACAGCATACCATCAAACCTGACAATATCGATCCGCAAAAGGTTTGTTTATGCTGCGACCAGCAAAGCATGTTGTTCTGCCACATTGGCTATCTCAATAACAGCAAGACCAGATGGGACACTCATCAATTTACCCTCTCTTGGTCGGTTGTTGTGCGGACACCGATGTTTGTCTGCGCATGAACCACAAGACAGTGAGTGGAATGAATATCCATTGCAGCAGGGGACGCAGTCCCGTCTGGAATGGCGGCACCAGGGGCATTCATTCCGCATCGGCCCAGCGCAACGAAACAGCACTATGATGATACTCAAACCTGATCGTCAGCGCGATTCCCACTCCCGGGAAAACAACTTTCTGCCAGGCCGCAGACTTGCGGAACCAAGACCTTGCTCTCCTGTCACGCCCCATCTGCCACCAGTACCTTGCGGGCGGACGCCTTGGTGACGTCAATATATCGGGCCTGCGTCCAATTGCATTCACTGCGAAACTGCTCCCAGTTGCGCACGGAGAGCATGGTCCAAAGGAGGTCAGTCGCCTCCTTTTTGCTGAGCGCGTTGGTAAGCATGCCATCGCGATCCAGCGCATTGATTGCCGCCTCGCAGCCTTCCCGCACGGCCTGCATCCGGCCTTGCCAGGCATTGTACGCCTCTTCGTCCTGATCCTTCATGGCCAGCAGCGCTTTGGCGACACCATAAATCTCGGGAATGTAATTGCCCCAGGCTTGAATGAAAGCGTCCAGGCGCTCAAGCCCGGTTTTTGCCGCGCGGCTTGCGGCCAGGCGGGCGTCGATATCCCTGACCTCATCGAGATAGCGGGTGGTGGCGACCAGCAGATCCGCGCGCTTTGGAAAGTGCAGATAGACCGCCTGACGGCTGATGCCCGCCTCTTTTGCAATATCCGACATGCGCACATCATTGCCCGGATCGGTTTCCAGCAACCGCCAGGTGGATTCGAGGATGCGATTTCGTGTTTCAATATTTTTTCTTGACATGGTGTAAAGTAGCAATTACTTGTCATCGTGTCAACTTTACACGGTGTCAAGTTTTGTGCTTGAGTCCAGCCACAGGAGAAGAAAATGAAAGTCATCGTATTCGGAGCAACCGGAACCATTGGCCGCCTCACTGTCGAACGCAGCCTTGCCGACGGACATCAGGTGACGGCTTTCGCCCGTCACCCGGAAAGGCTGGACATCGACAGTCCTGACCTCACTCTGCTTGCCGGTGATGCAATGGACCCTGCGGCAGTCTCGCAGGCTGTCAGGGGCCATGATGCGGTCATTGTCACACTCGGAAACGGCCTGTCACGCAAGGGTACAATTCGTTCGCGCGGAACCGCCAATGTCATCCGGGGCATGCATGAACAAGGCGTGCGCCGTCTCATTTGCCAGTCGACACTTGGTGCGCATGAAAGCTGGGCCAATCTGAATTTCTTCTGGAAACGGATCATGTTCGGCCTGCTGTTGCGGCCGGTTTTCCTGGATCACGAATTGCAGGAAGAGCTCGTGCGGGTAAGCGGGCTTGAATGGACGCTGGTTCGACCAAGCGCCTTCACAGATGGTCCTGCCTTGGGCTCATTTCGCGAAGGCTTTGCCGCCGATGCGCGCAACCTCACCTTGAAGATCTCGCGTTCCGACGTTGCGGAATTCCTCAAACGGCAACTGTCGGATCGTACCTACATGCAGCGCGCCGTTGGCCTGTCCTACTGAACCGTACTTGAAAGGGAGATCTGCAATGACCCTTCATTGGACACAATATCTTTCCGGCGCCACGGCAATCTATTGCTGGCTTGTTGCTGGCGTGTTTCTCGCCTTTTCGGATTTCATCATGAAGTCGCTGGCCGCCATTCCACCCGATCAGGCAATGAGAGCCATGCAAAGCATCAATATCCTGGTCTTCCGATCCATCTTCATGGTGGGATTGTTCGCTGTGAGCGCCGCAAGCCTGGTGTTCATCGCCATGGGATTTTTAAATGGCGGTGGCGGATCAGGGCTCCTCGTGGCAGCTGGCGTGATTTATCTCATTTCAGTCATGGGGGTGACCATGGCAGGGAATGTTCCGCTCAACAATGAACTTGCCGTCCTTGACCCATCTGCAACCGATGCTTTGCAGGTCTGGCAGCGCTACCTGAATGTCTGGGTGAACTGGAACCATGTTCGCACCCTGGGTGCTGCTGCCGCGGCCCTGCTTATGACCATTGCAACATTCAGTCTTGCGTGAGGGGAATTTGCCGGGGCTGCCGTCGTTGCTGCCCCGGTTTGCAGATTGGGCATCAGGCCGTGCGTTTGACTGCAAGTTTTCAAGGCATTCAAGCGGCGTTGGTCACCTTCTGCTCGAATTTACCAGCCGCCACCGATCGTTCATGTTCCCGTGCCCAGGGAACCAATTTGTCAACCGACAGGCTTTTGGCAAAGTAGAAACCCTGCAGAATATCGATCTTGTGACGGGCCAGGAAATCGACCTCGCCCTGATTTTCGACACCCTCGGCAACGGTCTTGCAGCCAAGGGTCCGAGCCATCATGACAATGCCGTCCATCATGTTGGCAGCACGCTTGTCATTATGCGCATAGGATATGATGGACTTGTCGATTTTCAGGAAATCGACCTGCATATGGCTCAGACGGGCAATATTGGAATACCCCGTGCCAAAGTCATCAATGGAAACCTTGAAGCCATGGCGATGCAAAGCAACGAGGATCCGGTCGGCGACGGCCCCCGGGGAAAACAATGTGTCTTCGGTGATCTCTATTTCCATGTTTTTCGGATCAAAGCCCTTTTGCTTTGATGTGCGTGCAAGGCGGCTGGTAAAACTACGGTCGGAAAAATGCTCTGCACCGATATTGACTGCGACAGTCAGGTTGAGCCCGTCTCGGGTCCATTGCCGGTGATCGTCCATGGCACGTGCTATCACCCATTCGCCCAGCCTTTTCATCACAGGGGAATGGGCTATGATCGGCATCCATTGATCGGGCATCAATCGGCCCTGATCGGGATGTTTCCACCGAACCAGTGCCTCCACGCCGAGGATCTTTTTATCGTTCGCGCAAACCTTTGGCTGATATTCCAGCAGGAAATGGCCATCTTCAATGGCCTTGTCCACGGCGATGCACATTTCAGCCGGTGTCATCTTGCCGACCTCGGGAGAGTATAATTCAAACCGGTTCTTGCCCATGCGTTTGGCGTGATACATCGCAATATCAGCAAATTTGACCAGACCATCCAGATCCGTACCATCATGCGGATAGCGCGAGCAGCCAAGGCTTGCGCTGCAGCGCACGGTTTCATCCAGCACTACGGATGGCGTGGACAGTTCATTTTGAACCCGTTTGAGAAAATCCTTGATGTCGCGGATTTCCTTGATACCCGGAAACAGAATAACAAATTCATCGCCCCCGAGCCGCGCCACAACGGGAGAAAACCCGCCAGCATGGCTGGCGGGTCGTTCGTCTGCCGCAAGCTGCACGACATTGACCAGCTTTTTCGCGCAGTCCCGCAGGAAGCGATCGCCTGTGCCATGTCCATACAGGTCGTTGATTTGTTTGAAGCCATCGAAATCGATGAAAACGACGATCCCGCTGCCCTTTTTCGGGTCGCAATTGGCCAGAACACGACCGGCCTGTTCTTCGAATTTTTTCCGGTAGGGCAATCCGGTCACGCTGTCTGTAAAGGCCAGCGTTGTGATTTTTTCATTGGCGTCGGAAACCCGGCTGACCATGGCATTATAGCCGCTGTTGAACTGTTCGATTTCCCGAAAGTTGATGATGCCTTTGTCCACCTTGCTGGGGCTGAGTTTTTCGTCGTCGGTATTTCGTCTGATCGACTGCAACAATTGCTCCAGTGGTTTCACCAGGGAATTGACGAACAGAAACAAAAAGCCGATGGCAATGGCCAGGCCGGCACCTAGAGAGAAAAATATGCCGACAATATTTTCGCGTACCTTGGCGTAGATCTCTTCCACCGGCTGCGGAATCATCACGCCCCATCCTGGCCCCGCAACGGATGTCAGGCCGGCAATCATGTCGCCTTTCATCGCTGGCGAATAGAATTGCTCGATACCTGTTTCACCATTCATCATGCGGCTGACTGCCGATATCCCGGCCATGTTTTTTCGCGAAGCCACCCAGTCAGCCAAGGGATGGGCCAGGACGTTGCCGGCCTTGTCCACAATCGCCGCATGGCCCCTTTTGCCGAATGAAATCTGTTGGCCCAGGTCTATGAAATATTGCGTGTTGACCAGGGCTACGGCCAATTGATCACCATATTGGCGAACACCCAGCAGGATGTTTCCATGTTTTCCCCCCGCCAGCACGTGCGAGAATGTGGTCTTGCCGGGTTCCACGGTTGTCCTTGCTGTTTGCAAAAGCATGCCAGGCAATGTGCCGCTGGTGGTGACCGGATTGGCATCAATGCGGGCCACGATGGCGCCCGATGGCGCATCGACAATCAGAACACAGGTAATTCTCAGGGTCGTCATCAACGCCCCGAAACCGGAATGCGTTTTACCGGCCAACAGTTCTGCGGATATCGCCTCAACGGTAGCGACCAGATCCGTGTTATAGCGCTTCAGCGCGGCACCGAGATTCTGCGCAAGCAGCAGATGCCTGTCTGTCACTTCTGAAAATTCACGTTTCAGGGACTGGTTATAGGACCACCAACCGAAAATGACGGTTGGAAGAATGGTCGACAGTAGAAAAGCCAGTAACAGAACAGTACGAATCCGCATTCGGAACCCCTTCCGATAGGAGTTCTTGCATGCTGATGTTATGAATCAATTAATATTTGTAAAAATATCGGCTTCGGTAAACCGATATTTACGATGATCCGTTGTTTTTGAT
Organism: Rhizobiaceae bacterium; assembly: GCA_029212415.1. Lineage (GTDB taxonomy): Bacteria > Pseudomonadota > Alphaproteobacteria > Rhizobiales > Rhizobiaceae > Hoeflea_A. Next base: position 6,007 of record JARGOF010000036.1, on the reverse strand, counting down.
TAGAATAAAATTGGCATCTGTTTGCGCTTAATCGCCTGCTCCTGATTTCGTGAGAAAATCGAAATCACATCCCCTTGTGGCGGGCAGGATCGCCTTCTGGTAGAGTTTCGAATAACCCCGTTCGGCAGGTGGTGCTGATGGCACAAAAGCCGCGCGTCGCCGCGCCATCTCGGCATCGCTCACAAGCAGGTCTATGGATTTGTCCTGCGCGCTCAGGCGAATGCGATCACCAGTGCGCACCAGGGCCAATGGACCGCCCACGGCACTTTCCGGCGTGACATGCAAAACGATTGTACCAAAGGCTGTGCCGGACATGCGTGCATCGGAAATGCGCACCATGTCCTTGATCCCCTTTGCGGCCAGTTTTTTCGGAATCGGCAGATAACCGGCCTCCGGCATGGCAGAGGCGGAGGCGGGACCGGCATTCTGCAGGACCAGAACATCATCTCCACACACATCCAGATCCGGATCGTCAATCCTGTTCGACAGATCGTCCAGCGATGAAAAGACGACGGCGCGGCCCTCATGTTCCAGCAGATGCCGTGAAGCGGCAGCACGTTTGAGTATGGCGCCCTGTGGCGCCAGCGTGCCCTTGAGGGCAATCAGCCCGCCCAGCGGGTCGATGGGATCCTGCGCGGTGCGGATGATGGCGTGATCGATCGGGTCGCTGAGCGGTTTTGCCAGCCGTTCTCCCAGGGTCTCGCCGGTGATGGACAGCGTATCGTGATCAAGCCTGTCGGCAATTGCCCGCAGCACGCCTTCCAGCGCACCGGCAGCATGGAAATCCTCCATGTAATTGTCGCCCACCGGTTTGAGATTGACCAGCACCGGCGTCTCGTCTGACAGTTCATTGAACGTGTCGAGGTCAATATCAATTCCCAGCCGTCCGGCGATGGCTGTCAGGTGAATCACCGCATTGGTGGAACCGGAGACGGCCAGCAGCACACGCAGGGCGTTTTCGACCGATTGCCGGGTGATGATCCTGTCGGGTGTCAGCTCGGAACCGATGAGACGGGTTGCAAGGGCGCCGGATTCTTCGGCCGCACGCAATCGGTCGGCATGGACAGCGGGGATCGCCGCCGAGCCGGGCAGCGCCATGCCCAATGTTTCAGCGATGATTGCCATGCTGCTTGCCGTCCCCATGACGGCGCAGGTGCCAGCGGTCACCGCCAGACGTCCTTCCACCTGATTGATTTCCTCGGTTGCGATGTCGCCACTGCGATAACGCCCCCAGAACCGCCGACAATCGGTGCAGGCACCCATGCGCTCGCCCCTGTGACGACCGGTCATCATCGGCCCGGCCACCAGCATGACGGCCGGCTTTCCAGCCGATGCCGCGCCCATCAAAAGGGCAGGAACGGTCTTGTCGCAGCCGCCCATCAGCACGACCGAATCCATCGGCTGAGCGCGGATCATCTCTTCCACATCCATGGACATGAGGTTGCGAAATTTCATGCTGGTGGGGCTGAGGAAGACTTCACCAAGCGATGTGACCGGGAACGGCACGGGCAGGGCACCGCTGGCAAGCACGCCGCGTTTGACCGCCTCCAGCAATTCGGGAAAATTGCGGTGACAATTGTTGAAGCCGCTTTCCGTGTAACAGATACCGACAATGGGTTTTTTCAGCGATTCATCGGAATAGCCCATCGATTTGGCGAAGGAACGGCGCAGGTAAAGTGCGAAATCCCTGTCACCATAATTGGTGAGTCCGCCTGCAAGGCCCTTGCCTTTTGAAAGATCGCCGGTTTTGTTGATTTTCTTGTTCATGCTAAAGCGCTTTGTCCATGATCAGTCGGTGTTTGATATATTTGGGCTCAAGATAGTCCATAATACCCAAAGAGCCACCCTCTCGCCCAAAGCCTTTCGGCGGTTCACTGCGCCAATGCCGCATCCCAGGTAAATACATAATGGACCGGACCCAAGGATGCATTGCTAGCCAGCACCATCTTTGTTCAACACGCCGCGTCGTTTTCAGAGTTTACAGAAGTTCATTCCTCAACAACGCCGCGCCGGCTGCCAGTGCCTTGATCTTGCCTTCGGCGATGCCCCGCGACAGGGGTGCCATGCCGCAATTGGTGCAGGCGATGATGCGTTCGGGATCAACATATTCCATCGCCGCACGCAGGGTGAAGGCCACTTTCTCCGGCGTCTCTATCTCATCCGTGGCGACATTGATGGCGCCGACCAGTATTTCCTTGTCCTTGAGCAATCCGAGGACGGAAAGCGGCACGCGCGAATCGGCGCATTCCAGAGAGACCTGATCGATCCGGCTCTCGTTGAGGGCCGGGAAAAACTGCTCGTATTGAAGCCACTCCTTGCCAAGGCTTTCCTTCCAATCGATGTTCTGCTGGATCCCGTAGCCGTAGCAGATATGCACGGCGGTCTTGCATTTCAGACCCTCAATGGCCCGGTGCAGGGCTTCAACACCCCAGATGGGAACCTGATCCATGAAGGCGTTGAAGGCCGGTTCGTCAAACTGGATGACATCAACACCCAGGGCCTCGAGTTCCAGCGCTTCCTCATTGAGCAATGCGGCAAAGGCCATGGCCATTTCAAGACGGCTGCCATAATGGGCATCAGCGATGGTGTCACAGATGGTCATCGGGCCGGGCAGGGTGAATTTGAATTGTCTGTTGGTGTTTTCGCGGCAGAATTTGACGCCGTCAGCATGCACGGATTTTTTGCGCCGGACTGCGGATGTCACCGTCGGCACCTGTGCATCATAACGATTGTCGCGAATGCCCATGGTGGTCATGCGGTGCCAGTCGATGCCTTCGACCTCTTCCAGGAACCCGTGAACAAAATGCTTGCGGAATTGTTCGCCGTCACTGACAATATCAATTCCGGCATCTTCCTGCAGCTTGATCCAGACCATGGCGGCATCGCGCTGCCCCTCCACAAGACCGGCCCCCTCCAGGCGCCAGGGAGCCCATAGTTTTTCCGGTTCTGCCAGCCAGGATGGTTTTGGCAAACTGCCTGCAATGGTTGTTTTGATCATGAGACTCTCCCCTTGGATGCATGCGATCTGATCAATATTGATACTTGTCTTTCAGCGTTTCGGATAGGTTGAGAACAGCAAGGGCAAATTGGGGATTTGCAACGAACGGGCAATCGTGGCACAGTTTGCTACCTGATAAGGATACGTATTTTGAATGAAATCGAAATCCCTTTGGCCGGTGGCAATGTCAATTCGGGGGTCGTGCGCGTTGGCGATACCGTTCGTCGCATCCAGACACCTGCCAGTGCGACGATCCACAGATTGCTGCAGCACCTGGCAGACAAACAGTTTTTCGGGTGCCCGCGCTTTATCGGAATTGACGGCAAAGACAGAGAAATCCTGAGTTGGGTGGAGGGAGACACAGGCCTGACACCCCACATTTGGGCCGATGATGAACCATTGGTTGCCGCCGCGCGATTGCTGCGTGCCTATCACGATGCAACTGTAGATTTTCCGCAGGGCGCGGTATGGGCATGCGCCGACCCCGATGCAACGCGTCATGAAGTGATTTGCCACAATGATTTTGCACCCTATAATTTCGTCTATGCAAAGGGCATTCCCCATGCGGTGCTGGATTTTGATCTGGCTGGTCCCGGACCCCGCATAAGGGACGTTGCCTATGCGGCCTTTTGGATGGTGCCCCTTTCTTTTCACGCGTCGGATATGAAAGCCTTTGCCGAGACGGATGTGCAAAATGGCAGCCGCAGGCTCAGGAAATTCTGCGAAACCTATGGCATTCCGGTTGATGCTGCTTTGCTGGACATGGTTGGGGAGGTGCTGACACAGATGGGCGATGAGGATAGGATGCAAAGGATGATTGGTCCAAAGGCCGCTGCACGATTGAAGCGCGAGGGCCATCTGGACCATTGGCAACGCGAGGCGGAGGCCTTCAGTCGTCGTATGATCAAACCAAATTCAGTTTCACAGCAAAGCGAAACTGAGTGTCTGACACAAGTGTTGAACCACAATGACTGTTGACCGGCCTGTCCTCGGCATATCCCTGATGCTCGGATTTTGTGCGCTTGCACCGCTGGGTGATTCCATTGCCAAACTGCTGGGCGGCACCATTCCGCTCGGACAATTGCTGATCATCCGCTTTGGTGCGCAATTCCTTCTGCTTTTGCCCATCATCTGGCTGACCAAAGGCACCCTGCGCATGTCGGGACGCGTGCTGAGGCTGACCATCATTCGAACAGTGCTCCATATCATCGGTATCGGGACCATGTTCTATGCATTGCGCTTTCTGCCATTGGCAGACGCAATCGCCATTGCATTTGTCATGCCATTTATCATGCTTCTATTGGGCAAACTGGTTTTGAAGGAGCAGGTTGGCCCCCGCCGTCTGGCCGCCTGCGCGGTCGGCTTTGTCGGCACATTGCTGGTCATCCAGCCTAGTTTTGCCGCCGTTGGCGCACCGGCGCTTCTGCCGCTGATCGTCGCCCTGGTCTTTGCGCTGTTCATGCTGGTGACCCGCCAGGTGGCAAAAGACTGTGATCCCATCAGCCTGCAAGCCGTCAGTGGATTTGTGGCAACCTTGATTTTGGGCGCCTATTTTCTTCTGGGCTCCGGCAGCGATCATCCGGCATTCGAACTGATTATCCCCAACCAGCGTGATGCCATTCTGCTTGCCGCAATTGGTGTTCTTGGAACCTTTGCCCATCTTCTCATGACCTGGTCGCTGCGTTTTGCACCTTCGGCGACACTGGCGCCCATGCAATATCTGGAAATTCCTTTCGCCACTTTGGTCGGCTGGCTGGTCTTCAATGATCTGCCCAATGGGCTTGCGGCCATCGGCATTCTCATTACGGTCTGCTCCGGCCTCTATATTGTCGCAAGAGAGCATGCCGCAGAACGCGTGGTCGTCTCGGAGATTTAGAGCATCTTGTGATCCGGTACATCCAAATGCTTATGAACCGCTCAAGCCAAGCAGACTATTGCGGGTCTGGCAAGGGCGGCAGCACCCGCAGATAGGCAATGATTGCGGCCATATCATCGTCCGTCATCTGCGCCAGATAACCATAGGGCATCGGCGGCAACATCATGGTCCCGTCGGGCCTTTTGCCCTGGGTGATCATCATGGCCAGTTCGCTGTCGGTGAATTCCGCCAGGCCATCTTCATGGCTGGTGATGTTCGGCGCGGTCGACACGCCCCATGGCCCGTGGAATTCGAATCCGCCCTGGCCGGCTTTCTCAAGCATCGGCCCGTTGGGTCCCATTGGGGTATGGCATTCCATGCAGTGTGCGACAGGCCCGGCGAGATAGGCGCCATATTGTACGGTGATCCCGCGGGGGATGTCAGCCACGCTACCCAAGGGTGGCCCGTAAGCGGGTGGAAGTTCGATATCATATTCAGATTGGCCAACGTCACTCTCGACAGACGGCAACGTGCGAAGAAAAGCCACGACGGCTTTCAAGTCGTTGTCGGAAAGGCCCCTGTACATGGCAAAAGGCATGGGTGGTCCGATTGTCGACCCATCGGGACGCTTGCCTTCGCGGATCGCGACCGCAAGCTGGGCGTCACTCCATTCGGCAATGCGGCCAGCCGGTGTGATATTGGGTGCAACCGCCGTGAATGCTTCATTTTTATCCACCAACCGCCCGGTCAACTCCTGGCCGGCAACGGGACCGTCCGGCCTAAGAGGCGTATGACAGTTCCCGCAGCCCATAGGGCCGCGAACAAGGTATTCACCCCGTTCCGGCATTGTCTCCGCCAAAGCCGGTGACATCGAAAAGGCAAGTGCAAAGGCAAATAATATTTTGATCTTCATCCAATTATCCTCCTCATTTTGCCTGATTAGCAGCCTGTTTTTCAAAAAAATCAAGCGATCTGTTTCTGGAGTGCAGCGCAGTGAATGGTGCCCGGAGGCAGGTTTGGATCTGCCGCACCTCAGAAGAGTTTTCCGGAGAACGCGGGCGTTGCACTGCACTTTCGTGGATCTTTTCTGTTCACGGCGAGCGGCGCTGACGCGCCTGCCAACACAGTGTGCGGCCAAACTGTTGGCCGGGCTG
>JARGOF010000035.1 GCA_029212415.1 Rhizobiaceae bacterium | reverse complement strand
CAACCGGGACTGTGCAAACAAGCGGTAGCCATTCAAGAGGATTTATTGCGCAGAGTGTCGGCGGCGGCGGCGGCAATGGCGGATTTTCCATCTCGCTGACGGGCAGCGCTTCCGATTCAGCGGATATTTCTGTCAGCGTCGGTGGCGGCGGGAGCAGCGGCGGCAAGGGCGGTGCGGTTATTGCGAACAACAATGGTAACATCACAACTGTCGGCAGTCATTCGACCGGATTGCTGGCACAAAGTCAGGGCGGCGGCGGCGGCAATGGCGGCTTCAGCATTTCCGGCACACTGGCCCTGGGTGACGGGGCCGGCATTCCGGTCAGCGTTGGCGGCGGCGCCGGTTCCGGCGAGAGCGCAGCCGGTGTGACGGTCACCAGTGTTGGCACGATCAGCACGAGCGGTGCACTGGCGGGCGGCATTTTGGCGCAAAGCGTCGGCGGCGGCGGCGGCAATGGTGGTTTCAGTGTTGCTGCAGGCGTGGTTACGGGCGGCGACGGTGGCAATATCAGTGTCAGCGTTGGTGGCAGCGGCGGGACCGGCGCGAGCGCTGGTATTGTTCAACTGACCAATTCGGGTGATGTCTACACCGTTGGCGACAACGCTGCTGGTGTCATCGGTCAGAGTATCGGCGGCGGTGGCGGTAATGGTGGTTTCAGCGCCGGTTTCGACGTTGCAAAAAGCACCAATCTGGCTGTGACGGTGGGCGGCAGCGGCGGAGACGGGAACGATGGCGCTTCTGTCACCGTCGCCAATAATGGCGATGTGCAGACCCAGGGCAGCCAGTCTTACGGCGTCCAGGCGCAGAGTGTCGGCGGCGGTGGCGGCAATGGCGGTTTCAGCCTTTCCGGTGACTTCAGCAAGGGCTCGAATATCGCCGTTACAATCGGCGGATCGGGCAGCGGTGGCGGCGACGGCGGCGCGGTCGATCTGACACAGATCGGTTCCGTCGTGACGACCGGTGACGGCGCACACGCGGTTATGGCACAAAGCGTTGGCAAAGGTGGCGGCGCAGGTGGTTTTGCCGGCTCTGTCGAGGTCTCCTTGGACGATGGCGGCAATGTCGGCGTTACCGTTGGCGGCGGCGCTGGCGATGGCGGCACAGCCGACGCCGTGACGGTTGTTAGCAGCAGCGGTTTGATCAGCACCACAGGCAAGAGCGCGACCGGCATTTATGCACTGAGCCAGGGCGGTGGCGGTGGCGAAGGCGGATTTGCCTTCACCGGCAATCTGGGTACGGGAGAGAAGACCGTCAATATCGGCGTGACCGTTGGCGGTGGCGGTGGTGATGGGGGAACCAGCAGCGATGTGGGGATCAGCAATGCTAGTGGTGTCTCAACAACGGGTGATTATTCCCATGCGATTCAGGCACAGAGCATCGGTGGCAGCGGCGGTTCGGGCGGCATGGCAATCTCGGCCAATCTCAGCCTGAATACGTCGGCGACCGGTTCGGGGAACCTGGGTGTTTCCGTTGGTGGGGGCGGCGGTTCCGGCAATACGTCCGGGGCGGTGACGATCGCTGCCAATGACGGGGATCTGACCACCTCCGGCTACAAGTCAGCGGGCATTTATGCAAAGAGTATTGGCGGCGGCGGCGGCGACGGCGGACTGTCTTTTTCCGGAGATATATCCGGCAGCAACAGCGCCCAGCAGATCAATGTTTCTGTCGGCGGTGCCGGTGGCAGCGGCAATGACGCCGGATTGGTGACAGTCACCAACAATGGCATTATCGAGACCAGCGGACATTACAGTGAAGGTATTTTTGCCCATAGTGTCGGCGGTGGCGGCGGAACGGGTGGTCTTTCAGCCGTTGCGGCATTGTCACGCGAGGGAGAGGGCACGAATCTGTCCGTTGGCGTTGCAATTGGCGGCTCCGGCGGCGCGGCAGGCGATGGCGAAGCGGTGGACGTTACCAACAATGGCAGCATTAACACACATGGTGTGGCTTCCACGGGCATTGAGATACAGAGTATTGGCGGCGGTGGCGGGAAAGGCGGATCGAGCTTCTCCGGCATTGCCGGCTTGAGCCAGAGTGGTGAAGCTGACAAGCGAACGTTAAACATCGAAGTTGCCGTGGGCGGCGCCGGTGGTTCGGCTGGCGATGCCAACTCAGCTACCGTGTCGAATAGCGGATCAATACACACGCGTGATGGAAACGCCAAGGGCATATCGGCTCAAAGTATCGGCGGCGGCGGCGGGGCCGGTGGTGCAGCGGACGCATTCTCCATGCTGGTAGGTCGCTGTGCTGTATGCGGTCAGACCGCACCCGATAGTGGTGACAAATCGCTTACCTTGAATGTATCGGTGGGCGGCGCCGGTGGTGGTGGTGGTGATGCCAGCACGGTCTCGATTACCAATGCGGGCAACATCATTACGGAAGGTGCCGCTGCCGACGGAATTTACGCACATAGTATTGGTGGCGGCGGCGGCGACGGCGGTAATGGCGCGATAGGAACTGTTCCACTGATCGGCCTTACGGGTGTCATAATCGCCGATGGCATCATCATCATGAATCCTGCGAATGCGCTGAAAGTCTGGACCAATGTCAGTGTTGCCATTGGTGGTGCGGAGGGCACCCAGGGAGATGGTGGCAAAGTGGTTGTCGACAATAGCGGCGATATCCTCACTATCGGCGATCAGGCATTTGGAATTTACACGCAAAGTATTGGCGGCGGCGGTGGACGCGGTGGCGCGACATCAGGGACCGCATTTTCAATTCTTGCGCTTGGTGCAAAAGGTGCATCCGGCGGCAATGCGGACACAGTGACCATCACGCATTCGGGCGATATCCTGACAACCGGTTCTTCCGCTATGGGTATTTTTGCACAGTCCATTGGCGGTGGTGGCGGGCATGGTGGCGATATCAGCCAGAATCTTTTCTGGCCTGGCGTTAATATTGGTATCGGTGTCGATCTCGCACTGGGCGGCGGGACAGGCGGCAATGGCGCCGATGTCTCGGTGACCAGCAATGGCCTGATTGCAACGACCGGGGCAGGCGCAACCGGTATCTTCGCACAAAGCGTCGGCGGTGGTGGCGGCGTCGCCGGTTCGGCCGGTTACAGTGTTGGCACATTTTTCTCCGGAACCAACGGCGACTCCGGGGATGCGGGAACCGTAACCGTTGAGCATGACGGCAACATCTACACGACCGGTGCCGGTGCGGCCGGCATTTTCGCCCAGAGCGGCAGCGGCACGGAAGATACGGACACGGGAGACGATATCGCGCAGGGCGCCACTGGAACCGGCAAGGCGGTCGCGGTTACGGCCCACGGACGCGTTGACACATCGGGCGAGAATTCGAGCGGAATCATTGCCCAAAGTATTGGCGTCAACAACAACAGTGCCATAACCGTAACACTGACGGACGATGCAATTGTCGTTGGTGGTTTGGATACGGACGGAACGGGCACGGACAGCAATCCGATCGGCATTCGCCTGCTGGATGGCGCTGACAATGTGGTCAACAATAGCGGTATTGTCACGACCCAACAGGATTATCTGGGAACCGCCATTCTGACGGAAACGACAACGGCCAACAGCACCACCATCAACGATACCCTATACAATTATGGCACTGTGACCGGGTCCATCTATCTGGCGGGTGTCACCAATGTGCTGACCAATTACGATGGCGGAACGTTGAACATGGGCTCAGATATCAATATTGGAGCGGGTAATACATTAACCAATTACGGTGTCGTGTCGCCGGGAAACAAGGACCAGATATACACAACGACACTCACCGGAAATTACCTGCAGGATGGAACCGGCACCTATGAGGTCGATGTCGATTTCCAGGTGGCGGATGCCAATCCTGGTCCGGGCGTTCCGGGCGAGGCTGACCTGTTTCATGTCACTGGTGATGCGGATCTCGATGGTTTGGTCGTGGTCAATTCGGTCAATGGCGCCTATGTGGAACCGGATGTTACCGGTAAGGTTCTGATCATGACGACGGCCGGAGACCATGGCAGTCCGACATTGGTCGCGGCCGATACGGAGGTCGTCAATTACGAGATTACCTATGACACGACGACGACCGACAATGTCTATCTGGAATGGCTGGTCAATTTTGCACCCGATGGTCTCAATCGCAATGAGACAGCTGCGGCCAATTATATTACGGCTGCCATTGCAGCAGGAAATTCTGATGGGATTACACCGATTATCAACGCTTTGCTGGAAGCGCCTGATCTATCGACATTGCGCAATGAATACGATCAGTTGACGCCCGAACCCTATATAGACAATGAACTGGCCAGCGTTCTGAGCAATCAGGAATTTGCCAGATCGATGCTCAATTGTCAGAATCCGGATGAAGCCCAGCGCGAAAAAGGATGTCGCTGGTTCAAGGCTGGTGGACGCCAACTGACCCGCGACGAGAGCTTCGAGTACCTTGGCTTTGTGGAGCAGGCTATCAATATACAGGCAGGCATGGGCGGGGCGTTTGGCGACAATCAGGGTGCCTCTGTCGGCATCTCCTATGATCGCAGCCAGATCGATACCCAGGATCATGCGTCCAGCGATGGCCACCGTGTGCAGGGTGGATTGGCACTGAGCAGCTTCAACGACGGGGTCTCCTTTGAAATTGCCGCCGTCGGTGGTGCAGCCATCTATGATGTTGAACGCTACCTCACGCTGACAGATACGCCGATGACGGCCGAGGGCAGACAGAAAATGTATTTCGGTGGCGGGCAGGTGCGGCTGGCCCATCAGGCAAAAATGGGCGCCATGAGCATTGGGCCCATGGTTGAGGCCTGGGGTGGCTACTTTCGCAATGATTCATTGTCGGAAAGTGGTGCTGAAGGCGCAAGCCTGGATGTTGAATCCAAGGATGAATATTTTGCTGCGGTTCGGCCCGCGCTCACCCTTGCAACGGAATCCAGCACGCAGTCGGGCGTGAAGGTCAGGGCATTTGTTCAGGGCGGCATGACGTATTTCATCACCGGCACCGAAGATAATGGCACGAGCCTCACCGCAACCATGCAGGGCGAGGGGCACGAAGTGCCGGGCTTTACGGTGACGAGTTCCCTGGCGGAGATCTATTATGATGGCGCAGTCGGTCTCGATTTGGTCGGACCCGGTGGCTCAGCCTTTCGCATCAGCGGGGCTGCACAATATGCCGAAAAATTCCTCACCTATGGCGGCGATGTGAACCTGGTTGTGCCATTCTGACAGCAACCCGCTTGTTCAAGCCGGTATCCTGTTCGTCAGGATATTGAAGATTTTGGAGGTTTGCCGCGCGCTTGTCGCCCGCTGTTCCCGCTTTTGAAACATGCATGCAACCAGTAGCGCACGAGATCATTTCGCAAAAAAATCCCGTGCGCCGTTTTGTTCTTCGGGTCTCACTCTTTCACATCTGTCGCATTTCGCATCTCAAGGCAGTCTGCTCAGACCGCGCATTTCAATCGATGCCTCGACAGAAGAAAGAACCTACAGCCAATGACAGCGGGCTGTGTAGATCTGACCTCTGGAGTTTCTGTATTGGCAATTTCCACCACCTGTGGTGGCCAGATAGGTGCCGAAACCGCCGATCGCTGCGCCAACAACTGCGCCACCGACGCCACCTGTTGCTATCGCGCCGATTGCGGCGCCGGCACCTGCGCCGGATACCGTTTTTTCAGCGGTCGTGCATGCTGCCAAAGGTGCGACTGCGAGAAGTACAATAAGCATTTTTTTCATAAAATCATTCCTGCGTTTGGCGTCCACTATGCCGATATAAATGGACTTGGCCGGGGCGTTTTCATTTCATGGTTGCATGTCGTCACTTGGTCGAATGCATGCGATCAACAGTATCGTAATTCCCCATCAGGCGGTCAAGCCATCAAAAACAAGGAAACGGAACCGTATGAAAGCTATAACGCAGGGCTTGGCTGAAGGTTCCCTAAAAACCGATCTGCCGGGCCGGATTGTCAAACAACACTTGAAGATCCGGCCATTTTTCGAAGACCGAGACGATTTGAGTGTTGAATTCACGGTCAAGGTGTCCAGCCTCCCACAAGACCTTTCCGTCCAGTGTAATGACGGGATCAAATACCATCCAGCAGATTTCACCGGGCCTGTCGGCCCCGCAGGTATGAAAATGCAACAGGCGCGGATTTGGAAAGGCAGAGTTTGACCAGCGATCCGGGTTGTCATCTGCCGCAGTGGCGTAACTGCAAGCCGGGTGCAGGCCCGAATGCCAGGAATCCACATACATTGGGTCAATGCCAAATTTCTCGGCGACCCGGCCATAGTGTTCTTCAACGGCGCTGACCGTTGTGGCGGTGCCCTCGAAGCGGTTGATGCGGTTGCCGTCCATATGCGCCCATACGGTGTCGCGAAGTGGAATGCTGGCTGGCAAATAGGACCGTGATCCTGTCGGGGTGAGATGGCGGGTCAAGGCCACCTTGCCAGTAAAACCCGTTGCCATGATGGGTTTGTAGATACCCATGGGAAAGCGTTTTATCGTGACATCAGCCGCTTCTGCAGGGTCGCTGACCGGATGTCCGCTAAGATCCGTACCGTTGGGGCAGCCTATGTGAATTTTTGCAGCTGAATCCATGGTATCATTGAGCGCATCTCTCAGGTCGACAAAAGCGGCATAGTGAAAATGTCCGTAGGCAGAGCCGAGCATGTCGGCATCCAGTGCGTAGGACATGATGGCGGGTTTTGCAGCCCCACCGGGCGAAAATCGATTTTGGTCTCCCATGCGGGCAAAAAAGATGGTTTGATCATGCGCGGCGATTGCATCGAGGATTTCATGCGGGAGTGCGCCGGTTTCGGACGGTCCCTGAACCTCCAGCGTGGTGACTGCAAGTCCGAGTTGCCTGGCCCTTGCTGCAACCAACTGAGGCGCTTCGCGATCATACCAGCCAAGTGCGGGGTCTTCATGGATGATCAGCAATCTGTCGCCTGCATGAACGCGCGCGCAATTGATCAGAAGGTTGTCCGCACCTTTATCAGGGTCTTTCCGGTGGATGTCATCCATTGTTCTTGGTCTGCCCCTCCCTGCGATCGGTTGCTCAGCGTCCTGCCGCCTGAACGGACAAAAAGCGGAACGTCTGTGTCAGGACCTCCTTGAAGCCGTGACGCAGTTCTGCGTCGAGGCTGAGTGAATCACCTGCGCGCAGGTGAATATCCCGATCACCATACAGATAGATGGCTTCTCCCTCGAGCGCATAGATGAACAGGCAGCCGTGTCCATTATAAATCGGCGGGCGGGAATCGTCTTTTCTGTCGAGGGTTACCATCAAAGCTTCGAATTCAAGGCCGGGGCGGCGATGGAAACCAAGAGCGGTAAAATCGTGGGAATGCCTGCCAGCCACTCGGGTCGAGACCAGGCCTTTGCCGGCGACCACATGGGTGATGTCGGCTGTCGCGGTTCCTGTCTCGCGAAGCAGGCTGCCAATCGGCACGTCGAGGGCATTGGCCAGCGCTTCCAGCGTGGACAGGGAAGGCGAGACCTGGCCGTTTTCAATGCGTGAGATCATGGCTGCTGATACACCCGAGCGGGTGGCAAGGTCACGGGCTGTCAGCCGGTTTGTTTCCCGCAGGGCGCGCAGGGCCTTGCCGACCGCCTTGTCCAGACCGCCATCCGAAATGGACTTTTTCTGTTCGACCTGATCCGTCAAAAGACTGCCCGCTGTTGCCTGTTGTTCAACTGTTGTTCCTGGCCCGATAGGCAAATGCCTTCTCAAAACGCCAGTCAAGATAGTCGCCGCAGGATATCGGCTGTTCCTTCAACAGGCAGTCCGGTCCGAATATGTCACGCGGGTCAATCATCGTTTGTGGTTCTGGGTCATAGGCGAGAACCAGGGAAAGGCGCTCTTTACCCGATGTGTTGATGACGCGGTGAGGCGTGGAACGGTAGGCGCCATTGGTCCAGCGCGCCAGCAGATCGGCGACATTGACCACCAGGGTACCGGCAATGGGTGGGGCAGCAACCCAGTCGCCATCCAGTGACTGCACCTGAAGGCCACCCACCGCATCCTGACACAGGACGGTGAGGACGCCAAAATCCGTATGCGGCCCAACCCCGAACTGGGCGCCGTCTGTCGCCTGTTGCGGCGGATAGTAAACATAGGAGGCGCGGCTCAGCGGTGCTGCACTGGATTTCAGGAATGTATTTTCCGGCAGATCGAGGCCGAGGGCAAATCCGCGCATGAGGTGGTGCGCCACGCCATGGGCCTGGTTGAAATAATCCATCGATACCGATTGCATCTCGGGAACAAAGGTCGGCCAGCGGTTTTCACCGCGCAGCGAGTGATCGTCCGGTGCCTTGCCTGTCGCACTCTCATAGCCCCAAAGAAAGCTCTCCTTGAGATCCGCCGGAGCACCGTCCTGCATTTTGGCGCCGCCCATGGAGAGGAAACCGCGATGGGTACCCTGCATGGAAATCTGCTGTTTGTCTTCTGCAGGGCAGCGGAAGAAGCGCATGGCGGCATTGCGGGCAGCATCAATGGCATCCTCTGAAATGCCATGGTTGGAAACATAGATGAAGCCGACATCCTGGCTGGCGCGGTGCAGTTTTCTGGCCACGCCGATCGGGTCGGAACCATCCCGCAAGGGGCCAATATCGATGATCGGGATCAAATCATGATCAACCTGTTTGATAGCGGCATCGGACATGTCTTTTCCTCCATCATGACTGAATGCATATTATGCAACAAATTTACTATTATGCAATATTGTCGGATGCGCTTTCCTTGTAGAAACCCACAATGTCACCATCGGTGGTGACGCCGAGGCCGTTCAGGCATCGATTGACGTAGTTGAAATATCCGATGATCTGATTGGCTTCGAGAATCTGGCCATCATCAAAGCCGGCCTCGCGCAATTGCACAACGTCCTGCTCGACCATGTCGCCGGGGTGACGTGTCAGTTTGTGCGCATAGTGCATCATGGCAGCTTCTGCACCCTCGAACACCATATCCGGCAAGTCGAGACGCAATGCCTGTTCGATGGCATCCGCGCGCTGATCATCGGCAATCAGATGGCGGGCATTGGCCCAGTGATTGGCAAAGGAATAGGCGCAATCGTTCAGCAGCGACACATAGGAGGAAATGGTCTCCTGCAGCCAAAGGGGCAAAGTGTTGGCTTCATCGTGAAGCGCGGCACGATAGAGCACGACATGCCCGCGCATTGTATTGGGACGATGCGAGTGCACCCGCATGACGTTATCTACCGTGCCATGCGGTGTGCGCGCCATGGCAAGCGCCTCCAGCAGGTCACTGTCGGCATTTTCATCGTCGATCATGCTAATCCAGGCTGACATGTTTCCTCCGTGTGTTGTTAAGGGTTCAACTGCCTTCATCCGTGCGCATCCGCCGCTCCAGCCAGCGTACACCGGCTGATACGATGAGGATGAGCACCAGGTATTCGACAATCAGGATCGTATAGATTTCCAGTGAGCGATATTCCGTCACAACCAGTTCGTTGGCCCGGCGCGTCAGTTCCTGCATGCCGATGACCGAGACCAGTGAGGACATTTTCAGCATATAGACCAGCTGGTTTCCCAGCGCCGGCAGGATGCGCTTGATGGCCTGCGGCAGAATGATAAAGCGCATCGTGTCGGTGTAGCTCAGTGAGATGGACCGCGCCGCCTCATATTGGCCGCGGTGTATCGACTGTATGCCGGCGCGGAAGATCTCTGCCTGAAATGCGCTGTCCGACAGGGCAAGGGCCAGCACACCGGCCCAGAAGACACCAATCTGAATGTCTGCGATTTGCGGAAGGCCGTAATAGACCCACAGGATCATCACCAGAATGGGGATGGCCCGGATACATTCGACATAGGTTCTGTTGAAGAGTTTGAGCGCACGGTTTTCCGAAAGGCCCGGCAGCGCCACAAGCAGACCGACAACCACGGAAATCATGATGGCGGTCACTGAGAGCAGCAAAGTGTATTTCAAGCCGCCGATGAGAAACAGCAGATTGTTCATGCCGCTCTTGGTCATCGGAGAGACCACATACCAGCCCCAATTGCTGGAGCATCCGCTGAGCAGAACCGCAATCAATGAGACAGCCAGCATTTTGACAAGAGTGCGGTAATGTCCGGCCAGGCGCATGGTTAATCTCCAGGTGGCAGGGAGCAGCATCAATGCCCCAAAATTTGTTGCAGAAACCTTTGGCAGCGATCGGTTCGCGGATTGCCGAAGAATGTTTCGGGGTCAGCAGATTCAACAATTTCACCGGCATCCATGAAGACCATTGTATCGGCGACCCGCTTGGCAAAGCCCATTTCGTGGGTAACACAAACCATGGTCATGCCGCTTTCAGCCAGCTCCGTCATGACATCAAGAACTTCGGAGATCATTTCGGGATCAAGCGCCGATGTTGGCTCGTCAAACAGCATGATGCGCGGTTCCATGCACAAGGAGCGGGCTATGGCCACGCGCTGTTGTTGCCCGCCCGACAGTTGCGAGGGATATTTGTCAGCCTGTTCGGGAATATGCACCCGCTCAAGATAGAGTTCGGCGCGTTCGCGGGCTTGTGCCTTCGTCATCTTGCGCGCGCGTTGCGGCCCGATCATCAGGTTTTCAAGAACGGTCAGGTGCGGAAAAAGATTGAACTGCTGGAAGACCATGCCGACTTCCTGCCGCACTGTGCGGATGTTCTTTTCGTCGTCGTCAAGTTCAGTGCCGTCAACGATGATGCGACCCGACTGGTGGCGTTCCAGCCGGTTGATACAGCGTATCATGGTTGATTTCCCCGATCCGGAGGGACCGCAAACAACCAGTTTTTCACCCGGCAGGACAGCCAGATTGATGTCCTTCAGTGCCTGGAAATCGTCAAACCATTTGTTGACACCGATGAGTTCGATAATCGGGGCTGTCCGCCCGGCAGAACGCGCATCGCTGGCAAGGTCCGTCACGGATGAGCTCCTCCTTCGTATATGACGAAGCTGATATTGCGTTGCGCCGCACGTGCGCCCAGCAATCGCTCCATGATCGTTCCGCAGTCTGGTTTGCCTGCCAAGGGCGGCAAAATCGCTGATTATTGTTGACTTTCCTGACTATCATTGAGTTTATTGTGGTGCAACAAATTTATCCGATTGCAATTCCTGGGATAATTCGAAAAACTCAAATTGCGCTTTCCAGAGGGGCGCTAAAAGGAAGGAAGACAGATGAGATTTGTGAAAACATGCCTGCTTGCACTTGTGCTTGTCACCGGAGCATCAGCCGCACATGCGCAGTCCGCATTGCAGGAAATACTCGGTGATGGCGTTTTGAAGGTCGGCACGACCGGAGATTGGAACCCGATGTCCATGCGGGATCCGGCAAGCAACAGCTACAAGGGTTATGATATCGATGTGATGACTGAACTCGCCAAGGATCTGGGCGTTGAAGTCGAGTTTGTGCCAACTGACTGGAAGACCCTCGTCAATGGTGTGGTTGCCAGGAAATATCACATGACAGGATCTGCATCGATTTCGCCGGGACGGGCAAAGGCTGCCGGTTATTCCGACAGTTATTTCTCACTGGCCACCGTGCCGCTGATTCTGGCGGAAAACGCCGACAAGTTCAAAGACTGGGGCGATCTCGACAAGCCTGAGGTTACCGTCGCGGCGACACTTGGCACAACACAGGAAAAGCAGGTCAAAGAGTTTTTCCCCAATGCCAAACATCAGATTGTGGAGGCCCCGGCGCGGGACTTTCAGGAGGTGCTTTCCGGTCGTGCAGACGCCCACATAACATCAAATGTGGAAGCCTATAAGCTGGTGGCAAAATATCCGCAGATGATGGTGGTTCCGGTGTCTGCTCCGAAGGCGCCAACACCAATTGCCATGCTGCTGCCGCAGGACGATCAGATCTGGATCAACTATGTCAACACGTGGATCAGTCTGAAAAAGGAAGGCGGCTTTTTTGACGCGCTGGCTGTCAAGTGGCAGCTGTCTAACTGAAGACGTGCTCGATTATACACGGGTTCGAAACTTGAGGTTTGACATCAAGGTCTGATCGGAGTTTCGCTCTTTACACATGGATGTTGCAGGACCGCCTGACAGGCGGTCCTTTTTCGGGGAAAGCTGATGATCCGGCTCTATTCAATTCCGCCCAGTCTTTACAGCGCCAAAACGCGTATCGTCCTTCGAGCCAAGGGACTGGCGTGGGAAGATGTTCCGCCGCCGGGTGGCTATGCCAGCGACGCCTACAAACAGATCGTACCGTCCGGTACCTTGCCGGCGATTGATCATGACGGTTTTCTGCTGGCCGATTCCGAAGCGATCAACGAATACCTCAATGAACTGGTACCTGAGCCGGCATTATGGCCCGAAGGTCTGCAGGCGCGTGCGCAGGCCCGGTTCCTTTCACGGTTTCACGATACACGTCTGGAGCCCTCTGTGCGCACCCTGTTTGCCCATGTCGATCCGGCCAGGCGTGATCCGGTGGTGGTTGAGACGCAGAGCCTGCTCATTGCGGACCGGCTCGCCCAATTGGCGCGCATTTCCAGCCCGTCGCCGCTGATGACAGGGGACCAGCTCAGCCTGGCCGATTGTGGTTATGCCATTACCCTGTGTGTTCTAAATCTGTTGAACAGGGGAATGGAACTGGGCGTTCCCCTTCCGCCACCCCTTGTGGATTACAGCAAGGCTTTGCGCGCTGAGCCGAATGTCGCCGCAGAGTTGGCTCAGTATGAACCGGCCATGGCGCTATGGCTGGAAACGGAGCTTGGAAGTCCTCCATGAGGCTGGATCTTTCCACCTGGCAGGAAGTTGAGCATTATCTTGGCGAGCGAGACGGTATCTTTTTGCCGACCGGCTCCATTGAGCAGCATGGTCCGATCGGGCTGATTGGCACCGACAGTCTATGCGCGCAGGATATTGCCACAGGCGCCGGTGAACTGACCGGGGCACTGGTTGCTCCAACCATTCAATATACACCGGCACCCTTCAACATGAGTTTTCCCGGCACGGTATCGCTATCGGCAGAGACCTTTGGTCGCGTGGTTGGAGAGGTTGTCGATGGGCTGATGCACCACGGGTTTCGCCACATTTATGTGCTGAACGGGCACGGCGCCAATCTGGAGCCGCTTCACAATGCTCTGGCCGATAAGGCCGATTGCTGCCGCATCAAAAGCTGGTGGGATTTTGCTCCGGTCAATGTCCTGCGTCGCGAATGGTACGGGGACTGGGAAGGCATGCACGCAACCCCATCTGAAGTTGCAATTACCCAGGCGCGCCATCGGGTGGTGATCCACGAGATGCTCGATCCACCGGAACAATTGTCCGCTGCCTATATGGCAGAGCATGCGGGGGATCGGCATGGACCGGCAGATGAGCACAGGGCGCGTTTTCCTGACGGACGTGTCGGTTCACATTCCTCGCTTGCAACGCCGGAGCAGGGCAGAGAGCTCTATGAGACAGCCTGCCAGGCGGTCGCTGAAGATTTCGCTCAATTTGTTGCCGGGCAGCCTACTTCCTGAGTCTGTACAGCCGTCCTGCTGCCTGTTTCAGTTTTTTCCCAGCTTTGAAAAAGATCGCCGAAAGGCGGCACCATTTATCCTGAGGCTGATTTTTGAGGCTTTTCAACAGGTAAGGGTGGGGCGCGCGTGGAACGATATTCTTCCAGTTGGATGTTTGCCAAAATAAATCGGTTGAATACAGTAAAAATTCAACCGGATTAAACTAAAGTCGCTTGCGTGCAAGGAAGAATCCGGATTAAAAGAACACACGTTCATTTATTTTAGGTGAGCGTCAAAATTGAAAGCGCATGCGCTTTGCCGGTGGATTGAGGGTCTGTCGGTTTTGGGAGGAGAGTTTTGGAAAATGCCATCGACGGGCAGCAATGCCGGCCGTGAGCCGGTGACTTTTCCGCAGTATCTGCTGTTGAACGCCAGCCGCTTTGCTGATCGCGTAGCCATGCGTCACAAGGACCTTGGTGTTTGGCAAAGCTGGACATGGGCGCAGCAGCTCGAGGAGGTTCGCGCATTCTCGCTGGGTCTTCAGGAGCTGGGCATCGGCGAGGGTGACAAGGTTGCCATTGTCGGCAGCAATCGGCCGAGGCTCTATTGGGCCTTTTGCGCCGCGCAGGCTCTCAAAGCCATTCCCGTTCCTGTCTATTCCGATGCCGTTGCCGAAGAAATGGCCTATGTGTTGAACCATTCGGGCGTGCAACTGGCGATTGTGCAGGATCAGGAGCAGGTTGACAAAATTCTTTCCTTTTCGGAGGAAATTCCCGCCCTCAAAGATGTGATCTATGATGAGCCGCGCGGCCTGCGCGATTATGATCACAGTCATTTGCGCGACTATTCGGATGTCATGGCACTGGGGCAGGCAAGTCTCAGTGCAGATGGCCAGCGCGCACAACAATGGGCCGATGCGATCAATGCCTCGGATGGGCAGGAAACATCCGTATTCCTTTATACGTCCGGAACAACGGGGCGCTCAAAGGGTGTCATTCTGACAGCGGCAAATTCCGTCAAGGCCGCCCGGGATACCGCCCATTTCGATCATCTGACTGTCGATGACAATGTTCTGGCCTATCTGCCACTGGCGTGGGTTGGTGACCATTATCTCAATTATGCGCAAGGCTATGTATCCGGTCTGTGCATGGCCTGTCCCGAGAGCGCTGATACCGTGCAAAATGACCTGCGAGAGATCGGCCCGACATTCTATTTCGCGCCGCCGCGGGTGTTTGAGGGCCTTTTGACCAATGTGATGATCCGCATGGAAGATGCCAGCGCGATCAAGAAATCCATGTTCCACACGTTCCTGGCCGTCGCGAAGAAACATGGCGAAGCCATTCTGGAGGGTCGCCCCGTGCCATTTATGGGACGCGTGGCCTATGCGCTGGGCAATTTCTTTGTTTACGGTCCTTTGAAGGATACTTTGGGTTTCACAAACATCCGGACGGCCTACACAGCCGGCGAAGCCATCGGCCCGGATCTGTTTTCCTTTTTTCGCTCGCTGGGCATCAACCTCAAGCAACTCTATGGCCAGACCGAAGCTTTCCTTTATGTGACAGCGCAGAAGGATGGTGAAATTCGCGCCGATACGGTCGGCAAGGCGGCCCCCGATGTGGTGATCCGCATTTCGGAAGACGGCGAAGTGCAGTTCAAGTCGCCAGGCATGTTTGTCGGTTATTATGGTGATGATGAAAAGACCAGGGAAACCCTGACAGAAGACGGGTTTGTCAAAACCGGTGACGCCGGTATTTTCGACAGCCATGGCGATCTGAAAATCATCGACCGTGCAAAGGATGTCGGCAAGTTGACCGACGGATCGCTGTTCGCGCCCAAATACATCGAAAACAAGCTGAAATTCTTTCCCAATATTCGCGAGGCCGTGGCGCTCGGTGACGGATGCGAATTTTGCACCGTGCTGCTGAATATCGATCTGACAGCTGTCGGCAATTGGGCGGAACGCAACAATATTTCCTATGCTTCCTATCAGGAGCTCGCCAATCTGCCCCAGGTTCTGGACATGATGATGTCACATGTGGAGCAGGTGAACCGTGATCTGGCCGGTGAGGAACTGGTTGCCGGCTCGCAGATTGCCCGCTTTCTGGTCCTGCACAAGGAGCTGGATGCCGATGATGGTGAGCTGACACGAACCCAGAAGGTGCGCCGCAGTTTCATTGCCGAGCGTTATGCCCCGCTGATCGAAGCGCTTTATGACGGTTCCACAGAAAAATTTGTCAATACGGAAGTCACCTATGAGGACGGACGAAAGGGCAGCATTTCGGCAACCGTGCAGATCAGGGACGTCAAGACAAACCGGCCCATCAAGGCGCACAAGGAGGCAGCTGAATGAACCAGCCTTCCATTCAAGCAGACATACAGGCGGGCGTTCGGGCCGATGACGGGATCGAAAAGGGCGGCCTGCTTTTGCAGGTGGACAATATTTCCTTGTCCTTTGGCGGTGTGAAAGCCATTTCCAATATTTCGTTCGACGTCAAAAAGGGCGAAATTCGCGCCATTATCGGCCCCAATGGGGCTGGTAAAACCTCGATGCTCAATGTCATCAACGGCTTTTATCACCCGCAGGAAGGGAAAATCACCTTTCGCGGCAAGGAGCGCATTTCCATGCGACCGCATGAGGCCGTCGGGCAGGGGATTGCCCGCACCTTCCAGAACGTTGCGCTGTTCAAAGGCATGTCGACCCTCGACAACATCATGACGGGGCGTTCGGAACTGATGAAAAAGAACATGTTCTGGCAAATGCTGTGGCATGGACCGGCGCTGAGTGAAGAGGTTGAGCACCGCACCCGGGTCGAGGACATCATCGATTTTCTGGAAATCCAGCACATTCGCCGCACCCCCGTGGGCAATCTGCCCTATGGGCTGCAAAAGCGCGTGGAACTTGGTCGGGCGCTTGCGATGGAGCCGTCGCTGCTGCTGCTGGACGAGCCGATGGCCGGCATGAACCTGGAAGAAAAAGAAGACATGAGCCGTTTCATCATTGAGGTGAATCAGCAATTCGGCACGACCATTGCCCTTATTGAGCATGACATGGGGGTGGTCATGGACCTTTCGGACAGGATCGTTGTTCTCGATTACGGCAAGAAGATTGCAGACGGCGCGCCTGAAGAGGTCAGGAACAATCAGGATGTCATTGATGCCTATCTTGGCGTACCGCACTAGAACGGGATAAACAGATGGACGTTTTGCACAAAATACTCGTTGCACCCTTTATCGATATGGCCGCCGCACCGGATTTTCTCATGCAGGTCCTTTGGGAGGGGCTTGTCTCAGGGGTGCTATACGCGCTGATCGCCCTGGGATTCGTGCTGATTTACAAATCCTCGCGCATTTTCAATTTTGCCCAGGGGATCATGGTGGTCTTTGCCGCCCTGACTTTGGTCGGACTGCACGAAAAGGGTGTGCCCGCGCTGCTTGCCGTTCCCTTGACGCTTGTTGTCATGTTTGTGCTGGCCGTTGCAATCGAACGCGTCGTTCTGCGTCCGCTGGTCAACCAGCCGGACGTCATCCTGTTCATGGCAACGATCGGAATTACGCTCTTTCTGATCGGTTTCGGCGAGATGATATTCGGCGGCGAAAACAAGGTCATGATCACCGAGCAATTGATGATCCCGACCGGTGCTTATACCTTTGAGCCCTTTGGCGGGTTCCTGCTGATCGAACAGAAAGACCTGACGGCGGTCGTCGGTGCGGGCATTCTTGTGCTTGTGCTGCTGGTTTTTCTCAACCGCTCGAAAATGGGCCGCGCCATACGCGCTCTTGGCGATGATCATCAGGCAGCGCTGTCCGTTGGTATTTCATTGTCGACGATCTGGGTTCTGGTCTGGTTCATTGCAGGTATCATTGCGCTTGCGACCGGCATTGTGTGGGGCGCACGCGCCGGGGTGTCATTTGCATTGGAAGTGATTGCCTTCAAGGCTTTGCCGGTCCTGATGCTGGGCGGGCTGGAATCGGTGACCGGCGCCATCGTTGGCGGCCTGGCCATTGGCGTTCTGGAGAAGCTGTTTGAAATCTATTGGGGGCAACCGCTGATGGGCGGGAACACGGAAACATGGTTCGCCTTTGTTTTTGCCCTGATCATCCTGTTGTTCCGGCCGCAAGGGCTGTTCGGCGAAAAAATCATCGAACGCGTTTAATGCTCTGATTGGACCCAAGATATGCTTTATCGAATTACCGGCCAGTTCAAAACCAACTACCGCAGCGACTATGCGCTTTTTCCCGTGCGTCAGGACATGTTCCTGCTGGCTGTGATCCTGTTTTTCGCTTGGGTCGTCTTTCCGTTGATGGCCAGTGAATTCGCGTTTCAGACCTTGCTTATTCCTGTTTTGATCTACGCACTGGCGGCACTGGGATTGAACATATTGACCGGCTATGCGGGGCAATTGTCACTGGGGACCGGCGCATTCATGGGCGTTGGCGCCTATGCCTGCTACAAGCTGGTGACGATTTTCCCGGATTTGAACCTGATGCTGGCCATTGGATTTTCGGGTCTGTTTTCCGCCGCCATAGGTTTGGCGTTCGGCTTGCCATCGCTGCGTATCAAGGGGTTCTATCTGGCCATCGCCACATTGGCAGCCCAGTTCTTTCTGGTCTGGCTGTTCGAGAAGTGGTCCTGGCTTTACAATTACAATGCGTCCGGCGCAATTCAGGTTCCCACGATCGACATGTTCGGAATTACCGTGTCAGGGCCGACGGCGTCATCCATGGTGCAATATTATTTTGTCCTGTTCATTGTCTCGGTCATCACCATACTGGCCATCAATATTACCCGCGGGCGTATCGGCCGGATGTGGAAAGCGGTTCGCGACATGGATATTGCTGCCGAATTGGTTGGCATCAATCTGCTGCGCGCCAAATTGATCGCCTTTGGTGTCTCGTCGTATATTGTCGGTGTTTCGGGTGCCCTGTTCGTGTTTTTGTGGCGCGGTGCAGCCGAGCCAAACCTCTTCGATATTCCCCTGTCATTCAGAATTCTGTTTATCGCCATTATCGGCGGACTGGGGTCCATATTGGGCAATTTTCTTGGCGCCATCCTGATCATCGCGCTTCCGGTTATCCTGAATATCATTCCGGAAGCCTTTGGCGTGGAAGTTGATTCCTCCCTGCTGGAGCATATCAACATCATGATCATCGGAGCGCTGATCATTGCCGTGCTGATTATCGAGCCGCATGGATTGGCCAGGATCTGGGCGGTGATCCGGGAGAAGCTGATCATCTGGCCATTCCCGCATTGAGGATAAAATGTGCCGCATGACGGCATGATGTCACAACCATTCGGGGTGAGTTCGCCCGATCCAACAGGAAAAACGAACATATGGAGGAGAAACTATGAAGTATCGTGTCAAAACTGCGCTGCTTGGCGCTGCGCTGGGACTGGGAACACTCCTGACGGTGCCTCTGGCGTCGGCGCAGGAAAGCATCTACGCGCCGAACCTGTCTTATCGTACCGGTCCTTTTGCAGCCACCGGGATTCCATTGATGAATGGTCAGCGCGATTATATCATGATGCTCAATGAGCGTGATGGTGGCGTCAATGGCGTGAAGATCGACTTTGACGAATGTGAGACCGGCTACAGCACCGAAAAGGGTGTTGAGTGCTACGAGAAGACCAAGTCCAAAGCGGTCGTAACACAGCCCTGGTCAACAGGTATTACCCTGCAGGTGCTGCCAAAGACCAATGTCGACAAGATTCCAATTCTTGCTCCCGGATACGGCTTTTCGCCCATGTCCGACGGCAAGGTGTTTCAGTGGGCCTTCAATCCGCCGGCATCCTATTGGGATGGCGCATCGATGATGCTCAACTATATTTCAGAGGGTGATCTGGACAGCCTGAAGGGCAAGAAGGTTGCGCTTCTGCATCTCGATCATCCCTTCGGCAAGGAACCCATTCCATTGTTTGAAACGCTGGCCGAAAAACATGGCTTCGAGTTTCTGCCCATTCCGGTCGGCTTGAAGGAAATGCAGAATCAGTCATCTCAGTGGCTGCAGGTCCGTCGTGAAAAACCCGATTTCGTCCTGATGTGGGGCTGGGGTGCGATGAATGCCGGCGCCATCACTGAAGCCATCAAAACCCGCTATCCGATGGATCAGTTCATTGGTATCTGGTGGTCCGGTCATGATGGTGACCTTCAGGCTGTTGGCGAAAAGGGCAAGGGCTACAAGTCCATCTCCTGGAGTGTTCCGATGAATGACGCTCCCGTCATGGCTGACGTCAAGAAATACGTCGTTGATGCGGGCAATTCTCTGCTCGACAAGCCTGAAGACATGGACACTGTTTTCTACCAGCGTGGTCTGCTCATCTCTATGATCCTGGTGGAAGGCATTCGCGCTGCACAGAACGAGTTCGATACGAAGGTTGTCACTGCCGAGCAGCTTCGCTGGGGCCTTGAAAACCTGAAAATCGACGATGCCCGGATTGCTGAACTTGGCATGACCGGCATGGTTGCGCCGTTCTCGACGAGTTGCGCTGACCATACAGGTCATTCGGGTGCCTGGATGCTGGAATGGGACGGCACAAAGTTTGTGCCTGCGTCCGACATGCTGACCGCTGACCAGTCCGTCATCAAGCCGCTTGAAGCGGCCAAGGCTGCTGAATATGCAACGGCCAATGCACCATGGCCGGTCAATGAAGACTGCAAAATGTAGCAGACCAAAACCTTTCCCTCCCGGCATCTGCCGGGAGGGGAATTCCAGCCGTCAATACCACCTATGCCCATCCTTGCCGCACGAAAGGTTATCGCCGATGACACAGGCCCCGACCCCAACCAATGAGACCAAAGCTGCGGGTTCGATTCTGTCGGTCAACAATATTGAGGTGATTTATGATCACGTCATTCTTGTTCTCAAGGGTGTCTCGCTGAATGTGGAAAAAGGCGGCATTGTTGCTCTTCTGGGCGCCAATGGTGCCGGCAAGACAACAACCCTGAAGGCGATTTCCAACCTGCTTCATGCGGAGCGTGGCGAAGTTACCAAGGGAACAATCCTGTTTGAAGGCAATGAGGTTCAGTCCCTGTCGCCCAATGAATTGGTCCGCAGAGGTTGCATTCAGGTCATGGAGGGCCGCCGCTGTTTTGGCCATCTGACCATTGAAGACAATCTGCTGGCCGGAAGCTACACGCGGCGCGATGGCAATGCGGCCATCAAACGCGATCTTGAACTGGTCTATGAATATTTCCCGCGCCTGCGTGAACGGCGCAGCAGCCAGGCAGGCTATACGTCCGGCGGCGAGCAACAGATGACGGCAATCGGCCGGGCACTCATGTCCAAACCGAAAATGATCCTGCTCGATGAGCCTTCGATGGGGCTGGCGCCGCAATTGCAGGAAGAGATTTTTGAAATCGTGCGCAAGCTGAATGAGCAGGAAGGCGTGTCTTTCCTGCTGGCCGAACAGAATACCAATATCGCCCTGCGCTATGCGACCTATGGATATATTCTGGAGTCCGGCCGGATTGTGCTGGATGGCGTTGCTGCCGACCTTCGGGAGAATGAAGACGTCAAGGAATTCTATCTCGGCGTTGGCGGCGAAGGCCGTCGGTCCTTCCGTGATGTCAAACACTACAAGCGCCGCAAAAGATGGCTGGCCTGACTGCCTGCATGGGCACCTGTCTTTTGATGTGTGCCGGATTGGGCAAGAAGTGCGCTTGACGCTGTGGCTATTGTCGTTAAATTGAACGCACGTTCATTTCTTGGATTCGATGGAAATTCATCCGTGTCTGTTTGGGAATAGGGGATAGCCCGGTGTCACCGGGATTTTCGTGATTGATAATGGCACGCAAAGTAGGTTCAGTTGGCGCCGAAACGGCTGACAGGGTTCGTCTGGCAGCCGTGTCGCTGTTTGCACGTTATGGCTATGCCGCTGTTTCGATGCGCCAGATCGGCCGCGAGATCGGCCTGCAGGCAGGTGCCATTTACAATCATTTTCCGACCAAACAGCACCTGCTGCGTGGTTTGCTGGTGGAGCACATGGAGCGTTTGCTGGCGACCTGGGATAGCGCCCGAGATGAAAGCCTGCCGCCGCGTGAAGCCTTGATTGCCTTTGTCCGTTTTCATATTCGCTATCATATGCAGTGTGGTCCGGAGGTTTTCATTTCCTACATGGAACTGCGCAATCTGGAAGAACACAATTTTATTGAAGTCGAGGAATTGCGTCGTCGCTACGAAATGAATCTGCGAAATATTCTGGCGAATGGCCGTGCCGATGGGGTGTTTTCCATCAGCGATCCACCCGTCGCAACCATGGGCATCATCGCCATGCTGACCGGTATCACCAATTGGTACAAGGAGCATGGACGGCTTTCGCTGGAGCAGATTGAAGAATTGTATATCGGCATGATTGTCGGCGCTGTTGGCATGAAGGAGATTTGAGCGATGTTTTCCACCGGCATGAATTTTGGACTTGGCGAAGACGTGGATCAATTGCGTGAAACCGTACGGCGGTTTTCGCAGGACAGGATTGCGCCGCTGGCTGGTCAGATTGACGAAAGCAACCAGTTTCCAATGCACCTTTGGCAGGAAATGGGGGCGCTTGGCCTGCTGGGCATGACGGCCAATCCGGATTTCGGCGGCACCGGTATGGGCTATCTGGCGCATGCCGTGGCGATGGAAGAGATCTCACGTGCTTCCGCATCGGTCGGCCTGTCCTACGGGGCGCATTCCAACCTTTGCGTCAATCAGATCAATCGCTGGGGAACGCAAGAGCAGAAGCAGAAATATCTGCCGAAGCTGTGCTCCGGCGAGGATGTGGGTGCGCTGGCCATGTCGGAGCCGGGTGCGGGTTCGGATGTCGTGTCGATGCGCTTGCGGGCCGAAAAGCGCAATGATCGCTTTGTGCTCAACGGCAACAAGATGTGGATCACCAATGGTCCGGATGCCAATACGCTGGTGGTCTATGCAAAGACCGACATGGACGCCGGATCGCGCGGCATTACCGCGTTTTTGATCGAGAAAACCATGGCGGGTTTTTCGACCGCTCAAAAGCTCGACAAGCTCGGCATGCGCGGATCCAATACCTGTGAGCTGGTGTTTGAAGATTGTGAAGTGCCCTATGGCAACATTCTCGGCGAAGAAGGCCAGGGCACCCGCATATTGATGTCCGGGCTCGACTATGAACGGGTTGTTCTTGCCGGCGGACCGATCGGCATCATGGCCGCCGCTCTGGATATCGTCGTGCCCTATGTCCATGATCGCAAGCAGTTTGGTACGCCGATCGGCGAATTTCAGCTGATGCAGGGCAAGCTGGCCGACATGTACACGACGATGAATGCCTGTCGTGCCTATGTCTATTCCGTGGCATCGGCCTGTGATCGTGGCGAGACCACCCGCAAAGACGCTGCCGGGTGTATTCTCTACGCTGCGGAAAAGGCAACGCAGGTTGCACTTGAAGCGATACAGGCGTTGGGTGGCAATGGTTATATCAACGAATATGGTACCGGCCGGTTGTTGCGTGACGCAAAACTCTATGAAATCGGTGCGGGCACATCAGAGATACGGCGGATGTTGATCGGCCGTGAAATGTTCGCCGAAACCGCCTGACAACAGCAGCAACAGATGAACCGGAACCCATTTTCATGACCGTTCTTTCCTCCAAGATCCTGCCGTCTTCACAGGGGTTTCGCGACAACAGCGCATCCATGAAGGATATGTTGAGCAAGATGGGCGAGGTTGCCAGCGCTGTTGAAAAAGGCGGCGCAGACCACGCCCGCGAGCGCCATGTGGGGCGTGGCAAGTTGCTGCCGCGCGAGCGCGTCCGGCGGCTGCTTGATGACAATTCGCCTTTTCTCGAGATCGGCCAGTTTGCGGCCTATGGCATGTATGGGGGCGATATTTCCAGCGCCGGACTGATCGCCGGCATCGGCCGGGTGTCCGGCCGGGATGTGATGATCCTGTGCAATGATGCGACCGTCAAAGGCGGGACCTATTACCCGCTGACGGTAAAAAAGCACCTGCGCGCGCAGGAAATCGCCATGGAGAACCGGCTGCCTTGCGTCTATCTGGTCGATAGCGGCGGCGCCAATCTGCCCAATCAGGACGAAGTCTTTCCCGACCGCGATCATTTCGGTCGGATATTTTACAATCAGGCCAATATGTCGGCGATGGGTCTGTCGCAGATTGCCGTGGTCATGGGGTCGTGTACTGCCGGTGGTGCCTATGTGCCGGCGATGTCTGACGAGACCATCATCGTGCGTGATCAAGGCACCATCTTTCTCGCCGGACCACCGCTGGTCAAGGCTGCAACCGGTGAGGTCGTCACGGCTGAGGACCTGGGTGGCGGTGATGTCCATACACGGCTATCAGGCGTTGCAGATCATCTTGCAAATGACGATGCGCATGCGCTGCTTCTGGCCAGAAGAGCGGTTGCCAATCTCAACATACAAAGACACAGGCATGCCGATATTCAAACGCCCGAAGATCCGCTTTATGATCCGGCTGAGATTGTCGGCATTGTGCCGCCCGACCTGAAGACGCCCTACGATATCAGGGAAGTGATCGCCCGGGTCGTTGACGGCTCGCGCTTTGATGAATTCAAGGCACGCTATGGTCCGACTCTGGTGTGTGGTTTTACGCATGTGCATGGCATGCCGGTCGGCATCATTGGCAACAATGGCGTGTTGTTTTCGGAAAGTGCCGTCAAGGGCGCGCATTTTGTGGAACTGTGCTCGCAGCGCAAGATACCACTGGTGTTTCTGCAGAACATCACCGGCTTCATGGTAGGGCGAAAATACGAAGCAGGCGGGATTGCCAAGGACGGCGCCAAGCTGGTGACAGCTGTTGCCACGACCTCCGTGCCGAAAATCACCATTCTTGTCGGCGGATCGTTTGGTGCCGGGAATTATGGCATGTGCGGCCGGTCCTATGGTCCGCGTTTCCTGTGGACGTGGCCCAACAGCCGCATCTCGGTGATGGGGGGTGAGCAGGCTGCCGGTGTGCTTGCCAGCGTTAAACGCGATGGTATTGAACGCAAGGGCGGGCAGTGGAGCGTCGATGAGGAATTGGCTTTCAAGCAACCCATCATCGATCAGTTCGATGAGCAGGGGCATCCGCTTTATGCTTCGGCGCGCCTTTGGGACGACGGCATCATAGACCCGCGCAAGACGCGTGATGTTCTTGGGTTGTCCCTGTCGGTTTCGCTGAATGCGCCGATCGCTGAAACAAAATTCGGCCTGTTCCGGATGTAATTGGGAGACCATCATGTTCAAGAAGATCCTGATTGCAAATCGCGGCGAGATCGCTTGCCGCATTATCAAAACCGCGCGGCGAATGGGTATCAGAACGGTCGCGGTCTTTTCCGACGCCGACCGCAATGCACTGCATGTGGAGATGGCCGATGAGGCGGTTCATATTGGTGCCGCTCTGGTCGCAGAGAGCTATCTGAAAGGGGACCGCCTGATTGAAGCCGCCTTGTCGAGCGGCGCAGAGGCCATTCATCCGGGCTATGGTTTCCTGTCGGAGAATCCGGATTTCGTTGAAGCCGTGGAGGCTGCTGGTCTCGTCTTCATCGGGCCATCGGTGCATGCCATTCGCGCCATGGGTCTCAAGGATGCTGCCAAGACTTTGATGGAAAAGGCAAAGGTTCCCGTCGTGCCGGGCTATCATGGCGAAGCGCAGGAACTGGTTGTTCTGGCTGGCAAGGCCAATGAAATTGGCTTTCCGGTGCTGATCAAGGCGCGGGCCGGAGGCGGTGGCAAGGGCATGCGCCTGGTGCATGATCCGAAGGATTTTGCCGAGGCGCTTTCAGCAGCAAAACGCGAGGGGAAAGCCTCATTTGGTGATGATCGCGTGCTGGTTGAAAAATTCATTCCATCGCCGCGGCATATTGAAATCCAGGTTTTCGGCGATGATCATGGAAATGCCGTTCATCTGTTCGAGCGTGATTGTTCATTGCAGCGTCGGCATCAAAAGGTGATCGAGGAAGCACCTGCTCCCGGCATGCATGAAGAGATGCGGCAAGCCATGGGGGAGGCAGCCGTCAAGGCCGCCAAAGCCATTGGTTATAGCGGTGCCGGTACGATCGAGTTTATCGTCGACGGGACGGATGGCCTGCAGCCCGACAAGTTCTACTTCATGGAAATGAATACCAGGCTTCAGGTCGAGCATCCGGTGACGGAGATGATTACCGGACTGGATCTCGTGGAGTGGCAATTGCGTGTGGCAGCCGGAGAGGTCCTGCCATTGAAACAGGAAGACATCAGCATCGACGGATGGGCCTTCGAGGCGCGCGTCTATGCAGAGGATTCTCAGAAGGGATTTTTGCCGGCAACCGGAACATTGAGCCATTTGCGGTTTCCCGAGCAATCTGTGCGGATTGATTCAGGCGTTCGCCAGGGTGATACGATCACGCCATTCTATGATCCGATGATTGCCAAACTTGTTGTGCACGGACCTGATCGCGCGACTGCGCTAGGCCGTATGGAAGCTGCATTGGCACAGACCGAAGCCGTGGGTGTGACGACCAATATCGCTTTTCTGGAAGCCTTGTGCGGACAGGCGGATTTTGCATGCGGCGATGTTGATACCGGGCTGATTGACCGGAACCTGGAGCAGTTGAATACCAGGGAACTTACCCCCGATCTCTTTATTGCCGTCGCGGCGATTGCCAGTTTGAAACCGGGGCCTGTTTCAGGGGCACAGGATCCCTTTGACACCTTGGGTATATGGTCTCACTGGACAGCACCAAAGCGGGTTGTGCAGCTTGCCAGTGGCGAGGATTTTCATGAACTGGCTGTAACGCGCCTCTCCAAAACACAATGGAGTGTAACGGCCTATCGTGATGTCGGCAGCACCCTGGCACCGGTTTTCATGGAATTGCTGTCGAGCGCCAACGGTATCATGCGGGTCGATATCAATGGCACATTGCTCAACATTCGCTCCCTGCGGGATAGACAGACGTTGACTCTCATCTGCCAGGGCAAGGCCTATGCGTTTGCGCTGCCCGATATTTCAGCGGCCGATATGGAAGCAGAGGATATGGGTGACCGCATTGTTGCCCCCATGCCCGGCGTCATCAAACAGATCAATGTCAAGGTTGGCCAATCCGTCAGCAGAGACATGCCCCTTGCCATCATGGAAGCCATGAAAATGGAGATGACGCTTTCAGCGCCGCGTGACGGGGTGATTGCCGAGGTTCTCGTGGGTGAGGGGGATCAGGTCACAGACGGTGATTTGCTCCTTTCGCTTGAGCCGGTTGCGGAGTGAATCGATGCTCGGTTGTCGGTATTGCATGTGCTGCGACAAATATCACAGGTTGCATTTCGTTAAGTTTTGCGTAATATTGTGCGTGTATCGTATGTATACAGACTAAATTCCTCCCTAGACTCAGGCTGCTTCTATAGCAGCCTTTTTTTTGTTTAAATACAATGGATTATGGTTTTTTCCTTGGATGGCAAGCGATGTCCCTCAGGGAGCGTGCCTGCCGGGGTGATTCGTTTTTTTACATTGGTTGCCTTATTTTTGAACGGAATTCAGAGTATTTTTTATAGTTTACGCAACTGCCGGTGCAATCAATTGTGTTTTCCGGAAGCGTTTCCGTCATTTTAGACTTGCCACGTTCCAGTCTCTTCAAAGTGCCTTCATTTATTTGAAAACAGGATTTGTCTGTCACACTGTATGCACCTGTTTTGCGCGAACAAGCTATGTTATCGGGTGATGCCAAAGATGGGTCATAATCATCGGTCTTTGGTATAAGTCAGTTGTGAACAGTCGATCGGAGTGGATGAGATGAGCAATGCCGATGTGGTGCAACCGGAAGTGGTTTTTTCTTTCTGGTTTGAAGAATTGAAACCCGAAGACTGGTTCAAGAAAAACCTCTCTGTGGATAAGGATATTGCCCGGCGTTTCGCTTCAACGCATCTTGCCCTTGCGGAGAATATCCCCGATGTGTGGCGCGCCTCGGCAGACAATGTGTTGGCATTGGTGATCGTCTTGGACCAATTTCCGCGCAACATATACCGTGGCACGCCATTGGCTTTTGCCACGGATGGTCTGGCTCTCAAAGAGGCCCGGGCCGCAATCGGGGCCAATCTCGATCAATTGGTCGATGAAAGGCAACGCCAGTTTTTCTATATGCCCTTTGAACATTCAGAAGCGCTCGACGACCAGCAGAAGGCCGTGGAACTGTTCACTCGCCTGGGAAATGCGGAATTGCTCAAATATGCGCATATGCATCATGAGGTCATTGCCGAATTTGGACGATTTCCGCATCGCAACCCGATTTTGGGACGCGAAAGCACTCCTGAAGAGGTTGCTTATCTGGCAAAACCCGGCGCCGGTTTTTAACACGCCATTGTTTCTGCCCCCATCGTTTTGATCAGGTTACAAACTGTTTCGGAAGGCGCAACAACCCATTGCGCGCTGTCAAACAACTGTCTTTCGTTGTATCAATCATGTTCTTTGTAGCGGAGAAATACCCGGTGAAGCCTATCGTATTGCGTATGATCGTGTTGTGCTGTCTGTTTGCAGGCGTTGCATTCAGTCTGCCCGGTATCGTCATGGCCCAGACCAGCTCAGCGCCGACATTGTATCCGGCGGTGGCCGATGGCATCTCGGCGGCCCGCGTGTCGCTCAACAGGGCGAGCGAACGTTTCAAGGAAATCAGTAAACCCGACACATTGGTCCGCTATGATGATTCAAGACTGGTCAAACTGCAGCAGCAACTTGAAGAACTTGATGCGGCGATGGACAAGATCAATCGGGATTTGCTGCCGCGTCTTGAGAACCTGAAAACGCGTGAAACCAATCTGGGGGCACCTCCAGCCGAAGGGGCGGCTGCAGAGCCGCTGGTTCTGGCGGATGAACGCAGTTCCATTGCATCCGAGAGTGCGATTATCAACGCCTATCTTGGTGAGGCCGACGCGATAGCGAATGAAGCCAAGAAGCTTGCTCAGACCGTTTCGGAGTACCGCCGGGAACTATTCAGGCAAACCCTTTTGGGGCGCGTTGACCTGTCCATCGGTGACATTGACACTGTTCGAAAGGCCTTCGTCCTTGAATTGGCGGATATAAATTCAAGGATTGCCAATTGGATCGGATTTACCTGGCAGTATAAAAGTGGTGCGCTGCTTTCGGCGCTGTTTCTGTCCTTCCTGCTGGGCATTCTATTCATTGTCGGAACCTACCGGCTGTTCGCGCGTTTCATGCATTACGACCTCAATGAAGAGCATCCAACCCTATTCAGCAAAC
The DNA here is from genome assembly GCA_029212415.1 of Rhizobiaceae bacterium. Lineage (GTDB taxonomy): Bacteria > Pseudomonadota > Alphaproteobacteria > Rhizobiales > Rhizobiaceae > Hoeflea_A. The sequence continues at coordinate 25,403 of JARGOF010000035.1, read as the reverse complement.
ACACTTTGGCGTTCTGGTGGACATTCCTGCCAACAATGAGCCTGCTTATATCCTGCCTGTTTCTAACGTTTTTTCTAAACAATTTCGGCGTGATGCGCGCCGATATTGCGATGCTTCTGTCGGCTTTTCTGCAATTCGTTGTCATCCTGTTTTTTGCGGGCCGTCTGGCAACCGCCGTGCTTCAGCCTTCTGCACCGAACTGGCGACTCGTACCTGTAACGAATTCGGGTGCGCGGGTTTTATGGTGGCTGATCATGGCCATGGCACTGGTGAATGCCGTTGACTATCAAGCTGGAAGCATCAGCGATGCGCTCGACTCGCCGTTGATCCTTTCAGTGGCCAAAAGTCTGGTGGCCACCGTAACAATTGGCGTCATCTTGCTGGTGCTTTCCTTCGGACGTCCGTTGATTGCCCATGGCGGGTCGGATGACAAGAACGGTCCGCAGGACAATTCAGAGCCTGCTGGCGGGCGCGCCTGGCCGCGCAGCATCAGAATTCCGCTTTTGGTGCTGGGAACAGCCTTCATCGTGTTGCCGTTTTTCGGTTATGTCGGCCTGGCGCGTTTCGCGGCCAACCAGGTGGTCGTGCTGGGTGGATTGCTGGTGGCCATGTATATCGGTTTTCTGTCCGCCCAGGCTGTCTCCGAACCATCGGCTTTTGCAGGCTCGCGCATGGGGCAGTTTCTTTCCCAACGCTTTGGGTTCGGTACCGTGTTTATAGAACAGTTCGGACTGTTGGCCGGGCTGTGTATCTATCTTTTTGTGATTGTTTTCGGCGTTCCGGTTGTCTTCCTGGTGTGGGGGTATCAACCCAGAGATATCCAGAATTGGTTTGCCGATACCTTCAGTGAAATCACCATAGGAAGTGTGACCATCTCGCTGTCGGGTATTTTTCTCGGTATCCTGTTGTTCGTTGTCGGCTATTTCGTTACCCGCTGGTTTCAACGTTGGCTGGATGAAAACATCATGCAGCGCGGCAGGCTCGAAGATGGCTTGCGCAATTCGATCCGCATCGCCATCGGTTATGTCGGTATCGCGATCGCTGCCGTCATTGGTGCGTCTGTAGCTGGTCTCAACCTGTCAAATCTGGCGCTTGTGGCAGGCGCGTTGTCACTGGGTATCGGTTTCGGCCTGCAGAATATTGTCAATAATTTCGTTTCAGGTCTCATTTTGCTGGCCGAACGCCCCTTCAAGGTCGGTGACTGGGTTGTGACTGGTTCGACGCAGGGTTTTGTGCGCCATATTTCCGTGCGAGCGACTGAAATCGAAACATTCCAGCGCCAGTCTGTCATTGTTCCCAATTCGGAATTCATCAATACACCGGTCGGAAACTGGACCCATAGCAACACGCTTGGTCGCACTGAAATTGCCGTGGGTGTTTCCTATGATGCTGATCCACGACAGGTCATTTCGATCCTCGAGGAAATTGGTGCAACCAATAAGTCTGTCCTGCACAATCCGGCACCGACAGTGGTCTTTACCGGGTTCGGTGCTTCCTCTCTTGATTTTGAGTTGCGTGTTTTTGTCAGTGATGTCCTGTCTGGTATTACTGTTGCTTCAGACTTGAGACTGCAGATTTTCGAACGCTTCAAAAAAGAGGGAATCGAAATTCCGTTTCCCCAGTCAGACGTGCATCTCAAGTTGCCCGATGACGACAATGATACGAAGGTTCAGGCAGCAAAGCAGCGCTTTCAATCGGAAGCGCGTGCTGACAAGTCTCTGGCCGGCTCGAACAATTCCGCAAATGATGTGGAACCAGACGATTGATTCCGGTCGGTGACGTCAATTGAGCGCACTGCCATGTGCAAGAACGGGTTAACTATGAGAGGATTTGAGGCTTGCTTCTTGCCTGTTCTTGTCCGGTCTTCACCGGATTGGAAGAAACGTCAGATATCATCCCGCTTGTTTTGAACAAACGGATGATCATCATGAGCATGAGCAACGACGCTCACAATGTACCGCTATGCGTTGATCTTGATGGAACCTTGCTGACTACGGATACCCTTTGGGAAAGCCTTGTCGCACTGTTGCTTCGCAATCCCTTTATGCTGGTTTCCGTCCTTTATTGGATGGCGCAGGGCAAAGCCCGCTTGAAACTGGAAGTGGCGGTGCGCAGCAATCGGGCGCCATCCAGCTGGCCCTGCAGACAGGACGTTCTCGATCTCGTCAGGCAGGAAAAAGCCAATGGTCGGAAGGTCGTCCTGGCAACGGGCGCGCCAGCAACGGTTGCTCAGGGCATTGCGGACCATCTCGGCCTGTTTGATGTGGTCCTGCACAGCACGCAAGACAACAATCTGACGGCAACGGCCAAGAAAAATGCGCTTGTCGCAATGTTTGGCGAGCAGGGGTTTGATTATATCGGCAACAGCCGTGATGATATTTGCCTATTCGAGGTCGCGCGACAGGCCATTGTCGTGGCGCCTGACCAGGCGGCGTTGCGATGGCAAAAGGCCCATGGCGCCGAGCTGCTGGTGCCACCTCCATCGGGCTTCAAAACCGTGCTCAAGACCATGCGCATCCATCAATGGTTGAAAAACACGTTGCTTGTGGTTCCGCTGATTCTTCACCATCAGATGTTCAATGTCGCTCTGATCATCGACGTGGTCATCGCCTTCTTCTCATTTTCCTTTGCGGCCTCATTTGTCTACATTCTGAATGATCTTTCAGACTTGAAAAATGACCGTTTGCATAAAAGAAAGAAAGAACGGCCTTTGGCCAGTGGCCGTCTGCAGATACCGACTGCCATTTGGCTTGGAGCAGTTCTGTTGCTTGCTTCCTTGTTCCTTTCGCTCTTCCTGCCGCTGGTCTATTTTGTCGTTCTGCTTGTCTATATCGCCGCGACCACTGCCTATTCATTCTACCTGAAGCAGAAGCTTCTGGTTGACGTCTTCACGCTTGCCGGCCTGTTTACCTTGCGCATTATTGCCGGCGGAGCTGCGATCAACCTGGACCTGTCGTTCTGGCTGCTGGCTTTTTCACTCTTCTTCTTTCTGTCGCTTGCCCTGGTCAAGCGGTATGTCGAATTGCAGGAAATGACCGGGGAGGCCGGTTCCACCAAGCTTGGGCGCGGTTATTTTGCCGAAGACTTTGAAATGATCGGTCAGGCTGGCATTTCCTCGGCTTTCGGTGCGGCCCTGGTTCTGGCGCTCTATGTCAACAGTCAGGAAGTGCAGGAGATGTACCAGGCGCCGCTGCTGTTGTGGCCGCTGTGTCCGATGATCCTCTATATGCTGTTGCGCATATGGATGCTGGCGCGGCGGGGGCATATGGATGATGATCCCGTGGTCTTCATCCTGCGCGACTGGCGTAGTCAGATTATTGCGGTGGCGGGTGCCTTGTTGCTGGCTCTTGGCACGGTGATCACACTATGAGCTACGATAGCTGGGGCAGAAATGAGGTTGCCCACAGGGCAGCGCGTCCGGCCTGTGCCGTCAAGCGTGAAGTGCTCGGAAACGGTCCCGGCTGGCTGCCCTTCGGCAATGGACGGTCCTATGGTGACAGTTGCCACAATTCTGCCGGGTGCCTCATCGACAGCAGGGCCGAGAAGCAAATCCTCTCCTTTGATGATGAGACAGGGGAATTGACCTGTGAAGCAGGTGTGCTGCTGAGCGATATTCTCAAATTCGCAATTCCAAGAGGCTATTTTTTGCCGGTGACACCGGGCACGCAATTTGTCACGGTGGGCGGTGCCATCGCCAATGATGTTCACGGCAAGAACCACCATGTGCGCGGCTCATTCGGCCGCCATGTATGCCAATTGCACCTGATGCGCAGCGACGCCCCGATTGCCGTATGTTCGCCGACCAGCAATGGCGCGCTGTTTGCGGCAACCATCGGCGGGATGGGCCTGACCGGGCTGATGACGCAGGTGACCATTCGACTGATGAAGGTGGGGTCTGCCAATATCAATCAACGCACATGGCGGTTCAATCATATTGACGACTATTTTGCCGGAAGCGCTGCTTTTGATGATGCGCATGAATATGCCGTTGCCTGGATTGATCAGCTCGCCACGGGCAAAAACACCGGACGTGGTATCCTGATGGGGGCCGATCATCAGGACGGCTCAGAGGGACCCGGAGAATATTCATCCGGGAAAAAACTGTCCGTGCCGTTTACGCCGCCATTCAACCTTGTCAATCGCCTGACTTTGGCAGCTTTCAACGCCTATTATTTTCATCGGGAAAAGCCCGGGGAACATGTGCGCCCGGTATCCTGGCAAAGCTATTTCTATCCGCTGGATGCCATTGGCGGCTGGAACAGGCTTTATGGACCCAGAGGGCTCTTCCAGCATCAAAGTGTCTACCCGATCGAAACCGGGCATGACACGACCATCAGATTGATGGAGTGCGCCCGATCCCATGGTCATGCATCCTTTCTGACCGTTCTCAAGCGTTTTGGTGCGCCAATTTCACCCGGCGTTTTTTCGTTTGCGCGGGCGGGCTATACGCTGACTCTCGATTTTGCCAATCAGGGGCCGCGAACGCTTCGATTGCTTGATGCGCTTGACGACATTGTGGTGGCGGCCGGAGGCGCGATCAATCCCTACAAGGATGCCCGCATGAGCCCGCACACATTCGAGGCTTCTTTCCCGAAATGGGCGGAGCTGGAGCGTTTTCGTGACCCGGTCATCATGTCTGATTTCTGGCGACGCACGGCGATGAGATTATCCGCAGGCCAGGCAAAGCAAGGTTCGTAGCCCGTTCAATGGCCGTGCCTGAAGGCGGCAGCGGGCGTTCGCAAGACGTTTTTTACCCTGTAGATTCACCAAATCTAACAATTTGGCTGGTAGCACTACACTCAGTTGGGGGATGTGATGAATTACATACCATTCATATTGTTTACAGTACTGACAAATGCAGCGGCGCAATTGCTGCTCAAACAGGGCATGTTGAGCCTTGGACCCCTTGAGCATGTGGGTCAGAACATCCTGTTCAAGATCCTGTTGATTGTTTTCAATCCATGGGTTTTTGCGGGGCTGACCACATTTGTCATCTCCATGGCTTCCCACCTTTATGTTCTGTCCAAGGTGGAGCTCTCTTTTGCCTATCCGTTCCTCAGTCTGGCTTACGTGGCCGTGGCGCTGTTTGCCTATTTTCTTTTCAAGGAAGACCTGAACGCCTGGCGCATTGCCGGCATTGCCTTCATCTGCGTGGGAACGGTTCTGATCGCACAGTCCGGACGCGGGGACCCACGTGAAATTGCGGCAGGGAATCAGGACAGAACATCCAATCTCAGTGAGCTTGACACATGAAGCATATTCTTTTTGGTGGTGACGGATTCGTCGGGCGGCATCTGGCGGCCCGCCTTGTTGCTGATGGCGAAGATGTCATCATCTGTGACATCGCAAAAAGCGATTTGCCCCACTACGCAAACAGCCATTTTATCCCGCTGGATGTTACTGACAAGGAGCATTTCAGCCGGGTCGATATCGGCGCTGACGACATGGTCTATAACCTGTCGGCCAAGATGCTGTCGCCCATTCAGATACGCTCCAAACGGCATGAATTCTTCTGGCCGGTCAATTATCATGGAACCGAGCACATCATCGAAAAGATGGCGTCCAGCAATGCCGGCAGGCTGGTGCATTACACCACCGACATGATCTACGGTCACACCTTCAGCTATCCGCAAACGGAGGATCATCCGGCCAATCCGCTGGGTGAATATGGCCTGTCAAAATACAAGACAGAGGAACTGGCAGTGCAATGGCGCGGCAGGGGCATGAATATTACCCTGTTCCGACCCCGGCTGATCATCGGTCCGGGCCGTCTTGGCATCCTTTCAAAACTGTTCAAGCTGGTCGATTACAATCTGCCTGTGCCAATGATCGGCTCTGGCCGAAACCCCTATCAGTTCATTTCCGTATTTGATTGTGCCGAGGCCGCCAGGCTGGCCTGGAAAGCCGATGTGCCGAATGAAGCCTTCAATCTCGGGTCGGACAATCCTCCGCCGGTGCGCAAATTGCTGGGCGATCTGATCAAACACGCCGGGTCACGGTCCTTTGCACTGCCGACGCCTGCGTGGGCGGTCAAACGCACGCTGGATCTGTTTGATCTGATCAACCTGCCGATCATGGATCCCGAGCAATATCTCATTGCCGATGAGATGTGCATACTCGACTGCAGCAAGGCCAAAAAGCTGCTGGGCTGGAGTGCCCAATACCGTGATGAAGACATGCTGATGGCGGCTTATGATGAATATCGGGCCGGACTTTCGGCCGCTTCGCAATAGCGTTCGACGCGAGATACAGACCTGTAATTCAGACAGAATGCGCGCAAGACAAGGGCAGATATCATGACTATCCCAAATGAAATAAAGAAGCCGGACCTGCTCAGCGTCGAGGATGCAAAGGCGCTCGACCTGCCGCATATGACGGAATATTTCAAGAAATATCTCAATCCAGGTCAATTGCATTTCATGAAGCTTCTGGGCTTCAACAAGATCAGGATAGAGCGTGCCGAAGGCATGTATTATATCGACCAGAATGATTGCAAGATCCTGGATTTTTTTGGCGGGTTCGGTTCTCTGGCTTTCGGCCACAATCATCCCAAAATCCTGGCAGCCCGCATTGCCTTCCAGAACGAAAAGCGCCACGAAATTGCCATGGCTTTCCTGTCGCAATATGCCGCTGCACTGGCCAAAAACCTTGCCGAAATATCGCCTGGCCAACTCGATATGGTCTTCCTCGGCTCCTCGGGATCGGAGGCAATGGAAGCAGCCATCAAGGTTGCCGAGCGTGCTGCAGGCCCCGGACGCAGCAAGATTGTCTATGCGGAAAACTCCTTCCACGGCAAGACCAAGGGTGTCCTGTCCATTACGGATTCACCGCTATACCGCGGTCAGTTCCGGCTGGTTGATGATACCGTTCGTGTACCCTTTGGCGATATAGATGCGATCCGCCATGCGTTTGAGGCAGATCCGGAAATTGGCGTGATTGTGCTTGAAACGATCCAGGGCGGCGGCGGCATTATCACAGCGCCGCCGGAATTCTGGCAGCAATTGCGTGCTCTGTGCGACGAGCACAAGGTCCTTTGGGTCGCTGATGAAGTGCAGTGTGGCATGGGACGTTCCGGCAGGTTTTACGCCTTTGAGCATGCCGGGGTCGTGCCCGATGTGACTGCTTTGGCAAAATCTCTTGGTGGCGGAAAAAGTGCCGTCGGTGCGATGATCGCCAGTCGTGAAGTCTACATGAAAGCCTATGGCAAGCCGAACACGGCGCTTATCCATGGTCCGGCGACCTTTGGCGGCATTGGCGAGGCCTGCATCACGGCCATCGAGGCCTTGAACCTTTTGTATGATGAAGGTCTGATTGCCAATTCGGCGCAGCAGGGCGCCTATTTGCTCGACAGGTTGAAAGGCCTTCAGGCCAAATATCCAAAGATCATCAAGGAGGTTCGCGGCCAGGGGCTGATGGTCGGACTGGAGTTTCACGATTTCAGCCAGACATTGCCGGCGCTGCTGCGTCCACTTGTCTCCGTGCTTGATGAAAAGCTCAAAGGTTCGCTTTCAGGCTTTGTCGGTGCACTGATGCTGCGCGATTACGACATCCTTGTTGCCTTCACCGAATATAACCGCAATGTCATTCGACTGGAGCCACCACTGATTTGCCAGAGCACCGATGTCGATCGGTTTGTTGATGCTCTCGACGATCTTCTGTCCAGAGGCATTGTCGGCATCGTCAAGGATTTCCTGGCCAGCCAGGTCAAAAACTGACGATCCGGGTATGACCGGCGGCCCCGCTCACTGAATCACGAACAGAGTGGTTCAATGAAAACAAGGCAGGCTCTATCTTCTGATATCCAGCTGGATGTCCGTCGTGCCCTGGGCCGCCTCGCGGATATAGGCATCAAAGCATGGTGTCAGCCTGATTTTCCGGTGGTTGGCAAGCGCTTGCCGGTAGATGTCGAAGGATTGGATCAGGCCCGGCGTTCTGGGACACAATGTATCCAAAATGAGGTCGGTGGCTTCCACCGATTTGCGGGTCCGTGCATCCATTTCGAACTGCGTACGGCCCGCAACGGCACCTATGGCTACATATTTTGGCGCATCCCGGTTCATCAGAGCGGGAATGATATTGGTGAAATCAGTCGTGAAGATCGTGTTGAAATGCACGTTGTTTTCGGCCTCATAGGCTCGGATCGCATCGATGGCCTGGTCGTTCATCTGTAGCCACATGACCTGAAAACCTGGTTCCGAATAGAGCAGAAAGGAGGGGATTTGCCCGAGCCTTGCAAGGTGTTCATCGGCTTCGACTTGTTCTGCATAATAGTTCTGCATGATGTCGGCACGGTCCATGAACATCGGCTTGGTTGATACGAGGCCGAGTGTTGACAGGTTTGTGCCTTCCACTGGAAGGGAACGCAGCGCAGTGGCAACAGTCCTGCCGGCCTTTTGCAGCACACCTATTGCGGTGGGAAAACAGCAGGTGGCGATCAGAACCAGCAGGACCATTCGTGAGCGCACTGGCCGTTGGCCATAGCGGTTCCAGGCCATCAGCAGTCCCGGCCAGATCAACAGGAATGCCTGGCTGCCGGTGTTTTGTGTTTCAAAGAACAGTCCGGCACACAGCAAGATGCCAAGCCAGAACCAATCCCTGTCGAAAATCGAGCCAAAGCGCTGGAAGCTGTATGATGAACCAAAGGCACGCAGGGCCTTTGACCATTCCCGCCAGTCACCAATCAGCAGAAACAGTACAGTCACGCCGCCAGCGACAATCGTGCTGAAATTTTCAGACATGGCCGTAAGCAGATTTGGCAACAGCGTATTGCTGTTGCTGTTGGCCAGGAGAAATATCTCCGTGACATAGGTCAGCGTCAATCCTGATGCCAATTGGATGAGGCCCAGAACCAGCAAGAAGATCAATGCCGTCGAAAGGACCACCGGAACAGCAATCATGCCGCAGGCAACGGCAAAGGCGAGGATAAGGCCGCCGCTGATAAAGGCCGTTATCTTTATCAGAAAGAGTGCCAGTGTGAGGACGGACAGTATCGCCGTCATGCGGGTTTTGTCTTTTACAAACAGCACGGTTGCCGCAAGGACATAGAGCAATTGCGCGCCATGGCGGTTGTAAATTCCAAAACCGTCGACGCCGGGATAGGGGAAAACGCTCAAGGAATTGAAGGGCAGGGCGGCAAAGAAAGCAAAGGGTGTCAGCAGAGCAAACGCCAGGCTCCGGGATCGCGGGGTCACATCTGTCAGAATCAGTGCCATGGTCGGTGCCGTGATCATCAGGCACGACCATTGGGCCAGCAGCAGCGGTTGGCCGGCGGGAAACATGCGCTCCATCAGGGCATAGAGATAATAGCCAAGGGGGCCAACCGGCGGGAAGAAATCCACGTTGGGTATCTGACCGTTGGCGATGCGATGGGCTGCATCGACATACAGGTATGTGTCCCAATACATCGGGCCAATGGGGAGCACCCACCGCAGGCCCGCCAGCAATGCCAGCAAGACCACAAACAGCACCAGCCACAGGTTTGGCTTTGTCAGCACAGAATTCAGCGAGAGGCCGCCTGAATTGCGCACCGTTTCCAAGCGTTGGTTCATGGTCAGGTTTCCGTTGCCTTGAATTCCCGCCAATTTATCAGGGCCGGACAAAATAAAGGTAAACAATGGAATGGGTGTGCGGCGGGAAAGTCGCGAGCCGTTTTTTGCATGTCGCAAACAGGCGGTAAAGGCTGGTTCGCTGGCGTCATAGTTGCCGTATGGACGATGCAGGCAATGCAGGCACAGGATGTGTCTACCCATCTGACGTCCATGAGGGATTCAATGTTTGTTATTGCTGATGGCAATGGCGCATTTTAAGACGTTTCTGGTGCTTAACTCATGTGTCCGCGTGGCGGGCCTCAAAAAGGGCAATAGCGATGAAGAGCAGCGCGCGCGCAGTTGTGATTGGTGGAGGCGTTGTCGGCGTCTCGACATTGTACCATCTTGCCAAAAAGGGCTGGGATGATGTTGTCCTGCTGGAACGCAAGGAATTGACGTCCGGCTCCACCTGGCATGCAGCGGGTCTTTTGCCGCTGTTCAACATGAGTTACTCTGTCGGTCAGATTCACAAATATTCGGTGCGCTTCTATCAGGAACTGGCTGAAGAAACCGGCATGGATACGGGCTTTCGCAAGGTCACCAATGTGCGGCTGGCGCGCACACAGGAACGGCTTGACGAATATGAATATTATATGGGCGTGGCAGAAACCATTGGCATCCATGTTGATCGCCTGACGCCCGAGCAGATCAAGGAAAAATGGCCCTATGTGAATACGGAGGGTCTGCTGGGCGCCATCTGTCATCCGGAAGACGGATATATTCAACCCGCCGACCTGACGCAGGCATTGGCCAAGGCAGCCCGCGACCGTGGCGCGACGATCCATCGCTATACAACGGTTGAAGCCATTGAGCAGCTGGATGACGGCCAGTGGCTGGTGAGAACCGACAAGGGCGATATCACCTGTGAACACGTCATTTCGTGCAGCGGAAATTTCGCGCGCAAGACCGGCGCCATGGTTGGTCTTGATGTGCCGGTGATCCCGGTGGAGCACCAATATATCGTCACGGAGGCCCATCCGGAAATACAGAAATTCCGCAGGGAAGGCGGTGCGGAACTCTGCGTGTTGCGCGAGTCGGACTCCTCCTGGTACATGCGCGAAGAGGCCGGTGGTCTTCTGCTCGGCCCCTATGAGAAGGGCGCACCATGCTGTTATGTCGACGGGCCATCGGATGAGTCCGAATATGAATTGTTCCAGGAAGACCTTGAACGGCTGATGCCGCATATCGAGACAGCCATCGAGCGGGTGCCCTATTTCGGCGAGGCCGGGATCAAGAAGGTCTACAATGGTGCGATCGCCTATACGCCGGACGGCTCGCCGATCATCGGGCCTGCGCCTGGCCGCAAGAATTTCTGGCTGAATGAGGGGCATTCGTTTGGCGTGACGGCGGCCGGTGGTGCGGGCTGGCAATTGGCCGAATGGATCGTCGATGGCGAGCCTACCATTGACATGATGGGTGTTGATCCGCGTCGTTTCGGTCCCTATGCCACTGCCGGCTATCTGCAGGAAAAGAACGAAGAATCCTATGCCAACGTCTTCACGGTTCATTACCCTGATGAAGAGCGTGAAGCAGCTCGCCCATTGAAACGAACTCCCTGCTATGACCGGATGAAGGATCTCGGCGCCGTCTTCGGCTCTGTCTATGGTTGGGAGCGACCGAACTGGTTTGCACCGCAAGGCTATAGCCTGGACGTCGACCGCTTGGACAAGCCGGATGTTCTGATGAACCGCAATCATCCCGAGCCCGATGAGAACAACAGGATTCAGGAACTGTGGTCATTCCGGCGATCGAATTACTTTGAGCATGTGGGCAATGAAGTCAAAAATGTCCATGAGAATGTCGGGCTGCTGGACATGTCGGCCTTTGCAAAGATGGAGGTTTCCGGACCGGGTGCGCGTGAGTGGCTGGAGTCCATATTGGCCAACGCGATACCGAAAAAGCGCGGTCGCATTGCATTGGCCCATCTGCTGACCAAATATGGCGGGGTCCGCTCGGAGTTTACCGTCTATGAGTGGGCACCAGGCCGCTTCTATCTGGTTTCGGCCGGTGCTTTTGAGGCCCATGACCATGATATTCTGCGCAAGCTGGCACCGACAGATGGGTCTGTGAGACTGAATGCATTGACCGAGCGGTTGGGGGTTCTGGTGCTGGCAGGGCCGCGTTCGAGGGATGTGCTCGGCAAGTTGACGCGCACCAGCCTGGAGAATGCTGATTTTTCCTGGCTGTCGGGAAAGCAGATCAATGTCGGGCCTGCCACCGCCCATGCCCTGCGGGTCAATTTTGTCGGAGAGCTCGGCTGGGAATTGCACCACCCGATGGAGCAGCAGAATACGATTTTTGATCTGTTGATGGAGGCTGGCGCCGAGTTCGGTATCAAGCCTTTTGGCATCCGGGCAATGACGGCGATGGCCATCGAAAAATCCTACCGCCTGATACCGCGCGAATTGTCGATTGAGTACAATGCTTTCGAATCCGGTCTGGACCGTTTCGTAAAACCCAACAAGGGGGAATTCATTGGTCGTGATGCCGTGGTCAAGGCGCGTGAAGACGGATTGAACTGGAATTTCGTCACCATGGAAGTCCATGGCGTGACGGACGCCGATGCACGCGGCAGCGAGGCCATCTATCAAAATGGTGAACTGGTTGGACGGGCAACCCATGGCGGTTTTGGATGGCGGCTTGGAAAATCTCTGGCTCTGGCCATGGTCAGGCCGCAGCTCAACACTGTGGGAGCGGAATTTCAGATCAAGATCCTGGGGCAGCTTTACCGGGCGACCATCATCGAGGAAAGCCCCTTCGACACAGAGAATGCTGCATTGAGAGCATAGGAAAAAGCAGGGCTACGTGATCCCATGCCTTCCCGGGAGCTTATGTCTCCAAGGTGTGTTGTTTGAAGTCTATGGCTCTTTCAGGCGGCCGTCTGCAGCAATTGCTTGCGGTCGGCGCGCTCCTGTTGAGGGGAGCGGCCGTAGAGTTCGCGGTAGCATTTGGAAAAATGCGATGCCGATACAAAACCACAGGCGACTGCGACTTCCACGACGGGCATGGATGACTGAATCAGCAGATGGCGGGCGCGGTCCAATCTGATTTCGAGATAATAGCGGGCCGGGGAGCGCCCCATTTCCTGACGGAACAAACGTTCAATCTGGCGGCGCGAAAGTCCTGCAAAGTCGGCGATTTCCAGCAGGGAAAGCGGTTCGGACAGATTGCTCTCCATCAACTCAATGATCGACAGAACCTTGGTGTTCTGTACGCCCAGACGGGCCCTCAGAGGCAGGCGCTGGCGGTCATGCGGGCTGCGAACCCGATCGGTCAATGCCTGTTCGCATACACGGTTGACCAGATTGTCATCATGGTCCTGCCCAATCAGATTGAGCATCATGTCAAGCGCTGCCGTGCCACCGGCGCAGGTGTAAATATTGCCATCCGATTCGTAGAGATCGGCATAGACGTCGACCAGTGGGAATTTTTCCGAGAAGCCGGGAAGGTCTTCCCAGTGGATGGCGCAGCGTTTGCCCGACAAGAGGCCGGCAGCGGCCAGCACATAGGCGCCGGTGCAAAGCCCGCCCACGGATATATTGCGATTGTGAACCTCTCGCAGCCAGGCATGCAGAGATTTCTGTGCATGGGATTCGACATTCATGCCTGAGCATACAAAGACCATTGAAGGCCGGTTTTCACCGGACAGGTTGCGGCGCTCTTCTTCAAGCGACGTGGTAACGGAAACCTCGACACCATTGGAGGCGGTGACCGATTCCCTGTCAAAGGATGCAAGCCGCCATTTGTAAGCCTTGTAGCCAAGCATTCTGTTGGCAATTCTCAGTGGTTCAATGGCAGTGGCAAAGGCGATGAGAGAAAAATCGGGCACGAGGTAGAATACGAACGATCGCAAAGTCTGTGATATGGTGTTGTCCATTGCGATTCCGTCCCGAACATGATGCAGGTTCAATATCCCGCCCGGTTTGCACAAGGCTGTGCGAGCCGACCGGCAATTCGTCAAGAAGCCTAACGGATTGCATGCGTGTTTGCGACATATCAAAATTTCTTGAAATTGCAGCTCCACCCGCATGCAATGTTGTCATTGCGACATCGACTCTACACGCTCAGTGCCTGCTGTGAAGTGGAAAACAACAGTCGCTGCGGATTTTACACGGCGCGTTGACAGGCATTGTCTGTCAGGGGGCGACCGGCGTGTGGCGGCACACGCCGGTCTGTTGTCAATCATTGGCGCTGGCGCAGCTGTTTTCCAATTCGTAGCGGCCAGGCCAGCCGATATCATGCTGCATTTCAGCCGATAATTTGGCTATTTCCTGCTTGGCCTGCCGATGCTGTTGTGCGCAAAGCCTGCGCTCGCGCCTTGCCACAATGGCGTCGGCAATGCTTGAGATGGCTCTGGTCAAAAGGGCGCTGATCGTTACTCCATAACTGGCGTGGATCATCATGCCGGAAAGCGCAGAGTTGTTCTTGTCGTTTTGGTCTAACATTTTCAGGTTCCTTCTTGATGAGCAGTTTCAAAATTGAAGCTGCGGGGTTCTTCAATGAAGGTCGCGACCCTTGATATTGACTATGGTGAAATTCTCTGGTTCAATCAAACGAATAGAAATCAATCTATCGTTCAGAAAAATTGAAGTGAAACCATGAATGCTCCCCTGAACCACCCCGTCCCCCTGCTGGAACTTGATATTTTGCGCACCTTTGTGGCCATCGCCGACACGGGAAGCTTTACGGTTGCAGCCGGGTTGGTGTTTCGTACACCGTCAGCCGTATCCATGCAGATCAAGAAGCTGGAAGAGATATTGGGCCGCCCGGTTTTCAAGCGCGATGCGCGCTCGGTATCCCTGACCAATGACGGTACCGTTCTGCTCGGCTATGCCAAACGCCTGTTGTCTTTGAACAGGGAAGCCGTGTCGAAATTCGTTGCTCCGGATATTTCCGGTGTTGTTCGTCTGGGGGCGCCTGACGATGTCGGCGAGCGCATTCTGCCAGCAGTGCTCAAGCGTTTTGCCAAAACGCATCCTTCCATCGCCGTCGACGTGGTGATTGATCAAAGCGCATCATTAACCAAGCGCATGGAGGAACGAAATCTGGATATCACATTGCTGACCTGTCAGATGTCCAGTATCCCCAAAGGGGGGGAATTGCTGCTGACCGAGGAACTCGTTTGGGCTGGCGCAAAAGGCGGGACAGCCCATCTTCGAACACCTTTGCCCGTTTCCATGTGGGAGGAGGGATGTGCCTGGCGTTCGGGCTCGGTAGAGGCGCTCAATGAACGTGGTATCGCCTATAGAATTGCCTATATGAGTGCCCATACGGCCGGTCAGAGGGCTGCCATCATGTCTGATCTGGCAATCGCGCCCTTGCCCTGTTCCTTTGTGGGCGATGATCTGGTCGCGCTCGGCGAGGACGATGGTCTGCCGCCGATCGGCAGCTATTCACTGGGCATGATGGTGCGGCCCGATGCCGATGCGCCTGTCTGCGCGGCAGCCGATCATATCCGCGCGACATTCGATGCATTGGCCCAAACGGGGCAGTTCCGGGAGTAATCCCATTACCCGCCGCGGCGTCGACCTTCACGGCGACGGCGCACGGGGCCCGCGCCATCGGATGAATCCGTCGGTGCTGACCGGGCGGGTAGCGTGACGACTTTGCTCAGATTGGGAAACTGATCGACCTTGTTGGGCAGGGCCATTGCATAGACGAAATGTTCCTGAAATTTTGGTTCGAGCGCCGTTTCGATTTTTTCAATCGCGGTGACGGTCTGCTCGATTTCGCGGCGATAGTCGCGGTTCAACAGGGCCATGCGTGCGCCGGTTCCCGCCGCATTGCCCACAGCCTTGACCTTTTCCAGTTCACAGTCGGGAACAAGGCCGAGAACCATGGCGTATTTGGGATCGATGAATGACCCGAAGGCTCCGGCCAGACCGATCCGATCGACATGGTCGATTTGCAGCTTGTCCATCAGCAGCTTGATGCCGGCATAGAGTGCCGCCTTGGCCAGCTGGATCGCCCGCACATCGGTCTGGGTGATGGTCAGCGGGTTTTCCCCCTCCCGCAGGACATAGGAATAGGTCCGGCCTTGCCTGACGATACGGTTTGTTCTGGCCGCCATTGCACCATCAATGACACCATCTTCGGTAATGATGCCTGCCAGATACATTTCGGCAATCACTTCAATGATACCCGAACCACAAACGCCTGTAACGCCCGTTGCGGCGGACTGTTCGGCAAATCCGGTTTCGTCCGACCAGGGCTCGGTGCCGATAATCCGGAAACGCGGCTCAAGTGTCAGCGGGTCAATGCGCACCCGCTCGATTGCGCCGGGGGCAGCCCGCTGTCCGCAGGAGATTTCCGCGCCTTCAAAGGCAGGGCCGGTGGGCGAAGATGCAGCCACAACGCGTTGCCTGTTGCCAAGGACGATTTCCGCATTGGTGCCGATGTCGACAAGCAACATCATCTCATCCTGGCGGTGGGGGCCTTCGCTGAGTGTGGCAGCGGCAGCGTCCGCGCCGACATGGCCGGCAATACAGGGGAGCATATAGACCCTTGTGCCTGGATTGAGTGCCAGATGAAGATCGGATGCCCAACTGTGCACGGCGCCGGAAACGGCCAGAGCAAAGGGGGCTCCGCCCAATTCAGTCGGATCAATTCCCAAAAACAGGTGGTGCATGATGGGATTGCCGACAAAGACGGAGTCAAGAATATCCAGCGGATCGACGCCCGATTCCGTACATACTTGCGAGATGAGGTCGTTCAAGGCGTTGCGAACGGCCTTGGTCATCGCTTCACAACCGTCCGGGTTCATCATCACATAGGAAACACGGCTCATCAGATCCTCGCCAAAGCGGATCTGCGGATTGGATGCGCCGGCCGAGGCAATGGTCAATCCCGACAGCAATGACGACAGATGCAGGGCGATGGTCGTGGAGCCGATGTCACAGGCAATGCCATAGGCCTCGTTTTTCAGGCCGGGATAAAGGGCGATCAGGGATGGTCGTGCCGTCACCATGTCTCGGTGAATCGCAGCCGTCACGGTCCAGTTTCCGGCGCGCAGGATTTTCTGTACGCGTGGCAATATGTGCTGGTCGACGATAATGTCGGTAAAACCCCAATCGTGTTCCAGTGCCTGCTTGAGGCGGTCCAGGTCACCAAGCGGCTTGTGCATGTCGGGTTCTTCAACTTCGACATAACACATCTGAATGGCCGGGTTTCTTGCAATGAGCCTGGTATCTGCAGCCTTGCGGACGATCTGGGCGTTGACCTGCACGTCCTGGGGCACGTCAACAACGAGATCGCCTTCGATCATCGCAGAACAGGAAAGACGCCGACCTTCCTTCAGGTCGCGTTTTTCAGCGTAACGTATTTCCTTGGCGCCGAATTCCGAAATATGGCTGTTTGCCGAAACGATTCCATGTTTGGCAAAATTGCCCTCCTGGATCTCGATCTGGCAGCGGCCGCAAATGCCACGGCCACCGCAGACACTCTCGACGTAGACACCAAGCTGGCGTGCCGCTTCAAGGATATGGGTTCCCTTTTTGAAACGGCCACGCCTGCCGGAAGGCATAAACAGGACCAAAGGATCCTTGTTCTTCACATCCTGCTGATCCACACCGGTCTTCCTTCAGGTTGTGCTGACACCGCAACGTAGAGGCGCAATCGGGTTATCAAACACGTGCACTGCGACCGCCACGGCGGCGTCCGCCGGTCGAAGCAGCCACGGCCTCGGCAGCGGATGCGGGGGCGGTCCCATTAGAAGGCTTGTAGTCGCGGTAGGTTCTGATCCAGCTTTGGCAATTGGCATCGGTGGCATTGAGAACATTGGCACCATGCACCATTTCCATTTCCTGCGGTCGGCAGGGGTTCATGATTGCCGAGGTCATGCCGGAAGCAATGACCATGGGAATAAAGGCGGCATTGATGGCATGCCTGTGGGGAAGGCCAAAGGAGATGTTTGACAGGCCACAGGTCGTGTTGACGCCCAGTTCCTCGCGCAGTCGGCGCACCAGCTTGAACACCTGAAGGCCGGCAGTCCCCATGGCGCCGATGGGCATGACGAGCGGATCGACAATGATGTCTTCCGGCTTGATGCCATAATCAGCGGCGTGTTCGACTATTCTTTTGGCAACGGCAAAGCGCACATCGGGATCTTCCGAAATACCGGTTTCATCATTGGAGATGGCCACGACCGGCACATTGTATTTCTTGACCAGGGGCAAAATGGCTTCAAGTTTTTCCAGCTCGCCAGTCACCGAATTGATAAGCGGGCGACCTTTTGCAACGCGCAATCCCGCTTCGATGGCTGCGGTAACGGACGAATCAATGGACAGCGGCACATCGACAATGCCCTGCACAATTTCTAGGGTCTTGATCATCAATGCCGGTTCTGTCGCATTGGGATCAACGGCCGTCACACCTGCGTTGACGTCAAGCATGGTGGCACCGGCGGCAACCTGCGCCAGCGCGTCGGCTATGACCGTATCAAAGTTCCCTGCCTGCATTTCCGCAGCCAGCTTCTTGCGCCCTGTCGGGTTGATGCGTTCGCCAATGACGCAGAAAGGCTGGTCGAAACCAATAATGATTTCCTTGGTCGCAGAAGCGACGATAGTGCGGGTCATCAGGTGATCCTCAACTTTTATTATTTGTGACAGAAGGATATAAAGATGTCTTTATATCCCATGATCCGCGATGTTCAAGCCATTCAGCCGTTTTTTTCAATCCGCCAAAGGCAAAAACATGGATCTGGCGGATCGGCGTGGCGACATTGGTGCGCACATGTTCCTCGATCGGCCCGACAACCGTCTCCGGCGAGTGGGACGTTGCAAGCGTTGTCAGGGACAGCGCATTCTTCTTGAGAAACGAGATGGAATTGCCGACGCCGCACATGGCTGCAAATTTGATCAAAGTGGTGATTTTTGCCGGTCCGGCAACGCCGAGATGAACCGGCAGGTCAATGCCGTGGGATTTCAGTCCATCCGCCCAGGAAACAAATTTCTGCGCATCAAACCCGAACTGGGTGACGATGCGCAATTTGGCGTCGCTGCGCTCGGCAAAGGCCTTCTTCAGTCGCAGGGCCTGCAGGGCGACTTCCTCGGAAAAATCGGGGCTGCCTTCCGGATGACCGGCAATGCCGATTTTCTTGATGCCGTATTTGTCGAAATATCCGGTTTCCAGCACTTCCATGGTGGAGGAGAACTCTCCTGCCTGACGTTCGAGCCCACCGCCGATAACCAGAACATTGCGCACGCCCGCCTCTTCAGCCATCCTTTTGATGCGTTCTTCCAGAGCATGTTTCGTGGTCAGCCGGCGGGAGGCAAAATGCGGCACCGGTTCATAGCCGAGATCACGCAGCCTGCCGGCAGCCTTGACCAGGGTTTCGTTGCTGTCTGTGCCGATGTCCGTCACATAGACACTGGTACCCTGAGGGAAGAGGCCCGGCAGATCAGATGATTCAACCGCCTGTTTGGGCGCCACCTCAATGGAGGCTGCTATCCTGTCGCGATGGTGTGACGCTATTTCAACCACTTTGCTCATTTTCTTTTGCTCTTCCTCCTGCCTGGATCAATTCTTTCAAATGTTCTTTTGTGAACTTTTCTTCCAGTGTCGCTGCTGCCTTGTCCGCTTCGGCTTCCAGATCGTCGGAAACCGTTTCGGGCGATCCTCTTCTCCACTCAGCGAGGTAGTCGTCTGTCTCGTGAGCGCCTGAACGCATAGCACACATATCGATGGCTTCTGTAAAGCGCAGCGATAACTCGCGTTTGGCGGTAGCACGGCCTTTCTTGACGATGACCTGTGCAGGTATGTCCCGCCAATAAACGATAATCAGGTTGGCCATGGTCAGTCTCCTCGGTTGCCAAGATGCAGAATATCAGTTGACGCCGCTGGCTGTGCGACGACGTTCTTTACGCTTAAAAACGACGCGTTCTGTTTTCAACCTCGATATGCCAACAATGTTGGATATACAGGCCAACTGAACGCTCGGAGGCACGGCTGGGCTTTTGGCGCGCCAGTATTTCCTGGCCATCTACCAGATGCCGCGCATGATACCTGTACGTATATAGAACCAGATAGGCGGATAATACCATTGTTTTGACGGAAGGTTGACCGTGACAATTTTTTGTTTGCCCTGCAAAATGTCCGCTACCGCACGAATGCAGATTTGGCGGGAATGGGCAGCCATGATCATGGCGTAGGTGGCAATTGTATCCGCCGGTGAGGGTGTCATGCGTGCCTGATAGAGAACCGCGCCGGTGTCGACACCTTCGTCAACAAGGTGAACCGTCGTGCCGAAATTCTTTACGTCATTGTTGACCAGCGCCCAGTAGCCTCCCATCATGCCCCGGTATTTGGGGTTGATGCCGGCATGATAATTGATGATCGGCGCATGGATTGCTGCAAGCGTCTTTGGGTTCAGCATGCGGCAGCCGACCAGCACGATGACGTCAGGTTTTTCCTCGGCAATGATCCTGGTACATTCTGCGTCATTCGCCGATGACACGGAAATAATCCGTTGATCCGCGCCCGGTGCCGTCTGCAGGTCGAATTCATCAATGATCTGGGCCTCGCGCATTGTGGCAAAGCGCTTGCCAAGGCGAGATGCGACCATGGTTGCCAATTGCCCGGCCGTGTTGACATAGCCGACCTTTCGGGCGCGCCTCTTCAACAATTCTGCTTTGGATTCCGGATTCTCCTCAATCACGGTGATCGGACCGAAATGTTCTGAAAGCGCATTGAATATGACCCAAGGGTAGGGGCCACCAGCGGTAATTGCCACGATTTTTGGTCTGTCCATCTGATCGCTCCCGCGATTGGTCGCGTCCGGGCCTTGCATTTACGCTTTACAAAACAGCTGCAAAAAGTGCTTTGGTCAAAAACAGGATGAGGGCAACGATCACGGCTGAAAATATCCCTATTATGGTGCCTATACCGAGGCAATTGCCATCCTGTTCCGTGTGCGAAAGGCCGATTATTGCAAGCGCAAAGGCCGGCAGCCAGTTGCCCAGCGGTATGGGGATGACGACGATGATCGCCAGAAACAAAATGTAGATTCCGAAAATGCGCTCCCATATCGGTTTGCGCAGTGGCCAGTTTCTCGGGCGGATCCAGGCCTCCATCCATTTCAGCCAGGGGTCACAGCGGTGAATGACCTTTTCCAGCGTTTTCTTCCGGATGGAATAATTGGCCAAGCGTTGCGGCAGCCAGATCTTGTGGCGTCCCGAAACGATTTGCCAGGCTACGAAAAGCAGGGGAAGCCCCAGAACAAGCGTCGCGCCGGGCGGTAGTGGAATAAGGTTCGGGATCGCAAAGACCAGCAAAAATGCGCCAAAGGAGCGTTCATCAAGAGCTTCAGAGATCTCGCGCAAGGTGACCTGGGGCCCGGCTTTCCTTACGATCTCACTGAGAAGATCGGAAAGGCTCTCCGGATGAACGGGATCATCTGCCGAAACCTCTGGAATCATTGGATTTGCGGGCATGTCACTCATCGTGAATCCCCTCTGGCGTTGCACGCAAAACCTGTTTCGACGCGGAAACAGACAGCAACGAAATGTCAATGGAATAAGTCAGGTTCTGTCCGTATCGATCCCTGTATCAGGACGCCTTGTGCTTGTGAACTCTGCGCCTGACGACAGGAAATTGACCCCCGTTTTCAATAAGTCTCCCAACGATACCATGTGGGATGTTTACAAGGATTTAGCAAGGACTGAATATGTCATCTGTTTCGGCCGTCGGCAATGCGTCGGCGCTGACGATAGGCGCGTCTCCATCAGGCAGAAACAATGGCTCCAGTCAGGTCACCATAGCCAGTGAAGCGGTAGACATATTCCAATCCAAGGAATTGTGCTGCTTCCCTGGCTTTTTGTTGAAGTTCCTGATCCTCGGATTGAGACAGATAGATGAGCTTGCGATAATTGCCAAAATACATGTCGCGCAATTCCGGGTGCTTTTTCAGGCCCAGTGGATCGATGACAAAAACATCGAATTGCCGTGCAAGGAAATCGGTGAGGAAAAAGGCGTCCAGATCATCCTCCCACTTTGCGAATTGCTCATTCCCGGCAAAGAAAGAGTAGCAATGAGGGCCAGCGATGCGTTCAACGCCTTCTTCCTTGCACAGTTTGTCCAGCATGCCGCCTGTGCCACAATCGGCATAGGCGATATAGATGCGCTGGAATCCGTCGTCGCGCGCCTGATGGATGGCCTGTTGAACGCCCGGTACAATTCGATCGGGATAATTGTGCCAATGGGCGGGAAGGCAGGCAAGATCTATGTGCGACAGGCCATTTGCTTCACATATCGACAGAATTTCGCGGGCAATGGCGCCACAGGCAATGACGCGCACCCTGGAAATATCAGCAATCTGGTCTGCATTCTCGTTCATGGTGATGTTTCAAGCTGAGCAATTTCGGAGACTAACCAGCATTGACCATGGAATTGTGCTTGCGCTGTATGAATGTCCTTGCCGTTTCCACGGCAACCGCTGCATCCCGGCAATAGGCGTCAGCTCCGACAGCCATTCCAAATTCTTCGTTCAGTGGTGCGCCGCCAACCAGCACGATGTGGTCATCGCGAATGCCCTTTTCCTTCAGTGTGTCGATAACGACCTTCATATAGGGCATGGTTGTCGTTAACAGGGCGGACATGCCGATGATATCGGGCTGGTGCTCTTCGATGGCATTGAGATAGTTCTCGACCGGATTGTTGATGCCGATATCAATGACTTCAAAGCCGGCACCTTCCATCATCATGCCAACCAGGTTCTTGCCGATATCGTGGATATCGCCCTTGACCGTTCCGATCACCATTTTTCCGAGCTTCGGGGCGCCGGTCTCTGCAAGCAATGGACGCAGAATAAACATTCCGGCTTTCATCGCACCGGCTGAAAGCAGCACTTCCGGCACGAAGAGAATGCCATCACGGAAATCCTCGCCGACAATGCGCATGCCCTCGACAAGCGCCTTGGTCAACACATCGTAGGGCGTCCATTTGCGCTCCAGAAGGATGTTTGTTCCTTCCTCGATTTCTTCTTTCAGGCCGTCATAGAGATCATCATGCATCTGCTGCACAAGTTCATCATCGGACAGTTCGGATAGAATGATTTCGTCATCGGACATCGGCGTTTCCTCGATGCTGGCAATTGTTGCGCGTATGAACCACGTATGTGCTTATCTTGACAAGAGTTATGATGCAAAGAATTCAGATGTGACTTCTCAAAAACGACGCGGGGTGATTTGAAAAGCGACGATAAAATCCCCCCTGAAAGCGCCACTATCCTGTCGTCTGTCGCCATAGCGCCATGGCTTGGCGCATTGAGAAAGGCAGTTGCCGCAGGGTCGTCTAGCATGAACCGACACTTTTGGTGATGCAATGCGCTGGCCGCGCGAGAGGGTAGCACAATGGAAATGGAAAAAACGGCGACAGAAGGCTCTGCAGGTCGGCGCGGGCGAAGTGCCTCAGGCGGTGCTGCGGCACGCAGGGCGTCACGCAGCGGCGGTGGCCCAGGTCAGCAGCAATTCTACATCAATCGCAAGATTGGCGAATATGAAGTCCTTGATGAGGAAGGTCTGGCGCTGATCGAAGCCAATGCCGATATTCTGCTGGAAGAAATTGGCATTGAATTTCGCGATGATGCCGAAGCGCTGGACATGTGGCGCAAGGCCGGGGCCGATGTGCGCGGCGAGCGGGTGCATTTTCCCAAGGGACTTTGCCGCAGCCTGTTGAAAACGGCGCCATCCGTTTTCACCCAGCACGCCCGCAATCCGGATCGCTCCGTGCAGATCGGCGGCAAGGCGACCGTTTTTGCGCCGGTCTACGGTCCGCCCTTCGTGCGCGATCTCAACGGTGAGCGGCGCTATGCGACCATTCAGGATTTCGAGAATTTCGTCAAAATGGCCTATATGGCCCCGTCGATACACCATTCGGGCGGCACACTGTGTGAGCCGGTTGATATACCGGTCAACAAGCGGCACCTGGATATGGTCTATGCCCATATGCTCTATTCTGACAAACCGTTCATGGGATCTGTCACCGCGCCGGAGCGGGCGCAGGATACGGTTGATATGTGCAAGATTCTCTTCGGCGCGGAATTTGTTGATCAGAACTGCGTCGTTATCAATCTGATCAATGCCAATTCACCCATGGTTTTTGATGATACCATGCTCGGTGCGGCGAAGATCTATGCGCGCAACAACCAGGCCTGCATCATCTCACCCTTTATTCTTGCCGGTGCCATGAGCCCGGTCACAATTGCCGGGACGCTGACCCAGATTCTGGCCGAAGTGCTTGCAGGCGCTGCCTTTACCCAACTCGTGCGACCCGGAGCGCCGGTTCTGTTCGGAACATTTGCCGCATCGATTTCCATGCAATCGGGCGCGCCCACCTTCGGCACGCCTGAACCGTCGCTTGTTTCCTACGGCGCTGCACAATTGGCAAGGCGGCTTGGTTTGCCTTTCCGTACTGGCGGGTCGCTCTGCGGATCCAAGGTTCCTGATGCGCAGGCAGCCCATGAAAGCAGCAGCACCTTGAACATGACATTGCTGGCCGGAACAAATTTTGTCCTGCATTCCGCCGGCTGGCTGGAAGGCGGTCTCGTGTCGTCCTATGAAAAATTCATGATCGACGTGGATCAACTGGGCATGATGCAGAAAATGGCGGAAGGCATCGATCTTTCGGAGAAAGCCCAGGCCATGGATGCCATCCGGGAAGTGGGGCCGGGCAGTCACTATCTTGGTTGCGCCCATACCCAGGCCAATTTCCAGACCGCTTTCTACCGCTCGTCGCTGGCCGACAACAATTCCTATGAGCAATGGCAAATCGAGGGTGAAAAGAGAATTGAGGCGCGCGCCAATGATCTGTGCCGCAAATGGCTGGATTCCTACCAGGCGCCGCATCTGGATGAGGGCATCAATGACCAGCTCAGGGAATTCATCGTGCGCAAGAAGGAGTCCATGCCGGACGCCTTCACCTGAAAGAAGCCCGAAGACGGCCGGGCTATAGTGGCCGATATGATTGACCGGGACGTTTGGCGTTCTGCGTTTCGCGATGACCCGAAATGAGCAAGGCAGGTGATGCACTGGCAGGTGATGCACTGGCTGGCGATACTGTCTACGGACAAATCGAAAGGGCGCTGGAACCGCACGGATTGATCCTCCGCGGTGGTCTGCATTTGGTTGAGTCGGAGAGGCTGGAGCAGGCCGCCGGGGCGCATCCGGCTTTTCGAACGATCATTCTGGTTGGGCATGTCGGGTCCTCTTTCTGGCCGGCGTTCGATCCGTTTCGGAAAGATCACCAGGGGCCCGATCCGCTCGATGCCTGGTCCAGATCCGTGGCGGAGCCGATAGCCGATCGTTTCGGCTGCAACGCACTCTATCCGTTTGAAAAACCCTGGCTGCCGTTTCAAAGCTGGATCAAGGCAGTCGAAGGGTTGCAACCGTCACCCCTTGGAATCTTGATCCATCCGCGATTTGGGCTGTGGCACGGCTACCGTGCCGCCTTTGGCTTCGAGCAGACCGTCGCGGTGCCACCGCCAGAAACTTTGCCTCATGCCTGTGACACATGCTCTGACAAGCCGTGCCTTTCGCCCTGTCCGGTTGATGCGGTGCGTGCGCAGAGGTTTGACCTGCAGGGCTGCAGGCGCCATCTGGCCGGTCCGGAAGGGCAGGCGGGGTGCTTGCAGTCGGGGTGTCTGGCGCGCAATGCCTGTCCTGTTGGCGCTGGCTACCGGTACAATGTCGATCAGATCCGCTTTCACATGCAGGCGCTGGAATTGCCGAGCGCACCGGACAAAAAATCGTTCTCCAGTGCCAGTTCGCCGTAAACGGTGCGCCGATCACACGTTGTGTGTGTAGTTCCATGGCAACAACTGGT
>JARGOF010000079.1 GCA_029212415.1 Rhizobiaceae bacterium | reverse complement strand
TCAAGGGCAAGGAACCGATGCCCTTCGATCTGCTTTACTGGAACTCGGATGCAACGCGCATGCCGGCTGCAAACCACTCGTTTTATCTGCGCAACTGCTATATGGAAAACAACCTTTCCAATGGCCGAATGGTTCTGGACGGCAAGACCCTGTCGCTCAAGGACGTCAAGATTCCGATCTACAATCTGGCAGCCCGCGAAGATCATATCGCACCGGCACAATCGGTTTTTGAAGGATGCCGGTACTTTGGCGGAAAAGTGACCTATGTCATGTCCGGCTCCGGTCACATTGCCGGTGTCGTCAACCCGCCGGCCAAGAAAAAATATCAGTACTGGACCGGCACGAAGCCTCAGGGAGATTTTTCCGCCTGGGTGTCAAAAGCCAAGGAACACCCCGGTTCCTGGTGGCCTCACTGGCATGACTGGATAAAAAAGCAGGACAAGGAAATGGTCCCGGCCCGCATTCCCGGTGGCGGAAAACTCAACGCAATTGAAGATGCCCCGGGCAGTTTCGTCAAGATACGGGTATAGGTGTTTGCATCAATAACGGGCGGCGGTTCGCGTCACAGATCGCGCGCCCGCAGGCGTCTATTTGCCATTAAACAAAACGACTTTCGAACATGGCCTCGGTTGCCAGAGAGAACCACGTGAAATTTCCGACACCACTCGTCCCTGCGACTTTGATCAAACGCTACAAGCGGTTTCTCTTCGATGCCGTGCTTGCCGATGGCCAGACAATTACCGGATCCTGCCCGAACACCGGATCGATGCGTGGGCTGACCACCCCCGGATCCCCCATTTGGCTGTCGGTCCATGACAGCCTGACCCGCAAGTACAATCATGCGCTCGAACTGGTCGAGGCCGACGGCACCACCGTCGGCATCAACACCGGTTTGCCCAACAGGATCGTCGAGGAAGCAATTGTTGCCGGCAGGCTGGAAACGCTCAACGGCTACGGAGAACTCAAACGAGAACAGAAATACGGAAAAAATTCACGCATAGACCTGATGCTGACAGACCCTGAGCGCCCGCCGGCCTATGTCGAGGTGAAAAATGTCCATTTCATCAGGCAGGAAAATCTGGCAGAGTTCCCCGACAGTGAAACCCGCCGCGGCGCCAAACATCTCGAAGAACTGGGAGATATGGTAGAAGCTGGCAATCGTGGTATTATGGTTTATCTTGTCCAGCGATCCGATTGCGACCGGTTGAAAATCTGCCGCGATCTCGATAGCAATTATGCAGAAGCATTTGACCGGGCAATTTCCCGCGGCGTTGAAGCCGTGGCTGTCCGGTGCCACATAAGCCCGCAGGAAATTTGCTTTGACAGCATGATCCCTGTTGACGAACCAGGTCTGTGAGGAAAACAATTGATTAATTACATCGACGCCATTGCAGCGCCAAACAAGAACAATGGCCATATAAAACTTCACGGCCCGGAAGGCTTTGCCGGCATGCGCAAGGCCGGTCAGTTGACCGCGCGCTGCCTTGATGAACTGGTTCCGATGATTGAACCGGGTTTGACAACCCAGGCCATTGACCGGTTTGTCTTTGAATTCGGCATGGATCATGGCGCAGTTCCAGCCACATTGAATTATCGTGGCTATACAAATTCCTGCTGCACATCGCTCAACCATGTCGTGTGTCACGGCATTCCCTCCGAAAAGCCATTGCGCGAAGGCGACATCGTCAATATTGACGTCACCTATGTGCTGGATGGCTGGCACGGAGACTCAAGCCGCATGTATCCCGTCGGAGAAATCAAACGGGCCGCCCACCGGCTGATGGAAGTCACACATAAATCTCTGTTGCTGGCATTGGATGTTGTCAAACCCGGCGCCAGAACCGGCGCAATAGGAGAGGCCATACAGCGATACGCGGAGGCCGAACGCTGCTCGGTGGTACGCGATTTCTGCGGGCATGGTCTGGGCAAATTGTTTCATGATGTGCCCAATATCCTGCATTATGGCCGCGCCCATGAAGGTGTCGAACTGCGTGAAGGCATGATTTTCACGATTGAACCGATGATCAATCTGGGAAAACCCCACGTCAAAGTGCTGGCCGATGGCTGGACTGCGGTCACCCGTGACCGTTCCTTGACAGCGCAATATGAGCATTCCATCGGGGTCACTGCGGATGGTTGCGAGATATTCACCCTTTCGCCAGCGGGTCTGTTTACGCCTGGGCTTGGCACATCTGAGCGGTAGGAGATTTCCCTGCCAGAGAGTTCAGATCACAAAGGGCATAGAGACCGGCTAAGGCTGCGCTTTCAGAGCGCCGGACAGGAGGCACTGGCTGATTATGAACTGCTGGAGCTGGTTCTTTTCCGCGCCATACCGCAAAAAGATACCAAACCCATGGCCAAGGCCCTGCTGGAGAAATTCGGCTCTCTGGCAGAGGTTCTGGGCGCTCCGACCAATCTGTTGTGCGAGGTCCCGGGCATCGGTGCGGCGGTCGCTGGAGACCTGAAAATTCTTGCAGCCCTCAATCAGCGCATGCTGAAGGGGCAATTGGTCAATCGCCCCATCCTGACGTCCTGGTCATCCGTCATGGAATATTGCCGCACGGCCATGGCCTATGAACGAAGCGAGCAGTTCCGCATCCTATTTCTGGACAAGAAAAATGTGCTGATTGCCGACGAGGTTCAACAAAGAGGTACGGTGGATCATACGCCCGTCTATCCCCGCGAGGTTGTCAAACGCGCGCTGGAACTCTCCGCGACCGCCATCATTCTCGTGCACAATCACCCATCCGGTGACCCGACGCCATCGCGTGCTGATATCGACATGACCCGCAAAATCATCGATGCGTGCACGCCACTGGGCATAGCAATCCATGATCACATCATCATTGGCCGAGATGGCCACAGCAGCCTGAAAGGCCTTTCGCTGATCTGACGAATACGGTGTCCGAGCGTTGCCGTCCTCAAAATCTGGATACAAAAAAGGCCGCATCAAGTGCGGCCTTTTTAATCTGTCAGAAAAACCGATTATTCAGCGTCGGCTTTCTTCTTGGCAGCAGCCTTCTTCTTTGGCGCTGCCTTTGCCTTTTTAGCAGGTTTCTTTTCTGCTTCTTCCTCTTCGTCATCGGCCATCAGCACTTCCTTGCTGACAGTCTGATCCGTCACATCAGCCAGGCTGATGATGTGGTCGATGACTTTCTCTTCGAAGATTGGCGCACGCAACTGGGCAACAGCATCAGGTGTCTGCTTGAAATAATCCATGATCTGCTGTTCCTGACCAGGATACTGACGAACCTGGTCATAAAGAGCACGCTGCATTTCATCTTCGGTAATCGTGATCTCGGCCTTTTCACCAATCTGGGAAAGCACCAGACCAAGACGGACGCGACGCTCGGCAAGCTTGCGGTAGTCTTCGCGGGCTGCCTCTTCTGTCGTTTCTTCGTCTTCGAATGTTTTGCCTGACTGTTCCAGATCACCCGTGACCTGACCCCAGATATTGTTGAATTCGACCTCAAGCAAGGATTCCGGAGTCTCGATCTTGTAGTCTTCGTCCAACGCATCCAGAATCTGACGTTTGATCTTCTGGCGGGTATATTGGCCGTACTGGCTTTCAATCTGTTCGCGGATAACTTCGCGCAGGCGATCAGCTGATTCCAGACCCAGCGTTTTTGCCAGCTCATCATCAATGACAAGTTCACCCGGTGTCGCGACATCCTTGACGGTCACATCAAAGGTGGCTTCCTTGCCAGCCAGATGCGCTGCCTGATAATCGTCGGGGAATTTGACGTTGATGGTTTTTTCGTCGCCTGCCTTGACGCCGATCAATTGCTCTTCGAAGCCGGGAATGAAATTGCCCGAACCAAGGACGAGATTGGCATCATTGTCTGCGCCGCCTTCAAATGGCTCGCCATCGATCTTGCCGAGGTAATCCATCGTGACACGATCGCCATCGACAGATTTGCCCTTTTTGCTCTCGTAAGTGCGCGCACTGTCAGCAACACGCTGGACCTGCTCGTCAACTTCAGAATCTTCAATTTCAACGATCATCCGGTTCAGCTTCAGCTTGCTGATATCCTTGAGTTCGATATCCGGGATAACCTCATAGGAAATGGAGAATTCGAAATCAGCCTTGGCGTCGAGAATCTGGTTTGCCTCGGCCTCATCTTCGGTCATTGTCACCTGTGGCCGGGTTGCTGATTTCTCACCACGCTCGGCAAGGATTTCCGTCGGCTTCTGGTTGATCATTTCATTGACCAATTCAGCCATGATCGACTTGCCGTACATTTTGCGCATATGAGCCATTGGCACTTTGCCCGGACGAAATCCGTTGAGACGGACCTTGTTCTTGGCGTCCACGAGGCGCTCGTTCAGCGTTGTTTCCATGTCCTGTGCGGGAATGACAATCTTGATCTCGCGCTTCAGACCCTCGGACAGCGTTTCTGTAACCTGCATATTCAAACCTTCAATCTCGTATCAATCACCACCTGCCGAAAGGCTGGTCAAAGTGATGTTCTACTGCCTGCCAAGCTTGGCAACGATCAGCTGCAGCACCCCTGCCGTAGCAACTTGGGCGCTGAACCGTTGTAATTATTGACTTTTTCCGTATCGCGCAGTCCGATATACTATCCTCATGCGAGCGAAAATCGGTTGCCGCCAACGGGCGTTCGCCGCGCAATAGCAAATTGGTCGCAAAGCTGCAATGCAAATCCGCTATTCACGGTGATTCCGGCCCATTTTTCAATATTGTGCGCTGTCACGAGGAACCCAAATCCTGCCCCGCTGGCACCGAATAGATATTCACTATCGATTTCCAATTTCAAGGAATGGCATCCCAGTCAGACAAACGTAGTGCCGGCACCATTGGTGGTCGAAAACACTCCAGCCCGCAGATGGCTTGCCAAGGCAACGCATATTCAATGGCAATAGGGCAAGTTCAATACCGATATGCCCAGACTCTTGAGGTCGTTTGATTTCTCGTACCAATCGATGGAGATTCGGCGTGGGCGCTGTGTCGTTGCCTTCAAATCTCGCGATAAAAGAACGCGAAAAATTCTCATTAACAGCGAAAGCGGACAGGATGACACGCAGCCCATCCCACCGGAAATGATTCATAAAGTAGCAAGGGGGAGAATTCCCACCCCTTACCTGGCGCTGTCTCAACCCGGAACTGGTAGTGCGGTCTTCTATCAGCCCCTTTAGCGACCTACCATCCTCGGCGCTTCGCTCCAGGATGCCTGTCATTGCGTCTTGCTGGCACCCAACTGCAGGCACGAAAATGGCTCTTGCATTCACGATATCAGAGAAAATGACGAGATTTTGGTGCGGGTGGAGGGACTCGAACCCCCACGCCTCTCGGCGTCTGGACCTAA
>JARGOF010000034.1 GCA_029212415.1 Rhizobiaceae bacterium | reverse complement strand
TGACAGCCTTGAGATCATCTGGAAGGCTATTGTATTTGTCGCTGTTCATGGCAAAGAAGAATGAAACCGTGTAGAGCCCCTTGTCGACCGTCAGATGGTGTGTGACCAGCTCTTCGAGCCGGTAGGCCTGGATTGCCTGCCATGGGAATAGTATGCCGTCGGTGATGCCGCGCGCCAGCGATTCATGGGATTCAGACGCAGGCTGAACCACCGGGGTCGCGCCAAGCGCTTCAACCCAGGGCACGCCACCGCCAACCGTGCGGATTTTCAGACCGCTCATGTCTGCACGTTTTTTGACGGGGCCCTTTGTATGCAGATGGCCGGGGCCATGAACATGAATTGCCAGGAGTTTGGTGTCGTTGAATTCTTTCTCGGCAAAATACTCGTTGTAAACACGTGTCGCAGCGACGCTGCCCTTCTCCCCGCTGGGAGACAGAAAGGGAAGCTCGATGACCTGCGACAGCTCGAAGCGACCCGGCGTCAGTGACAGCAGCCCCCAGCCGATGTCGGTGGCGCCATTGCGGATCAAATCGTACTGCCCCTTGGCACCGCCGATCGGCGCACCGTCGACATCAATCTGAATGCGTCCGTCCGAGTCCTTCTCTACCTTGTCAGCCCACTCATGCAATGCAATGGAGATGGGATGCGCCTGACTTGCAATCCAGTTTGACATACGCAATTTGACTTCCTGCGCATTGGCGACAGCGCCAAGACTCGCAAGCATCGCACCCGCTAAAAACGTTGATGAAATCAGTCTTCTCATAGCATTTCCTCCAGTTGTTTTGATTGTGTGGCGCGCCTTATGTCGGCTACGACCAGGTGAATTCTTGTGCCGCCTGCTTTACAGAAAGCGTGATTTGCCCCTCGTTGAATTGCCATGGCGTGACTTCGAAAGTGCGCTTCCCCGACTTATGCAGCGGACATGTCGCGGCGATTTCCGCCGCGATTTCCGCAGAAGCCACTTTGAAGATGAACATGCCGTCACCTTCCCAATAGCTGTCATCGCGGAATGGACCAGCCATGAACAGGACGCCCTTTTCTTCCTGCTCCCTGATCCAGTCGAGATGCGCAGGCAGATCATCCTTGATGTCGGCAAAGGGATCATCTGTGACCCGCACACGGCGGGTGAAGACAATGTAGAACTGTAAGCGTGGCAACCACCGATCTGTGTTGCCTGGCTGTTTTGCGTGACGAATTTCCTGGGCCAAATGTCTGTCTTCCACTAATATCCGACAAGAATTGTCATTGGTACGATCTGTTTGGTGACAGAGGATTTATCACTTCTTTTCGCGCAGGCTGTCTGTCGCCAACCCATGTGACATTCCCATCCCCGTTGAAACGGCAGAACCGAAGCGCTTCAAACTGTGCCGAAATTGATGCGCTCCATCATCTTGTAAGTGCGATTCAGGTGGTGACGCATGGCCTCTTCAGCTTCCTTTGGCTTGCGCGAACGGATTGCCTGAAGAATGACGGCATGGTCCTTGTTTCCCAGGCGCATCAGAACCTCAGGGGTTTCATGCGCAATCGGACGATTGAAATAGAACCGGGTGCTGGCGCGTATGGCGCCATGAAGACTGGGATTGTTTGCCGCTTCGATGACCGCATTGTGAAACGCGAGATTGGTGCGCACCCTTTCGTCTTCCTGGTCCGGATTGAGCGTCAGCCGTGTTTCATGGATCGTTTGAAGCCGTTCGATATCCGCACTTTCAGCACGTTCTGCCGCAAGAAATGCAGCATAGCCTTCAAGGGCCACACGAATTTCAGCAAGGTTTTGCGCATCTTGCGGTGAATATTCACGCACCGCCCAACCGCGCCGTCTGGGCACGATCAATTCTTCCGTCGCAAGCCGCTGCAGGCTTTCGCGGACCGGGGTGCGGCTGACATTCAGCCGTTCACTGATCTCGGCTTCAACAAGGGGTTCGTTGGGGCGCAAGGCACCCGATACGATGGCGCCACGCAGATGTTCATAAACCGCCTGGGATCGCCCCCTGTTCTGTGTATTGGCCATTCGTTCCGTCCCGTTTTCAACGCGCCTGTTTCTGGCGCGACAACTCAGTCCAGGCGCATATTCGCAAATTGGCTGGCGCCTGAACGGCCGAGTCAATCTCTTGCAAGTCGCCCGATCTTTCGTATATGATACTGCATGCAATTCGGTATACAATCAAAAAAATAAAAAATTCCGATGTCCAACTGCAAGGGGAGAGTGATGAGGGTATTTGGAGATCGCAACGTGGCTGCCGCCTGGCCCACCCCAACAGACTTGTCCAGTTTGATCGAAAGCATTGGAAGACCGAACTTCACTGATCGCTTTTTTGCGCTGATACACGCAATTTGCGAGTGCCAGCACGTGTCGATATTCAAGTTTAACGCAGGCCGAAAACCCGAGGGCATATACGCCCAAAGCATTGGCCAGAACCGCGACGCAGAGGTTTGCGCCAAGCGATATATGGAGCGTTATTGGCATCTGGACCCCATTAACGAGATGGAGACAATCGACGATGGCAACCTTGCAGGGGTCTACACGCTGGCTGCTGATATTCCGGCGAATGATTACCGCAACGCGTGTTACACGAGCGTGGGGCTTGGAAGCCGATTGACAATTTTTGGTCAATCGGATGGCCCGGCCGAAAGCCGGGCAAGGCTGAATGTCTATGTGCGGGGAAAATTCTTTTCCGAGTCGTCCATCGAAAAATTATTTGAATCGTCGCAGGTCTTGCTTTCCCTGGCGCAGCGACACGCCGATGATCTGCCCATGGCAGGCAGCCGAAACGCCCCCGATTTTGAGCATCTTTTGCGCTCCAAAATCCCAAGCCTGACGCCCCGCGAAACACAGGTCTGTGCGCAGATTGCCCGCGGCCTCACCTCCGAGGGAATAGCCCTGGAGCTCGGCGTCAGCATCAATACCGTTCTGACCTATCGCAAGCGCGCCTATGAGCGCATGGGCATCACCAGCCAGAATGAGCTCATGCGCGCCTTTATGTAGTTCAATCATGCACTGCACATCGCTGTTTCCTTGCGACTGCGCTCCTGTTTGTCCCAATTCGCTGTGGCAGCGAACAGGCCATGCAGGTGATAGGAATGCGGCAAAGCAAAGGGAAAAACATGAATAGATACAGTCTTGATGGAAAAGTTGCTCTGGTGACAGGGGGAAGTAACGGCATAGGGGCCGCCGCAGCGCGGGCACTTGCTGAACAAGGGGCAACAATCGCAGTCGGCTTTCATTCAAGCCAGGAGCGCGCGACGGCAGTGGTCGAATCCCTGCCCGGGGTTGGACACATTTCTCTAAAGCTGGATATTGGCGACCCCGCCTCCGTGGCACAGGCTGTAACGGAAATCGCAAATCAATTTGGCAAGCTGGATATTCTGATCAATTCTGCAGGGGCAACCCAGCCGATCGCCCACAAGGATCTCGATACACTGGATGAAGCCTTGTTCAATCAGTTGCTTCAATTGAACGCTGGCGGACCATTCTCGGTGACCAGACGCTTTTTGCCATTGATGCAAGCAACCGGTGACGCCGTTGTCGTCAACGTCTCGTCGATCTCCGCATTCACCGGATCCGGCAGCAATATGGCCTATTGCGCGGCCAAGGCAGCGCTTGACACGATGACCATGTCCTTTGCCCGGGCTTTTGGTCCGGAAGTTCGCTTTTTGTGCGTTTCTCCGGCAGCAGTTGCAACAGATTTTGTCGCCGGACGCGGCAGAGACGCATTGGAAAAAGGTGCACAGGCCACGCCGCTGAAGAAAGTTGTTGAGCCCGAAGATGTCGCGGACGCCATCCTGGCCTGTGTCACACATCTGCGCACAGCCACCGGCACACGCATCGTGGTTGACGGGGGCCGGCACCTATGAAGCCTGCACTCAATGAAACCCACGATCCCCATGCCAAAAGCTGGGTGGAAACCGCCAATGTCCCGGACTGCGATTTCCCCATCCAGAATTTGCCCTTTGGTGTCTTTCGACCGAATGGCGATGAAGGCCCGATGCGGGTTTGCACAGCAATCGGTGACTGCGTTCTGGATATCTCGGCACTGGCGGCGCTTGGCGCGCCCGCAGATCGCGCCGTGTTTGAAAGCTGCGCGGCTCCGGTTCTCAATGGATTGATGGAACTGGGACCCGATGCCTGGAGCGCTTTGCGCAAAGCGCTGTGGTCCTTTCTGCATCAGGATTCGCCGCACCAGGTGGAGCTTGCAAAACATCTCTACCCGGCAACGGATGTGGAATTTGGATTGCCGGTCGTCATTCCCAATTTTACTGATTTCTTTGCGTCCAAGAACCACGCACGCAATGCCGGCGCGATCTTTCGCCCCACGGCGCCGCTCTTGCCGAACTATGAACATTTGCCCGTTGCCTATAATGGCCGCGCGCCTTCTGTACAGATCGGGCGCGGTTCCATTCAAAGACCAAATGGACAGTTGAAAAAACCGGATTCTCCGCCGGTATTTGCCCCGTCGGAACGTCTCGACTATGAAGTTGAATTGGGTTTCTACATCGGCCGACCCAGCGCCAGGGGCGCACCGCTGACGGTCGATGACGGTTGGAACCACGTCTTTGGCGTATCCTTGCTCAATGATTGGTCGGCCCGCGATATCCAGGCCTGGGAGTATCAGCCGCTTGGTCCCTTTTTGGCAAAAAGCTTTGCCACTTCTGTGTCACCCTGGATCATCACCAGTGAGGCACTTCTGCCGTTCCGGCAAGCCGTCGCTCCAAGGGACCAGCAAGATGCAGACCTGTTGCCGCATCTGACATCGCTTTCCGATCAACAATGGGGTGGCGTGGATATTCACACTGAAGTCTCGCT
Organism: Rhizobiaceae bacterium; assembly: GCA_029212415.1. GTDB lineage: Bacteria > Pseudomonadota > Alphaproteobacteria > Rhizobiales > Rhizobiaceae > Hoeflea_A. The sequence goes on along the minus strand of JARGOF010000034.1, from coordinate 51,349 downwards.
GACAAGCGCCAGAATGCGTTCCGAGCATAGCGCGCCCGACACCATTTGCGCCACCAGTTCCAGCAAGGCGCTTTACTGGAGCATTGGACAGATGCTGGCGCATCTGACCAGCAATGGAAGCAACCTCGTTGTTGGCGAATTGTGTGGTTCGGGCACACTGTCCGGGCAAACGCCACAGGAATTGGGAAGCCTTTTGGAAAAGACACTAAATGGCTCCACCCCCCTCACTCTGACATCAGGTGAAGAGCGCTCATTCCTGGACGATGGTGATCAGGTCATTTTGACCGGGCGATGTGAAAAGCAGGGATTCGCGGGCATTGGCTTTGGTGTTTGCGAAGCGACCATTGCACCGGCCCCAAGCCTGTAACGCGCCTTTACGATTTTTGGGAACGCCTTGTCTGCGAGCCGGGCGCTTCCGAGCCACCTGCCCCTGAAGGGAACCATTCCACCCAGGTCCGCTTGACCTGCGGTCACACCCGTTGTGCTTGTGGAGCGGTGAAGAGCGATGCTTTCGCATCGGTCAAGACGCCAGATACAACGGGTGACACAGCGGGCGGCCGAGGGTCGCGAACCCTTCGGGCCAGCTGTATTTTTGCCACATTCTGCGTCGTTCCGCTTGCCCGTACCATAAGGTACGCAATGCGCGAACCAACTTGATCCTGACCAAAAAACAACTGGCAGAGTGAATCAATGAAAGCAAGACAGGCTATATCTATCGACCTGTCCCTGAATATTCAGAACGGCCATGAGAAATTCATCTCCGCATCCGAACTGCGTCCAAGCGCATCGCTTTCCCAGGTCGTGACTGCCATGTCGAGAAGCAATCCATTTGAGGACCGCAACTTCAAGCCGAGACCGAGTTCGTAGCGTGTGTAGTCGGGCGTAGCGCCGATTGTTTCCCAACCGAAACCTTCAGCATCCGCCGCCATCGATCGCACTGATATCGTCCGATCGTCCAGCACAACGGCCTCTGTGCGCGCAATGGACACACGCGGTTCTATGCTCAGGGTGCGATTGATAGCGAAACGGTTGGACACAGTCAGGCCGAGCGTGGCGTAGTGGTCGGTCACCCGATCGGAGAGATAGTGGTTGCCCCAGACCGGATCATCCTCGTAAAAATCCTCGCGCGAAGTGGAAGCGACATCGTAGGCACCAAATAACTGCAGGTGGCCCAGGTCCCCCATATCCGTTCGCCAGCCGGCACGAACACCGCCCTGCACCAATGCACTGGTGAAATCGCCCGAGATGCCGTGCGGATCAAGTTGCCCGTCCAATGAATAACCGAATCCAACGCGATCATAGTCGCTTTGCGTGACGCCTGCTGCGATATTGGCTTCTATATACAGGCCGTTGTCGCTTGCAACACCACCACCCAATCCGGCCCATACGCCCTGTCCCGTGCCCTGCATCCAGCGATCCGGGATCGTAAAATCGAGAAGTCCCGCCCCGACGCCAAGCCCGAAAAATGCATTCTCGCGCGACGCCACCATGCCAAAGGAGCCGGTATAGTCATGCTGGTCGTAGGAAGCGCTGTTGCCATCTCCCAATGCCGGTTCGGTCCCATAGGCCGCGTCGCTCCAGTAACGCATCGCCTGATCGCATTCGCCGCCGGTCTTACGTTCGGGATCAAACCAGCAATCGAACCCGAGGTCAGCGATCTTGTGCATCGCCCTGCCCATCTGCCGGTTGAAGCCGTGCTGCGCTTCGGCAGCGCCGACTACGCCTTCACCATCGAGAGAATCATAGACAATCTGAAGGTCTGAAAAATCCACAACGCGCAGGATGTTTGCCGCAACCGTCTCGTATTCGCTCCAGCCATAGGCCTGGATGCGGGTAACCGCGTCACAATAGGCGTTTTGATTGATTGTCAGGCCATCAGGACAATAGTCTACTGTGTAGCCAAGCTGAACAAGATTGGGGTCGGACCAGTTGAGAAATGGCGTGAAAGTTGCCGTGGTCGATGGCGTTCCATTCAAAAATGTCGGGTGCACTTCCATCCCGGCATCGGTCACACCGCCTTCCGCGTAAAGGAAGGGGACCAAAAATGTACCGGCTGAACCGGCACCCGTGATAGGGCTGAGTTGCAATCTACCCGAAAGGCTGGCCAAACCAGTGACAAACATCCGGTCCATCTCGTCATCACCCGGCACACCCTGGTCGTTGCGGTCAAACGCGATGTCGGCGATCGTCACGCCCCCGGCAGACTGACTGAAATTGCCGGTCACCGTGGTCAGTTGCAGGTTGTCGAGCGTCGGCTCGAATTCCGCAGGCGAGGCGAAAAATGCAAACAATGATGGCGAAGCCGGTTCCGGCGTCGCGGTGGTGACGAAGGTTGTCGGTTCAAGCTGAAGGTTTCCATTCGGATCGCCTGCAAGCCCGATGGACAAAACGCCGGCATTTGTAAACAGGTTCGAATTGTCAGTGTCATGGCCAAGATCGATCTCTGTTCCGGCGATGTAAGTCGCACCCGAACGGTTCTCGATGGTGTTTCCGGTTCCGTCCAGGAAACCGTAATCAAGATCGATGGAGCCCATCATCCAGCCCCCGGCCTCGTTGACTATGGCTTCGGAAGCTGCGCCGCCGGTAATGACAACGTCGGAAAGCCCCCCAAGTGTGAAAATCTCACCCGAACCACTATTGTTCAACAGGTTAGACGTTCCGCCTTCCATGGAAACGGCATGCCCGCCTGTACCCCCTTGCGACAGACCGGTATTTGTCAGACTGATATTGCCCGTTCCGCTGACCAGCCGCATGCCATAGGAGAGGCTCCCCGTGCCTGCAACTGCGCCGCTGCTGGTCACTGTTATACCACCTGACGTGTGATCGTCCGCTGCGAGGCTCTGCAGGAGAACAGCACCATCGGCACTATGACCGACGATGGAACCCCCGGTATTGTCGAGACTGACGAGACCGGAATCGCCCGTTGCTGGAAAACTGCCCGCGTCCACCGCATAACCACTGACGCCACCAAAAGCCAGCAGCGCGCCTTCCGCGTTATCGATGGTGACATCAGACGCGGCGCCGATCTCTGAACGACTCAGGGCAACAATCGCCGAGCTTTGCGAACCGATCACCGTTACCGAACCTGAATTGTTGGAAACGATTACCGCGCCTGCTGTCGACACGGAAAAGCCGTCGATCGTTCCCACATGGCTTTTAGCGATGATTCCGTGGGCTTCGGATCCCTCGGTTTCGATCACGCCATCATCATTCAGCAAGGCTACTGTGCCAGAGGCCTGGCCCAGCGCCAAAGACAAGCCTGTCATGCCTGCCGCGCGATCACCGGTCGTGCCGATGCCGCCCGAATTGGCGATGCGCACGGAGCCGGAGCCACCGATCTGTGCGTTGTCCGGCAGTCCAGACCAGAACACAAGGTTGGGATTGTAGGTGGATGCTCCGTACCGATCATTAAGACCGTTCACGCCGGCGGCGCTGATCGCGAGAATCCCGTCCGCCTGGTCACCATGGGTGATCAACCTACCCGTGTTGTCAACATCGACATCCCCACCTGCCCCACCGATGATGCCTGCATCACCGGTCAGACCGGCAAAATCGCCCGGTGCGCCGCTTGAGCCGCCGCTCCACGCCAGCAGAAGTCCGTATTGACCGTTGCCGACCGCTGCATAACCTTCACATACGAATGGATCGGCCGTGCACAGATCAAAGACCGAACCGCCCGCGCTACCTGTGCCGCCCGCCCCGACAATACCTGCCAGGCCGCCAAGACCACCAATGCCGCCGAGGCTTTCCGCTCGAATGGCTGATCCATGTTCCGTGTCGGCCACGACAATGATCCCGTCATTGTCCACATTTACCGCACCGCCATTACCACCGGCGCCGCCATGACCGCCCTCGCCTCCATTGCTCCCCGCGCCTCCGTCACCCGGACCGCCAGCTGTGCCATTGTAGAGAACGAAGAAATTGGGTTGCTCATAACCGACAATACCACCCGTGCCGCCTGCGCCACCGGTTCCACTGGTCCCGCCCGTTCCACCGATACCACCGAGGCTGCGCGCCACGATGCCGACCTCATCGGCTTCGATCCTGTTTTCGGGGTCGTTATTGTTCACTTCGACTGTGCCGCCGTTTCCGCCACGTCCACCCAGGCCGCCTTCGCCGCCAATTCCGCCCAGGCCACCGTTGCCCGCATCGTTGGCAACATCGGAAAGAAAGGTCTCTTCCCGATCCGCGTCACCATTGCCGCCTGTGCCACCCTGGCCGCCTGTACCACCTGTTCCGCCCTGACCACCTTGACCGCCCTCGCTGACGGCCATGATCCCGAAACTCAGGGACGTCATCAAGGCGGTGTCGTTGTCAACGATAACCGACCCGCCGAGACCACCAATACCGCCCACGCCGCCTGTACCGCCGACACCGCCAAGACCTCCGGCAAAGGCGTTCCGGCCGTCTTTGCCGAGAATCTCAGGGTCGAAGGATATGGCATCACCGCCCTGACCGCCCTGGCCACCGGCACCACCTGCACCGCCCTGGCCGCCAACACCGCCGCGGCCAAGAGCAGCAATTCCGGCCTCGACGGTGGCTTCTCCGAGCGCGATATCGAGTTCGACAACACCACCGATACCGCCGGTCCCGCCGCCACCGCCGGTGCCGCCCATACCGCCCAGACCACCTGTGTTTCCGGGTGCAATCGCAATCACGGGGAGCAGGTTGTTCGATTCGACAGCCGCAACGCCATCACCGCCAGCGCCGCCCTCACCACCTGAGCCTCCACCACCGCCCGCGCCGCCGGTACCACCGATCGATTGCGCGGAGACAATCTGTCCAGCCGAAAGGTCCTGTGTGACAAGCGAGAAATCAATGGCACCACCGGTACCGCCGACACCGCCTGCTCCGCCGACGCCGGCTGTGGCCCCGGCACCGCCAATGCCGCCTTGTGCGGCCAGCAGACGTGTGTTGGGGATGGTCAGTGGTGGAAAGGGCGTGAACATGATCACCGGAACCGTTTCCGTGTAACCGTTGGCGCCTGCGCCTCCCTTGCCACCGGCACCTCCGACACCTGCCTGTCCGGCGGCGGCGCCCGTGGTCGAGAGTCCGTATGCCAGTCCGGCAAGGTCTACCGATACCCATGTATCATCGACGGAGATGGCGGTACCGGCAATTCCGACATTTCCCGGATTTCCACCCGGCACCGTTGCGTTCAGAACCGAGCCGCCGATCTCTGTCGTGCCGGCGTCGACCAGCAGTATACTGACACCGTCAATGGTAATCCTGTTTGAATCGGCACTCTGCACACCGCCGCCATCCACCGTGTAGAGCCACGGGTAGGTACTCGTCTCATTGCCACTCGTCGCGACATAGCCGGTATCCACCGTTCCGCCGAAATCAAGATCGGTCAGCGGATTGCCGTCGCCGACGCCAACGGCGCTTGCTGTTGTGTCGCCGTCGACAGATATGGTGATCTCGCGATTGTCGTCTTCCGTGGAAGCGATGATCTTGAGATAGTAGTCGGAGCCGTCATTAATGACGGAGGCGGTCAACCCCCAACTATTGGTCGTCGACTGCGTATTGAATTCAGCCGCGATCTCCGCGAGGGTCCATCCGTCTGTCGGCACATTGCTACCGTCAAGTGTCTCGTCGAAATCAATCGAGAACGTGGTTGCCGGATCGCTGCCGTTGTCAATCGCGCCATTGATTGCGAAAGCGGCGCCATCATTGATCCAGTCGGAACTCGAAACGGCAGAGACAGTCGTCAATACAGACGTCTGAGTGTTGTAACCTGCCTGCGTAACCTCGACAACAGAAGCCGAGGTCAGGAATGAATAGGCACTCGAGGTTGCGTCGTAATCCTCGATCAGGGCGACATCTGACGCACTCGAGGTAAGTGCCGTAACCGTGCCGCTTGACGGTGCGTCTCCACCATTGCGAGGGGTCTGAATGGTCGGGTCGGGAAAGGAATAACCAAGCCTGGCGCAAGCTGTGCCCCAGGTCATGTCTGGACAGGTGTAAAAACCGGACCGTCCCACACTTCCGACCAGTCCCGAGGGCGGTACAATCCCGACGTCGGCCGCCGGTGCAAGAATCTCGTTTTCAGTAATTGTTCCGGTCAGTGTCTGAGCCCGCAACGTCCCGGAGGAAAGCAGACAGGCCATCGCCAATAGTATTGCAAGCGAGGTCCGGTGTATATGAGCGTTGCTGCTGTTCATAAATTTAAACCGATGTCATTTCACGATAATTCTAATACGATTCCCCTGTATAAATATATTTATTCGGAAAGGAAGGCTTTCCTGATATCGAGGTTATATAATGTGTTAATATAATGATAAGGCGACAAAATAGCAGATTCTTGTTTTGATCATACTGCAATATTTTGAACGCTTTTATTGACAAGGTGAGGCGATTCGTCACGCCGCGCTATGCCGTTGTGCATAAAACACAGAACGATGATGATGACTCATCTGACCCGATCCCGAGACTTCCCGGCGGGAGGCGTGTCGCCTTTATAGTCTGTGATGTATAGATATCTGCATGTTTCTACGGCGCTGTCTAAGCCCACAACATACTGAATAATGCTGAACCAATAGAAATGTCCCGCGAGTAACGAAATATCGGGAATCGTTTCCAAAACCCATCGGGTTAAAAACCGGGTTTCTCCAGCGTTCCATAAACTTGAAGAATAACCCCCGGTTCAGAACCACCCGGCAATTACGGTATCACCGCAATTCGATTGCTTTCAGATCAAAAGGATTGTCCACTTCGCAGGCTTGGCCAGCAATTGCTGATTTTGCATTGCTCATAGCAGACATGCCTTGGCTGCAAGCTCGTCGATCAGAACCTTCTGGTTTTCAGAATAGTCAACGGGCAAGTCGATCAGGTGAACGCCACCTGCCTCAAATGCCTTTTCGAAGACTGGCACCAGATCAACCGTCGCTTCGACGCGGTGGCCAGTAGCGCCGTAGCTCTCTGCGTATTTTACGAAGTCGGGATTGTTGAATTCCAGTCCCCAATCCGCCAACCCGGCGGCGGCCTGTTTCCAGCGGATCATACCGTAGGAGCCGTCGTTCAGCACCAGAATGACCAGATTGAGGTTCAGCCGAACCGCAGTTTCAACCTCTTGGCTGTTCATCATGAACCCGCCATCGCCGCATATTGCCATCACACGCCGGTCGGGGTTCAGGAATGCCGCAGCCATCGCAGAGGGCAAACCAGCCCCCATTGTGGCCAATGCGTTGTCAAGCAATACAGTATTTGGCTCATACGCCTTGTAGTTGCGTGCGTACCAGATCTTGTAGATGCCGTTGTCCAGCGCAATGATATCCTTGTCACCCATGACGCGTCTTGTATCGGCGACAAAGCGCTGCGGCGTGACGGGGAAACGCGGGTCATCGACGCCTTCACCGATATGCGATTCCACTTCCTGCCTGACGGTTTCGAAATACGACAGATCGAATCTGAGGTCAGTTCCGAGTTTATACTGAAGGCGCACAATCGATGCCGCCAGATCGCCAACCACTTCAACCTGGGGAAAATACACCTGATCGACCTGAGCAGACTTGTAGTTGACGTGGATGACCTTTTTGCCACCCGCCTCCATGAAAAACGGCGGCTTTTCAACGACGTCATGCCCGATGTTTATGATCAGGTCAGCGCGGTCGATTGCACAGTGCAGGTAGTCGCCGTCTGAAAGTGCCGCCGTGCCGAGAAACAACTCGGACCGCTCATCAACAACGCCCTTACCCATCTGCGTAACGAAGAAAGGTATCCTGGTCGAATGGACGAAATCCGATATCGCGCTTCGCACGTTTTTGCGGTTTGCACCGGCCCCAATCAGGATCAGCGGCATTTTTGCTTTCTTGATGAGGTCAACGGCGTCCGACAGGACAGCGTCGTCCGCCACGGCATAATAACGCTGGTGCGGCTCGATAACCTGCGCGGTACATCGTTCTTCTGCGATGTCTTCCGGCAATTCCAGCAGGACCGCGCCTGGACGCTCTTCCTCGGCAGTGCGGAAGGCTTCGCGTACAAGTGCCGGGATGGTATCGCCGTGTACGATCTGCTTGGACATCTTGCAGATGGGATCGAACAAGTTGACGATATCGATGATTTGAAACAGCCCCTGTTTTGATTTCTTGATCGGTTTCTGCCCCGTAATCATGATCAGGGGAAAACCACCCAAATGCGCGTATGCCGCAGGTGTGGCAAAGTTGGTTGCACCCGGGCCCAGCGTCGCCAGACAAACGCCCGCCTTGCCGGTCAACCGACCATAGGTCGCGGCCATAAAGGCAGCGCCCTGTTCATGCCGCGTAAGGATCAATTTGATTCCTGAGGTTCGTAGCGATTCCAAAAAGTCCAGATTTTCCTCGCCCGGCACGCCAAAAACGTATTGCACGCCCTCTCTTTCGAGCGCCCGAACAAGCAAATCCGAGGCCTTTGTGGTCGTTTCAGCCAGTCGTGTCATCGCGTGTTTCTCCAAGTATACTTATGCAGATTGATGAACCTGCGCCTGCTGGACGCACGCTTTTCAGGCGACTTGCTCAGCTGGGTATTGAGGCGGGACATCCGGCCGTGGGTAGAGTTCATCCATCGCCACTGATATGCCATTTGTCTGAACAATGCGCACGTGTTTGCGTTTCAACAGTCGTGGTCGGGCAACGCCGCATGAGTGTGAAATCACTTCGACCTCATGCACCAGATTTTTGCAGAAGTTCGCGACCTTCACTGACTTGTTTTGCGGGTTGAGCCCTTTTTGCAGCCTTTCGTTGTGCGTCGTAATTCCGGTCGGACAGGTGTTCCTGTTACATTTTAACGACTGAATACATCCCAGCGAGAACATAAACCCTCTGGCTGAATTCGCGAAATCGGCACCCGTGGCCAACGCCCATGCAACCTCGGCAGGCGTAACCAGCTTGCCGGTCGCAATGACCTTCATTCGCTGACGCAAGCCATATTCGGTCAGGATATCAACAACCAATGGCAACGATTCCCTGATGACGAGCCCGACATTATCCATCAACGGCATGGGCGCCGCGCCTGTACCTCCATCCCCGCTATCCACGGTGATGAAGTCTGGTGCACTTTCAATACCACGACGATGGATTTCTTCAGCCAGGCTGCGAAGCCAACCATAGCTTCCCAGAACGGCTTTGAAACCCACGGGCTTGCCGGTCACCGCGCGAATGTGATTGATCATATCCAGTAGCGACCCGATATCGTTGATCTCTGGATGGCGGTTAGGAGAAATTGAATCGTGACCGACCGGAATGCCACGTATTCTGGCGATTTCCGGCGTTACTTTCACAGCAGGCAAAATGCCGCCCTTGCCGGGCTTGGCACCCTGACTGAGTTTCAGCTCGAACATCTTTACCTGATCATGGGCGGCCACCTCTTTCAGCTTGGCATCCGACAGGTTGCCCTGCGCGTCGCGTACACCATATTTGGCGGTGCCTATTTGAAAGACGATGTCAGCACCGCCTTCAAGGTGATAGGGTGACAGCCCGCCCTCCCCCGTATTCATCCAGCATCCTGCCATCTTGGCGCCCGCCGAAAGAGCCCTTACCGCCGGGGTAGAAAGCGCTCCGTAACTCATGGCAGAGATGTTGAAAAACGACGGTGCATCGTAAGGTTTTCTGCAATATGGACCAATCTTCAAAGGCTGTATTTCAACCGCATCTTCATCCAACGTGGGAAACGGGCAGTTTACAAAAATGGCGGTACCGGGCACATTCAAAAGCTTGGTGGAACCAAATGCCACAGTGTTGTCGCGCCCTTTCGAAGCCCGGCCGATCCAGTCCCTTTCCGCCCGGTTGAATGGCATCTCTTCACGATCCATCGCAAAAAAATACTGGCGAAAAAACTCTCCCAATGATGTAAACAGAGACCGGAAGCGCCCCACAACAGGGTAGTTCCTGCGCACCGCGTCTGCTGTTTGCGTGACATCTATGATGAAAATCACGACGATGACCAGCACAGCAAGGCCAATCACAAAAACGAATAGGCTTGAAAGATAGCCGAGACTTGCAGTCATCGTCTCGTCGACAGAATTGGGCATTAATCAACCTTCCAGATTTGGCATTGTGTTGTTTTTCGATCGAACCAGCGGCCAGGCTTCATGCCGGGACGGCTTTTGTCTGCGCGAATGCTCTTTCGAATTCAGGATCTCTGAGGCCTCGCCGCCTTGGCTACGTTTGGGCTACGTTTGACCAGTCGCCATCCAGTGTGGCCGTTGACCGTTGCACGGGTCGCCGGAACCTCCTGAAGAGTAACGTTCGGCTCATTTCCTTCGAACAATGGAACCTTGATCGAATCCACGCCAACCGGCTTTTGATCCAGCATGATGTGTCACAATTTTTCGGCGTATCCGGTGTCCCCTGCCTTGCCGAACGAAGCATTTCGGGCGTGAGCCAGCGTCAGGGCGCCGCCAGGCGCCACGTTGCAAACCACCATAAGAACTGCTTGTCTGTTCATGATCTTTTCTCTTCATCGCGTTCAATGAACGATCTACCATGCAAACCGGTAACCGCGTTGTCACCCTGAGTCACGCTTGCTTGACCGTATTTGACCCCGTATTTGGCGTCCCCACCCTCTCTTGCGCCACAAGAACCCGTCCGGCTTGCCTCTCCAGCGTCTTCAACCACTCTGTTTCGCCAACAGGCCGGCCAATTGTTTCTCCCCGCCTCAAGGACGCATAGGTGGCATCTTCAGCAAAGGGTTCGCCGAGGAACTGAGCGAAATCACCCACACGCCCCAACACGGGCGCCACCTTTAAATCGCCATTGTCATCGCCTGCCAGATGGGCGCGGGCCCTTGACCATGCCCAGTCTTCCGCCCGTTTGACCAATCCTGCCCGCACTGGGTTGGCGTGACATAACGGTTGGCGTGGAACAGATGTGTTTCATCCACCAATCCATAGCATCCCGGCCAAAGATGCCCTGTGGTTCGTGCTCGTGCATTGACATAGCCGGTATAGCGGCGATGCAGATCGGCAAAGGTAGGCCGCAAGCCATTTGCCTCAGACGGAACCAGAATGATAGGGTTGGCATCAGGCAATGGGCCCAGATCTCGCATCAGGCGGGCGCTGCACTCTCGGCCAGCACATCAAGGTACAGCGCGTAATCGGCTTCCTCGAAAAACACTTGTCCGCGCCAGTTGCCCCCTGAGCGCGTCTCAATTTCTTGCGCAGGACCGGCTGGTCATCGAGATCAGCAAAATGAACCTGCAAAACCGACTTTGCCAAATCCAACCCGATTGGTGTAATATTAGCCATGGACGTCTCCTCTACTGATTTGCTTTGACACAACCCAGTATGGCTCATTTTGAAGTCGTTGGGGGCGTCCATACCAACTACCGTAATTCCATGTTCGTTCCAATATGAATGTCGTTTCGATGAAGAAAGGCCAAGTCCTCGAGAGGGCGGGTGCACTCCGCCCCCCCGGAACAGGCTCAGTGCTGCAAACCGGAACCGCCGACCGCTGCAATATTGAAGGGCAACCCCCCGACAGAAATCGATTCGAGTTCCGTGAAGCGACGTATATCTACGCGCCGGATCAAGCCTTCGCGGGGATCGGTCACGGCAATGGTATCACCCATCATCGCAAGACGCGGGCGCGGGTCCCGCCAATGCCCAACCTTGCTGTAGGGTTCGGTGATTTGAAGAGACCGGATGATATCGCCACTCAACACATTGAGGACATTAAGTTTTCCATCTTCAGTAAACACATATGCCATTTTCACATCCACCGGATCGAGGACGAAATCGACAAGTCGCACCGGCAGGCTGACGAGCCGATAAGGGTCCTTGCTTGATGGGTCGATGATGACCAGTTTGTCTGCGCCGTAATTGCCGAGAAAGAACTGCATCGCCTTGCCACCGGCAAGGTGGCCGACCCGTCCTTCCGGCATGTCATCACCATAGGCGAGCATCTCGAATGTCGGCTTTTCTCCACCATCGGATCGGGCGATCACCACGCCCTCATCACAGCCGAAGGCGACCAATCCTGCCGAATGGGCTTCTCCGTGCAGTCCGGTGCAAGTCGCAATTTCTCCCACTGGCTGACCGTTTTTGTCGAGCGCTTTTACACCCAATCGCGGCGGCAATTCACCCTCCTTGATTTCGATCTCAAGATTGGGTTCGGAGGCGAGAAAATAGTCTCCCATCGGCACGATTACGCCATGGTGAGGCGCCGCACCCTTCACTGCAGTATACGTGGCGTCACCGCTTAGAAAAGCGTCTTCGTCAAATACGCGCCCCTCTCCGTCCCGATCGTAGAATTGAACGATCTCGTGACCATGCATCACCGCGTGCACTGGCCGCGCACCCGTAAGCTCAACCGGGAGCAATTGTGCATCCTTGGCTGCAATGTCGCTGTGATCGCCATGTGCGCCCAGAGAAATGCCACTGGCGACGACATGCACCACATCATGATCCATCTGCACGGCAAACAGCGTCTCTCCGCTATCGCTTGGCACGAGATGCGTCACATATCCCTTGGTTGAAAACCGGTCGACAACGCTGCCCTGCGCCGGATCGACCACCGTAATTTCAGCCTTCTCCTGATCGGTCACAAACAACCGCCAGACCTCCTTTGTTTCATTTTCCGCCAGCGCTGCGTGCGCTGCAAACATCAACGCGAACGCGACCGAACCGATTGCAAGCCCGGCACGGGGGACATTTCTCAACATGAATAGCTCCTATGATATGTTATACTATAACGTATCCATAAACAGCTTTGTGTCCGCGGTCTACACCCTACCGACATTATTTTGCGGGTTCTTGCGATGGATCGAAATCATCACCGGCATAGAGCCGGTCTTGCCATTATTGATTCACACTGCCAGTTGTTTTTTGGTCAGGGTCAAGTTGGACTTGCCCGTAAAAGTGGCGGGATTTTCTGATCGTTTGCATAACGACTGGTGGGTCCAGTGACCAAACGAGAACGACGGGTTTTAAGGGAAGAATTTTGGCGGGAGGCGGTTCTTCGCCAGGAGCGCGCTATTTTGAAGCGGGCTGCTGCTTTTTTCGCCAAGCAGGCAAGTCAATGGGATTCAAGCCCGTTGATGAGGCGAAGAAATCACCCATCGTCTTTATCGTGTTCCTCGTGTCAGCGAAAGTGAGCTTTTTTTCGGTGACCGTTTACTTAATCCCCTTTTTTTCTTCCTGCCCCTCTTTTGCGCCATGAGAACACGGCCCGTCTGCTTCTCCAGCCTCTTCAGCTAATCCTCCTGATCGACAGGCCGACCGATTGCCTGTATCCCCCGCAAGGGCGCATAGGCAGCATCTTCATCAAAGGGTTCACCCAGGAACTGGGCGAAATCACCCACACGCTTCAGCACGGGCGCAACCTTTACAACGCCATTGTCATCGCCTGCCAGATGGGCGCGGGCGCTTGACCACGGCCATTCCTCTGCGCGTTTGACCAATCCCGCCCGCACCGGGTTGAGCGTGACATAACGGATGGCGTGAAGCAGATACGTTTCATCCACCGATCCATAGCGTCCCTGCCAAAGATGCCCTGTGGTTCGTGCTCCTGCATTGACATACCCGGTATAGCGGCGGTGCAGATCGGCAAAGGTCCGCCGCAGGCCATCTGCCTCGGACGGCACCAGAATGATAGGGTTGGCATCAGGCAATAGGCCCAGATCTCGCATCAGGCGGGCGCTGCACAGGCGACCAGCCTATCCAGATAGAGGGCATGGTCGGCTTTTTCAAAAAACACCTGCCCCCGCCGGATGCATCGCTGGGTAACATGATGTGGCAGACCATGAACGACATTGCGAGCGATACGGGCCATGCAAGACGTATCGCACTCGAACAGGCCTCCATGGCAACCAGGCACGGCGGTAACTTTCTAAGAAATTCAAGCACCTGAAGCGCGCCGCAACTTCTTGCGCAGGACCGGCTGGCCATCCCGATCAGCACAATGAACCTGAAAAACCGACTTTGCCAAATCCAACCCGATTGTTGTAATATTGGTCATGGACGTCTCCTCTACTGATTTGCTTTGACACAACCCAGTATGGCTCATTTTGAAGTCGTTGGGGGCGTCCATACCAACTACCGTAATTCTACCAGAATAACCGTAATTGTAATTGGACTTTCAAATCAGACGCTAAACAACGCCTGCGCTTTTCTAGTCACGATTGAAGCCTTACCATCACCTCCATCGCAGGATGCAGTCAGCAGCGCCCCAAGAATTTTATTGGTTGTATCAGGTTTCTCTACTCCTGCCTCGTGAATTAGAGAAATCCAGCGTTCTGCACAATCAAGGATAACCAACTTGGAGAGGATCAAAGAATCCTGCGGGAGTTGCTGGGTCAGATAGTATGCCCATCTCTCATTAGTCAAGTTCTGCAGTATTTTATCCGCATACTCTTGAGCCCCCCAAGAAAAACCATATCTATTGCCCAACTTTATCGCCAAAGTAGCAGTCATCACATTTGCAAAGGCCGGACCTGGAATTGATGATCCCATAGCTGCCAATTCCTTCATCGGTCTAGGCTCATTGTAAAAATTGTCCATACCTTGGTGAGCGGTTAGAACGGCATGTGCAGCTTTAGTAAAGCTGTTTGAGCGCAAGCTTTCAGGGACATAGTCAAAACCGCTCGTCGAAACCAAAACGCCATGTAGAGTTTTGATGGCAGAACTCTTACCTTCATTAAAAAGTTCCGAATAGGCTTGGCCGATCTGCCAGCGCTCAGGGCCTTTTAGCTCAGCCCACACTTTGGGTATTATTGTGGAAGTGTTTCTACTTCCATTCTCGAGGGCGGCTCCTTTTCCAGACTTCAATATATTTAGAAGAATACTAATGCACGTCTTTTTGTAGAAATACGGAGACGAGAGTAGTTGAACAATTTCTGGTGCATCGGAAGCAAGAGTAACAGTACTTAATCTTTCTCGAAAGTCGACAAAACTTTGAGCAGCCTCGACCTTATCTAATCCAAGAACGGATTGCACACATACCTTAACACATTGCAATGCTTCCTCATGCATCATGTCAGAGCCATCATCGTTGGCGTCAAACGATCTAGAAAAATGACTGACAACATTTGCAGATACAAGTAAGCGCATCCTTTGGGTTTTAGTTACCGCCCCCAATTCATGAGCTAATTCAATTGCCTCAAAGTCCGACACTGATTGTGATGGGTCTGAGTCAGCGTCGATGTCGGGTCGCTGAAGAAGTTCTCCTATAAAATCCATCCCCATTGAGGCAAGATTGTTTTTCAGAAGTGCCATCGACTTGGTCCAGACATAGCTACTAGCCATCTCGTAGTTTTGAAGTTTAAAATTTGAGATTACCTGTTGCCGCTCCTTTGGTCGCAGATTGATCGCCTTTCCAACAATGATTTTCGGGTCTTGAACTATATCCAGAGCGACAAGGTTCGCAACTGGTTGCCATGGAACAACTTCAGACGAGTTCATCTGCAATCTCCTTGTATGCGGTGGTACCGTCCTGAGACCGAAAAAGTGTAGACTTCAAACTATTTGATTTAAGAGCAGAGATACCCTCGAAAGCACGTCGGCGAGCGCCTCCTACAACCTCGAAATCAATCCCTTTATAATCGGGCTTGAAGAAAATTCGGTAGGAGAGAATTTTTCCAAAGATTGAAAAAGCTATCATCCCGTCACATGATAAAAAACCTCTTAGGAGATCTTCAGCACGCTGAAGCTTAAGAAGCGATTCTGCATCCTCTTGCTTCCGAAAATCTTCAAATAAAGTGAAGAAATCCACTCCCTCATTTAGTGATATCTTGTCGGATATACTAACTATATCAGGGTGCATATTCTCTGTAGCACATATTAATATTGTTCCATGGCAATCCGTAAGCTCTTTCGAAAAAAGTCTCCCTAAATACTTTTCAAATGCTTCGCAGTCACCATCGATTCCAGAGATCAGATCTTTGACAAATTTTCCAAGTTCCACTTGAGAATTATCGGTTTCACGTACTGTCGACATTAGTATGGAAACTGAGTTTCCTTTGGATCCAATAATTTGCAGCGCAGTAGGCGAAGATTTTTTTATTAGAACAGCAAATTGGTTTTCGTCCAGCGCAAGCGCCTCCTCAATTCCAATGGCGGTAGGTGATCTAAGGAAAGAAAAAATCCCATAGTCCAGTTTGCCCCCACACTCCTTTCGTTCAACAAATATTAAACTGCTCTCACCGGTTAGAGGCGCACAATCCTTAAGTATTTTCTTTGCAGAATCCTCACTCGCAACACAATCACCTAACAACAAATGGGAAAAACCGGGAAGCTTCTTGGAAAACTCTACAATATCGTCAGTATACACCACGGATGGACTGAAATCCACACCTTCTTCCCGATAATTCCAAAGCTTTCCGATAATTCCAGAAATCACCTTGTTTGAATGGGCGCATTCTTTTTTTTCGCGTTCTAGGAAATCAGTTAATTCACCGCGCGTTGTTACACGGAGGCTGATCGTCGTTTGTTCCGCTACCAATATAAGCCTCCCGGTCGCACATAGGACCATTTCTAAAAAAGATTGGACAACTCAAGCTATGTTCATGATGTAAACTAAACCTGTGCTGAAACTACAATCGGGTCAATTTAATTTATAAATTTGTCCTGCCAAATCGGTCATAGTTTATTAAAGGTCCAAGGATTATCGGAGGCTGCATTCCTTACATTATGCTGCGATAACTGGTTCGTCCAGCCGGAGTAGCAGCATTGTTCGGCTTCAACTGGCGGGATATTGCCGATGGATTCCGCAAGGCAGCGATTTTCGAACAGGTCACCCCATTTAAGCGTGGCGAATTCGGGAGCTTCGAAGCTGGGCCACGGGCCACGTCTCTGGATCACTTTAGCCTTGTGAAGTCCGTTGATAGCTTCCGCCAGAGCACTGTCGTAGGAATATCCAGCACTGCCGCCCAATAGTTCCATACCAGCTTCGACAAGGCGTTCAGTGTACTTTATTACGTGACAGGTTACTCAATCCCTCCATTTGACTTACTGCCCCTCTTTAGCGCTACAAGTACCCGTCCCGTTCGCGTCTCCAGCATCCTCAGCCAATCCGCGTAGCCAAAAGGTTGGCCAGTTGTTTCGGCCCGCCTCAATGGCGCATAGGCGGCATCTTCATCAAAACACGCCCCCTCCCCCTCACCACAAAAAAGGGGCCACACGGCCCCTTCTCTCTTCTCTTCAATCATGATCGACGCAAAACTTACATGTTGTCCTTGGTGATCACGTCGGTTGTGGCGCCGGTGGGCTCTTTCGAGATCACTGGGTCTGATCCGCCGGAAAGCAGGGATTTGACCGTGCGTTCGTAGTCGGCCATATCCAGCGATCCGTCGGAACCGGCCGTCAGCTTGGCGATTTCGCCCATCATGCGGACCTGGTGCTTTTCGGTCTGGGCGCCGGTTGCATCATTGTCCAGGACGATATTGGCGGCTTCTTCCTGGTTTTCTTCAGCATATTTCCATCCCTGCATCGAGGCCTTGACGAAGCGACGATACATGTCGACCTTCTTGGGATCTTCCAGATCGGCTTCCATCACGTAGATGCCGTCTTCGAGGGTTGCGACGCCCTGATCCTGATATTTGAAGGTGATCAGCTCATCAGCGGAAATGCCTGCATCAAGGATCTGCCAATATTCATTGTAGGTCATTGTGGAAATGCAGTCGGCCTGCTTCTGCAGCAATGGATCAACATTGAAGCCCTGCTTGAGAACCTTCACGCCTTCGGCAGAACCGTCGGTCGGAATGCCCAGATGGCTCATCCATGACAGGAACGGATATTCATTGCCGTAGAACCACACACCCAGGGTGCGGCCACGGAAATCTTCCGGTGTCTTGATGCCGCTTTCCTTCAGGCAGGTCAGCATCATGCCCGATTCCTTGAAAGGCTGGGCGATATTGACGATGGGCAGACCCTTTTCGCGCGAAGCCAGGGCAGACGGCATCCAGTCGATGACCACATCGGCGCCGCCACCGGCAATCACCTGTGCCGGAGCGATATCCGGGCCGCCGGGCTTGATTTCGACATCAAGGTCAACGGCATCATAGAAGCCCTTTTCCTTGGCCACGTAATAGCCGGCGAACTGCGCCTGGGTAACCCATTTAAGCTGCAGAACAAGGCTGTCCTTGGCCATTGCGGCACCCGTTGTCAGGCCCATTGCAAGGCCAAGGCTCAAAGATAACAGTTTTTTCATAGTCGTTACTCCTCTGGTTGCGGCACCGCCGTGATTGTTATTGTCTCATCATCTATAGGACGGATGCCAGAAAGTTACAGCACGCTCAAGCAGGGCCAGCAGTCCGTAGGACAGTGATCCGGCAAGTGCCGCGACAAAGATTTCAGCCCAGACCATGTCGATGTTCATGCGACCGACCTCGGTTGAAATTCTAAAGCCCATGCCGACAATCGGAGTACCGAAGAACTCGGCAACGATTGCGCCGATCAGGGCCAAAGTTGAATTGATCTTGAGTGCATTGAATATAAACGGCATGGCCGCCGGTATCCTGAGTTTGACAAGCGTCTGCCAGTAATTCGAGGCATAGGTTCTCATCAGATCACGTTCCATGTTCCCGCTGGCTGTCAGGCCTGCCACCGTATTGACCAGCATGGGGAAGAACGTCATCACGACAACAACCGCTGCCTTTGATTGCCAGTCGAAACCGAACCACATAATCATGATCGGCGCAATGCCGACCACCGGCAATGCGGCAACAAGATTACCGATCGGCAAAAGCCCCTTGCGCAGGAACGGCACGCGATCAACGATCACCGCGGCGATAAAGCCCGATCCGCAACCCATGGCATAACCGGCAAGCACGGCCTTCATGTAGGTCTGATAGAAGTCGGCCCACAGGATGTCGACAGACGAGGTGATGCGCGCCCAGACCATCGAGGGGGCCGGCATCAGCACCTTGGAGACATCGAACCCCTTGATCACCCCTTCCCAAAGCACCAGCAGAGCGACACCGAACAACAGCGGGATCATCAGGTTGATGGTCTTTGCGACAAAGCCATTGGTCGGCCTGAGGCCGACAAGCCAGGTATTGACCAGCCAGGCGACCAGCCAGAAGGCAACGGCTACGGCCAGTATTTGCGTGTTCATTGCGCCATCCCCATACGCCGCAGGACGATGCGCGAGACCAGATCAACCAGCATCACCAGCACGGCAGCAAGCACGGCTGCGGAAAACAGTGCCGACCAGATCTGGATGGTCTGTCCGTAATAGGAACCGGAAAGCAGACGCGCCCCCAGCCCGGCAACGGCGCCGGTGGGCATTTCCCCGACAATCGCACCGACAAGTGAGATCGCCACGGCAACCTTCATCGACGTGAAGAGAAAGGGCACGGAGGCTGGCCAGCGCAATTTCCAGAAAACCTGCGCCGCACTGGAATTATAGGTGCGCATCAGATCCAGATGCATCACATCGGGTGACCGCAATCCCTTGACCATGCCGACAGCCACGGGAAAAAACGACAGATAGGTGGAGATCAGCGCCTTGGGAAACAGACCGGATATGCCAATGGCGTTGAGCACCACGATAATCACCGGCGCAATGGCCAGAATGGGCACCGTCTGGCTGACAATGATCCACGGCATCAGGCTGCGATCCAGCACCTTGGAATGGACAATCGCCACGGCCAGCGAAATGCCCAGCACCGTGCCCATCAGAAAGCCCAGCAAGGTGGACGAAAGCGTGATCCATCCATGATAGACCAGACTGCGCTTGGAGGTGATCTTCTTCATCACCGTCGTGTCCCAGATTTCGCTGACAACCTGGTGCGGCGCCGGCAGCAATGGCCGGTCCTGCGACAGGGTGCGCTCGATCAGTTGGGACGTGGTGATCTCGGTCTTGGCGCGGGCGGCCTGATCACGCTCGAATTGCGCGTTGAGCAGAACGGCAAAACCATACCAGAGCACGACAATGACGGCCACGACAACGCCGATGGGCACGATCCGGTCATAAAGGAGAGCCGAGAATCCGCGTCGTTCCAGCATCAAACGGCCTTTCGTTTGAATTTGAACATTGTCGGGCAATCATCAATCTTCATAGGCCAGCAATCATCAATCTTCATAGGGCAATCATCAATCTTCATAGGAATGCCCCAGCCGCAGCCCTTCACGCACCCGATGGGCAATTTCCAGAAATTTCGGGGTCTCCCGGATATCCAGCGGCCGGTCGTCGCCCAGATCGCAGTCGATCACCTCGTGGATCCGGCCCGGTCGCGGGCTCATGACGACAATGCGTGTCGACAGGAAGACGGCCTCCGGTATCGAATGGGTGACAAAGACGACCGTCTTTTTCGTCTGGGCCCACAGCTTCAGCAATTGCTCATTGAGATGGTCGCGGACAATCTCATCCAGCGCGCCGAAGGGCTCATCCATCAACAGCATGTCCGGATCAAACGACAGCGCCCGGGCGATGGAGGCGCGCTGCTGCATGCCGCCGGACAATTGCCAGGGAAACTTCTTCTCAAAACCCGTCAGGTTGACCAGTTCCATGTTCTTTGCAATGCGCTGCTGACGTTCGGCCTTCGACATCCCCATCACTTCCAGAGGCAGGGAAATATTGCCGGCAATGGTGCGCCAGGGATAGAGGGCTGCGGCCTGGAACACATAGCCATAGGCACGGGCCAGCCGCGCCTCTTCCGGCGAAACGCCATTGACCGATATGGTGCCGCCGGTGGGTTTTTCCAGATCGGCAATCACCCGAAGCAGCGTCGTCTTGCCGCAACCGGACGGCCCGATCAGCGAGACGAATTCGCCGCTCTCGATCGACAGGTCGATATCAGCCAATGCATGGACCGCACCCTCACCGGTGCCGAATGTCAGATCCAGTCCCTTTGCTTCAATAACCACACTCATGCGGTCAATCCCGCGCCGTGGATGCAGTCAGAACTGGCGGCAAACGTCAGTGCCATGCATTACACCCCGCTTGCCGGAATGCCGGTGCGCTGCACCTTGCGCGGGGCCGTGACGTCTTTCCACTGCGACAGCGCCTTGTTGACCGCCTGGAACGGCGCGCGTTTGACAAATTCGCCATGCCCTTCGCGCGTCTTGATGGCACCTTCTTCGATGGCCACATGGCCACGGCTGAGCGTGAAACGCGGCAGGCCCTTGACCTGCTTGCCTTCAAAGACATTGTAATCAATGGCCGATTGCTGACCGGTCGCGCTGATGGTCTTTTCCAGCGTCGGATCCCAGACCACGATGTCGGCATCAGCACCGACCAGGATGGCGCCCTTTTTCGGGTAGACATTCAATATCTTGGCGATATTGGTTGAGGTGACCGCGACAAATTCGTTCATCGTCAGGCGGCCGGTTGCGACACCATAGGTCCACAACATCGGCATGCGGTCTTCCAGACCGCCGGTGCCGTTGGGAATCTTGGTAAAATCGCCAACGCCATAGCGCTTCTGTTCCGTCGAGAAGGCGCAATGATCCGTCGCCACGACCTGCAGCGATCCCGAAGCCAGTCCGGCCCAGAGCGAATCCTGATGCTTCTTGTTGCGGAACGGCGGCGACATGACGCGGCGCGCCGAATGGTCCCAATCTGGGTTTTGATATTCGCTGTCGTCCAGCGTCAGATGCTGGATCAGCGGCTCGCCATAGACACGGATGCCGTTTTGACGGGCGCGGCGGATGGCTTCATGCGCCTGTTCGGAGGATGTGTGCACCACATAGAGCGGAACGCCGGCCATATCGGCAATCATGATCGCGCGGTTGGTGGCCTCGCCTTCCACTTCGGCGGGACGCGAATAGGCATGCGCCTCCGGTCCATTGTTGCCTTCGGCCAGCAGTTTTGCCTGCAATTGGGCAACGACATCGCCGTTTTCCGCATGCACCAGCGGCAGGGCGCCCAGTTCCGCACAACGCTGGAAGGATGAGAACATCTCATCATCATCCACCATCAGCGCGCCCTTGTAGGCCATGAAATGCTTGAACGTATTGATGCCCTTTTCGCGCACAACCGTCTCCATTTCATTGAAGACCTGTTCCCCCCACCAGGTGATCGCCATGTGGAAGGAATAGTCGCAATTGGCGCGAGTGGACTTGTTGTCCCACATCTGGATTGCTTCGAGCAGCGACTGACCGGGCGACGGCAGGGCAAAATCGACGACCATTGTCGTGCCGCCCGCCAGAGCCGCACGCGTGCCGCTTTCGAAATCATCGGTGGAATAGGTCCCCATGAAGGGCATTTCCAGATGGGTATGGGGATCAATGCCACCCGGCATCACGAAACAACCCGCCGCATCCAGCACGGTATCACCGGATAGATCCGGCCCGATTTCGGTGATGATGCCATGCTCGATCTTGACATCCGCGCTATAGGTCAGGTCGGCGGTCACAATGGTGCCGCCCTTGATAATCGTGCTGCTCATGTTGCCCTCCAAGGCCTATTCTACGATTTCAGCGGTTTCCACGACGGCGTGAAACAACACGTCGGTTCCCGCTGTCGCCCATGCGGGCGAGATCTCTTCGTCTTCATTATGGCTGAGCCCATCCACACAGGGGCACATGACCATGGCTGTGGGCGCCAGACGGTTGACCCAGCAGGCATCATGCCCGGCGCCGGAAATGATGTCACGATGGGAATAGCCAAGGCTTTCGGCGGCATTGCGGACCGCCGCCACACAGGTTTCGTCGAAGGTGACCGGATCAAAATGCCCGACCGCTTCGATTTCAATGCCAAGCCCCAGGTCCTTGGCAATTTTTGGCGCTTCGGCTTCCAGCCGCGCTTTCATGGCGTCGAGAATATCCTGATGCGGGGTGCGGAAATCGATGGTGAAAACCACCTTTCCCGGGATCACGTTGCGCGAATTTGGATAGACATCGCAATGGCCGATGGCGCCAACCGCTTCAGGCTGGTTGGCCATGGCGATTTCATGCACCAGTTCGGTGATCCGGGCCATGCCGAGACCGGCATTCTTGCGCATCGACATGGGGGTCGAGCCCGTATGGCTGTCCTTGCCGGTCAGCGTAACCTGCAGCCACCAAAGTCCCTGGCCATGGGTTACCACGCCAATTTCCTTGTTCTCGGCCTCCAGGATGGGTCCCTGCTCGATATGAAGCTCAAACATTGCGTGAATCTTGCGGGCGCCGACTTCCTCGTCGCCGCGCCAGCCGATCCGCACCAGTTCGTCACCGAATGTCTTGCCTTCCGCGTCTTCCCGGTCATAGGCCCATTGCAGGTCATGCATCCCGGCGAAAACACCGGAACCCAGCATGGCCGGGGCAAAACGGGTGCCTTCTTCATTGGTCCAGTTGACCACAACGATGGGGTGTTTGGTCTTGACGTTCAGGTCATTGAGGGTGCGGATGATTTCAAGCCCGCCCAGAACCCCCAGAACGCCGTCATATTTGCCGCCGGTCGGCTGGGTATCGAGATGACTTCCCACATAGACCGGCAGAGCATCAGGATCAGTTCCCTCGCGGCGGAAGAACATATTGCCCATCTGGTCGACGCCCATGGTCATGCCGGCGTCTTCGCACCATTTTTGAAACAGCGCCCGCCCCGCGGCATCCTCATCTGTCACCGTCTGGCGATTGTTGCCGCCGCGCACGCCGGGGCCGATCTTCGCCATGTCCATAATGGCATCCCACAGGCGATCACCGTTGATCCTCATGTTTCCAGTTAGCGTCATCGGTGTGCTCCTTGCTTGAAGTTTGTCAATATCAGTTCAGCGATGTTAAAACATCACGAAGTTTGTCGACGATGAAGTCGATCTCTTGCTTTTCGATAATCAGCGGTGGCGACAGGGCGATGATGTCCCCGGTTGTGCGGATCAGCAAGCCCTTGTCATAGGCATCCAGAAACGCCGCAAAGGCACGTTTGGTCGGCTCGCCTGCAATCGGCTCCAGTTCAATGGCGCCGATCAGGCCGATGTTGCGCACATCAATCACATGCGGCAGCCCCTTGAGGGAATGCAGCGCATCCTCCCAATAGGAGGACAATTCCGCACCGCGGGTCAACAGCCCCTCCTCCTGGTAGGTCTCCAGCGTCGCCAGAGCGGTGGCGCAGGCCATCGGGTTGCCGGAATAGGTATAGCCGTGGAAAAACTCGATCATGTGTTCCGGGCCATTCATGAAGGCATCATGAATTTCATTGGTCACAAACACCGCGCCCATCGGGATCACCCCGTTGGTCAATCCCTTGGCGGTGATCATGATGTCGGGAACAACACCGAAATAGTCCGGTGCAAAAGGTGTTCCAAGACGGCCAAAGCCGGTGATGACCTCATCAAAAATCAGCAGAATGCCATGTTTGTCGCAAATCGAGCGCAGCTTCTGCAGATAGCCCTTGGGCGGCAGCAGCACGCCGGTGGAGCCGGCCACAGGTTCGACGATAACGGCAGCAATGGTCGAGGCATCGTGCAGGGCAACGATACGCTCCAGATCATCGGCCAGTTCGACGCCATGTTCCGGCACTTCGCGGGTAAAGGCGTTGCGCGCCAGATCATGGGTATGGCGCATATGATCCACACCCGTCAGCAATGTGCCGAACATCTTGCGGTTGGGAACGATACCGCCCACCGATATGCCGCCAAAATTGACACCATGATAGCCGCGTTCACGGCCGATCAGCCGGAAGCGCGAACCGTCGCCCTTGACCCGGTGGTAGGCAATGGCGGTCTTCAATGCCGTTTCAACCGATTCGGAACCCGAATTGGTGTACATGACATGATCAAGGCCGGGCGGCGTCAATTGCACCAGTTTTGACGCCAGTTCAAATGCCTTGTGATGGCCCATCTGGAAAGCCGGTGCGTAGTCCAGCTCAGCGGCCTGCTTTTGGATGGCCTCGACAATCCGCGGCCGATTATGGCCGGCATTGACGCACCAAAGGCCGGCCGTGCCGTCCAGAACCTGGCGCCCATCGGAGGTGGTGTAATGCATGCGGTCAGCGCCCACAAACATCCGGGGGTTTTTCTTGAACTGACGATTGGCCGTAAAGGGCATCCAGAACGCGTCTAGATTGTTTGTCGTAACGGGGGCATTCATACCGGAAACCTCTCACTGGACAGGCGAGCCTGAAGACTAGTCAATTGTCGGGCCACCCACCAGAGCAATTGCAAAAACTTGACTGAATGGTCAAAATGTAGGCTAGAAGAGCGACCCGAGACGGTCAAGACCAATTTTTGGGCACAAGCAGGATTATAGAGGGCTTGCACCCGGCGCAAAGCTGTAGCATGGCTTGTCACCCGCGATGAGCAACCTTCAGGCCATTAACAACAATGAAACTAACAATTTATGACCGGAAACATTAACAAGCAAACACGCATTCAGGGAATCAATCGGAGCATCATTCTTGACGCCGCTCTCGAGGTCTTTTCTGCCTATGGGTTTCGTGGATCAACAATTGACCAGATTGCCGAAAAAGCAGGCATGTCGAAACCCAACCTGCTCTATTATTTCCCGCGCAAGGACGACATTTACGTCACCGTCCTGGAAAAGACCCTGGAAGACTGGCTGGCCCCCTTCAAGGATATCGACCCGGCAGGAGACCCGGTCGCGGAATTGCGAAAGTACACGATTCAAAAACTCAAGATGTCCGCACAGCAGCCTGAAAGATCACAGCTTTTCGCCAATGAAATCCTGCATGGCGCACCTTCCATTCAAAAATTCCTCAAATCCAACCTGAAAAGGCTGGTCGACGAAAAGGCCGACGTCATCGCGGACTGGATCGCCGCAGGCAAGCTTGCCCCGGTGGATCCCTATCATCTCATCTTCATGATCTGGGCAACGACCCAGCACTATGCCGATTTCGACGTGCAGGTCCGCGCCATCCTGCCGGAAGAAACCGCCAAAGCGGATTTCTTCGACAAGGCTGCCGACAGCATTCTGACCATCCTGCTCAACGGGATCATGCCGCGTTAGACAATATCAGCAATAACGCTCGACACCCTGCAACTGGGTGTAGGAATAGCGATCGCCATGGGCAAAACCGGGCGGCAGCAGGCGGTCTATTTCCGCACATTGCGCCTCAGTCAGCTTGACTGATCCGCCGGCTGCATCCTGCTCCAGGTGTTCGGGTGAGCGGGTTCCCGGTATGGCAATGATATGCGGCGCCTGATGCAGCACCCAGGCCAGCGCCATGGTTGCTGATGTCATCCCCTGACTGTGGGCATAATCATTGAACTTTGCGATAGCTTCGCAATTGCGGGTGAAATTGGGTTCCTCGAAGCGTGGGTTCGCCCGGCGAAAATCCATCGGTCCAAGAGCTTCCGTATCGAGGAATTTGTCGTTGAATATGCCGCGGCCTAGCGGTGAAAAGGCGACAAAGGCCGTGCCAAGTTCCCTGCAGGCCCGTATCAGACCGATCTCCGGCATGCGTGTCCACAGCGAATACTCGCTCTGTACCGCGCGGATGGGATGAACAGAGGCTGCGCGGCGCAGCGAGGAAGGCGAAATCTCGGAAAATCCGATGCCGCCGATTTTGCCTTCCTTCACGAAGGCAGCCATGGTCTCGGTCACCTCCTCAATCGGCCGTTCCGGCTCACGCCGGTGGACGTAGTAAAGATCGACATGGTCGACGCCCAGGCGCTTGAGCGAGCCTTCCAGGGCACGGCGCAGACCGGCTGCGGAATTGTCGAAAGCGCGCACCGGTTGCGTCAGTATGCCGCCCTTGGTGGCAATGGTGAACCGGTTGGGATGGTCCTTGATGAAACGGCCGATGATCTCTTCGGATTTGCCATCCCCATAGCGTTCGGCCGTATCCAGATGCGTGACGCCCAGATCCAGGGCCTTTGCCAGCGTCTTGTGTGATTCCTCCTCGCTGGCCATGCCATAAAAGCCTGCAAAACTCATGCATCCAAGGCCGATCGCGCCGACCTTTGGTCCCTTATCACCAAGCTGTCTTAGTTCCATCATGCACCCCTTTTCATTTCTTCCAGAATTTGAAGACAATATCTGTCCAGACTCGATTAAACATCCGGGGCGAAAGCCACCACGATCAATCCCAAAACGGTTACAATGGCTCCTGCAAAGACGGCAAGGCTTACCCATCCGTGCCCGAGAAATCCTTCATTGAGAATAATAAACCCCGGTATCAGATAGCCATAGGAAAGGACCTTGGCGGCCGGCAGTCGCATCGATGCATATTGCACCAGAAAGAACGTGATGGCAGAGGTGAAAATGGCAAGATAGCCAATGGACGCCCAGGCAACAACGGGCAACGACAGCCAGTCCGTCGCGACAATTTCCCTTGCGCCGTAAACCGAAATGACAATGCAGGTGGCGACCGTCGTCCAATAGGTGGTCAGCATGACCGGCTCACCCCGGTTCAGTTTCTTGATCAGCGGAGCATAGGCTGCATGGCAGGCACAGCCGAAGATGAAGATAATCTCACCCGCTCCGATATCAAACGACAACATGGCCGCGATATCGCCCCGAAAGATCACCCAGATTGAACCACATCCGGCAAGCAGCAGGCTGATGAGAACGATGGGACGCACGGTCTGGCGCAGAAACAGGAAGCCGAAACCAGCGCTCATCAATGGGATCAGGGTAAACACTGCTCCGGTGGATATCGGCGTGGTCATGCCCAATGCCATGAACATGGTGACGAAATAGATGGCCATCAAGGAACCAAGCACACCGAAGCGCCAGGCCTGCGCCCTGGGCAGTGGAATGCGGCGATAGAGCGCAAAAACCACCAATCCCATCACCATTGTCGCAATAAAGAAGCGCATGGCATTGAGGGCAGCCGGACCGATATGCGGCGCCGCCAGTGAGCCAAGGGAGAATGACAGGGATATCAAGGCGGCAAACAGGATCATCGCCAGATGTCCGCGCAGCTTTTCCATGCCGCTCGCAAGACCTGTTGGCAAGAGCGGCAAAGCACCGCTTCGATCAGACATCCAATGCCCCCTCATGGCCGTTTCCTATCGGCATCAGTGCATTGGCACCACGCACACGGTTCGTCAAGAGCACGCCGGGTCAATAGCCATTTTGGTCAATCCCCGGCCGAAACCCCGGCCAGGGATTGTGTCACATTCTGGTTTTATTCGGCAGCGACCTTCACAGCCATCGGATTGTTGGGGTGCGTTGTCCAATTGGCATAGTCGGGATCAATGGTCTTGCCGGTGCGCGGATCAACACCACTGATGGTTTCCATGGTGATACAGTCTTCCACGGGGCAAACACTCACACACAGGTTGCAGCCGACGCATTCCTCGTCAATCACTTCAAACATGCGTGCGCCATCAACCATATTGGTAATCGCCTGATGCGACGTGTCCTCACAGGCGATGTGGCACCGACCACACTTGATGCAGGAATCCTGATCAATCCGCGCCTTTGTCACATAGTTCAGATTGAGATACTGCCAGTCCGAAACATTGGGAACAGCCTTGCCCAGGAAATCCTCCAGGGACTGATAGCCCTTTTCATCCATCCAGTCGGACAGGCCTTCGGTCATTTCCTGAACGATCTTGAAACCGTAGGTCATGGCCGCCGTACAAACCTGCACAGTGCCGCAACCAAGCGCGATGAATTCGGCTGCGTCCCGCCAGGTGTTGATGCCGCCGATGCCGGAAATCGGCAGGCCGTGCGTTTCCACATCCCGGGCAATTTCAGCCACCATGTTCAGCGCGATCGGCTTGACAGCCGGACCACAATAACCGCCGTGAGAGCCCTTGCCATCAATGGTCGGGACCGGAGCAAGATTGTCCAGATCGACAGCGACAATCGAGTTGATCGTATTGATCAGTGACACGGCATCCGCACCACCCTTTCGCGCAGCGCGCGCCGGATAGCGTACATCGGTAATATTGGGCGTCAGCTTCACGATCACCGGCAGGTCGGTATATTGCTTGCACCAGCGCGACACCATTTCGATATATTCAGGCACCTGACCGACAGCCGCCCCCATGCCGCGTTCGCTCATGCCGTGCGGACAGCCGAAATTCAGCTCGATACCATCAGCGCCGGTCTCATTGACCCGCAGCAAAATGGATTTCCATGATTCCTCTTCACAGGGCACCATCAGCGAGACGATCATCGCGCGATCCGGCCAGCGTTTCTTGACCTCGGTGATTTCCTTTAGATTGATCTCCAGATCACGGTCGGTAATCAATTCGATATTGTTCAGCCCGAGCAAACGACGGTCCGGCCCGTAGATGGCGCCGTAACGTGGTCCATTGACGTTGACAACCGGCGGACCGGCCTCGCCCAATGTCTTCCAGACAACGCCGCCCCAACCCGCTTCAAAGGCCCGTTCGACGTTATAGGCCTTGTCCGTTGGCGGAGCCGAGGCCAGCCAGAATGGATTAGGCGATTTGATTCCAAGAAAATTCGTTGAGATATCTGCCATAATACTCTCCCGGTCCTAAGCTGTCAGCGTTGCATGAATGGATTCAGCGGCGACCTTGCCGTCTTCCACGGAGACCACCGTCAGGTCCTCGCCGCTTCGCACGCAATCGCCACCGGCCCACACATTGGCAAGACTGGTCTTGCGCTCGTCATTTGTTCTGATGCGTCCACGGTCAAGATCGATGCCGCTGCCTGCCAGTGGATGTCCGTCAAACTGCTGACCAATGGCCTTGAAGACCTGATCGGCAACAAGCGTCGTCGTCTCCCCGGTTCCGGCAAGTGTTCCATTGGCCTGACTTGTATATTCCAGCTCAATGCCGGCAATCGATCCATTGTCCGCCAGCACCAGTGCCTTGGGCTGCAGCCAGTGACGGATGGTCACGCCATGGGTCTGCGCCAGTTCCTGTTCATAATCGCTGGCATTCATGCCGTCCTTGCCGCGGCGATAGGCAATCGTCACCTCTTCGGCCCCCAGAAGCTTTGCCTGGGTGGCGACATCAATGGCGGTCATCCCGCCGCCAATGACAACCACATGGCGGCCAATGGGCATGGTTGAAAGATCCGTGGCCTGGCGCAGCCGTGCGATATAATCAACCGCATCCACGCAACCGTCAGCCTCTTCGCCCTCAAGACCAAGCGCATTGACGTTGCCAAGACCGATTCCAAGGAAAACCGCGTCATAATCGGCAGCAAGCCCGCTGACCGTGATTTCGGCGCCAAGCTTCTTGTTGTTCTCGATGGTGATGCCGCCGATATCCAGAATGAACTGAAGCTCTTTCTGGGCGAAATCGTCAACGGATTTGTAAGCCGCAATGCCGTATTCGCTAAGGCCACCAGCCTTTTCACGGGCTTCGAACACCGTCACATCATGACCATGCATGGCCAGCCGGTGGGCACAGGAAAGGCCAGCAGGCCCTGCCCCGACAACGGCAATCCGCTTGCCGGTGGATGCTGTTCTTTGAAACGGATGCTCCTTGAATTCGCGCATCAGGTGGTCTGTTGCATAACGCTGCAATTGACCGATCTTGACCGGTTTTCCTTCCGCCGCTTCGCGCACGCAAGCCTGTTCGCAAAGGGTTTCGGTCGGACACACACGGGCGCACATGCCGCCAAGGATATTCTGTTCGAATATGGTCTTTGCCGAGCCTTTCGGATTATCGGCGGAGATCTGCCGGATGAAAAGCGGCACATCAATGCTCGTCGGACAGGCCGTCATGCAGGGTGCATCATAGCAAAAATAGCAGCGATCAGCTTCCACCAGCGCTTCGTGGCGACTGAGTGGTGGATGAATATCCGAGAAATTTTCAGCATAGTCCGACGGATCAAGCCGTCCGCCCTTGATGTCGCGAGTTGCCTGTGTCGACATTCAGACCTCCTTATATTGTCAGCCGCCAGATGCTCGTTGACACCCTTATGCGGCATTGTTCCCATTCGTTGAGGTCAGAATGGCCTGATTTTCTCACAAGGTCAAATTTTTTATCATCTGGTCAATTTTAACGCATTCCTCTGGGCACAGGACACACGCAGGCGCTGCGCCGGGTATATGCCCGGAACAGACGACCATTGCGACACGGCCAGTGCGACCATGCCTGGATAGGCAGATGCCTATTCGAAGACGATGCGCGGCGTGGAAGCGTCCAGTTTCTCCTGGCTGTCCATGATCTGGTCGCGGACCTTGAGGGCAATGTCGCGATAGATCTGGGCATGCGGCCCGTCGGACTGGGAGACGACGACCGGCGTGCCGGCATCGGAATTCTTGCGAATATCCATATGCAGGGGCACCTCCCCGAGGAACGGAACATTGATCTTTGCCGCCTCGTCACGCGCGCCGCCATGACCAAAGATATCGGACCGCTCACCACAGGAGGGACAGAGGAAATAGCTCATGTTCTCGATGACACCCAACAGGGGTACATCCACCTTCCTGAACATGTTGAGACCCTTGCGGGCATCAATCAATGCCAGGTCCTGTGGTGTGGAGACAATGACGGCGCCGGCCAGCGGAACCTTCTGCGCCATGGTCAGTTGTACATCGCCGGTGCCCGGCGGCATATCGACCACAATGACGTCGAGCGTGCCCCAGTCGACTTCCCGCAACATTTGCGTCAGGGCGGAAACAACCATCGGGCCACGCCAGATCATCGGCGTGTCTTCGTCCACCAGGAATCCCATGGACATGACCTTCAGCCCATAGGCTTCCTTTGGCTTGAGCTTGCGTCCGCCAATTTCCTCCGGGCGTCCGGTTACATTGAGCAACCGCGGGATTGACGGACCATAGATGTCGGCATCCAGCACGCCGACCTTGAGGCCAATCGACTGCAGACCGAGCGCAAGATTGACGGCCGTCGTCGATTTGCCAACGCCACCCTTGCCCGATGCAACCGCGATGATGGCGCCAACACCGGGAACGCCGGCCTTTGCAGGTTGTTGTGCCTGAGGGGTGGGCTGGGCGTTCGGCTGGGCAGCCTTTGGCTGCGGCCTGGGTGGTGGCGCGCCGGCTGCGGCATTTTCACCGGCACCGGCCTTCTTTTCCGCGGTCAGCGCCACCATTGCCCCTTTGACGCCGTCGATTGATTTGACTGATTCTTCTGCCGCCTGCCGCAGCGGCTCAAGTTTCTGCGCCAGTGCTGCAGGCACTGTGATGGAAAAGAACACCTTCCCATCGGCAATGAAGATGTCCGAAACCATGCCCTTGCTGACGATGTCACCACCAATGGCTTCATGACTGACACCCTCAAGCTGTTTGAGGACCCGTTCTTTGGTGACATTCGACATTTTGTTGATTTCCCTTGTATGAGACACACGCAATGGCGCAAATAGTACACAATACCGACCGGAACAATGGCACAAGCCTGGTTGCAAAGCCCGCTCATTGCGGGGAATTGGCAATCCATCATGGTATTCAACCAAGAAACACTCTACAGCCCATTGGCTTTTGCATCGTATTTTCCTATAGCTCACCCAAACCAGACGAAACACAAGGATATAAACGTGTCTGCCACATTCGACAAAGTCGCCGACATTATCGCTGAGACCAGCGAAATCGATCGGGAAACCATTACACCCGAAAGCCATACGATTGACGATCTGGGCATCGACAGCCTCGATTTTCTTGACATCGTATTTGCCATCGACAAGGAATTCGGCATCAAGATTCCACTGGAACAGTGGACGCAAGAGGTCAATGACGGCAAGGTCGCAACCGAAGAGTATTTTGTTCTCAAAAATCTCTGCGCGAAAATTGATGAACTGAAAGCAGCCAAGGGCTGAATTTGCAGCGCCGGATCCCATAACAAACAGGCGCAAGACAGGTGATTGATGCACCTTGAATATTTTCAGATGATTGATCGTGTGGAGCGTGCTGATCTCCAGGCGGGAAAGCTCGTCGCCACATCAACGGTTCCGAAAAACAGCCCGGTGTTTGAAGGGCATTTTCCAGGACTGCCGCTGGTGCCGGGTGTTCTGTTGATTGAAACCATGGCGCAGGCCAGTGGTTTTTTGCTATTGGCACTGAATGATTTTGCCGCAATGCCATTCCTGATGTCGGTGGACAGCGCCAAGATGCGCACCTTCGTCAAACCGGAAACCGTTTTGGATATCGAAGTCGATCTGGAGCATGATGGCTCGGGATTTGCAGTGACAAAAGCGCGCATCCGGAGCCAGGGCAGGAAGATTTGCGACGGACAACTGAAATTTCGAACGGCAGCATTCGATGCCGGTGCGGATCTCGATACCAGCGGCCTGCCCGCAATCATCAGATCGCGCGCCACTGAAGTCGGGCTATTCGAAGCCCTGTCCGCACAACGCGACATCTAGGAATCGAGACAATGAGCAAGAGCCCAACAGACGTTGTCATAACCGGCATCGGTATCGTCAGTTGCCATGGTGTCGGTCGGCAGGCCCATGAAGAACTTCTCAAAGGCAATGAGGCACCTGCACCTGTCATCGACAGGGATCGCTTTGCCCCCTATCCGGTTCATCCGATGCCGCAAATCGACTGGTCGACACAGATTCCGCGACGCGGTGACCAGCGACAGATGGAAAACTGGCAGCGCCTGGGTGTTTTCACGGCCGGTCTGGCACTGGACGATGCCGGCCTGAAAGAAAATCCTGAAGCCTGCGCAACCATGGATATGATCGTGGCTGCCGGTGGTGGCGAAAGAGACATCTCGGTCGACACTTTGATCCTCAACGAGGCTGCCACCCGCAATGACCGCGAGGTTCTTCTGAACGAAAAGCTGACCACGGAACTGCGCCCTACCCTGTTTCTTGCACAACTTTCCAATCTTCTGGCCGGCAATATTTCCATCGTCCACAAGGTGACGGGCTCCTCCAAGACATTCATGGGCGAGGAAAGCGCCGGCATCTCAGCTGTTTCCACGGCCTATGAGCGCATCCGCTCCGGTCAGTCGACCCACGCCCTTGTCGGCGGCGCCTACAATGCCGAGCGTCCCGACATGCATATTCTCTATGAAGGCATGCAATGTCTCGCCCAGGGTGACTGGCAGCCACTATGGTCGCGTGACCATGTCGGCGGCGGCATCATAACGGGTTCGGCATCGGCTTTTCTGGTTCTTGAATCACGCGCCCATGCAGAGGCCAGAAATGCGACGATCTATGCCGTCGTGACGGCGGTTGAAGGCAACCGCGGTTCACGGGACGAAGGTGCATTGGAAACACGCATTGAAGACATGGCCAAACACGCCGAGCTGTCTGACGGATCTGATCTGCTGATCATGTCGGGGGCTTCCGGCCGCCACGAGCTGTTGAACCGCGAGAAAGCCACGATCGCAAAAAACTGGCCGGATGCCGCATTGCGCGGCTATGGTGGATTGACCGGCCATACCATGGAAGCGCAATTTCCCATCGGCATCGCGCTGGCTGCCCTTGCCCTGAAAAGCGCAGCAATTCTACCGCAATTTGACCAGAATCACGAAGCAATCATGCCAGAGGCAGCATCCAGCGCTCTGGTCACGGCTGTCGGTTTTGTTCATGGTGAAGGCCTGGCTGTTCTGAAAGCCGATTGAATGTCCGGAATGGAAAACTGATATGACAAAACGCGCTTACCGGGACCATCTTGGTCGTCCGCTGATTGCCGTGACCGGCATGGGAATTGTAACCTCCCTTGGCCAGGGCAAGGAGGACAACTGGCGTGCATTGACCGGCGGCACCTCCGGCATCCATGCCATCACCCGCTTTCCCACCGATGCTTTGGCGACGCGTATTTCCGGCACAGTCGATTTCATGAATGCGCCCATCATCTCCGGTGAACTGTCATTTGCTTTCGCCGATGCAGCCACACGCGAGGCCATGGCCCAGGCGTCCATCGACGGCGATTTCAACGGTCCGCTGTTCGTCGCCGCACCACCGGTGGAATGCGAATGGTCTCAGCGTTTTGAACTGGCAGACGAAGCCGGACTTGGTGCCAATGAGGAAAACGCCTATGACGGCATCCTGGCGACCCTGCGCAAAAAACCGCATGAATCCTTCACCCGTTCCGCACTCTTCGGCACGGTGGCTGAACGCCTTGCAGACACCTATGGCACCCGCGGGCTGCCGGTGACCCTGTCAACCGCCTGTGCCTCGGGTGCCACGGCCATACAATTGGGTGTGGATGCCATCCGTCAGGGACGAACCGACCGGGCTCTGACCGTTGCCACAGACGGCTCTGTCAACGCCGAATCCCTGATCCGGTTTTCTCTGCTGTCAGCGCTCTCGACACAGAATGACCAGCCGGAAAAGGCCTCAAAGCCTTTCACCAAGGATCGCGATGGATTTGTCATCGCAGAAGGTGGCGCCGCGCTGGTTCTTGAATCGCTGGAAAGCGCAATCGGCCGGGGCGCGCGCGTCCTGGGTATCCTCAAGGGATATGGCGAGAAAGCCGACCACTTCCACCGCACCCGCTCTTCTCCCGATGGCGGCCCGGCGATTGCAACAATCCAGGCAGCGCTCAGTGATGCCGGTCTGGATGAAACGGGCATCAGCTATATCAATGCCCATGGCACATCGACGCCTGAAAATGACAAGATGGAATACCAATCCCTGTCAACCGTATTTGGCGACCACCTGCCCAACATCCCGGTCTCTTCCAACAAATCCATGATTGGCCATACATTGACCGCCGCCGGCGCTGTTGAAGCCATATTCTCGCTGCTGACCATCGCCACCGGCACCGTCCCGCCGACCATCAATTACGAAAATCCGGACCCGGCAATCGAGATGGATGTGGTGCCCAATGTCAAACGCGATCACAATGTCACATCGGTTCTGTCCAACTCCTTTGGCTTCGGCGGACAGAATGCATGCCTTGTCATG
The DNA here is from genome assembly GCA_029212415.1 of Rhizobiaceae bacterium. Classification (GTDB taxonomy): domain Bacteria; phylum Pseudomonadota; class Alphaproteobacteria; order Rhizobiales; family Rhizobiaceae; genus Hoeflea_A. Next base: position 15,804 of record JARGOF010000034.1, on the reverse strand, counting down.
ACGGCAGAACCGGCCTAAACGGCTGTTTAGAAAATTTTGGGTTCAATACCGCCAACACCAAGGACACAGCACAGACATGCGCGCACTGCAGCTCATTGAAGACCGTAACCTGCAGGTGGTGGACGTTCCGCCGCCATCGGCACCTTCCTTCGGAGAGGTCACTTTGCGGATCAGGGCCGTCGCGCTCAACCATATCGACGTATGGGGCTGGCGTGGCATGGCTTTTGCCAAACGCAAACTGCCCCTGGTGATAGGCGCCGAAGCCTCAGGCGAGGTCGAAGCCATTGGCCCCGGCGTCTCAAACGTGCTGCCTGGTCAACTGGTTTCAATCTATGGCGCAAAGACCTGCGGACTGTGCCGTCCCTGCCGTGAAGGCCGCGACAACCTTTGTGAGCATGTTTCGGGTGTCTATGGCTTCCATCTCGACGGTTTTGCCCAGGAAAAGATCAATGTTCCGGCCCGGTTGCTTGTGCCTGCCCCTCACGGCGTTGACGCCATTGGTGCAGCATTGGCCCCCGTTACATTTGGCACGGTGGAACACATGCTGTTCGACAACGCCAAGCTGGAGCCCGGAGAGGCCATCCTGATCCATGCCGGTGGATCCGGCATTGGATCGGCTGCCATCCAACTGGCCAAGAAACACGGCTGCACGGTCTACACCACCGTTGGCTCGGACGATAAAATCGAAAAGGCCAAGGCGCTGGGAGCCGATCACGTCATCAACTACCGCGAGGACCGCTTTGAAGGCGTTGTTCGCAAATTGACACGCAAAAAGGGCGTCGACGTTGTTTTTGAACATGTCGGCGCGGATACCTGGGCCGGCTCCATGTTGTGCATGAAGCGCGGCGGCCGTCTGGTCACCTGCGGCTCGACATCCGGTGTCTCGACCTCCATGAACCTGATGCAGCTGTTCCAACAGCAATTGCGGCTGATTGGCTCGTTCGGATGTCGCATGGAAAACATGGCCGATGCCATGCAGAAAATGGCGCGCGGCCTCGTCCATCCGGTCATCGACACGCAAGTGGAACTGACCGATATCGACCAGGCTCTGGAACGTATGGAAGGCCGCAAGGTCTTTGGAAAAATCATACTGAATATGGATTGACGCGTGAACCTTTTTACAACGCGAATAGCAATCCGCATCTACAAGACAAAAAACTGGATCGTCGCGCAGGTGGTGTTTGCAATTCTGGCTCTGCTCAGATTGCTACCCGCGCGCCGGGCCATTCGTTTTACCGAAAAAATGGCCTACTGGATTGGACCCAAAACCGCCCGCCACAAGCTGGTGCTGCGCAATCTTGAGAGGGCATTCCCGGACAAACCCCTGGCGGAACGCGAAGCCATTGCTCTGGATATGTGGGGCAATATGGCCCGTTTGATGGCTGAATATATTTTTGTCGATGAATTGATCGACAACGATATCGACGAGGACGGCAACGGGCTGATTGAAGTGGTTGGGGCCAAGCGGTTCCATGACCTGATTGAAAACCCCCGCCCCTTTATCGTCTTCACCGCGCATAGCGGAAATTTCGAACTGCTGCCCATTGTCGCCGCAAAATACGGTCTCAATGTCACAGCCATGTTCCGGCCGCCAAACAATCCCTATATCGCCAAACGTCTGCTTTCGGCGCGACGCACCCATATGGGCCGCCTTGTCCCGTCAAAGGCTGGCGCCGCATGGAATCTGGCCGGTGTTCTGGAGGCTGGCAAGGGCGTTGGCCTGCTTGTGGATCAGAAATTTCACAAGGGTCGCAAAACCCAGTTTTTCGGTCTGAAAGTCCACACAAATCCGCTACTGGCAAAACTTGCCCGCAACTACGATTGTGACGTGTTCCCGGCACGGTCCATCCGGTTGCCGGGTGGTCGTTTTCGATTGGAAATCGAACCGGCCATCACCATCCCGCGCGATGAAAGCGGTCATGTTGACATGACCGCCACGGCTCAACTGCTCAACGACAAGGTTGAAAGCTGGGTGCGTGAATATCCAGGGCAATGGATGTGGTTCCATGATCGCTGGAATATCAAACACACGCTGTAGACAAGGCGCAGATTGGACAGTAGCGGCCAAGCTGGCCGCCACGGGTTCCATTAGTCAGATCAAAGCATCTACTGCCTGATGATGATCCTGGTGTTCTTGAACCCTTCACGCTTTACCAGCGAAAACAGCTTTGCGGCATGGTTTGGATCCAGGCGCACGCAACCATGGGATGCTCTTCTGCCCAGACGTTTGAGATCAGTTGTCCCATGAACGGCATAACCACCGCGGAAAAAGATCGCATAGGGCATCGGCGCATTGTTGTATTTGCGCGACCGATGGTTTTTTGACAACCATTTCGGGCTGTAGGACCCCGTTGGTGTATAGTAGCCCTTGCGACCAGTCGACACCTTCCAGCGGTATTTGACCCGCCCATGATGGGTCACCACCATCGTCTGGTTCGAAATGTCGATCCGGGCCGTCAAGGTCGTGGCTTTTGCCGCCCATGAACCCAATGGAACAAAGGCAAGACTTAACAGCAATGCAATGAATATTTTTCTCATTTTCCCTCCGAGCTGGAACCCTGGAAAGCAACCAGTCAGTCCCGTCGTATGTTTCACCCCACGTAAATCGCGCATGCGCATTGCGGATCAAAGAAATCCCCGCGATGCCCAATCGGGTATCAGTATAGACATGAATTCCTTTACGAAAAGTGCTTATATAACTTATGGTTACCTGCGCTTTTGCTAATAAACGGTTTCGTCAGCGCGCCGCAGCAATATCAACCTGGGAGCCACAGGCCAAGAAAAACAGCGATTGCCAGGCTCACGAGCATCCAGCAGGCACCGTAAAAAACACCGATTGCCCGGTCGATATCACCGGCTGTCGCCTGACGTTTTCCAGCGCTGTTCAGCATCGGTTCGCGCACACTCACGCCTGCGTAAATACGTTCTCCGGCAAGTGCCAGACCAAGAGCCCCTGCCATGGCGCTCTCCGGCCAACCGGCATTAGGGGAACGATGCAACCCGGCATCACGGCGTGCCACATCAAAGGCGCGAGCAGCACTGGGCCTGCCCAATCTCAGCAAGGCCGACAGGGCCAACAAAACGGCTGAAAGACGGGCAGGCAGCCAGTTCACGAGGTCATCAAGCCTGGCTGAGGCCCAGCCGAAGCAGCCATATTTTTCGTTTTTGTGACCGATCATGGAATCGGCCGTATTGAGCATCTTGTAGGCCAGCAGTCCCGGCAGTCCGAACAGCGCATACCAGAACGCCGGCGCGACCACGCCATCAGAAAAATTCTCCGCCAGGCTTTCGATTGCCGCCCGGCAGATACCGCCGTCATCCAGGCTTTGCGGATCGCGCCCGACAATCATTGCGACCGCTTGCCTGCCGCCTGGTAGGCCTCCCTTGCGCAGGCCGGATGCAACCCGGCTGACATGGTCGGCGAGGCTTTTTTGGGCAAGCAGGACAGCAACCAGCGCGATCTCCAGCAATGCACCGGGAAATTTGAGCACCAGGAATATTTTTGACAGGAAAAGCCCGACCAAAGCACTGACAAGAAGCAATAAGAGGATGGCAACGACACCATTGCGCTTTTGCCTTGCGTCGCTGTCGCCCGGCCGGTTCGCAAGATGGTCGGCAAGCCCGATCATCCGGCCAAACCAAACCACCGGATGGGCCAGCCTCCGCCAAAGCCAATCCGGATCTCCGACGAAAAGGTCAAGCAGAAGTGCAAATGCCAGTATCAGCAGATTATGTTCCAAGCCGATATCGCCTCGCTGATGCGATTAACAATCAAAAAGATTTCTCAGTGCCAGGCGCAAACGCGCCTCGGATGGGCTGTCAGGACAAAGGCCGAACCGCAGCCACTGCGGCGCATAGCTGAAGGGGCGTGTCAGAATGTGGCTTTTGCAAAGGGCCTGGAAAATAGCGCCAGAACGATCATCCTCGACAAGGGCAAAGAGGTCTGTTCCACCCAGCACTTTAAGCCCTGCATCTGACAGGACCTCGCCCAATGCCTGCCGCCGCGGAACTATCTGCCGGGCAATCTCGGCAGCGGCGGCCTCATCGGAAAGAAGCGCACGAGCGATCTCCAGAGCCGGGCCGGAAACAGCCCAGGGACCCTGCGCATCGCGAATACGCCATAGAATGTCGGGCGCCGCCACCACAAAACCCAGCCGAATCCCGGCAAGCCCGTAGAACTTTCCGAAGGACCGAAGCACGATGAGGTTTTCATGTTGACCGGCCAGCGCGCAAACACTGACCTCCGGCCGCATGTCGACAAAGGCCTCATCGACGATGACCACCCCGCCCCGCTCACGCATGTTCTGCACCAGCGACAGCACAGTCTCTGGTGCAACCACCCGTCCATCCGGATTGTTGGGATTGACGATCACCGCCAATTTGTGATGGGCAGCAATCTCCCCGATATCGCTGATCACATCGACCGCACAACCTGCCTGCGCAAAACGCAGCCGATATTCCTCATAGGTTGGCCCCAAAATCGCCACTGGTCCATCAAACAGCTGCGGCAGCAAGGGAATCACGCCCTGGATTCCGGCCACCGGAAGCGGCATGATGCCGGGCGCTGATCCATAGGCTTTGGCAGCGCCGAGGCTCGCTCTTTCCACCAGACTTTCGTCCGGCAGGCGAGACCAGATGTCCCGGCTTATCTTCGGCACCGGGATCGCAATGGGATTGATACCGGTTGAAAGGTCAAGCCACTCCTCCGGCTGACCACCATAAAGGGCACAGGCCTTCGTCAGCCCGCCGCCATGCTCAATCGTTGAAACCGGGCGCACCATCAAGCCGATTGCCACACCGATTGCGCCAGATCGATGACATGCATGAATGATCCGGCAACCGAACCGCGTTGCAAACCGGCCGAACCAAGGTCATTGCCCAGCGCATCTTCGACTGAAAACAATGGAGCAGCATCCCCTTCCGCGACAATGGATGCATAGTGAAATTCATGTGCATTGAGCTGCTGCGACCAGAAAAACGGCTGGATCGGCGAAATCCGTCGGTACCCCAGATGCAGCTTGCGGCTGGCAAAACTGGTCGTCAGCGGCAGCAATCCGAGCATGGCATGCGCATCGCCGGCATCATCAATCAACCCATCGCCCAGAACCATATAGCCACCGCACTCACCATAAATGGGGACCTGACGGTCTGCTGCTGCAATCATCGCCGCGCGAAACTGATCGGCACCCGCCAATGTTCCAGCATGCAATTCCGGATAGCCACCGGGCAGATAGATGGCGTCACAATCGGCAGCCGGCCCTTCATTGGCGAGAGGAGAAAAGAAGGATATTTGCGCACCGCGCCTGTGCCAACCCATCAGGAGATGTTCATAGGCAAAGGAAAAGGCAACATCACGGGCAACACTCAGGCGCTGTCCTGGCGGCGGCAATCTTTGAATATTGGACTGCGTTTCAAACGGCCAGAGTGACCGTGCCGCGCTGACGATTTTTTCAAGATCACATTGCCCTTCAACAAGGTCCGCTGCCCTGTTGATGAAGGCCTCCAGCCCCTGATGTTCATTGGCCTGCACCAAACCAAGATGGCGCTCAGGCAGAATCAGTTGATCATCGCGATAAAGGACACCCAGGACATCCATGCGGATCTTGTCCAGCGCCGCGCGCAGCATGGCCTCATGGCGAGGGCTTGCAACATTGTTGAGAATGACCCCGGCAATCAACACATTGGGATTGAAGGCGCTGAACCCCTGCACCATGGCCGCCACGGATTGAGACATTTTCGCGCAATTGACGACAAAAATGACCGGCAGGTTCAAAAGCTCCGCCAGATCGGCCGCTGTGCCCGATCCGTCCGCAGCACCGTCAAACAGGCCCATCATGGCCTCCACCACCAGCAGGCGTTCGCCGCCCGTCGCAAGTCCGGCATTGGCCAACAGCAGTTCAGGACGCATGCCCCACGGATCAAAATTCAGGCAGACCTGACCACTGGCTGCAGCGTGAAAGGCAGGATCAATATAGTCGGGGCCTGCCTTGCCTGGCGCCACCTTCATTCCCCGCCGGGTCATGGCCCGCAAAAGCCCCAGCGTAAAGGTGGTCTTGCCGGATCCCGACATGGGCGAGGCGATGAGAAATCCACTCATTTATATAGGCCTTTCAAACATCTGATGCAGCGATCGACACATCAACGGGGGACATCCAGTCGAGTGTCTGTCGCAATGAAACGACATCACCAACCACCACGATGGCCGGGGGTGACAGACCTGCAACGATCAGGTCCTTTTCGGCATTGGCAAGGCTGGTGACCAGAACCTGCTGCTGTTCTGTCGTTGCATTGCAGACTATGGCGACAGGCTCCTGCGGCTTGCGCCCTGCCTCGATCAGCCGCTGCGTTATGGTGGCAATGTGCTTCATCGCCATATACATGACTATCACCGGCGAGCCCTTGGCGATACTCAGCCAGTCAATTCTGTCCGGCACGATGCCGTTGGAATCATGTCCGGTCAAAAAGGTGACTGTGTGATTGACATCACGGTGCGTGACAGGAATTCCCGCATAGGCAAGGCCGCCGATACCAGCCGTAATGCCCGGAACCACCCGGAACGGTATATTGTGCCTGACCAGCATGAGGGCTTCCTCACCACCGCGCCCGAAGACAAATGGATCCCCACCCTTCAGCCGCAATACTTTTTTGCCCTGTTTGGCCAGTTCAACCAGACGCAGCGAAATGTCGCCCTGTTTGGCTGATGGTTTGCCACCGCGTTTGCCGGCATATTCAAGCACCGCGCCGGGTTTTACCAGTTTCAGGCATTTGGCGTTGACCAGAGCGTCATGGACGACAACATCGGCCTGTCTGATCGCATTGACGGCATGCATCGTCAGCAGGCCGGGATCACCGGGGCCTGCGCCGACAAGCCACACGGATCCAGGTTGCATGGCGGGAAGGCCTTCAAACAGTTCATCCGCCATAAAGCAACTCCAGTGATGTCTTTCGCTTGCACTTTCCCTCGCCTATAAGTTCAGCATGACGGAAAAGCCAGACGAATCCAAGCCAGACGCAATCAAGCCAGACACGATCACGTCTGACACAGCGCCCCTGTCCCAACCAATGTCTCAACCCGCCCCCTTGCGCAGGGGCTGGACCACCGGTGCCTGCGCCACGGCTGCAACCAAGTCTGCGCTGACGGCTCTGATCACCGGCACATTCCCTGATCCAGTCACCATCACGCTGCCAAAAGGCCAGCAGCCCGCCTTTGCCCTGACCTATGAATCGCTGGGCGATGGCTATGCCTCTGCAGGCATCGTCAAGGATGCCGGTGACGACCCGGATGTCACCCATGGCGCAACCATCATATCGACGGTACAACCGCTCGCGCCGGGCAGCGGGATACGTTTCGCCGCCGGAGACGGTGTGGGCATGGTCACCCTGGCCGGATTGCCGGTCGGCGTTGGTGAACCGGCAATCAATCCGGTTCCGCGCACCATGATGGAAGAGGTCGTCAACGAGATCTGCAGCGAATACGATTTGCCTGCCGATGTGGAAATCACCATTTCCATTCCCGGTGGCGATGCCATCGCCCTGAAGACCTGGAACCCCAGACTGGGCATTGTCGGCGGACTGTCGGTGCTGGGCACAACCGGTATCGTGCACCCCTTCTCCTGTTCCGCCTGGATTCACTCCATCCATCGCGGCATTGACGTGGCACGGGCCGCCGGATTGAACCATGTGCTGGGCGCCACGGGATCGACCTCGGAGACCGCGGCTCAAAAGATTTACAATCTTCCCGACATTGCGCTTCTGGATATGGGAGATTTCGCCGGCGGCCTGCTCAAATACCTGCGCCGACATCCCGTCGAGAGGCTGACGATTGCCGGTGGTTTTGCCAAGCTCGTCAAGCTCGCCCAGGGCGCCATGGACCTTCATTCCAGCCGCAGTCAGGTCGACATGGAATTCCTCGCAGATATCATCCCTGCGGCAGACATGAACAACGAACTGAAGCAGCGGATTCAATCTGCGAACACCGCCCTGGAAGTCCTTCAAATGACTCAGGAACTGAACATCGACATTACGCCCATCATCGCCCGCATGGCATGCGAGGCGGCCAAAGGCACCCTGCGTGACGCCGAGGTTTCTGTCGATATCATCGTGGTCGATCGGAAGGGAAGCATTCTTGCCCGATATCCGTAAATCCGTGCTGATTCTCGGCGGAACCGGAGAGGCAAGCGAACTTGCCGAAAGACTTACAGCGCGCGCCCGATATCGGGTCATTACATCTCTCGCCGGACGCACACTGGATCCGCGACGCACCAGCGGTGAAATCCGTATCGGCGGCTTTGGCGGCGCCGAAGGCCTGGCCGCATTTCTGCGCGAGGAAGCCATTGATGTGCTCGTCGATGCGACCCACCCCTTTGCCGAAACAATCTCGGCCAATGCGGCACGCGCTGCTGAGATTTCGGGCACCCGCCTTCTTGTCCTACAACGTCCCGCCTGGCCACAGCAGCCCGGTGATCGCTGGATCGTCGTGAAGACGCTGCAACAGGCCTGCCAGGCCATTCCGCCATCCAGCCGTGTCCTGCTGGCACTGGGGCGCCAATATATCGCGGCCTTCACCGCGCGCTCTGATGTGCATTTCATCATTAGGATGGTCGATCGCCAGGATGAACCCCTTGCGTTCCCATCGTTTGAACTGATCATCGGCAAACCCTCCGCAGATCCGGCAGGAGAAGAACGCCTGCTGCGCAACGGCAAGGTCAGCCACATCGTCTGCCGCAACTCCGGCGGCGACGGTGCATATGCCAAAATTCTGGCAGCGCGCCGATTGTCCATCCCAATCATCATGATTGATCGCCCCACCGCAGAAACGGGAGGCGCCTTCAACGCGGTTGAAAGTGTACTGACCGCCATCGCTTAAACGGCAACACGCTTTTTCTTTTTGCCGGCATTGCGCAACACATGAGAATAGTCGGCATCATAGAGTGCCGAGTCGCGAAACTGCACTTTGCCCAGAACCGGTCCGACCATGATCAGGGCGGTGCGAGTCAGCTTGGCCTTTCGCACCTCCTGCTTCATTTCGCAAAGCGTGGTGCGGATATAGAGTTCATCGGGCCAGGTGGCACGATAGGCAATCACCACGGGGCAATCCGCGCCATAATGGGGCACAAGGGAATCGCGCACATAATCCAGATTTCGGATCGACAGATGAATGGCCAGCGTTGCCTTCGATTGGCCGAGAATCTCCAATTGCTCGCCTTCCGGCATGGAAGACGCCTTCATGCCGGTGCGCGTGATGATGATCGTCTGGGCGATCTCCGGCAGGGTCAGTTCCATTTTCAAACGGGCGGCAACACCGGCAAAGGCAGGCACGCCTGGGATCACTTCATAATCGATATCTAGCACCTCAAGACGCCGCATCTGTTCGGCAACAGCGCCGTAGATCGACGGATCGCCTGAATGCACGCGCGCCACATCCTTGCCCTCTAGATGCGCCTTTTCCATTTCCCCAATGATGAGATCAAGATGCATTGGTGCCGTATCCATCACCACCGCGCCCTCGGGCGCAGCCGAGACAATTTCCTCCGGCACCAGGGAGCCTGCATAAAGACACACCGGGCATCGCTCAACCAGACGCAGGCCACGCACGGTGATCAGGTCAGCGGCTCCCGGGCCAGCACCAATGAAATAGACCGTCATATTGCTGTTTCCTTTTCATCAATCACGCTATCGGCCTTGGCGGCATAGCCGCGCGGTGTGTAGACCCAGCTCTTGCCATCGCCCGATATCACTGTGCGGCTCTGGGAAGAACCGACAATGACAACCGTCAGCATGTCCACATCATCCACCTGCAGGTCACCAAGCGGCACAGTACGGATGCGCTCACCCTCGCGCCCAAGATTTGTCGCAAGCACCACGGGCGTGCCGAATGGCCGATATTTCAGCAATTCATCACGGGCGTAGGCCAATTGTGTCCTGCGGCGTTTCGAAACCGGGTTGTAAAAGGCAATGACAAAATCGCCTTCTCCGGCTGCCTTGACGCGTTTTTGAATATCCGGCCATGGCGTCAGCAGATCCGACAGCGAAATGGTACAGAAATCATGGCCCAGCGGCGCACCGACTCGCGCGGCAGCGGCCTGCAGGGCGGAAATTCCGGGCGAGACGACCAGTTCAATGCGTCGCGCCGCGTCGCTCAGACCGTTCTCATGCGCCTGACTGGACTGCCCCTTGTCGAGAAGTTCAAAGGCCAGGGTTGCCATCGCATAGATGCCCGCATCCCCCGAACAAACGAGTGAGACCGTGCGGCCCTGCCCGGCCAGCTCCATGGCGTGATGAACGCGCGCCTCTTCCTTGCCCAAATCAAAATCATGGCGGATCTTGCCATCCGCGAGCTGTTCGAGAAGATCCAGATAGAGCGTGTAGCCCACCAGGTCGCTTGAACGGGACACCATCGACGAGACTTCGGGAGAGCGCCATGCCTCTGCGCCCGGGCCAATGCCGACAATGTACAATGTGCCGCGTGCACGCCCGCATAGAGCGGCATTGACCGGCTCTGCTGCCCTGGCGATGGCGCAGGTGACCCGTCTGGATTTGCGTTTTGCAACGATGAGGCTTGCGCAGGCCCCACCAGCGGCCAATACTGCGCCTTCAGCCACGCCATGACAGCCAACCTCGGCAAACACCACGTCGGATGGGTTCTCAAGCCGATCTGAAAGCGCCTCAAGCGTTGCCGCATCAAAAAACCGGGCAGCCACCCCGAAATGATCCGCAACGGCGTGAATGGCCGTCTCGTCTGCTTTCAGGTCAATCGAGTAAACGCCGCTCAAAGCAGCAGGGCAAAGGCCTGCTTCAGCCAGAACCTGCTGCGCCAGATCGATCGCCTCCTGCGGTTCAGTCCCCCGTTCGCACCCCATGCCAAGGCAAAGTGTTTGGGGCGCATAGATCAGTTCCAGTTCTGCCGGCTCTGACAATTGATCACTCACGGTCAATTTGACCGCACCATCTGCTGCCATGGGAATGGCTGACCGCGTGATCCAGTCGGCCTTGCCGGAAAATGCCGCTTTGCCGCCCGCAACAAGTTCAGCCATGACCGCTTTGGCCGCTTGCGGATTGGTCAGCACATAACCGTCCGGCGGTGCGTCCAATGCCACCCCGAAACGCAGGTCGCCCGCCGTCGTTATGGCGGCGTGACCATCAATCAGGGCTGCAATTTGACGCGCCAGATCATTGGCACCGTGATGACCACCGAGCAGTGGAACAACGCTGGAAGCATCGTCCGACACGGCAATCACCGGCGGCTCAAGAGATTTGTCCGCCAGATGCGGCGCAAGCAGGCGGATCAGCGCGCCACTGGCCATCAGTCCGATGACGGGATGTCCGGCCCTGAACAATTGGCCAATATGATCTGCGGCACTTTCGAACACTTCATCGGCCTGCGTTACCCGGGATCGGGCGCCATGAATGCGTCCGCCAAGTGCTTTGGCGATTTTACCCGCCAGGGGCATTGCCGCCTCGCTGAGAACGATGATTGCAGGTTTCATTTCAACAATCCTGTTTGCTTGCGGGCTTTGCCTGCGCGGTATCACGTCGAGAACCGCTTGTTTCCACAGGCAGTCCGGCAACCCAGTTCTCCGATCCCTTGTAAATCAGGATCATCGAAAAATAGGGGGCATCACCTTCGGCCTCGCCCAATGGCATGATGCGTTCATCAGCAAGAGAAATACGTTCCAGATAGCCGGCACAGGTCACCAGATCATGTTTTTCCAACAGGGATTTGATGCGTGCAAAATGTCGGCCGATCTTGATGATGGCAATGGCGTCCGCCTGCTCCAGCCTTGCGGCAATCGCATCATTCGGCAAGGGCCCAGGCACAACACTCAGCACGTCATTGCGCGCCGCCAGCGGGCGTTTGAGCGCCGCCGCCCCGGCCATCATGGACGACACGCCCGGTACGATCTCGCAGTCAAATTCACCTGCCAGACGTTCATAGAGATACATGAAGGACCCATAGAAAAACGGATCGCCCTCACACAGAACGGCAACATCCTGCCCGGCAGTCAGATAGTCTCCAATGTCGCGCGCCGCCGCATCATAGACCTCCCGGGCCGGAAACCGCTCAACCCGCATCGGCACAACAATCGGATATTCGATCTGTCGCGCATCAAGATACTCGCTGACAATCTGGCGGGCGAAACTCGCGCCGCTATCGGGCGCCGGATAGGCGACCACCGGACAGGATTGCAGCAATCGATGCGCCTTCAAGGTCAGCAATTCAGGATCACCCGGCCCCACGCCAAGTCCGTAGAGTTTGCCCGTCATGCACTGCCCCAGGGTTTGTGCAGGCTCCATTGCGTCACCGGCATGGCCGGCTTCCAGCCGTGGTATTGTCCGATGGCCTGAACGCTGGCGACCGACAGACGGATCAGATGCCCGCCCATCCGGGCATGCAATTCCAGCAACCGTGCCTCATTTTCAAGTGTCACCGCATTTGCAACAAGCCGGCCACCGGGCTTCAAAGCCTGCCAGCACGTTTCAAAGACACCCTCATGCCCCAAACCACCGCCGATAAAAACGGCATCGGGTGCAGCCAGATCCTGACAGGCTTGCGGCGCCTGGCCTTCAATGATCTTCAGGCGCGGCGTACCCAGAACCGTGGCATTTTGAGCCATCATCGCCCGGCGCTCCACCTGCATTTCGATGGCAATGGCCTTGGCACCCGGCGCAGAGCGCATCCATTCAATGGAAACCGAACCACATCCAGCACCAACGTCCCACAGAAGCGCCTGCGGACAGGGTTGCAGGCTCGCCAGGGTCACGGCGCGGACTTCCCGCTTGGTCATTTGCCCGTCATGAACAAAGGCGTCGTCCGGCAGCCCTGGAACCCGGGCCAGGATAGCGGCACCCTCGTCCGCCACACATTCGATTGCCAGCACATTGAAATCGGCAAATTGCCTGTTGTCCGGGTCAAAGGGGCCAACGTCATTCGCCCGGACGTGGACCGTCCGCTCCGCCGTGCCACCCATGTGTTCAAGCACGGTGAGCAGAGACCGGCCATAGCCGCGTTCGCACAAGGCGCGCGCCACCTCATGCACGGTGCGCGCCACCGAGGTCAGGGAGAGAATCCGGTTGCCGGGCAGAACATGCGATTGCAGACCGGCAACTGCGCGCCCATGCAGGGAGATGCAAGACACGTCGCTGAGCCCCCAACCCATTCGTGCTGCAGCCAGGGAAAAGCCGCTCGGCGACGGAATGACCAGCATCTCATCGCTCTCGACCATGCGGCGCATGGTGGCCCCGATACCGAAATGCATCGGGTCTCCGGTGGCCAGGATGGTCACGGCCTTGCCACGCCGCTCCTTGAGAAACTCGATCGTCGGCCCGACGCCCATGGTCCAGGGAACCACTTCACAATCGGCCATTCCGAGCGAAGCAAGATCGAGGTTTTCCAGCACACGCTCCGGCGCGACCAGCGTCTTGGCTGCCTTCATCAAGGCAAGTGCCGGCGGTGTCAGCGACTGAATTCCGTCATCACCAATGCCCAGTATGGTCAGCCATATTTTTTTATTGTCTTCACTCACGCTCTTAATTCTCCTGCTATGGCATTAACGACGGCGGCAGCCATGGCGCTGCCTCCCCTGCGCCCACGAACAGCAACAAAGGGTACGCCGCGGGAATCTGAAATCAGTGCATCCTTGGCCTCGACCGCTCCGACAAAACCCACAGGAATGCCGACGATCAGCGATGGTGACGCCAGACCGCGATCCATCATTTCGAGCAGGTGAAACAAGGCCGTTGGCGCATTGCCGATGACAACGATGCCACCGGCCATCTCTTCGCAAAGCACCTGCATGGCCGCAGCCGAACGGGTTGTTGCCTGCGCCCGCGCCAATTGCGCAGTGGCTTCGCTTGCCACCTCACAAAGAACAGGCAGGTCCTTGGGCAACAATCGCCTGATGATCCCGCGCCGGACCATTTCCACGTCACAGATGATCGGTCTGGCTTTGGTCAATGCCTGGCGCCCGGCTTCGACGGCGTCATCCGAGATAACCAGATCATCGACGATATCAACCATGCCACAGGCATGGACAAGCCGGATGGCGATATCCTGCTGGTCGCCTGAAAAGCGTGACAGATCAGCCTCGCGCCGTATCGTCTCGAAGCTTTGGCGGTAAATCTCCGCTGCATCGCGAATGTAATGCGTCGTGCCGTGGTTCAAGTCGGGCGCTTCTTCATGGAAACGGGACCATGGGGATGATCGGCCTGTGGATAGGGATGATGGGCATGCCCATGATCGTGCCCGTGGTCTTTTTCGTGCCCGTGGTCATGCGGGTGATCGTGCCCGTGATCATGTTCATGATCATGCGGATGGTCATGACTATGATCGTGAAGCGGCGTCCAGGGCAGATCGTGCGCCTTGCAGAATGCCTCTTCGCGGCAGGAGGCATCACAATCGCCTTTGCAGGGACAATTCTCCAGCCCCCCGCCGATTCCCTCGACATGATGGTGGTGGCTTTCCTGCGGCAGGCCTATTTCGGCTTCAAAACCCAGCACCTGTTCGCGATATTTGCACATCTGGCAGTTCATCACCGCTCGTCCGGCACGGGTTTCTTCCACCCGGTCATCAAATGTATCAAGCACCAGATGGTGATCGTTCAGGTAGCCGGCCTTGATGAATTCGATATCGGGATATTTTTCAGCCACCTGGTCGGTGTAGTTGTAGATGCGCTTGACCAGAACACCGGTGAACAGAAAATACGGGAAAACCACGATACGGCGGTATCCAAGTTTTGCCGCATGATGCAGACCGGGCTCGACAAGCGGAAAGGTCACGCCCGAATAGCAGGTTTCAGCCCAGCCAAACCCCATGCCTTCCCATAGAATGCGGGTGACTTTCGACACATTGGAATTGGCATCCGGGTCTGATGATCCGCGACCGACCACCATGAGAAGCGTCTCATGCAGCGGAACATCGCCATCAACACTATTGGCCGTATCCAGAGCCTGCTGGATACGGGCGCCAGCAGCCCTGATCATTTTCATGTCCACACCCAGTTCACGGCCATAATCAATCCGCATCTTCGGGTGTTGCGCCTGATAGGTGTTCAGAACGGTAGGAATATCATTCTTGGCATGCCCTGCAGCAAACAACATGCCCGGAACAGCAAGCACCCGTGTCACGCCCTGCGCGCGCAGGCGATCAAGTCCCTCATTGATGACCGGGTTGCAGAACTCCAGATAACCATATTCAACCGGCGTCTCCGGATGGCGTTCCTTCAGGCCTTTTGCCACCTTGGCAAACTCAAGCGCCGCATTCTGGTTGCGGCTGCCGTGGCCACACACCATGATCCCGAGTTTTTCTGGAATGTTCAAACCGTCGCTCCTTCAGCCTGCTCTTCGGCGTCACCGTCACAGACCTCTTCGTCTTCCTGGGGTTTTTCCGTGCCTTTGGCAGCCTTGGCGATCAGTGCTGCCAGCGCTGCTGCGCCAACGGTTGCGGCCACACCCACCCAATGGGCATGACCGGCCAGTTCGCCGACATGACCGCCATGGGCAAATGCACCGTTGATGAACAGGAAAGTGGCGGATAAAAAAACAGGAATGCGCGTCATCTGGAATACTCCGGCTGGCAGTGTCGTGCACGAAACGCCGCGGCGAAAGAATTTCGCCATTCCGGTCTGGACAGCTCCGGAATTGAACCCCCTGTATGGGTCGGTCGCACCGGAATTTCTCGCAGCCCGCTGAATTCGGGCGCCGTCTCACGCTGATCCCGTTCTAGGCAAACCATCCGGCAACGTCAAACACAAACGCGGCGAAAAGCGTGCCAGACACGACAGCAGACAATTTCAGACGCTTCTGATT
>JARGOF010000004.1 GCA_029212415.1 Rhizobiaceae bacterium | reverse complement strand
CGTGAACCGCGCGCACCTATGGCGTCGCTGAGTTCAAAAAGGTAAATCTGGAAAGGTATGTCGCGTATCTGGCTGCGGTCATCAGCAATGCGTGAAACGAGCCTATACCCCACGACTGGGGCGCGACACGACCAAGCCGGGGGTCAAATGCCCGCGATGGGGCACACCCTGAAATATGTCTGAAGCTGTCTTTTGGTCGCGTACATGGAGTGAGCCTGAGCCTTTGCAAATCAAAAGTCAAGATGGCCGATGGGCAGAAGACCGGACGTCCAGTCACATCGACTATTCGACGCCAGTAGCCCCATTTTTGCCGCCGGAACTAAGAATGTGGGAACTGAAAGGCTGCGCGACAACCGCCATTGAAGGTCCTGATCGTCGGCACGGTGCGGCCTTTGGGGAGGGCTGGCCTGATAGGCGCCGATTATCAACGTGAATCCCAACAACAAACAGTGCTTTCACACAAAAATTTCACTTGAATGATGTCACGATTTGCAACTGGTATGATGATCTGCTATCTCTTTTCATGTGCTGGGTGTGAGGGTGTTATCAAAGCGCCTTTCT
This sequence comes from Rhizobiaceae bacterium, assembly GCA_029212415.1. Classification (GTDB taxonomy): domain Bacteria; phylum Pseudomonadota; class Alphaproteobacteria; order Rhizobiales; family Rhizobiaceae; genus Hoeflea_A. The sequence goes on along the minus strand of JARGOF010000004.1, from coordinate 243,746 downwards.
CGGTCAGCCAATAATCAACCAGGGGAGGTAGATATGGTGAGAAACAAACTGATCCGCGGGATCGCTGCTGCGGCTGTGTCCGTGGGTGCGCTTGCGGCTGCGGGACTGGCACATGCGGAGTCCGCAGCAGACATAGCGGTGGAGGCCGCCAAGAAATACGCCGGAACCGAAATTACAGTGACGTGGGAGGCGGGGCTGCAATCGCTGGACCCATTGAACTTTACCGGTCCCATGTTTGAAGAGTTGACTGGCGTCAAAGTCAAAGTGATTGAAGTGCCGGGCGGCGAATTGTTTACCAAGACACTTCAGGAACACCGCGCAGGGACGGGCGCCTATGATGCGCTGAATGTTATCCCGTCATGGATGCCGGATCTCGTGCGTGCGGGAGCTCTGGAAGATCTCGGTCCCTTTGTCGACAAATATGGCTACCGTGAACACCTGGAGACCATTGCGCCTGTCTACCGCGACAACCAGATGACCGTGAACGGCAAGATCTATGGTCTGCCCGATGATGGTGACATCTTTGTCTTCTACTATCGCAAGGATATTCTGGGCGACCCGGCAATTCAGGAAGCGTTCAAAGCCAAACACGGCTACGACCTGCCGGTACCACCCACAACCTGGGACCAGTTCAGCGATGTGGGTTCGTTCATCAGCGCGTTCACCAACAACAAGCCCTATGGAGCTGCCTTCATTCGTGAAGCGGGGGCCGCTCAGTTCATGTTCATGGAGCGCTTCCGCAACAATGGCGGCAGGTTCTTTGATGCCGATACGATGAAGGCAACGGTCAATTCAGCCGCAGGCGTAGACGTTTTCAAGGCCTGGGTTGAAGAGAACAAATGGATGCCGCCTGGTGTTCAGACCTGGGGTTTCGTCGAGAATCTTGCTGCATTCCAGCAGGGCGATACGGCCATGACCATCTCCTGGCCGCCCTATGGCCGGTGGGCTGCAGGCTATGGTACGGACACGGAGGCCCTGTCCTGGGTGCCGAAATCCACCATTGCCGGAAAAGTCGGCTATGCGCTGAACCCTGGTGGAACACCCGAGCTTGCAGCGGGCTACGCGCTGTCAATCTCGGCCAGTTCCAAGAACAAGGAAGCCGCCTACCTGTTCATTCAGTGGATGAACTCGGAAGAAATCAGTGGCCAGCGTGTGCAACTGCCCTATGCGCTGCGTGACCCTTTCCGTGAATCGCACTTTGTGTCGGAAGAGTACAAGGCGCTTTGGCCGGATGCACCCGAATATCTTGAGGCGCTGCAGGCTGGTGCAAATGCCGGTCTGCTCGACCTGTCCGTCATTCAGACAGATCGCTACGGCGAAGCGCTGCGCCAGGGTATTACACGCCTTTGGGCGGGCGAAGAACCGCAAGCGATCCTTGACGATGTTGCAGCCGCTTGGGATACCATCACTGGCAAGATCGGTGTTGAGAAGCAAAGGGCAGCCTATGCCGAATGGGCCGCCAAACCCAACGCTTATCCCTGAGGTAAGCTGAATAAGAACGGAAGCTGGCCTCCGTCTCGGACGGAAAGCCAGCTTCCTCGATCTCAAGCATGTGAGACGAAGGGCAGACAAGACCAAACATGGCACGGGCAAATAACGCAGCGATAGGCTCTGCATCGGCGATGTCGCGCCTTGGGGCTTCAATCGATCGCCGCTTCAAATATTACATGATCTTCCCGGCCGTGCTTGTCATATTGCTGATTGGGCTGTTTCCGGCGATCTATGCATTGATCACCAGCACGCAGGGCATCACGATGATGGACGAGGATACCTCGTTCTACGGTCTGATGAACTACAAGGCGCTGATGGGAGACTTGCGGTTTTGGCAGTCGCTTTTGCATACGATGATTTTCGTTGTGATCGCCCTGCCGGCTGAACTTTTACTGGGCCTTGCAATGGCCTATCTGTTTCTCGAGCGAATGCCGGGACGACAGGTTTTTGTGTCTTTGCTCGTGCTGCCGGTTGTCATGTCACCAATCATTGCGGGCGCCACGTGGCGCTTGTTGTTTGACAACCGCTATGGACCGGTCAATCAGGTTCTGAGCTGGTTTACCGAGGAACCGGTGGTCATCCTTTGGACGGTTGATAACAATTATGTCTATCCGGCGATCCTCATCGCCGAAATCTGGCAATGGACGCCATTCATGTTCCTGCTGCTGCTGGCTGCGCTGTCCAATGTGGACAAGAGCCAGATGGAAGCTGCCGAACTGGACGGCGCAAGTTTTGCGCGCAAGTTCCGCTCGATTGTACTGCCTGCGATCTGGCCGGTTCTGGCCATTGCCGTGCTGATCCGCGGTCTTGATCTGTTCAGGCTTTTCGATGTGGTCTGGGCGCTGACACGCGGCGGACCGGGAACGGCCACGGAAACCATCTCCATGTATGCCTACATCCTCGGTTTTCGGCTCTTTGAAACCAGCCTGACGTCAGCTTTGGCCTTCGTGGTCATCTTCTTTCTGGCGGTCAGCGTTACCCTGATCTTGCGCCGCATGGAGATTGACCGATGAGAGCCGACAAAGGAACCGGACTTGCGATCCGCTATGTGGTGGCCATTGCCATTACGCTGATTTTTCTGTTTCCGATCTACTGGCTGGCGATAATTTCGTTCAAGACCCCAAATGAGATTTTTGCCTTTCCACCGATCTGGTGGCCCGAGGCCATACAGTTCGCCAATTACCGTGTCCTGTTCAAGGACGGCGATGTGGATGCGATCTGGAACAGTCTGGTCATTGCCGGAGTTTCCACCACAGTGGCCATGTTCTTTGGAACGATGTGCGCCTATTCAATCGCGCGGTTTCGCACGGGCGGCAATTTTCTGGGTGAGTGGATCATCTCCAACCGCATGATCCCGCCGATCGCCATCGTCTTCCCGATTTTCCTGCTCTATGTGAGTCTTGGTTGGGTTGATACCTATATTGGCCTGATCCTGCTCTATACGGCGTTCAACCTGCCTTACGTCATCTGGATGATGCGCGGATACATTCTGGACATCCCCATCGAACTGGAAGAGTCAGCCCTTGTGGACGGCTGTTCGCGCTGGCGGGTTTTCGTAAAGGTCGTATTGCCCATGGCGCGCGGTGGCATATTTGCAACCGCGGTTTTTACCTTCATCTTCGCCTGGAACGAATTCATCTTTGCACTTGTGCTGACACGCTCCAATGTGACGACATTTCCGGTTCAGGTCACACACTACTTTGGTGTGGATTCCACCTTCTGGGCGAAGATCTCGGCCATGAGCATGCTGGGCATGGTGCCGATATTCATAGTTGTGGCGGCGATGCAGAAATTCATTGTGCGGGGCATTTCGCTCGGCGCAGTCAAAGGATAACGGGGACAACATGGCGCAATTGTCGATCAAGGGTCTGAGGAAGCTATACGGCAGAGTCGAGGCGCTCAAAGGCATCAATCTCGAAATTCCGGATGGCGAATTCTGCGTCTTTGTCGGCCCGTCCGGCTGCGGAAAGTCGACTTTGCTGCGCACCATTGCCGGTCTTGAAGATATCAACGACGGCACAATCGAGATTGATGGCGAAGTGGTCAACGATCTGCGGCCGCGCGACCGCAATATCGCCATGGTGTTCCAGAACTATGCGCTCTATCCCTATCTGAACGTATATGAGAACATCGCTTTCGGCCTGCGGTCTCGAAAAGCACCCGCTGCAGAAATCAGCAAACGGGTGTCCGAGGCCGCGGAAATGCTTGGTATCGAAGCGCTGCTGGACCGGATGCCACGCCAATTGTCCGGCGGCCAAAGGCAGCGCGTGGCAATCGGCCGTGCCGTCGTGCGCGATGCAAGGCTGTTCCTTTTTGACGAGCCCTTATCCAATCTGGACGCGCAGCTGCGTGATGGCATGCGGGCCGAGATCAAACGCCTGCATCAGGACATGGGAAAGACAATGGTCTATGTCACCCACGATCAGATCGAGGCAATGACACTGGCTGATCGGATCGTGCTGATGCGCGACGGAATTATTGAACAACAGGGTGCACCGCTGGATCTGTTTGAGAGGCCCACCAACAGGTTTGTCGCCGGGTTTCTCGGCTCTCCGCAAATGAATTTTGTCACGACGAGGATCGTAAAGGACGACGGCGCGCTGGTCCTGCAATTTGATGATGGCCGCAAACTGACCTTTGATGAATCGCGTCATGCCGCACTGAATGACTGGATCGGACGTGATGTCATTCTGGGCGTGCGTCCCGAGCACATTACACGGGCCATGGGAGAGGCTACACAGGCGGCCAACGGCGGCGCAGTGCTGCCGGTTGTCATCGAATTGGTCGAGCCAACCGGAACGCGGACTTATGTGCAGTTCCGGCTGGGGCAGACGGCTGTCACGGCCGAATTGCCGTCGCATGTGGTGGACCGGCCAGGAACAACGATTGATCTTCTGGTGGATATGAACCGTGTCATGCTGTTCGATCCGGAAACAGAAAATGTGATTGCCTGAAGGCGGCAGGACAGGGACTTGTTTTGCTTTGATGGTGAGGGTCTATGCCTATAGGGCGAAGCTTTCGCACGAAACGGGGCGGATCAGTACGGGCCCCGATGCAGCATTCTTCCGGCCATTGCGTTCAATGCCTTTATCAGGGGAATAGTCCATGTCGAACAAATCAATCCGCGTTACCTACAGGCTTGAAACTCCGGGCAGCGTCGAGGCGCTGGCGGCAAAAATAGCGTCGGACCAATCCACCGGCACATTCACCGAACTGCCGGGGGAGACCGCCGAGGTCCAGGCGCGCTGTGCCGCCAGGGTCGAGCAAATCACACCTCTGCCAGATGTGCAGACACCATCTTTTCCTGATCCTGCCGGCCATGGTCCCTATAATCGCGCTGACGTCGTCATTGCCTACCCGCTGGAAGCCATTGGCACGGATATCGCCGCTCTCGTCACCATCACCATCGGCGGCGTATTTGCGGTACGCGGGCTGACCGGCGTCCGGGTCATGGATATTGACCTGCCGTCCGAGTGGGCCTGTTATCCCGGACCGCAGTTCGGCATAGAAGGATCACGCCGACTGATGGGAGTGCCGGACGGTCCGATGATTGCGTCAATCATCAAGCCTTCTCTGGGCCTGCTGCCGCAGGAGGCCGCCGCGGTGATCAAGCAGCTCTGCGACGCGGGGGTCGATTTCATCAAGGATGATGAAAAACTGATGAGCCCCGGATATTCACCGCTGGAGGAGCGGGTCAAGGCAATCATGCCGGTCATCAACAATCACCAGCAACGCACAGGCAAAAAGGTGATGTATGCCTTCGGTATCTCGTCCGCCGATCCGGATGTGATGATGCGCAACCATGACCTGGTGATGGAACACGGCGGCAATGCGGCCGTGATCAATATCAATTCGATCGGTTATGGCGCCATGTCGTTCCTGCGCAAGCGGTCGGGCCTGTGCCTGCATGCGCATCGCAACGGTTGGGACATCCTGACCCGCCACCCGGGGCTTGGGATGGAATTTCGCGCCTACCAGAAGATCTGGCGTCTGCTTGGTGTCGACCAATTCCAGGTCAACGGTATCCGCGCCAAATACTGGGAACCTGACGACAGTTTCGTGCGCTCATTTGGTGATGTGATGACGCCGATTTTTTCCCAAAACGACCGTGCCTTGCCCGTTGTCTGTTCGGGGCAATGGGGCGGGCAGGCGGTCGAAACCTACGAGCGCACGGGACGCACGCTGGACCTGATGTATCTGGGCGGCGGCGGCATTCACGGCCACCCGATGGGGCCAGCCAGCGGCGTTGCGGCCATCCGTCAGGCATGGGATGCGGCGCGTGATGGTGTTGGTCTGGAAGCCAAGGCCATGGACCATCCAGAGCTTGCCGCAGCCTTGGCCAAGTGGCAGAATTAGGCAGGCCTGTCCATGGCCAGCGCAAAACACCAAAGGTCGCCTGTCCATGTCCAAAAAGCTGATCAACGATCCCGATGATCTGATTGCCGAATTGATCGAAGGCATGGTCTCGGCGCATCCGGATCATCTCACGGTTGAAGGCGAAACCGGGCGTGCCATTGTGGCGCGCAACGGGCCACGCGATGGCAAGGTCGGCATCGTTGTCGGAGGCGGTTCGGGGCATGAACCGGCCTTTGCCGGCTATGTGGGCAAGGGACTTGCAGATGCCGCGCCGCTCGGCAATATCTTTGCCTCGCCATCACCGGCGCAGATCATGGATGCCGGGTTTGCGGCGGATGGTGGGGCAGGGGTTTTGTTCCTCTATGGCAATTACACCGGAGACGTGATGAATTTTGGCATGGCCGAAGAAGCCATGGCCAAACAGGGCGTCGTTGCGCGTTCATTCGTCACGACGGATGATGTCGCGTCAGCGCCCCGGGACAAGATCGACGAACGGCGTGGCATTGCCGGCAATTTCTTTGTGTTCAAGGTTGCCGGTGCAGCGGCTGATATGGGCGCCTCCCTGGAGGCTGTTGAAGCAGCCGCCAAACGCGCCAATGATGCGACCCGGACGATGGGCGTCGCGCTGTCTGCCTGTTCCATGCCGCAGACCGGCAAGGCCAATTTCGAAATACCGGATGGCGAGATGGAAATCGGCATGGGCATTCATGGAGAACCCGGTATCGCCCGTGTTCCTGCCGAGGCTGCCGATGCCGTCACCGACCGCCTGCTGCATCCCATTCTGGGCGAGTTGGCTTTGAACCCGGGTGACAGGGTTGCGGTGCTGGTCAACGGACTGGGTTCGACAACCTTGCTCGAACTCTATCTGTTGCATCGGCGTGTGGCCGAGGTTCTCAAGGCGCGGCAGATCGACATTCACCACTCATGGGTCGGGGAATATTGTACATCGCTGGAAATGGGCGGGGCCTCCGTATCGCTTATGAAGCTTGATGACGACCTCATCAATTGGCTGGAGCATCCCTGCGATACGCCTGCTCTCAGGGTCGGCGCGGAAGAGGCGGCGAGAGGCGAGACCACTAACCGCACGCAGCGCACCCGCAAACAGGTGGACCGGGAGAGCAAAGTATCCAAGCATGATCTGATTGCTACGGGCACGATTACCCCCAAGGTTTTTCGCCGGATGATGGCGGCCTCCGCGCAGGCGATTTTTACCCAGCGCGACCATCTGTGCGAACTTGATGGCGCTGTCGGCGATGGCGATCATGGCGTAACGATGGAAATCGGCTGGAAAGCAGCCTTGAGCGCCCTTGATCAATCTGCGGATAAGGCCACGATTTCAGAGCTGTGTAATGTTATGGCGCAGGCGTTTCTTGATGCTGTCGGTGCCTCGGCGGGACCACTTTATGCAACGGCGTTTTCGACTGCAGGCGTCGCCGTGTCCGATCGGCTCAATCTGGATGCCGCCGCCACAGTCGCATGGCTTGCCGGCATGACGGAAGGCATTGCCTCTCGCGGCGGCGCGGCGGCCGGCGAAAAGACCATGATCGATGCATGGGCACCCGCTGTCTTGGACGCGTCACGGGCATTGGAACAGGGCGCTTCGGTCGCTTCATGCATGATGGCTGCAGCCGAGGGCGCGGCGCGCGGCGCTGAGGCGACCATACAGATGCAAAGCAATCGTGGTCGATCAAAGAAGCTGGGCAGCCGTTCTATTGGCCACAGGGATCCCGGCGCCGCCTCAGCGGCAATCATGATTGCCGCCTGGGCGCAGGCATTGCGCGACGCGTGAGCACCTCTGCGGCGTTACCTCACGCTTTGTGATATTTCGCATCGACCGCACTGATCGCATCGACATTGCCGGCGGAAGGGCCATTGGGATCAAACGCGCTGGCCAAAAAGGCCTCGGCGATGGTCTTGGCCAGTTCGGCCCCGACGACGCGTGCGCCCATTGTGATGATCTGCGCATTGTTGGATGTGGCCGCTTTGCCCGCCGAATAGGTATCGTGGCACTGGGCAGCGCGGATGCCTGGCACCTTGTTGGCCGACAGGCAGACGCCGATGCCTGTGCCGCAAATCAGGATTGCGCGATCATAGGTGCCTGCGACGACATCCGAGGCGACGCGGTCCGCAAGCGTGGCATAGAATGCATCGGGTCCGGCCTCCGTACGTGATACCTCTAAGACGTCATATTTGGCGGACAGATGGGTGGCGAGAATTTTGGCGAGATCTTCGCCGGCACTGTCGCCTGCAACTGCAATTTTCATGGGTCAATTCCTTGTTTGCGTGTTGAGTTCAGAGGATTGCTGCGCATTTGCTCAGGATGTCGACATAGCCCTCAATCTTCCAGGCCGAGCGCCCGATGAAGAGGCCATCGATATGCGGGCACTGGATGAGTTCTTTGCAATTTTGCGGATTGACTGAGCCACCGTAGAGGCAAGGCACCTTGCGGTTCAGCACAGACTGCGCCACAGCGATTATCTCAGCCTGGCGGGCATTCGCATAATCAGACGTCGCCGGAATCCCATTGTCGCCAATGGCCCAGACAGGTTCATAGGCCAGCAGGATCGGCGCAGATTTCTGTCTTTGTGAGAGTCTGCTGAGAGCCGCGCGCACCTGCGTCTCCAGCACTGCGCGGGCGCGGCCTGCTTCGCGTTCGGCCAGCGTCTCGCCTATGCAGATCAGCGGCACCAATGCGTGACGCACCGCAGCTTCTGTCTTGAGGCCCACGGTCGCATCGGTTTCACCAAAATGTGCACGGCGTTCCGAATGCCCCAGTTCGACAATGTCGGCGCCGCAGTCCTTGACCATCAGCGGTGAGACTTCACCCGTCCAGGCGCCGTCCTCCGCCCAATGCATGTTCTGAACGCCCACCCTGACCGATGTTTCGGCCAGGATCTGTTTGACCTGGCGCACATTGGTGAAGGACGGAATCACAAAACGCTGGATGCGCGGATCACGCTCGTGGTCGGATGTAGCCAAGGCCCGCGCAAAGGTCTCGGCTTCGGCCAGCACCTTGTTCATCTTCCAGCTGGTTCCGATCCAGAATTGTGGTTTTGTCACGTTGCTTTACCCTCTTTTGACGTGGCGATCGTCAGGCTCAACCCCGCCTGGGTCAGAGCCTCCACGCTGGCTGGATCCGGCGCCGCATCTGTAATCACCACATCGAACTCCGACAGATCTGCCAATCGGTGCAGGGCAGTGCGGCCGAACCGGCTGTGAATGACCAGCAGGCAGGTCCTGGCGCCGGCTTTCATCATCGCATGTTTCGCCCCAACGACGGATTCATCCATGTGGAAAACGTCGGTGCCGGCGACCGCCGGAGCTGAAACGAAGGCCATGTCGGCGCGCAATGCGCTCAATGCGGCTTCCGTGACCATACCGAAGAAGCCGTTGAACTTGGCCGAATAGGTCCCGCCTGTCGCAATCAACACGATGCCGCTTTCGCCTTTCAGTGTGTCAATGACGGCAGCATTGTTGGTGATGACGGTCAACGGTCGTTTTTCAACGAGCCGCGCACCCAGGATCGCCGACATCGATCCATCATTGATCATCACGATCATACCCGGCTCGACAAGTGCCAGCGCGGTCTCGGCCATGACGGATTTTGCGGCGCGATCCTGCTGCGCCCGGAAGCGAAAATCGCTTTCGAAACCGGTGCCCGCCTCAATGGTGCCGCCGCCGCGTATCTTGCGCATGACGCCTGCTGCCTCAAGGTCATCGAGATCGCGATGAATGGTCATTTTGGAAACCGCAAAGCGGCGTGCCAGATCGTCCAGTTCCACTGTGCCCTCTGCAAAAAGAAGATCCATGATCCCTTGCTTTCGATCTTCGCGCTTCATGTTTGGCTCTCCGGCGAGACGTTATTCACAATTTTCCGACGTCCGATTGCGTTAAAAATAACACAAAATCCCTCAAACGAAACGAAAAATATGTTATTTTGTTACTATAAAGTGTGATTAAGATGGCAGAGCTGATACTTAAAACCCATATTATTTTAGGGTTAATTGCTCGAATGGGCCGGGTTGACATTCAAACGCCACCGACAATAGGGTCAATTCATCTTACTGGTATGATGATCAGGTAAGCAGGCAACCTGCCTCTCCTGGCCACTGCATTTTGTGGAATTGGTCGATGGTTTTTTCTGATTCAGAACGTGGAGACAGCCTGTTCAAACGGCGCATCACTGCCGATAGGGCCATGCATGATCGCAATCTGCGCTGCTGTTCACCTGGTCCTTGTGCACTTTCTCAAAGCACGCGTCGCATGCCTTCTGTGAGTGGCCAGCGCAATCACCCGCGTGCGCAGGGCAAATGAGATGGCTCTAACCGCAGCGCAAGCCAAACGCAGCGTCACCCCACCAGATTTTCGTCGTGGAAATTCCATGACGCGCGATCGCAAGGTCGGGCTGATTTTGCTGGTGCCGCTAATCGTGCTGGTTTTGGGCCTGACCGTATATCCAATCATTCAGGTTATCTCGCTGGCCTTTCAACAACAGGGTTTATACAGCCAGGAATCGACATTTGTCGGGTTGAAAAACTTTGCGTCGGTTGTGAACCACGAAGGGTTCAATCGGTCCTTGTCGAATACCTTTGTCTTTGCATTCGGATCGCTTGCTCTTCAAATGGGTATAGGTCTGCCGATTGCGCTGTTGCTCAATAAGGAGTTCCCGCTGCGCACGCCGATACGCGGCGTTATGTTGTTTTCCTATCTCGTGCCCTATGTCGTGGCGGCGATGACCTGGAAGTTCATGTTTTCGGACTCGACCGGCATTATCAACTACTGGATACGATGGTCGGGGTTGCCGATTCCCGCCTCGCCATTCGGCTCGCTCGATTGGGCCATGGTCGGCGTGATCTTTGTGAATGCCTGGAAGAATTTCCCGTTCATGGTGATTGTGTTTCTTGCGCAATTGCAAACCATTGATCGGCAACTCTACGAAGCCGCCTCCGTCGATGGAGCGACTGCCTGGCAAAAATTCTACAAGATTACACTGCCTTCGCTTTTGCCGATCATGCTTGTCGTGGGCATGCTGAGAACAATCTGGAATTTCAACAATTTCGAGGTCGTCTTTCTGCTGACACAGGGCGGGCCGATCGGCCGCACAGAAACCTTGCCGCTTTACATTTATCGCTTTGTCTTTGGAGATTTCAGTCTGGGACGCGGGGCGGCGCTGGCGGTGATTGTCTTCTTCATTCTGCTCGTCATGTCGGTGATTTATTGGCGCCTGTACGAGCGCACTCAGGGGCGCTTCAAATGACGACATCTTATCCAGGGCGAGCGCAACGCAAGCAAATGCCCTCCCTGTCGGCAAGCCCGCGGGCGCGCAGGGCCGCTGCCAAGCGTCGGTTTGAGATGCTGCTGCGCATGCTGGGTGCCGTGACCGTCTTGATGATTGTCCTTCTGCCGCTTTTCTGGATGCTGGCATCGAGTTTCAAGCCCAACATCGAATTGTTCCAGCGCCCGCCCTCGATCTTCACGGCCAATCCCACCTTCGAGCACTATGTGGAGCTCTGGGAATTTACCAGTTTTCCGCGCTATTTTCTCAACACCTTTCTGGTCGCAGGAATATCCTGTCTGGCGGGCGTCATCATCAGCCTGATTACAGTTTACGCAATCACCCGGTTTGAATTCATAGCGGCTCGGGTCTTTGCCTTTGGCGTGCTGATTATCTACATGCTGCCGCCGATTTTGCTGGCGCTGCCATTCTTCCGCATCTGGTACAATCTGAACATGCTCAACAGTCTTTGGGCGCTCGGTATCACCTATCTGACGATCACCTTGCCGTTCTCCCTATGGATCCTGCGACCCTATATCGAGGCCATTCCGCAGGCGCTCGAAGAAGCCGCGATGATCGATGGATGCACCCGTTTTCAGGCGTTCAGAAAGGTCATCGTCCCTCAGGCATGGCCGGGCATTGTGGCGTCCTTCGTTTTTACCTTCGTCGTGGTGTGGAATGAGCTTCTATATTCACTCGTGCTGATCAGCGATGAGGCAAAGCGAACCGTCTCGCTCGGCATTGCCTCGCTGATCCTCGAGACATCCGTCTATTCCTGGGGCCTGGTCAACGCAGCGGGTGTTTTGGCGACTGTTCCCGTGTTGTTTCTATTCGCCTTTGCTGCCCGCCAGATGGTGTCGGGCCTCGGCGCTGGCGCAGTGAAGGGGTGAACGGCAAAGAGCACGTGTTTCCAAGGCTGGCTGAGGAGATGAACACCGCTTGTCGGGTTCTGAAATGGGTCGCGCAAGTCTGCTTGTGTGACGGGAAAAGTTGAAAGCGGCGTGCACAATTCCGGTTGTGGTGTGCACACCACGAAGAGCGACCAGCAACCACCTGGGCCCGAGGGAAATGGGCCGTATTTTGGAGGAAATACAATGAAAGTAGCATCCAGATATTGTGCCTTGGCTCTGTTTGGCCTCGGGCTGACAGCTGGTGGGGCCTATGCGCAGGGAATTGAGGTTGTGCGTTACCTCAGTCAGGAAACCGATCCGGCGGTTGTGCGGATTCAGCGGGCCTGGGTCGATGGTTTTATTGAAGCAAACCCGGGCACTGATGTTGTCCTGGAAAGTGCACCTGCCGGTGTGATCAATCAGCGGATTGCAACCTATGTTCAGGCTGGCGCGCCGTTGGACGTTGTGCACTCCGATCCGGGCACGGCCGCCCGCCTTGCCGTTGAAGGTCTTTTGGCGCCACTTGATGATGTCGTTGAAGCGCTGGGTGGCCGGGATGCGTTCCTGAACAATCGGCTTCTGATCGTCAACGACCATGTTTATGCGATCAATCAGGCGGCGACGTCGCCACAATTGTTTTACCGCAAGGACCTGTTTGAAGCGGCCGGCATCGCGCCGCCGACGACATGGGCCGAGGTGCGTGCCGCTGCCAAGGCGTTGCACTCCGATGATGTGATCGGCATTGCGCTGGCAGGTGGTGAAAATCGCATGACAACGATCATGGCCGGTACCATGTTGTGGCAAAACTGTCATGACTTCTTCGACGGTGATTTGAACGTCATTCTGGATCATTCAAACGCTGTCGAGGCTGCAGCGCACTATGCCGACATGCTGCAATTCTCGGCTCCCGACGCTGCTGCCTGGGCGTTCAATGAGCCGCCGGAAGCCTTCTGGTCTGGCCGCGCGGCCATGGTCATTCACTGGCATGCGCTTGATCTGATGATGCGGCAAAACCCGGCAATGGTCGAAAATATCGGCATAGCGCCGGTCACTGCAAACAAGATGCGCGCCACCCAGACCGGCGGTCGCTATGTTGCGCTCTTCGCCAATTCCACGACGCTGGAGACTGGCAAGGATTGGATCGAATATATCTTCACGCCGGAAAATGCAGCGGATCTGACCGGCATGAGCCCATTGCTCTACCCACCTGCGACTTCGGCTGCCATGGAAGCCTTGCGCAGTTCGGATGCGCCAACAGTCGCGGCCTATGGCGATCTGTTGTTTGATACGGTCTATCCCGCAGCCGTTGATGGTTATAGCGAAATCCTTCACGCTGGCGGTCTTGACACCGAAACCTGCGAACTGAAGACCACCGGCGTGGTCAATCCGTTCACCAGTGTGGTGTGGAATTCCAACCTCTACGCCCGTGCGGTTCAAAAAATTGCCTATGAGGGCGCTGATCCCGCCGAGGCAGTGGCTGAGGCTGCCAAATTGCTGGCAGAACGTGTCGAGGAAGCACGTTCGGAAATGAAGTAACGTCAAAGCCAAATGGGCCGGGCGCAATTGCCCGGCCCATGTCGGCAAAGATCAGATCATGCGCGTTCCCGGACCTGGTGAATGCTCAATCTTGGTCAATGTCCGACCTTGGTAAAAGAATGCGGCGCGCCAGAAAACGGCGCGACAGAGAACTGCGCAACAGGCGCAATCCGGTTGAAAATACACAAGAGGCTGAGGAGGCAAGACAATGACATTGATTGGCATCAAAGAACTTTGGAAGGCCTGTTGGCCAAAAGTTGCGTTCCCAACCTTGGTGTTTGATTGCGACGTGGCGGAAAAAAGCATGGCGCTGGCAATAAAGCCGCCGAAAAATCACGAGGCTGAGAAGGAACGCTAATGGCATCGATTGGCATCAGAGAAGTTTGGAAGGCTTATAGTACCGAGCCCGTCGTCTTTGGAATTGATTTTGATATTCCGGACGGTGCATTCGTTGTGCTTGTCGGGCCTTCGGGATGCGGAAAATCCACGCTTCTCAGAATGATCGCAGGTCTCGAGGACATCAGTGCCGGGGAAATTCTCATCGGCGACAAGGTGGTGAACGACGTACCGCCCAAGGATCGCGATATTGCGATGGTGTTCCAGAATTATGCGCTTTACCCCCACCTGACGGTGAAGGAAAACATGGCGTTTTCTCTTCGGCTGCGAAAGGAACGGCGCGAAGCCGTTGATGAGCAGGTCAACAGGGCCGCCGATATTCTTGGCTTGACCAATCTGTTGGATCGCTATCCCCGGGCCCTCTCCGGAGGACAGCGTCAACGCGTTGCCATGGGGCGGGCGATTGTACGCGACGCGTCTGTTTTTCTCTTTGATGAGCCTCTTTCAAATCTTGATGCGAAGTTGCGCGTTCAGATGCGCACGGAGCTGAAGGCGCTGCACCAGAGGTTGAAGACGACGACCGTTTATGTCACGCACGATCAGATCGAAGCCATGACCATGGCCGATATCATCGTGGTGATGCAGGAGGGGGTGATCATGCAGCTCGGCACGCCGCTTGAGCTCTACGACCATCCCGCCAATCGCTTCGTCGCCGGGTTCATCGGGTCTCCATCGATGAATTTCTTCGAGGGCAACATCAGCCAGGGACTGTTCACGACAGGCGACGGCAGGCAATTGGCGCTGCCGGAGACTGCTGCGGGCTACAGTGACACCCCTGTCACCTACGGCATTCGGCCGGAGCATTTGAGCGTCAGCAAGGACGGTATTGCGGGCAAGGTTCTGGTTATCGAGCCTACTGGCTCCGAAACACAGATCCTGGCCGAAATTGATGGCCAGCAGGTTCTGGCCGTTGTGCGCGAAAGGCATGACCTGCAACCGGGCGATGACATCTGCTTTACGCCCGACGCGAGCCAGGCGCATTTGTTCGACAGAGAAAACGGCGAGCGGATTTAGAGGCGATTGCAGAACCCGGATCTCTGTCGACTTGTCAGGTGGCTCTGTTGCCCGCCCATCACCGCCATCGCTATGCGCTTAAAAAACCGGCGCTGATCCACCTTGCTGTTGTTTCCATCGCAGCAACGCACGTCAGGCTATCTCATTGTCCAAATGACTGGCTCCCCCCGCACCTTCAGTTGATGTAACGGATGCCTTCACGCGGAATTTTACCCGCGTTTGATGGCCCTTGTCGTGGATGAATATTTGGCAAATTGGGCGTATCCTGCCTGCGCAGCCGATGCCTTAGAGTAATCGTTGCTTCAAGGAAATGTCGATCCCGTGTGTTCTGCGGGGCGGATTATGCTCGGCCATACTGTGAGAAAAGACCGCAATTACGGTGATTGTGCGACAATTAGGGGACTGGCCAAGAGCGATAAAAATATTTTATCGTTACGATTTTTATTCCGAAATAGACAAGAGGCCTGGAAAGGTAGAGCGTTAAGAAAATGGCTACGGAGAAGCATGATGACTGAAAAAAAGCTCTATCTGGAATTTGTTGAAGCGGGAGTTCGGGGCACCGTTACTCTTTACTGGGAACATGCTCCAAAAACCTGTGAGGCGATTTGGGGGGCACTTGAAAAGCCGATCCAATGGTCTTCCACCCACGCCATTTTTTCCGGACCGGAAATCATGATGGGTCTGCCGGAAGAAGCGCGCAATTTTGATCCATTGGCTTTGCCACCGGAAAACCAGACAGTCCTGCCGGAAGCCGGCGAACTCCTGTGGTTCTACCAGCCGAAAAATTTCTTCAAGATTGACCCGAGTGAATTTTGGGAAATTGGCATGTTCTATGATGTGGGTGGCCGAACCTTTGGTCCCACCGGCTGGATTCCATGTACCTATTTTGGGCGCATGACCGAAAATCTGGATGCCGTCGCTGACCAGTGCCGGTTGATCCGCACTGAGGGCGCAAAGCTCGTTGAACTCGGACGTCTCGACTAATCAAGCCACACTAGAAACGGAAGGAACTTCTAATGAAACTGGATTTTGCAAAAATGTTTCTCGGCGTTTCAGCGCTTTCGCTCATGGCGAGTGCTGCTGTTGCTCAGGAAAAGACACTGACCATCAACTCGTTCGGCGGCGCCTATGAAGAAGCGCACCGGGCTTGCATCATCACACCTTTTGAACAGGAAACCGGCGCCAAGGTTGAAATCGTAACGGCCTATTCCGCCGATGCCTTCGCACAGGTACGTGCTCAAAAAGACGCCCCTCAGTTTGATATCATTCACTTCTCCGGCGGCCAGGAAATTGTTGCGGCGAACGAAGGGCTTCTGGCACCGATTGATGCGGCAAAGGTTCCAAATCTGGCCAATGTCTATGATTTTGCCAAGGCCAATGTTGCCAAGGGTGAAGGGCCTGCCTACTCGATTGCTGCGATCGGCATGATCTACAACACGGAAAAGGCACCATCGGCTCCGACCCAATGGACAGACATCATGGACCCGGCATTTGCCGAGCATCTGGTGCTGACCGATATTTCCAATGGTTATGGCATGCTGGGTTTCCTGATGATCAATCAGGTGAATGGCGGGACGCTGGAAAACATCCAGCCAGGTCTCGACGCCGTGACAAAGCTGCTTGAAGCCGGTGCGATCATCGTGTCGAAATCACCCGAAATCCAGCAGGAATTCGCCCAGAACGATGCCTGGCTTGCGCCTTATGCATCCGACTATGGCTATACGTTGCGCAAGGCCGGATTGCCCGCAGGATTTGTCCAGGGTGAAGAAGGCACACCCGCAAGCCTGATCACGGTCAACATGGTTGCCAATCGGCCAAATGAAGACCTGGCGCTGAAGTTTATCGATATATCCGTCTCTCCTGAAGCGCAGCAATGTTTTGCTGATGCGCTGCGCTATTCGCCAACCAATTCCAAGGCCGAACTGTCTGCAGAAGTTGCAGCAGACGTCGCCTATGGTGAAGATGGTGTCAAAGGTCTCTTGCGTTTCGACCCGATTGCCATCGAGGCCAATCGTGCTGCCTGGGTTGAAGCCTGGAACAAGACGATTGCCCGTTAAGGCGCAAATCTGGATATGATCTGCTTTTAACCAACGCAAAGGACCGGACATGACCGACAGGCTTGAAAATATGGCTTTGGTTATGCCCGGTCTTTTATTGCTGGGGCTGGCTTTCATTCTGCCGGTCCTGCAAATGCTGGTGCTCAGTGTTTCCGGGCCGGATGGATTCACCCTTGAGCATTTTACCCGTTTTCTCAGTGACAGCTATTATCTGGGCATTCTGTGGCGCACGGTCCGCCTTTCAGCCCTCATTACCCTGATCACGGCGCTGATTGGTTTCCCGCTGGCCTACATCATGGCAAAATCCGGCCCGCGCCTGCGGCTCTGGTTGACCCTCATTGTTATCTTGCCACTGATGACCAGCGTCGTCATCCGTACATTCGGCTGGATCGTTCTGTTGGGACGCTCTGGTATGATCCCATCAATGTTGCGGGATCTGGGGCTGGTGGGGCGCAGTTTTTCCATCATTCAGACCGAAAGCGCCATCGTTATCGGCATGGTGCAGGTCCTGCTGCCGTTCATGACTCTGTCGGTTCTGGGCGTGGTGATGTCGATTGACGGGCGGCTTGAAGAGGCTGCACGCACCATGGGATGCAGCTTCATGAAAACCATCCGCACCGTGGTCTTGCCCTTGAGTCTGCCGGGCATTGTTGCCGGTGGCCTGCTGGTGTTCACGCTTTCTGCCAGTTCGTTTGTCACGCCCAGCCTGCTGGGTGGCAGTCGCATTCAGGTTTTGGCCGGGTCGATTTACAATGCGGTGACCCAGACGCTGGAATGGGAATTCGCGGCGGCTCAAGCCGTCATCCTCTTTGTCGGTGTGGCGCTGGTTCTGGTGCCCTATCTCAGCGTGACGGGGCGACGCAATGGTTAGTGGTACGCCCATCTGGGCCCGATATTTTGCGGTTATCTTCATCGTCTGCACCGCGCTGTTTCTACTGGCGCCCCTGTTCGTCGTCATGGGTGTCTCGGTTTCTGAAAGCCAGTTCATCAGTTTTCCACCTCAGGGCTTCACTCTGCACTGGTACGAAAAAGTGCTGAGCTCCGACGCCTATGTAAACGCCGCCTGGACCAGTCTGTGGATTGCACTGACGGTCACCATTGCTGCGTCGCTGATCGGCGGGGCGGCCGCGATTGCGCTGAACCGACGCAGTCTGCCAGCCAGCGGGTTGATGTCTGCAGCGCTGCTGTCGCCGCTGGTGCTGCCCACCATCATCTATGCCATCGGCATGCTGCTGCTGTGGAGCGCCATTTTTGGTCCGATCTCGCCACTGGCGCTTGCCATTGGTCACACGGTGATTGCCTTGCCCTATGTGGTGCGCACCTGTCTGGCCGTTCTGGCTGATACGGATCCATTTCTGGAGGAAGCTGCGCGCACGATGGGGGCAGGGCGCCTTCAGCGTCTGGCCTTTGTGGTTCTGCCGCAAATCAAGCCCGGTCTGCTGGCGGGCGGATTTTTTGCCTTCAATATCTCCTTTGATGAAGCTGTCCTGTCATTGTTTTTGCGCAAGCCCGGCCTGACGACCTTGCCGGTGCAGATATATGGACAGCTTGAGTTCAGCCCTGACCCATCCGTGGCTGCTGTCTCCACCATGATGATCGGGCTGACAATCGTGCTTTTGATCATCATCGACCGGACCCTCGGACTTGGAAAGATTGCGAGCGTTTAATGAGTGAAATCAATCTGAGTGACATTCACAAGTCTTTTGGCAAAGTCGAAGTCATCCCCGGGGTGTCCTTCAGCGTCGAGCGTGGTGAATTCGTTTCGCTGCTGGGGCCGTCCGGCTGTGGCAAGACGACATTGCTGAGAATTGTCGCAGGGCTCGAGACCGTCAGCTCGGGACGTGTGGACATTGCCGGAACGGATGTGACACATCTGCCGCCGGAAAAGCGCGACATAGCGATGATGTTCCAGTCCTATGCCCTGTTGCCGCATCTCAGCGTGGCGGAAAATGTGCGTTTCCCCCTGCGCATGCGCGGTATAGGCAGTCGCGACGAACAGAATGAACGCGTCAAGACCGCTCTGGACACCGTGCAGCTGAGCCATCTCGGCGATCGCCGCGCGCGCCAATTGTCAGGCGGCCAGCAGCAAAGGGTGGCGCTGGCCCGGGCAATCGTTTCGCGCCCCAAAGTGCTGCTTCTCGATGAGCCGCTGTCCAATCTGGATGCACGCCTGCGCGAAGACATGCAGGTTGAACTCATCGAAATTCACAAGAACCTTGGATTGACCACCCTGTTCGTCACCCATGACCAGGAAGAAGCGCTCAGCCTTTCAGATCGGATCATCCTGATCAAGGGCGGCCGCATAGAGCAGGAGGGCACGCCTGCCCATATCTATGCGCAGCCATCAACATCCTTCGCCTCGCAGTTTCTCGGGTCGGCCAATATGCTGTCGGCCGTTGTGGAAGACACCGGCAGCGGGCCAATGGCCGTGCTGGGCGATGGTCAGCGCTTGCCGCTGGCATTGGATGAGGCGGCACGCGGTGCCGTGTCATTGGCGTTGCGCCAGGAAGATCTGGTTCTCTCGGATGCCAGCGATGCCGATAATGGTGCCGGACTGAAAGCCAAAGTGCGTGCCCGGGTGTATCTGGGCGCACGCAATCGCTACGTGCTGGAGCTTGCCGGTGCCTCGCTGCGGATTCTGACGGGCAATGATCAACTCTTTGCCCGCGGTGATGATGTGAGCCTGACGATCGCCCCCGAACGCATCCGGGTGCTTGCACCCTGATTGCGCCAAATTGGCAGAGCCCCCGGGGCAAATGATTCCCTTTGATCAGAAAATGCGCTACGCTCACAAACGTCATTTGATGTTTGCCACCGATCGTAGCGTTGGCCGGGGCGAGGCCGTTGATCCTCGTTTTTCTGGGGAGTAGGTTTTGCGTGATCTGGATATGCGTACTTTTGTGCTGCTCGCACGTACCCGTCATTTCGGGCGCGCCGCAGAACAATTGAATACAACGCAGCCGGCGATTTCATCGCGCCTGACGACGCTCGAACAGGAGCTTGGCTGCAAACTGATCCTGCGCGGCAATCGCGAGTTTCGCCTGACCCCTGACGGCGAAAGGGCGCTGGAGGCTTTTCAGGATATTCTGGCGACAATAGAGGGGCTGCGCAATGGTGGGCAGGACCCCCAGACGTTGATGCCCGAAGTCGTGCGTATCGGCGCGATTGATTCAATCGCCTCGACCTGGATGCCGCATCTCATTGAATCCCTGCACCGCATTGAGCCCAAGCTTCGGGTCGAGCTGACGGTTGACAGCACCGTGCGGCTTGTCTCGGAGATGGCGCGGGGCGAATTCGATCTGGTCTTCGGCCTTGACCCGGCTATTGGCGACGGGTTTCGCAGTTTCAATGTCTGTGTCTGGCAAATGATCTGGGCGGGTTCCCCGAAACTGATCGACAAGGACAGGACCTACAGTGTTGATGAGCTTGCTTCCATGCCGATCATCACCTTTCCCAAGGACACGCCGCCCTATCGGCAGATTGCGCCCTATTTCCAGAACGAGCGCATTCTGGCCTCCAAACTCACCAGTTCGAATTCCCTGTTTGCGATCATCAATCTGTTGATTGATGGTTTCGGTGTCAGCGCCATTCCCTCTGTCACGATCCAGCGCGAACTGGACCGCGGCCTTCTGCACCCGATGAAAATCGTCAAACCCTTTCCGCCGATGCCCATTATCGGCACCTATCAGTCGACCACCCATCAGGACATCATCAATATGGTGGCCGAACAGGCGCGCACATGTGCCAACATGTTTTGCGAAAACACCGCCAATGGTGCGGCCTGGACGATTTGAGCAGGCTGCTGCAATGGCGCGGAGAATTCGGCTGGCTTGATTCATTTTGCAAAGGGGTTCCCTTGCGTCAGCCCGACCGGTGGACAAGGCAATGCGCTGCAATCGTTCAACGCAAGCCGGTTTGGGTGCGCGCCTATGTCAATGTGGTGACCAATACCAAGCGGCCAGGAATTGCTGGTTCACTCAATGCAAGTTCCAGCGGCGGACAGGGCAAAGAGCCTTCGAACAATGCGCCGTTACGCCGGCTTTTCTGCGTCGGATTCCGCATGCGGGAGTTGGAAACCCGAATAGCTGACCAGATCCGCTACCGTCAGTTTTTCATTCCGCTTCTCGAAAACTTCTATGTATTCAATCATCGTGTTCGAGTGTTCGCGCATCATGCCTTCGGCTCGAATGGCATCGCCCTTCTGGATTGCCTCAAGAATGACCTTGTGTTGGGAATTGCCTATTTTCAGTCGAAACAGGCTGCGTTCAACACCGTCTTTCGTCGATAGAACCTGCCGGTCGAAAACCATCGAACCGACCTCGAGCATGGGTAAGTGGCTGATCCGCTGGCAGGTAAAACCGACGAACTCGTTGCCGCACCCATCAAGCACTGTCTTGTGGATGATCGCGTTTTGCTGCTGCAACCGCCGCAGTGAAGCATCACTCAGGTCGCCGAGCGCGATCAGGCGATCGATTTCGTCAATGGCCGCTTCCAGATTGGGGAGCAGGTTGTCGCGCCCTGGGGACTGAGCCATGAGGCGTGCGGCAAGACTTTCCAGGTGACCGCGCACCTGCACGGCCTTCATGATGTCGGCCACTGTGGGACTATTGACAAAATAGCCCCGGCCTTCATTGCGGCGTATCAAGCCCTCGTGCTCGAGCATGCGCAAGGCCAGGCGAACCGGTGTGCGCGATACACTATGGGTTTCGCACAACTGGGCCTCGGAAAGACGCTCAAACTCACCATAGGTCCCATTGATGATGTCGAGTCGGATGCGTGCGGCGAGTTCTGTATCAATAGATTCCATGGCGCCAATCAGTCCATATGGGATCCCAAAGTCAAGAAAAAATTCTGAAAAATCGCAAAAATCTAAAAAAACTCTTGATTTAGGATCCCATATAGGTGTTTCTTGTGCTCGAGCCGATGGGAATCGGACATGCAGGCCGCCGTGCGGGGAATTTGGGATCCCAAAACTGCGGACGACTGTTGAATCAATCTTGGGAGGATATGAAAATGGCAAAAGCGCGTTTTACTATGGTTCTGGCGCTTGCATCGGCGTTTGGAATTTTTGCGCAGACGGCAAACAGCGAAGAACTGACCGTCGCAACATTTGTGCCGCCGCAGCACCACACCAATACAGTCATGTTCAAGTGGTTCGGTGAGGAACTGGAAAAGCGCTCCGGTGGCACGCTGACCATGAAGCTGTTTCCGGCCGGCCAACTTGGCGCCGGACCGGTACAGCAATACAAGCGCGCGGTGGAAGGGGTTGCCGACATCACCTTCGGTGTCTCAGCCTATACGCCAGCGCTGTTCCCGAAATCGATGTTGGCAATATTGCCGGGGGCATCCGAAAATGCCGACGAATCCACCCGACGCATCTGGGCAAGTTTCGACGAATTTCTCGCTGACGAATATGCCGACGTGAAGGTGCTGGCTGTCGGCACTGTCGCGGGCAACCTTCTTGCGGCCACCCGTGATGTTTCGACGATGGAGGGGCTGAAAGGGGCAAAGCTCGTGCCTTATGCGGCCATGACGTCACCTATCGTTGAAGCGCTTGGTGCCGTTCCGGTGCAGATGCCTGTCACTGAAATGTATACGGGCCTGAGCACCGGCACGATCGATGCAACCATGGCTTCCTACAACAATATCACCCCGCCCTGGAACTTCTGGGACGTGTCCACCTATGTGGTCGCCAACGTGCCTGTCAGCTTTGCCGTCACTTTCGCTGTCATGAACAAAGAGCGCTACATGAGCCTCTCGCCGGAACATCGGGCAATTATCGACGAACTTGCCGGACTGCCGATGTCGCTCAAGCTCGCTGAATCCTTCGATGGCGCAGACGAGACCTCCAGGAAAATGATGGCTGAGGCGGACAAGCCTTACAAATTTGTCGAGGTATCTGACGAAGAACGGGCAAAAATGGATGCGGCCGTGGTGGTGGGGCTCGATACGATTTTTGCTGATTACGAAAGCAGAGGCATCAACAATGCCCGGCAGATTTATGAGGCACTGAACCGCTAGGGATCGCTGTCCATCTGCTTGCGCCCCACATCGTCAGCGCCGAACCTGATACCGGCGCGGTCGGAGCGCAAGCTTTCGGATCCATCACGCAAAGTCTCAAGGATTATCCCGTGGCCGTCATCACTCCTGTCAACCAGTCGGTTGGGTCCCTCAAGGGTCTTCACCTGTACCATGGAGACATCTCCAATTGCTCGATGCGCGTTCGCATGACTTTGATCGAGAAGGGCTTGCCGTGGACCAGTCATCACCTCGACCTGAAGCTCAAGGAAAATATTTCAGACGACTATTTTTCCATAAACCCGAACGGCCTGGTGCCGACGCTTGTCGACAACGGTGTGGTTCATATCGAATCCAACGACATCATCGATTATCTCGATGAAACCTACCCCGAACCTTCACTGCGTCCGGCGGACAATGAGGACGAGATGCTGGAATGGCTCCGTCTTGCTGCGTCGATCCATGTGCCTGCGGTCAAACCCTATGTCTACGCCACAAAGATGCAGAAAAAGCTGAAAAAGACCGGCGAGGAACAGAAGAAATATGACGACCTGCAAAAGAATGAAGAACTGAAGAAATTCCATTCCAAACATGCCGGCAGCGCCGCCTTTGACGAAAATGACATCTCCGGCGCGGTCAATATTCTGGATGATTGTTTTTCCAGACTTGAAAGGGCGCTGGAAGGCCGCGAATGGATCATGGGTGATCGGTTCACCCTGGCCGATATTTCATGGATCCCGCTGCACTTCGTGCTGGATGGTTGCGGCTATTGCTTTGAAAATTATCCGAATGTTTCGCGTTGGGCCAGATCTTTCCACAGCAGGGAAAGCTATCGGGACGGCATCTTGAAGTGGTGCCCGGATTTTTCAAACGTCTGAGCCTCTGATTGTGAAGGATTGCCGTGATGCCACGTGAGCACAGTACAAAAAGATTGATCGGCCGGTTGGACGCTGCATTGAACTGGGTCTCCTTGATCTGTGGCGGGGCGACCCTGGCCTTCATGACAGGCTTCTCGGTATGGAACGTGCTGGTCATGCGAAAGACGTTGAACAGCCCCATTGCCGGTGCCGAGGACCTGCTGATCCTATCGCTCGTCGTGATTGTGGCGCTGTCGGTCCCCCTGGGTGCGCGCACCGGGGCGCATATCGAGATTGAGGTGCTTGAAGGGCATATGTCGGCAGGCTTCGCCAAATGGTCGATGATCTTTGTCAAATTGCTTTCTGCAGCACTTCTTGCAGTGATGTCATGGCGGCTCTGGCATGCCGGCCAAAGTGCAGAGCGTTTCGGCGAGACCACGCAGCAACTGCTGATTTCCTACGAGCCATTCTATTACCTGCTTGCCGCTTCGGTCGCTCTTTACGCCGTGGTTGTGGTTCTCGATATCCGGGCGTTGCTAAGCGGCGAAAAGATCGTGCTGCTTAAAACGGGCGGTGAATCGCTATGATCAGCATGACACTTCTGGGCCTTCTCGGTCTGCTGGCCCTGTTCATCCTGCTTGCGCTGCGCATGCCGGTCGCCCTGTCGATGTTGGGCGTAGGCTTTGTCGGCACGGTCATCGCCAATGCCAACCAGTTCATCAGCGTCGGCATGGCCTCCGAACAGGCATGGGCCCGGGGCTGGACGATCGCCTATTCAAACCTCGCCGGCGAGACGTTCGAAGCCGCGTCAAATCTCAATTTGCTGGTCATCCCGATGTTTGTGCTGATGGGCACCCTGGCGGGTGTTTCAGGGATGTCGAAAGATCTTTTTGCCGCAGCCTACAGCTGGATGGGACATTTTCGCGGCGGTCTGGCTTCGGCCACCATTGCCGCTTGCGCGGGGTTCGCGGCGCTTTCCGGTTCGTCTCTTGCGTCGGCGGTCACGATGGGCCGTGTCGCCCTGCCGGAGATGAAGCGGTACAAATACGCGGACAGTCTGGCCACCGGATCGGTCGCCGCCGGCGGTACGCTTGGGTTTTTGATCCCGCCGTCGGGAGGGATGATCATCTATGCTGTATTGACCGAACAATCGATCGGACGATTGTTCATGGCGGGGGTGTTCCCGGGCATCATTTTGACGCTTCTGTTTATCGGCGCCATCTATCTGGTCGTCGCACGCAAGCCCGAAGCCGGACCTTGCGGAGAGCGCTCGGGCTGGGAGGATCGTCTGGCCTCGCTGGGACGCGCGGCACCAATTCTGGGCGTGGTTCTGGTGACAATCGGCGGCATGTACACGGGCTTCTTCACGCCGGTCGAAGCCTCATCCGTCGGCGCCTTTTTTACGCTCCTGGTTGCCCTATGGCGTCGGTCGCTGACGCTGAAGGCAGTGCGCGACGTGATCATTCAGACGATGAACGCCACCGGCACTGTGTTTCTCATCATTATCGGCGCCTTCGTCTTCATACCCTTCATGTCGATGACCGGTCTGCCTGCGGAACTGGTTACCTTTTTGACCGCACTGCCAATCGGCGATATCGGCGTGCTGCTGGTCATCATCCTGGCCTATATGTTTCTCGGCATGTTCCTGGAATCCATGGCGATGCTGGTGCTGACGATCCCGGTTGTCATCCCGATCGCCATCGGGCTTGACTGGGACCTGATCTGGTTCGGCATCATCGTGGTGATTGTGCTGGAGATGGGCATGATCAGCCCGCCGGTCGGCATCAACGTCTTCATCGTCAAGTCCATCGCCCCCGAAGTGCCGATGAGCCAGATTTTCCGCGGCATCTGGCCCTTCTGGTTCGCCATGGCGGCGATGATTGGCCTTCTCATCCTTTTCCCCAAAATCGCGCTTTTCCTGCCGCAGACGATCGTCGGCCGATAGCAGCACAACAGGAGCCGTCCCATGGACAAAAAATCAGATATCAGGACGCTTCGTCATTTCATTGCAGGTGAATGGACTGACGCCGAGAACGCAAAGACATTCGAGGTGCTCAATCCGCTTGACGACAGCCTCTATGCTCATGCGGCAAAGGGCAGCGCTGGTGATATGCGCAAGGCTGTCGCAGCCGCCAGGGCCGCCTTTTCCGATTATCGGGAAACCCTGCCCAAGGATCGCGAGCGCTGGCTGCTGCGCGTCGCCGAGATCATGGAAGCGCGCAAGTCCGATTTGCTCGATTGCCTGATCGACGAGATCGGATCGCCGATCCAGAAGGCAATGTTCGAGTTCGAAAAGGGCCTGACGATGATCCGCGCCGCCGCCGGCCTGTGTCGCAACGTGCGGGGCGAAACAATTCCATCAGACGCACCGGGCAAATTTTCGATGTCAATCCGGGCGCCACTTGGTGTGGTCGCAGTGATCACGCCGTTCAATGTGCCTTTGATCAAGACGACGCGGCTTGTCGCCAACGCTCTGGCCGTTGGAAATACGGTCGTCCATCTCCCGTCGGAAATGGCCCCCCATCTATCGCTGCTGTTTGCCGAGATCGTGGCCGAGGCCGGATTTCCGGCAGGGGCCTACAACGTCGTTACCGGGTATGGGCATGAGATCGGCGACGAACTGACCGGCCACGAGGATGTGGATTTTGTCACCTTCACCGGCTCCTCGATTATCGGTCAACGCATCAACGAGATCTGCGCAAGGAACAAGACCCCCAATACATTGGAGTTGGGTGGCAAGAGCCCAACAATTGTCCTGGCAGATGCCGACCTTGACAAGACATTGCCCTTGGCCGCCCGGTCGATCTTCATGTTTGGTGGGCAGGCCTGCATCGGGTCCAGCCGGTTCTATGTCGAACGGCCGATCTACGATGCATTCGTCAAACGATTTGCCATGATTGCCTCGAAGGTGGGGATGGGGGATCTGCGCGATCCAAACACCGTCATCGCGCCGATCATTTCGGACCGGCAGCGTCAGCGGGTCAAGGACCATATCGCCGACGCGGTCACCAAGGGCGCCACAATTGTCACTGGGGGGCAATGGGAGGGCAACCGCTGCCAGCCGACGTTGATGACCGGTGTCACCGAAGACATGACCGTCTGCAAGGCCGAAACCTTCGGGCCGGTCACCGCGATCTACCCGATCGACAGCTATGAAGAGGGGCTCGAGCGGGCCAATGATACCGAATATGGCCTGTCTTCGGCAATCTTTACCAAGAACATCGATCGGGCATTTCACTTCGCCCGCAACATCAATGCAGGCATGTGCCACATCAACGGACCGACCATCCATGACGAGGCGCATGTGCCGTTTGGCGGCAACGGCGAAAGTGGCGTCGGGCGTGAAGGGACGGATGCTGACATGGAGGCAATGACGGAATTGAAATGGGTGACCATTCAGTTGTGAGAGCAAAGACGAAATTCAACCTGGAGGAAATGACATGACCCTGAAAAGAGCATTATTGGCAACGGTGGCACTTGGCGTTCTGAGCGGCGCTGCACTGGCAGAAACCGAGTTCACACTGAGCTATTTCATGGGACCGAAACATCGGTTCAATGAAGCGTTCTTCACGCCGTTTGCCGACAAATTGGCAGAACTTTCGGGCGGCGAGCTGACCGTCAAGCAATATGCCGGTGGCACACTGAATTCAAATCCGGCGCTTCAGTACTCGACCGTAATCGAGGGTGTAACCGACGTGGCGTTCGGCATTTCGAGTTACACCTACGATCTTTTCCCGATATCCAGCGCCATCAGCGTACCGGGTGTGTGTGATTCCGGAATCGACTGCACGCAAGCGCTTTGGCGGGCGAAGGACCTGATCGAAGGGGAGTTCAACGCGAAATTGATCGCCATGTGGTCCAACGAGCCAATGGCAATCGTGACGCGCGACAAGCCGATCAGAACACTGGAGGATTTCAAGGGACTGAAGATCCGCGTGAGCTCCAACATCGAGGCGGACTTTCTGTCTGCTCTGGGCGCCGCGCCGGTTTCACAGTCGGTGTCCGAGATCAACCAGAACCTTGCCAATGGGACCATCGACGCGATCGCGATTGATCCGACCTCAATACGCGACTTCAAGCTTTATGAGCCTGCAAATTACGTGACCCTCGGAATGCCGACATCCGGACTGGCATTCTGGCTGTTGATGAACAACCAGAGTTATGAAGGCCTGTCCGACGAAGGCAAAGCCTGGGTCGATGCGGCGTCCGGGCGTGAACTGAGCGTTGAAGGTGCCGAGGCGACCGAGACCATGGCGGAGGGCGCCCTTCAGGTCGCCCGCGATGCCGGCGTGGAAATCATCACACTGTCGCCTGAAGAAACGGCGCGCATCACCGAGGCATTCGCCGCCCCCTTGGCCGCGTTCAAGGCCCAGACGTTCAATGGTGTCAGCGGTGCCGATATCTACGCTGCGATGAAGGGCGAGTGATTTCGATGCCCGGCAAGTCGTTGACAAGATGGCTTTTCCGCATTGGCGACCTGTTCGCGTTTGCGGCCGGGCTTGCAGTCGTGATCCTGGTCCTGATGACCGTCGTCGCCGTGGTTGGCCGATATGTTTTCGGCCAACCAATTTTCGGCATTGAAGATGTTTCCCGCGTTTTGCTGGCGTTTGTGGTTGCCGGTTCCATTGCCTATGGGGCAAAACGCGGAGCCCATGTGCATGTCGATGTGATTTCGATGCAGGCCGGTCACAAGGTTTTGCGTGTGACCGACATCATTGCGCGCCTGATCGGCATCGCGGTTGTGTCTTTCACCGCCTATTCCCTTTTTACAAAGGGACTTTGCGGCAAGGCCTGCGGTTATTTCACGCCCAATCTGAGCATTCCCTACATGCCGTTCTATTTCGCTCTTGCTTTGAGCATGGCGCTGTTCGGATTGATCCTGTTGGTGGATCTGATCAGCGGAAAACCGGTCGAGGAACACACGCCGGACGAAGAAGGGGAATTGTTCTGATGCCGTCCGATATCATGACAGGAATCATCGGCTTTGTTGTTTTGCTGGTGCTGCTTGCAATTCGCGTCCCGGTGGGCACAGCCATGCTGGCCGTCGGTGCCGGAGGCATCTGGTTCCTGCATCCCCGCGGTGAGGTGGCTGTTTTTGCCACGCTGGCGGGCGAGACCTTTTCGGTATCCTCCCTCTATTCGATGACCATCCTGCCGCTGTTCGTTCTGATGGGAAACCTCAGCGGTGTGTCGGGCATGAGTCGCGATCTCTATAGTGCCGCCCATGCCTGGTTCGGCCACCTCAAGGGCGGGCTTGCTTCATCCACGATTGTGGGTTGCGCCGGGTTTTCGGCCCTTTCCGGATCATCTCTGGCCAGTGCCGTCACGATGGGTCGCGTGGCCATTCCCGAAATGAAACGGTTCCACTACTCGGATTCGCTGTCAACCGGATCCGTCGCGGCAGGGGGCACGCTGGGCATCCTGATCCCTCCGTCGGCGGGTTTTGTGATCTATGCCATCCTGACCGAGGAAAGCATTGGTCGCCTGTTCCTGGCTGGCGTCTTGCCTGGACTGATCCTTATGGGCTTGTTCATAGCGGCCATCATGATCCAGGTGTCGCGCCATCCGGAGCTTGCGCCGGGCGTCCTGCCCAAGGTTTCACTGCCGGAACGGCTTCGGGCACTGGCGCGGGCGCGCTGGATCATCGGCATCGTTGTGATCACCGTTGGTGGTATTTACGGCGGCGTATTCTCGGCGGTGGAAGCTGCAGGCATTGGGGCGTTTCTGGCATTTGTCGCAACGCTTATGCGTGGCGCGTTTCGTTGGCCGGAAATCAAAAAGGCCATGGGCGACACGCTCGCATCAACCGCAACCACCTTCTACATCCTGATGGGAGCCTTTGTATTCACCCCTTTCGTCGCCTTGAGCGGCATACCCGGCGCCCTGACCGAGTGGGTCGTCGGTCTTGGGGCAGGGCCCTACACCGTTCTGATCATTTGTCTGCTCGCTCTGGTCGTGCTCGGCACATTCATGGAAGGATTCGCCATCCTTGTGTTGACGCTTCCTCTGCTCCAGCCGCTGCTGGAAGGTTATGGTTTCAACATGATCTGGTTCGGCGTTCTGATGGTCATCGTCCTCGAAATGGGGCTGATCTCGCCACCGGTCGGCATCAACGTCTTCGTCGTCAAGGGCATCGCCCCGGATGTGCCGATGAACACCATCTTTCGAGGCATCTGGCCGTTCTGGTTTGCCATGGGGGCCATGATTATCCTGCTGATCCTCTTTCCAAGTATCGCCCTTCTCTTGCCGAACTCGATGTTCGGGCCCTAAACCAAGGAAACAAGAATGTTCACACTCTATCATCACGGATCGTCTGTTTGTGCAGCCAAGGTCAGGTTTGCCATGGCAGAAAAAGGCCTCGATTGGGATGGCGTCTATATCGACATCCTGAAGGGCGAGCAGTTTGCTGCGGACTATCTGGCGCTCAATCCCAAGGGCGTGGTTCCGACGCTCGTTCACGACGATCTGGTGATTGCGGACAGTACAGTTATCATCGAGTATCTTGACCAGATCGCCCCTGAAACCAGCGTTCATCCGACCGATCCCTGGGAGCGCGCCCAGGCCAGATATTGGACCAAGGCAGTCGATGAGGATCTGCACCCGGCTTGCGGCGCGGTGACCTTTGTCTGCTCGCACCGTCATACCGTTTTGAAGAACCTCGGGCCGGAGGGGGTCAGGCAATTCCTCGCCTCGACGCCGAAATTGTCAGTGACATCGGACTGGAAGAGCCAGAAAGATGGCTTCACCCGCTTTGGATTCGAGGCGCCGGGCGCGACGGAAAAGGTCAAGCTGTACGACACCTATCTTTACAAGATGGAAGACGCGCTTGATGGTGGAAACCAGTGGCTTGTGGGCAACAGGTTCTCCATTGCCGACATCGCCATGACGCCCTATGTCAATCGTCTCGCCATGATGTCGATGCGTGGTATGTGGGAAAACGGACGCCTGCCCAATGTTGAAAAATGGTTTGCCCGCATCGAGGCGCTGCCCAATTTCAAAAAATGCCTGATTGACTGGGTGCCGGAAGACCTGACCAATGACCTGCGCGAGAATGGCGCCAGAAGCTGGCCCGAAGTCGCGAAAATTCTTGAAATTGAAACCTGAACAAAGGAGGCAGCCATGGGCCGTCTAGATGGAAAAACAGCAATTATTACCGGAGCCGCGCAGGGCATCGGAGCACTCATGGCCAAGGCAATGGCAGACGAAGGGGCCAAAGTGCTGGTGACGGATGTGCAGGATACTGCCAAAGCCGTGAAAGCGATCACCGACGCCGGAGGCACAGCCCAGGGCATGAAGGTTGATGTGACGTCGAACGACGACCTCGCTGCGATGGTCGAAAGGGCCAAGAGCGCGTTCGGCGGACTCGACATCATGGTCAACAATGCTTCAATCTTCGCCACACTTCAGCCAAAGCCGTTCTTTGAAATTGACGACGATGAATTCGATTTGATCATGCGGGTGAATGCCCGCGGCGTTCATCAGGTCATGCGGGCAATCGCCCCGACCATGATCCAGGCAGGCGGCGGCAAAGTGATCAACATTGCATCCGGCACGTTCTACTATGGACCACCGGGATTGTCGCATTACACAGCGTCCAAGGGGGCGGTGATCGCGCTGACCCGCTGCCACGCACGCGAACTGGGCGACAAGAACATTCAAATCAACGCGATCGCTCCAGGGCTCACCGAAAGCGAAGGCTTGAGAGGCAACGACGGCTTTGACATGGCCCGAGGCCCGACGGTTGCTTCCCGTTCGATCAAGCGTGAAATGCTGCCCGAAGACCTGTTGGGCACCCTGATCTATCTTGCCTCATCCGACAGCAATTTTGTCACCGGCCAGACACTGAACGTGGACGGCGGCAAGATAAATGTCTGAGAGATAACGGTTCACGGCAAACATCCGCTGATACTGAGCGGATAGCAGATTTGCCAAGTGGCAAATCTGCGGCGCGACCGTTGCCAATGCGCATTCGATTTACGACACTGTTTGCACAAACATAAGTCGGTTTGATGAATATCAATGGATGCACCGGAATGGTGCATCCGGAGAAAATGACACATTATCGGCTCCGTTTCAGAGCCGCAGGAGAAAAACACACATGGCCAAGCTCGGAGAAAACCTGATCGCGCAAAGCGGCCTTGCACCTTTTTTCAAGGTTGCCAACGCCGATACGGTAGGGATCACCCCACCCGATAACCGCAAGGGTGATGCCTTGCGCACCTGGGTGCGCTCCCTGTCGGGGTTTCAAAAGGAAGCTCTGGTGCGATCGGCCAAAACCGGTGAGACATGGCGCCTGGTCTCTGACGAAGGTCCCTATCTCAACGGACATGATGCCGCTCCCTGTCCACTGGCTTTTCTGTCCACCGGCATGGTCGCGAGCTTCATGAATGAGATCCTGGCTCTTGCAAAGCTCCAGGGCGTCGAGATCCGCAAATTGAAGCTCATTCAGGACAATTATTACACGATGAAGGGCTCCATGCCGAAGCGCACCATGGTCGGCGGTGCTGAGAATATCGATCTGCAGGTCGAGATCGACTGTGATCTGGAAGATGCGGCTTTGAAAGAGTTCCTGACCAATGCCACGTTTGCCTCGCCGCTCAACGGGTTGATGCGTGGGCAGCTTGAAAGCCTGTTCAAACTAAGCAGGAACGGCAGTGAATTGCGCACGGAAAAAGTCGCGGAACTGGATGATTTGATCTTGCCGGACCCGGGCGATCATTTTGCAGGATCGCAGTCAGCAACCTGTGACCTGACCCTGATGGAACCGGTTGGGACGACGCCCAAAAAGGAAGTCGTTCTCGGTACCACCGCGGGCGGATCGAGCCTTGCGGATGAGCAGGACCGTCGGCTCAACATCGGTGCCGTTGCGGTGATGCGTGAAGATGGCATCAAGGATATCCAGCAGATGCAATATTCGCCTCACGGCACCTCGTTCCGTTTTCTCAGCTCCGAGGACGGCCGCGCACCTGATGCGAATACACTGATCAGCGCCGGGATAGCTTTCTGTTTCATGACTCAGTTCGGTCGCTTCGTGTCGATGCTTAAACTGGATCTGCCGGATTACCGCATCGTGCAGGATACGCATTTTTCGCTCGGCGGGGCGTCAGGCGGCACCGGCAAGCCAGGAACCGCCGATCCGATCGAGACGCATGTCTACCTGCAGACCTCCGAGAGCGATGAAACCGCGCGCGAGATGCTGGATATCTCTGAGCAGACCTGTTTCCTCCACGCTTTTTGCCGCACAGATCTCAAGACCAAACTGCGTATCCGGAGAATTTGATCCACGACGTTCTGCTGCGATTGTGGGCATCAGGTCTTGAGCATGATCACCAGGCGGACGACCACAAAACGGGTTTTACGGATCGAAAGCACCTGCCTTAAATTGCCGGGGTTTCGACATATTCTAGGGAGCGGCTTCTCGCCATTGTTGGCGCACGAAATCAATTGATTGCAAGAACAGAGTGTCGAAGTCAGGAAACAGCGGACGCCACACCCGAGTGGCTGCCGCAAGTTCCGGCAGACCGGCTCCGAATGCTTCGACAATCAACCAGCCGTCATAGCCCGTCCGTTTGGCGGTGGAGAAAATCTCGGCGAAATTGATATGCCCAGTGCCAGGGATCCCGCGGTCGTTTTCCGAGACGTGCAGAATGCCCATATGTCCAGCGATTTTCTGCAGCGCTGCGGGTTGGCTTTTTTCTTCGATATTTGCATGGAACGTGTCGTACATGATTTTGAACGCGCGATGATCGACTGCTCGCACATATGTAGCGGCCTGATCCATGGTGTTCAAAAAGTGTGTTTCAAAACGGTTGAGGGGTTCGAGGCTGAGAAAATACCCGTTGCGTGCGGCACGCTCGGCCATGTCATGATGGGCTTCAACACCGAATTTGATTTCGTCATTGCTAGGACCTGAGCCGGTGAAATGGCCGATGGGTGCATGGAATGGGCCGCCGATGCTTTCGGAACCCAAAGCCTCCGCACACTCCATGATCCATTCCAGATGAACCTTGGCGCGGGCGCGGATTTCCGGGTCTGTGCTCAATGGATTGACGCCCGGATCAGGGATGACGGACGTGGAGGTGCGGCGCAGACCTATGGCGTCTAACTGTCTGGCCAGCCATGCATAATGCGCAGGATCACCAGCCAACACCGGAATCTCTACGCCATCGTAACCCAGTTCCTTGAGACGCCTGATGTGCGGCAGATGCGCAGCCTCAATCAGTCCGGCAAGGCATAACAAATTGATACTGACGTGCATGATTCTCCCTCACTGCCGCTTTCCTGCAGCGCGTACATTTGATTGATAAGGTGCAGTTCCTGGTGGACCGCGCGTTCGCTGTCTATAGCGTTTCTCTAAGTGCTTCGTAAGACATTTTCCAGTGCGCGCTACGCTTGGCTCTGCTGTGTTTTTCCATAAATGTCACACACCTGAACTCTATATGAAGGTGTTGGCTCGGAGCCGGTTCCTTTCGGCGCTTGGTATACACATTGCATCTGCACGCGCTAACGGGAAGCCGTTTGATACCCTTTTGGTTGTTTCGTGCGGACTGGGAAAATAAGATATTTTATTTATAATTTCAAATTGACAAAATAAATATCCCAACACAATATGGCTTCAATTGTCTTGGGGAAAAGTGCATGGCCGGGGGAGGAGAAGCTGAAGTGAACCAGACGTCTGGCCTGAATGGATCCGACAATCCGGCAGAATGCAACGCCGGCGGTACAATTGTGCAATTGAATAAGATTTCAAAGCGTTACGGACCCGTCATGGCGCTGGAGAACGTCGACTTTTCTTGCCGCAAGGGTGAAGTTCATGCGCTTGTTGGAGAAAACGGTGCTGGTAAATCGACGTTGGTCAAAGTGCTTGTAGGAGCCGTTATGGCCGACGCTGGTGAGTGCACGGTCAATTCCCGAAAAGTTGTATTCCGTCATCCCGCCGATGCACAAAAGATGGGCATTGCAATTGTTCATCAGGAGCTGAACCTCCTGCCTGACCGCACCGTGGCGGAAAACATTTTCATGGGGCGTGAATTGACGCGAAATGGCATGCTTGACCGCCGTGGTATGAGCAACAAGTCAAAGGCGGTGTTGGAACGCCTCAACCTCACCATCGATCCTGATACGAGCCTGAGAGATTTGTCCGTGGCGGGGCAGCAAATGGTCGAAATTGCCAAAGCAATTGCTTTTGATGCCCAGGTTCTTGTCCTGGATGAGCCCACCGCAACCTTGGCAGCTGACGATAGCCAAACACTTTTTGATCTCGTACGGACGTTGCGGGAACGCGGTCTCGCAATTGTCTACATTTCGCATCGGATGTCGGAAATTTTCGACTTGTGTGATCATGTGACCGTGCTGAAGGATGGAGCCAGCGTGCTTTCCAAGGCGACCTCCGAGATTTCCCCGGAACAATTGGTCAAAGCCATGATAGGGCGCGACCTCGAAAAATATTATCCGCCCTATGGTCAGGTGTCTGATGATGCACCCGTCGTTTTGCGCGTTGCCAATGGAGCAAACAACGTATTGCATGGCATAAACATGCATCTGCGAAAAGGTGAGATCGCAGGTGTTTTTGGCCTCAAGGGTTCAGGGCGCAGCGAGCTCGCCTATGCGTTATGGGGATCGCCGGGCTTTACCAGCGGTACTGTTGAGACAGTCGGAAAGCTTGCGTTGGACCTGTGCACACCGCGCTCGGCCATGGCCGATGCAGTCGGCTTCGTTCCGGAAAGCAGAAAGGACGAAGGGCTGGCGTTGAGTCTGAGCATTGCAGACAATGCCATGCTGCCACGCAGAACACTCGACGGCGCGATGCGGCATACTTCAGATGCCAACAGTCAGGATGTATTGTCCGTTTTCAAGTCTGTCGGACTTGATCCGGCCGACCGGAACGGAGAAGTTGCGAACCTTTCCGGTGGCAATCAACAGAAAGTTGTCTTGTCAAAATGGCTTTTGACCGGGGCAGAGATTCTTGTTCTCGCCGAACCGACCCGTGGTGTTGATGTCAGCGCAAAGGCAGCAATTTATACCTTGCTGAGACAGCTTGCCGACAAAGGAAAATCAATCATCCTGTTGTCCTCGGAACTTCCGGAAATTGTCGGTATGAGTGACCGCATCTACGTTATGCGTGGCGGGACCATCACGAAGGAATTCGCCCGCGGCGCCGACGAGGCAGCAATCCTGATGGAAGCAGGAGGTTCTACCAGTGCAAAAGGTTGAGCACGGTACTGCGATGATGATGAGCCTTCGCAAACAGTGGCGCGATATTCCGCCCGTATTGTGGGTTCTGCTAGTCATGGCAATCGCATCCTATCCTTTGACAGAGGCATTTGGCCGCACCGGCGGCTTCTCCTTGCAGTTTCTTGCCAACGTCGTTGAACGATCGGTGACACTAGCCATAGTCGCCGTCGGCCAGACATTCGTGATCCTGGTCGGGTCGATTGATTTGTCGGTTGCCTTCGTCATCAGCCTTGCTGCGGTCATGGCGTCCTATTTCATGCAGGGTAATGCGACAATGATTTTGATCGCAGTGCCAGCGGTGCTGTTGATGGGCGCCGGCATCGGTTGGATCAACGGATTTCTGGTCACCAGGGGACGGGTCAATCCGCTGATTGCGACGCTCGGCATGGGTCTCATCATTCAGGGGATTCTGAGCACCAGCTTTCAGAATTTCGCGGGCTCCGTGCCTCAAAGCTACCAGATAATCGCCTATGGTTCCCTTTTTGGTATCCCCAACTCGTTTTTCCTGCTTTTGGCGGTGGCATTCGGCGCTGCCTTTGTTTTGCGCAAGACAAGATTTGGGGCGCACATCTATGCCGTCGGCGGCAACAGTGAAGCGGCGCGGCTTTCTGGTATCAATACCGATCGCATCATGCGGCGTGCGCATCTGATTGCCGGCTTGCTTGCGGCACTGGCAGGTCTGTTTTTGACAAGTAGACTGGGATCTGGTGCGCCCTGGGTCGGGCCGGACGGGATTTATGATCTGGAATCAATTGCTGCGGTTGTGATCGGCGGAACAATCCTTGCCGGTGGTCGTGGTGGTGTTTTCGGCACGATTATCGGCGTGCTCATATTCGGCCTGATCGACAGCCTGTTCAATCAATTGGGCATTGACCCCTATTTGAAACAGGTCTTGCGGGGTCTGATCATCATATTTGCAGTCGCGGCCTATTCAATGCGTTCAAAGGACGAAGTTGCATGAGCAAGCAGCCGCAAACATCATCATTGCTTACCCCTGTATGGTCGCGACTTTCGCGCATGGAACCGATCTATATCATT
Organism: Rhizobiaceae bacterium; assembly: GCA_029212415.1. Lineage (GTDB taxonomy): Bacteria > Pseudomonadota > Alphaproteobacteria > Rhizobiales > Rhizobiaceae > Hoeflea_A. The sequence goes on along the minus strand of JARGOF010000004.1, from coordinate 206,584 downwards.
CTGGCTGCGATTGTGCTGGCGATTGTCCTGTCGAACCCCATCTATGCCGATTATGGACCCATGATGCAGCTGTTGCGGCGGGCATCTCCCCTTATTGTGCTGGCGGTAGGGCAATTGTTCGTCATTGTATCCGGCGGATTTGACCTGTCCGTTGGCTCGCTGATCACATTCATCGTTCTTCTTTCGGCTTTGGTCCTCAATACGCATCCCGAGCAGGTCTATGCCTGTATCGCCTTGTGTCTGGCTATTGGAATTGCAGCCGGCAGCCTGAACGGTCTTGTAGTCTCGCTTCTCAAAGTGCCGTCGATTATCGCAACACTCGGCATGTTGCTCGCCTATCGCGGAGCCGGTCTGTATCTCTCGGGTGGTTCTGCCCGCGGTAACCTGCCAGACACATTTCGCGCTTTCGGTCGCGAGACTGTTTACGGCTTTCCTATCGCGCTCATTGTCGTCATTGTTTTTGGTGTTTTTGCCGCGTGGATTTTGCATGGCACAAACTACGGTCGCCAGCTTTTCGCTGTTGGCACAAATCCCCGCGCGGCCCGGTTGTCCGGTGTGAACGTAACCATGGTGCGGGTTGTTGCATTCATGTTTTCAGCAGTCAGCGCGGTGGTGGCCGCCATCTTGCTTGGTGGTTTTTCCGGCGTCTCCACCGCAGTTGGAAACGGTTACGAGTTACAGGCCATATCTGCCGCAGTTCTCGGCGGTGCAGTGCTTCTGGGAGGCCGCGGCTCGGTTCCGGCGGTCATTGCAGGAGCCATAGCGCTCCACGCGCTGTTCACGCTGCTCAATATCTGGGGCTTTCCCAAACCTATGCGCGATGCCGTGCAAGGGATCATCATTATCAGCGCTGTCGCCTACTCGGCGTGGCGCAGATAGACGCTGCCAGAGCGTCTCTGGCACCAATGCAGAACCAAACAAAGACCCTCGTCAATGGTTTCTGCAAATCTGAAGGAGGAGAACTTATGTTGTTCGAACGGATCGCCAGGCCGCTGATGGTCGCGCTTGTAGCAGGTGGGAGCTTCGCTGCCACCGTACAGGCCCAGGATAACAACGAATTTTTCGATCAGGCGGAATACGATCGCCAGATCCAACTGCTGGATGCCAAGCCCATGGGACCGGAAGGCAAGCCTTGGCTGCAGTCGATGATGGACAATTATCGTGATACGAGCCAATACAAGAAAGAAGGCCCCTGGGTGGTCTGTTTCTCGCAAGCGGGTATTTTCAATCCGTGGCAGGTGGTCGGCAATCAGACCATGAAAGAAGAACTCAAGCTTCATCCCAAAATTGCCGAATTCATCATGACCGATGCAGAAGGCAAGGATGACAAACAGATCGCCGACATCAACGATCTGGTGGCCAGTGACCGCTGCGATGTATTGCTGGTCACACCAAACACCACAGCCGCTTTGACGCCTGCCGTCGAACGCGCCTGTGAAAAACTGCCTGTTATCGTGTTCTCACGGGGTGTGGCGACAGAATGTCCGGTCAGCTATATCACACCGATCGGGGGCTATGCCTTCGGTGCGCAAGCTGCACGTTTCGTGTCCGAAAACCTCCCCGAAGGCGGCAATGTGCTTGCCTTGCGCATATCGCCCGGTGTGGATGTGCTTGAAACACGTTGGTCAGCTGCCGAGCGGATATTCTCCGAAAACGACAAGATCAAAGTAATCGGTGCGGAATTCACCAACGATGATCGCGCAATCGCAAAATCGATTGTTGAAGACTATCTGCAGCGCTTCGGCAAGATTGACGCTGTCTGGATGGATGCCGGCGCAACGTCTGCTGCAGCGATTGAGGCCTTTGAAGATATTGGCGTTGATATTCCAATCTTCACCGGCGAAGATCAGCAGGACTTTCTTGCCAAATGGAAAGAGGAAGGCCTGACTGCAATTGCGCCAACCTACCCGACTTTCCAGTGGCGCACGGCAATAATTGCGGCAGAAATGATACTGAGTGGCGAACCTGTACCTGGTCCCATCTGGTATCTACCACAGCCGACGATCACCAACGAGAATTTGGACAAGTACCTCCAGGCCAACATGCCGCCACAGCATTACGCCCTGTGCGGCTGCGAAGAAATGGAAGGTTATCCCGAGAATTGGGGTGGAACCAAGTAAGTTGATATCAGCAGCGGTGCCCTCCCACGGAGGGCACCGTCGTCATCACCATTGCGAAAGGACATGATGTGAGCGACGAACTCAAAACGTTGCGTATCGGCGTAATTGGCGCGGGCTTCATTGCGAATTTTCATCTGGAATCAATGATCTCGGTGCGAAATGTTGAGGTCCGGGGCGTTTATAGCCGGACGCCCGAAAAGCGTGGCATATTCTGTGAGAAGGCCAACGCTCTGGGACTGGGACCGTGCACCGGTTTTTCGAGCCTTGAAGAGATGCTTGGCTCGGGTGAAATTGACGCGGTGTGGATCCTGGTTCCCAATCACGTGCGGCTGGAGACGATGAAGACCATTCACTCTTTTGCTGTCGCCAATCCCGGTGCATTGCGGGCGGTCGCCTGCGAAAAGCCTCTTGCACGTACGCTGCGCGAAGCCGAAGAAATGGTTGAACTCGTTGAAGCCGCCGGCATCAAACACGGCTATCTGGAAAATCAGCTTTTTGCCAGCGCAGTGGAGCGCGGACGTGACATCATCTGGAAGCGCGCTGTCCCGTCGGCAGGACGCCCCTATCTGGCGCGTGCCACTGAAGAGCATGCAGGACCGCACGAACCATGGTTTTGGCAAGGAAACAAACAGGGCGGCGGGGTGCTGCTGGACATGATGTGCCACAGCGTTGAGGTCGGTCGTTTTCTCTTGACACAACCTGGAGAGCCCCGCTCGGCGCTGAAACTGAAATCAGCCACCGGATCTGTGGCCAACCTGAAGTGGCAGCGTCCGAAATATGCAGATCGATTGCTGCGTGATATGGGCAGCGAGGTAGATTACCGCAAACGCCCCGCAGAGGATTTCGCACGCGGGACCGTTGTCTTTGAAGACCCCGATGGCCATGAAGTAATCGTCGAATGTGCGACGTCATGGGCATTCATCGGAGCCGGGCTAAGGATAGAATTGGAAGTTCTCGGTGCAGAATATTCGATGGAATACAACTCGCTTCAATCGGCCCTCAAGGTGTTCATGTCCAGAGACGTACGGGGAGCGCAAGGCGAGGACATGATCGAGAAGCAGAATTCCGAACAGGGTTTGATGCCAGTCATGGAAGATGAACATGCCTCGTTTGGGTATACCAGCGAGAATCGTCACATGGTCGAAGCATTTCGCAAAGGTGAAAAGCCAATGACGACGTTCCATGATGGAATGGAGGTCATTCGCATTTTGATGGGCCTCTACAAATCTGCAGAACACGGCAGGACCATTTATTTTGACGATGAAGATTTAACGGATTACGTCCCGTTGGTAGCACGGGAAAAACGACTGTGAGCGACAAACCTTATCTGGTCGCCGATATCGGAGGGACGCACGCCCGTTTTGCGCTTGCCAGCCCCGACCAGGGTGTGGGGCGACCTGTAGTGCTCAAATGTGCCGATTATGACAGCATACTCGAAGCCATTGAGCATGGGCGCGCATTGCTGGGCAATGATGCCGTGCAGTGCGGCTGTTTTGGTGTAGCCTCGCCGGTTACCGGTGACGCCATCAACATGACCAATAATTCCTGGTCATTTTCCGCGCGAGGCCTGCGCCGCGCACTTGGGCTCGAAAGCCTCTTCATCGTCAATGATTTTGCGGCTCAGTCAATGGGCCTGTCGCATGTCGCTGATGCGTCTCTCCGCCAAATTGGGCAAGGAACCCGTGTGACGAACGCGCCGATAGCCCTGATTGGGCCTGGGACAGGCCTGGGTGTATCCTGCATCATCACCTCCGAACAAACGCCAATTGTCCTGGCGGGTGAAGGCGGTTATGTCACACTGCCCGTCCATGACGAGCGGGAGGTTGCGATCTGGCAGGTTTTGCGCCGGCGGTTTCCCCGCGTTTCAGCGGAGCGGGTCTTATGCGGTAGCGGTTTGCTCGAGCTTTATGTCGTCCTTTGTGAACTTGATGGCGCGCAACCAATTTTTGACGATCCTCCCCAGCTTGTCAAAGAGGCTTGTGGCAATGGGGCGGGCTTGGCGCGTGAAGCAGTCGAGATCTTCATGGCCCTTCTGGGCGATACCGCCGGTAATGTTGCATTGACGATGGGCGCGCGTGGTGGCGTGTTTTTGTCGGGTGCCTTGCTGGAGAGCTTGTCATCGATATTGGAGAACAGCCGCTTTCGCGCGCGGTTCGAAAACAAGGGCCGTGGTGAATTGTTTGTGCGGGAAATTGCCACCGTGCTCGTATTGGACCGCTTTACCGCGTTGAACGGGTGTCAGCAAATCATCGTCGCCAACCAAAATTCGCGGCACTCCAGGAGTATCGGCTATGCTGCCACTTGAGCAGTCTGATGATCGGGTGATGCTCCGTGAGATCAATGAAATTCCGACGCGCATCGAGAAACAATTGGCGTTGTTTGGCAAAGCCTATCGTGACACTGGCGCTTGGTTAAAAAGGCAATCGCCCCGCTTTGTTTCAACATCTGCTCGCGGCAGTTCGGATTGTGCTGCCCTGTATCTGAAATACCTGGTGGAAATGCGCATCGGCATACCTGTCGCTTCCATGGGCCCTTCTGTGGCTTCGCTTTACCATTCGCAACTGCAGGCAGAAGGTGGTGTGTCTTTTGCCATTTCGCAATCGGGCGGTAGCAAGGATATCACCGCACTGCATCAGGCACTGCAATCGGGAGGTGCGAAGGGAATAGCATTGATCAATGCAAGCCGCTCTCTGCTGGGCGATGTAAGTCAGCAGACACTGCCCATCGGCGCCGGTCATGAAGTGGCTGTTCCGGCCACCAAGAGTTTTGTTTGCAGTTTGGTGGCCATAGCCTCGATTGTCGCCGGCTGGTCGAACGACGACAAGCTGGCTTCTGCGTTGGAAGGGTTGCCGGATGTCTTGGCAAGAACGCTGAGTTTGAAACCGGGTAACCGTTTAGACGGATTGCGTACCCAGAGCGCGGCCTTTGTATTGGGCCGGGGGCCATCACTTGCTGTGGCAAGGGAAGCGGCGTTAAAACTGAAGGAAACGGCCTATGTTCATGCTGAGGCATTCAGCGCCGCCGAAGTCCTGCACGGCCCGGCGGCTCTGATTGCCAACGGTTTTGTGTGTATGATCTTTCCCTCTCGCGATGAGGCGCGAGATGAGGTCCTTGAAATGGCAGGAAAGCTTGAAAGTATGGGGGCACAGATCATCTCCATGGAGGTGGAGGAAACGGACGCAATCCATCCCCTGTTGGTGCCTTTGATCCAGATTACCCGGTTTTATGTTCTGGCCGAAGAACTCGCGCAGAACCGTGGAATCAATCCGGACATATCACGAAATCTGCGAAAGGTTACGGATACGTTGTAGCGGCTTGTGTGACATGGTTTACATACGCATCTTTCGTTCCATGACTTTTAAAGGGGTGGCAAATGCCGAATGACCGGCTTCAGACTGATGGTGCGACACTGAATGCGACGCTGTCGGGTACAAATCTGGAAAACGCCAAGCAGCACAATCGCCGTGTGGTTCTGGAAGCCCTGCGATTGCATGGAGAATTGTCACGCGCGGATTTGAAACGTCTGACACGATTATCGACTCAGACCGTTTCGAATATTGCCGATGAATTTATAGAGCGATCTCTCTTCATTGAGTCTGACAGCCGCCCGACAGCACGCGGAAAACCGCCAAAAATACTCTCGATAAATGCCAAGGGGGCCTATTCGATCGGGCTGCAACTTGATCACCGCAAACTGATCGGCGTGCTGTTGGACCTCGGTGGAGAAGAACTCGCGCGGACGCGCATCGATGTGTCTCATCCCAATCCCGCTGAGGGATTGCCTGCCCTGGAACAAGCTATTGCAGAATTGATTACCCAGTCGAAGGTTGCGCGTGCCCGCATCTGCGGTATCGGGGTCGTGATGCCCGGTCCCTTCAACGTCAACGAAACCACTGCGAGCGGCCCCACTGTGCTGCCGGAATGGCAAGCCTTTCCATTGGTCGCCAAGCTGTCGCATTCGACGGGATTGCCCGTCTATCTGGAAAACGATGCAACAGCTGCGGCAATGGGAGAATCGTATTTCGGCGCGGTCAAGGGCATGCGCAACTTTGCCTGTATCTATATTGGCACCGGTCTTGGCGGTGGGTTGGTTATCGAAGGCAGGCCAATGCGCGGTAAAAACGGCAATGCTGGTGAAATCGGCCATGTGCCGATATTCCCCGATGGCAAGCCTTGCTACTGTGGCAATACCGGCTGCGCCGAGCAGTATCTCTCGCTGCATTCAGCCTATGACTGTCTCGGTTTGGACAGCGCGACCTGTGATCCGAGCTTTCTGGAAGCAGCGTTTGAGAAACGCGATCCGAAACTGTTGGAGTGGATGCAGGCAGCGGGATTGACCTTGAAGCTGATGATTTTGGGGCTTGAGAACACGTTGGACCCGGAAACGGTTGTCATCACAGGTTACATGCCAAAAAAATTGCTGGATCAGATCATACATACAATGGAACCATTGGCTCAGAGCGTTTCTAGCCATAATGAACGCAAAACACCGCGTGTCCTGTTGGGTACCGCAGGCGATGAAGTGGCAGCCTTGGGAGCAGCCGTATTTCCACTTCTACAATCGTTCGGATTGGTGGCGCCTGTCCTGGCTACGCGGATGAAGGATTGACGCGATGACACAAAAATCAACGATAAAACTCAGTGTAAACAATGGTTTCATCATGAAGCGGTGGCCGGAACCGTCAGTCTGGGCCGATCTCCTTGTGCAGGAATTGGGCATTGTTGATGTGCAATTCTCTCTCGACCTGATCAGTCTGGATAGCGGTGCAAGGTCGTGGGAGCATGCAGCGCACACGACCTTGAATGCCTGTTCACAATCAGGCGTCGTGATTTCCAGCGTATTCTCCGGCCTCGGGCACTACTGTCAAAACCTGATGTCACACCCGGAGAAGGAGCGTCGGCTGGAGGCATTTGAGCAATACAAGCGGGCCATCGATTTCAGTGCAGCTTTGGGTGTCGATACTTTCGGTGGCCACATGGGTGCCATGAGTGTCCGCGACCACGGCGATAAGGCGCGCCGTGCAGCATTGCACGATGAGTTGATGGATCGCGTCGCGCAGCTTGCGCTGCATGCTGAAAAAGCCGGTTTGAAACAGGTTCTTTGGGAGCCGATGCCTGTTGCCCGTGAATGGCCAAGCTCGCTTGCAGAATGCCATGCGCTCGCGGCGGAAATGCGTAATATGTCTGGTGCGAAAATGGGGCTCTGTCTCGACGTGGGCCATTGCTGCCGTCACGACCTGGACGCCGCTGAACGTGATCCCTATCGCTGGGTGCGTGAGCTTGCTTGTGTCAGCCCGATCATCCATCTTCAACAGACGGACGGCTTGGGTGACCACCATTGGCCGTTTACCCAAGCCAACAATGAAGTCGGCATCATTCATCCCGAACAAATGCGCGACGCGCTCGCGCAAGCGGAAAACCCGGCCACGACCCATCTGACGTTTGAAGTGTTTCCGGCTTTCGAAAAACCTGATGATGCTGTGATCCTTGATATGAAAGCCAGTTGTGACTACTGGCGTGGAAGCCCGATATTTCAGAAACAAGGTTAGCGATGCCGCAGGGAATTGCAGAATGCAGCGGTTCGCGATCAGATGGACGCATTTATTCATGAACCTTTCTGACTGCAAATTCCGCTGTGAAAGTGGTTGTCGTCCGTGAGAAATTCCTAACCATCAGGATTTGCTGATCACATGAACCTCAAGAAATATTCTTCTTTGCAAGATATCTGGTTCTTTGGAGTGGGTTCCTGGCTATTTGATTTTTGCTTGTGATGTGATTCACTGCTTCATAACATAGGTTTGAAGGGTGCAATGAAGCCTTTGGACGTCTTGGGAAGCAGTCAGAGCGAGATGTTTCGCGCCAGGCTCGATCAGATCATTGATATGGGCCATGAGAAGGTGGTGCTTGCGCAGCAGATCAACTGGCAATTCCTGTCGGGAAGATGAGGTGGCAATGACAGTGACAGGCCCGGTCATCCGTCTCTGCTCATCCGCTGTCTTCAGGATCAATCGTGTCCCTTGAAGCCAGCGCATGCAATCTCAATTGCTGGGCGCATGTCCAAAGCGGTCGCGGTAGTAGGATGCAAATCGTCCCAGATGTGAAAATCCGCAGGAATAGGCGGTCTCGGACACGCTTGGCGCATTGCGGCGGTCCTGCAACAGGTAATTGGCCGCATCCAGGCGGGCGTTTCGCAGCACCTGCATGGGCGTCTTGTCAAACACCCGCTGAAACGATTTTTGCAGCGTGCGCACATTCACCTCTGCCGCCCTTGCAATATCCAGGACACTTATCGGCTCTCCCAGATTGGCGTGCATGTAATCAAGGGCACGGCGGATATCACGGGGGCGGGTTCCCCCGTCTGCCCGGGCGATAATGTGGGAAATATTGCTTTTCTGGAGGGTAAGAAGCGCATAGACAAGATCGTATTCGACGCGCAGATCGCTGCCTGACAAAGTTTTGTGAAACAGTGAGCCGCCTTCAATGGCCGCCGCACAGGCGGCAAAGGCGCGTTGCAGCTGCTGACCGTTCGGCCGGGTAAAATCGACCTTCATATCAAATCGGATGGGGCCGGGCTGCGGTGCGCCGGTGAGCGTCTGGGCCACAGCCTCCAGATGCTGCCGGTCGATCTGAAACAGCAACTTGCGACAGTCCGCCCCCCAACGCAGCCGTGCTCCGCGGTCAGGATTCAAAATGGTTCCGGCCAGGGCATGCGCTGTCATTTCCTCGCATCCATGCTCGACGCTGGCTTTGCCCGAGAGCGGAATCTGAAACAGATAGAACGATCCCAATTGACCCGGGTCTACGGTGACTTCAGCGCCATAGGACAAATAGTTCACTGACAATTGCCGTCCGCGCACTGCGTTGTGTGACACGCATAACTGTGTGTCACGGCTGCCCAGATCGAGACGATGATCACAAAACCTCTGCGACACCTGGAACCGCGCCTCATCCAGGTCACGTGTGCGAAGCACGGGGTGTTGCGAAAAATACGTCCGCTGTTGCAGCGACATCATTGCTGATAAAACTCCATCAAATGAGGCTAGACGAATGCAGGTTTATTTCAAGCCCAAAACACTTGGCGAAAAAATCTGTTCGTTTTCCGGATAACGGGTTTGGCAATTTGGATGTATTCTCATCGGGAAAGCTCAAAAAAGGGGAATTTTGAAAATGGAAAAAGGCGTGATCAGTGCCAGCAGCGGTTTGAACGACCAAAGCTGGAATGTTGTAGGGCAGACCTATGTGCCCAAACTTCTCACCGACGATACTTTCGTCTGGCACGCCACCATCCCGGCTGACAGTTTTGTCCCGCCGCACATCCATCCCCATCAGGATGAATGGATCTACGTCATAGATGGTGCGCTCGAAATCGAATTCATGGCTGACGTGCACAAGGCTGCGGCCGGCGCCACCGTGAGAATGCCGCGCGGCGAGGCACACGGCATCTTCAACCGCTCCGGCAAGCAAGCCACCTGCATCTTTGGCGTTGCCCCGTCGCGCAAGCTTTATGATCTTTTTGTCCAGCTTGACGGTGTGACCGACCCGGCTGAATTGGTGCGTATTTCGGCTCTGCATGAAGTTGATTTCCTGCCACCACCCGATGCGGCGCAATGAGATTGTGACGATGCAATCATTTGATTGGGATGACGCCTTTGCCAATATGGCGCATGTGGAAAATTCCCATTTGCTGCCGGATTTCTGGGCCAAACGCGCGGCGGTTTACCGCGCGGCTTTGTCCGGTGAGAGGCTGGATGAGGACATTGCCTACGGGAATGGCCCGCGTCAGAAATTGGATATCGTCTGGCCGGAAGGTGCGGTTCAAGGCCTGGCTGTCTTTGTTCATGGCGGCTATTGGATGCGCCTGGACAAATCATACTGGACCGATCTGGCCGAAGGTGCCCGCATACGCGGTTGGGCCGTCTGCATCCCCAGTTATACGTTGACACCACAGGCGCGCATTCAGGCGATCACCGCGGAAATCGGCAATGCAATTGCCGTTGCAGCGCGGCGTGTAGAGGGACCGATATGTCTTGCGGGCCATTCCGCCGGCGGGCACCTGGTCAGCAGAATGCTGTGTGATGACAGTCCTCTGCCATCGGATGTGCGTGCGCGTATCCGGCACACCCTGTCGATCAGCGGCCTGCATGACCTGCGTCCCCTGATGCACACGCAAATGAACGAAACACTGAACCTTGACGCGGCCGAAGCATCGCACGAAAGCGCCGTGCTGCACACGCCGGCTGGTGTCAGCCCGCTGACGTGCTGGGTGGGCGGCGGTGAGCGCCCGGAATTCATCCGGCAGTCACGTCTCATGACGCTGATGTGGCAGGGATTGGGTGTCCCGACGCGCTGTCATATCGACGATGGGCACAACCATTTCACCATACTCGAGGGGTTGAAACAGGCAGATGCACCGATCACCGATGCCTTCCTCGGCGCCGCCACCTTCGAAGGGAACGACACATGACGACGATGGAACCGGGGATCGTCAGATCCCAAGACAGTCTTGACGCGATCCGCTGGAACATTCTTGGGCAGATCTATGTGCCCAAGCAACTGACGGATGATTGTTTTTCATGGCATGCCACCTTGCCACCGGGCACCTTTGTCCCCCCGCACATCCATCCCGATCAGGACGAATTTCTATACATTCTGGAGGGCCGGTTCGATTTCATCCTCGATGGCAATGAATTGACAGGCGAACCGGGCGATCTGGTAAAGCTGCCGCGCGGCATTCCGCACGGTATTTTCAACAACTCGGGTTATACCATCAAAACCCTGTTCTGGGTGACGCCTTCACTGCGGCTCTATGACCTGTTCTGGGCGCTTAACAACCTGGGACCGGATGCCAATCCGGCTGAGGTCGTCGCCGTGTCTGCTGCGCATGCCGTCGATTTTCTGCCGCCGCCCGATGCAGGAGACGACGCATGACAATCCTGATTGCCGGCGCAGGCATCGGCGGACTTGCCACCGCCCTCATGCTGCACCAGCGCGGCATCAAGGTCCAGGTGATCGAGCAGGCCTCTCATGTGCGTGAGGTGGGGGTGGGTATCAACACCTTGCCCCACTCCATCGCCGAACTGGCGCAGCTTGGCCTGCTGCCGAGGCTCGATGAAGTGGGTCTTCGCACCCGCGAATTGCGCTACCTGACGCGAACCGGGCAGGAGGTATGGCGCGAATTGCGCGGAACGCACGCAGGTCACGACCATCCACAATTCTCGATCCACCGGGGAAGGCTGCAGAAAGTCTTGCTGGATGCGGTGATTGAACGCATGGGGCCCGATGCCGTCAAAACAGGTCTGCGTCTGGCAGGCTTTGTGCAGGATGAAGCAGGAGTAAGCGCGCATTTTACCGATGCGGAAGATGGCTGCTCCTCTCAGACCCTGCGCGGTGAGGTTCTGATCTGCGCTGACGGTATTCACAGCGTTGGCCGCCGCAGTTTTTTCCCCGACGAAGGTTCGCCCAGCTGGGCGGGCGTGGTCATGTGGCGCGGCGCCGCCGAATGGCCGGTCTGGGAGGACGGAGAAACAATGGCCATTGCCGGTGGGCTGGGCGGCAAATTGGTGCTTTACCCCATCGCTCCCGTGCACGATGGTCGGCAATTGATGAACTGGGTCGTGAATATCCGTGTGGCAGATGCCAGCGTTTCACCACCCCCGCCTGAAAGCTGGTCGAAGATGGCGCCGCTCTCCAAGGTGCTGCCCTATGCCAAACGCTTTCACGTGCCCGGTATCGACCTGGAGGCGCTTGTGCGCGGCAGTGGTGCGATCTTTGAATATCCCATGGCGGACCGCGATCCCTTGCCCCGCTGGACACATGGGCGTGTGACCCTGTTGGGCGATGCGGCGCATCCGATGTATCCGGTGGGTTCAAACGGCGCGGCGCAGGCAATCCTTGATGCGCGCTGTCTTGCAGATCTGCTGGCGCAGGCTGAGCATCCGCGCGAGGCGCTGTACCGCTATGAATTGGAGCGCTTGCCAAAGACTGCCGAGATCGTGCGCACCAATCGTATTGGCGGCCCCGAGCGGGTCATTGATGAGGTTGAAAAACTGAGCCCCGCAGGCTTTGATGATATTGATGCGGTTTTGAGCTATGCCGAGCGACAGGCCATCGTCAAAGGCTATGCAAAAATGGCCGGGTTTGCGGCGCGCGAAAAGCCCCAGGAAAATAGTCGCTGACTATGATCTGACAATGTGTACAAATACGTCAAACCGGAGCGTCTTGATGCCCGGGAACACCAGGCCTCGCAAAGGGGCAGAACAGGGAGATACAAAATGAAAAAGCACCTCAAACAATTGACGGCAGGTGTCGCGCTGAGTGCTGTGATGGGAACAGCAGCATTTGCGGACGATATCAAGATCGGCATGGTTGTCACCCTTTCGGGCCCACCTGCGGCTCTCGGCCAGCAGATCGTTGATGGTTTCCAGCTTGCCCTTGAACAAAAAGACGGAATGCTGGGCGGTCAAAAGGTCGAACTGATTGTCGAGGATGATGAACTGAAGCCGGATGTGGCGCTGGTCAAGGCCACATCATTGGTGGAACGTGACAAGGTTGATTTCGTCGTTGGCACCGTATTTTCAAATATGCTGCAGGCGATCTTCAAACCCATCGTCCAGTCAGACACATTTCTGATCAGCCCCAATGCCGGTCCCTCGACCTTTGCCGGGCGCAACTGCAACCCCTATTTCTTTGTCACTTCCTATCAGAACAATCAAAACGCCGAAGTCAGCGGCATGATTGCCAATGAGGAAGGTTTCGAGAACGTCTTCACCATGGTCCCCAACTATCAGGCGGGCCGTGACAACATCGTCGGCTTCAAGCAGACCTTCAAGGGTAATGTGACGGATGAGGTGTTCACACCTCTTGGCCATCAGGATTTCTCGGCTGAGCTTGCGCGTATCTCGACATCAGGCGCCGATGCGATCTTTACCTTTATGCCCGGTGGCATGGGTGTCCGGCTGGTCAATCAGTTCGCCAATGCCGGCCTGTCGGAAAACATGAAATTCATGTCCGTCTTCACCACCGATGAAACCACATTGCCGGGCCAGAAAGATGCGGCAGTCGGCTTTCTTGCTGCGGGATCCTGGGCGCCGGATTTGCCCAATGACGCCAACGCCGCCTTTGTAAAGGCGTTTGAAGAGAAATATGGCTACATCCCCGGATCCTATGCAATGCAGGCCTATGACACCGCCAGCCTGCTTGACAGCGCAATCGCCAAGACCGGCGGTGACATGAGCGACAAGGACGCCGTACGTGCGGCCCTCAAGGAAGCTGATTTCACCTCCCTGCGTGGTGATTTCTCCTTCAACAACAACCATTATCCGGTGCAGGATTTTCACATGCTCAATGTGGTCAAGCGCGATGATGGCAAGTTCCATACCTCCTTTGTGCGAACCATCGCCAAGGACTATGCTGACAGCTTCAGCCAGGACTGCAAAATGTAGTCAGTAAGATCTGGAGGGGTGCCCGGCCGCAATGCGGGGCACCCCTTTGCTTTCAAAAGGTCAAATATTGATGTCCACGACACTTTTTCTAATTCTCTGCCTGAATGGGCTGCAGTACGGCATGCTGCTGTTTCTCATCGCAGCAGGGCTGACGCTTGTGTTCGGCGTGATGGGCTTCATCAATCTTGCCCACGGGGTTCAATACATGGTGGGCGCCTATCTGGCCTTCGCCTATGTGCAATTGACCGGCAGCTTCATGCTTGCGGTCATACTCTCCCTTGTTACCGCCTTGATCCTCGGGCTTTTGCTGGAACATTTCATTTTCCGTCATCTCTACAATCGTGACCATCTTGATCAGGTGTTGGCGACCTTCGGCATCATCATCTTTCTCAATGAACTGGCCAAAGTCATCTTTGGCCCCGCAACGCTTTCCATCGCGCCTCCAGAGTTTTTGTCCGGTTCCATCCAGTTGACAGAAACCTTGCGCTATCCAATCTACCGTTTCGTCACCATTTTCGCGGGTCTCGTCGTTGCGCTGGGGCTTTATCTCACCATCAGCTTTACCCGCATTGGCATGCTGATCCGCGCTGGCGCCACATCGGCTGAAATGGTCTCTGCCCTTGGGGTCAACATTCAGCGGCTCTTCATGATCGTGTTTGGCGTGGGCGCCATGCTGGCAGGGTTTGCAGGCGTCATCGCCGCGCCGATTTTTGCCATTGAACCGGGCATGGGAGACAATATTCTCATCGTTGCCTTTGTGGTGATTATCACCGGCGGGATTGGCTCCATCGGTGGTGCCTTTTTCGCCGCACTGCTCGTCGGTCTGATCGATACGCTGGGGCGCAGTCTGGCGACCGAGATTCTGTCAACCGTCTTCAACCCTTCTTTCGCCAATCAGATCGGACCGGCACTGGCCTCCATGCTGATCTACATACTGATGGCCGCAATTCTGGTGTTTCGGCCCAAAGGGCTGCTGCCCGCCAAGGGAGTCTCGTGATGGACCGGTCTCTGGTCACGGCCGCCGTCCTGTTTGGCCTTCTGTTAGCCATGCCGTTCCTTCTGCCGCTGATCGGATCGGCCTATCTCTCCGGGCTGATCATCAAGGCCATGCTACTGGCCATCGCGGCGATCTCGCTTGATCTGCTGATCGGCCACGGCGGCATGATCAGCCTTGGACATGCTGCATTTGTAGGTGTCGGCGCCTACGCCACAGCCATCGCTCTGGAAAATGGTGTCGACGACATTTTTCTGCTGTTGCTCATTACCCTTGCAGTCACCGGTCTGACGGCTCTTGTCTCGGGCAGTCTTGCACTGCGCACCAGCGGTTTGTATTTTTTGATGATCACGCTGGCTTTCGGGCAAATGATCTATTTCACGCTGACATCACTGGCGGCCTATGGCGGGGATGATGGTCTGACCCTTTGGTCGCTCGCCACCGTATTTGGCAGCAATGTCCTTCAAGGCGGCAATGGTCTTTACTATCTTGTGCTGGGCACACTTTTTGCCACATGGTGGGGCGTCTACCGCATCAGTCGTTCGCGTTTCGGCCGCGTCCTGCGGGCAGCACGCGATAACCCCGAACGGGCCGAAGTGATGGGGTATCCGGTGGTCCGCTTCCGTCTGATTGCCTACATGATCGCTGCGATGATCGCTGGTGTCTCAGGCCTTTTGCTGGTGCAGCACGCGGAATTCGTCAGTCCTGCGCTTGCCACCTGGCAGCGTTCCGGCGACTTGATCGTGGTCATTGTCCTGGGCGGTCTTGCGACCCGCAATGGCGCAATCCTCGGTGCCTTTTTCATTGTTATCGTCGAAGAGGTGCTGGGCTCCTTTATCCACGAATGGCGCCTTATCTACGGCCCGCTCCTGGTGTTGATGGTGCTCTTTGCCAAGGGCGGCATCAGCCATCTGCTCATGCCCAAGGGCGCAAAGGGCTATGCATCATGAGCACTTTGGAAATTCGCAAGCTGAACAAGAGTTTTGGCGCACTTACGGTGAGCCGGGACATATCCATCAGTATCGGCGAAGGTCAGTGCCACGCGCTCATTGGTCCGAACGGCGCCGGCAAGACCACGCTGATCCATCAGATATCAGGTGTCCTGCGGCCTGATTCCGGGCATATATTGCTGGATGGACAGGACATCACGCAGATGTCGATCTCCAGACGCGTACAGGCAGGCCTCGGCCGAACATTTCAGATTACCTCGGTCCTGCCCAGCTTTACGGCGCTGGAAAACACCGCCATTGCCGCGCAGGCCAAAGCGGGCTCCAGCCTGCGTTTTTTCCGCGACGCTTCGCGCGAGACCGCGTTGAATGAAATTGCGCTGTCGACACTGCAGCGCGTTGGTCTTGCCGACCGAGCTGCCATACCGGCTGCCGATCTGTCGCACGGGGAATTGCGTTTGCTGGAGCTGGCTATTTCTCTTGCCGGCAAGCCAAAGTTCCTGTTGCTCGATGAACCCATGGCGGGATTGGGTCGCTCGGAAAGTGTAGCCCTTGTTGCGCTGCTGTCGGAACTGCGTGGCAGCCTGCCGATGCTTCTGGTGGAACACGATATGGATGCGATTTTCCAATTGGCCGATACCGTTTCCCTGTTGGTTGATGGCCAAGTGGTTGCCCGTGGCACGCCGGACGAGGTGCGCGCCGACGCCGCCGCGCGTGCTGCCTATCTGGGAGAGAATGCCGCATGAGTGCGCTTGTCAGCATCGAGGATCTGCACGCAGGTTACGGGAACACCGAGGTGCTCTTTGGCGTCACCATGGATATTACGGCCGGACAGGTCACCACGCTCATGGGCCGCAATGGCATGGGCAAGACAACCACTGTGCGATGCCTGATGGGCCTGATAAAGCCCACAGCAGGGACGATCATCATTCACGGAAATGACATGACAGGTGAACCACCCTATCTGATCGCGCAGGCAGGCATTGGGCTGGTGCCCGAAGGGCGCCATGTTTTCCCCTCGCTCACCGTCAGTGAAAACCTCAGTGCCACCGCCCGCCGCAAGGCGGATGGGTGGAGCGAAGAGCGTATCTATGATGCCTTCCCCCGCCTTGCCCAACGCAAGAGCCACTTCGGTTTTCAGCTTTCCGGTGGTGAGCAGCAGATGCTGGCGATTGGCCGTGCCCTGATGACCAATCCGCAGCTGCTGATTCTCGACGAAGCAACGGAAGGGCTGGCGCCGCTGATCCGCGAGGAAATCTGGTCGATGCTGGAAAGGCTGAAGCGGGACGGTCTGTCGATTCTGCTGATCGACAAAAACCTTGAAGAGCTGTCGCGCATTTCCGACCGCTATTTTGTCATCGAAAAAGGTGAAATCGTCTGGAACGGCAGCTCCGCCGACTTCGATGCGCAGCGGGCCCATGTCGAACAGTTTTTACATCTCTAGCGGATTGGACGGCTCGGCCAGACGAAACCGGGTTGAGCCGGGCAGGGAGGCCCTGTCGTTTTCGCATCATAAAAGGCGGTCCCTATCTCAAGGCGCTCCCGGGGCCGGGCATCTAATGGCGATCCTCGATGCTCAATTTGATAAGACGAACTGAGTTCGTTGGTCGGCAAAAGAGGTTGTCTCTTCCCTTTTATGCTCTTGTGCTAAGCATCCGTAACGTTCTACGTTCGTCACGGACACGATGCAGGATTCTCAGAGGGCAAAATGCGCGTCCTCTCGCCGATTATCGGCTAAATTTGGTATGAATCCTGCCGCCTCAAGTGTTACCGTATCCTTTGAGTTGTGGTGGAAAAATAGACATTGAAAAAGCAATCTCCCCTAGATCAAGATCATTCAGGTCCGGCTTCACGCAGGACTGGCGCCTCGGTTGAAGAGTCGGAAAGCCGGACTTTGCTGCTGGACGTGGCTGAGCGTCTTTTTGCATCAAATGGTTATTTCGGTGTTTCCACCAGAGATATTTGCTCTGCAGCGGGTGTCAATCCCGCGGCAGTGAACTATCACTTCGGCACCAAAGAAAAGCTTTATGAAAGCATCTTTGTCAGACGCATCGTGCCGTTGAATGAGGCGCGTCGGGCCTTGTTCCAAAAAATTCTTTCGTCACCGCAGAGTGAGCGGCCAGCCGTGAGGGCTGTTGCCGAAGCCTGGATACGGCCACTGTTCGAGATACCCAGAAGCCATGCGACTGCCCCAATCATTATCATGCGCTTTATCGGACAGGTGCTTTCCACCCCACAGCATAATGAACGGCTGATTGAATATTATGATGAGGTCGGTGGAGATTTCATGGAAGCCCTGAAAAGGGCCATGCCTGAACTTTCCAAAGATGAAATTTTCTGGCGTTACAATTACATCATCGGCTCCATTGTTTTCACTGAAGGCGGTATGGCGCGCAATGCGCGTTTGCCGCGCAGTTATATGGATCACATGGGCGCAATTGAGCCGAGCGAATCGGCGGAAGCCGATGCGATGGAGCGGTTGATTCAATTCGTTACAAGCGGTCTTTCCAGCCCCAGCTTCCGCTCAACTGCACCTTCCTCCGAAGGTGAAGTTTGAGAGAATGATCGTTCCCGGTTATTTCTGATTGAGGATCGCTTTTGGCGCGTTACCCCATTGAAATTGCCTGAACGCTTGTGATCGTATTCTCCACTGCAATCCCGCCTGTTGAACCGCTTTGTTTGCTGACCAACTGAGACTGTTCAGGCGCATGACTTGAAACAAGTGAATTTGAAGCGCGCCGGAATCGGCGTGTGCCGTATCCACGACCGCAGTTGTACCCCAATCCAAATCATTGCTCTTTGGTATGCGTCGCACTGTCGCCCGGACTGCTGGGCGATGCTGATCGTCACAGTCAAAAACGCGTTGTGATTTTGACGCTCCCTGTTGATGAAGATCGAAATCACAGAAAACAAGCAAGCGCTTCAAGCAAGCGCTTGACATCAATACGGTGCGCAGCTACTCCTACCCTGAGGAGAAGAACATGCAGCTTATCGACTTATCAGTGGCGCTGGACAATGATGTTGAAGCGGATCCGCCAATGGCGCGGCCGAAGATCAACTACCTTGGACATCGGGAAACCTTTGACCGCCTGGGTCAGCACTTCCCCGATCTGCGTCCTGAAAATCTTCCCGACGGTGAAGCCTGGGCAATTGAAAAGGTGGAGCTTACAACGCACAACGGCACGCATCTCGATGCGCCTTGGCATTTTCATTCCACAACAAATCATGCGTTGGTACCTGGTGGGGAGAAGTCCCGCACAATTGACGAGATCCCGCTTGAATGGTGCATGCGCCCGGGTGTGAAGCTTGATTTTCGTGATCGGGACGATGGCCATGTGGTTTCAGCCAATGAGGTCGAGGCCGAACTGAAGCGCATAGGGCATCATCTGAACCCCTTCGATATCGTGGTCATCAACACGCGCGCTGGCGAGCGATATGGCCACAGCGATTATGTTTCCGCAGGTTGCGGCATGTCGCGAGAGGCAACGCTCTGGCTTCTGGAGCGCGGTGTGCGCATAACCGGCACCGATGGTTGGAGCTGGGACGCACCTTTTGTTCATACGGCGCAGCGCGTGGCTGAAACCGGCGATACATCCCTGGTTTGGGAAGGCCACAAGGCCGGACGCGAACGCGAATATTGCCATCTTGAAAAACTTCACAATCTGGAACAACTCCCAGACTCCGGTTTTACGATGATCTGCTTCCCCGTGAAGTTGAAACAAGCGTCGGCTGGCTGGGTTCGTGCAGTGGCGATGCTGTAATTCTAATCAACAACGGAGGAACGAATATGAAGACTTACAAAAAACTGGTTGCCGGAGCCTTGTTGGCTTCTGCCCTTGTCAGCCAGGCGGTGGCGCAGGAAGCCGTAAAGCTCGGCGTGATTTTTCCAACGCGAACCATCATTGGCGAGCAGGCCGGACACGGTGCAGAACTGGCGGCCAAGCAGATTAACGATGCAGGCGGCATTCTGGATGGGCGAATGGTCGAATTGATCGTTTACGATTCCAATTTCTCTGCAGTCGATGGTGTTTCCGCCGCGCAGCGGCTGCTTACCCAAGATGGTGTGAAATACATTCTGGGTGAGATATCAAGTACGGTTGCATTTGCTGTCATTCCAGTGGTGGAGAGCGAAGAGGCGTTGGCGATGCTCGCGATGCCCAAACATCCGGACGTTACCAATTCCGGTTATGAAAATGTCTTCCGCCTGAACTCGACGTCACAGATCGATGCAGCGTCTTTTGGCAAATACCTGACCGAAACAGTCAAGCCGGAGAAAGTCGCGGTTCTCGTTCAAAACGATGATATCGGCCTGACGAGCCTGGAGCAAATGAAGCAGCTGTTTGGAGAGAAAGTTGTCTTTTCGGACATATTTGATGTCAAACAGGCTGATTTTTCTGCCCTTGCCACGAATGTGCGTGCTTCCGGTGCAGACCTTGTTTGTGTCACCGCTGCAAATCCCGAGCAGTCTGGCGGCGTTTTTCGCTCAATGGCGGATGTGGGCTACTCACCCAAGCGCTGTCTGTTGCCTGGCTATCTGAACAATGACCTGCCGGATGTGGCGGGTGCTGCGGCCGAAGGTGTGTTCTCGCAAGACGTCTATATCGACACCATTGATTCCGAGTTGAACAACACCTTCGTCAAGGAATATCTGGCTGCACAAGGCAAGGTGCCTGGCAAACCGGAAGTTCTGGGTTTCGAAACAGTCTGGATTGTCGCCAAGGCTATCGATGCCGCTGGTTCCTATGACGATGTGTCAAAAGTCGCCAAGGTCATTCGTGACACCCAATGGGAATCACCACGCGGCAAGCTTCGTTTCAACGAGATTGGTCAGGCGTTGACTGAGAAACTCTACAACACAGTCGTCAAAGACGGTCGCGTAGTCCGGGCTGACTGAAGTCGAAGCGACGATGCAAGGATAGGGTAATGGAACTCTTACTACAGCAAATTGCCAATGGTTTGTCCCTGGGGATGGCCTACGCATTGGTGGCACTTGGCTTGACTCTGGTGTTCGGGGTTTTGCACGTGGTGAACTTTGCGCACGGCGAGTTCTACATGTTGGGTGCTCTGGTCACCGTGCTGGTTGTCAAGAGTTTGGGCCTCCCGTACATCGTCGCTTTGCTTATAGCGATCGTTCTGGTCTCGGCTGTTGCATGGGTGATGGATATTGTTGCCGTCAGTCCGGTTGCACGAAAACCCGGTGGTGATCAGATTGTTCTGGTCAGCACCTATGCCGCTGGCTTGATCATCGTTGAAACCGTACTGGCGGCGATCGGACCTACTCCGATTGCTGTCAGTGGCTTCTCCGGAATTGTTCATTTTGGATCAGTGGTGCTGACGATGCACCGGGTCTTCATGTTCGCCGCAGGTATCGTGATGATATGCGGTTTGTACATGCTATTTACACGAACCAATTTCGGTCGATCTTTGCGCGCAGTTGCGCAAAGCGATTATGCTGCAAAAGTTGTCGGTATTGATGTGGAACGGATCAAGACACTGACATTCGTGCTGGCAGGCGGCATTGCCGGACTGGCGGGGGGCCTGATCGCACCGATCATCACGTTCAATGCAACAATGGGTCTGCACGCAGGCATACACGCCTTCGTCGTCGTGGTGATCGGTTCCATGGGCTCAATTCCCGGCGCCGTTGTTTGCGGGCTTTCGCTCGGCATGATTGAATCCGTGCTGTCAATCTTCTTGGGCCAACACGTTGCCGCGACATTGATATATTCATTGTTGCTTGTGACGCTCTTTGTGCGCCCCCAAGGGCTGTTCCAGGGAGCGCTCCGGTGAAATTTGTCATTCCTGCTGTCTTTGTGGCTGCCCTCGTGGCGGCGCCCTTCTTGCCGACCTACTATCAGGGCCTCGCCATATACGCATGCATCCTTGCGATATTCGCCACCTCGGCCAATATTTCCTTGGGCCAACTCGGGCTCATTTCATTTGGGCATGCTGCTTTCTTCGGGCTAGGCGCCTATGCTGCCGGTCTACTCAACTTCTACACCGGCATGAATTATTGGCTGGCTGTGCCCCTGGCGATATTGCCCGGTGTCGCCCTCGGCGCGCTGGTTGGATTGGCCTCTTTGCGACTGTCGGGTGCCTATTTTGCCATTGCAACATTGGTAACGAGCGAAATTCTGCGGCTGGTGGCGCTCAATTGGGTCAGCTTTACCCGGGGCCCGATGGGCGTCGTTGTTCATCGGCCACGGGAAAAATGGTTGGAAGCACTGACCGGCCGCGACTTTGGTGATCTTTACCTGATGTTGTGCATCCTTGTGCTGGCTTTGGTGCTGTTTGTGGTCAGCCGGGTAAACCGCAGCCTGATTGGACGCGCCTGGGTGGCATTGCGGGACCAGCCCAAATTGGCTGAGAGCGTTGGTATTTGGCCCTTGCGCTACAAGGTTATCGCAATTGCGATGTCAGGTGGCATCGCCGCGCTGGCGGGCGGGCTGTTCGTGCCTCGTGTGCTGGTGTTAAGCCCCGACCTTTTCTCGGGGACACTTTCGGCCACCGCTTTGCTGGCCGCGATACTTGGCGGGCGTGGTGCGGTGATGGGGCCGGTTTTGGGCGGCATAGTTTTCGCTGTGGCACCGGAGCTTTTGCGGGTCGTTGACGAATACCGTCTGGCGATCTTCGCGCTCCTGTTGCTGGTCGTGGTAAGGGTTCGTCCCGACGGCCTTATCTCATTGTTTCCGCGCCGGAAGACCGTCCATGTACGTCCTCCTTCGGCACTTGTTGAGATTACGCCGCGCCAATTGCCTGCAACCCTGTCCATTGAACATCTGTCGCGTCACTTTGGCGGGCTGAAGGCTGTTGAAGATGTCAGCTTCGAGGTGCGGCGTGGCGAGATTTTGGGACTGATAGGGCCAAATGGTGCGGGAAAGACCACCTGTCTGTCGCTCATCAGTGCTTTCCTTTCCCCCAACTCTGGTGTCGTGAGGCTGGGCCAACTGACACTTTCCACACTCTCCTCGCATCAGGCGGCGCAGCAAGGCGTGGTGCGCACCTTCCAGCACACCACGGTGTGTATGGATCTGTCGGTCTATGAAAATGTTCTGATCGGCACGCATTTGCTCCTGCCCGAGACGACCGCTGCTGCTGTCCTGCGCCTGCCTGCATACCAGCAACGCGAGTGCAAGCGGCAGGCGCTTGCCTGGGCCGCGATCTGTTTTGTCGGTCTTGAAGAGCGGGCCAACGAATTGGCAGGGAGCCTTGCCTATGGTGAACAGCGCATGCTGTCGATTGCCGTTGCTTTGGCGACGCGGCCTGGTTTCCTGCTTCTCGACGAACCGGCTGCCGGGCTCAATCACACCGAAGCTCTGGTGCTGGCGCGTTTGCTGACGGGCTTGCGTGAGAAGGGCTTCACCATCGCTATTGTGGATCACAATTTACGTATGATGATGAAGTTGTGTGACCGAATTGTCGTGCTCCATCACGGCAGGATGCTTGCAGAAGGGGATCCAGTGACCGTTCGCAATACCCCCGCTGTAATCGAGGCCTATCTCGGAACTTCGGATGAACCGGAAAAGCAGGGAGCGACCGATGCTTGAACTGCGCGATCTCTCTCTCAACTATGGATCTATTCCAGCCGTGCGCGGGCTTACCGTGCGTGTTGGACCTGGCGAAGTTGTTGCCCTGATTGGTGCAAACGGTGCTGGAAAAACTTCGACATTGAAAGCGGTTCTCGGTCTGGAAAACGCAAAGGGCAGCGTTGTGCTTGATGGCGTTGCGCTGGATAAGTTGCCCACGCCGGCACGTGTTTTGGCCGGCATTTCCCTGTCGCCGGAAGGGCGCCATGTCTTCCCCCAAATGAGCGTAGAGGAAAACCTCTTGCTTGGCTTGACCGCACGTACGCGGCCGCAGGCAGGCTCATTGACGCAGGAAATGTACGCATTGTTTCCGCGCTTGTATGAGCGGGCATCACAAAAGGCGGGGTCGCTGTCGGGCGGTGAACAACAGATGCTGGCCATTGCCCGTGCGCTGATGTCCTCGCCGAAACTGTTGATGCTGGACGAGCCCACACTGGGGCTGGCGCCAATTATCGTCAGTCAACTTCGGGTCATCATCGGTACGCTGAAAGCAAGGGGTACTTCCGTTTTACTGGCGGAACAAAACGCCGAGATGGCGCTTGCTTGCACGGACCGTGCCTATGTCCTGGAGAACGGCAAGGTGGCGAAGGAAGGGCTGTCGCGTGAATTGTCACAAGATCCGGCAGTCCGTGCTGCCTATCTTGGTCTGGGCGAGGGAGATGAAGAATGAAACCGGCTCCATTTTCGTTTCACCGCCCATCCTCCATTTCGCAATGCCTCGAGCTGCTCCAGGCATTGGCTGACGGCGATGCCAAGGTGCTTGCCGGCGGTCAGAGCCTGATTCCGATGATGAATTTCCGCATGGCGCAACCTGAAGCCTTGATCGATCTTTCCGGAATCGCTGATTTGGAAGGTATCCGTCTGCAAGATGACAATCTGATCATCGGCGCCATGAGCCGTCATAACGCGATCAAGGCAGATGAACTGGTGGCAATCCATGCACCGCTGATTTCGCTTGCCTATGACCATGTCGCCCATTTCACCATTCGCAACCGAGGCACCCTGGGGGGCAATCTTTGTCACTCGGACCCTGCTTCGGAAATGCCGGCGGTGATGCGGGTATTGGGTGCGCAAATGGAGATTGCATCTGCTGACGGACGCCGTCTGGTGTCGGCTGACCAGTTCTTTTTCGGACCCTTTGCAACGGCCGTTGAGCCGGAGGAGCTTCTGGTCGCCATAAGAATTCCGATAAGTCCTCGGGGCAGGCGCTATTCCTTCCACGAGGTGAGCCTGCGTAAGGGTGATTTTGCCATGTCCGCCATTGCAGCAGCTGTTGATCTGGATGTGGAGGGGCGTGTCATGCGCGCGCGCATCGGCTTGTGCGGCGTATCTGATATAGCGCTTCGCGCAGAAAACGCAGAGGAAGGTCTGGTGGGCGAATACCTCAATTTGGCAGCCGCCACGGCTGCAGCTGATGCAGCGGTCACGTCGATCGAATTCAATGATACGGCAGCAATCTCGGCTTCATATCGCCGTGACCTGACGCGAGCCCTGATCATTCGGGCGCTATTGGGGTGTACGGAGGAGCGACTGTGACCAACGAGAAACAAGAGACCACGGCCATCACCTTGACCGTCAACGGTGAGACCATGTCCGGTGTCGTCGAGCCGCGTATGCTTCTGTCGGACTTCATACGCCAGGATTTGCAACTGACAGGGACGCATGTGGGCTGTGAGCACGGCGTTTGCGGAGCCTGCACAATTCTGATCGATGGCGTTTCGGTTCGCTCCTGTTTGACATTTGCCGTTCAGGCTGAGGGGTGCCGGATTGAAACTGTCGAAGGGCTGCTGGAGCGCGACGGAAAGCTCTCGCCGTTGCAACAGGCATTCTCTGATCATCACGCTTTGCAATGTGGTTTTTGCACGCCTGGTCTGCTGATGACAGCCACGGAATTGCTGCGCACCCGCCCCGGTGCGTCCCGTGATGATATCCGCGACGCTATCTCGGGCAATCTTTGCCGCTGTACGGGATACCAAACCATCATTGATGCCATTTTCGACATGGGAACGCGCCTATTGGCGGAGGAGAAATCGGCATGACAATAGAGACAAAAATAGGGATTGGCGCTTCCATGCCGCGCCGCGAAGACGCGCGCCTTTTAAGCGGGCGAGGGCGGTTCACGGATGATCTGTTGCTGCCGCGCATGGCGCATGCCGCGATGTTCGGCAGCCCGCATGCACACGCCAGAATTGTCAGAATAGACACGGCAGCTGCAGCTGCACTGAAAGGCGTTCTGGGGGTTTTTACCGGAAAAGATCTGGCAGGCGTCATGGGACCGATGCCGACCCTTGCGACCCCGCCTGTGGTTCAGCATTGTGTGGCGTTTGAGCGGGCGCGCCATGTCGGAGAGCCGATCGCCGTGGTGGTCGCGGAAAGTCGTTACATCGCCGAGGACGCTGTTGCTTTGATCGAAGTGGAGTTTGAGGAGCTGCCGGTCGTGGTTGATCCTGAAGCCGCCGTCAAATCGACGGGCAACGCAGTTTTGCATCCGGAATTCGGCAGCAATATCGTGCATCAAAGCCGCCATGCCTGGGGTCCGGTCGAGGAGGCTTTCTCCCAGGCCGCACACGTGGTTTGTCGCGAGTTCCGCTGGCCACGAGTGGGGCCTCAGCCCTTGGAAACCTGTGCGGCAATTGCCGACTATGACGCCATTACCGGGCACTTTCAGGTATGGGCAAATATGTCTCAGCAGAGCGTCATCGGGCCAAAATTTGCCAAAATCCTGCACACCGATATGGCGCATATGACATTCCATATACGCGATGTGGGCGGGAGTTTTGGCGGCAAGGCAACGCTCTATCACGTTCCGCTGCTGGCGGCAGTGCTGTCGCGTGAAATCGGGCGACCCGTCAAATTTGTTGAAGATCGCGCTGAACATATGACAGCTGGAAATCAGCATGCTTCAGATCGGCTTTACAAGGCGGAGCTGGCAATCAATGCTGAAAATCGCTTTACCGGCCTGCGCTTGCGTGTGCTTGACGACATGGGTGCCTATTTCCTGATCGCAACCGGAGCGCACGGCAACGCCCTGGCGCAAGCCACAGGTCCCTATCAGATCGACGCTCTGGAATATGATCTGACCTGCGTCGTCACCAATAAGACGCAACAGGCGCCATACCGGGGTTTTGGCGGCGAAGTCGGCAATTTTGTATTGGAGCGCATGGTCGATGCGGCTGCGGCGGAATTGGGTGTGCATCCGGTAGAACTGCGCCGGCGTAATTTTATTGCCAATGATCAGTTTCCCTATCGCACGCCCGTGGGCAATCTCTACGACAGCGGCGATTATACCCGCGTACTCGATGCCGCGATGGCACTGGCGGATGAGCACAAGATCTGGGACATGCCAAAACACGCCGCGCCCGGCAAGCGCATTGGTATCGGATTGGCGACGGTCAATGAACGATCCGTTTTGAGCATGACAGAGTTTTGGCTGCTTGATGCCGATCCGATTTTTCCACAGTCCTCCTCTCCCGAGAGTGTCCAGGTGTCGATCCATGCGGATGGAACGGTCAATGTGAGCATTTTCGCGCCGCATTGGGGGAATAGTCCCGAAACCATGGCGGCCCAGATTACCGCCCATGAACTGATGATTCCACCCGAGTGGATACGCGTCGTTCAAGTCGGCACCGATGGCGGCATGCTGTCCAAAGGTCCGGCAGGCAGTCGTTACACAGCCATGTTGGCAGGCGCTATTCTGGGGGCTTGCACGAAGCTCAAACAGCGTATTCTCGCCATTGGCGCGCATCGTCTTGGCGTATTGATCGACGAAGCAGTTTATGCTGACGGACAGGTGACATGCAAAGCCGATTCAAGCCGGGCGATCGCGCTGCCCGATATAGCGCGCGCGAGCCACAGTCATCGACTGGATTTCCCCGGCGATGATCAAACGTTTCGTTCCGGTTTGACAGAGAGTTTTACCTGCGATCATCCGCGAGCAACGCTTCCCACGCAAGACCGGACCGATCTTGGTGTCTTTTATCCGATTGTCGGTCACGCCTGCCACATCGCGGTTGTTGAAGTGGACGAAGCGACGCAATCCAGCCGGGTGATCCGATACGTTGCGGTTCACGACGCGGGGACGATTGTCAATCCAAGGCTGGTGGATGGTCAAATTCGTGGAGGCATAGCCCAGGGCATTGGCACAGCCCTTTATGAACAATATCTGTACGATGATGAGGGGCAACTGGTGAACGCCACACTTGCCGACTATGGCGTGCCCACATCGGAGGAAATTCCCGACATGATCCTTGGCCATGTGGAAACGCCGTCACCGTTCACGGCCTACGGGATCAAGGGGTGTGGCGAAGGCGGTCGGCTGGCAGCCATGCCCGCTTTGGCAGCGGCATTTGACGATGCCTATCGGGATAGCAACCTCTATGTTGACAGGCTGCCAATGACCCCTTCAGCACTTCATACGAAGCTATCACAGCTTAAGCCTGTTTGAAGGGGCATCGGCTCAAGTGTTGGTCCATTACGTTTAGTTCAGCCCTCAGCCAGCAGCGTTCCGCACAGATGACCGAAAACCAGCGCCGGGCCCAGTGTCGCTCCGGCGCCGGGATAGGCTCCGCCAAATATCGATGTGGCATCGTTGCCGACGGCATGCAGGCCGCCGACCGCGGTGCCGTCTGCACGCAAGACCCTTGTTTTCGCATCTGTCGCCAAACCTGCAAACGTGCCCAAATCACTTACAACCAGTTCCACGGCGTAAAAAGGTCCACGCTCGATCGGGCCGAGGCACGGATTGGGGAATGCGCTGTCTCCCATATAGGTCTGATAGACATCGGAACCTTTGCCGAAGTCGTCGTCGCGACCTGCTGTGGCCGCTGCATTGTTTCGCGCAATGGTTTCCATCAGCTGTTGCGCCGGCAAATTCAAATGCGCCGCCAGCATCTCGATCGTTGCGCCGTGTTTGAGATAGCCGGAGCGAATGTGATGCGCGTGCGGTATGGGAAAGGGAAGGACCGCGCCAAGACCGTAGCGCAGGCCGCGTCGATCGGTCAGAAGATAGAATTTTTGCTTTGGATCAGCCTCAATCCCTTTGATCATGACGCGTGTGAATGCGTGGTAGTTGAGGCTTTCGTTTGCGAAGCGGCGGCCTGAACTGTCGATGGCGATGACACCGGGTTTGGCGCGGTCGACCAGATGAAAGTATGTGCCCGTGCTGCCATCCCTGCGCGGCACCTGTGAGGCGGGCGACCACGCTCCGGCATCCGACAGGCTCATCTGCATGGTGCCTGAGGCAGCCTCCGCCAGGTCGGCGCCATCGCCAGTGGCCCAGGACCCAGTCAGCGAGTGATGGGTGCCGCCTGCTGCCACATGAGGAAATGTCTCCATTCGGCGGCGACTGTTCCAGGAATAGCCGCCGGTTGCCAGCACCACACCACATCGCGCCTGTATTTCGCGAAGATCCTTGCCTGTCTGCGCCATGATCCCGGTCACTCCGCCACCCTGCGTCGTCAGGCAAAGCGTCTGCGTCCTGTCGAGGAACGTTACACCAGCCTTTAGTGCTGCGGCCAGAAGCTGACCCGCCAGCGCCTGGCCGTTGACAAATTGGGTGGATTGGCCATAGCGCAGAATATCTCCCGCATGGGCAGCCAGCCGACGCCCGACAAACAGCGCTGACGTCAATGAGCGGCTTGCATTCATGAAGTGTTGAAAGTCGGCACCGCTTCCAACGCCCAGGCCAATAAAGGTGTGCTCGGGAATGGGAAGTGCCAATCGCTTCAGCCAGCGGCCCAATTGGCGACCATTGAATGGAGACGTATACAGCGTGCGACCCATATCCACGCCGCCTGGTGCCTTTGGATAATAGTCCGGATATTTGGCCGCGAGAAAGTTGAGTTCGCTTTCTTCGACAAAAAAACGAATGGCTTTTGGCCCATGCTCCAAAAAGGCGGTAACCCGTGCGCTGTCAAAATGCGTACCTGCGTGGTGGCGAATATAGGTCTCGGCGGAACTTTCCGCTTCGCTATACCCTGCTGCAGCCGCAATATGATTTCCGGGCACCCAAATGCATCCCCCCGATCGGGCCATGGTGCCGCCGAAGCGATCCGTCTTTTCCACGATCAGCACGGACAGCCTGGAATGTGCCGCGGCTATAGCGGTCGCCATGCCGGCGGCGCCGCCACCCAGCACGATCACATCATAACAATTGTCCATCATTGTCCCGCTTCATTTCGGTGAACTGTTTGATCAACATAATTCAGTCAAGCGATCGCTTCAAGCGAATGCTTGACTGATAGACGTTGAGTATTTACATTGCTTTGGGGTGAGCGGCAAGAATTGTCAGCGCTGTTATCCTGTAGGCGTGGAGGGCACGGCAGCGTGCATGCGTGCGGTTGTCCCGCTCTTTGGAATTGGCAATAGCGAAGGTGCATAAACATGAAGATCAGCGGTGAAAAGCAGATCAAGGCCACTCCGGAAGAAATTTGGGCGCAGTTGCTGGACCCTGACGTGCTGAAGCAATGTGTTCCGGGCTGCGAAGAGGTTGAGATAACGCAGCCGCTGACCTATCGCGCTGTTGCAACCATCAAGGTCGGACCGGTCAAGGCACGTTTTTCCGGTGATATCAATATCGTTGACATCGAAGACTTCAAGTCTTGTCGCCTCGTTGGTAAGGGCTCGGGAGGGGTGGCCGGATATGCCCGTGGAAATGCGATGGTTCAACTGACACCGGCGGAGACCGGAACCAGACTGTCGTATGACTGTGAAATCCAGATTGGCGGGAAGATTGCTTCTCTGGGTGATCGTCTTTTCCGTTCTATCGCAGAAAAAAATGTCGACAGCTTCTTTGCTAGCTTCCAGAAACTCACGGATCAGAACGTTTCGGCGCAGTGAACTGCCATTCAAAGTCGACACAAATCGTCACCAGAAGTGGTGCGCATTGACGCTGTTGGTTCAGTCCCCTCTGACTGGAATCGGATACCGCATCGATACTCTGCACACTGTTGCGTTCAAACGCCGCTTTCAACTAACGATGGAGCGCGTTGTTTGAATCCGCGTGTCTGGGGAATAATCTGATGAGGCTGTCCATAATTGACCAACAGGCAAAGCTTCTGCGGCTTTGAAGAGCCTGCTTGCGGCTCTACAATAACCACCCCAAGAGCGGTCGCAATCTTCCTGTCATGAAACAGCATGCCATGTTCTTGCGATCATGCGGGCTGAGGGATAATAAGAGTGCATATCATTCTATGGTCTGGCGTGCGCCACTCGGTCACGAAATGGTTGCCATCCTACCCCTGCAAAGTGGAATACACCTGAAATGACGACTGCAACACGCGCCCGAACCCATCTGACCATTTTGGTGGTTCTGGGGTCAGTGCATCTGCTGAACGACATGATGCAATCATTGATCCCTGCGGTCTATCCGATCCTCAAGGAAGCCTATGCGCTGGATTTTGTTCAGATCGGCATCATCACCATGACGTTCCAGCTCGCCGGTGCCATGCTGCAACCCTTGATCGGCATGGCAACGGACCGGCATCCTTTGCCCTATTCGCCCGTTGTCGGCATGATGTTTACCCTTGTCGGCCTCGTCAGCCTCGCCTTCGCCCACAGCTATGCGGTGATCCTGCTCTCGGTGACGCTGATTGGTATCGGTTCGTCGATCTTCCATCCCGAGGCGACCCGGATGGCGCGCTATGCCGGTGAGGGGCGTCAGGGGCTTGCGCAGGGTATCTTCCAGGTCGGTGGACAGGCCGGTGGCGCACTCGGGCCGGTTTTTGCCGCGTTGATCATCGTGCCCTGGGGGCAATCGAGCCTGGCGTGGTTCGCTCTAACCGCCCTTCTGGCCATGACGCTCCTGGCATGGATCGGCAGCAAGCAGCGCCAGATCAGCGCTGAATTTGCAGCCATGAGGGCGGCGATCAGCAAGAACAGCGCAGCAACGGCGCAGCTTGCGCCCCTGACCATCGGTATAGGCCTTGTCGTTCTGACCTTTCTGATGTTCGTCAAGAATGCCTATAACGAGAGTTTCCGTTCCTTTTATACGTTCTATCTGATCGATCGTTTCGGCCTTTCGGTTCCCTCTGCGCAGATGATGCTTTTCGTCTTCCTGCTGGCTGCGGCTGTCGGGGTGTTGATCGGCGGGATCGTTGGTGACCGGATTGGACGTTACCGGATTATCTGGATTTCAGTGATGGGACCCTTGCCGCTCACATTGATCCTGCCCTACGCAGATCTGTTCTGGACAGGCGTGCTGACAATCGCAATCAACCTGATCATGGCCAGCGCCTTTGCATCGATCCTGATCTATGCCATCGAACTTCTGCCCAACCGGATCGGTTTGATCGGAGGATTGTTCTACGGTTTGAACTTCGGTCTTGGCGGCATTGCAGCCGCTCTCCTCGGCGTGCTGGCGGACAGCTATGGCATTCAGACAGTCTACCAGATCTGCTCTTTTCTGCCGCTTGCAGGGTTAATGATCTGGTTCCTGCCTCGGATCGACGAGGGCATTGGATCCTGAATCGGGAGAGGGGAACGTCGCACGGCATAATGAAAGTGGCGGTGCGACAAATAAGGCGGATCAATGCACAGGGCATGGTGCAAATTTGCGAGGGGCCTGAAACCGTTTCCGCCAATGGCAATTATTGACACCCATCTGTCGACCACCGAAACCCGCAGCAACGAACTGTCGAGGATCAACGGGCTTCTGATTCATCTATCCGGTTTGCGGTGACCCCATCATGCCCCTCGGATTTGCTGGGCTCATCAGATGGGGCATGATAACCGATCTTTGGTATAAAGCCGGATTTGTCTTTTGGAAGCAATATCAGAGGTTTGCGACGGCAGTTTGCCGAGGATCGACTCGCCATCCATCCAAACTCCCTTCGATGCACAGGGGCTGGCTATCCTGTTGAATCTCAAATCTAGAGGGGAACAGGCGTGTGCGGGATTTCGACCGATCGCAGGACCGCGTCTTCTCCACCATTGTCGTCAATTGTCGCTTGCTGGTCAGAAAACGCCTGCGCACTTGCCTCAATGGGGTTGACGATTTTGTTGAGGGCGGCCTCGAGTTCTGCGAGCTTGTCGGCACAGGCGGGATCTTCGGCAAGATTGATGCTTTCTTCCGGGTCGGATCTTAAATTGAACAGTTGGGGCGGGCTATCGACATAATAGTTGAGCTTCCAATCCCCTTTGCGCAGCATGAAATGACCGGCGCTTGAATAGACTGCGTGATACTCGGAAAGCACCGGTCGCTCCTCATCAGCCGATTGCACAATCTCGAACAGCGAGGTGCCGTCGATATCGGGACTGTTGTCAGGTTGTGCCACACCCGCTGAGCCCAGCAAGGTTGGATACAGGTCGACCAAAGAAACAGCCGTTGTCTCGACTTTGGCTGGAAAACCATCCCCCACGGCGATCATGGGCACCGCTACTGAATCTTCATAGAAGACGCATTTCCCCCACATCCCGCGATTGCCCAGGTTGTCCCCATGGTCACTGGAATAAATGATACGGGTTTCTTTTTCATTGGGGGTGCCCTGAAGCGCAGACAGTACGATGCCGATATTCTCATCCAGCGCTGTAACCATGCCGAAATAGGCGCGCAAAGCGACCGCACGCTTTTCATCATCAAAATGTGTGTCATAGTCGAATGATGACCGTAGCTGTTGAATTGTTGGATGGTCTGACGGCGGCTGATTGAGGCCTTGCTGAAGCGCATCAAGACCAAGATGCGCATACATTTGGTAATATTCCTGAGGAACAACCAGTGGAAAATGAGGCATCACGAAGCTGACAAACAATACCCAGGGCTTTGTCTCTTTCCCGGTGGCATCAGTGATCCAAGTCCTGGCTGCCTCCGCAACCTTGCGGTCAAAACTGAAGTAATCGGACGTTCCGATTCCGGCTTTGTTGGCCATCTCATCGGCGCCAACTTTGGGTGGCGGATTCTGCCGCAACAGGCCTTTGAGATCTCCTTTTCCGTCCAGAATATGCATCGGCAGGATCTCTTGGGAAAACCCATTGTCGTCATCGGTACTGCGAAAATGCAGTTTGCCGATTGATGTCACGTTTGAACCCGCCTGACGAAGGACGTGGTGCCAGGAGGGATGCTGACCGTGATAGGGTATGGCATTGTCCCAGCAGCCGATGCGGTGGACATATTGCCCGGTGGCCAGGGATGCCCGGGAGGGCACGCAGATCGGGCTGTTGCAATAGGCATTGGTGAACCGGGTTCCCCTTGCCGCCAACTGGTCAATATTGGGTGTGCGAATGAAGGGATGGCCATAACAACCGGCAATGTTGCGGTTGTGCTCGTCTGACAGGATGAAGATGGTATTTTGTGCTCGCGGCATGGCGTGTCCGTTTTGGGTATCGTGATTTGAAAAAACGTTTGACTATTGAAACGGTGGATATGGTCGTTTTGACGGAGGCTACAAATTCTCCGCGGCTTTGATCTGGATGATGTCGGTGAATTGTTGTTCACCCATCCCCTCCTGCATGGCGCGTTCATATTGCCGGTCGGTTTCGACCATCAGCGGAGCGGAAACATTTGCAGACGCTGCCAGGTTCACGACCGAATGCATATCCTTGGCTGCAATCCTGAGCCGGCCTTCACCCGAGTCCCTGCGGGCTGCCATGTCATCGGCAAAGCGGTCAAATACGGAGGACTGGCCGATGCCACCACATTCCCGCACGATCCCGATGAACAAACCGGGGTCCACACCGGTGGCTTCGCAAATGCGCAGAGCCTCTGCACCGATGGCCAGATTCGCGGTGCCAATGGCATTTTGCAGGAGTTTGAGAAGGCTGGCGGTGCCCGGAGGGCCAGCATACCTTGTACGATAGCCCAACGGGTGAACCAGACCATCAAACCATTCGCTCACGCGTTCGGGACCTGAAAAGAGGAAATAGAGTTCGCCGCGTTCCGCCATCAACGGCGTGCCAAACACCGGGCAATCGCAATATTGAATAGAGGCGCATTGACAGATCTCGTTCATTTCGGAAACAAATCCTGGCGGATGGGCTCCAAAGTCGATGATGGTTCGGTTGGTGGCAGGTCTCGACACGAGATCCTCAACTACCTGCCGCGTGGATGTTTGTGAAGGCAGGCAAAGAAATATAGTCTTTGCACCCATCAGGATATCGGCATCTTCCACGGCAGCCGGGGCCGCCGCTTCCAGCAAATGGCCCACGCATTCAGCCGAAATGTCACAAACCGCAAGACAATCGACAGCTGTTGCCAGGCGCCGAGCAATCGGCATGCCCATGGCACCGAGACCGATAAAGCCAAGAGCCTCGGCGCCTGCACGACCGTCGGATTGGGTGTGATCGTCTCGTTTCACTCGTTTGTCTCCTCGTCATCATGCAGAATTGGTGATCCCGGTCAGGGGTGGTTGGATTTTTTCCGTGGGCGCGGTGATGCGCTAAAGCCTGTAACCCTTTGCTGCATTGTCGTGAAACAAGGCTGCAACTTCGTCGGCTGAGAAGCCTGACACGATTTCACGGAATGCATCAAAGAGAGTGTCGAAAGTGCTGTGCAATCCATCAATGGGAAAATTGCTTCCAAACATGCACCGGTTGACGCCGAATAAGTCGATCGTCTCCAAAATCATGGGCCTGAGACTTTCCACGGTCCAATTCCAATCTGTCATCGGCAAACCGGTCATTTTTACCGAGATATTGTCGCGTTGAGACATCTTTTTCATGCCCTGGCGCCAAGCGTTCATGCCTGCTTCTGATCGGTCAAGAGGCAGCCCGGTATGGGTCAGGAAGATACGGGTGTCGGGAAAGTCTGCCGCCAGTTCCGCCGCCTCGCTCATCAGAGGTGCCGGCGCCTGGAGATCGTAACTCAGATCAAGGTCACTGAGCACTTTGAAGCCTGCGCGCCAGTCGGGTTCGCTCATTTTGCTGCGAATGTCCCCCTTGGCTTCGCGCAACTGAGCTGGCGTCATGGTGGACATTCTGATGCCGCGCATGTTGGCAAAGGAGCAATGTTGTTCAAGAGTATCTCGCACATCCGGCTTGGCGAGATTTGCGAATGCGACAATGCCGTGAGGAAAGCCATGGGTGTCTGCAATGGCCTGCAGCCATTTGGTTTCACCCACCGGATCATCGGGAGAATAGCTGGCCTCTACATGAATTGACTTGACGATATTCTGATTTTTGGTGTCAGCCAGATATTGTTCTAGCAGATAGGGTCGGGGCAGATCTCCTGAAGCGCCGAAATGAGCGTCGAACGATGGACCGGCAAGCCAGGGGTACTGGTTGTCTTTCGTATCCCATAGATGATGGTGGGAATCGATGGTGGGAATAACGGACAAGGGTTTCATCTCCGATCGGGGTGCATTAGGCGATTTCTTGATGTCAGCGGTATTCAATTTTCTCCACGCGACCGGAGTCTGCCGACTTGTAGGCAGCGAGGATCATTTCCACTGCCCGGCGGCCATCCTTGATTGTGACCGGTGGTTCATGGCCCTGGGCGATCGCATCTACGAATGCCGCTGCTACGTTTCGGTGAAACACCTCCGTGTCGATTTTAAACTGGGGAACGATGTCTGATATTATCCATTCCCGATCCTTGGGACCGAGAACATCACCACCGGATTCTTCTATGGTCGGGTGCATATAGTATTTGAGGTAACCGCCCTCTGTCACATCGCGGGATCCCAGATCAACACCTGAAACGACGATGGAGCCGTTGGTGCCGAAAATTTCTATGGAGTTTTCCGCCGCCATGAAGTGCCAGCACGACGTCACTTCAGCAAGCATGCCGCTGGCGAACCGATAGATCGCCACCGCAGTGTCTTCCACTTTCAGTCCCTGCGCCTTGCCCGCCGTAAGGCAGGTCACATCTTCCGGTTCGCCGAACATCCAGCGCACAAAATCGGCGCCGTGCAGACCTTCATCCAGCAGACAGCCACCGCCGCCTTGGTCAGGATCGGCAAACCACGTATCGGCAAAGTTGGGATTAAGCATGCCGACAGGATGGCCATGCCGGACGCGAACCAGCGTGATTTCACCCAGTCCTCCGGTGTCGATGAGTCGACGAATTTCGCGGTTGATCGGGTCAAATCGCTTTGGAAAGCCTTGCATGAAATAGGCGCCGGTGCGCTCAAGTGCCGCTTGAATTGCGTCACAATGTTCTAGCGACGTTGCAAGGGGCTTTTCGCAAAGTATCTTCTTGCCAGCATTCGCTGCCTGCTCGATCAGTTGCAGGTGCTGGGTTGTCACGGAACAGATTGCCACCGCGTCTGCAGCATCAATCAAGGCGTCGCGGTCCTCCCATGCGTCATATCCGAATTGTTCTGCTTTGGATTTGGCCAGACCTGGTGTCTGCGCCCACGCACCTATGAACTCACAATGTGGCGATGTGCGAAATGCAACCTGCCAATAGTCGGCGTGAGGTTGCTCCAGGCCCAAAAGGGCGACTTTAAACTTGGACATGTATTTCCTCAGGAATGTGCGTGATAGGACCTATGGTCATGGGGAATGCTGGCGGCGCTCAGTGACCAGCGCCTGGCGGGCGCGATGTTTCAAGCACGCCCGCCATTGTGTCTGCTGGATTATGGTTTCCAGGTTCCTTCAACCTTTACAAGGTTGGCATCGGCTCCTTTGAGACCGTCCGTGTAGATGAATTCAGCTGCTTTCATCTTCGATTTGATACGGCCCACCGAGAACAGGTAATCGGTCACTTCATCGACGTCACTCATGAATTTTTCATCGATTGTCAGATCAAATATATAGTTCTCATAGAGGTCTGTGCTGATCTTGGTTGGTTGCTTCTGGAATTCAGCAAACGTCGCCACAACTTCCTCTTTGTTTTTTGGATCTGCCGCATAAGCATGAGCCTTGGCCATCACCGAGAGATAGGCTTTGATCGTTTCCGGATTGTCGCGAATAAAGTCCTGCGACGCCACCATCACACTGCGCAGATTGGCAACCTGCACGGTCTCGCCCTTGTTGTGATCGAAATAGCTTTTGAGCCCGGTGTGAACAACTTTCGAGTCAATCTCGGCCAGGGCGCGGTAGGGCCAGGGTTCCCAGATCAACAGCCCCTGGATTTCGTTTGCGGCCATGCTGGCAAGTGCCTCGGGCGGAGCCAGATTGATCGCCTGGATCTTGTCCTTGTCCAGATCGTAGGCATCAATGATATTGTTGAGCATCATTCCGGAAGATGATCCAACCAGAAGACCGATTTTGATATTATAGAGGTCCTCCGGTTTGGACACGTTGGCATCACTGCGAACAACCAGTTTTTCCAGACCAGTCAGGGTGGAACCATTGGCGATCAACGCCACGGGAACCGAGTTGTGGGCCATTGATGTCGGTGGAATATTGCTGGGCTGCCAGATCTGGATTTCACCGGCAAGCAAGGCTTCACCAGCCAGGGCACCGGCGGAAAACGACACCGGTTCGACACTTTCAAAGCCGGCTTCCTTGAACCAGCCCTTTTTGATCGCAATGATGTGGGGGGCAAAAGGCAGGTCGATTCCAGAGCTGATTTTCAGGTTCTTGGTTTCCGGTTCGGCATTGGCTTGTCCTGAAAAGCCGCACATCACTGCCGCCACGATCACGGCTGATAGCAACCTTCCATGCAATGATCCTGATCTACTTGATTGACTACTCATTTTCGTTCCTCCTGTTTGTTACTCAGAGCCCCAAGAGTTTTTGGGTGTGTCCCGGATTTGAAGTGTTTCCGATGTTGCTGTTCCGAGTTTGTTGATATCAAATCGTCGCCTGCGCCCAGGCTGACCTGTAATGCGTTCCCAAATCGATCAAACGGTCGACAAAAAACACATGCGATGGGAAGGGTCCCGTCCCGATACCGGATCCGACCGACACTTCGACCGGCAATTTCGCAAGACAGTTGCGGGGCAGGGGGGTAATCATCGTAATTCGATCCTGAATCTGTACATGTCACCGCGCATGTGTGCCCGACGAAATTCTCCCACCCGTCCGTCAAACAGGTAGCTGATCCGTTCGACATAAAAGAGTGGATGATCAACCGTGACGTTGAGCAGGCCCGCGACATATTCGTCCGGCTTGACGGGCTCCAGAAACTCTTCCGCGCTTAAAAA
Organism: Rhizobiaceae bacterium; assembly: GCA_029212415.1. GTDB lineage: Bacteria > Pseudomonadota > Alphaproteobacteria > Rhizobiales > Rhizobiaceae > Hoeflea_A. Next base: position 168,473 of record JARGOF010000004.1, on the reverse strand, counting down.
CGCAACCTTGTAGTCATCCCACAAAAGGTCGTGGAGGTGCCGGGATTCCAGGTTGCAATTCTCCAGTTTCGGCACAAGATCGGCTGGAAGAAAACTCAATTGGTAACTTAACGGTACGCCCTTGATAAAGCGCAGACGCTCAAGCTCATAGACTTCCTCACCCGGCTTCATCTTCATGATTTTCTGTATGGTGTCGTTGGCCACGACGCGTTCACAGCGTATGACACTGGAACCCCTGTCATGGGGCCTGTCGATGCTCTCCCGGTAGGAAGCCAGGACGCTTCCTTCCAGTTTGGGTGTACTGACATAGGTTGCCCGACCACGCTCCCTGACCAGCACACCTTGTTCAACCAGATTTCGCACGGCACGCTGAATGGTGCCGCGACTGACGCCGTAGAACTTGCACAACTCGGCTTCAGATGGGATCGGGTCGCCAGGTGCCCAGCTGCCGGAGCGGATCCGCACATCCAGATCCAGATAGACCTGATGATAGCGCGGCGCGAAGCCGGCGTTGTCGCCCTGTTCATTCATCTCAAAGGATAAGTTGTTTTTCATTCAGGCAATATGGAAATGTCTTGACATTTAGTCAACCATATATTTAGCCTTCTGCAACATTCCTGATGCCTCTCATGAGGCGTGCCATGAAATCACAGGACTGTCAGTGAATTTCAGAAACGTTGGCCGGGACGATTGGCTGCGCATGTTTCTGCAACGGTGAGGTATTGATTTGAGTGATCGCAGGCTTCGAGTAGGATTTATCGGTGCTGGCCTGATGGGGCACGGCATCGCCAAGAACATCATTGAGAAAGGCGGATATCCTCTCGTCACCATTGCCCACAGGAACAGAAAGCCGGTTGAAGACCTTGTCCAACGCGGAGCCAAAGAGGTTGCTTCTGCTGCGCAGGTTGCCGCCCAGTCGGATGTGGTGTTTCTTTGTTTGCCTGGCACCGAAATTGTGCGCGAAACCATTTTCGGGGAAAACGGCCTGGCCGACGAACTTCGTGAGGGCATGATCATTGTCGACACGACCACGACGTTCCCTGATGCCTCACAAGAAATGGCGGGGCTGCTTGAAAAGCGCGGTGTGGCGTTTCTCGACGCGCCGCTTGGCCGGTCCCCAAAGGAGGCCGAGGCAGGCAAGCTTGGATGTTATGTCGGCGGTCCGCAGGAGGCGGTCGACACGGTTGCGCCCATTATCGGCTGTTTCGCAGAGAATATGATCCGCACCGGACCGGTCGGGTCCGGCGGAACCTGCAAAATTTTGAACAACTTCATCACGCTGGGAAACTGTGCCGTGATTGCCGAGGCCGTCGCCATGGCAAAAAGACTCGATGTCGATTTGCAAACCCTGTTTGATGTCGTGTCTTCATCCGGTGCCAACAGCCGGATGTTTCAACAGATGATGCCCTGGTCTTTGAACGGTGATTCCAGTCAGCTTCAGGGGCATCTGGAAACCGCGATGAAGGACATTTCCTACTACAGCGAACTCGCGCGCCGAACCGAAGCGTCTTCATTCATGGGATCGAGCGTGTTTGAGATTTATCGTTATGCCAACAACAAGGGATACGGACGGTCATTTTTGCCGGTGCTTTCGGGTATCATGGCCGACCTCAATGGCGACGTGGTTCAGCCACTCGATACCAGGAAGTGAACATGGAACCCCATCTGTCAAACCAATCCAGCAACAATGAAATTGCACACCATTAACGGATGAGTGAAACCCCATTGGCCCAGATCAAACCAACCAACACCATTGTATTTATCGCTGACAATCACGCATACGCTGCCGCTGGTTGCTACGGTGACAAGGCGGCCTTGACGCCGGCGATCGATTCAATCGCACGCCGTGGCAAGCGGTTTACCAATGCCTATTGTGCCAGTCCGCTGTGCTGTCCTTCCCGCGCGGCAATCGCAACAGGCCGCTTTCCCCACGAAACCGGCTATTTTGACAATGTGCTGGTTTACGACGGTGAGGTGACAAGCTGGATGCACCGCGCCCGTGCTGAAGGCCGTCGCGTCGTCTCCGTTGGCAAACTTCATTTTCGCAGTGGCGAAGATGACAACGGGTTCAGCGAAGAGCGGATCCCGATGCACATTCTCAACAAGCGGGGAGGTACCGCCATGTTGCTGCGCGCAGTGGAAGGTGAGTTGCCCGCTGTCGGTCAATGGGAACTCTACACGGAGCAATCAGGTATTGGTTCGACTGTCTATCAGCAATATGACCGCGACATCACCAATAACGCCATCACGTGGCTGCGTGAACAGGCCGCCAGTCCATCACAGCAGCCCTGGATTCTGTTTGTTTCCTATGCCAGTCCCCATCCGCCGTTTTTGGTGCCACCGCATATTGATGCACAAATCAAATTGGAAGACATCACACTGCCTGCCAACTATCTGCCAGGGCAGCGCAGCGAACATCCGTCAACGGTCCACTTGCGCCATATCATGGGCACCCGGGAAATACAGGACGGCGATCTGTTGCGACGAATCCGCAAGGCCTATTATGGATTGGTGGCACATGTCGACAATCAGATAGGAGAGGTTTTGGGGGAGCTGGAGTCGCTTGATCTGGGCGATTTGCGTCTGATCTATACCTCTGATCATGGTGAAATGCTCGGTGCGCAGGGGCTTTTCGGTAAATCCTGTGTTTATGAGGGTGCGATCAAGGTTCCTCTGGTCATGTGCGGACCGGACATCGAACCGGGCACCGAAGAAGACAGGTTGGTTTCCCATGTCGACTTCTTCCCCACATTGCTTGAATCAGTGGGCGTGCCGTTGGCCGACGCCGACGCAGATCTGCCAGGAAGTTCCCTTTTGCAGGACCTTCCTCCTGATCGCCCGATGTTTGCCGAGTATCATGCCACCGGCACGACAGGTGGGTCCTTTGTCCTGCATCAGGGCAAATACAAACTGATCCTGCATGTCGATTATGCGCCGCAACTTTTTGATCTTGAAAATGATCCTGACGAAATGAAGGATCTGTCCGGTTTGCCGGTTCATCGGGACGTGCTGGCAGCCATGATCGAACACCTGAAACAAATATGCGATCCGGTAACTGTTGATTTGGCGGCCAAGGCTGCACAGTCAGCAAAAGTTGAACAATTTGGTGGGCGCAAGGCTTTGATCGAAGAGGGCGCGCTGGTCTTCACGCCGCCGCCAGGCAAGGCGGCTGAAGTGCGAAAGATGGAATAGATGCTGGAAGGACCGATACAATGAACCTGATGACGGCTTGGAAATCAAAGTCCGCCTGCAAATCGGCTTTTCGCATCTGTGGATCAAGACCATGACCAATTTTGAGACAAATGCTCAGTCAGCCTATATAGAATTTCGCAATGTCGGCAAGCGTTTTGGTTCGCAGGACAATGGATTCATTGTGCTTGAAGACATTAACATTGGCATTAAAAGGAACGAGTTCGTTTCGATTGTCGGACGCAGTGGTTGTGGAAAGACCACACTCTTGAACATTGCGGCAGGATTGGTCGCTGCCAGTTCGGGAGAAACGGTCATTGCCGGAAAAAAAGTCGATGGACCTGGGCAGGGGCAGGGCGTCGTTTTTCAACAGCACGCCCTGTTCCCGTGGCTGACCGCCGCTGGCAATATCGAATTTGGATGTCGCAGTTCCAACCTGTCAAAAGCTGAAAAAAAGCAGCTTGTTCACCAATTGTTGGAGTTGATAGGCCTTGCCCACGCAGCCAACAGCTATCCCCGTGAGCTTTCCGGCGGAATGCAGCAGCGGGTGGCGATTGCGCGGGCATTGGCCATGGACCCTGAAATTCTGGTGATGGATGAACCCTTCGGCGCACTGGATGAACTGACGCGAATAGAATTGCAGGATGAGTTGTTGCGTATATGGGAGGTGAAAAAGAAAACCGTCCTCTTCGTAACCCACTCAATCAACGAGGCGCTCGTCCTTTCTGACCGCATCATCGTACTGGCACCGCACCCTCTGGGTGTGCACATGGATATTGAAGTCACATTGCCGCGGCCCCGTGATCGCACGACCCCTCAATTCAATGCCCTCTACAAACAGATCTGGGAAGGCTTGTCATCTTGAGCGAACAGCTGAAACGCATTGTCTATACTGCTGCGGTTTTCATATCGCTGTTGCTGGCGTGGGAGTACGCGACCACAAATGGCTACCTCAAGCCCTACCGTTTTCCGGCACCGTCGCAAATCGCAAAGGGTTTTGTCGAGCTTTCCGTGGTTGGTTTCCCGCGAGGCCTGACCATCTGGGTTCATGTTCAAACGACAGTTGAAAGAATTGCCCAGGGCTATATTGCAGCGATTTTGCTGGCCATCCCGCTGGGGTTTCTCATTGGCCGGGTTCCCATCTTGGAGAAATTGACCAATCCGCTGATCGTTTTCGGCCGCTCCATCGCCACGTTGAGTCTCTTGCCTCTGGTGATCGTCTGGTTTGGCACCGGTGAACTCACCAAGGTTATCTTGATCGCTTATGGCTGTTTCTGGACCATGATTTCAAATGTCATTGCCGGCGTGAAATATGTCGACAAGGGGTTGATCAATGCCGCCCGGGTGTTCGGCGTCAAAGGTGCGGCGCTTTACTGGACCGTCATACTTCCCGCTGCATTGCCGAGAATTTTCGCCGGTGCACGCATGGCGTTGGGCGTGGGTTTCATGGTGATTGTGGGCGCCGAAATGATCGGGACCATTGAGGGCCTTGGAGCGCTGATCATGGAGGCGCGAACCTTTTACCGAAGCGAAGTGACCATTGTGGGCATGCTGATCATCGGTGTTATCGGCTTTCTGATTTCTTCCGGCCTGGCACGGATGGAAAAAGTGCTGGTGCCCTGGGATACGGGACTTGAGGACGTGCGCCGATGAGCAGCCGAATCTCCTTGTCCGATATCCTTTGGGGCTTGACCGGAACGCTTGCGGTTGTGCTCATTTGGGAATTTGCGGCGCGCAGCGGCGTTATCAACGCCGCCATATTTCCCAGCCCCACGCTTGCCATCGAAAGTGCATTTGAAAAGCTCGATCGCGTTGATGTGATCCAGCATATCGGTTGGAGCCTGTATCGTGTCCTGGTTGGTTTCCTGCTGGGCGCCCTTGCCGGAATCATTATCGGCATTGCGGCCGGTTGGTACAAATTTGCCAGTTTCCTGTTCTTGCCGCTGATCGAGTTGTTCAGACCAATACCGCCGCTTGCGTGGATACCTCTGGCCATCATCTGGTTTGGACTTGGAGAACCCTCGAAGTTTTTCATCATATTTCTGGGGGCATTCTTTCCCGTGGTTACAGCCGCCTACAGGGGGGTGATCAGCGTCGATCCGGTGCTTTTGCGAGCAGCGCAAACCTTCGGGTTAAAGGGTGTCGGATTGCTGATGAAGGTGGCCATCCCGGGTGCCGCGCCGGATCTGGCAACCGGCATCCGGATTGCATGGGGATTGAGTTTCGGCGTGCTTGTCGCGGCAGAACTGATCGCTGCCGACAAGGGGCTCGGCTATATGATCATGCATGCCCGACAGCTGGGCAATGTGGATGTGATTGTTGTCGGGATACTGCTGATCGGTGCCCTGAACCTGATCACCGACGGAATCATCGTATGGATGATCCGAAAGTGGATTGGACGCTGGCATGGGGAATAGGCGATGAGCGGGGGCAAGCAGGTGTCCGTCGCCATCATTGGCGCCGGCTTTATCAGCGAATACCACATTGATGGCATTCGCGCTGCAGGTGGCGCTGACATCACTACATTGGTCGGCCGAAACCTGAGTAAAACAAAACAGCGGGCCGAAGAATTGCAGATTGCCAAGGCAAGTGTCGATTTTGACACGGTCCTTCAAGATCCAATGATTGAGGGCGTCGTCATCGCGACGCCCGACGCCACCCACAAGCCGTTGGCCATCGCTGCGCTCGATGCAGGCAAATGCGTACTGCTGCAAAAGCCGATGGCCATGAACACGGGCGAATGCGGCGAAATCATAGCTGCGGCAGAGCGTTCGTCAGCCCGGCTCTCGGTCAGTTTCATGCACCGATATTTTCCCGAAGTGCGCTGGCTGCGGGAACAAATCGACAAGAAGGCATTCGGTAAAATCCATTCGGTCAGAATGCGCAATGCGACCTCTGGAGCTGGCTGGGCGACCTGGTTGTATGATCCGAAAAACGTTGCCGGCGGGGTCGTCATGCAATTGGGTGTGCACGGGATTGACCTCGTGCAACATTTGTTTGGGCCGATTGCCGCCGTATCTGCCTATTCTTCGACAATGAAACCACAGTGCCGCCTCGAGGACGGGGAGGAGGTTCGCATGACGCTGGAGGATAATGTCGTCGCCATTTATGAACTTGCTGCCGGTTTCAATGCGACCCATGAGATGAGTTGGACCGAAGTTTCAGGCACTGACCGGTTCAGACTGGAAGTCTACTTTGAAGATGGAACAGTGTGGCTGCGCACGAATGAGGGGGCAGCCCTGTTCAGCAAAAGTCGCAAGCATGGCCCGGCTGACTGGCAATCGGCTACACTCAATCAGGAACCGCTTGGGCAATCTCATCACCGACACTGGTTGAAGGTGGTCCGGGGATCCGTTCCTCCCGATGACACGGCGCAAGCCGGGCTTTCTGCGTCGATTGTTGCAGAACACATCTATCGTTCGATTGTTGAGCGCAGATCGCAGACAGTCGATTGTAAAGGCTAGAGTATCCGTTGTGATCAAGCCATTCCTTTGGTCCATTTTTTCGGTCTATGACAAGAGCGTTTGCCAGGGGAAACGCGTTTCGTGAAGTTGCTGTCTCAATCGGCACGCAACAGGCCTGCGTTGACGATAAGAAGCGCCATGGTGCGTGTGTCTGCTGCGACCAGCGGCCCGCTCTCGCACAAGCTCAAACGCCAACGTGACGCTGTCATGAGACTGGTGTGATCCGCTTCAAAACATCGTGCGCAGGTTCGCTGCGATCCAGGTGCTCGTGGTCTCGCCGGGACTGGTGACATTGCCGACAATCGAGAAGGTCGCGTCGCCAAAATTCAACTCTACACCCAGACCGGCGCGCACCCAGTTTTGTTCGTAAGGAGCGGCGGAAAAATCGAATGTGCCAAGGCCTATGACCTCGCCCGTGACGTTGTTGCCGGCAGATTCAAAACGATGTGCAGCCTCCAATGTGCCGATCACATTGACAGTCTCGGTCACTGGAACACGCGCATCAACACCGATACGGGCTTGTGTTGAGGTGTCGCACAGCTTGTTGAAACTGGCCGGAAACGCGCCGCCGCTTTCCGTGTAGCCGTCCATGCAACCGCGTGCGTATGACCCTTCAAGATAGGGTGAAACATAGGGCACAAAGTTCTCCCACTGCAAACGACCGCGGATGCCGAAGCCGGTAATGTCGGTCTCGCCTGTGGAACTCGAAACCAGACCGCCATTGGCCCGATAGTTGCGCGTGATGTCAGCGCCGCCGATGAGTGCGGTTCCGGTCAGCACGCCCCATATGCTGCCTGTATTTGAAGTATATAGCTGGCCGATGGTTTCAAGCTTGGCGTAGCCCGTCAAGACATCGGTGTTCCCTCCATAGGCAGTACTCTGGTTGTTGCCTGCAATGCCGACGGCGCCGTTGATCTGTACCGCCCCAAAATTGCGTCCAATACCAATTTCGCCGAGAGCCACCGTTCCATCGCGCGCGCCATGATTGTCACGCCCTAGGTCCCCGCTGGTCCATGCAATATTGCGTCCATCGGGCGCACGCCGGTCCAAAGGTCTGCTGCCCGCGCCGTTCAGCAGCAGGCCCAGGCCGTTGGTAATCGTTGCATTTGTCGCTGCGGCATTGCCCAATGTCGCGGTCAGGTCGGTCATGGTGATAAGACCCACGCCACCGCTGCCGCCATCACCGCCGCCTGTGTCCCCGCCGCCTGTGTCCCCGCCGCCTGTGCCCCCGCCATCGCCTGTGCCCCCGCCATCGCCGCCATCGCCACCATCGCCACCGTCACCGCCACCATCGCTGCCACCTTCGCCGCCAGACGTATCGGTGGCATAATTGCAGGTTGAAGGGCCAGTGCCATTGCCACGTGCTATGTATAGATCAGAACGGGGGAAGGGGCCGTATCCGACTGGAAAGGTGCTGCCAACCACGACACTTCCGTCACAATTGGTCGCGCGTGCCGTGTAGGTGCTGCCATCAGAAATTGTTACGCCGCTCTGGCGCAACCATTCCTCGACACTGACAAGGCCGGTGGTCACGTCCCAGCGAAAGCCGGAGGGATAACCTGGATCGGCAATGTCGCCAACCAGGACCTGCCCATTGCCGGACACGCCATAGGCGATTGAGCCGCGATCTGTCTGGCCAAGGGCTGAGACAGCACCATCGACCCAGCGAACCGCCACCTGGCGCGTTTCAAAGAGGGAACTGCCGCCGATAACTCTGCCATCGTAGGACACGTCCAAAGCATTGGAGCTTCCGCCATCAAGGGTTGCCAGCGCCACCATGCCTGTGTCTTCGGTCCAGGAGAAAGCGCGGGGGATCGTTGGCGCGTTGAACCCTGAAGAAATACCGACGGCAAGAGCGCCATCACCGGAGGTCGCGTAGGCCGATGCCGAAACTTCATCGTCATCAAGCTGGCCAAGGCTCTGCATGCCGCCCCCGCTCGTCCAGCGCATCGCACGCAACCGCCCGGCGCCATCATAGGAACTGCCGACAATGACATTTCCATCGGCCGAAATGCCCAGGCCACTTGAATTGTTGGAGCCGAGTGAGCCAAGGTCCTGAAAACCGCCTGCATCGCTCCAGCGATAGGCGCGGTTGCCGGTGATGTCGGAATCAAAGATGGCATTATTCGCGGTGCCAGTGATCACTGTACCGTCGCCGGAAATGCCCAGCGCATCGAGCTTGAACAAAATACCGCGCGTGACGCCGCCCAGCGTGTTGAACCCGGTGGCTTCGGTCCAGACCATTGCATGACTGGATGTGCCGCCATCCAGCGGATCCGTATTGCCGATCACCACCGAGCCGTTATCGGATACACCCGTGCCTTTCACCCGTGTTTCGGTATTCAAATAGTCTTGGGCGCCGGCGTGCAAAGCGACAAGACAAATTGTGCCCAGCGCTGTTGCGCCCAATAGTGTTCTCAATGCAGGTGATGTCATGAAAGCCCCCTATACGAATATGCCCAGCCAAATTATATGCATTGCGATACAATGCAGGGGCTGTAGGGTTTGCTCCATCCCCTGTTCAGGGGAGAGACGTCTGCAGGGACAAAGGGCTTTCTGTACACTCTGAGATATATTCAATCGTTTGCAGATGAGGGGCAAGATGCGAACCCGCCGCACGACAACGCCGGCACTATTTGTTGCAGTTCCGATGATCATTGCAATGATGATTGCCGCTTGCGCGGTCTATGTCGCCCTCAATCAGCCGTGGCTGGGCCTGCGGTTTTCCGCGGCAGCTTCAAATGGCGTGAAAATAATACACACGGCGCCGAACGGCCCGTCGGCTGGCCTTGCCGAAGGCGCAACAATCACAGCTTTGACTGCCGAGAACGGAAACCGCATCGAACTGCTTCCGTTCGATGTGATTGAGGATCCCGATACTGCGGCCAATTATGCAATCTTCAATGAATTTCTGGAGCGCCAACAGGTCATTGCCGACATTCTGCGTTCCCCGCGGGTTGTCCTGAGTCTGAGCGATGGCCGCAATGTCACGGTTTCTCCGGACAAACGCCGTCCGCTTGCAAGTCTGACCATGGATTTCTGGATAATGATCGTCATTGGACTTCTTGGCGTGCTGACGGGTGCCTGGACGCTTGCGTTCAGGCGCGAGGCCGATGTCGCCAGAATCTGGGCGCTCAATGGCGTGGCACTGTTGTTATCAACCTTCCCCGCAGCGATATTTCTGACCAGAGAAATCGCATTGAACGGCGCATTGTTCAGGCTCCTGTCGACGGTCAATTTTGCAGGGGCTTTGTCCTTTTGTGTTTTTCTGCTCGCATTGTTTCTTCTTTATCCGCGCAGATTGGTGCCGCTCTATTTGGTGGCTGCGCTTTTTGCGCTCATCCCCATTCTGGTTTTCACACAGTATTTTCAGATTGGCGTGAACGGCCCGGACATGGGGCGTTATCTTCCCATTGCGCTTTTTGCCACCGCGGCGTCGGTGGTTGCAATCATTCAATATCTGTTGGCCCGGGGTGATCCGGTAAAACGCGCCGGCGTGGCATGGTTTGGGGTTTCAATCGCCCTTGGTACCGGCATTTTTGTAGTTCTGTACGTTGTGCCGAGTTTGCTGGGTCGGGCGCCTTCGGTTCCCCAGTGGATCGGTTACGCTTTGGTTCTTCTTGTCCACTCAAGTCTTGCGCTTGGTATTTTCAGATACCGTCTGTTTGAACTCGAGATATGGTCCTTTCGTATTCTCTTTTATGTCACGGGCACGCTGATTTTTGCTGTGCTCGATATGATGCTGGTCTCTGTTGTCGCCTTCGACGCCGTCCCGGCTTTTGGGCTCGCACTGGCAGCGGTGGTCGTGTTTTATCTCCCGTTTCGCAACATGCTGCTATCGCGTCTGACGCCGCCCGAAATGCAGCGTCAGGAGCTATTCACCGAGGTTGTCGATGTCGCGGTCGCAACCGTTGGGCCCGAACGCGATGCCCGCTGGGAAGCCCTGTTGCGTCGTGCATTCGGCCCATTGTCGATTGAGAAGACATTGCCGGTTGATGAACCGGAAATCAGCGAGGATGGCCTGGCACTTCTGGTGCCTGGCCGCGATGTCGTGGCGCCCATGAAACTGGTATATGCGTTTTCGGGACGCCGATTGTTCACCCGCCGGGAAACGGCTTTTGCTCAAGAGCTGTGCAACATGCTTGTTTACGCCATCGAAAGCCACAGCGCCTTTGAACGCGGCAAGGCAGAAGAGAGGGCTCGTATAGGCCGGGACATGCACGACAATATCGGCGCCAAACTTCTGAGCGCACTGCATGGCACCAGGCCGGACAGCAAGGACGCCATGATCCGCGATGCACTGTCTGATTTGCGCGACATTCTCAACAATGTCACCGGCATGCCGCAAACCATTGAGGAAAGTCTGGCCGAATTGCGCCTTGAGACTGCCGAGAGGCTGTCGGCTGCCGGCCTGGCGCTTCAATGGTCCTCTCCCGATGAGGATTCGACCCGGCTTTGCCCGATTGCGGCGCATGCGCTGCGGTCGATTGTGCGCGAGGGGATCAGCAATTCCATCCGTCATGCCAACGCCAAATCTGTTGCCGTTGAAATCAAACATGAACGGCAGCAGCTCCAACTGACCATAAGAGATGATGGGCAAAGTGCAGCGGGAGACTTGCAGCATGATGTCAGCACCGGCAGTGGCCTCGCCGGCATTCGTGCGAGACTGGTGGCGCTCAAGGGGCAAATGGATATCATCGACAGCGGGTCAGGCTTCACGTTGAAGGCCTGTTTTCCAAGTGTTCAAGGGACGCGTACATGAAGCAGGTGTTGATTGTAGAAGATGTCGCGGAAACCCGGAACTGGCTCAGCAATGTAGCCATTGCCGCTTTTCCCGGATGCACCACAACCTTGACTGACAGCCTGCGGGCTGGACGGGCGGCCGTGGACAGGCACGTTTTCGATATGGCGCTGATTGATCTCAAACTGCCTGATGGCAACGGGTTGGACCTGCTTTCTCACATCCGGCAATCGGGCGCTTCAACACTGGCCGTTGTCACCACGGTGATGGCCGATGATGCCAATATTGTTGCCGCGCTGTCTCGGGGCGCCAGTGGTTATCTGCTCAAGGAACAGCCGGCCGAGCGCATCGTGCATCAGCTGACGCAACTGGCTGAAGGCGTTCCTGCGCTGTCGCCGTCGATTGCGCGACGCATCATGGAGCACTTCCGCCGCACCGGGCCGGTGGTTGAGGAAGCGTCAACCTTGACTGCACGCGAGCGCGAAGTTCTGGCCTTGATCAGCCGTGGTTTGCGCAATGTCGACGTTGCCGACGCGCTGGGCCTGTCGGAGAGCACAATTGCCAGCCACCTGAAATCGACCTATCGAAAACTCGGCATTTCATCACGCGCAGAAGCATCATGGCATGCCACGCGTATGGGGCTTGCACCAGGAGATTAGAGGCAGTCCGCACTGGGTCTGAACATCTCGGAATAATGTGTTTTGCTGGCGCTGTCGCCCCTTGGGACCCTTGCCGCTCCGATGTGGGCAATATAGGTTGGCAGGTGTTTTTGACATGCAGCTGTTGCCGCCCCGCGCTGACGTTGCAAATGACCGGCGCAAGGGATTTGCTTGATGACTATTTTGACGACCAGAACTGCAGCTTTCATTTTGATCGGCGCCGTGTGCATGGCGGCAGGTTTTGCCCTGGCCAAGTCCACCTACCCGCCGGTGAAGGTGCTCGTCTCGACTGAAAAGACCACCATCGGCCAGGACATCGTCTACCCCGAAGGCACACCCAAGATCACCGGTGCAATCGTCACCATGCAACCGGGCGGCACCACAGGCTGGCACAAACACGAAGCGCCCTTGTTCGGCTGGGTGATGGAGGGAGAGATCACGGTCGACTATGGCGACGCCGGTAAAAAAACCTACAAGAAAGGCGATGCCTTCATCGAAGCGCTCGAAAGCTATCACAACGGCAAGAACACAGGCGACACCGTCACGCGGATCCTTGCAGTGTTCTCAGGCGCCGATGGCGTCCCCAACACGGTGATGAAGGCCGAGTGAGGGGCAGCAGGTTTGAAGGGCGCTATGTGCGCTCCGATACCGCCGCTCATCTGTTGCAAGCCTTTTGCAGGTGATTCCCGACTGATTTCATCGTATCCCGGTTTGAGCAGGCCTGACTTCACTCTGATGCGCCAATTGCCGTAGGTCAGCACATGCACGTCTGCCCTGTCACTTGGCGACGATTTGGCTTTTGACCAAATCAGCGCCAGCGCGATCGGTGATGGCGTGCCGGTGCCTGGCCGGTTTACCTTTCAACCGATATTCATTGCGCCAGAAAATCCTGGCCTTTTTCTACTGAAGGGGCGCAATTGTATCGGCGAGGTTCGCCTGAACAGCGAGCCTTGGACGGTGAATGATTGGACTTCTGGCATGAAGTCAGTGACGGTGCGCTGGGCTACTTTTGTCTGACAAGTCTGCTGCACTTGGCAGAGGCGTCCTCGCCCGTCTCGGTATAACACAGGTCGATCACGTCGGGGCCGGCGAGCGAACCGGCGAAGGAGCCGTCCTCGTCAACGACCACCAGGACACGCCCATCGGGGGTCATGCTGCCGTAGACGTCAGTGGTCTCATAGGCCCCGGGTGCGCCAAAGGACTTGACGGCCTTGAACGCGGTTCCCTGCTGTTCGCGGACCTCTATGATGAGTTCGTGCCTGTCCCACCCGTCCAGGGCACCAACGCCATACTCCTCACCCTTCCAGGTGCCGATGAGAGAGACCGGGTCGGCGGCAAATGCCGGAGCGGCGAGAATAAGAGAGAGCGTCGCGATGATTATGGTTTTCATTTCAATTGCCTCTGTTTTGATCGACCATTCTCTGTTTGGCCCCTTCTTGTCAACGGCAACCAGCGCAATTCGCAGAAAGGTGGTTTCCCTTCGATCGGATTGACCCGGATTGCCTTCTGACGATTTTGGCCCGGCGTCGCTTCATGTGCTTATGGTGGCTTGCGCCTGTGATGGTGTGCCATCGCGGCGCACAACCCGTCCGATGGGGACCAAAATCGGCTCGGTCAAATGGTTCCGGAAAGCGACAGGCCACCTCATCGTCACACCAATGTCGGGGCTGACCTCATGAGGGCCGCGTTGAATGTTATCCGGTGTTGGTATAACTGAATTGACACTTCACACGACCAGATTGTCCCGCATTTTTCGCCCGAGGCTCCTATGGCAGAAATATCATCTACCGGTGACCAGATGCTGGTTGTTCTCGAGTGCGTGGCGGGTCGCGGTCCCTTGTCTGCAACACAGGTGTCCGAACTGTGTGGCCTGAACCGCACAATTGTGCACCGGCTGTTGAATACGCTTATAAAATCCCGGTATGTGCACAAATTGGCGCAGGGCTATGTGCTTGGCCCTGCGGCTTATGATCTGTCCAGATCAGCGACCAATAATTTGATGTATATTGCGCGCGAGGCTATGGAGGTTTTGTCGTGCGAGCTGGACGAGACGATCATATTGCATTCCATTTCCGGTTCGGAAGCCATGGCAATTGATCAGGTCCTGAGCAAAAACCGTCTGTTAATGGTGCGCCACACACCCGGGTCGCGTCACGCGCTGCACCGAGGAGCCAGCGGCTGGGCGCTGCTTGCCTTTCAGACGGACAAGTTCATTGAAAATTACACCAAAGCGCTTGGCCCACAGGATGCCGCGGCAGTTTCCAAACGGGTCAATGAGATACGAAAGCTGGGATATGCCCGGTCCTCTGATGAATTGCAGCTGGGCGTTGCCGGACTGTTTGTACCCATTTTGAATGAACACCAATCATGCGACTTCAGCCTTGGCGTGCTGGTGCCTTCAAGTCGCGAACACGCATTGGACGGGTTGGAGCAACGGCTAATGGATGTCTCCGACCAGCTCTCATTGAAAAACACCTCAGGCTAAAAGCTTGCGTGGTTTGAATTGTGTTCGTATAACGGATTATATAGTCCGAAATATGAACAAATGGGGTCCGGCATTTGAAATACGACGTCATCATTTCGGGCTGTGGTCCCGTCGGCGCAACGCTTGCTGCACTTCTTGGCAGTCACGGCCTCAACGTTCTTGTTCTCGAAAAATTCGAAACGGTCTTTGACAAGCCGCGCGCCATTGTACTCGATTGGGAGATCATGCGGGTTTTGCAGATCTGCGGTATTGCGCACGATCTGGAGCCCTACACATCACCGCATACAGGCACAGATTTTCTCGGCGTCGAAGGGCAGCTGATAAAGCAGTTCGATCCCCTGCCTCCTCCATACCCATTGGGTTGGCCCGCAACGCTGATGTTCGTTCAGCCTGAATTGGAACGCCTGTTGCGTGCCAGGCTGATGTCGTTGCCATCTGTCAATCTGAAGCTGGGTGCAGGTTTGGATAGCTTCACGCAAGATGAGGCAGGTGTCACCGTTGCTTATTCAGATATGACGACCGGTGAGATGCGCCACGCCACTGCGGATTATCTTGTTGGCTGCGATGGCGCAAACAGTCAGATACGCGACGCGTTGCAGATCGGGCTTACGGACCTTCAGTTTGACGAATGGTGGGTGGTGATCGACGCGTGGCAAATGCAGGACACGCCGCTGCCCGCGAAAACCACGCAATATTGCTGGCCCTCGCGTCCTGCCACCTATGTTGTTGGCCCCGGCACATTGCGCCGTTGGGAAATCAAGATCATGCCGGGTGAGACGCCGGATGAATTCCTGGACAAGGCAAAGTTGAACGCTGTGTGGGGCACCTATGTCGACACCTCGGCATTTGATTTGTGGCGCAGCGCAACCTATCGCTTCAATGCACGCGTGGCTGAACGATGGCGTGATAAAAGAATATTCCTTGCAGGCGATGCGATGCACCAGACACCTCCGTTTCTGGGGCAGGGACTGTGCGCGGGTATGCGCGATGCGGCAAACCTGTCCTGGAAGCTCATCCGATCAAAAACGCATGGGGCGAATGATGCATTGCTCGACACCTATCAAGCGGAACGGTTGCCCCACGTCAGCACAATTATCGAGCATGGCAAGCAGTTCGGCCTCATCATCGGCGAGCTGGACGAGGATGCGGCCCGCAAGCGTGACACAGACCTGCGCGGCCAGCTTTTGTCCGGACGGATGGTCACGTCGCGCCAAAGTTTCATTCCAAACCTGAAGACCGGCGTTTTGCATCCCGACGATCCCTTGGCCGGTACATTGATGGTGCAGCCGAAGATCATCCATGAGGGTAAGGAGACACTTCTGGATGATGTTGTCGGAATGAATTTTCTTTATGTCTCGACCGATGCAGAAGCCGGGTCATGGGCCGACAAACACATGGAGACACTGGTAAGGCTGGGTGTGGACCAGGTCTCAATCGGTGCCGGTGGATACCGCGAAGTCGATACATTTCTGCGCGACTGGGCCGCTCAAAACAACGTGCGCGCCGCCTTTGTGCGCCCTGATCGCTATGTTTACGGCGGTGTGGCTTCCGGCGACGAATTTGAAGCCAGGCTGACGTCACTATGCGCCTTTCTGGAGTGCTGACAGGCCGATGAAGGGGACGGGAGAAAATTCCATTAACCCGGGGGCGGTGGCCTTTCCGCGACAGGGCGTGTCTGATTCGCTCTACCTGGTGATTTGCGATGAGAAGCTGATGACGCGGAGCCTGCCAACGGGAAAGTTGCCAACGGGGAGCCTGCCAACGGGGAGCCTGAATGCCGACCTTTGCTGCAGAGCGCTGCATGCGAGGTGCAGCACCGACGGTCTGGCGCATCGTCGCCGACTCTTTCGCAGCATTCACGCCCGACGAATGCAGATATGATTTCGAAGCAGCAAGGTAGGAACCGCTGTCAGACGGATCTGTTTTGGTTAAAAAGCTCGAGGGCAAACGTGTTCAGAGCGCGAAGAAGGCTGTTGGCTGGGGAACCTGGATTCGAACCAGGACTAACGGAGTCAGAGTCCGTGGGTCTACCGTTAACCTATTCCCCAAAAAGCGCCTGTTGCAGCGCTTTGGCGAAACGAATGTTGTGCGGCATCTGATTGCCAGCCATGCGTTTCGTGCCGCCTTGTATCACATTTGCCCGGTCAATCAAGCCTGAAATGTCCTCCTTGGATGCAGAAAATGGCAATGCGATTGTTCGCAATGCGACATCGGCCGAGATTGCGCAGAGGCCAGTCGGTGATGTTCCCTATACAGCATGTCTTTCGCGTTCGGTTTCGGCCTTTGTATCGCGCAAGTTGCCATGCTCTGTTTCAGCCACGCGTGTCGTCATCCTGCCCCGTTGGTCAGGCGAATAATACGGGCTCCACACATCACAATCGCAAACGGCCTACGACAACGTCCATGACAAGATTTGGCAACCGTGGACTTAGGAAACCTGCTTTTGGCCGCGGAAAACCGCTTAGAGCGCCCCCTTCACGTCAACCGAGATCGAATAGAGGGATGTCGTGGCGGTGATGAACAGGCGATTGTTGTCCGGGCCGCCAAATGTCAGGTTGGAGACGACCTCATCCATGATGATCTCCCCCAACAACACGCCATCGGAAGAGAAACACTGGACGCCGCCGCCGGTGCTGGTCCAGATATTGCCTTCAACATCCAGTCGAAAGCCGTCTGACAGGCCAATTTCGATGTCCTTGAACAGGCGTCCATTGGTCAGACGGCAACCATCAATGACGTCAAAGGCACGGATGTGATGCGGGCCATTTTCATCGTGTGAGCGACCCGTGTCTGATACATAGAGAATCTTTTCGTCGGGCGAGAAGGCCAGGCCATTCGGCTTGTCGAAATCGTCTGCGACAATGGTCAGGGCGCCATCGTTGGGATCACAACGAAACACATAGCAGCCTGCCTGCTCCTGTTCGGCCTTCTTGCCTTCATGGTCGCTCAATATTCCATAGGGCGGGTCGGTGAACCAGATGCTGGAATCGGATTTCACCACCACATCGTTGGGAGAATTGAGCCGTTTGCCCTCAAAGGAATCCGCGATAATCGACAGGGAGCCGTCATGGTTGATCCGAGTGACCCGGCGCGTCAGGTGTTCGCAGCTGATGAGGCGTCCCTGGCGATCGCGGGTATGGCCATTCGCATTGTTTGCATTGTCCAAGTAGAGGCGCGCTCCGGCGCCTTCCATCCACTGCCAGACACGATTGTTTGGAATGTCACTCCACAGCAGATAGTCGCCGTGAGGAAAGTAGACAGGGCCCTCCGCCCAGATCATACCCGAATGCAGCTTCACGAGCTGTGAATCCGTTGAAACAAGCCTGCGAAACCTGTCGTCATGCACTGCAATTTCTGATACCATTTTAAGTCTCGATCTTCTGCCCGATTGACGTTGTCAGGCTCTTTGGAAGTAAAAGTTCTGATGTCCCATTCAGGGAGATATCGGGGGCAGGGTATGCCTTTCCATTCGACATCATGTGGCAGGTTCACGACGTTCCGCCTGCGGGTTTCCGCAATGGAAGCCGCGGAATTCAGCATCGATCGTGTTTATCACCTGTTCCTCCCGGCCTGCCAGATGTGTTAAACATCCGGTGTGGGTGGAGGATCTGCTGGGTGTCGATTGATCACGAAGAATTGCTGGAGCGGTACCTGGCCATATCGCGGGCAATCGCCGGCCAACTGGATTTCCAAAGTGTGCTCAGACAAATCGGTGGCGAAATTCATGCCCTTTTTCAGCATGATCATCTGGACATCTCCATCATTCTGCCCGATCAGCCCGAATGCTGTGTCGCCTTTGAAGTCGGCATGAAAACGGAATGGAGCAACAAGGCCAAGGAGCCTGGAAAAATTGCTCACAGTCCCATCAGGGACCTGCTTTCAGGCCGAACCGATCATATTATTACCGGTGATGCCTGGGCGGACAAACGGTTTCATTTCGAAAGTGCCTTCGATGCGCCGATTTACGGGGCCAATTTGCGCAGCCGGATTCATGTCCCGCTTCATATCCATGGGGATATTCTCGGTTCACTGAACATCTCCCGTCACGAATTGCACAAATACGACGATGAGGATCTGCAAATAGCGCAGCAGATCGCCGACCTTGTCTCGCCCTATTTCTACGCGCTCAATCAGAGTGAAGAGGCGCAACGCATGGCGCGGGCCGAAGGCGGTGCCCGGGGCAGGGCCGAGGCCCTCAGACTGGGCACGTTGCGGCTTACCGAAGGCATGGAAAACGAGCGCAAGAACATCGGCATGGACCTGCATGATCAGACGCTTGCCGATCTGACACGCATTTCGCATCAGGTGTCGCAGATGGCCCGCAAGAAAAAGACAACCGTGGCCGATATCGCAAAGCTGGAGGCTGGAATTTCAACCTGTATCAGCGAATTGCGCCGCATTATCGAGGATGCCAAACCGGGTGTCATGGAACTGTTTGGTTTTGCCCAGGCGGTCGAGGCGCAGCTGGAACGCTCGGTTGATGGTATTGTACCAAAAATTGCCACCAAAGTGATTGATGGGGCTTCATCCCTCTTGGATGATTGCCCTGATTCCTTGCGAACCACGCTGTTTCGCATCGTCCAGGAAGCCATCAACAATGCGGTGAAACACGGGCGGCCCGGAAATCTTGCCGTCACCATCCAGTCCGATGAGAAATACATTCACGTGACCGTGGTGGACGACGGAACGGGAACAAACAAAGAGCATGAGCGATCGGCGCGCGGACTGGACAATATGCGTGTGCGTGCCGCCCTCATCTCGGCCAATCTGAGTATTTGTGGCAATGAACCGCTTGGTGGTACACGCGTTTCAATTGCCATTCCGCGTTCAACGACACCGCACGACACACATCACCCTCTTATAGAAGCCATTTCCCGGAGGTCTCATGAACCTGTTGATCACTGAAGACGACCCCTTGCACCGAGCATTTTTGAAGACGGCGGTTGAGAACGCCTTGCCCGAGTGTGATCAGCTCTACGAAGCGGAAAATGGCGCGGCGGCGGTCGAGATTGTAAAATCGGAGACCATTGATGGCATCTTCATGGATTTGCAGATGCCAAAATCCAACGGGGTGGATGCGGCCAAGGAAATCTGGCGGTGTTTTCCCGAAATGCGCATCCTGTTCTGGTCAAATTATGCAGATGAGGCCTATGTGCGCGGCGTTGCGCGTATCGTGCCTTCCGGCGCGGTCTATGGCTATCTGTTGAAATCCGCCAGTGAGGAAAGGCTTGCCTTTGCCGCACGCGGCATATTCGTCCAGGATCAATGCATCATCGACCGGGAAGTGCGCGGTGTGCAGCAACGCTCGGAAAATACGCTCGAAGGTTTGACCGACGCCGAGTTTGAGGTGCTCACCGATATTTCATTGGGGATGACGGACAAGGCAATATCGGCCCGCCGCAAAATCTCGACGCGTGGCGTTCAAAGCCGCCTGAAACATCTCTACGAGAAACTGGGCCTTAACCGGTCGGTCACCCACTCCGATATTGGCCCGGTTTTCAATTCACGGACACGCGCTCTGACCGTTGCGCTGTCGCGCGGATTGTTGAACGTTGACGGGCTGGCGAGTTACGAAATGGAATTGGAGGATTGGCTGGCAAAAAAATGAGGTCGGGACTATGGTATTTCACTGGCTTACGGAAGAATCTGCGGATTACCGCAATTCACCCTGTGTCTTCACGTACCCTTAATGCAGCTTGTGCCGTTTGCTGTTGGGGTGGTGCTTCGTAAGCTTCAGGTGCAATGATCAGTTAGCGGCTGGTTTCGCCCAAGGGAGGGAGATGAACACAGGCGCCATGCATTCTTCATGTCCCACATTTCGGGCCGTGGAGGCCATGCAGGTTCTACCAATCGATCATTGGATCAATACAAGTGTTTGGAGGAACGCATGAACAAATTTACATTAGCCACTTTGACCTTGGCCCTGTCCATGGGCACCACGCTTGCAACGCTTCCGGCCTTTGCCGATACGGCGGGCAAGAAAATTGCATTGTCCAACAATTACGCAGGCAATTCATGGCGTCAGGCCATGCTTACCAGCTGGGACAAAGTGACCGGCGCTGCCGTATCAAGCGGCGTTGTCGCTGCTGCTGACGCATTCACCACCGCTGAAAACCAGGCGACGGAACAGGCCGCGCAGATTCAGAACCTGATTCTTCAGGGCTATGATGCCATCGTCATCAATGCAGCCTCGCCGACGGCTCTCAATGGTGCGGTCAAGGAAGCCTGCGATGCAGGCATCGTTGTTGTCTCCTTTGACGGTATCGTCACTGAACCCTGCGCCTATCGCATAGCCGTCGACTTTGCCGGCATGGGCAAGAGCCAGCTGGATTACCTGTCGGAAAAAATTCCCGATGGCGGCAACCTGCTCGAATTGCGGGGTCTGGCCGGCGTGTTTGTGGACGATGAAATATCTGCCGGTATTCATGCCGGTGTCGCGGAGAATCCGCAATTCAAGATCGTCGGATCGGTTCACGGCGACTGGGCTCAGGATGTTGCCCAGAAGGCGGTTGCCGGCATTCTGCCAAGCCTGCCGGAGATTGCCGCCGTGGTCACACAGGGCGGTGATGGTTACGGGTCGGCTCAGGCCTTCGCCGCAGCCGGCCGTGATGTGCCGCTGATTATCATGGGCAATCGCCATGATGAGTTGCTCTGGTGGAAAGAGCAAAAGGATGCCACCGGTTATGAGACCATGTCGGTCTCCATCGCTCCGGGTGTTTCGACGCTGGCATTCTGGGTGGCGCAGCAAATTCTCGATGGTGCAACAGTGCCGCAGGATCTGACTGTGCCGTTCCTGAAAATTACGCAGGACACCCTGGAAGAAAGTCTTGAAACCACCCAGGCAGGCGGCGTGGCCAATGTGGAATATTCACTCGATGATGCTAAAGCCACGATCAAATCATCCATGTGATTGGTCTTGCCGGCGGGATGACTATGCCATCTGAAAAATCCGTCATCGCTTTGGACGGCGCCAGAAAACATTTTGGCGCCGTTCGGGCTTTGGACGGGGTGGATTTTCATGTCGCTCCGGGTGAATGTGTCGGACTTGTCGGCCACAATGGCGCGGGCAAATCCACCTTGGTCAATATACTCAATGGCGGGCTGTCACTGGACGAGGGCACGATCCGCATTTCGGGTGAGCTGGTAGACGCCTATTCGGTCTCCCGGGCGCGGCAGGCCGGCGTGCGCTGCGTTTTTCAGGAACTTTCGCTGTGCCCAAATCTCATAATTGTCGAGAATGTAAGAATTGCGCATCGGGATCTGGGCCGGTCCGCCTGGCGTAAAAACGCCGAGACATTGATCCGCGACCAACTCGGCAAAGTGTTTCCGGGCCATACGATCCGCACCAGCGAACTGGTGGGCAATCTGTCCATCGCCGAACGGCAGATGGTGGAAATCGCAATCGCTTTTCTGGAAATATCAAATCCCGTCAAACTGGTCATTCTGGATGAGCCGACCTCATCCCTCGATGCCGTCCTTGCCAACAAGATGCTGGCCTATGTCCGGCAGTTTGTTGCGGACGGCGGGGCTGTGGTCTTTATTTCACATATCCTCGATGAAGTGCTCGAGATTGCGGACCGTATTTTTGTGATGAAGGATGGCAAGGCGGTTGTTGACAGCACGGCGAGCAAATTCGATGTGGCATCCCTTGTCCAGGCCATGGGAAGCGTCGTGCGCGAAAACGAACGGCGGGACACCACCGCGGCCGCTGGCACAGTGGCGATTGCCCTCAAAAATGGAAGCCTTCAGGCCCATAAGGGTGAAATAGTCGGATTGGCCGGGCTGAGTGGCCATGGGCAGACCGACGCCCTTGTGCGCCTCTATCTGGAAAACACCGGTGATTGGCGAAGCCGCCGGAACAATCAGGTTGCCTTCGTGGCTGGCGACAGGTCTGTCGACGGCGTGCTGCCGCTTTGGAGCATATTGCGCAACATGAGTCTGACGCTGTTGCCGGATTTGACGCGGCGGTTTTTTGTCAGTGTGGCGCGCGAGCGGGAATTGGGCAAACTATGGCGTGAGCGCATCGCGATCAGGACAGATGACATGCAAAATGACATCCTGTCCCTTTCCGGCGGCAATCAGCAAAAGGTGCTGTTTGCCCGTGCTCTGGCATCTCCGGCGCCCGTCGTGCTGATGGACGATCCTATGCGCGGGGTGGATGTGGGGACCAAGCAGGATGTCTATTCCATGCTGCGCGAGGAGGCGGGGAAAGGACGCACCTTCATCTGGTATTCGACAGAAATGGATGAAGTGCGCCAGTGCGATCGTGTCTATGTGTTCAGTGAAGGCGCAATCGCGGCAGAATTTGCTGGCGAGGACGTCACCGAGGAAAATATCATTCGTGCCTCATTCAAAGAGGCAGCAGCGTGAGTGGCCTGATGACATCCGATCGCCTTCGCCAGCTTCTTCCGGCTTTCTCGCTGGCCGTTCTGCTGATCAGCGTATTTTATATACAACCGCGCACCATGAGTTATCTGGGGCTCAATCTGCTATTCAATCTTGCCGTGCCCATTGCCCTGGCAACGATTGCGCAAATGCTGATTATTGCGGTGAATGACCTCGATCTTTCCATGGGTGCCTTTGTCAGTTTTGTCGCCTGTGTTGCCGCGACGTTTCTGCGGGACACGCCACTTCTGGGCGTCTTGATCCTGGCCGGCGCTATCGGCGTTTATGCGCTGGTGGGCATATTGATTTATGTGCGCAATCTTCCGGCGATCGTGGTGACGCTGGGCATGTCCTTTGTCTGGGGTGGTCTGGCCGTGCTCATCTTGCCATCGCCCGGTGGCGCGGCGCCGGAGTGGGCCCGTTGGCTGATGAAGACCAAACCGCCCGGCATACCCATGGCAATTGTTGCCAGCATCCTGATCGCAGGCATAGCGCATTTCCTTGTAATGCGATCCTCCTTTGGGGTGGTCATCCGCGGTGTCGGCGGCAACGAGCGCTCGGTGGAACGGGCCGGGTGGTCAATCCTCTGGGTCCGTGCAGCCGCTTACGCATCTGCCGGATTTTTTGCCGTGCTTGCCGGCATTCTGCTGGTCGGCCTGACGACCGCTGCCGATGCGAATATTGCTTTGCGCTATACGCTTTTGTCCATTGCCGGTGTCATTCTGGGTGGCGGCGAGTTCACCGGCGGACGGGTCTCGCCAATCGGTGCCGTGATCGGCGCACTGACGCTGACTCTGGCCGGGTCATTTCTGTCATTTCTGCGTATTTCATCCGACTGGCAAATTGGAGCCCAGGGTGCAATTCTCATCATTGTATTGGCCTTGCGTGTCCTGTTGAACCGCAGCAAGCAAGGAGCCGGCGTCCGATGAACAATGTCACCTTGCTCTTTCACAAACCGTGGATCTGGTCATTTATCGCCGTATTGAGCGCCTGGGTGGCGACAATCATCTTTACCGGTGGCCTGGGCGGGGCTGGCCTCGCGCAGGCAGCCCTGACCTTTGCCGCCTTCTCGGTGATCGTCGGCATCGGGCAGATGTTTGTCATTACCCTGGGGCCCGGCAATATCGATCTGTCCATTCCCGCCACCATGACCCTTTCGGCAACGCTCGCTCTCAAATTCATGAACACGGATGGCGCATTGGTGCTGCCCGGTTTGCTGATCGCACTGGGAGTTGGTCTGGCGGTTGGTACGGCCAATTTCGGCCTGATAAAACTGCTGAAGATACCACCGATCATCGCAACCCTGTCATCCAGCTTCCTCATCCAGTCGACGGCGATCTGGTCGAACCGCGGGCTGCGCATCAAACCGCCGGAAGTCTTGACTGACTTCACCACGTCATCTGTCCTGGGCGTGCCCAATGTTGCATTGCTGTCTTTTGTTCTGGCCGTTGCCGCGTATTTTATCCTGATGCGAAGCCTGTTCGGGCGTTGGGTTTTGGCAATCGGGCAAAACATGCGGGCGGCCCGACTGGCTGGTGTGCCGGTCGATGGCGTACGGTTTTCGACCTATGTCTTGTGCGGTGTTCTCGCCGCTGTTGCGGGTTACTTCCTTGCCAGTTTTTCAGGGGGGGCAGCACTCAATATGGGCACGGAATACCTGCTGACCTCGATCGCAGTCGTTGTTATCGGCGGCTCGTCGGTTGCCGGTGGAAACTCCAATGTGCCGGGCATATGGGGAGCGTCTCTGTTCCTGTTTCTGGTCGTATCAATGCTCAATACCTTCGGTGTCGGTGCGGGCGTACGCCTGATCATGACCGGCCTGATCATCATTGCGGTCATCACGCTGGCCGGCGGCAGAAAAAGTATGAAATGAATTGCCGGCACGGCCTGTCGACCTGCGCGACAGACAGTTTGCGCTGACGCTTCAGATGCGTTCTGTCCTGTTCCTTGATCCTGCCTTGCCGTGATTGTGCTTTCAGGCAGCAGAGCCTTTGCCGGAGACTGCGGCGAAAAACTGTTTGTCGATCCAGAGGCGCGCTGTTACAGTTTGCTCAACGAAGATCAGACAAGCGCCTGCTGCCGATATTTATCTGGCGCGGCGCGGCAGGAAACAGTGTGACAGACCCCGCAGATGACGCTTTTGCGTCGCGCAACGGGGCGCCGAGAGCTGTTGAAACGGTGACGGATACAAGGCCATCCGGTTCCGACAGCGCATCAGACAAGAACAGTCCGGTTGCACAGGCTCTCAGCAATTCCGACTCGCAAAGCGCGAATCGGGACAGGCGCCCAGATATTGGTGAGCAGGAATCCACCCGGACGAATCCGGAGGGTGGCATTGCCAATGCACCTTCTCCGGAAAAGAAAAAACGCCGCAGACGGCGTTCGCGACGCGGGAAATCCAAAGCCGGAACCGCTGATCAGCAGCAGGTGACTGGCATTGCGTCAGGCCAGTCGGATGCAGGCCGCGACAAGAATGCGCATGCGCACCCCAATCATCACAAGGGCAGGCACCAGCCGGATCTGGCGCACAAGATGCGCGGTAATCCTGGTGACAAGCGTGGGCCTGGTGACAAGCGTGGTAATGGGCCAAAACCCCATTCGGACAGGCCAAATGAACCGGGCGCATCCGAAACCCTGGCCCGGCAAAACAATGGGCCGGATGGGGCGGTGAAAAGCGTACCGCCCAACAGACAGGCCGGCGGCAGCAACGCACCGCATATGAATTCCGCTCGTGGCAATCCGCCGCTTTATGCGGCGCTTGATCTGGGCACCAACAATTGCCGTTTGCTGGTGGCCCTGCCCACACGGCCGGGCCAATTCCGGGTGGTCGATGCCTTTTCCCGGATCGTCCGGCTGGGCGAGGGGCTGGGTGCAACCGGACGTCTTTCGGAAGCAGCGATGGACAGGGCTGTCGAAGCCCTGAAAGTCTGCGCAATCAAACTGGAAAACCGTCCGGTCCGCCGTCACCGTCTGATTGCCACCGAAGCCTGCCGAACGGCAGACAATGGTGTGGAATTCCTTGAGCGGGTCAAGCTGGAAACCGGCCTGGATCTGGAGATCGTTGACCGGGAAACCGAGGCGCGTCTTGCGGTTTCGGGATGTTCTTCGCTGGTGGGACGCGAGACCGATGGTGTGGTGCTGTTTGATATTGGCGGTGGATCGTCGGAGATCGCGGCCATTGACCTGTCGGGCAATCGATCAAACCGCCTGGCAAACCATATAACGGCCTGGACCTCGTTGCCGGTTGGCGTGGTCAATCTGTCCGAGCGCCACGGCGGCCAGCATGTGACCGAGCGCATCTATGCCGACATGGTGGAGGAGGTCGCAGCACTCCTGTCCGATTTCATATGTCCGGCGCTTCCCGGATGCAGCGGCGCGGCCAAGGGTGTTTTTCACCTGCTTGGCACGTCCGGTACGGTAACAACACTTGCGGGTGTCCATCTGGATCTGCCGCGATACGACCGGCGGCGGGTCGATGGCCTCTGGCTGACCTCCGACCAGGTGGATCTGATGACGCGCAAACTGCTGTCGTGGGATTTTGACGCCCGATCATCCAATCCGTGCATTGGTGCGGACCGCGCCGATCTTGTGCTTGCCGGTTGTGCTATACTGGATGCGATCCGGCTGCGCTGGCCGTCTGAACGCCTGCGGGTTGCCGACCGTGGCCTGCGCGAAGGCCTGTTGACGGAAATGATGGCCGCCGATGGCATATGGCGTCGCGGCAAGGGCAAACGAAACTTTTACAAGAGACAATCTGGATCATCGATCCACAACAACAACAGATCGGGCGAACAGCCCAAAGGAGCCAGGCGTTGACGCGTTTAACTGCAGGAAACAGAACCGGACGCAAACTGGGCCAGAGGGTCAAGAAGCGAGGCAAGCTCAAAGCCTCGTCAAGGCGTTGGCTTGAGCGGCATCTGAACGATCCCTATGTGCAGCGCGCGCAGCTTGAGGGCTATCGCTCGAGGGCTGCCTTCAAACTGCTGGAGATCGACGAGAAACACGAGATTCTCAAAGGTGCAAACCGTATTGTCGATCTGGGGTCCGCACCGGGTGGCTGGTCGCAGATTGCCGCGAAGGTCATGAACTCGACCGATGAGAAGCCGCGCGTTGCCGCCATCGATTTTCTCGATATGGACCCGATCCCCGGTGTGCGCTTCCTGATGATGGACTTTCTGGAAGATTCCGCACCCGACAAGCTGATCGAGGCTTGCGGCGGCGCGCCTGATCTTGTGATGTCCGATCTGGCCTCGCCGACGACCGGACACAAACGCACGGACCATCTGCGCACGATGCATCTGTGTGAAGTGGCCGCCTGGTTTGCCGTGGACGTCCTCAACGAGGGTGGTCATTTTCTGGCGAAGACCTTTCAGGGCGGTACGGAAACCGATCTTCTCAATATGCTAAAAAAGAATTTCAAGACGGTACTGCACATCAAGCCGCCCTCATCACGGGCCGAATCGGTGGAAATGTATCTGTTGGCGAAGGGGTTTCGCGGCAGGAAAAACCAACCAGAGGACGCTGCGGCAACATCGGATTGATGTGATTTGTTCATGAGGGTGCGGCGCAGGCGATTTACCTGTTCCATTCGCTGCATTTCCATGGTACCAGCCATCGCCAACTTCATATGATCATCAGGTCTTCAGTGGGTGTCTCCAGGGCACCTTGTGGTGTTTTCACAGCACCAGGGCCGACAGCACAGAGGATTGGCCATGGCGCGCATCATAGAATCAGCGACAGGACGTGAAGCGCTCACGTTTGACGACGTGCTTTTGCAGCCGGGTCATTCGATGGTTTTGCCCGGTCAGGTCAGGATTGCCACCCGCATTGCGCAAGGCATTGAACTGAATCTGCCGATTATTTCCTCTGCAATGGATACGGTCACGGAAGGGCCTCTGGCCATAGCCATGGCCCAGGCCGGTGGCATCGGGGTCATCCACCGCAACCTGTCTCCCGAGCGGCAGGCAGAAGAAGTGCGACGGGTGAAGAAATTTGAATCCGGCATGGTCGTCAATCCGCTGACCATCGGACCGGACGCAACCCTTGCAGACGCCCATGCCCTGATGGCGTTGCACGGCATTTCAGGCATTCCCGTGGTGGAAAATGGCGGCACAGGCGGTCACGTGACAGGGCGTCTGATCGGCATATTGACCAACCGTGACGTGCGCTTTGCTTCCGATCCGCGGCAGAAAATCCATGAGTTGATGACCCATGAAGGGCTGGTGACCGTCAAGGAAAATGTCGATCAGTTGCAGGCCAAGAAACTCCTGCATCAGCATCGCATCGAAAAACTGCTGGTTGTTGATGCCGACTATCAATGTGTCGGTCTAATCACCGTCAAGGACATCGAGAAAACGCAACTCAATCCCCATGCTTCCAAGGATTTGCAGGGCCGCCTGCGCGCTGCCGCTGCCACCAGCGTTGGTGATGATGGCTTTGAGCGGGCTGAACGGCTGATAGACGCGGGGATTGATCTGCTGGTTGTTGATACGGCCCATGGCCATTCCCAGCGGGTTCTGGATGCCGTCACGCGGGTCAAGAAACTCTCCAACTCCGTGCGGATCATGGCCGGCAATGTGGCGACTGCGGAAGGCGCCAGGGCGCTCATTGATGCCGGTGCGGATTCCATCAAGGTCGGTATCGGGCCGGGCTCCATCTGCACCACCCGCATCGTTGCAGGTGTCGGCGTTCCGCAACTCAGCGCCATCATGGGTGCGGTGGAGGCTGCGCAGGCCAGCAACATACCGATCATCGCTGACGGCGGGATCAAGTTTTCCGGTGACCTGGCAAAGGCCATTGCCGCCGGTGCATCGGCCGTGATGATCGGCTCTCTGCTGGCCGGAACGGATGAAAGCCCGGGAGAGGTCTACCTCTATCAGGGACGCTCCTTCAAAGCCTATCGCGGCATGGGCTCGGTGGGCGCCATGGCCCGCGGCTCGGCTGATCGCTACTTTCAGGAAGAGGTCCGCGACACGTTGAAGCTGGTTCCCGAAGGCATCGAAGGACAGGTGCCTTACAAGGGTCCCGTTTCTGCGGTTCTGCATCAGTTGGCCGGCGGATTGAAAGCCGCAATGGGCTATGTCGGTGCGGCCGATCTTGCCGAACTGCATGAGCGGGCACAATTCGTTCGCATTTCCTCTGCAGGCCTGCGCGAAAGCCACTCGCATGATGTGACAATCACCCGCGAGAGCCCGAATTATCCAGGCGGCGCCTGAGCTGTAGTGTCAGATGCAATCGCGACACCAGGCATCCTTGCGTTTGCCTGACCACCTTGAACAGGAAAGACCATGAGCAACACTGCGATATTCTGGCCGCTGATTGTCCAGACGGCATTGATTTATGCGATCTATGTGCTGGCATCGGGCAGGCGGGTTTCTGCGGTGCGCAGCGGCAAAGCCAAGGCGTCGGAATTCAAGATACCGATGATCGAGCCGCAGCCCAGCGCCACAGCGGTGCGTAATCTGATCAATCAGTTCGAGCTGCCGTTTCTGTTCTATATTGTTTGCGTCATTCTCTACATGGTCAATGGCGTCAATGATGCCATTGTTGCTCTGGCATGGTTGTTTGTTGCCAGCAGGTTTGTCCACTCATGGGTTCACGTCAGCAGCAATGATCTGAGAAAACGCCGGCCGCTTTTCCTGGTGGGTTTTGTCGTCAACGCCATTTTGTGGCTGTGGCTTGTCTGGGTCCTGTTGCGCGTCTGACCGCTGGTCAACCAGACAACAAACGCTTTTGACAGCGACCCACGCCTGGACAGAAGAATGACGTCTGTCCGGTAAGCGGTCGTGATAGGGACACAACCTCATGGGGTGTTGGCAAAGATCCAGGCGGATGAACCGCGCTGGGGAATTTCCGCCATCCAATGGTTCTATTTGTAGGCAATCCACTGTAAGGCTGCGGCTACACGTTTCATAAAGGACAACAACATGCGGCTTGGCGGGCGGATGGCAGCGGCCATCGAAGTTCTGGGTGATATAGAAAAGCGCAAGCGGCCCGTTGGCGATGCGCTGAAGGATTGGGGCCTGTCCCACCGCTTTGCCGGTTCGGGTGATCGCGCCGCGATTGGCAATATCGTATACGATGCGCTGCGGCAAAAAATGTCGCATGGCTACATGATGGACAATGACAGGCCATCGGCACTGGTGCATGCCGTTCTGTTTCGCCAGTGGAAAATAGGCGTTGAACAATTGGCCGCGCAATTGCTTGATGATCAATTCGCGCCTGAACCCCTGTCCGAAGAAACACTCAAGGCCTTTGCCGGGCGCAAGCTGACCGACGCCCCCCTGCATGTGCAGGCCGATATTCCCGAATGGACGCAATTTGCCTTTGAGGAAAATTTTTCCGACGACTGGGTCACCGAAGCCCAGGCCTTTGCGCAACGTCCGCCGCTTGATCTACGCGTCAACACGCTGAAATCAACGGTTGAGAAAACGCAAAAAGCTCTGTTGCGCACCGGCGCGGTGCCAACCGCAATCGCCCGCTGCGGCTTGCGTGTTGCAGCCGGCGAGGGGCCTTCGCGTCTGCCCAATGTCACGGCCGAAGCATCCTTCCAAAAGGGATGGTTTGAAGTGCAGGACGAGGGCAGCCAGATTGTCTCCGATCTGATCTTTGCGCAGAACGGTGAGCAGGTCCTGGATTATTGCGCTGGCGGCGGCGGCAAGACCCTGGCGCTCTCCGCATCGATGGCAAACAAGGGGCAGATCCACGCCTATGATATCGACCGGACGCGGCTTGCTCCGATTTTTGATCGTCTCAACCGTGCCGGAACCCGCAATGTGCAGGTGCATGAGGCGGGCAGTGACCTTAGCGCGCTGATTGGAAACATGGACCGGGTGATCATTGATGCACCATGCACAGGCACGGGAACATGGCGCCGCCGGCCCGAAACCAAGTGGAAACTGACCCAGAAGACGCTGGAAGAAAGACTGACCCAACAGCAGGAGGTGCTCGCCTCGGCAGCTGCCTATGTGCGACCGCAGGGCTTTCTGGTCTATATCACCTGTTCGGTCCTGCCGCAGGAAAACGAGACACAGGTCTATGAGTTTTGTGAGGACAATACCGATTTTGAACTGGTCTCGGTCGGCGAGGTTTGGCAGGATCTGTTTGGCGAAAGCAAGCTTCAGCCCTGGTCTGCGGATATGAAATCGATCACCCTGACGCCTGCCTCGACCGAAACGGACGGCTTTTTCCTGGCCGTCATGCAGAAGGTGCGCTGAAAGCGTTGATATGGTGAAATTCGGAGCGAAGAACCCCGATTTTGAAAATCGCACGAGGCAGAGTTTTGATCGCCAGCAGATGATGAAAACACTGGGTATCAGGCTGAGCAGTGTCGGTCCGGGAAGGGTTGAGCTGGAAATGCCCTACCACGCGGATTTCACCCAGCAGCATGGCTTCCTGCATGCCGGAACCGTCTCGACAGCACTGGATTCGGCCTGCGGCTATGCCGCGTTTTCCCTGATGCCGGCCGATGCGGCGGTGCTGACGATCGAGTTCAAGGTAAATCTTCTGTCCCCTGCCCGGGGCGAGCGCTTTTTGTTCCGTGCTGAAGTCATCAAACCCGGACGCACCATTTCCCTTGCGGATGGGAGAGCCTGGGCTGTGGGCGAGAATGGTGATGAAAAACTGATCGCCACCATGACGGCAACCATGATGGCCGTCACTGACCGGGAGGGAATCGAGGGATGATCACGCTGCTTAAAGAGGTCGCCGGGCGCAAGCTGCTTTATGTCATGGCAGCACAGCAGGAATACGGTCCCAATCTGCAGGCGCGTTTCAAGCCGCTGATGACCGGGGTGGGCCCGGTTGAAGCCGCCGTTCAATTGACCTCGGCCCTGCACCAAATGCAAGCATCTGACGCGCAGCCCGATCTTGTCGTCTCATTGGGGTCAGCCGGGTCGTCGAAGCTGGAACAGACACAGATCTATCAGGTGTCCAGCGTGTCCTACCGGGACATGGATGCCTCGCCCCTTGGTTTTGAAAAGGGAGCGACGCCCTTTCTGGACATGCCGGTCACCATGGATCTCGTTCACCAGATCCCGCAGGTGCCGTCCGCATCACTGTCGACCGGCGCCAACATCGTCTCCGGTGACGCCTATGCGCAGATCGATGCGGATATGGTGGATATGGAAACCTTTGCGCTGTTGCGTGTCTGCCAGCATTTTGACGTGCCGCTCGCCGGCCTGCGCGGCATTTCCGACGGCAAAAGCGAAGTGCGCCATATCGACAATTGGACAGAATATCTCCACATCATCGATGAAAGGCTAGCCGACACGGTCGACAAGCTTGAGGCAGTCATAGGCGAGGGTACTTTTTTGTCCTGAAGATTGGATCGGGTGACAGTGGCGCTTGCACTTGGCAAAAGGAATCACTAAAGCCTTGTCATGAACAAGACAGCACCCTCAGACAGCATTCTCATCATCGATTTCGGCTCGCAGGTCACGCAACTGATTGCGCGACGGGTTCGCGAAGCGGGGGTCTATTGCGAGATCATCCCGTTCCAGTCCGCAGAAGCAGCTTTTGTCCGAATGGAACCCAAAGCGGTCATCCTTTCCGGTAGTCCGGCCTCCACCATGGACCTGGATTCACCGCGTGCGCCTCAAATCGTTTTTGATGCAGGCATTCCGGTTCTGGGTATCTGTTATGGCGAACAGATCATTTGTGAACAGCTCGGCGGCCGGGTTGAAGGCGGCCACCACCGTGAATTCGGTCGTGCCTTTCTCGAAATTGAAAAGGATTGCGCCCTGTTTGAGGACATCTGGGCCGTTGGCACACGCCATCAGGTCTGGATGAGCCATGGTGATCGCGTCACCGATCTGCCGCCGGGCTTCGAAGTGGTGGGCACATCCAGTGGTGCGCCTTTTGCGGCCATCGCTGATGAACGCCGCAAGATTTACGCAGTGCAGTTTCATCCCGAAGTGGTGCACACACCGGACGGTGCAAAATTGCTGAGCAATTTCGTGCATGGGATTGCCGGTCTCAAGGGTGACTGGACCATGGCCGCCTACAAGGAACAGGCGATTGCCGCGATCCGCGAGCAGGTGGGGGATGGCAAGGTCATCTGCGGGCTGTCCGGCGGTGTGGATTCCTCGGTTGCGGCACTGTTGATTCATGAGGCTATCGGCGACCAGCTGACCTGTATTCTCGTTGACCATGGCCTGTTGCGCAAGAACGAGGCGGCGGAAGTCGTTGCCATGTTCCGCGAACATTACAATATTCCGCTGGTGCTGGTGGATGCGTCGGACACATTCATCAATGCCCTTGAAGGCGAGAGTGATCCGGAGACCAAACGCAAGACCATTGGTCGGTTGTTCATCGATGTCTTTGAGGCAGAGGCCAAAAAGATCGGTGGCGCACAGTTCCTGGCGCAGGGCACGCTCTATCCGGATGTCATCGAGAGCGTCTCCTTTACCGGCGGCCCCTCCGTCACCATCAAGTCGCACCACAATGTCGGCGGGCTGCCGGCCCGCATGAACATGCAACTGGTCGAACCCCTGCGTGAACTGTTCAAGGATGAAGTGCGCGTTCTGGGGCGCGAACTGGGCCTGCCCGACAGTTTTGTCGGACGCCATCCTTTTCCGGGGCCGGGCCTCGCCATTCGCTGTCCCGGCGGCATCAGCCGTGAAAAACTGGAAATCCTGCGCGAGGCTGACGCCATCTATCTCGACGAGATCAGACTTGCCGGCCTTTACGACACGATCTGGCAGGCCTTTGCCGTGCTTCTGCCGGTGCAGACCGTTGGCGTCATGGGCGATGGCCGCACCTATGAATTCGTCTGCGCCTTGCGGGCCGTCACATCCGTTGATGGCATGACGGCCGATTTCTACCACTACGACATGGATTTCCTCGGCCGCGCCGCCACCCGCATCATCAACGAAGTGCGCGGCATCAACCGTGTGGTCTACGACGTCACCTCAAAACCACCGGGCACGATCGAGTGGGAATAGTGGTTTTCCAATCTGGACTGGCGTGAAGAAATAGCCGCCAGTCCTTATTCGTTGAAATCAATAGGCTTTCGAGAGTCTTCCATTTTTGCGGTTTCATCCTGGATAGGCATGAAACTCTTCAGTGTGCTTGATTGTCATTCACGCCAAATGCCGATCAAAGAGGACAGAACTGGCCCATTCGCGCAGGTTCCACTGGGTGCTCCGGTTGGTGAGCACTTCATCCATGTCCCTTATTGGGCGTGACCGTTTAGTCAAAATCCGCTACATCGGCCATGCCCTCAACGGTCCGCATCGTTGGTGGAACCAAGGACGAAACAGGAAGGTGAACCGTTGGCATCGCATGAACAACAAGGGATCGAAGCCGAAGAAACCTTTGAGGCTTATGACATCCATGACACATTGTCCCACCTGTTGCGACGGTCACATTTCTATGCGGAATCGCTTTTTTCCAAGGAACTTGGCGCCTATGGAATCACCTCCCGTCAACTCGCCCTTTTGGTCGCTGTCAGCCAAAACGCCGGTGCGTCGCAGCGAACCATCGGAGACATCATTGCACTCGATATGAACACTGTCAGCGATCTCCTGCGTCGGATGGAAAAAAATGAACTGATTGAGCGACGCGCTTCCGCAGTGGATGCAAGATCGACAGAAATCTACCTGGGCCCGAAGGGAAGGACGATCCTGTCCGCCATTCCCCGTGATAATCGCCGCTATCAGGAAACATTGGCGAAGAACTTGAGCGTTAAAGAAGCATCAATGTTGAAGGCACTTCTGCGCAAACTCCTGGAACTCTAAAGCAACACATGCTCTCGGTATGCCGCTCGAGCAATTAACCTAGACTTCAGTCGTCATTGGTGTATATCATACGCATACGTAGGAATTAAGGTGAAGGCCATTTGATGCGCAATGATCGACGCAAACCTCCACACCGGGTCGGTGTCATCGGGTATGGCTTTATCGGGCGTGCGATTGTTGAACGTTTGCGGTCTGATCCGGAGAATTTTGAACTGGCCTTTGTCCACGCGCGGCGGCGTGAACAGGCAAATGATGTTCTGGAGGCCGACTTTCTGGCCGATATCGGGAGCGCCCAAACGCGCGGCGCGGATTTGGTCGTCGAAACGGCGCATCCGTCGATTACCCGCTTGCACGGGGCCGACATTATCAGCCATTCTGATTACATGCCCCTTTCCACCACGGCTCTGACGGACGAAGCTCTGCTGGCGACTTTGCAAGAAATTGCGGCGACACGTCATACGCAATTGTTGCTCGCGGCGGGTGCGCTGATCGGCGGCGAGGAACTGATCAAACGCAGCGTCCCCTGGGAGCGCGTGCGGGTCACTTTCCGAAAACACCCGAAGAATATTGATTTCTCAGACGTGGATCTGGTGCCGGAAAACATCATGGCTCCAACCACGGTTTTTGAAGGGTCGGTGCGTCAGATTGCAGACCGATATCCGCGCAATGTAAACACCATGGTCACGGCGGCATTGCTGTCAACCGGTCTCGACGCGTGTGAAGGAATTCTGGTCGCCGATCCGGCGTTGGAATGTGCCGTGGCAGAGGTCGAGGCCTGGGGCAGCGATGGCAGTTACTTTCGAACTGAAAAACAACAGCCTGCAAAAGGCGTTTCGGGAACTGAGATGGTGGATTCTGTCTGGCACTCAATTCAGCAAGCATGTGGGGTTTCAGCCAAAGCGTTTCAGCTTGTCTGACCCCTTCACAAAACGATAACGGGAGATAGACATGACGAAGATATCCACGTTTCTGAAAGGTTGCGCCCTCGCTGCATTCCTGGTGGCAACCCAGGCATCTGCACAGGACAAAGTCGTGGCCATCGCCAATCTGGGGCCGCATCCGGCGCTGAACGCTGTCGTCAGTGGGTTCAAACAGGGGATGGCAGATGGTGGCTATGTGGACGGGGCCGGCCTGACCTACGTTTACCAGGACGCCAGCTTTGACGCCTCGGTCGTGGCACAAATGCTCACGACGCTTGAAGCATCAGGCCCCGATGTTTTCTTGACGGTAACGACCCCGATCAGTCAGGCCGCACGCC
Source organism: Rhizobiaceae bacterium (assembly GCA_029212415.1). GTDB lineage: Bacteria > Pseudomonadota > Alphaproteobacteria > Rhizobiales > Rhizobiaceae > Hoeflea_A. Next base: position 132,554 of record JARGOF010000004.1, on the reverse strand, counting down.
GTGTCGTGCAAGACAAGACAATCCCGATCGTCTTTGCTCCGGTGACAGACCCGGTCGACGCCGGCCTGGTTCCGTCCTGGGATGGTGGCAGTGACCGCTTTACCGGCGCGTCCAACCTTCAATCGATGGAAACCGTGTTCGCCTTTGCAGCAGACCTTCTGGGAAAAGCCGACAAGATTGGGATTCTCTTCAATCCGGGCGATGCCAATGATGTTGTCAATATCACCTATGCCAAGGAGGCTGCTGCCGCAATGGGGGTGGAGCTTGTCACCGTCAGCGTCGAGACAACCGCCGATATCCCGGTTCGCGTCAACGCGCTGAAAGACACGGATGTGATCTATCTGATCCCTTCCAGCATGTTGCAACCGGCACTGCCAGCTGTGGCCGCCGCAGCACGTCGTATCGGTGTGCCGGTGATCAATGCCTCGCCGGTCGGCGTGGAAGACGGGCAGATCCTTGCTTCCATGGCGGTTTCCTGGTTTGAGGTTGGCCGTCAGGCTGGGCTGCGTGCCGGGCGCATATTGCAAGGTGAGGCTGTCAGCACGATCGACATCTATCGCCCGTCCCCTGCTGATCACACACCAACCATCAGCGCAGCTTTCATGGCAGCGGCCGGGATGACACTGCCCGATGCCTTGGCTGATTGTGACTGCGTAAAGTGACAGCCGCCGCCAAGCAGGCCGGAGTCATCGTCTCTGGTCTGCAAAAAACCTTCTTTCCGGGAACCGTACAGGAAAAACGCGCGCTCGACGGGGTGAGTTTTTCTCTTGCTCCCGGTGAGTTTGCGATCGTCATTGGCAGCAATGGAGCGGGCAAAAGCACCATGCTGAATGCGATATCCGGCGAGGTTCAGGTGGATGAAGGAACGATCTCCATCGCCGGAAAGGCGATTGAACAATGGCCAACACACAAACGTGCGGGCTACATCAGTCGTGTTTTTCAGGATCCGATGCAAGGCACTGCGGCGTCACTGACGATTGAAGAAAACCTGGCCATTTCAGCACGGCGTGGCAAGCGGCGCAGTTTTCGGACCGGTCTGCACGCCGCTGAACGAGAAGAATTTCGCTCGGCACTCGAGCCCCTCGGTCTGGGCCTTGAGAACCGCCTGAAGGACCGCGTATCCCTGCTCTCAGGCGGGCAGCGCCAGTCCTTGACCCTGATCATGGCGACATTGCAGGCCCCGCAATTGTTGCTTCTGGATGAACACACCGCTGCGCTTGACCCACGTGCTGCTGACATGGTGATCAGATCAACGCTGAGTGCCGTAGAAGACCGCCAGATCACCACCCTTATGATCACCCATAATATGGAGCAGGCAATCGCCCACGGTGACCGCCTTTTGATGATGCACGAGGGCCGTGTCGTGCTTGATCTTGCAAAGGATGAGAAGGCCAAACTGACGACCGCCGATCTGGTAACCCGTTTTCATGATGTGGTGAGTGACCGCATGTTGCTGAGTTAGAGCCGGGCAAATGGACATCCTGTCAACATACTATAACTTGATCCCGGTCAGCCTGGCACAGGGCGCAGTTTATGCCTTTGTCGCCATCGGCGTCATGATCCCGTTCCGCCTGCTCAGCCTGCCGGACCTTACTGCCGAGGGCAGCTTCCCGCTTGGCGCAGCGGTTGCCGCAGCGCTGCTGGCCAATGGTATGGGCATCATGCCGGCAATGGGGTTGGCGCTGCTTGCCGGTGCGCTGGCCGGCGCTCTGACCGCTGTGATCCATGTGTTTTTCAAAGTCACCTCGCTGCTGGCCGGAATCATCGTGCTGACCATGATGTTCAGCATCAACATTCGTGTCATGGGCAAACCCAACACGGCATTGTTCAGCCATGATACGCTCTTCACAATATTGCTGAATGCTGACGGGGGGGCACCGATCACCCAGTTTGCTGTGCTTTCGGTGATGTTGGCGGCGCTTTGTCTGCTGCTCTACTGGTTTCTGCACACCGAGCTTGGGCTGGCCCTGAGGGCGGTCGGTTCGAACCAGACAATGGCACGGGCGCAAGGCCTGTCAACGACGCTCTACATCATCGCAGGACTTGCCGGCGCCGGGGCGCTGGCGGCCCTTGGCGGTTCGGTCATGGCGCAATACCAGAGCTATGCCGACGTCAATATGGGCGTTGGTGTATTGGTCATCGGACTGGCCGCAACCATCCTGGGCGAGGCGATCCTCGGCGGCAGTACCCTTGCCCGGCAGATCCTCGCGCCGGTCGTCGGCAGTCTCCTCTACTTTCAATTCGTTGCCATCGCACTCAGCCTCGGGTTCAAACCATCGGATCTAAAGCTGTTGACCGGACTGTTTGTCCTCTTCGCGCTGGCGCTGCCGATGATACGCAGCAAATTCAAACGGAATCCTTCCCGATAGGCCGGGGCTACGCCTTCAAGCCTGTCTTGCTTACATTATTTCACTCTGCCGGTTGTTCTTGGTCAGGATCAAGTTGGTTGGCAAAGCGCATACCTCAAGGTACGGGCAAGCGAAACGACGTAGATAGTGGCGAAAAAGCTGCTGGCCCGAAGGGTTCGCGACCAATGGCCGCCCGCTGCGTCAGACGCCTCGAGCGATGCGAGAGCATCGCTCTTTAACGCCTTCCTGGCGGATTGACTCACTGGATCACGAACAAAGTGGTTCAATCAAAGCAAGACTTGCACTATGACTCCAGGGCGCGCCGGAACAATGCGGGATTTGTCATTTGATTACCACAGTCGCTCTGCAACTCCGCCAGCATCCTGGCTGCCAGATCCGTTAATTTTGCCCGCCTGAGTTTTCTTCGCTTGCATCCTCTTTAGGCACCTGCATCTTTTTGGGATAAAGATCGGAGACAATGATCCAGCCTAGAAGCAGGGCTGAAAGTGCGATCAGCCCGCCGCTGATCGGGGTTTCAACAAAGGTCATGAAGTCTCCGCGCGACAGAATGAGAGACCGTCGAAAATTCTCCTCGATCATCGGTGCAAGGATGAAACCCAGCAGCATTGGTGCAGGCTCGATACTGAGGAGCAACATCATGTAACCAAAGAGACCGAATGCCATGACCAGACCAACATCAAAAACCGAATTGTTGATCGAATAGACACCGATACACACGAACGAAATGATCATGGGGTAGAGCAGGCCGTAGGGCACCTTCAGCAATTGAACCCAAAGACCGATCAGGGGGATGTTCAAGATCAGAAGAAGCAGGTTTCCGATGAAAAAACTTGCAACCAACCCCCAGAACAAGGGTGCATGGTCCACCAGCAGCATTGGTCCTGGTGGCACGCCGTGTATCATCAGAGCGCCCAGCATCACCGCCATGACTGGATCGCCCGGCACGCCAAGTGTCAATGTGGGCACAAAACCGGTTTGGCTGGCGGCATTGTTAGAAGCCTCGGGCGCAGCCACACCCTCAATCGCACCACGCCCAAAGCGCGAGGGATCGCGGGCGATTTTTTTCTCTGTTGCATAGGCAATGAATGTGGAAATCGTCGGTCCGGCCCCTGGCAACATCCCCAGGATCGAGCCGATACTTGCGCCGCGAAACATCGGCAGAATTGAGCGCCGGACGTCTCCGGGGCCAGGCATCATCGATCGCCAGCCGAGCTTTTCGGTGCTGCCATTGACGACATGGCGTCCCGCATTGGCCATGATGAGCGCAACCCCGAAAACACCAGTGGCGATCGGCACAAGTCCAATGCCATCGGAGAGCTTCAAAAAACCGAAAGTGAAACGTGGAGAGCCGCTGTAGATGTCGGTTCCCACCAGGCCGAGCAACAATCCCAAAAGGACCGAAACAAGACCGCGCACCAGGGAATCGCGAACCAGAATCGCCGCGGCTATCAGCCCCAGCAACATCAGCGCAAAATATTCGGTGGGCCCGAATTGCAGTGCAAAACTTGCCAGAAGCGGGGCCAATGAGGCCAATACGATAATTCCGAAGCAACTGCCAAAAAACGATGCAATCGTGGTCATGAACAAAGCTGAGCCGGCGCGCCCCTGCAAGGCCAGGGGATGCCCATCAAGACATGTGACCGCGCCTGCTGAGGTGCCCGGCAGATTGAGCAGAATTGACGCGGTCGAATTGCCGTATTGTGACCCGTAATAGATGCCCGCCAGCATGATGATCGCTGACGTCGGGTCGAGATAATAGGTGATTGGCAAAAGCATGCCGATTGTCACCATGGGGCCAAGCCCTGGCAGGACACCGATGAAGGTCCCCAGCGTTACACCGATGAAACAATAGACCAGTGCCTCCCAAGAGAGCGCAACGCCAAAACCCATGAGCAGATTGTCAAAAATAGTCATGATCACCACCAGAAGGGCTGAAGCGGCAGGCCCAGCAGGAATACGAAAACAACGGTGCAAAGGCTTGATGCAAACAAGGCCAGAAGCAACACACTGCGCAGTTTCAGACTACGATCTGCACTGGCACTCAAGATTGTCACAATGGCAATGGTTGGCGCCAGGCCCAACGGATTTATCAAAATCATGAAAGCAATCATCGCAGCGCTGATGTGGACGGGACCGCGAAGCGATATTTTAGGTTGGTCGACAGTGCTCTCAGGGCTCCTGCCAATCCCCAGAAAAATGGCCATTGTGCTAAGCAATGCACCAATAGCGAATGGGAATGCCCCGGCACCTATCCTTCGCACCGAACCGAGATCCAATGAAAGGCCTTCCCACATCGAATAGACCCCACATCCGGCAACCAAAGAAATTGTTATCCAATCTCTGGCTGACAACCCTTTGTAAAATCTTGTCTTTTCATCGACATCAGAAAAATTCACGCGCACAAACTCCCGCCTTTGTGACTTTTACCGGCCACAATCATTGACAAGGGGCCACTTTATATCAAGTATGTTAGCGGTAACATAACGGATCTTGTTATTCAATGACAGAGTTGTCAAAGGCAACAAGTTCAGTGCAACCCTCAAGGAGAAGAAAACATGTTTCTCAAAAAACTGATCTGGACCATGACGTTTGTCGCCGGTGCTGCTGTTTGTGCGCCAGCGGCTATGGCAGATGATTTCCCGACCAAGCCAATTACCTGGGTGAGCCCATGGAATCCCGGCGGTGCGAATGACACGCTCTCGCGTGCTATTGCGCAGGAAGCTGAAAAACTTCTCGGCCAGCCAATCGCGGTTATCAATCGACCAGGAGCATCCGGCACCATTGGCAGTGCCTCAGTCGCAACCGCAAACGATAACGGCTATTCCGTGGTTCTTGGCAGTACGCCAACCCATGCAACGGCCCCGCATATCTACGCCAATCTGCCCTACGATCCTGAAAAGGATTTTTCTGCAGTGACAATGGTCGGCAGCGTGCCAAACGTGCTGGTCGTAAACCCCAAGCTGGATATCAATTCGGTTGATGAACTGATCGCCTATGCCAAGGCGCATCCCGGTGAGCTGAACTACTATTCGACGGGGCCGGGCACATCACAGCACCTCTCGGCAGCGCTGTTTGAAAACCTGACCGGCGTGAAAATGGAACATGTGCCTTACACGGGTTCCGCCCCGGCAATGGTTGATCTGCTGGCGGGAAGAATTGATCTCGCATTCGACAATATGAATACCGTCATTCCACATATCGAAGCAGGAAGCCTGCGGGCTCTTGGCGTTACGACCCCTGACCGTTCCGATGCACTTCCCGATGTTCCAACGATTGCCGAAGCTGGTGTCGATGGATACGACGCAAGTGTTTGGTTTGGTGTTTTTGCAGCTCCGGGCACAGCACCTGAACGGCTTGATATTCTGCAAAATGCCATTGCAACGGCGCTTCAAACGCCCGCATTGGCAGAACGTTTGAACACATTGGGCGTGCGGGTGATCGCAAATACACCGGCAGAATTTTCCAAGATCCAGGCATCGGAAATCACCCGCTGGGGTGAGGTCGCAAAGGCGGCAGGCATCGAGCTTCGATAAGTGTTGCACAACCAATAAACATAAGCAGGAAGACAAAAATGACTTTTTCCGTAATCGCGCGCTGCAAACGAACTGGAATGTTCGGAATAGCCATTGCAACGCGACCCCTCGCAATCGGTGCAAAATGCCCATTTCTGAAAGCCGGACTGGGAGGACTTGTTTCCCAGGCAAACGGGGATCCCCGCTTTGGCCCACTTGGCCTGAACCTTTTGGAAACGGGTTTTTCCGCACCCAAGGTCATGCGGGAACTGGAAGACAATGACCCCTATATCGAGTGGCGACAAATTGCTGTCATCGATCGTGATGGCCGCACAGCTGCCCGCACTGGCAATGACAACGAAGACTGGAAGGGGCACATCGCCATCGACAACTTCGTGTCGCTGGGCAATCGGGTGACCAGTGAAGCGACAGTGACAAAAATGGCTGACGTATGGGAAACAACGGATGAGTTGGACCTTGGTGAACGCCTGATGCGCTGTGTTGAAGCCGGCCGCGACGCCGGTGGTCAGATTGCCGGTCAACATTCAGCATCTATCCTGGTTGTGAACAAAAGGTCCTATGGCTGGATCGATCTTCGCGTCGATGAGCACGACGAGCCCATCGGGGAACTGCGCCGCATCCTTGACCTGTACACGCCATTGCTTGAATATTACGATGTGCGTCCAGCTAAACCGGATATGCCGCGTGATGATATCTGGCGGCAGGAACGAGGCGTCTAGGATCGCATAGGTAAAGTGATAAACTGTCGGGCGGGGCCAACACCCCGCCCGTTTCATATGGAGGAAACATGAAACGCGCCCGCAAAGCGAAGCGATCCTACGGCTCCTGGGCGACGGGCAAAGACGTCGCTGAAGCGGCAAAAGTGTCGCTCATTACGGTATCGCGAGCCTTCAGCATGCCGGAACGGCTGGCGCCTGAAACGCTTAAACGCGTCCAGAAGGTGGCCGAGGATCTTGGCTACATTCCCAACGCCGTTGCCGGAGAGCTGTCTTCACGCCGCAGCAAGGTCGTCGCAGTCGTTGTTCCGACACTCTCCAATTCAAACTTTGCGCGCACGATCGAAGGGCTCGTCGCTCGGTTGAACAAGGATGGTTATGAACTGCTTTTGTCTTCAAGCGCATTTTCTCCCGATCGCGAAGCTGAAATTGTAGCGACGCTGCTGGAACGTCGGCCCGATGGCATTGTGCTGATTGGTAACGATCATTCCCCAAAACTGGAAAAAATGGTCACTGCGATCGGTATTCCCGTCGTTGAATTGTGGGCTCTCAACGGTCCGATTCTGGACATGGCTGTCGGATTCTCCGATTTTGACGCAATGCGCTCCATGACCTGCCACGTTCTTGATCAAGGCAGGAAATATGTCGGATATGTCGATTTTCATACGCCGGGGATAAGGCGCTACGAGGAGCGACGAAACGGGTTCATTGCTGCAGTTCAGGCAAATGGTTGCCCGGACCAATTGATTTTCAGTTCGGCTGCTCAAAAGGACTATGAAAGTGGACGTCTGGGGCTGGCCGCTTTGCTTGAGCGCGAACCGCGCCTTGATGCCATTATCGGATGCACGGATATTCATGCCGCCGGCGCGATTTTCGAATGCGCACGGCGCGGTATTCACGTGCCCTCCGTCATGTCTGTTGCCGGGTTTGGAGATTTTGAAATTGCTGCATCCATCGAACCGGCTTTGACAACCATTCGTTCGCCCGCTTTTGAAATGGGCTGTCATGCGGCATCCATGTTGATGGCAAAGATCCACGGAGAAGATGTCAGTGCCAAACCCAAAGATGTGGGGTTCGAAATTGTCTTGCGCGATTCAGTCGCACCGCACGCATCTGCGGCATGACGATATCTGACCAATCCGCTGTTACGCGGGCAGTGCAACCCGGAACACTACTTCGCGCCAGGTTTTCCGGGGTGCTTGTCGAAATTGGACTTGGATGGTTTTTTGCAGGCTTTCCTGCATAAGTTAAAAATAGACAAAGTGTTCTTGCCGATTTCCTGATCTAAGGATCGAACCACGAGGCGAAGAATTCACTTGTGAAAAAAATGTCTGAGAGCGGCTTGTCCAGTGCAAAATATCCAACGGCCCTTGGCTACATGACGGAAATTACCCGGCTCAAATACATAGATGCTGCCGTTGCCAAAAAAGTGCTTCCCAAAAACGCGCACCGCATGCCGGATATCATTTCTCTTTCCGCACCCTCTGATATCAACAAACCCATTCAGTTCTGGCAATTGTTCTCGGTGCTTGGACAAGATCGTATTGTTGGCATCGTCAGGAATTTCTATGAGCGGGTTTTCGACGATGAAGACTGGTTTCGTTCTGTCTTTGCTCGGGTGGGCGCAGCAGACCATCATGTCGCCACACAGGCTGGCCTGTGGCTGGATGTCATGGGGGCAGGGCCTGCTTATCATGGCGGGGAGTTCCGGCTCAACTTCCATCATACCCACAATGCCATGCAACTGATGAATGAAAAGGGCGCTCAACGATGGGCGAGACTGATGGTTGAAACCCTGGATGCATCAGCCAACCTGATGACAGAGGATAAAAGGGTCAGGCCCAGCCTCAATACGTTTCTCACGCATTTTTTTGGCAAATATGCCGAGGATTTCAAATTTGAGAATCGTGAGACCTTTGGTGCAACAAATCCGCCCTTCAAACGAAAAATCAATTTTCTCAACATGACGGAAGCTGCGATTGAAGCCTTGCCGGAAGATGAATTGAAAGACGCGCTGATGGAACGGGGTGTCAACGTGGACATCTATCCCGACAAAAGGGCGCTGGTGAACAAGGCATTGAGTTTATAATCTCTGATTAACTCCTGTTTCGAGGCCAGTGACAGGACGCCTTGTTCTGGCCGGCGCTCTTTGCGCTGGATATTTTCCTGGAACTGGGCTTCATGCGATTGCAAAATACACGCCATTTCGCGCATGATCAGCGCGGTGGGGAGGGGGCTAACAATGCGATCTCTGCCGGTTTTGGCGGACTGCGGAGAATCTGATTTGCTCCTTTCGCGCAACCATTCTGGCCCCGACAGACACTTGGGCAACAGACAGTTGGGAAACCGACATTTGGAAAACCGACATTTGGAAAACCGACACTTGGGAAAACGAATCTGATGACAAAAAAGCCGAATGTTCTATGGATCATGGCTGATCAACTGCGGTTTGATTATCTGAGCTGCTACGGTCACCCGCATCTGCACACGCCCCATATCGACAGTCTGGCCGCGCGTGGCGTTCGCTTTACCAATACCTATGTACAATCGCCCGTATGCGGACCTTCGCGCATGTCCGCCTATACGGGGCGATATGTGCGCAGCCATGGATCGACCTGGAACGGCATACCCTTGAGGGTAGGCGAGCCCACGCTGGGTGATCATCTTCGCGCTGCAGGCATACGTGCCGGGCTCGTGGGAAAGACCCACATGGTTGCGGATGCGGAAGGCATGGCCTGGCTGGGCGTCGACCCCAAGAGTGAAATTGGTGTGCGCGTATCCGAATGTGGTTTTGAACCTTTTGAAAGGGACGACGGTCTTCATCCTGACAGCATTGGGCAGCGCTGGTCGGCCTATGACGATTATCTGATGGCATTGGGCTATAAATCCGACAATCCCTGGGAGGACTTTGCAAACTCCGGCATCGATGAGGATGGGACGCTCATGTCCGCCTGGCTGCTGAAGAATTCCCGTCTGGAGGCGAATATTCCGGAGGAACATTCAGAAACGGCCTATATGACCAACCGCGCCATGGATTTCATGGAGGACGCCATGCAGCAGGAGGAGCCCTGGCTGTGTCACTTGAGCTATATCAAGCCCCATTGGCCCTATATCGTTCCGGCACCCTATCATGACATGTATGGCCCTGAACACATCATCGCACCGATCAGGTCTTCCGCCGAGCGCGACACCGACCACCCCTTGTTGCGCGCCTATCTGCAATCGCGCGTCTGTCGCTGTTTTGCGCGTGACCAGGTGCGCGATCATGTAATCCCCGCCTATATGGGGCTGATCAAACAACTCGATGACAATCTGGGTCGATTGTTTGCCTGGATGGATGAGAAGGGCCTGAGCGAAAACACCATTGTCGCCTTCACCTCCGATCATGGCGATTACATGGGCGACCATTGGATGGGCGACAAGGATTTCTATCATCAGTCAGCCGTAAAGGTACCCCTGATTATCTGCGACCCGAGACCTGCAGCAAACGATACGCGCGGCAACGTTTCAGATGCTTTGGTGGAAATGATTGATCTTGCGCCGACGTTCATGGACGCTCTGGGCTGCCCGCCCAAACCCCATGTCCTGGAAGGCCGGAATCTGATGCCGCTGCTGCATGGGAAAGACGGCTTTTCGAGGCGGTATGTGATCAGTGAGCATGACTATTCCAGCTTTGAAATGGCGCGGGCACTCGAGGTGCCGCAGGAGGATGCCCGTACTGTGATGATGTTTGACGGGCGCTGGAAATACATAAGATGCGAAGGCTTCAGACCGTTTCTGTTTGACTTGGAACTGGATCCTGATGAGCTTGATGACATCGGGGGATCCGATCTGCAACAGCATTGCGAAGCGCGCGAGCGGATGGAGAAGGCCCTGATGACATGGTCCCTGCAACATCATGCCCGCATAACGGCCAACGCGGAGCTCGTGTCGCGGTTGCCGCTGACTGCGGAATTTGGGGTTTTGATCGGGTTCTGGGATGAGGCCGAATATGAACAGGCGACAGGAAAGCCGTTCAGCAGCCTTGTTCCCACCGGGCCTGCGAACGTGGATTGAAAAAACACGCTGGCTGCTGATCGGCTATCACCAGCTTCCTGCGCCTGCCGTTAACGGTTTCATTCAAGCTCAATCCGCAAGCCATCGCTGCCGATATGAAGCGACCCATCCCAGGTGGGCCTGACGGCACGGTGCCAATCCTCGTCGGTGAAATCGGGATCATCGGAAGGGATCAGATGGTTCAGTGCCAGAGCCTTGACGCCGGCCTGCGTGGCGATCTTTCCTGCATCGCCGGCCATCGTGTGGGAGCGCAGCCAATGTTTCATCAGCCGGTCATCCGTGTTGCCGATCCGCTTGAACAGGGCGTCGAGGGCCTCACCCAGCATGGCTTCATGGATGAGAAGGTTCGCGTCCCGGGCAAATTCGGCGAGCTTTGGCAGGTAGGCGGTGTCGCCCGAAAAGACCACATCATGCCTGCGCCCGGAAAACCGAAGGGAGAATGTATCGATCAGCGGCGGATGTGTGTTGCGCATCGCTGAGACCGTCAGCGCGCGACTGTTCAATACGGGCCCATCGTCCAGAGTCTTGAAAGACACCAGTGCGGCAAGGTCAGGCCTGCCTTCATCCGCCATTCTCAATTCGATATCGGCCTTCATGGCGCAGAGGAAATGCTGCCAGTACTGGTCTGCGCCCTTGGGCGCAAAGACAGTGACCGGGGTTTTCAGGCCTGCCGTCCAGGCCGTGTGCAGCAGGCCGCCCAGTTCCAGATAATGATCGGAATGCAGATGCGTAATGAAAATCAGCTCCAGGTCTTTCAGCGCCATGCCCTGATCGACAAGACCGCGGGTGACACCCAGGCCGCAATCGACGACGATTTTCCGGCCCTCCAACACAAGCAGGTTGGACGTCGGGTTTGTTGACCCCGGACGGATGGCCGGGCCACCCTTGGTGCCAAGAAGGGCAACGAAATTGTCTGTATCGCCAATGGTCTTCATCGAAATGGTCCCAAATCGCTTTCGTTCCTGTCAAAGAGCGCTGAAGCCGGCATCCAGTGCCCCAAGCACCTGATCGACGTCACTTTGTGAAATGATGAGTGGCGGCGACAGGATGACATTCGGTCCGGAGATGCGCACCATCACACCATTCTCATAGACAACCTCCTGAAATTTGGCGGTTGTTGCCTTGTCGATCGGGGCCTTTGTTGCCCGGTCACGCACCAATTCCATGGCCGCCATCAATCCGTGGCCGCCGCGGATGTCACCGATGATCGCGTGTTTTTCCATCAGCGCTTCAATGCCTTGGAAGAGCTGGGTTCCCCGGGCGGCTGCATTTGTCTTGACGTCGAGCCTTCTGGTTTCCGCAAGGCAGGCCAGAGCGGCGGCAGCACCCACGGGATGGCCGGAATAGGTATAGCCGTGCCCGATGGACGCTGCGCCTGTCTTGTCATTTTCGAAAACATCGACGAAGTGCTGCGCCATCATGACGGCACCGAAGGGGAAAAATCCATTGGTGATGGCTTTTGCCGTGCACATCAGGTCCGGTTTGACGCCCCAGAGGCGCGAACCGCTCCAAGCGCCCAAGCGCCCAAAGGCCGTGATCACTTCATCGGCGATCAGCAGAATGCCGTTTCGGTCGCAGATCTCGCGCACCATCGGCATGAAGGACTTGTGCGGCGGGATCACGCCTCCGGCCCCCAGGATCGGTTCCATGATAAAGGCGGCAATGGTGCTTGCGCCCTGAAAGGCGATTTCATCTTCCAGCGCTGCCGCACAGAGCTTCGCCAGTTTGGCCGGGTCGGTTTCATCAAAGGGATTGCGGTAGGTGTAAGGCGCGGGAATATGATGGCAGCCAGGCAGAAGCGGCTCGTAGGGTGTGCGGAAATTGGCGTTTCCGTTGATCGACGCCCCACCCATGTGGGTGCCATGATAGCCTTTCTTCAGGCTGATGAATTTGACCCGGCCATGTTCGCCTCTGATCTTGTGGAATTGCCGCGCCAGGCGCAGGGCTGTTTCAACACTGTCTGATCCGCCCGAGGTGAAAAAGGCCCGCACCAGTCCGTCTTCGGCGAAGAAATCGGCGAGCTCGTAGGAGAGCGTGATGATGGCGTCGTTGGATGTGCCGCGAAATATGGAATAATAGGGAAGTGCATCAAGCTGTTGGGTGATGGCTTCTTTCACAGGTGCGCATGAGTAGCCAAGGTTTACATTCCAAAGGCCGCCGACCGCATCGATGGTTTCCTTGCCATCAACATCGCGAATGCGCACACCTGAACCACCGGTGATGATCTTCGGCGGGTTTGCCAGACTGTCGGCAGGGTGGGCCATCGGATGAAACATGTGGCGCGCATTGTTTTCTTTGAGGAAGTTGATGTTCTGGGAATTCATGATTGTCGCTCCATTTGTCCGCGGCCCTGGGCCGCCTCGTTCCATACCTGTTTCAGGTCTTCGGGGATTGCGCCCCCCAACTCTGCCGAAATTGCTGTCGCTGCGTTCCACAATAAAGTGACGAAACGCATCTTCGAATCGTCGTTCATTCTCGAAGCCGGGACGGCAATCGTGATCGTGCCGTAGGCGATCGCCCTGTCTTCGAAAAACGGAGCGGCAATCGAGCAGATTTCGGCCTCATAGGTCTGATTGGTGAAAGAATATCCCTGCCGCCGTGTCTTTTCGACCATGGCGTTGAGTTCATTGTGATCGGTAACCGTTTGCTGCGTAAACCTGTCCAATGTCTTCGAGGCGGTGTGCTGCAGGAGGGTGGGCGGACCAAAGGCCAGAGCACAGACCCCGGAGGCTGTTGCATGCAGGGGCAGGATGTCGGCTTCGGAAAAATACACCCTTGTTCCGCCAGAGCCCGTGTCACGGAAATACAATGAAGACATGCCGTAACCCTGGATGAGGGATGCATGAACCAACTCGTTGCTCTTGAGTGACAGTTCATCCACCCATTGTGACAGGATGCGCCGCGCCGGGAATGTCCTTTCGCGCACGGCAGAAAGCCTCAATACGGCAGCACCCAACCGGTATTTTCGTGTGTAGGGATTCTGATCCAGGAACCCGTTTGATTCCAGTTCAGCCAGGTGCCGATGCACGGTGGCTTTATCCTGTCCCGTCAGGCGACTGAACTCCGCCAAACCGATTTCCGGCATGAGCTCGGAAAAATAATTCAACAGATTCAATGCCTTTGATATTTTTCCCATTCAATTTTCCCACCAGATCATCTGGTTTTCCATCCGAAGCTGCTCAATAAGTTGACAGACTTCAATTTTGGTAGCAAGATAAAAATGCAACGCCGGTTTAAATAATGAACCGAAACTGGGAGAAACATATGAAATCGCTGCTTACCTTGGCGCTTGCCGCCACAGTCTCGTTAGGCACCCTTGCCGCCACCCCTTCATTTGCTGAATATCCTGAAAAACCGGTCGCCTTTGTCGTGCCCTGGGCTCCAGGTGATCTCGAAGACGTTCTCACGCGCATGATCGCGGAAGACTTTCAGGCCAAATACGGCTCACCGGCTGCGGTGCTGAATAAGCCCGGCGGTGGCGGCGGTCCGTTTCCCGGTGCCATATTCGTCGCCAATGAGCCCGCTGATGGTTACACAGTGGGCTCATTTGTTGTCGGGGTACCAACCGTCGGGCCGCAAATCGGCATACCTGAGCTGAATCCGAATCCCTTTGAGCCACTGGGCATCTTTCTGACCTATCCCTTCGTCATCGTCGCAGGACAGGATGCACCCTATGATGATATTGACGGTCTGGCGGAATATGCCAAAACCAATGATGTCGCGCTGGGCCATTTCGGTGCGCCCCTGCCACCCACGCAGGTGACCCTTGCCCTGGCAAAGTCGAAAGGCTTCAGCTTTGCTTCCGATGCGGCATTTGACGCGCTGGACTGCAATTCGCTGGCCTCCGGTGATGTCGATGTGATGAATACAACATTGCAACTGGTTCTGCCCTGCCTCGACAAGGTCAAGGTTCTGGCCTCGATCGGCAATGAGCGTATTCCACTGACACCCGATACACCGACGGTTTCTGAGCTGGTGCCGGAAATCAACCTGGCTCTGTGGAATGGTCTTTTTGTTCGCAAGGATACGCCCGCGGACGCACGCGAAAAGATCATTGCAGTGGCAAAGGAAACGATCATGTCAGAGCGGGCGCAGAAGCTTGCCAGCGAAACAGGCGCGCTTATTTACTGGCAGGATGCCGATGAATCCAAAGCGCAGATCGAAGCCGATCTCAAGGCCCAGGGCGTGATTGCCGATATTTTGAAATAACCATCAGACAAAGGGCAGCGCGACGGTCGCGCTGCCTGTTCCATTGTGAGGCGGGAAAAGCATGCTGGTTCGAATCAAGACTTTGAAGCAATTGTTTCAACGGCACCGGCGGCCTGGAAATCTGTTTTTTGCGACGATTTTTCTGATCCTCTCCCTTTTTCTTCTG
Organism: Rhizobiaceae bacterium; assembly: GCA_029212415.1. Lineage (GTDB taxonomy): Bacteria > Pseudomonadota > Alphaproteobacteria > Rhizobiales > Rhizobiaceae > Hoeflea_A. The sequence continues at coordinate 117,505 of JARGOF010000004.1, read as the reverse complement.
AGCCAGATCGGCAACCAGACCGTTTGGAAGTCCTCCACCAGGTTTTATGCGCAACCCGCCTTGTGGCCGATTGTCTCGCTGGTTGGAATGACCTTGTTTGCGCTGCTCAACTGGATCAGCGCCTGGGTCTCCCCGAAAATTGAGGGCAGATGGCTTGAGGTCCAGTTCTGGCTTCGCTCTTTCGAATATGTTCTGTGGTTCATGGCCTATGTCTATGTGGTTCCGTTGCTTGGCTATCTGCCCTCCACGGTTCTCTTTGCCGTCGTTCTGGCATTGCGCGTGGGATACAGGACCCCCAAAATGATCGGTTTCTCGGTGCTCATGGCGGTGAGTGTGGTCGTCGTTTTCAAATCATTTTTGCAGGTCAGAGTGCCCGGCGGCCAGATTTACGAATGGCTGCCAGATGTCATGCGTTCATTCATGCTGACCTATTTCTAGGAAAATCTGATGGAAGATCTCGTCTCGGCATTTGGGCTGCTTGCCAGGATTGATGTGCTGGTCGCACTGCTGATTGGTTCCATTGGCGGCGTCATCATTGGGGCCATTCCCGGCGTTGGCGCGGCCGTTGCCATTGCCATCCTGCTGCCCGCAACCTTTTCGCTGGAGCCGCTCGTCGGTCTGACCATGCTCCTGGGGATCTATGGATCTTCCATGTATGGCGGCTCGATCCCTGCCATTTTGATCAATACGCCCGGCACGGCTGTGAACGCTTTGACCACCTATGACGGCTATCCGATGACCAGGGCCGGAGAAGCAAGGCGCGCCATTTCACTGGCCTATTCGGCCTCCTTTTTTGGCGGCGTCTTCGGCATTCTTTGCCTCATCCTCCTGTCACCTGTTCTGGCGTGGATCGCACCGCAATTTGGAAGCCGCGAAATATTCCTGGCGGCACTGCTGGGGATCATTCTTGTCGTCCTGGCCCATCGCGGGCAGATCTTTGCCGCCGGCATGCTGGCCTGTTTTGGCATATTCCTCAACACGATCGGACTTGAGCCGATCAAATACACCCAACGTTTCACATTCGGCCAATCCTGGTTGTCGTCCGGCATTGATCTCATCGTCGTCGTGCTGGGTCTGTTCGCCCTTTCCCAGGCCTTTGTCCTGATGGTCGGCAAGGACGACAGTCCCAAGGCGCAGCCCCTGAAAGGCTCGCTTTTTTCCGGAATGAAGGAGCTTTTCGGCCACAAAAGGGTGGCGACGGTTGCCTCGAGCTTTGGCGTCTTGATGGGAATGATACCGGGGGTCGGTGAATTCACCGCACAGTTCATGTCCTACACCTACGCCCAGAAAACCTCGAAGAAGCCGGAGCTGTTCGGCAAGGGGTCGCCCGAGGGGCTGATCGCTTCTGAATCCGCCAACAATGCTGTTCCGGCTGCCGCCATGATCCCGCTTCTGGCGCTGGGTATTCCAGGAGAGGCTCTGACCGCCATGATGCTCTCGGTCTTTTACGTCCACAACGTGATACCGGGCCCGCAATTGTTTCAAAACGACATGGATTTCGTTCTGGCGCTTTACATCGCCATGCTGGTTCTCAACGTGCTGGTGCTGATCTTCCTGCTTTTCTCCACCAATCTGCTGACGAAGATCATCCAGATCCCGACGCGCTTTCTCGGGATTGTCATCATGATCCTGAGTTTCGTCGGCGTTTATTCGCTTCGAAATTCGATCGTTGATTGTGCCATCGCGGCAGGTTTCGGGGTGTTCGGGCTTGTTCTCAAACGTCTGAACCTGCCGGTTGTGCCGATTATTCTGGGGATGGTTCTGGGCGGCATCATGGAGACCAAGCTGCGCAGTTCCATGGCGCGGGTGAAAACACCGCTGGACTTCATCGACAGGCCGATCGCAGCAATCCTCTTTGCCATCATTGTGTTGGTCATCATTTTGCACATCCGAACCCTGGTGGTCGAACACAGAAATCGCGAACCCGAAACCGACCATGATCTGCACGATACACAGATGCGCTAGTATCTTTCTTGATTTGGCAACGCGTGCACCGCGAGCCGCATAAATGACGACCTTCTAATTCACCACAGCAGGGAGAATGGCATGGACCAGACGAGTATTGATGAACTGCGCAATCGGGATGTGCCGCCCTGTCACCATCTCATTGATGGCAAGGCGAGACCTGCTTCTTCCGGCGAGACGATGGACGTTCTCTCGCCGATTGACGGTTCCATCCTGACAACAATTGCCCGCGGAACGGCAGCGGACATGAACGCCGCCATAGGTTCGGCACGCGCTGCCTTTGAGGATGGCCGGTGGAAAAACCAGCCACCGGCGGCCCGTAAGGCAATCATGCTCAAATGGGCTGACCTTGTCGAAAAACATGCGCTGGAACTTGCCGTGCTTGGCGTGCGCGACAACGGCACCGAAATTGCCATGGCCTACAAGGCCGAGCCCCTGTCTGCCGCCGGCACGATCCGCTATTACGCCGAAGCCATCGACAAGGTTTATGGCGAGATCGCGCCAACACAGCAAAATGTCCTGGGCATGATCCACCACGAACCGGTGGGTGTTGTCGGCGCCATCATCCCGTGGAATTTTCCCCTGATGATCGGCGCCTGGAAAATCGGGCCGGCACTGGCCACCGGCAACAGCCTTGTCGTCAAGCCACCGGAGACCGCATCCCTGAGCCTCCTTCGCATGGCCGAACTGGCGCTGGAAGCGGGCCTTCCCGCAGGTGTGTTGAACATCGTCACGGGCGAGGGCGCTGTCGTCGGCGAGGCCATGGCGCTGTCCATGGATGTCGATGTCCTTGCCTTCACCGGTTCAGGCGCCACGGGTCGCCGGCTGCTGGAATATTCGGCCCGTTCCAATCTGAAACGTGTCTATCTGGAACTGGGGGGCAAGTCGCCGCACATCATTTTTGCCGACACGGCGGATCTGGATCAGGCGGCAAGAGTGGTTGCAGCAGGCATATTCAGGAATTCCGGCCAGGTCTGCGTGGCCGGCTCGCGGCTGCTGGTGCAACAGGACATCCATGATGATTTTGTTGCTGCGGTGGCAAAGGCATCAGCCGCCATGCAGCCGGGCGACCCCCTGTTGCTGGACACGAAGATTGGTGCGATCAATTCGGAAAACCAGTTGAAACAGGATTTGGCAGCAGTCGAAACGGCTGCCCATGAGGGCGGCCATCTTGTGCTGGGTGGCAAACGATGTCTTGAGGAAACCGGTGGTTTCTACATGGGGCCAACCATTGTCGACGGCGTAAAGGCTTCGGACAGTCTGTTCCAGAAAGAGGTTTTTGGTCCTGTCCTCGCCGTCACGACCTTTGCCGACGAGGCCGAAGCCGTGCAATTGGCAAATGCAACGGATTACGGTCTTGCGGCCGGCGTTTGGACGTCGAACCTGTCGCGTGCGCATCGCATGGTGCGTGCCATTGCGGCCGGCGTGGTTCACGTCAATACCTATGGGGGCGCCGATGTCACCGTTCCGCTTGGTGGTGTACGGCAATCGGGCAACGGATCGGATAAATCCCTCCACGCACTCGACAAATACCTCAATCTCAAAACCGCCTGGATCCAATTGTGATCGGCGCACAGGGCGCAAATTGAAGGATCATTCGCGAAGCGGATTTTTGGGCAGGGGAATGGGTGAGATTGCATGATGAACGGACAGAAGGAACTTCCGCAAGACGCACCGATTGTGATTATCGGTGGTGGCATCGTCGGTGTGTCCGCGCTCTATCATCTGGCCCATAGGGGCATTCCTGCCGTTCTTCTCGAACGCCGCAAGATTGCCAGTGGCACGACCTGGCATGCCGCCGGGATTGTCGGGCAGTTGCGCGACAGCACCGCCCAGACCGAACTTGGAAAATATACGGCCAGACTGTTCCAGGACCTGGAACTGGAGACCGGGCAGGCCACCGGTTACAAGCAGAATGGAACAATCAATATCGCATTGGGTGACGTGCGCCATGAGCAATTGCTGCGAAGCCATGATCATGCCGCCCGCATGGGGATTGCATCGTCCATGCTGTCGCGCGATGAAGTCGCGGAAAAATGGCCGTGGATTGAAACCGGCGACGTCAAGTCCGGCTTTTTCGTTCCGTCGAACGGTCAGGTCAACCCGCTTGATGTCTCTGTCGCGCTGGTCAAGGGCGCGCGGGCGCTGGGCGCAAGCCGCTTTGAAGATGTCGAAGTGAAGAGTCTGATCGTCAGGAAGGGGAAGATTGTTGGCGTTCACACCGATAGCGGCGATATCGCAACCGGCAAGGTCCTGCTCGCCGGAGGAATGTGGAGCCATTTGTTCGCCAAGGCCCATGGCGTCACCCTGCCGCTGCATGCGGTGGAGCACTTCTATATTGTCACCGAACCAATGGACGCCTTGCCCCGTGATCAACCGATCCTGAATATTGTCGAAGAGCGGACCTACTGGAAAGAGGATGCCGGAAAACTGCTGATCGGCGGCTTTGAAGCCCTGGGCAAGCCCTGGGGGGCCGAAGGCATTCCGAAGGATTTCGAGTTTGACGAACTGCCCTTCGACATGGACCATGTGGAGGCTGAGCTGGAAGGCATGTTTGCACGCATGCCGAAACTGGCGGATATGGGCATTCAGACATTTTTCAACGGTCCGGAGTGCTTTACGCCCGATGGCCGTCCCTATCTGGGGCCGGCCCCGGAGATTGATGGGCTGTTCATTGCATCCGGCATGAATTCAAACGGCATTTTGAATTCCGGCGGCGTTGGGCTGACCATGGCTGAATGGATGATCGATGGCGACCCATCGCGAGCCATGGGATCCTTGCTGGCGGCTCGTGCGCATCCCTTTCAGGCCAATACGCGCTACGTCCATGATCGCAGCGCAGAATCCATCGGCTTTCACTACGGGATTGCCTGGCCCGGCAGGCAGACTGTGACCACGCGAAATCTGCGCAAGGTTCCGCTGCACGACAGGCTGCATGCGGCGGGCGCGGTTTTTGCCGAACGGATTGGCTGGGAGGTCCCGATGTATTTTGATCGGGACAATCAGCAATGGGCGACAGAACCGGCGCTGGGATGGAAACCCTGGTCGGACAAGGTGCAGGCTGAATGCCTGGCGGCGCGCGACAATGCGGTGCTGATTGATCAGTCCATGTACGCTAAAATTCTCGTTCAGGGACGTGATGCGGTCAAGGCGCTGAACCGGATATGCGGAGCGCAAATGGATGTACCCACCGGAACCTCCGTTTACACCCAATTTCTCAATGCCCGTGGCGGCATTGAAGCTGACGTCACCATAACGCGCATAGAGACCCAGACATTCATGGTCATCACCGGTCATCCCTCCCAGACGCGGGACAAGGCCTGGATCAGGCGCCATGCCGATCCCGATTGGCATTTTGAAATTTTTGACGCCACATCCGCCTATGGGCTGCTGACCATCCATGGCCCGAAATCCCGTGAGATATTGTCTCAGCTATCCGGTGATGATCTTTCCAACGAAGCCTTCGCCTTTGGCGCGGCGCGTGAGATCGACATGGCCTATGCAAGAGGCTGGGCCATCCGCAGGTCTTTTCTCGGGGAACTGGGTTATGAGTTGATGGTCCCGACCGAATTCACCGCGCATGTCTATGACGCCCTGTTGAGCGCAGGGGAAGGGCACGGCCTCAAACATATGGGCATGTTTGCGATGAATGCATGCCGCCTGGAAAAAGGCTTCCGGCATTTCGGCCATGATATCGGCGAGGACGATACACCCTATGAAAGTGGATTGGGTTTTGCGGTCAATCTGGACAAGCCGGATCACTTTCTGGGCAGCAAACATCTGGCAGAACAAAAGGCGGCGGGTACAGCTACCCGGCACCGGACTGTATCCCTGGTCGTCGATGACATGAACGCACAATCCGGTCCATGGCTCATGCACAACGAACCCATCTGGAAAAATGGCGCAATCGTCGGGCACGTTACCTCCGGCGATTGGGGTTTCCGGCTTGAAAAGATGGTCGGGCTTGCGAACATCCACAAGGATGAGGGCGTGAGCAAGGTATGGATCGATGAAGGCGGGTTCGAAGTGCAGGTCGCAGGCAGGCTCTATGCCGCTCGATTGCAATTGGCGCCCTTTTACGACCCAAAGGGTGAAATCATGCGCGGGTGATCCCGGCGCTATATATGGAGGACGGGATGGCTGACAAAACGATCCTGGTGATCGGAACCTACGACACCAAAAATGACGAGTTGAACTATATGGTCGAACGCATCCGCCACATTGGCGGTGGCGTTCTGACCATGGATGTCTCCGTTCTGGGGGATCCGCAAAATCCCACCGATTATTCAAAGCACAATGTGGCCGAGGCTGCCGGAAGCAGTATTCAAGCTGTCATTGCCAGCGGCGATGAAAACAGCGCCATGCAGATCATGGCCAGGGGCGCCAGCTCGCTTGCCCGCAAACTCTTTGCTGAAGACCGCTTTGACGGTGTGGTGATCCTTGGCGGTACCATGGGTACGGATCTGGCGCTTGATGTCTGCCGCGCCTTGCCCATCGGTGTTCCAAAATACGTGGTTTCCACCGTGTCCTTTTCGCCGCTCATTCCGCCGGAGCGATTGTCGTCGGATATCCAGATGATCCTCTGGGCCGGAGGTCTCTATGGCCTCAATTCCATCTGCAAATCCTCGCTCAGTCAGGCCGCCGGTGCTGTGTTGGGCGCTGCGCGGGCCGTCGAAAAGCCGGATGGCAAAACGCCGATCGTCGGTATGACATCGCTGGGCACCTCTTGCCTGAAATACCAGAAACGCCTCAAGCCGGAACTGGAAAAACGCGGCTTTGAAGTGGCAGTTTTCCATGCCACGGGCATGGGTGGCATGGCCTTTGAAAGCGTGGCCAGAGAAGGCGGCTTTGCCTGCGTGATGGATTTTGCCCTGCCGGAGCTGGGCAATTTGCTGGCCGGTTCGGTCATCAATGGTGGTTCGGACCGCCTGTTGAATGCGGGGCGAGCCGGCATTCCGCAGATCGTTGCCCCTGGTTGCCTTGATCTGATCGATTTTGCCGGATGGCAGGAAATACCGGCGCAATATCAGGACCGGCTCTTTCATGAACACAACCGCCTGATAAAATCATCGGCTTTGAACGGTGAGGAACGCCGGCAGACCGCCCGCGAAATGGCTTCGCGCCTTTCCCAAAGCAAGGCGCCTGTTCATGTACTCATGCCAAATCAGGGTGTTGAGGAATGGGACCGTGAGGGCGGCGTTGCCCACGATCCGCAGGCCTTTTCAGAATTTCTGGAAGAAATGCGCACGGTCTTCACGCAGCCGGTCCGGTTTGAAGAGATCGATTGCCATATCAACGATGATGCATTTGCCGACAAGGCGCTGCAGATCTTTGATGCCTGGCTGGATAACGGCACGATTAAATCAGCATGAAGCCGATCGCCGCATGGAGAGAGATGGATGAACTACGATATTCTGTTCGAGCCGGTAAAAATTGGTCCCGTGACCGCTCCCAATCGCTTCTTTTCGGTTCCCCATGCCAATGGACATTCGCCCTTGATGCCCAATGGTTCGGTGAAAATGCGGGAAATGAAGGCCGAAGGCGGCTGGGGCACGGTCTCGATGCAATTGGCGGAAATCGATCCGGGCTCGGATATTTCCAATCTCCCCATCGAAAAATTCTGGGATGCGCAGGATGTCAAAAGCCATGCGCGCCTGACGGAGCGTCTGCGCGCGCGTGGTGCCCTGTCCGCCATAGAAATCGGCCATACGGGATTGCGCTCCAGGGGCATGGCCAATGGCTTTCCGGTGCTCGGGCCATCCAATCTGTCCACCTTGAAGCCTGGCATACCGGTCCAGTGCAAGGCCATGGACAAGGCCGACATTCGCGATCTGCGAAAAAGCTACCGCGATGCGATCCGCCGATCAAAGCAGGCGGGCTATGATATCACCTATGTCTATGCTGCCCATGATGCGTCGATCCTTTGGCATTTCCTGTCGCCTGTCTACAACCGTCGCACGGATGAATATGGCGGCTCTTTTGAAAACCGCCTGCGGCTGTTCCGCGAAGTGCTGGAAGAAGCGCAGGAGGAGGCCGCCGGCGAGATCGCCATTGCCGTTCGTTTTGCCGTGCATGAACTCAATGGCCCCAAAGCCATTACCTGTGATGGGGAGGGCCGCGATGTGGTCGAGGCCCTGGCGGAGATTCCTGATTTATGGGACGTGAATGTCTCGGGCTGGAGCCGCGACAGCGGAACCTCCCGTTTTGATCCTGAAGGATTTCAGGAGGAATTTACATCCTTTGTCAAAACCGTAACCACCAAGCCTGTCGTTGGCGTTGGCCGGTTCACTTCGCCCGATGCGATGGTCAGCCAGATCAGGCGCGGCGTTCTGGACCTGATCGGCGGCGCGCGGCCTTCCATTGCCGATCCGTTTTTGCCCAACAAGATCAAGGAAGGCAGGATCGAGGATATCCGCGAGTGTATCGGCTGCAACATTTGCGTCGCCTCTGATGCCAATAGCCTGCCGCTGCGGTGCACGCAGAACCCGACCGTGTCCGAAGAATGGCGGCGTGGCTGGCATCCCGAAAATGTCCCCGTCGCCAGAACGTCCAAACATGCGCTTGTTGTCGGCTCCGGGCCAGCCGGTCTGGAAGCGGCTCTGACGCTGGCGCGGGCCGGGCACAGGGTCACTCTTGCCGAGAAAACAGACACATTCGGTGGCCGCGTGGCGCGCGAATGCCTTCTGCCCGGCCTGTCAGCCTGGGGACGGGTGCGCGATTATCGGCTCTACCAGCTTCAGCAGCTTTCCAATGTTGACCTTTATGCGCAAAGCCCTCTGACCGCCGATGACATTGCAGCATTTGAAGCCGACCACGTGTTCGTGGCAACCGGATCGACCTGGGAAAGACAGGGCCGCGGCCACACATCCTATGAGCCCATTTCGGGCTTTCAGGACAGGGTTATGACACCCGATGACGTGATGGCCGGCAAGCCGCTTACGGGCCCGGTTGTTATCTATGATGACGATCACTACTACATGGGCCATGTGCTGGCGCTGAAAATGGTCAGGGAAGGCCATGCCGTCACGCTGGTGTCGCCCCTGTCAGACATTGCCACCTGGACCAACTACACGCTGGAACAACCGCGTGTCGTCGCTGAATTGCATCAGGCGGGTGTCCGGTTGATGCCAAACACCTTTGCACAAAAATGCTCCAGCAACACATTGGAAATTGCCCGGTCTGATACCAGGCAGGAACTGCAGAGCCTCGCATTCGGTACTCTGATTCACATCGGGCTGCGCGATCCCGATCTTGCCTTGTACAATGGCTTGCCAGAAGGCGTGTCAGCAACCCTGATTGGTGATGCCCTGGCGCCGGGGCTGATACAGGCAGCCGTTTTTTCCGGCCACAAGGCGGCCATGGAATTTGAAACCCCTCAAGGAGAGCGGCTTCACAATCGCGAGGCACCCATTCTGTATGTTTGACCTGAAGCAGGACATTTGCAGATATTGTTTCTATTTGGGCGAAAAACCTTTCAGCGCGTCGACGACCTGCGCGACGACGGCTGCCCAGTCGCCATCTTCCGATTGTCGAAACAGCCGCATGCCGGGATACCAGGGGCTGTCCTCACGATCCAGAAGCCAGCGCCAGTCCGGCACTTTTTTCAGCAAAACCCATACGGGGACATTGAGAGCACCGGCCAGGTGGGCCGGGGCGCTGTCGGATGTGATGATCAGGTCGAGATTTTTCATGACGGCAGCCGTGTCGACAAAGCCGTCTTCCCGCTCGTTGAAACCGGGCAGGATATGCAGAGACATCCTGTCCGACATTTTTTCGATCTGGTCGGTGCCATGCATGTATTGCAGGCTGATGAGTTCCACCCCTTTCACTTTGGACAGCGGTGCCAACTTGGAAAGCGGGAACGATCGTCCTTGATCGACAGCGCCGTTCGGATTGCCTTGCCATGATATTCCCACGCGCAGACCCTTGGCGGGAACCCGTTCTTTCCATTGGCTGACAAGTTCATCTTCAGCAAACAGATAAGGTGTGCGGGCCGGAATGGTCGATAATTCAGTCTTGAACCGGTCTGGCAGGCTGAGCAGGGTACATTGATAATCCATGTCTGCGAGCGTTTGCTTTGGCCCGAGGATCGAAACGCGCTGATCAAGCGTTGACAACAGGCGATGGGCCGCGACGGGGGCAACGAGCGTAACCTTTGCGCCCAGATCCGCAAGCATGGGCAAATAGCGGCAGAACTGAAAAACATCACCAAAACCCTGTTCGGTGAAGACGGCAATCGATCGCCCGTCGATTGTCTGACCGAGCCATTCTGGAACGCCTTTCACACCGGGTTTCCGGATGAATTCCTTGCATTTCCAGCGCCACTCCATGTCAGACCAGCCCGATGGCATGTCACCCATCAGAAGTTTCAGGAGTCCCTGATTCCACAGGCCTTCCGGATGATCAGGGTGAATCTTGCTCATCCTGCGGTAATGGTCTGCGCTTTCATCGAAGCGCCCCAATTGCCGCAAGCAATAGGCCATATTGTTCATGGCGGTCCAATTCCCGCCGTCTATTGCAAGCGCGCGCTCGAAGCAGGTGAGCGCCTCCTCGTAGCGCTGCATATTCTGCAGAATAAAACCCTTGTTGACATGTGCATCCGGAAAACGGTTGGACAGCTTCAAGGCAAGATCACAGCTTTCCAGAGCCTCGTCGTATCTTTTCAGGTATTGCAGTGAATAACCCTTGTTGCTGTAAGGCAATGCATAGTCGGGTCGCTGCGCAATCGCCTCATCGTAGTCCTTGATCGCTTCGATATGCCGGTTCAGTGCCTTGAAGGAATTGCCGCGGTTGTTAAGTGCTTCGGGGAAGATGGGCTGTAGTGTCAGGGCGCGGGTGAAATTGCCCAAGGCTTCCCGATGCTTGTCGAATTGCTGCAGGATATAGCCCCGCTTGCCGAATGCATCGGCGTTGAGCGGATTTGCCAGCAACAGCTGGTTCACTGGGCCAAGTGCTTCCCGGAACTTGCCCTGATTCATCAAGCTCAACACCAGCAAGGGCAGGATTTTTTCGTTGCCCCTGGTCATTTGGCTGGCTTTGCGGAAACATTCTTCCGCCTGTCCATGGCGGTTTTCCGCCATGCAACTCTGGCCAAGAGCCACGATGCAATTGATATCATCAGGAAAAATCTGCAGAGACTTTTTCAGGCGGCGGGTTGCTTCCGCCGGCTTTTGTTGCCGAAGCGCACTGACGCCAAGCAGGTAATAGGCCCGGGATGAGCGGGGATTGCGGCGCAGGACAGCGTTGCACGCATCCTCTGCCTCACGAAAAAGTCTTCGCGCCAGCGCCCGTTCCGCATTGTTGAGAACTTGCGCATCGGAAGGGCGAAGGGTCGTGTCTCTATTCATGAAGTCGGGTCAATCTTGGAATTTCGGGGTCACGGAACGCTCTGAATCGCTGAGATGAATTAATCACGAATAAGCCAATGAACATAGTCCCTAATACCGTCCTCTAGGCTGCGAAATGCGCTCCTATAGCCGGACTTGCGCAACAGCGTTTCGTCGGCGCAGGTATATTTCTGGTATTGACCCTCAAGGCCTGGCGGCATGTCGATCATCTCGATCTGTGCGCCATCGAGATTGTGCGCAACCAGTTCACCCAGGTCCTGAAAGGATCGCGTCGAGCCTGTTCCGCAATTGTAGATGCCGGATTTCCCCGTTTGCAGAAAGTGCAGGTTGACGTCCACAACGTCCCGCACGTCGATAAAGTCGCGCTGAAAGGTGTCGCTGCCGCGAAACAACTGCAATTTTTTGCCCGCCCGATGCCGGGCAACCATCTTGAATATGACCGAAGCCATATCTCCCTTGTGCGTTTCCCGTGGTCCATAGACGTTGAAATAACGCAGGCCAATCACAGGGCTTTCGGCATGCGGCAGAATTTTCATGACGTGTTGATCAAAGGCCCATTTCGAAAAACCATAAACATTGAGTGGCCGCTCCTGGTTGCCGTGCTCGACAAATGCGCACTCTCCGGCGCCATAGACCGCTGCCGATGAGGCATAGATGAAGGGGATTTTGCGTTTCAGACATGTGTGCAGCAAGGTCTTTGAATAGGTGTAATTGGTCTTCATCATGAAACGCCCGTCCTGTTCCGTCGTAACGGCGCAGGCACCCAGATGAAAAACGGCATCTATGTCAGGCAGTCCCGCCAGTGCATCGGGGAAATCATCCTTGTCGAAATAATCGGTGAAATGTGCATCGCGCAGGTTGAGATGCTTTTGGGCGTTCATCAGGCAATCAACAATGACAATGTCATTCATCCCGGCGCTGTTCAGCCCGTGAACCAGATTGCTGCCGATGAAACCCGCTCCGCCCGTCACCACGATCACTTTTCCATCTCCCACAATTTTTCAAGAATGGCCGTTGTCGAGATATCGTTCTGAAATTCGACAAGTTCGACGCGGCCTCCATAGCTCTCGACAAATGCCCGGCCGACCACGTCCTTGTCGTGATAATCCGCACCCTTCACCAGAATGTCGGGGCGAATGGCGCTGATCAGCGCTTCGGGCGTATCCTCTTCAAAGATAACGACGGCATCAACGGCTTCGAGCGCCAGCAAAACGGCCGCCCTGTCCCTGGCCGGGTTGATCGGTCGCCCCTTGCCTTTGAGTGCGCGCACCGAGTCATCGCTGTTGAGGCCGACAATGACTGCGCTGCCCAGTTCGGCGCAGCGCTTCAAGTTCTGGACATGACCGGCATGAAGAATGTCAAAGCAGCCATTGGTGAACACGATGGAGCGGCCAGCCTCTTTCAACCGGCCTGCCTCGGTTTCGATCTGATCGCGTGGAACAAGCTTCGAAGCGCTCCACCGCTCTGAATCGGCATATTTGTCGATCACTTCGTCAAGACTGACGGCGACGCTGCCGGCCTTGCTGACCGATATCGAAGCAACAGCATTGGCGAAGATACAGGATGACAGATAGGGCAATCCGCATGCCAGAGCCACGCCGAGGCCGGCGATCACGCAATCACCAGCGCCCGTGACGTCCGCCACGTCATGCGAGAAAGCGCCGATTTCATGGTCTTTGTCGGTTTCGCTGAGGAACATCCCGTCGGGGCCCAGTGTCACCAGACAGGCATCCAGTCCCAATGCGCGCCGCAGCCCGTGTGCGGCAAGTGCGGGTTCACCTGGTTGCGGTTCGGCAAGCCCCTGTTCACCGGGTGCGGTGAGCTGACCGTCGGACGCAGCGATGGCTTCCTTGCGGTTGGGCGTAATGATGCTGGCGCCCGCATATTTGCTGTAATTCCTGCCTTTGGGATCACAAAGCACTGGAACGCCCCTGGAGCGGGCGTAACCTATGATCTGCGAAAGAACGCCTTCACCGCAGGCCCCCTTGTCATAATCCGATATGATCAGCACATCGGCTTCGGCGACAAGGCGTCTGGTCGTTTCAATCTGTTGCTGTTCTATTGTGTGGTCCGGGCAACCGGTATCTTCAAAATCGATCCGGACGATCTGCTGCGTGCCAGCAACGACCCTGAGTTTTCTGGTCGTGCGTCTTTCCGGCACGGCGATCATGTTGCTCGTATTGACGGAACTTGTATCCAGTATCTGCCTCAACTGGAGTGCCGCATCATCTGCCCCGACAAGCCCGGACAGATCGACCCAGGCGCCCAGGCTGGCAAGATTGGCAGCCACATTGGCAGCGCCGCCTGGTCTGTATATATGTGATTTGCCGGCAAGTACCGGTATGGGCGCCTCCGGCGAAATGCGTTCGACGTCACCGTGCAGATATTCATCGAGCATGATGTCGCCATGCACCACAATGCGTGGCTGGCGTTTCTTCAACGAGGTCCGGACCAGATCCAGAACCTCCAGAATGTCATTGTTATCGGGGTGTCTTGATTGCACGAGACCAGCCATAAACGCCTTTATGACAATTGTTTTCCGGCAGCAAAGGCTTGTCTGCCGGGCGGCTATAACAGTCTTCCGGAAAAAAATAAAGGCACACTGAAGGTCTTGGCCTGCTGTCTGCCGGAGCCTTGGCGGGGTGGTGGAAAAATCCCCGGCATGGAACATGCCTGACGCTATCAGCGAACCGTAAAGCGGACAGGACAACGGGCCCGGATGGGCTCAGCCAGTCTTCACCTGGGCGCAATGGCCCGAAGCGAGATGGGGAGAAGTAGGACATGACCACTTTTCCACGCTGTGTTTTATTGTACTATTGCCATAGGGAGCCTTTGATCCTGAAAACCCGGCCCATGGCTTCCATCTTGACGGGATCGGAACAGTTTGGCATTGCGCAGGACCGTCACGTGGATAGCAAAGTATGAATTCTTCATTCGACCCGGATTTATTAGACCAACCTAAGCCCGAAACAATTCGGCAGATCAGTGCGACCCGCAAGCTTGTCTTTTTATTGATCAGCGTGGTTTTCAGCCTGTGCCTCCTCATCGCGATCGCGGAAATAGGCGCGCACTTTGTTCTGAAGTGGCAAGGGATTGATTCGCCGCTTTTTTTCAGAAGCGAAGAGCAAACCATTCTTGGACGCGATCAATTCCGCGAGGCCTATCGCACACTTGATCCTCATCTTGCTTTCACCTACGGAAAAAATTCTGAAAAACTCCAGGAAGTGAAGAAAACGCGTGCATGGATCGAAGGTTTTCTGTTGCACTCGCCAATACAGCAGGGTTCGCGCAAGCCGGTAATTCTGGCGCTGGGAGGCTCAACCACGGACGGGGTGAAATTTCCCAACAGCTGGCCGGAGCAACTGGCCAGGATCCTTGATGCTAACAAGATACCGGCAGTGGTGATAAACGGCGGCATCGGCGGATATTCAACCAGTCAGGACATGTTCAAACTTGTTCGCGACGGATTCGAGTTCAAGCCTGATATCGTCATTGAGTATGCCGGCGTGAATGACGGCTGGCGTTACGGTGTTGTCGATCATCTGATGGTCCATCCCTATCAGGAGAACATCATGAAGGTGGCAACCGGTCAGGAAGAACCGAAAATCCTGCCCAGCATGACATCCCTGCTGCGCCAGTATGTCCCGAAGGCGTCGTCCATTGACTATTCTCTTGGCCTGTCTTCAAAGCGCACACCGGCACAGACATTCAAGAAGAACATGGAGATCATGCATGCGGCCAGTCTTTCACAAGGCGCAAAATTCTATTCCGTGATACAGCCGTTTTCTTTCTATAAAAGCAAACATGCCAGACCCAATCGGCAATCGGTGGGTGCGGAATTCATCGGTGGTGTCAATGGGCTGTATGATCAAATACGTATACTTGCAAGAAGCCGTGATTATGTATTTGACGCGACGCGGGTTTTTGAAGGCACCGATGCTATTGTGTATCAACCAGACGGCGTTCACCTCAATGATGCCGGCAACAGGATCATTGCCCTGTACATGTTCAACCTTGTTCGGGGTCAGTTGGTTGCCAAACCGGAAAAATAGGCTGACGGATTTCGATGGGCCTGCATTGCAGTTACGCCCTTCCGGGTGGTTGCAAATCTGACATCGTCTCGCATTGAGCGGAGCACTTTATGAATATTCAGTCGTCCAGAAATGAAACTTTGAAATATTCCTTCAATCAGGAAAAATGGTCGAATAAGCCGCTATTGCAGGAGATATCGGTTCAAAAGGCTTATTTTCTTCTGGTGAATGTTGAAGAACATCCGGAAATCCTCCCCTTTTCTTTCGATCTGGCAACCAGCCGGTTGGCGTCGGTCGAGACGCGGGCTTTTGCACCGGAAATTTCAGTTTGGCAACCGGAGGATCTAAAACATCAATTGCAGGCGCTGACGCAAGCAATCGCCAGAGAGGGCGAAGAGCACAAATACAGCGTGAAAAACCTGTCGCCTGTGGAAGCCCGGCGCACAGCAGCGCATTACTACCTGCAATATATGCCCATGGCCCTGGTCGATGGTTGCTGGCTCCAGACTGGTGCGCGGGTTGCAACAGCCCACACTGTACCCGGCGCAATTGTCACCGGGCTTTACCAGCATCAAGTGCGTGCATTTGTGTCCGACCCGGGCCGCCACTTTGTCAACGATTACAAAGACGCCTTCGCTCGTATCGGCGGTGAATTGGGAGACGTATCCTCCCGGTCCTTTGCCGAGCGGCCTGAATTTGCCGATGCCAGTTTCGAACTGCCGCTGTTCCTGCTGTCCCTGGCGCAGACAGCCAGAACGCATTTCCCGGAAATCATCGGAGCAAATCTTGCCTGGCAATTTCTTGGCATTCCCGCATTCGGATTAAGGCTCATCGCCGACTTCTGTCAGGCCCATGGCCTGCCTGAGCTGGACAGCGGTCTCGATGAGCCGGAATATCTGGAAAAAGGCCACGCGATGGCTATTCTTGCCGTCGAAGCCCTGCTTGAAGAGGCGCAGCCGGCGGACAGGGCGCGGATCTGGTCGAGGGTTCTCACGGGCGCGGGCGCAACCATTCGGCTATGGAATGAATGGTTTGCGGCAACCCGGCTTTCTGCGCCGGATGGTCCGCCGGACCCGCGTCAGGAGATGATCAATCTCCTGTGGAGCAAGGCATCTCACGCCCATGGCTATCACGGAAACCGGCCAATGGGTGACAAGCTGCTGGACGAGCATCTCGATCCGCAAAATTTTGATGGGCCAAGACTTCTCAACGCCCTGGCAGACTCACCATGGGTCAGACCCGGTCAGGCGGAAAAAAGCCCGTTGCTCAATCATCTGATCGGCTTCGGCGGACCCATGCTGGGTGTTTTCTCTGCGATGGAACAGCAGATCATTCGAGAGTGGATCAACAGCCTTCCTCCACGTGACAAAAGCAACAGGTCACCGGGAAGGCAAGCCGAATCAACGCTCGCAGGAGAAGAACTGAAACCGGTTTTGCGCGTGCCACGAGCCGTCCAGGGCCGTGTCTGGCAATCCGGTGACGTGCAAAAACGCAGCGATGCAATGTTTGCAAAATGTTCGGTGCGCGAACTCTATCACCATCTTGTCAATGTGGAGTTCTTCCCGGAAATCCTGCCCCAGGCAGAGCGATTTGCCCGTGACCGGCTCGAGCGTTCCATGGCGTCGCTGTGGAAAGGCGAGCGTGCCATTCCGCTGCCGCATTACGATCCCGATGCCCTGGATCGCTGGGTAGATGAAAAACACCGTGCCCAGGTGGATTCCTATCGCCCGCCCGCTGAGCGTCCGGAAGTATCGAAAGAGGCCTTCACTGAGGCGACGGTGCAGCTCGCACCCCTTATTCTCATCGATGGCGGGTGGTTGCAGGGCATGGCATCTCCGGCGACCATCAATACGACTGTGGGACGGATGCTGTTCCATGTCTTTGTTGAGGAGATTGGTGAAGGCAATGCGGCTGAACATCATGCCAACATCTACCGTGGCCTTCTCAAATCAATGGATGTCACTGCTCCGGCGGTGGAATCGCGTGATTTCATCAACTGGGACAGGCTCGATGCGGGCTCGTTTGACGTGCCCACTTTGTGGCTCGCCCTGTCCTGTTTTCCCAGGCACTTCATGCCGGAGATTCTCGGGCTCAATCTGGCTGTCGAGCTTGCCGGGGTAGGGGCGCCCTATATGGAAGCCCGCGACACATTGCGCAAGTTTCGCTACCCCACGCTGTTTGTCGATGTCCACAATGCCGCCGACAATGTGACCAGCGGCCATTCCGCATGGGCATTGAAAACGATAAAACACTACATGGACCAGACGGCCGAGCGTGAAGGTCCGCACAATCTGGACAGGCAATGGCAACGGGTCTGGAGCGGCGTCAGGCTGACGCTTCCTCAGATCGGACGGTTCAGGTTGCTCGGACATCGGGTAAAACGCCGATTGCTCGGGCCCGATCAAAGATCCGTACCGCTTATTTTTCCGACCTGACCAAACGGTCTATGATTCGGCTGACGATCTGATGTCGGCGGATGCGCGTGCAATCACGTCGGCCCAGTCGCCCACCGAAGTCTGTCGATAGAGCGTGGCTGTGGGATACCATGGGCTGTCGTCCCTCTCCAGCATCCAGCGCCAGTCACATCCATATTTGAGCAGAATCAGTGTCTTTCGACCAAGGGCGCCTGCCAGGTGTGCGACCGCCGTATCGATTGTGATGACTGTATCGAGGTTGCTCAGAAGGCCGGCACTCTCATCGAAGGTCTTGATCTCACTGCCGAGCGAGGGAATGGAATAGTTCCCGAGTATCTGTGTTTCCTGCTCGCTGGGGTCCATTTGCACGGACACCAGTTGCGAATGGAACGCCTCGAAAAAAGGCGCAAGCTGGTCAATCGGGATGGAACGACCGGGTGGTTTCAGGTTGCCACGCCACGTGATGCCCATGCGCCTCTTTTCCATTCCGGGACGCTTCTGCCATTTTTTGACGGCTTGCGGCGATGCTTTGAGATAGGGCACGCGATCTGGAATGGTTTCGACAGAAAAGTTCTTCAGATTGAGCGGCAGGCTTGTATAGGGGGTACGTGCATCAAGCCCCGGAGGACATTCTTTCAAACTGCAGGTCTTGAGATCGGGAAAACTTGCTTTGAAAAGGTCGATCATCGAATCGGCCACTTGCCAGTGGCAATCACAAACGCCTTCCAGCGCGGGCACATAGCGCAGCATTTGAATCACGTCACCGAAGCGTTGTTCCCATTGAACAAGCAGCTTTTTGCCATCCGGCGCTAAGTTGCCCAAAAGAGGAAGACCAAAGTCGGCCAGGGGTTTGCCGACGGAGATGTGCAAACGGTTCTC
The DNA here is from genome assembly GCA_029212415.1 of Rhizobiaceae bacterium. Classification (GTDB taxonomy): domain Bacteria; phylum Pseudomonadota; class Alphaproteobacteria; order Rhizobiales; family Rhizobiaceae; genus Hoeflea_A. The sequence continues at coordinate 98,869 of JARGOF010000004.1, read as the reverse complement.
ATAGGCTTTCCATGCATCCTCGGAAGGACCGAATGCCAGCATGGAATTGGACTTGTTCCACATGGCCTCGGGATAGTCCGGTTGTATCTCCATTGCCTCGTCCATGACGCACATGGCTTCCTTGTGCCTTGCCAGTTCCTGCAGGGCACCGGCCAAATTTATCCGGGCGTCATTGTAGTCGGGAAATTTGTCAATGGCTTGCTGGAATACCTTTACGGCCTCGCCGTAGCTGCGCATTCCATGCAGGGCATTTCCTTTTGACAGAAAGCCCTCCTTCCTTTCCGGCGCCAGCAGCATCATGGCATCGAAATGCCGGACAGCCTCGGCAAAGCGGTCCATTTTCATGAGCGCCAGCCCGTAATTGTGATAGATATCGGGCATGCTCGGATCAATTGCGAAGGCCATTTCAAGCGCTGTCAGGCTCTGCTTTAATTGGTCGAGCTTGAAGTGTGATACGCCTTTGTTGAGCCAGGCAAACAAATGTCGCCGCTCAAGGCTGGTTGCGGTGTCGAAGTCCTTTAGTGCCTCCCGGTCGCGGTCCATGATCTGAAAGGATGCGCCACGATTGTTCAACGCTTCCACATGGCGTGGATTGATCTTCAGCGTCATGGTGAAAGCCTGAACCGCCTTTTTCAGATTTCCCATGGATTTGTGAATGTTTCCAAGGTTGAAGAGTGCCGTGAAGTCGGCTTTGTCCAGGGAAAGGGCTTTGGTAAAGGCGGCGATGGCCTGATCAGTCCGCTTGATCGCGAGCAATGTCTCGCCCATTTGGGTATGGATCGCGGCATTGTCCGGTTCCAGCTTTAATGCAGTTTCAAGCGTGTTGACGGCTGCTTGCATCTGTCCGGTTGCGCGCAGCGACCCGGCAAGTGTTAGCAGCGCCGGAATGTTCTGCGGATTATGTTTGAGGCATGATTTTGCGCTCATGATGGCATTGCCGGGCCTTGCCGTAAGGAGCTCGATTTCTGCCTGCGCCTGCAGGCGCTCTGAGCTGTTGCGCGGCATCGCGCAATAGTCGGCAAGAACCCGCAGCAAGCGGACCTGGCTGGCTGTCAGCGAAAGTGCCCCTGCCAGCTTTGCGGCCGACTGGGCATTGGCCAGTGTGACAGCCAGATTCGATCGGCCAAAAATGCGTTCCGCGTCATCCAGTTTTCCGCTGCCAACCATGTCAAGAATATCGGGCGTTACGGCATAAGCATTGTTCTGCGCAGCGTTCGCGGCGGTCTTGACGTTCGATCGGGTTGCCATGGATAGTGCCTTAGAATCTTGTATCCCTGATTGGAATTGTTTGACCTGAGCGATGCTGGCAAGCAGATGCGCCGTTTCCCGGCACCGTCACGCCCGCCTTGAGGCGGGTCGCTGCCCGGACGGGCGGCTGCTCGTCAACGCAGCCTCGCGCCTTGGTCAGGCGATCACCAGGTTTTCCCCGGGCTGCCAGCGCCGAGACCAGCGCTGGCGTCCGGGGTCAAGCAAACAGTCATCAGAAGATTGCGTAGATCAGCGGTGCGACCGCCGATCCCTGACCCAGGATCAATAGCCCGCTCAGCAGCACCATGATCACCACGACAGGCAACATCCAGAGTTTCTTGTTCTCAACCATGAAGGCAAAGAGTTCGCGCAAAACGTTCATCAGATCTCCACTAAACTTCTGTCGTCATGACCATTATCATAAATGTGCCCTGAATGCTCGGGACTGCAACGCATTTGTATAATTCCACTGTGCTTCCTGTAGCACGATTCTCTGATAGATCATCCATTCGATGCATGAATGGTCGTTTCACGACTATCCACACCAGCGCCAACCGAATGTCAATATTAACGGTGTCTGGAAACCTGAAACTCCGTCACAAGACCGTGCGGATGAGCGCGGCACTCGTTTCGGTCAGATTGTCCAGCTTGTTGGCTGCCGCTTGGCTGTCCGGCGGCAATAGAGTTGATGTTCCACTGTTGCGCAATGCGCCTGCAGCATCAGCGAACATAGCGCGATGGTTTTCCGAGGGGGGCATTCCCGCATGCGCTTCCGGTTTTTTGCAGTCGGAAAGGTCCGAAGGCAGACCGCTGTCGGCAAGTTCGCCGCTGATTTTGTCGCGGTGGGCTTCGCTGGCACCCACGAGATCCGTGTCGATGATGATGTCGCTTGTGGCAACCGCCTGCACCGTCGAAGCGATCCAGAGCAGGGAATAGGTGGCAAAACAGGCCTTTTCGCTGATACCCACCTGCTTCCCCGAATTCCAGGCCGACACCAGATGATCAAACCCTTCGATGTGGGAAAAAAAACCCGGATGGCGCTTGTCTATGCAGTAGGCCGTTATCAGAACGCTTTTCTTGAAGTAGCTGTGTCGCCCAAAGGAGGCCCACTGGTCCCAGGGATTGCGGACCTGCGCGATATGCAGCCCGTCAAAATTCCGCTTCATCCAGGAGGCGCGCATCTGGCTTCTGCAAAAACACAATGCCGGCGTGCGATGCAGGCCTTTGGCCTCGCCAATCAGCCTTGAAAGATAGTCCTTCAGCGGCGCATCGTCTTCGTCGGCGGTAAGGAAATATCTGTCAAAAGCCAGTTTTTTGTCAAATTGCAGCCGGTCGGATGCAATCAGTTCCAGGTATTCGTAAAAGTAATGCCGGTCGTTTGACGGATGCTTGTCACCCACGAACGCGCGTGCGGCTCTTGTCTTCAGCAAATGCGGAGTCCATTCGGGAAGCTCCTCATTCAGAGGCTCATAATAGGCCACATATTGATTGTCGTTCCTGAATTTGCCCCAGAGCCAGGTGCTGCCGGATCGAAACCATGAATGCACAAAAACAGTCATTGGGTCATTGTCCACCGGCGCGCGTGGAAATACGCAACTGCACGCATGCCGGCAATGGGCCGGGACAAACGACCCGCATCCGGTTAGCGGGCATCTGGTTGGCGGGAATCCGGAATTTCTCGGCGCTTTGCTGATTGATCCGCCAGAACACGATGATCACCGCTCTTCCCATGTGACCTTTGTCGTTACGGTCTGCTCTATTTTGTAATTGGCACCGGGAATTTTCCGCGAAATGACGAGCAGGTCCATCTTGGCCGAATTTGATCCCGGTTTGCCGACCGCAGCCCTTTGTGACAGCGCATAAAGCCTTTTTCTTTCTTCAAGAGGCATGTTCTTTCCGAAAATGCGCATCAGACTGTTTTTGGAGGTTCGATACAGGGTGCCGACAAGGTGGCTGTTTGAAAGCGACATCTTGTGAAACCGGACCCGATCATCCATTGAATGATCGATGGTGCTTTCAACCAGCGTTTCGGGCAGAATGATGATTTTCTGGTCTTTCAGCAACAACCGGTCGCAGATGTCGAGGTCGCCTCCCGCACCCCAGCCAAGCAAGATGTCGTCATAGCCTTCCAGCTCGACAAAGGTCTCGCGCGGCACGACCAGTAGCCCTTCAAGCCGGTTGGCGGCTGGTGTGAGTTCCTCATGGGCATGGATCTGCTGGGCGAGCGCATGGGGCATCTTGCCGAAAGCTTCGGGGGAAATATTATCCAGTACCCAATCGGCAAAGTTGGGTGCCAGAATCACATCCGCATCCACGAAAGCAAGCAGGTCGGCACTTGCCTGTTTCGCTCCGATGTTGCGGGCCTCCCAATTGTTGAAATTCGGCCGGTTCTGCACTTTGACGACTTTGACGCCGGGATGGTCGGACGTTACATAATCGGCGGTGTTTTCGGGGCAGTCATAGTCGACAACAATGACCTCGCACCGATTTTGGGCAATGAACTTCGGCAGACTCTTTTTCAGGTGAGAAAGCCTTCCCTTGCAAACGGTAATAATCGAGAGTGCTGCCATGTCATCCTCCGGTTTAATCGGCCGCAACCGCCCTGATGGATCGTCTTCGCGCGCTGAAAACCGCCGTTCCGGCAATAGCTGATCGGGCTATCGTTAGAATCATCGGCCTTCAGGACTTTAAAACACGGGTTGCTGCAATAAATCCAGTGTCTCGTATGTTATGGCCCTGCACATTTCATGTGCTGAACCATTTTTTTGGTTATTATGTTCCGGCCAAACGCAATTCCGGTCCGTGTCCTGCTATACGAGCGCAATCATCAATACCGGTTGACTAAACCAGAGCAAAAAGCCATGAACGCTGGCATGCACAAGAATCTTTTTCTGAAAATCTGCGTGGTGGCCGTTGCAACCCTGTTCACTCTGGTGATCGCCGAATTCATTGTCCGCTGGACCACTGTCTACCCCAATACACTGGCTTCCAACCGGGTTTTTGATGAGAATGTCGGATTTCGCGCTTCACAGAAAATCCCGGAAATCGATTCGCACGGCTATCGCAATAAAGCCGGCATCGGACGCGAATGGATTGCACTGGGTGATTCACAGACCTTCGGGAACAATGTGCGATCCGCAGAAGCATGGCCAGCCCGATTGGGCAAGGCGGTTGGCAAGGACGTGTATAATCTCGGCCTTGGCGGTTATGGACTGCTTTCCTATCACGCGCTCCTGAAGCTCGAACGCCATCCGGAAACAAAGGCAGCCATCGTCGCGCTCTATCCGACGAATGATTTCGAATTGTTCTATGCGTCCGATGCCGACTGCCTGATCCTCAACAATCCCAGCGCATTCTGGCAGGAGGAGCGCAAGAAACTCAACCTCGAATGGCCAGCCTATCCGGTGGGATGCCTTCACGATGATTATGATGATAAGAGCGGATTTTATGACCGCCTGAAACAGAATATTGCCCTGCTGGCACTGACCCATGATGGCCTGGAAACGATTGCGGGCTTTCTTGGTCGCCAGCAGCGCAAAAAGTTCCCCAGCTGGAGCGCGCCGGGTGAAGCATTGACCTTTCCGGACGGCGTCGATCCGATCTCACGCATACGCATTGAAAAGCATGACCGCAGTATTGATAGGCAGGTTCCCGAAGTTGCCGCGATGTGGAAGAACCTGCCGCCATTGCTTGAATCATGGAAGGCGATGGCGCAAGAAGGGCTGGATGTGGGCATCATGGTCATCCCCTCCCGCGAGCGGGTGATTTACGAGTTTTTTGCACGCCAGGACAAGCTCGGGGAACTCGACCCCGGCTTTGTGGAAAGCCTTCAAAAACAGGTGGCGCTGGAGGCGGAAATCCGCAGCATTCTTGAAAAGGTGCAATTGCCCTTTGTTTTTGCGCTTGAGGATACACACAGAGCCCATCTGTACGGACGTCAGCGCAATATCCTGACCTACCCGCGCCGCAATGACGGACATCCGCTCTCTCTTGGATATGCAGCCTATGCATCGGCGGCAAAGCGGCTGGTTGACAAGATGGGGCTTCAGCAATGAAGACCTGCTGCGCCCGATTGATATCCTGTTTTGGTTCTGAACCACGATGAGTCCGGCTGATGTTTGATGCTGATCCATTGGAAGGCCTGGCGGCAAAAACCGCCTCATCAAAAAAGTGGTGCGACGGAGATTTGCCATGGCTGACACGATAATACTTGGTATTTCAGCGTATTTTCATGACAGCGCGGCTGCCTTGCTGCGCAACGGCGAGATCGTGGCTGCAGCCTCGGAGGAGCGATTCTCCCGCGAAAAGGGAGACAGTGGGTTTCCCGCCCACGCGGTGGACTACTGCCTGAATGAAGCCGGTATCGGCATGGGTGATGTCACTGCAGTGGGTTTCTACGACAAGCCCATTTTGAAATTCGATCGCATTCTCAGCACCTATATGTCGATAGCACCGAAAGGCTTTTCCCAGTTCCGAAAATCCGGCCCGATCTGGATGGCCGAAAAGCTGTGGATTGAAAATCTGCTCCGCAGGGAACTGGGAAATTACAAGGGGCCGTTGCTGTTTGCCGAGCACCATGAATCCCATGCCGCCAGCGCCTTTTTCCCATCGCCCTTTGAAGAGGCCGCAATACTGACGGTGGATGGGGTGGGAGAATGGGCGACATCCTCCCAGGGCATCGGCCGTGGTTCCGAAATCGAAATCATCAAGGAAATGCTCTGGCCCGATTCCCTTGGCCTGCTCTATTCCGCCTTTACCTATTACACCGGCTTCAAGGTCAATTCCGGTGAATACAAGGTGATGGGACTGGCGCCCTATGGCGAGCCCCGGTTTGTGCAGACGATCTATGATCATCTGGTCGAACTGAAAACGGACGGTTCCTTCGCGCTCAATCAGGATTACTTCGACTATCTGGGTGGCCTGACCATGACCAATGCGCGCTTTGATCAGCTCTTTGGCGCCCCTCCGCGGGTGCCCGAGTCACCGCTGACCCAGCGCGATATGGATCTTGCCCGCTCGGTGCAGGATGTCTGTGAAGAAATAATGCTGCGCATGGTGCGTAATGTGCATGCCGAGACAGGACAGAAGAACCTGTGTCTTGCCGGCGGTGTTGCCCTGAACTGCGTCGCCAATGGACGCATTTTGCGTGAGGGACCATTCGAGCGCCTGTGGATTCAACCCGCATCCGGTGATGCCGGTGGTTCCCTTGGTGTCGCCCAGTTGATCTGGCACAGGCATTACAAGGGAGAGCGTCAGCCTGACGGGCGCAATGACGCCATGCAGGGGGCCTATCTCGGACCGTCCTTCGGCGATGAAGAGGTTGAGGCCTATCTCAAACGCATCGGCGCCCATTATCAGCGCATGGAGCGGGAGGATCTGCTGGCGGAAACCGCAAAAATCCTTGCCAAAGAGCAGGTTGTAGGCTGGTTCAACGGGCGCATGGAGTTCGGACCGCGCGCTTTGGGCGCCAGGTCGATCCTGGGTGATCCGCGCAGCCCCTCGATGCAGGCACAGATGAACCTCAAGATCAAGTTCCGCGAAGGCTTCCGGCCCTTTGCTCCCAGTGTCCTGCGCGACAAAGTGTCGGACTATTTCGATCTGGATGTGGATTCGCCCTATATGCTCATCGTCGCACCGGTGAAAGAAGAGCGCCGTGTGGCAAAAGCCGCCGACAATTCTGAACTGTGGGGTATCGATCAGCTCAATGTCGCGCGCTCTGATATTCCCGCCGTCACTCATGTCGATTACTCGGCCCGTGTGCAGACGGTCTCCCGGGCTGCAAATCCCGACTATCATGATCTGCTCGTCGCATTTGAAAAATGCACCGGATGTGCCGTCCTGGTCAACACATCATTCAATGTGCGTGGTGAGCCGATCGTGTGCAGTCCGAGGGATGCCTATGCATGTTTCATGCGGACAAACATTGATACCCTGGTGATCGGCTCTTTCATGCTCCACAAGGACGATCAGGTTTCATTTGTCGACAGCGAGGATTGGCCATGGCAACACCAGACAGATTAGCCATAAAGCAGGGGCGCAAATTTGCCTTTACCCTGGGGATTGCCCTGCTTGTTCTGGCCGGGCTGTCGTTTTGGCGTGGCCACGATATTGTGCCCTGTATGCTGGCGGCGCCAGGCGGGCTGCTGTTGCTGGCCGGTTCGTTGATCCCCGGCAGACTTGGCCCGCTCGAGCGTCAATGGATGGCCTTTGGCCATTTTCTCTCGCGGTTCATGTCCCCCATCATGATGGGCGTCGTCTATTTCGGAGTCCTGACTCCCGTCGGCATGCTCATGCGTCTGTTCGGAAAAAAACCTTTGACGGATCACCATCAGAAGGAAACGACCTGGAAAACCCGCGAGCACAAGCGCCAGAGTGATTTGACGCGCCAGTTCTAGATGGATGTCCTTATATACTGGATCATATTTTGTACAGAGCATGCCTGAACACCCATTAGGGCCATATTGACAGCACTCCGGGTGGCCTGTTGCATGAAATGAAAAAAATTGCCTGTGTGTTGCGCAAAAATCACATAAGCGGATTCATGAGCCAATTCGACCGCCGCAATTCAATAATTTGTTCCTTGCCGGTAGACAGAATTTGATCCTCAGGGTAACCACGAAGGTGAAGAGAATCGTTGTTTGAAGATTCTTGCACTGCAATTGTGGCGCGAAAACGGTTTGTTTACTCCGTTTGGCGTTATAATGCCCTACCGATTCGGTCGGGACTATGCAAGATTGCCTGCCATGTGTCTGATGACGCGTGATGCGACTATATAGAGGGAAATAAGTCATGATCAGTTACCTGCAGCGCCGCACCAAACTGCGTAAAAGTATCTCCGCCGTAGCTCTGCTGGCTGCTTTGCCCCACGCATTGGTGGCCAATGCAGCAATGGCCCAGGAGGTGGTGACCGAGAATACATCGGGTGGCCTGAGCTATAGCGACATCATCAGCTTTACCAATCCCGGCTTTACTATAACCAACTATAGTGGCACCGCAGGCGTGTTCGTAGACGGAGATGTTGATGAAGACTTCAGCAATTCCGGGTTTATTGCCGGGGACACCTATGGCGTCTATGTAGGCGGATATGTGGGTGGAAACTTCACGAATTCCGGGACGATAGAAGGCAGCTATGGTGTCCTGATCGATGATTATGTTGGAGGAAGCTTTACAAATTCAGGGGATATCAGGGGGGACAGGTATTATGGCGTCTGGATATCTGATGATCTTGATGGTGATTTCACCAATACCTCTACTGGCGAAATCCGGGGTCAGCGTTATTACGGCGTAATAATCAACGGTGATGTGGGCGGAAATTTTGTTAATAATGGTGAAATCAGCGGCGAATATTATGGCGTCTATATCGAGGATGATCTCAACGGCAATTTCACCAATACGGGCAATATAACCGCCAGAGACAACGATGAAGGATACGGTGTCTGGGTTCAGGGTAACTTTGGTGGTGCGGATCGTGAATTCACCAATAGCGGGGACATAGTCGGCGGGGAAACCGGTGTCTTTATCGCGGAAGACTATTTGGAAGGCAGTGTGTCGTCCTATGGTGATCAGGTCGGCTCCAATTTCACCGGCGATTTCACCAATAGTGGGAATATCACCGGAAAAGACGGAGACGGTGTCTTCGTTCAGGGTGATTTTGTCGGGAACTTCACCAATAGCGGCGACATTTCGGGTGAAGACCACGGCTTTTATGTTGGTGTCGATGAATGGGTGAGTTTCGGTGGAAGTGGCTACACTTTAACACGTGGTAACTTTACCGGGGAATTTGACAACAGCGGCAGTATCACCGGAGACAATAGCTATGGTGTGTTTGTCACCGGCAAATTCAACGGTAATTTCACCAATAGCGGCGACATAAGCGGCTCCGAATATGGTGTTGGTGTCGGCGACGACATGACCGGCAATTTCACCAATAGCGGCAATATCACGGCGGATGATGAATACGGCTATGGCGTTATTCTTCAGGGAGACCTGAACGGCGAATTTTTCAATTCCGGCAAGATATCCGGTGATGGATATGGTGTCTTCATTTACGATAATCTGAATGGTAATTTTACCAATTCGGGTAATATTTCGGGTGATACCTACGGTGTGTATGTCGGAGGAGAAGTTAACGGCGATTTCGTCAATTCCGGCAATATCACATCTGATGACTATGCCGTTTTCATCGGCAATGATTTGGATGGTGATTTCACCAACTCGGGTAATATCTCCGGAGATGATGAATACGGTGTGTATGTCGCAGGAGATATCAAAGGCAGTTTCACCAATTCCGGCAATATCACATCTGAAGAATATGCCGTTTACATCGAAGACCATGTTGATGACGATTTCACCAATACGGGCAGGCTCGACGGCGGGTCCTACGGCGTCGTGATCTATGGCGATGTAGGCGGCAACTTTACCAATGAAGGCACGATCCTCGGCAGCCAGTATGGTGTCGTGATTAACGGCGACCTCGACGATGACTTCACCAATTCCGGCAACATCACCAGCGATCATTATGGCGTACATTTCGGCACTTACGTCGGTGGTGATTTCACCAATTCCGGCAATATAACCGGTGGATATTATGGGGTGTTCTTTACTAATGGCCTGGACGGTGACTTTGTCAATTCCGGCAATATCAGGACCTTTGGCGACGAATATTACGGCGTAAGGATTGACACTGAATTCTCCGGTGATTTCACCAATTCGGGTAATATCATTGCGACAAATCCCTATGCTGTCTACTTCAATGGCAACGTTACCGGTGACTTCATGAATTCAGGCAATATTTCGGCTGAAGAACACGCTGTCTTTTTCGATGCTGACTTCACTGCCAATTTCACCAATACCGGTGTCCTGACATCCACCAATGACGATTACGCTGTACGTGCGAGTAACAATTTTACTGGTGATTTCGTCAATATGGGCGATATTGTTGGCGAGCATTATCTGGCGACCTATTTGAGAGATTTCACAGGAAACCTGACAACGCCTGTCAATCAGGGTGTGGCGACAACGTTCGCGGATATTCGTGGCAAGACCGTTACCGCCTATGTCGATGGGTTCTATAAGGACGGAACAGAATGGACGGCCCTGGACGCTTCTGGGGATCTCGATTCGGATGGATCTGGTGGCCAAAGCGTGGATGACACGTCGGCTCTGATGGATGTCTATATTGAAACTCTTGACAGCAGTGAACTTGTTCTCGGCCTGGATGCCAATGACATCAACGAGGTCGCCGGTGGTGAAGCCGGGGGACTGGGGCTGCTCGGTCTCGCCGCAGGGTTGATTGACGACCTTGAGAATGACGATCCCGTGACAGTTGAAGAGCGTGCACTGGTGGATGCCCTCTACCGGCAGGGCAGCGCAACAGGTGTGGCCGGAGTTCTTGCCGATTACAGCCCGTCGGGCAGCCGCGGTTCTGCGGCCGGGTCTTACGCGGCCAATCAGCAGCTGATGGACACGCTTGCATCACGGCTTGGTGGCAGCGGCAACGGTAGTTCGAACACGGCGACCTTTGGAATGGCCAATACCAACAAGGGTCCATCCAATGGTTCCAGCCAGTGGTGGATCCAGGGCTTTGGCGGCATAGGCGACCTGTCAAACGACGGTGTTGTCGGTGGATATGATCTCCAGACGGTCGGCGTGGGCTTTGGTGTCGAAGCTGAAACCGGGGATGGAATGCTTGTCGGTGCCGCCTTTGCAGTTGCCGGTACGAATTTCGATGGGTCCGCGGCTTCCGGCGATGTCGTCAGCTACATGCCTGCCATATACGGTCGCTTCCAGAAAGGTGACTGGTACATGTCGGGAGTTGCCAGCGGCGCCTTCAACCAGATCGACCAGTCCCGCTTCAATTCCACGGCCAATGAAACCCTGACAGCCGACTATTCCGGCGGCCAGGCCAATTTGCGGGCCGAGGGCGGATACGACTTCAAGGCCAACGGCACCACGGTGACACCGTTCCTTGCCGGTACATTCGGCTATGTCAAAACCGGAGCCTATGACGAACAGGGCGGTTCAACAGCGCTCAGCGTCGGCAGCTCCAGCGATACGCATTTCCTCATGGAAGCCGGATCGCGGATTTCAGCAACGCATGGTGCAACCACCTTCAATGCGGTGGCCGGTTGGCGTGAGGATTTTGGCACACTGGATACGACTGTTTCTGCAAACCTGCAAAACAGCGCCAGCTTTACCAGCACCTATGACATCAATGTCAGCGGCTTCTTTGGTGGTGTCGGGTTCACGATGATGACGGCCCAGGACTTCGAGTTTGAAGCCGGTGTCAGTGGTATTGTTGGATCAGACTATTCAAGCATTGACGGCCAGCTTGGCTTGAAGAAAAAATTCTGATCAATTCAGTCTTGGATGACAGAGCCCCGGCTGAAAGGCCGGGGCTTTTTACGTTTACATGCAAGTTTGCCTGTTCTGTTTAAATGGCTTCAGTAATGTCAGGCTGCAACCGCTGCAAGGCATTTATGGTTGCCGCAACATAAATGGCAGCAGACAGTCTGTTGCCGCCTTGCCATCCAGAGTTCCTAAAGGATCAAACCATGAATGAAAACGGAGCATCGCCAATCAATGACTTCGAGCAGCAGGTTTGGCTAGGCAGCAATGAAACTGCTTTGGACAGCTTGCTCAGTTTGTTGGCTGCCCTGTCGACGAATGGGGGCCGTTCACCCAATATTCCACAAAAGGAATTTCATCCGGCTTTTGTGACGCAACGCGCAGAAGAAATTGCAACCAGAATTGCAGCCGCCGCAGCGGAGCTTTTTTCACGGCAAGATTGCATCATTGGTGAAAAACGCCTGCTGCGTTTCATGGTATTGCACCGGTGGCTTGCGCTTGTTTTCAATGCCAGTTCCTTTGGCAACACGGACTTTATTCTGAAGCGGCTGGGCGTTGAGCCGACATCGGATTTCCTGATGACGGCCCAACCTGATGAATTGTTCAAGTTAAGCATTCTCTATGGTGCGGAATCGTCATTACCGATCAATTTTTCCGCTTTTTTCAAACGCGCGCCCAAGCTGGCGACTTCGCTTGCAATCGCTATACTTTCCAACAGATTGCTGGCGACACAAAGTGCGCATCAAAAACGTGAACTCCTGTTACGGTGGATTACTGAAGCGCTGGGTAAACTGGACAATATTGCTGCATTGCCGGTGGAAATCCTTGTCGATCTGTGGATGCATTCAAGCTACGGGCTGGAAAAAGACAAGCATAACGTCAAGCGGCCACTCAACAAGCTATTGCGTCGTCATATGAACGATGTCGGCATCGTCGATCCACATTTGATGCCGAGAGACTCGTCTTCCAGACCCACCGTGTTTGTCATGCTGGAATGGTTCCACAAGAGACATTCTATCATGCGCACCCATTCGATATCCATGCGAGCCCTGCGCGAGCAATACCGAATGGTCGGATTCGGCCCCAAGGGAATGGTCGATGCAGCAGGGAAGGAATTGTTTGACGAGTTTCATGTTTTGGAGCCCTATTCTCCTGACCTGCGCTTCATGAAACCGGTCCTGAAACTGGTTGAGGAACACAGGCCCGTCGCGACCTATTTTCCCTCTGTGGGCATGGCGCTTCACAGCCTCTATCTTGTCAATATCCGCTTGGCGCCCACCCAGGTTCTCGCGCTCGGTCACCCGGCGACGACCCATTCCGACAAGATCGATCATGTTGTTGTCGAAGAGGATTATGTCGGGGATGTTTCGCTCTTCAGTGAAAATGTTACCCAGGTTCCCAAAAACGCCTTGCCCTATTTCGAGCCAACCGTGCAATTGCCCAAATCAGTGAGAAAGGCCGGTGGTCCTGTCAGGATTGCCGTGCCAACCGCCATCATGAAGCTCAACCCCCTCTTTCTGGAGACCTGCCGGGCGATCCAGCAACAGGCCAGACACGAAGTCGAATTTCATTTTCTGCTCGGCGGAGCGCCGGAACTGGTTCACAGCTACGCCAAAAAAGCCATCGCGCAATATCTGTCGGGAGCCATTGTGCATGAGACCACAGCCTACGAGCACTATATGGCCAATATCGCAATGTGCGACATGTTTGCCAATCCGTTTCCCTTCGGAAATACCAATGGGATTGTGGATACGGTCTATTGCGGGCTGCCGGGAATCTGCTTCACGGGCGACGAGGTGCATTCGCATATAGACGAAGGCATGTTCCGGCGAATGAATTTTCCGCAATGGACAATTGCAGCAACGCCAGAGGACTATATAAGCGCAGCGCTGCGCATGATTGACGATCCGGCGCTTCGCGACCAGATGTCTGCTGACATTCGCAAGCAGAGACCTGACAAGACGCTCTATGTGGGCAATCCAGTTGCATTCAGCGATGTTTTCCACGAGCTTGTCGATGCCATAAACATATCATCTTCAATGAGGCCTGTTTCATCCTGACGCGCTGCTGGTTTCCTGTTTGAAGATCGCCAGGGCCTCTTCAAGGCTTTCGGCAATGTCAATCCGCATGGACCCAGGTTCGAATGAAAACGGAATATTTGCCTGCTGTGCCCCATGTCCGGTTTTTACCAGCAGACCGCGCGCCATGCCAACGCGCGCGGCAGATTCCAGATCGGACCATTTGTCACCCACCAGCACTGAGCGCGACAGGTCAAGCCGACATTGATCACGCACCGCCAGGATCATTCCCGGGTTGGGTTTGCGCCAGGGGTGATTGTCGATCGCAAAGGGCGGTTTGCCATCCTCATGGTAGGCGCAGGCCACAACGAAATCCACCTGCGCACCATCGCGCTGCAATTGGCGGTCCAATTCGTCCTGGACAGCCGCAAAAGCCTGCCAATCGTAATAGCCGCGACCAATACCCGACTGGTTGGTGATAACAATCACCGGAATGCCCTGGCGGTTGGCCCATCCGATGAGCCGTACAGCGCCATCGACAAGGCGGACATCCTCCACACGGCCCAGATAACCGGTCTCTTCCAGTATGACGCCATCCCTGTCGAGAAACAGTCCCGGCAGCCCGTCCCAGTCACGCCCGGTGCAGTTTTCCAGCCATAGGCCCACACCATCGCAAATTCGTTTGTCATTCTGGATCATTTGCCCGGCCTGTCGGTTTGTTTTCCTGATTGAAAATGCGGTCGGCTTCGCCAAGGGCGAGCACGATGTGATAAAGGGTGCTGGCGGGTACGAAATCCACCTTCATCGATCCATCCCCATTGAAATGATCGAACCATCCCGCAGGAAAAGGTTTGCCGAGAAACTGTGTTTCCAGAGTTTTGAGCAGTCTTTCGGCCATATCCGGCATGGCCCCACGACCGGCAAGATGTTCGCTTGCTGCGGCTTTCAAAGCTTCCGTATGCGGCCAGGATCGGGTGCTTTGATCGGCTATGGTGCCATTGTCGAGGACAGCATCGACGATCATGCCGTTTGAAAACCCGAAGTCGCTTGCCTTTGAAAAAAGGGTATCGGCAAAGGGTTGCACGTTGCGTCCACTGTGCTGCGCATAGGTGTGCAACAGCCATACCCATTCGAAATGGTGACCGGGTTCAAAGGTTCGGCCCCGGGCCCCTGAAGCCGGTTGCCAGTCGTCCTTGAAGTTTTCAACGAGTATCGATGTATCCGGCTGAAAGAATTTGTTTTCGAAGAGCTGGAAGATCTGGTCTGCACGGGCAAGAAACCGGCGCTCACCCGTCACGTCGTACCAGGCCAATGCCGCTTCAAACAGATGCATATGCGGGTTTTGACGTCTTCCGCCTGCATCGGGTCCGGTATGGTTGAGAAAGCCGCTATGAGGCGGCAGCGTCAGGTGGCGGTCCATGAAGGCAAAGGTCTGATCGGCGAGGGCCAGATAGCGCGCCTCGGGCTGCAGGCGATAGGCCCAGGCGAGACCATAAAGCGCGAAGGCCTGGGTGTATGAAGCGCGCGTGGCATCGACAATTGCGCCATCGCGCGCAACGGAATAGACCCAGCCCGGTTCTCCGTTGGCACCCCAATGTCTGCGGATCATCGTATCGGCAGCCCTGATGGCGCGTTCACCGCCGCCGGGAAACCATCCGGACATTGCCGCTTGCGCAAAAACAGCGATCTGTCGCCCCTGAACAAGCGTGCGCTGCGGCGCTGTGATTATTGGCGTGCCGGTAAAATCCAGTCTCTCGTGGAAGGAGCCCGTTGCCGCGTCGAACCCGACCTCGCCCCAATAGGGCAGGGCCACGCGGGTGCACCATGATTTGACACGTTCAAGGCAATCCATCGTGCCGATTGTCTGCACCCCTCATCAGATAGTGGTTCATGCATGGCCGACAGGCCGTTAGCTGTCCTACATCAGGCGCACCAGGGAATGTCAAGCATCGGCACAACGTCGTCCCCTGGCGGTCGAGGGAGCTTGTGTATATCAGTCGGGCAGGCCGCAATAATTCTCCGACAGGCTTTGCTGTGCGGCGATCGAACCGGCGAGATAATTGAATTCAGCCTGCTGGATGCGCAAGCCGAAAGCACCGCTTTCCGGAAAGACATGCATCATGCTGGTCATCCACCAGGAAAACCGTTCGGCCTTCCAGATCCGGTCAAGCACTTTGCTCGAATAATGGTCGATGCCGGCGGCGGACTTTTCGCCATAGAATTCAATCATGGCCGCGCCGAGCGCCTTGACGTCACTCATGGCGAGATTGAGGCCCTTGGCGCCCGTCGGCGGTACGATATGGGCGGCGTCTCCGGCCAGAAAGAGAGATCCAAACCGCAAGGGCTCGGCAACAAAGCTGCGCAGCGGCGCAATCGACTTCTCGATGGACGTCCCGATCTTCATGGATTCGGCCGTCTCGACATTCAGACGCGCCCGCAATTCATCCCAGAACCGGTCGTCCGACCAGTTTTCCACTTTCTCGTCAGAGCCCACCTGGACATAATAACGGCTGCGTGTCAGCGACCGCATGGAGCACAGGGCGAAACCCCGTTCGTGATGGGCATAGATCAGCTCATCGGAAACCGGCGGCTGATCCACCAGCACGCCAAGCCAGCCAAAAGGATAGACCCGCTCAAACGTCTTGACTGCCTGCGCTGGAACGCTGGCACGCGATACCCCGTGATAGCCGTCACAACCGGCAATGAAATCGCACGTCAGTTCCTGTTCAACGCCATCCTTGCGCCAGGTGACGCGGGGATGGGAACTGTCAAATTCATGCAGGGCGACATCCTCAGCTTCATAGATGGTGATTGCGCCGGTTGCATTGCGTGCATCCATCAGATCCTGAGTGACTTCCGTCTGGCCGTAGACCATTACCTGCCGACCGACCCTCTCCATGAAGTCGATGCGCTGGAGCTTGCCGTCATAACTCAGTTCGATTCCCTGATGCGGAAGGCCCTCCACGTCCATCCGGGCGCCGACACCCGCATTGCGCAGCATGTCGACACTGCCCTGTTCGAGCACACCGGCGCGAATTCTTGAAAGCACATAGTCGGCGCTTTTGCGCTCCAGTATGACACTGTCTATGCCTGCCTGTTCAAGCAGCCGGCCAAGCATCAGACCGGCCGGTCCTGCACCAATGATGGCGACCTGAGTGCGCATAGGTATACCCTCCCATATAACGGCTTGTTATCTGTTGCACTACAATCGGTCGAGATTACGAATTGGCCAATGGACAATGAAGGCAAAGAATTGGATAATCCGAACATCGGAGTGCCAATGGAAATCATACCGACTTATGCACTGTATGGCGAGCAGGCCGCCATTGATGACTGGCTGCATTGGGAAACGCTTGCGGCCAGGTCACGCGTTTACAGGTTCAATATTTCACCGCACCGCCATGAGGGGCTGTTTCAGATTGTGCACCTGAAAAGCGGCGCGGCCGAAGTGACCCTTGATGGCGATGTTCATACCATAGCCGGACCGGCGCTGGTTGTTGTCCCGGCCCTGACGGTGCACGGGTTTGTCTTTTCCGAAAATGTCGACGGCATTATCCTCACTCTGTTCGAAAGGGACGTGCGTGCCGCCTTTGCCGGTTCGCCGGATATTCAGGCGGCATTGCGCCAGCCGCAAATATTGCGCGATGCACTGTCGATTGAATCCATCGGGCATGAAATGCGGGTTCTGACACAGGAGGCCGATTGGCGCTCGCCGGCGCGTGCCGCAGCGCTGCGCGCGCGGATCAGCCTTGTACTGGTGGGTATTTATCGCGCCTTTCGCGATGTGGATTGTCAGGATGGCGGTCGTGCGCCTGACCGTTCGACGGTCCTCATGCGCGCCTTCAGTGAAATGGTGGATCGCGAGTTCCGCCATCACCATCCGGTCGGCTATTATGCCAGCGCACTGGGCATCACGGCGCAGCATCTCAACCGGATCTGCCGCGCTGTGCTGGACAGTTCCGCCTCCAATGTGATCGAAAAACGACTGTTGCTCGAAGCCCGCCGCCATCTGATGTTCACAAGTTTCAGCGTCAAGGAAATTGCTATCGGGCTTGGATTTTCCGATCCGGCCTATTTCAGCCGGGTTTTCAGTCGGGGGGTTGGACAATCACCCAGCCGATATCGGGAAAAAACACTGATATCGGCCGTGGAGGAACCCTGATCGAAACAGGTCCGGTTCTCAGGCGCCATTTGCCGCATAGGAATCGCGCAGCTTCAACCATGACATGGGCTGGTTTCCATCTTCGTCACGGCCTTTTGGAACAAGATCCAGATAGTGATAGCCGGCATTGAGCATGTCGAGCCCGCGGCCATAGGTCGAATAGGTGTGGTAGATTGCTGCGTCCTCGCCCTTGCAAAAAACGCTGATGCCGGGTGCATCGTCAACGGGGAAATCACTGGCCTGGTAATTGTAGCGGATTTTGCCCTTTTCCCGCATTTCCGGCGTGAATGACACGTCAAAATCATAGTTGAAATCGCTGCCGCCGGACGATACCCAATCAAAGCTCCAGTCCATCCGCCGGCGAAATGCATTGAGTGTCTCAAGTGGCGCGCGTGATACGGCAACCAATGTGACATCACGGGCCGCAAGATGGGCGATGTTTCGGTCGAAATTATCCGCCCAGAAGGAACAGCTCTTGCAGCCGGTCTGCCAGTCGGGACCATACATGAAGTGGTAAACCACCAATTGGCTGTGATCGCCGAACAGATCCGCCAGTGCCTTTTCGCCTTCATTTGTGTTGAAGGTATATGGTTTGGTGACTTCTACCCAGGGCAGGCAGCGGCGCTCCATGCTCAGGGCGTCACGCTCACGGGTAAAGGCCTTTTCACGCTCCAGCAGTGCGACGCGCGCCTGCACCCATGCCTCGCGTGAAACGATTTTGTGTTGATCCATCATTCCGTTCCTCAGGCAAACAATTGTTCGAGGCAATTGAAGCTGGAATTCCAGCCCATGCCATGGTTGTCTCTGGCGGGCACATCGGCAAATGCACGCTGGTCCAGGACCATTCTTGTGCCGCCGGCAACAGCTGTGAAGGTCACGCAGACTTCGGTGACCTCGCCCTGGCTTCCGTCCGGCTGTTTCCATGCCCAACTGAACACCAGACGGTTTGGACGGTCGATTGTCCTGTAGGTGCCGCAGCACACATGTTCGCCGCCATCGGCATTGCGCATGGTCGTCTCCCAGGCGCCGCCCTCGCGCACATCCATCTGGTGTTTCGGGGTGGACATGCCCTCAGGTCCCCACCATTGCACCAGCAAGTCGGGTTGCACCCAGGCATCAAAAAGCCTTTCGGGTGTTGTCGCAATGACCCGTTCAATCACCAGGATCTTGTCGTCAGTCACGGTTGCCATTTTTGCTCTCCTCCTGCGCAATCACTTTTTCCAGTCGGTCGAATGAAGTCTGCCAGAACTGCCGGTAGCGGCCGATCCAGTCGTCCACCGCACGCAGGCTTGCCGGTCGAATGCGAAACGAGCGGAACTGGCGGTCAATGCGTCGTTCAATGATTCCCGCGTCCTCCAGCACCTTGAGATGGCGCGAGACCGCAGGTTTGGAAATGTTGAAGGGCTCTGCCAGAGAGCCGGCCGTCTGGTCGCCGTCCTGCAAAAGTTGTTCGACGATCGCAAACCGGGTGGGGTCTGACAGTGCCGAAAATATGGTCTGTACATTCATTGATTGCCTCATAAGTTAAATAACAGATATGTTAAACAATGAAGCATGTCAAGCACCGTCCTGCAGACATCGACTTTGCCATCTCCGTTCGCCTTGCCGGTCCCTTGGTGCGTGGCAAAACCAGATCGCATGGGATGTCTTGCACGGCGCGCTCAGGGGTGCGATAGCACGCGCATGTTAATGGCCGATAGAAGACCCGGATGACCCCTTCCAGCACCCCTACGGACAACTCTGTGATCAGACTGGCGCTTGGCGGCCTTGTTGCCATGGCGGTGGCCATGGGGCTTGGACGCTTTGTCTATACGCCGCTGCTGCCTGATCTGATGGACGGATTGTTTCTCAACGCCTATCAGGCCGGTCTGATTGCCTCATCCAATTATGTCGGCTATCTGCTTGGCGCCATTCTGGCGTCGCAAGGCTGGGCGGCAGGCCGCGAGCGATCGGTTTTTGCCGCCGGCCTGCTGGCCACGACCATCCTGCTTTTCGCCATGCCCTTTGCCCATGAGGTCTGGTCGCTCTCGATCATTCGTTTGGCCGCGGGAATTGCCAGCGCCTTCGTGATGGTCTTCGGTTCAACCATCGTGTTCAGTCATTTGCAGGCGGCTGGCCGCGATGATCTTCAGAAACTGCATTTTGGCGGCGTTGGTGTCGGGCTGGTCTGTTCAGCCCTGCTGTTGTTGGTTCTGACACATCTCGACAGTCACTGGACGACCGGCTGGTTTGCCGCCGCAGGGCTGGCGCTGCTTGGCACGATTGCTGCTGTGCTTTTGGTGCGTGTCGATCCGCTGCCCGGTGTCCACGGCAAACGTGAACGGCCTCTGGTCTGGGACCGCGGTCTTGTGTTCATCACCATCGCCTATGGTCTGTTTGGTCTTGGCTATATCGTCACGGCAACCTTTCTTGTGGCCATCGTGCGGGAGGGGCAGGGGCAATCGCCGCTGGAAGGCTGGGTCTGGTTGGTAACCGGCACGGCAGCAGCTGTCTCTCTTGTGCTCTGGGCGCCATGCCGTCGGCGGTTTGGACTTTTTGCCACATTCGTAGCCGGATGCCTGGTTGAAGCTTGCGGCGTTGCGGCAAGCGTCGTCTTGCCGTCACCTGTCGGGCCGTTTCTGGGCGGTGCCTTGCTCGGCCTCACCTTCGTTGTGGTGACAGCCTATGGTCTTCAGATAGGCCGGCTGATGGCGCCCTATGCACCACGCAAGGCGCTGGCGCTGATGACGGCGGCTTTTGGCACCGGACAGATCATCGGGCCGCTGATTGCCGGCTATCTCGCTGAATTGTCCGGCAATTACACATCGGGAAGTCTTGTGGCCGCATTAGCCCTTGTGGTGGCGGCACTTTTCGCGATGATGGCCAATGCAAACGCCAAGGGCACATAATTGTGATCGAAGCCGACCCCTTTTCGGCCATACCTATGGGATTGAAGCAAATGGACATGCGGCGGCCTTTCGGGCCGGTCGCGGTCAAATGAAAACCAGGGTTACATGTCAAAGACCTTTGGCGTGATACAGCGAAAGAAGCCAACGTGTTCAAATCATTCTTCCCACAGCCGAAGTGGTTTTTCCTTTCGGCAATCGCATGGGCGCTGGCCTGTGCCTTCCTCTGGTACATTTACGGCACAGCCATTGGCACGATGCTGGGTTTCTCGTTCCCGCCGCCGGATCAGCCGCCGGTTGTAGGCATTCAATATTTCTGGACACAAAGTTTTCTTTGGTTCTACGTCTATTATGCGGTTGCAGTTGCACTCTTTGCGGCCTTTTGGTCGTGGTATAGCCCACATCCCTGGTTTCGCTGGTCGGTACTGGGCTCCGCACTCATTCTGTTTTCGACCTATTTTTCGGTTCAGGTTTCCGTTGCGTTGAACAATTGGCGTCGACCGTTTTTCGATTCGGTTCAGTCAGCCCTGGAAGGAAAGGGCACTGTGACCTCCGCCGATCTTTACGGTTTGATCCTGACCTTCGGTCACATCGCCTTCATGGCGATGGCGGTTTTTGTTGCGACGCGGTTTCTGGTCAGCCACTATATTTTCCGCTGGCGCACCGCCATGAACAATTACTACATGTCCAGATGGGAGCAGGTACGCCATATCGAAGGCGCATCACAGCGTGTGCAGGAAGACACCATGCGCTTTGCCGGGATCATGGAAGGTCTGGGTGTCAGCATGGTCGATTCCATCATGACATTGTTTGCCTTTCTACCTGTCCTGTGGAGTCTTTCGTCATCTGTGACCGAACTGCCAATCATCGGGGCCATCCCCGCCCCATTGTTCACGGCAGCCATTTTCTGGTCACTGTTTGGTACAATTCTCCTGTCAGTCGTCGGTATCAAACTTCCGGGCCTGGAATTCAGAAACCAGCGTGTCGAAGCGGCCTACCGCAAGGAACTGGTGTATGGCGAGGATGATCCGGATCGTGCGCAGCCGCCAACGGTGGCTGAACTTTTCAACAATGTTCGCAAAAATTATTTCCGGCTGTATTTTCACTACATGTATTTCAACATTGCACGGGGATTCTATCTTCAGGCAGACAATATCTTTGCCTACTTCATCCTTGTTCCGACCATTGTGGCCGGAAAGGTGACTTTGGGCCTGATCCAGCAGATTCTGACCGCCTTCAGCCAGGTCAGCTCGTCCTTCCAGTATCTTGTCAATTCGTGGACGACGATCGTTGAACTCCTGTCGATCCATAAACGCCTGATGGCCTTTGAAGCGGCGATCCTGGATCAACCACTCCCGGATATCGATGCGGAATATCTCGCACGCATCGATTCAACAGCAAACCCGCTCGCCGCGGAGATCGAGGCGGAAAAACCCTGATTTATACAGCGTGCATTTGAGATGTCAGCCGGAGGGTGTGATCACGCTGCCCGGCTGCTTGCCATGAGATGGTCCTAACGGCATGTTGTTCGTCGTTTGACTGGCCATCAGGGGCGATTGGCCAGTGATGACGTTTAAAAACCTGCCGGTGGAAAGCGTGCTCTATGCGCCGCCATCGCCGGGTTGCTGCAGCTTCATCTGCTCAATGGCGTCGCGGTAGGAAACGCAGGCCACATCCGGCAGTCCGCACACGTCGTTCAAAAGGCGTTCCATTGCACGCCAATAGGCGCCGCCATTCATTTCCACAAAGTGAAATCCCAACTGCAGCGGCCTGCGTTCTCCCTGATATTGTTCATCAAAGGCCTTGCGGAATGCGCCGTAACTGCGCTCCTCATAGAGGGCTGATTTTGAGGCGTTTTCCAGCCCGCCTGAATGGCGCACAAACAGATTGTAATCCATGGCGATCACCCGGCGGTTTTTCGGGCCTTCGTTGATGAGCGGCAGATCGAAGGTTATGAAGTCGCCGATCTGACGCGGCATGGCCGGGCCTCTTGAGACGCCGCTTGCGTCATAAGCATAGCCTGCCTGCTTGAGTGCCGCGGTCATATTGCCATTGACGGACAGGTAGGGTGCGCGAAAACCAACAATGTCCCGGCGGGCAAAGTCGCTCCAGCCTTCCGGCTCGGCCTTTGCCGCACCGATGCGCTGCCATGCCTTGTCGAGCGCCAGTGAAAAGGCGGACAATTCAGCTGTCCAGTCCTGCTGGCTCCAGCCTTTCCCATCAAAATGGCCGCAGCCATGACTGGCAATCTCGTGCCCTTCCGCCCGGGCTGTCCAGATATGCTCCAGCCGCCGTCGGACCTCCGGTTCATTGGCCGCAAACCCCACATTCGACCGCCCGACCTTTTGCCCCGGCGCATGATAGGTGGCGCGGTTCTTGCGGGTCATCAGGAATGTGCAGGAAAGGAAATAGGTAAATTGCGCACCGGTGCGCTTGGCAATGGACCGGCTTTTGTCCCACAGGGCATTGTTGTGAGCGCCGTCGAAAGACACAATGACAAATTGTTTGCCGGCGTGTTCTTTTGCCCATGCAGGCGACGAGGCAGGCGGAGAGATGGTGGCGACGCAGAGGATGAGGCTCAGCAACAGGGGACGACGAAAGGACACGGAATTTTCAACCTTGGCGATGGATAGGTCCATAAACAAATGGAGGTTTGGCGCAGCTGTATCAGTGGAGAATCACATAATCAAAGAATAGCAGGACTGCCTTGCTTTGCGCATGACATTCACGTGACGTGCAGCAGAATCACGATGCGCATTGCACACATTTCTCAGCCATTGGGTCGATTTCAAGGCGTTTGTCCGGAATTTCGTTGTCACAACCATCGCAATAGCCGTAGTCGCCTTCGTTGATACGGCGCTCGGCCATTTCAATGCGCAGCAGATCACGTTGGCGCGCCCGCTCCTGCGCCTCTGCCATCGCCTGCTGTTGCATGGAATCCATCCGCGACAACCGCCCGACAGCCTGCTGATCGAGCATCACTGTGGACCGCGAGCCTTCCGAAAGCCGAGACAATTCCTCGAGTTCGGCCTTGCGCCGGGAAAGCCTGTTTCTTGCAATTTCCAGATCAATTGTCATGTAAGCATGCTAGGTCTGTACAAAATGCGACGCAAGTGCGGATCGGAGGGCGCGCCTGTTTGTCTGTTCCAGGACTTCGGGCCCAAAGAACAATAGTCAAGCCCACTTCGGGCGGGAGGAGGATGTAATGGTCTGGCTGATATTGGGACTGGTGATTTTTCTTGGTGTGCATTCCGTCAGGATTTCAGCACCTGAATTTCGCCAACGGATGATTGCGCAGCGTGGCGAGAATGCCTGGAAAGGTTTCTATTCGCTGCTTGCCTTCCTCGGGCTCGGATTGATCATCTGGGGCTTTTCCATCGCGCGTTACGAAGGTCCGATCGTCTACACACCGCCAACGTGGATGAGCCATATCGCCCTGCTGTTGATGCTGTTCTCCTTCATTTTTCTGGCCGCATCCAGCCTGCCTGTCAGCAGGATCAAGGTGGCGGCCAAACATCCGATGCTGCTGTCGGTCAAACTATGGGCTTTGGCGCATTTGATGGCCAATGGCGATCTTGCTTCCCTGCTGCTCTTCGGCTCCTTCCTGATCTGGGCAATTGTTGACCGGATATCGGAAAAGGGCCGCGTGGTTGCCGGTGAAGGGGTGCCCGCAGTCAAGCCACCTGTGCGCAACGACATCATGGTGATCGTCGTCGGTCTGCTCGCCTATGTCCTTTTCGTTTGGAAATTGCACGAATGGCTGATTGGCGTGGCACCCATAGCGTCTTGAAAAAGACGCAAACGCCCTGCAACTGACCGATTGACGGATTGCGGATGGTCTCGTGACATCTGTGTTTTTTTGTTTGCGCGTTGGCGATCAAATGGAAGCATTTGGTCCTGAACCGCTCTAATTTGACATTTTCCCTTACATGCGGCGCAAAATCGGTTACAAGGCCCGACTGAAACAACAAGAACAACACGGCTGGGCAAATTGCCTGCATCAAGTTGAGGGCCGGGCCACCCGGTGAATGATATGTCAGACGACAGTTTTATCCGCGAAGTTGACGAAGAGCTGCGTTCAGACCGGATGCAATCCATCTGGAAGCGCTTCGGCAAGTACATTATCGCTCTTGCAGCATTGATCGTTGTCGGCACTGCGGCAGACCGCGGGTATGATTACTGGAGTTCGAGCAAGGCCTCAAAATCCGGCGATACATTCCTGGCAGCGCTCAATCTTGCCCGTGAAGGCCAGCAGGAAGAAGCCCTGACGGCTCTGCGCCAGCTGGAAAAGGAAGGTTACGGTTCCTATTCGGTTCTGGCGCGCATGCGCGCGGCGACAGTCTTGGTGGACACGGGCGATTTTCAGGCGGCGATTTCGGATTTCTCGACGATCGGAAATGATGGTAGTGTACCTGCATCTGTGCGCGATATTGCGCGCATCAAGGCCGGCTATCTTCTGGTCGACCATGGTTCCTATGAGGATGTGGCCGCGCAGGTCGAAAAACTCAGTGGCGGTGAAAATCCGATGCGTCATTCTGCGCGCGAAGCCCTGGGGCTGGCTGCCTGGAAGGCTGGCGATTATGCAAAAGCACGGGAATGGTTCGATCTGATTGCAGGAGACACGGGCGTTCCTGCCGGCGTTTCGCAACGGGCCGGTATCATGCTTGATATTATTACGGCAAGCGGCAAGGCTGGACAGCAGTCCTGAGCAATTTTGCCGGCCGTTTTTACGACTGGAAATATGAATGAGTTTTACCGTTGCCATTGTCGGTCGTCCCAATGTCGGCAAGTCGACCCTGTTCAACCGGCTGTCCGGGCGTAAACTTGCGCTTGTCGACGATACGCCAGGTGTGACTCGCGACCGTCGTCCGGGCAACGCCCGACTGATTGACCTCAAATTCGGCATTATCGATACGGCCGGGCTGGAAGAGACAGGGCCCGACACGCTGGAAGGCCGGATGCGCGCCCAGACGGAAGCTGCCATCGACGAAGCCGACATGACCTTGTTTCTGATCGACGCCAAACTGGGCCTGACCCCGGTCGATGAAACACTTGCCGTCATCCTGCGCAAACGCGGCAGGCCGGTGGTGCTGGTCGCCAACAAAGCGGAGGCCCGAGGCGCCGAAAGCAGTCTTTACGACGCCTATCGATTGGGTCTGGGTGAACCTTGCCCGATTTCAGCCGAGCACGGTGAAGGCATGCTTGATCTGCGTGACGCCATCGTGGCCGCCATTGGCGAGGAAATGGCCTTTGGCTCTGCCGATGATGTGGCGGTTGCCAATATTGATATCAGCCCGACGGACAGTGAAGACGACGAAGAAGTTGATACCTACGATGAGAGCAAACCGATGCGGGTTGCCATTGTAGGCAGGCCTAATGCCGGCAAGTCGACGCTGATAAACCGCTTTCTGGGGGAAGAACGTCTGCTCACCGGACCGGAAGCGGGCATTACCCGTGACTCCATTTCCGTTGAATGGGACTGGAAGGGCCGGCGGATCAAGATGTTCGATACGGCCGGACTGCGTCGCAAGGCCCGGGTTCAGGAAAAACTTGAAAAACTGTCCGTGGCCGATGCCTTGCGCGCCATTCGATTTGCCGAAGTTGTGGTGATCGTTCTGGATGCCGACATTCCCTTTGAAAAACAGGATTTGCAGATTGTCGACCTTGTGGTTCGCGAGGGCAGGGCACCTGTCATTGCGTTCAACAAGTGGGACATGATCGAAAACCGGCAGGAAACCCTCTCCATGCTCAGAGAGGAAACCGAGCGTCTGCTGCCGCAGATACGCGGTATTCGTGCCGTGCCGATTTCCGGGTTGACCGGGGTGGGTCTCGAAGACCTGATGAAGGCGATTGTCGATACGCACAGAACCTGGAACAAGCGGATTTCCACAGCCAAGCTCAATCGCTGGCTCGACTCGATGCAGATCCGTCATCCACCACCCGCCGTTTCCGGGCGCCGCATCCGCATGAAATACATGACGCAGATCAAGGCGCGGCCGCCGGGGTTTGTAATTTCCTGCACGCGGCCGGAGGCTCTGCCTGAATCCTACAGCCGCTACCTGATCAATGGATTGCGTGAAGATTTCGACATGCCGGGCGTACCCCTGCGCATCTCCATGCGCAAAGGCGATAATCCCTTCGCGCCGAAGAAAAAACGCAGATAGCGAACCGTACTGGACAATATTTGAAAACCGGCTCTTTGAGTGGTTTGCAAGGGCGCTTGGTGGCCTTGCAAACCCCATCAGTGGCTTCGATACAATTTGTTATCGACAAAACACAGATAAAATCTGCTTCGCCCCATTAACGCTCCATAAAGGTTAATACTCCATCATCGCGACAATGATGTTTTGTAAGAGTGCTATGGAGTAGAGTATTGCGTAAGGGATTAGCCTCTTTGGGTCGGCTTGCATTGTTTGGTCGCAGCGGGTCGGCTCCGTATCTAACCGGGGCAGTGATTTTTCTGATCTCGACGTCTCCCATTGCATTTTCCGATATGGCCAGCCTGTTGTCAGGCGCGGACAGCGGCACAGCCCGATGGCAGACCTATCTGGTCACGGCACCGGCGGGATCCATCCACAACGCTGAAATGACGTTTTCTGATCCGATCAAAACCGGATCGACGCTCAATGGCACGGGGATCAAGACGCCCAACGGACAGACCATTGCATTCCGCCAAAAGGTTGGTGTGAGGGATGCGCGCCCGGATGAGGATCGCGTCACACGCTCTCTAAAGCGCGGCCGTGTCATCGACATCACGCCCGTTGCGCCGCCGAAAGACTTTTCCGCCGGATCGGTTCTCAAACGCAGCAGTCTGATGACGCCGACAAAATTGGCAGATCATCTCGAAATGGCATTCATCAAACCGGACCTGCAGGGCCGGGAAGTACAAATCGCGACCGCCTTCCACAGCAAACCGTCCGTGACCCAATCCAGCGAAATGCCGGCAATGCTGGCCAAATTGGTGACAAATGACAATGCCGATATTCTGGCAACAGCCTATGCGCCCGTCGAGCCGGACTATGCCAGCACGTCTCCCTTTGCTTCGTTGTTGAAAAATGAAACGCAGCAGGGCCGCTTTTTCCCGCCGATTCTCAAAAACGATCACGCATGGGCCGGCCACGCCTTGCCTGCCAAGGCTTTCTCTTCAGCTGAACAGCGTTGTCTTGCCGCAGGCGTCTATTTTGAAGCGCGCGGTGAACCGGTCAAAGGCCAGGCAGCTGTGGCTCAGGTGATTCTCAATCGCGTCCGCAATCCCGCCTATCCCAACACCATCTGCGGTGTGGTTTATCAGAACAAACGCTGGCGCAACCGTTGCCAGTTCTCCTTTGCCTGTGACGGCGTCCGCGATCGTGTCGGTTCGAAATACCACTGGTCGGTTGCCAGTGATGTTGCCATGGCAGTGACAGCCGGCAAGATCTGGCTGGATGAAGTGGGCTCCTCAACCCATTATCACGCAATCTATGTGCGTCCGAAATGGGCCAGGAAAATGAAGAAGGTTGGCCGAATCGGTCTGCATGTCTTCTACCGAACCTATGGCGGCGGCTGGAGCTGACAGCTTCGCCTGATGCGTCGATCAACGGCTGGCGAGAGGGTTAAAGTGCCGCAATGCACAATGATTCTGTGATGCTTAAGTCGAATGAATTGCACTGCCCACATTAACGCATTGTTTTTTCACGATATTTTATATTGCATTCCCACCCGAGAGTCGCCTTGACTTGGATGGGGGGTAAAACTATGTTGCGCCCGACTTCGGAACGGTTTCGTTCGGTTTCGTCAGACAGCAAAGTGGAGCGCAACTTTCATGAGTAAACCCGCGCAAAACAACGGATCGGTTGATCCTGCTCCTGATGATGACGGACGAAGTGATCAATCCGACGGTCTTGAAGAGCGTCGCATGCAATTGGGAGCAAAACTTGCTTCCCGCACGGCGGAAGACAAAAAGGACAACAAAGCTGGAAGGGAAGACAAGACTTCCTACGCCAAGGCGTTTCAGCTTTCGACCGAATTTGTTGCCGCGATTTTCGTGGGTGCGCTTCTGGGCTATCTGATCGACCGATTTGTGGGGACAACACCCTGGGGAATGATCCTGTTCCTTCTATTGGGGTTTGTCGCCGGGGTACTGAATGTTATGCGTTCAGCCGGTGTTGTTGCGCAAAAGCGCATCACCGGTACGGATGACAAAGACTAACAAGACGCCAATGGCTGAACAGGCCGGCAAACGGAAAGAGGTACGCGGTGGCAAATGATCCCATCCACCAGTTTCAGATCAGCAAACTGATCCCCATTGATGTTGGTGGTCTTGATCTGTCATTTACCAATTCCTCGCTCTTCATGGTTGCGACCGTGGCAGTTGCGTCGGCATTTCTATTTCTGACAACATCCAATCGTGGCATGGTGCCAAGCCGGATGCAGTCGATTTCCGAGATGGGCTATGAGTTTGTAGCCTCCATGCTGCGCGATGGCGCGGGTTCTGCAGGCATGCGGTTCTTCCCGATGGTGTTCTCGCTGTTCATGTTCGTTCTGGTTGCCAATCTTCTGGGCATGTTCCCCTATTTCTTCACCATCACCAGCCACATTATCGTGACGTTCATGCTGTCGTTGCTGGTGATTGGAACCGTGGTTGTCTATGGTTTCTGGAAGCACGGTCTGGGTTTTCTCAAACTGTTCGTACCCAGTGGCATTCCCATGGTGCTGATGCCTCTGGTGGTGCTCATTGAGGTGATTTCCTTTCTGTCACGTCCCATCAGCCTTTCGGTTCGTCTGTTTGCGAACATGTTGGCCGGACACATCACGCTTAAAGTTTTTGCCGGATTTGTTACCTCGCTGGGCGCCATGGGTGCGCTGGGTATCGGTGGTGCAATCCTGCCATTGTTCATGGCGGTCGCTTTGACCGGCCTGGAATTTCTTGTTGCCTTTTTGCAGGCTTATGTTTTTGCGGTACTGACATGCATGTACCTCAATGACGCCCTGCACCCGGGCCACTAGGAGAGAAATTGGCGGCGCAGCCGTCATTAACAGACGCCAATCCCATTCGAAGGAGTTTATTATGGAAGCGGAAGCAGCAAAATACATCGGCGCAGGTATCGCATGTCTCGGCATGGGCGGTGCAGGCATTGGTCTTGGTAATATCTTTGGTAGCTACCTTGCAGGCGCATTGCGCAATCCCTCAGCAGCTGACGGCCAGTTCGGTCGCTTGATTTTCGGCTTTGCTGTTACGGAAGCTCTGGGCATCTTTTCGCTGCTCATCGCACTTCTCCTGCTCTTCGCGTGATCCTTTAAAGGATGGCGTTTCTGGCCACGCTTTCGGGCGTGGCCGCAAAGCAGGACGGGTCAGGTGGCTCGGATCTGCTTGTTTGATAGAGCCACGGTGCGTTGAACCATTGTCCGGATCAACTGCTGTGAAGTGATTGTTGGAGACGAAAATGCTCGTGACAGCAGCGTATGCAGCGGGTGCTGAACATGCGACGGAGAATTCGTTCCCGCCGTTTGACAGTTCTACGTTTTCTTCGCAAATTCTTTGGCTGGCCATTACGTTTGGCCTGTTCTACCTGTTCATGTCGCGGGTTGTTTTGCCACGCATTGGTTCCATTCTGGAAACCCGTCGTGACAGAATTGCTCAGGATCTCAATGAGGCCAATCGGCTGAAACTTGAATCCGATCAGGCTTTTGCCGCTTATGAGCAGGAACTGGCGGAAGCCAGATCCAACGCCCATGAGATTGCGCAGACAGCACGTGACGAAGCGAAGGCGGATGCTGACGCGGAACGGGCAAAAGTCGAGGCTGAGGTTGCCGGCAGGCTTGAAAAAGCCGAGGCGGAAATCGCTGCCGTCAAAAGCAAGGCTCTTGCCGAAGTGGATGCCATTGCGGTTGACACAACATCGGCCATTGTCGAGCAGTTGATCGGTGGAACCGTGACCAAGGCTCGGGTGACTGCAGCGGTCAAGGCCGCAGCAGAGGGGAGAGAATAGATGGACGCTACATTTTGGGCGCTCATAGCGCTTATTCTCTTTCTGGCACTGATTGCCTATATGAAAGTGCCTGGCATGATCGCCAAGTCACTGGATGGTCGGGCGGACAAGATCCGCAATGAACTGGACGAAGCGCGTCGGTTGCGTGAAGAGGCTCAGCAATTGCTGGCCGAATATCAGCGCAAACGCAAGGACGCGGAGAAGGAAGCCAGCGCATTGATCGCGGCAGCCGAACATGAGGCCACCGGGCTGATGGCCGAAGCCCGTCAGAAGACCGAGGAATTTGTTCAGCGTCGTACGGTGATGGCCGAACAGAAAATCGCTCTTGCCGAGGCCGAGGCCGTCAACGAAGTGCGCCAGTCTGCGGTCGAGATCGCCGTCAAGGCGGCGGAAGCCCTGATAGCGGAGCAGGCCGATACGAAATTGGTCGGTGACCTTTTCAAGTCTTCCATTACCGAATTGAAAGAACGCCTGAACTGATTTTTCAGTCATGGTGAGAAACAATGCAGGCCGGGATCATTCCCGGCCTTTGCTTTTTCAGGCCTGTTGGTTTATCGCTTGCATTCCATCGGGTGGTTGAATTCTGCCCGATGGTTCGTTCTCAGGGCGGGGTGCAATTCCCCACCGGCGGTAATGAAGAGCCCATGGCCTTGTCATGGGGGATTTGAAGCCCGCGAGCGCCTGACCATCCCGGTCAGGGTCAGCAGATTCGGTGTGATTCCGAAGCCGACGGTCATAGTCCGGATGAAAGAGAACGGGTAACGATGCAAAAGCGTTCCCCTGCGGGCCGCTTTTGGTCATGCCTGTATGCCCTGATTCTTATAGGTTCTTGAAGGGAACATGTGATGAATCAGTCAAACTCGATGTCCAAATCAATATTCATTCCACAAAATCCAGCGCTGGAAGCCGCCCTCTACATGGTCGCTGCCGGCACCGTATTCGCACTGATCAATGTCAGTGTTCAGGCTGTCACCATGCAATACGGCATGGCGTCATCATCAGCGGCATTCTGGCAATATTTCATCGCCATGCTTTGTGGTCTTCCATGGATCCTGCGTATCGGCCTTGGAGTGCTCAAGACAACCAATCCCGGCTTCCATGTTTTGCGGGTGGTCACGGCGGCGATTGGCGTTCAGTTCTGGGTTGCGGGACTGTCCGTGGTGCCGATCTGGCAGGCCATTGCGCTGATCATGACCTCTCCGTTTTTTGTCACCCTGGGCGCCGGCCTCCTGCTCGGCGAGCGGGTCGGACCGGCACGCTGGTTGGCCACACTGGTCGGATTTGCCGGAGGCATGATCATCCTGGCGCCCTGGTCGGACAGTTTCACCATGGCGACATTGATGCCGGTCGTTGCGGCCCTGTTCTGGGCAGCGACCTCGCTGATGACCAAACGTCTGACCGGCGAGGAATCGTCCGAGACGATCACCTTGTACATGCTGTTGCTGCTGACGCCGATCAATGCGGCCTTGGCAATGACATCCGGCGGGTTTGCCATACCCGGCAATATGGCCATAGGGTTGATTGTCCTTGCCGGTATCCTGACCATGCTGGCGCAGTTTCTGATTGTGCGTGCTTACGCCACGGCCGATGCGGCCTATGCCCAGCCCTTTGACCACCTCAAGCTGCCGTTGAATGTATTGGCCGGTTGGATTGTCTTCGGCTTTGTACCGGGCGGCAACCTGTGGCTCGGTTCGCTGCTGATTGTCTCGGCATCGCTCTACATTGCGCATCGCGAATCGCGCGGCGGTGCCTGACGGTCTCAATGACTATTCAATTTCCTTGCGCAATGGCCGGAAGCTCATTCGGTGCAAGGGGCAGGGGCCGTGATCGACAATAGCCTGTCTGTGAATCCGTGTGGCATAACCGGCATGGCGTTCAAACCCATAGGCAGGAAAGATCAGTGATGCCCGCACCATCATGCGGTCGCGCATGACCTTTGCAACGATCGAAGCCGCGGCGATGGATACCGAGCGTGCATCGCCCTTTACGACCGCTCTGGCGGGGCAGGGCAGCGATGGCGGTACGTCGCGGCCATCGATCAGCGCAAAGTCCGGTTGCCTCACCAGGGCCCACAGGGCGCGGCGCATGGCATCAAGACTTGCCTTGCGAATGTCGGTTTCATCACTCCGTTTGGCGCTGGATGATGCCACGGCCACATCGCCATGGGCAAGGATCAGTTCGAACAGAGCCTCACGTTTTGCGGCTGTCAGTTTTTTTGAATCATCAAGCCCGTCGGGAATCCTGTCGGGGTCAAGGATCACGGCTGCTGCAACAACCGGTCCGGCCAGCGGTCCGCGTCCCGCCTCATCGGCACCGGCAACAAGGCGTTGCGGTGCCCGAGCTTCAAGCTCAAGGGCATAATCGGGGCCATTTTCGGGGATGTGAAAAAGCGCCTTCTGCCCTTTGGCGGGAGCGCGGCTTTCTGCAGTTTGCTGTAAAGAGCGAGAATCGGATGGGTTGCGAGACATGTGCGGCAAACTCGCATGCCCACCCGATTCTCTGCAAGTCCCTCCTCAATGAGCGGCGTTTGGATGGTGGTACCGAAACAATTGCTCTGCAAATCAAGATCCATCGCAAGGGAATGCGACAGTTCGGGCCTGCATTTTCAGGAGGGAGTTGCCGTCATGGCCGCAGTCGGGGAAAAGCGGTCATGACGGATTTTCAAAGCAGGTTGAGCTGTACCCCCATTCCCATGGGTGGCGTGAACAGATCGGTGCGTAGCGGTGCGCCCCTTTTGTCCAGGCCAAGCTTTTTCGTGGTGATTTCAAACCGGCGGGCCAATTGCCAAGCATAGGGGCCTTGACCCTTCATGCGTTTGGAAAAATCCGCATCATAGTCCTTGCCACCGCGCATCGAGCGCACCAGCGACATCACATGGCGATAGCGATCAGGGTAATGGCGCAGCAGCCAGTCGCGAAACAACGGGCTGACCTCGAGCGGCAGGCGCAGCAATATATAGCTTGCAGATGACGCACCGGCAGCCTTGGCCGAGTCGAGAATGCGCTCCATTTCATGGTCGTTCAGCCCCGGAATGACCGGTGACGCCATGACGTTGACCGGAATCCCGGCATCAGAAAGGCTGCGCATGGTCTCAAGTCTTCGCACCGGCGTGGATGCCCTGGGCTCCATGGTCCGGGCAAGTCGGCGATCAAGGGTCGTCACCGACAGACCAACCCTGACGAGGTTCTTTTCTGCCATCTGCGTCAGGATATCGATATCGCGCAGGATCATCGAAGACTTCGTCACAATGGCGACCGGATGATCACAGGCATTCATCACTTCAAGCAACTGACGCGTGATGCGCCATTTTTTCTCGATCGGCTGATAGGGATCGGTATTGGTACCCATGGCAATGACACGCGGCTTGTAGCCGGGTTTTGACAGCTCCCGTTCAAGCAGCTTGGGGGCATCAGGCTTGGCAAAGAGTTGTGCTTCGAAATCGAGCCCGGCAGACAGCCCCATATAGGCATGGGTCGGGCGGGCGAAACAATAAACGCAGCCATGTTCGCAGCCACGATAGGCATTGATGGAACGATCAAAGGGCAGGTCGGGTGAATCATTGCGGGTGATCACCGTACGGGGTTTTTCCACCTGGACCTGGGTTTTGAAAACCGGCAGGTCCTCCATTGATTCCCAGCCATCATCAAAAGCATGACGGGTGCGCGATTCAAAGCGTCCGCTCGGGTTGATCCCCGTGCCGCGACCGCGCCGCCGACTATGATCAATGCGCATGCCGGAACGCGCCACCAGCGCCTCGGCGATCTCCGCACTGTTGGAAGGCGCCAGCACATTTTGCCTGAAATGATCCAGTTCACTCATGAGGACACCCTCCTTTATTCGATGCTTCAAATATGAATATATTCCTATCAGAACAAATAGAACATAACAAGAACAAATATGGAGGTGACTGGCAGGAAATTCAAGCCTTGATGCTTCTGTGAAGGCGTGCGGCCGGGTGGCGTGGGTACAATGGCCCATTGACCGATTGTCTGCGGCAATGGCAGCATTGATCTGTAAAGGCTTTCAAGCCTGCAGCATCTATGTGAGGACAGGTGATGAACGACAAACAGCAAAAAGTGATCGTTGAAACGCAAGGGTCGGTGACGATTGTCACCATCAACCGTCCTGACAAGCGCAATGCGGTCGATCCGGAAACCGCCCGGATGCTGATCCAGGCCTTTGATGCGTTCGAGGCTGATGGCGATCAGTCGGCTGCCGTTCTTTGCGGCGCCGGTTCCACCTTCTGCGCCGGTTTTGATCTGCATGCTGTTTCCGCAGGAGCGATGGACTATGATCCACAGGGTGAGGGCCCTATGGGCCCGACGCGCAGACTGCTGTCAAAACCGGTCATTGCCGCTGTGGAAGGCCATGCCGTCGCCGGTGGCCTGGAGCTGGCTTTGTGGTGTGACATGCGGGTGGCCTCTTCGACAGCTGTCTTTGGCGTTTTCTGCCGTCGGTGGGGCGTGCCGCTCATCGATGGCGGCAATATCCGGCTGCCACGTCTCATTGGTCACAGTCGCGCCATGGACATGATTTTGACCGGTCGCCCGGTGGATGCACCCGAAGCCCTGAGTTTTGGTCTGGCCAACCGACTTGTTGCCGAGGGCACGGCCCGGCAGGAAGCCATCGACCTGGCAGGCCAACTGGCACGGTTTCCGCAAACCTGTCTGCGCACAGACCGGATGACCGCTTATATGCAATGGGGCATGAGCCAGAAGGATGCGCTGCGCATGGAAGGCATTGTCGGCGAAAAGCCACTGCGCCAGGAAGCCGAAAAGGGAGCCGGCAGATTTGCCTCCGGCCTCGGCCGTTCGGGTGATTTCGATGAAATCTGAAGAGCAGAGAAACGCAGAAGAGTGATGGTGACCGGCATTTGCCAAAATTCTGCTGGTTTAGAACAGGGCGAGCCGACGGCAGGCTTGGCGCAATATGATGGCCGGGTATATAGGGTCCGGCAAACGCGGAATCACACAATCATGATCTCAAACACCCCGAAAGACATTCTCATTGCCGCTGCCATTATCCGCAACGCTGAAGGCGCGGTTTTGCTGGTGCGCAAGAGCGGGACTTGTGCCTTCATGCAGCCGGGCGGAAAACTGGATTCTGGTGAAACGCCTGAGCAATGTCTGCTGCGTGAACTGGAAGAGGAACTCGGCCTGATTCTTGAGCAAAGACATCTTTCCTACGTCCGGTTGGAAAGCGCGCCTGCTGCCAATGAGAAAAACACAATTGTGAACGCCCATTTGATCCTCGTCGATTCCACGCAATCCGAATTGTTCGACGATGTTTGCCCTGCGGCGGAAATTGCGGAGATATGTTGGACCAATCCCGATGATCCGGGCGACATCGTCCTGGCGCCCCTGACGCGCGATACCGTGTTTCCCTTGATTAAGCGCATGGCAAGCACCACTGTGCAGCGCAGATGATTTGCGAAGACCGTTGTTCCCTCAGGGTTCTACCTGCCCGGATCAATTCTCCGCCAAAGTGTAAAACCATGCAATGATGATGAGAAATTCAAGCGTTCCATTTGGCGCAATGGCGCGCCAGGCCTCAATCAAAAACATCCATGTGCTCTTTATTGCAGCCTTCAAGTCTCCTTGACATTCGGGCAATTTACATTTTTATTTATACTTGGATAAATATACATTATGACACATAGGTTGCCGTTGGGGGCAGCGCCCTTTTCGCATAATTACGGTAATTGTATTTGCTGATCAGCAGGCAACCAGATCGGGACTTTCCAAAAGGCATTGGATGGCAATGCTGTCAGAGGTGGAAGCCTCAACGGAAACGGCAGGTCAGCAATGCTTGCCCCTTGCGGGAACGACGCAAAGCCCGGCCAAGGGCCGCAAAAATGACTGAATAGGGTGGAAGCCAACACGCCAATGACCCAATGGAGATGCTTTTCGTGCCGCGATTAAACGAACTCAGGATGATTGCGCGGGTAGCGCAAATGTACCATGTGGAAGGTCAGCGTCAGGCCGAAATTGCAAAACACATGCGGATTTCGCAGGCGTCGGTCTCCCGCATGCTGAAGAAGGCAAAGCAGGAAGAAATCATTCGCACAACGGTCGTCGCTCCGCCCGGTACCTATGGCCTGATGGAGGAGAAGCTGCGCGAAAAATTCGATCTCCCCGAAGCCATCATCGTGGAATGTGCGGAAGACAGGGACGGAGCAATCATGTCCCGAATTGGCGAAGCGGCTGCCCACTTTGTAGAGACAACCCTGCAGACCGGTGAGATCATTGGTGTCTCCAGTTGGAGTGAAACGGTTCTCAAAATGGTCGACAACATTCATCCCATGAAGTCGGCCACGGCAAAATATGTTGTGCAGACCCTCGGTGGCATGGGCGCGCCAGGCGTTCAAACACATGCGACGCATCTGACAACACGTTTGGCGCGCATTACCGGTGCGGAACCACTTCTGCTGAGTGCGCCAGGTGTTGCGCAATCACGCGAGGCAAAACAAGTCATGCTCAGCGATCAATACGTGCGCGAGACGATGGATGTTTTCAGCAGGATTACGATGGCCATTGTTGGCATTGGCGCTGTTGAACCCTCCCGCATGTTGACCCGCAGCGGCAATGTTTTTTCCGACAGGGAGTTGGCCGAATTGGGAGAGGCCGGCGCCGTGGGAGATATCAGCCTTCGGTTCTTCGATGCTGACGGGAAATCCGTTGCCACACCGCTCAATGAACGCGTTATTGGCATGCCGATGGAAGGTCTGGCGAAGGTTGACCGGGTCATCGGGCTTGCCGGTGGCCTTTCAAAAACACAGGCTATTCTGGGAGCACTGCGGACGGGCGTGCTGGATGTTTTGATCACCGACAAATTCACCGCTGCACGGCTGCTGCAGATGGTGGGTGAAGATGTGGCAATGCCACAGGACTTGTGAGCCGATTTCAAACCATCGCATTGATGAACGTCCGGGGCCAGTGCGCACATTGTGGGCACCGCAGATCAGGCAACCTTTGTTTAGGACGGACTGATCAAGTCAAGGTTGCATTGCTTGTATTTTGAATGCTGCGCCGACAGCTGCAAGGCTGCTGTTGCATGGGCATATTGACGATCTCAATCGCCTTGGAAGGGGAATTCAACAGGGCTGAGAGCCAAAACAGGTCTTGACAATAGGGCCGGCTAATTTAAATAGAGAATACCCATTTAGTATTGAATAAATATTCATGGGCAGAAATCGGAGCTTGGGAGGACCATCATGTACTCGACTAAACGTACTATTTTCGCCGCCGCCGCTTTGGCATTCTCTTTGAATACAGGCACGTCTTTGGCGTTTGATCAGGGTGATCTGATCAAGCAGCTGGATGAGCCGTTGACCGTTGTTTTCATACCGAAAGTCATACACCCCTGGTATGAAGTTGTGGCCGCTGGCGCCGAACAGGTCGCCAAGGAACTGGGCACCGAAGGCATTGAAGTGAACGTGATCTGGGATTCGCCGCCGCAAGCCGACGTGGCCGATCACAACCGGCGTATCGAAACCAATATCGGTCGCAAGCCCGATGGTCTGGCGGTTTCATGCCTGGACCCGGCCACCAATGTTCAGCTTCTTGGAGAAGCGGTTGCAGCCGATGTGAATGTCATCACCTTCGACACGTTCTGCAGCGAAGACTTTGATTTTGTCGGCCACAAGGGTGATGCTCAGGATGGCGCCGATCTGGCCAAATTCCTGGCCGAAAAAATCGGTGAAACCGGAAAGGTCGGCATTCTTGCCGGAAGCCTGACCGCCACCAATCACGCAGCGCGCGTCAAGGGTTTCAAGGAGGCCATTGCACAATATCCGAATATCGAAATTGTCTTTGAGCAGCCTGATGATGACAATCTCGAAAAGGCTGTGAGCCTGACCGAGAATGCGCTTCAGGCAAATCCTGACCTCAAAGGCATCTTTGGCGCCAATGCATCCAACCCCATCGGGGCAGCACGCGCCATTCAAAATGCCGGCAAGGCAGGAGACGTGGTTATCGTCGGGATGGATGACCTGCCCGAAACGCTGCAATTCATCGAGGATGGTGTGATTGCAGGCGTCAAGGCGCAACGCCAGTGGGAAATCGGTTATTGGGCTGTGAAATATCTGGTTGCCAAGAACCAGAACCATACAATTCCTCACGTCCATGCAACCGGATCCCAGATCCTGACAAAAGACCTGTTGGTGAAGTAACAGGTGTAAAGCCACACCAAATGTCGATGGACGCAGGAAGCGCCTGGCACATCCTGCGTCCATTTATAACGCCAGTGAAGAGAGCCGTTTTCGGCTGATGACCAACCCATGACGATTGCGGCAAGCATATCCCCTGCAATACCCCTCTTCGAGGCACGGGGCATTTCCAAAGCCTATGGCGTTGTTCAGGCGCTTTCGGATGTTTCACTGAAGGTGCAGGCGGGCGAGGTTCATGCCGTGGTCGGTGAGAATGGCGCTGGCAAAAGCACGCTGATGAACATCATTTGCGGAAAGGTCTCACCCGACAGCGGAACCATGTACCGCGATGGCGCACAGGTTTCCTTCAAATCGGCCTCCGACGCACAGGCGGCCAGCATTGCGATCGCGCCGCAGGAAATTAACCTTGTGCCGCGTCTTTCGGTCGTTGAAAACATATTGCTCGGAGCGCAGGAACGCGGTGTTTTTGGCCAGATTGACTGGAAAAAGACACGCGCGCGTGCCCTGCGTCATTTGCAGGAGATCGACGATACTATTGATCCCGATGCCCCCGCTGAATCGCTGAGCAAGGCGCAACAGCAACTCGTGCAAATCGCGCGCGCGGCCGCGACATCAGCCCGCATCCTGATATTTGACGAACCCACTGCCGCCCTGACAGACCGTGAAACAAACAGATTGTTTGCTTTCATCCGTAAATTCCGCGCAGCGGGAAATGCCATTTTTTACGTCTCGCACAGGCTTGATGAAATTCTCGAGCTTTCCCAGACAATTACGGTATTGCGCGACGGCGTGCTCGTTGCCGAACTCAACCCTCACGAGGCCACCAAAGATGATCTGGTACGCCATATGGCGGGACGCCAGGTTGACGCCATTGTCAGAGACAGAGCGACCACAAATATCGGTCAGCCGGTCCTCACGGTCACGGGGCTTTCCCGGCCGGGCGAGTTTCGTGACATCAGCTTTGAACTGCGCAGCGGCGAAATCCTTGGCATTGCAGGTCTCATCGGATCGGGAAGAACGGAACTGGGCAAGTGCCTGTTTGGCGTTACAGCGTCATCCAAGGGGCAGGTGGAGGTTTTCGGGGAAAAGGCAAACATTCGCCACCCTGCGGACGCCATCGCCAGGGGGATGGTCTACCTGCCGGAAGAACGTAAGCAGGAAGGCCTGTTTCCGCTTTTAAGCATCACCGAGAATGCCTGCATATCCACCTTCGGTCGCTTTCGCGGACTGCTTGGTTTGCGCTTTTCAGACATGGTGCGTGAAGTTGAGACCTATGTGGACAGTCTGAAGATAAAAATTGGCCAGCAGCATGATCCGATCACCAGCCTGAGCGGTGGCAACCAGCAAAAAGTCATTCTGGCACGCTGGCTGATGCGCGACAGCAAGATCCTGATTCTGGATGAGCCGACACGCGGCATCGACGTCAATGCCAAGGGAGAAATCCAGGCGGTTTTACGTAAACTGGTCACAGAGGGATTGTCGATCATCTACATCTCTTCCGAATTGCAGGAGGTGATTGATGTCTCTTATCGCATATTGGTCATGCATGAAGGCGCCCTGAAGGGCATCGTGCAGGCAGAAGAAGCAACGCAGGAAGACCTCCTGGCGCTGGCCATGAGTTGAGGAAGAATACAATGAGCGCTCCATCAACAGAGAATCTGTCGCGCAATGCGCCCTTTGCCTGGATCGGGCGTTTTCGCCGCTGGGAAGCCAGCGGGGTTCTTGTCGCTCTGCTGGTCTTGTTTATTGCGCTTTCCTTTGCAACGCCGGCGTTTCTTTCCCAATACAACCTGAGTGTTGTGGCGCGTCAGGCATCCTTTGTGGGGTTGATTGCGCTGGGGCAAACCCTGGTGCTTCTGATCGGTGGCATTGATCTGTCGGTTGGCGCAGCAGCGGCTCTGTCGGCTATATTCGGGTCGCTCTTGCTGACCCAAACAGGAATACATCCCTATGCGGTTTTGCCCATCACCGCTGCTTTCGGGTTCGGCCTTGGCTGTATCAATGGCTTTTTTGTCGCTGTCCTGCGTTTGAACCCCTTCATCGTGACCCTGGCATCCTGGGAAATATTTGCAGGTGCCACGCTTGTCATTACCAAGGGATATCCAATTCGCCCTCTGGGCGAGCAATTTCGCGTATTCGGGCAGGGCACGATTGCCGGCATTCCCGTGCCGGTGGTGATTTTCATCGCCGCAGGTGCCATCTTGACTTACCTCCTTGCCCGTACCCGGTTTGGGCGCAATATCTATGCCGTCGGCGGTAACCGTGACGCGGCGGAACTGGTGGGGATCCGCGCCTGGCGGGTTGAATTCATTGTCTTCGGGCTGGCGGGAATGTTTGCAGCGCTTGCGGGCATTCTATACGCAAGCCGCATGGATTCCGGACAGCCCTCCGTCGGTGAGGGATGGTTGATGGGGGCCATCACGGCAGCGATCATCGGCGGCACAAGTCTGAAAGGCGGCCAGGGCACGATCGTCGGCACAATATTCGGTGCCCTGCTGATGGCGGTGCTGGCCAACGGCATCGTTTTGATGAACGTTTCGGGCTACTGGGAACGGGTGATTATCGGGATTGTCGTTCTGGTTGCCATTCTCGTCGATCTGATGCGCCGACGATAGACGGCCAGGATCAGTTTCACCCCGCAAGCGGCCCCGCACGCAGCCTGGCAACCAAAACGAGGCTGTGGCCGCATGCAGAATGGATCATTGAGAGCCAGATGGCGCTGGGTTGTTTTGCCTGATCAGGCGCTTTTGCGCAGTGTGGATTGCGCCAGTGATGCATCCAGGCTGAGAACCTGTTCAACAGCTTTGGCGGCTTCGGCGCCCTTCTTGATGAAATGCTCGCGGAAAAAGTCTTCGAACTCTTTGCCGGGTTGATAATTATGCGGTGTCAGGGAAACCGAAAACACCGGAACCATCGTCTCAAGCTGAACATTCATCAGCCCTGTCACCACGGCATCGGCAACAAAGTCGTGGCGGTAAATGCCGCCATCGACCACCAGCGCTGCGGCAACGATCGCATCATAATGTCCACTGAGCGCCAGTTTCTTGGCAAGCAATGGCATTTCGAAAGCACCGGGCACTTCGAAAACGTCACTCAAAGCGCCTGGAATGAGGCGCGTGATTTCGGCGTCAAAGCCTTCCTGTGCACGATCAACAATATCGGCATGCCAACGGGCTTTGATAAACGCTATGCGGGGATTTTGTATATTGGTCATTTTGGAACCTTACGTATCAATTGCGTTAGGTCCCAGAGCACGATTAGCGTCCGCATTGCCCAGACAGGCAAAGCACACACCATTCTCTTTCATCCGGACTATACCGTCGGCTCCGGAATCACACCGGATCTGCTGACCTTCCAAAAGAGGAAGCGCTCGCGGGCTTTAACCGCCGGTGGGGAATTTCACCCCGCCCTGAGAACAGACATGTTTTAATCGGAGAAAGGCGCTGTTTCAAGTCCTCTTTTGGGCACGGGGAATTCTAACTGAAACCGCATAAAGAAAATTGCAAATGGGGGATGTCACCGCGACACGGGATCTGGCCGGATGCACGGGGCATCAAACCAGCCGTTTTGACAAGGCGGTCGTGTTTAGCGCAGTTGCGGCACCTCCAGCGCGCTGTCATCGCCATCGGACTGCATGGCTGAGCTGATCAGATGTTCGACGGTATCCTCGAAATAGAACATCAACTCTGTGTGCAATTTGGAAAACTCTGCCCACACGACCTTGTCGAAGAATTTTTCAGGTGTTCGCACCATGACCGTTGTGCGCCTTTGGCGCGGGTAGCGATAGGGGCGCACGTTATGTTTGCGGCAGACGGCGACGAAGAGCCGAACGGACCAGACATCGGGCAATGAAAATTTCAACTCGCTCTCGTGATCATCCCGCGTCTTGTCCAGCCGGTCTTTTACACGGCCAATCGCCGCGCCCGCCGCATCGCGCTCACCTGCTGTGCCCGCACGCCGGAAGAGATTCTCAAGCTTGGCAAGCTTGGCCAGAAGGTCTTTATCTTCGGAGGTCATATGGAATCGCCTTTCGCCTTTTTCAAAGGGCAAATACCATAATGAACGATGGTCGAAAACAATCCGAAATCAAATATACCGGCTTGCTTCCATCACGTCCCGGGGGATTTTGAAAACGTCAAATGCGGGGCGTGGCATCAAGCAGGTTGTGAACCGATGGCCCTTTCATAAAGGTGCCAAGTCGCATGACCAAGAACCGGCAGAATGACAATCATCCCGAGAAATGCCGGCAGCATGGCGATCACAGCCAGAATGGTAATCAGGATACCCCAGGAAATCATCGGCAAGGGACTTTTGAGGACCGTTTTGAAACTGGTGATCATGGCGGAAACAAAATCAAGCTCCCGGTCCAGCAGCAAGGGCATGGCGATCACGGTCGCAGAAAACAGCACAAAGGCCAGGGCAGCACCAAAGGCGGTGCCAACTGCGAGAAAACCCAGCCCTTCTGCAGAGGTGGTGGTCACTTCGATGAAACGGCCAATGCCAGAGATGCTCTTGAAACCCAGAAACAGCGCAAAAAGCAGCCGCACCTGATAGATCCACATCCAGAAAATGAACAGAACGACAAAGGCCATCCAGCCCAATTGTGTTTCCCGCTGCCGGAACACCACCAGCAGAACCTCACGCCAGATCAATGGCCTGCCGCTTGCAAGTCGCCGGCTGACTTCGTAGAGTCCGACCGCCACAAAGGGGCCGATCAACGGAAAGCCGATGGCCACGGGGATGATCATCCATGGCATTTCAAAAACATAGAGTGCGGCCAGTATGAACAATCCCCCCACTGCAAAAACGCCGCCGAAAAACAGTCCGAAAAGCGGCGCGCGCATGAAATCGGCCAATCCTGCCCGCAGCGATGCGCTGATGTCGCCGAAGGACACGGCACGAACCGCCGGCATTTTGGGCGGCGTTGCAGCCTCAGTGGTTCCCGTCATGTCATCCTCCCAGATATGAAAATTTACCGAATACCGGAATGAATCTGACACCCGGGCGCTTTAAAAGTCTCACATGCTTTCCAAGGGGCCGCATTGACTTATATCATCCCGAGCGCGGCCGTTGTTGGATGGAAAACATCAACGACGACTGGCAGCAACAAATATTTGTGGAAACTTGGGAGCATTTACCAACAACCGTTCTTGAAAAAGACATCGATTGATACCGAAAAACCACTGAGCTGATCGTAGGCAAAAAGCAACGGGCGTGGGTGCAAAGCATGCCCAGCGCATGAAAGGCAAAAGGCTAAAACTGCTGCGCCAGAAAGCGGGTACAAGCGATGTCAGATTGGCCGAAAACCTCCGTCGCCCCGGTGATGCTGGGAGTTGAACAGCGTTCAAAATCTGTGATCCAAGCTCTCTGCAAGAGAGACAAAAGCTGACTTTATTGGCGCACTACTGCTTTTGCACGCGCCTGCGCTCGCGAAACCAGATGATCAGGCCGGCAGAGATGACGATGGCGGCACCTGCGATCGTCCATGCATCGGGCACGTGATCAAACAGGAAATAACTCCAGATCGTCAGATAAACGATGAATGCGTAGCTGAAGGGGGTCAGCGTGCTGGCGGGTGCGAATCCGTGTGCCTGGGTCAGGAGCTGGTGGCCCAACCAGCCGAAAAACCCCAGCATGAACAGCAATACCCAATCCACAAGGGTTGCAGGATTGGTCCATTCCACAATCGCCAGGGGAAGCAACACCAGAGCGCCCACCAGCCCCGCATAGAATTGCATCGTATCGGTGGCGACAATGCCTGACAATTTGCGGGTCAAAAGGGAGTAAAAGGCAAAACTGAGTGCTCCGGTCAGCGACAGGAAAACGGCCCAGTGGAAATCGTCCCCAAAGGGGTGGATTGCAACAATAATGCCGACAAAGCCCACCACAACAGCCCCGCCGCGCCAGATGCCGACCCTTTCGCCCAGCAGCGGCCATGACAGGGCGCAGATAAGCAGCGGCGCCGAGAAGGTGATTGTAGCCGTCAGTGTCAGCGGCAGATAGCGCAAGGCAATGAAGTTGAGAACCGTCGCGGCCATCAGCAGCGCGCCGCGCAGGATCACCAGAAACA
Source organism: Rhizobiaceae bacterium (assembly GCA_029212415.1). Classification (GTDB taxonomy): domain Bacteria; phylum Pseudomonadota; class Alphaproteobacteria; order Rhizobiales; family Rhizobiaceae; genus Hoeflea_A. The sequence goes on along the minus strand of JARGOF010000004.1, from coordinate 54,004 downwards.
GCTTCTCACTGCCAAACCGGTCAAAACTGAAGCCGCCGCGGGCAATCAGCCCAAGCGAGATGACCACATGGCCGAAATAGCGCATGAAAGCCAGTTGCATCGCCGGGATGCCCAGAATGGTGAGCATCTTGACGCTGGTGTCGATCATCGAGAAAAAGAAAAATGCGGCCAGCATCAGGAAAATACCCAGCACCGGCCTGTTTTCATTCGCTTTGGCTGTCAGTCGGCTCACGCAGTGAATCCACTCATGGTTCAGTTCTTTCCGGCACCATAGAGCTCACTCAGAAAATCCGTCATCTGTCCGATCATATGATCTCCCGCTCCACCGGCAACCGCCAGTGACATCGCCATTTTCGCCGATTGCGACATGATCGATGGAATGCCGGCCTGATCGGCCATCGTGGCATAATAGCCAACATCCTTTTGGGCATTTCGAATGGAAAAAGCCAGCATGTTCGGATTGCCATCGATTGCATAGGCTTTGACAAAATCCATCATGCCTGAATGCAGCGGTCCGGCAGACATGACATCGTAGAGTTTCTGACGATCAATGCCCGCAGCATCTGCCGTCACAAAGGCTTCAGCGAGTGCATTTGCCGTGGTCATGGCGAAAAAATTGTTGATCAGTTTGATCGTATGCCCTGACCCCAGAGCGCCGAGATGAAAAACATTCTCGCCAAGATCATCAAGCAGGCCTCGTGCCTTTTCGAATGCCGTCTGGTCACCCGAGCACATGATGTTGAGTTTGCCGTCCAATGCATGTGATGGCGTGCGTCCAAGAGGGGCATCGAGGTAGGTGCCACCAGCCTCGGCCACCGCCGTACCAATGGCGCGCGTTGACTCAGGCAGGGATGTGCCGAAATCAATGGCGATGGATCCGGGTTTCAAGCCGGCAATCACACCCTTGTCGCCATACATTCTTGCCTCGACTGAAGCCGATGTGTCCATGCACAGCAAGATGAAATCACTGCGTTCGGCCACCTCCCGCGCTGTTGAAACCTCAACGGCGCCCCGGGCGACGGCCTTGTCGATATTGCCTCGCGACCGGTTGGCGACAATGGTCAAGGGATATTCCAGATCGAGAAGTCTCTGGCACATGGCCGACCCCATGAGGCCAAGGCCTATAAAACCGATTGATGGACTGGACATAGAGACACTCCTGTTTGATTTTCCGTCTGCGTGGTTATTTCTGAAACCGGGTTTTTACCCGGAGTTGAATTTCATGAAATGGCCTGCGCTGTTATGCATGCGTCGGGCGCATGACCATTGGATATCATCTTCTTTCCTCCCGCTCATTCAGGCCGCAATGCATCCAGTTTGGCAAGCGTTGTCTGTCTGTCAGCTTTGATGCCTGTATAGGCTTCGAAACTGGCCATTGCCATATGTTTGAACAAGGCAAAACCGCTCAGGGTGTGAAGCCCGGCAGCCTTGGCCATTGCAAGAAACAATGTATCAGTCGGTGTGTAGACAGCATCGAATGCCCAGCCCTGTTTGCCGATCCATGCAAGTGGTATTGACGATCCGGGCGTTTTCTCCATGCCGAAGGCGGTTGCATTGACCAGTCCGTTGGCGTTCTCGACAATGTCCCGGATCGCCTCCTGTGACACGACATGCGCCCGTTTGCCGATCCTGCCGGCCAGGTCCTCGGCCCTTGAGCCATCAGGGTCCCAAAGGTAAATTTGCTCCGCGCCCAATTGGACCAGAGCCGGACCCAGCGCATGGGCGACGCCGCCGGCGCCCGCCATGGCAACCACGCCCGGTTTCCTGTCGCCCATTTCGTGCAACCAGGCACTGAGAAAACCCGCATAATCTGTATTGTGACCGACGGCTTCCCGATGAAACGTCAAAAGGTTGCAGGCCGAAAGATGGCGAATGTCGGGGCGCATGCCAGTGCCGACAAATTGTGCTGCCTGCAATTTGTGCGGGTGAGTCACGCCAACACCTGACCAGTCTTTTGCGATGAGATTGCGGGCTGCATCATCAAAGGAAAAATGTGTTTGCCCTGTCGTATCGATCAGCGAAAATTCCAGTTTGATGCCTGCATCATCGCACATGATCTGCAGCGCATCCCGATAGCGTGTCCTGCCGATATTTGCCCCGATCAGGCCCGTGCGCAGTCTCGCCATGGCAGTCATCGGTTGGCTGCTCCCGAACAGGGCATTGTGCAGGCCGCCTCAGGCACAATGGGGCACATCGGATTGCCATCGATGAATGTCGTCGATATGCGGCTGTACGACAAGTCTTGCGCGCGCCTTCTGCCACATCAAAGCCCGTATGCGCCAGTCGCGCGATTGGCTGGCCCGGTCCGCTCGGCTGCGTGCCACAAACGCGGGAAAATGTGATCGGCCGGTCGCCTCGCCGGTTCTGTCATAGCCGATATCGAATGACCAGCGAAAACCCTGTTTCTCGAATGATCGCTTTTGGTGTTGCGTCAGCATTGTTGTTGGTCCTGTCACCGGAAGATCATGGTCAATTCGGGGAAGAAAAGGATCAGCGTCAGGATGAACAGCTGGATGGCGATGAACGGCAGGAAGCCTCTGAAAATATCCGGCAAGGTGATGTGCGGCGGTGCGACAGATTTGAGATAGAAGGCCGCTGGACCGAAGGGTGGCGAGAGAAAACTCACCTGCATATTGACGCAGAAGAGAATGCCGAACCAGACCGACACGAAGCTGCTCGCGCCAACAAGAGGAGAAAACAGGCCGAGTTCGGCGACCGGCAGTTTCAGAACGATCGGCAGGAATACCGGCATGACCAGCAGGACAATGCCCGTCCAGTCCATGAAAGCGCCGAGAAACAGGAAAATGATCATCATCACCAAAAGCACGCCGAGTGTCGGCAGATCGTAACCGATGATCAGATTGGCGACATAGGTCGGGCCACCCGAAATCGTGTAGGCACCGGCAAGGGCGGTGGCGCCGAAGGTCACCCAGATGATGGTTCCCGTAGACTTGAACGTGCGCATCGAGGCTTCTCGTAGCAGATTGAACGAGAACTCGCCGCGCAGCCATATGAGCGTCAGCACGGCCACGGACCCCATGGCGGCGGCTTCTGTAATGCCTGTTATGCCGCCATAGATGGAACCCAGAACCACAAAGACAATCAACAGCGGCGCGATCATGCCCTTGCCGCGCTGCCAGGCTTCGGCTGTACCGGCAGGACCAACAAAAAATTGCAGATAGGCGCCGCAGGCCAGGGCGATCGGCAGATAGGTATAGAGTGCGGAAATGTCCTGGAACCAGGTGTCTTCCTCTATGGTCCCGAAAGTTTGAAGAAAGATGTAGCGCAGCACGATGAGGGCGCTGCTTGTGCCGGCAATCAGCACCAGCAATGTTGTTCCAAGGCGGCGTTTTTGCGCCGGATCCATGTCATCGTCGCTGGGCTCGGGCAGCGGCGCCAGCTCAGGGTTCATTCTTGTGCGCACCAGGATGTAGATGATGTAACAGGTGGCGAGCAGGAACCCCGGCACGAAGGCGGCCTTGAACAGGGCATGGATCGAGGTTTCGGTGATCAGCCCATAGAAGATCAGCACGATGGACGGCGGGATCATCGTGCCCAGCGAGCCGGATGCGCAAATCGTTCCGATGGCCAGGTTCTGGTTGTAGCCAAGACGCAGCATTTGCGGCAGCGCGATCAGCCCCAGCAAGACCACCTCACCGCCGATGATCCCGGACATGGCGGCCATGACGATGGCCATCAGAGCGGTCACCACAGCAATGCCGCCGCGGGTCCGCGACATCCATTGATTGAGCGACGTATACATGTCACGAGCAATGCCCGAGCGCTCCAGCAATGTAGCCATGAAGATGAACAGCGGCACCGATATCAGCACGTAATTGGTCATGATGCCGTAGAGCCGCTGGGCAAGAATATTCATCGGCCCGGTGCCGAAGGAACGGGTCAGTGTGCCGCTGCCGAAGCTCATCGGGTCGGTAATCAGCGTTGGTTCGAATTTGAGAACCATCACGACAACCGCCAGGAAGCCTGACGCAAAACCCAGAGGCATGCCGATGGCGAGCAGCAACAGCATACCGCAAAGGAGGATCAGGGAGATTGTACCGATATCCATGATTTTCTACCTGATCACTTGTGTTGCTTCGGTGGATTGCCAGAAAGGACTTCATCCGGCAGAACTTCATCCGGCAGAACTTCATCCGGCAGGGAGCCAAGGCCCTCGGCAGGATCTTCGAAAATGTCCAGGGGAACGGGCGTCCGGTTGAAATCGCGGATGAGACCGTAGAAGACGGCAGCAACGACAAGCAGGACGCAGACAACAAGACCGATCCGCCAATGCATCGGCAGGGCAGGGCCGGTCTCGCCGGTGTTGAAGAGCACCGGCAGCGCATAGGCTGCCAAAGTGACAGTCAGCAGCACCGACAGCACATCAAATGTCTTGCGCACTATGGCGGTGGAAGGCCAGTCGCGTATCAGATTTGAAACGGCCTGCAGGGCCAGAACCACCAGCGTGATCAGCACAAGCGGCTTGTTGGTGGCTGGAATGGGTGGATCAAAGGCGGTGCCGAAGGTCTCCCATCGCCAGAATTTGGCCGCAGCCTCGCCGAAACCGCCCCACACCACGGCAAAAACAAAGATGCAGACACAAATGACCGAGAGCAGGTCGAAGAGACGGCGCATCCACAGGGGCGCGATGTCATAAAGAACGAAGATGCGGATATGGCTGCGCTGCTGCATCGCGTAGAGACCGGCGGTGACATAGATAAAGCCACCGATCCACAGCGACATTTCATTGACCCAAAGCGTCGGCTGAAAAAAAATGTAGCGCATCACCACCTCGTAAAAGATGATGCCGACAATAAAGGCAGGCGCCCACATGGCGATCCGGCTGAAGGACCAGGTGAGTGTATCGACCGGTCCTGTTCGTTCGTGTTCAATCACGCCGCTCTCCCGCGCTTCCAAAGGGATGAGAACCAGTAAAAGGCGGCCCCTATTTTGAGGGCCGCCCTTTGTATCGTTCTATTTGGCAAGGCCAAGCTGGCGCAGATAGGCCATATGCGCTTCAACCAGATCCTGTGCCTCCGGTGTGGTGGCAAATTCAGGCCAGGTTGCCTGTGCCGCGTCGCGGAATTTCTGCAGATCTTCCGGTGCCCAGGCATAAAGGGTCACGCCTTCGGAGCGCAGCTGCGCTGCCGCTTCGGCGTTTTTCTTTTCAAATGTCAGGGCCGTGCGCAGGGCAAGGGCTGACATGGCCACTTTCATGATCCGCTGCTGGTATTCCGGCATGGCATCGAATTTGGCCTTGTTGCAGGCCAGGTGATCCGATGGCATGGAATGAAAGCCGGGGAAATTGGCGTGTTTGACAATGTCATAGAGGCCCAGACCAACATTGTTGGACAGGCCGGATGCATCGGCACCATCGATAATGCCGGATTCAAGCGCCGTGAAGATTTCGGTGAAATCCATGACGATCGGCTTGGCGCCAAGTTTTTCGAAGATCTTGGTTTCCATGCCCGGAGGGGAACGGAATTTCCAGTCCTTGAAGTCATCTGCATTGCGGATCGGTTTGGAAGATGCAAGGCTTTCCTGACCATAGACCCACCAGCCAATGAGTTCCATGTCGAACTTGTTGTAGAGCTTCTGGGCCGCTTCCAGCCCGCCGCCATAATAGAGCCATGAAAGCTGCTGGTAGGGGGTGTCGTATCCGCCCATGATGTCGCCCACGAACTGGAAGGCCGGGTTTTTGCCTGTCTGGTAGGCGCCGCCTGTCATGTCGCAATCGAGAATGCCCGTTGCAGCAGCATCAAAGGTCTCGACGGTTTTGACGACGGAAGACGAATAGAACATCTCCACTTCGATCGTGCCGTTCGACATGGTCTGGATATCATCGACATATTGAGCCGCCAATTTGCCGGACACGGTTTCCGGGGCGTAATGTGTCTGAATTCTCAGGGTTGTCTTGTCAGCGGCAGAAACGCTTGATGCGATACCTGCCACAAGGCAGGTGGTCGCCAGAGCGGCCATGGCTGTTTTCATGATCGTCATGGGTATTCTCCTCCTAAAGATTGCATTCAACACGCATTGGGTATTGGCCTGTTCCTCCACAGGAAGGGTCAAGGTAGCAATGGATTTCACGCGCGACAACCGGAAAACGGAAATACACAGGAATTTCGTGATTCCTTGAAAATAATAAAATAATAACTAGGTTGGCAAAGCAAACATCAAGAATCAATGAGATCGAAATGGCAGATATCTGAATGAACGAAGGAAAAGAAACGTCACAAAATGATGTCTATCTGGATCTGCGCGATCGTCTGATTTCCGGCAGGTTCAAGCCTGGCCAGAAGCTGATGCCAAGCCAATTGAAGGCCGATTACAACACCAGTGCCAGCACCATTCGGGAAATCCTGTTTCGCATGTCCTGCGAAGGTTTTGTTGATTTCCAGGAGCAGCGCGGCTTCCGCTGTCCGCATTCATCCGAGCAAAAGTTACTGGAACTGACCCATCTGCGGATTTTGCTCGAATGCGAGGGCGCCGCCGGTTCGATCCGCAATGGCGATGTCGAATGGGAAGCACAGCTCAATGCCTCCCATCACAAGCTGGCCCATATCGAATCCAAGATGAAATCCGCCGATGACATCACCCCCTTTGTGGCGGTCTGGTCCCGATCAGACTGGGAATTTCATCAAAGACTGATTTCCGCCTGCGGCTCGTCGTTGCTGATCGAGACCCACAGAGGCATATACGACCGGTTCCGCCAGCAGGTGGTCTCCGAATTGCGCACCTTCGGATTTCGCGCCGAGACCATCCCCGAACACAAGGCCATCCTCGACGCTGCCCTGCAGCGCGATATCCCCACCTGTACAAAAGCCATCGAAGACCATTTGCGTGTCTACCGGGATCATGTCGCCGGGAAAGTGTAGGATTTCGCGCTGGTTGAGTGGAGAAAGTCTTCCAGACCTTCTGTCAGCAAACTGAACGCCACGGCATTTTTTGAGCGCCGCCGAGCCGCCGTTTGACGCTCCACACCTGTCATCAGGACAAATCTCCGAAATGCTGAAAATCTGCAAATTCTCTTTGAAAGCGCTGCAAAGAGGTCGGGCAATCTGGCGTCATGATGCAGATTGTTGTTCCGCATGTTTCCTCCCGCCTGTTTTTGCGTGCAAGTTTTGCGCTTCCTTTCGAGCGCGTCCTGCAGCGTGTCCGCATTCAGGTTGAGGGCAGGGATGTTCTTGTCGACTTGCCCTGTTCGGGCACGGCAAGCATCAGGCAATGCCTGGCATTCGTTGTCAGCCTGAACGCTCAGTATCGTCCGAAATTCATGGTCGCTGCCCTGTGGGGCATTGTTGCCCTTGTTCTCGCGATCATTGGCAACATGCTGCGGATCAGCTTCATCGCTGTCGGCTTGCTTTATGAGCCCGTGCTCGGGTTCGACGTCATGGCGCAGCCGCATCACGACCTGTTGGACTATGGAACCATCGCCTTGAGCCTGCTTCCTGTCCTGTCAGGCCGCCAGGCTTCGAGCGCCTGTAGACCGGAAAAAATTGCAGCTGTTTCGCCGGAATGGTTACCACCCATTCGCTTGCCCGCTTGCCTGCAGGTCTTTGCTGCAGCCGGCCTGTATTCAGGAATGCCATGGACAGGCAACGGCAGCGATCCTCAACAACGGCTACAGCAGCCATGTGCCGCAATTGATCCTGCCCTATGACTCTCTGTTGCTTTATCCAAACTTCCATCCGATGCAACAGGCACCCTGATCTGCGCAGCGGGATTTCTTGCTGAGGATTGGAATGTTTTGTCTTGCGTGGTCATGAACCGCAATAATTCAAGACACTCTGCTTCTTGGCGACCTTCCCAGTCGTTTCATACCCTCGGCGAAATACGACACGTACACCCTGATTTAGATCTCTGGCACCCCTGATCAGCATCGGTGTGGCTTGTTTCAGATCTGCCACAACTATGGTGAGCGCGGCGGCCTGGGTCTGGGTGGCGGAAGTCTGAACCAGTTGTGCATCGCCGTTGAGCCAATTCTCAGCATTTTCGGTCGTCACATGCATCCAGCCAGCATAGCCAACAACCATTTCGTTCTTGAGCGCCACCAAATGGTTTCCTGTTTCCAGTTGTAGCCGAATGGCACCGGCAAGCGCCCCGACAGAATAGGATGAAAACGGTTCTCTTTTTGACAGGTAGCTTAGAATGACACCAAGGCTGGCATGCGATGCCTTCAGCGTAGTGACCGTTATCGTATCCGACATCGCTGCCCCTCGCTTCTGACCTCTATGTCGATTCTATTCTTAAGAAATTTCCGTTTGCACGACGCATGCTTACTCCCCATTCCAGTTTTCCAACGGAAGAATTGTCCGGAAATACAACAATCCGCTGAAGTAAAGTCGAAATCGCGGCCTCTATTTCTGTAACAGCAAACTGCGAACCGGGGCAGATACGTTGGCCGTGTCCAAACGGCATTCCGACGGTTGTCGGAGAGCGATCTCCTTCGATAGCCAATAATCGGTCTGGGTCAAATGCAAACCGGTCCAGTTGTTCTTTTGGTCCGAGATTGACACCAATAATGGAAATCACAACCCGCTGTCCTCGATTCAAAGATACCTCGCCCAAGGCGACATCTCGATTGGCGATACGGCCCAATGCAGGAACTGGGGGAAACAGGCGGAGCGCTTCAAGCACAACTCTGCGAAGCAAGTCCATTTCCCTGGGGCCTTCTGTTGCAAGGCGCGGGTACGGGTTTGAGCAAACTTCGTACCTTAACTGATCCTGCAATTTCCGGGCACGGGCCAATGAATACAATATCCAAGAAATAGCCGTCGATGTTGTTTCGTATCCAGCGACCAGAACAGTTGAAAATTCCGAAATCGCATCTAGCGATCCGTGATCGGATGCATTGATCTTTGCAATCAGATTGCCATCTCCGAGATTTTTTTGCTGTGCAGTAAGGCCCGCAAACTCTTCTTGTATATGCGTGAACCCTGCATTTGCCGCTTCGACAATTTCAGGCGCATCTTTTTGGATCACCTCAACTGGTGCCCAGTTCGCAAGGGACGTGAGCTTAAAGACAGATCTCAGACTCTTGACAATGGTTGGAGACACTTGGTCGGGATCAATCTGGAATATCAGCGCACACAGGACGCGCATGCTGGCTACGTCTATGAGTTCGTCAATCTGTATGCTTTTGCTTTGAGAGGCAGCTTTGAGCATCTCATCTGCAACGAGACCGAATTCAATTTGGGCCGTGCGTGCAATCTCTGGACGTTTTGGGGCTACGATGTTTTCCTGACTGATGTCGCGAAGATGCCGCCAATCTTCGCCATCGGCAGTCAGGCGGCTCCGACCCAATGCGCTTTTGTGGAAGCCGAAATACTTGTCAAACGCTTTGTCTCTGTTCGCCAAAATCCACCGCGCCGTCTTTGGGTTTTGCACAACCCACAAACCGCCAAGCACCTGCGACAATAGCACATCTTCGTTTGGCTTCGTTTTAGCCAGAAAATAAAGGAATGAGGCTGGGTCGGAACGCAGAGACGCGCCGAGTGAATCAGAGCGATGTTCTGACGCAGTCATCGCGAGCGATACTCAAAGGGAGAACGCATTCTCGGATTCAGAACTTACTTTCAAAACCAACAAACAGACCGGTAAATTCTCGGTCGCCGTTTTCAAACGATCCGTTATTGATACCATCGACCAAGTTTTCAGACACCCAGTCAATATCATTGAGCCGTTTGTAGGCAACACCGAATTTTAACATGGAAGTATCCGTAACATGGTACGAAACACCCAGTTCGGCTTCGAAGTTGATCACGGTTTTGTTTGTATCTTCTTCAAACGTAGAGTTGCCGAACCCCACTAGATTATATGCCAAATCGTTGCTGCGCTGACCAAACAGGGCCGCAACGGAGGCTTCACTGAAAAACCCAAGTTGCCCCTGCTTCCGGTTTTGACTGTTGAACTCGAGCCCTATGCGAGGGCCGATTCCGATGAATGATGCGGAGGCGTTCATATATTCATTTCGTACGCCGCTATTAAAGTTTGAATTCGAATCGTAGTTCAACGCACGCAGTCCCCCAAACAAGCGGAATCCTACATCATTCGAACGTCCATACTCCAAGTCAAAATGTTCGAATAACACCTTATCATCAATTGTAAGTGCGCCACCTGTTTCTTCCATTGAGGTGTTCACAAAACCAGCCCCTATTGAAAGGTCGCTTTCGCATCGATCCCACGTGTATTCCAGTTCCGCAAATGCCCCTACTGCGTCACCGAGACCAACTTTGTCAAAGGCTGGCCCAAGGGTGCCAATCTCGTCGGCCCAAACGTTGTCTGTCGAAAGCACACCTGCCGTCAACTCAATGATCCGAGTGGGCGAGCAGTTGTCAACTGACGCAGGGGCAGCCGATACGAAATCAGCGCTCCAGGTGCTGCTTGTCAGGGCTGTCACAATCGCAGCAGAATAGGTTGTCGTAGCAAGTAGTTTTTTCATCGGTACATCCTATAGCTGTAATTCAAAACCATTCCACATCCGAGGAAGAAAATAATGTTGCTGCCTTATACGCTATTTTTTGCATAAACGAAATACGGTCAGGTTGCAACAGGACCTGTCAAGTGCCCAAGGCTCCGAACTCAGGTTAACGCACTTTTGCCGTAGCGGATACAGGCAATCAGCCCACTTTGTGCGCCGAGATCGAGAGCTGTTTCGAAGATGCTCCTGCCGAAGAGGCTGGTCATGGCGTTTGCAACCAATGGTGAACCGAATACGCACTTCAATGGACCCTCGAACTCGTTTTCAAGGACGATCAGGCGCGCTTGAGAAAAGGCCATGGTGCCGGAAACATGGCAGTCGTTCGTCACGTTGCCATCAATGTCGTCAGGAAACTTAGGGACAAGCGTTCACTGAAGATACGCCGGAAAAAATGGGCTGGAGCGCGGAATATCTCGGATACCTCCTCAGAGAATTAAGCCGTTAACCTCGATTCGGAGCTCTGACACCAGAACGGCGTGTAGTATTCGCAGAGCCAAGTCTTGCATGGGGCATTTGGTAGTTTAGCAAGCAGACCGTAACGCAAAGCCAAAGTTTGGCTTCCACCGCCACAAATCTCTGAAATGCTGAAAATCTGCACATTCCCTTTGAACGCGCTGCAAAGGGGTCCGGCAATCTGGCATCATGATGCAGATAACCGTTCCTCACATTTCCTCCCGCCACTTTTTGCGCGCAAGTTTTGCGCTTGCTTCCGCCATTCTTGCCATCGAACCGCTGCGCTGGCTGATCACCACATGGCTTGATCCCTCCTATCAATCAAGCGGCGCCATTTACGCATGTTTGATCATCGCGCTTGTCGGCTACAGCGTTTCGAGCCCACTGCGGCGCAACCATAAAAGTCAAAGCAACCATGCCTTCGCCCTTTTGCTGTTTTCGGCCCTGGTTCGGTTGGCCGGTCAGCTTCTGGCGATCAATATTCTGGGTGGGGTCGCGCTCGCGCTCGATATCTATGCGCTGCTGACGTTGCTCAATATGGCGAACAGAAGGCGACCGATATCCCCCTTTTGGGTGTCCGTCCTGTTTTTGTTTGCGCTACCGTTCGAGCGCGTCGTGCAGCGTGTTCTGGGCTATCCTATGCAGGAACTCTCCGCCTTCGGCGCCTGCAATCTGCTTTCTCCCTTCTTCAATGATCTGATCTGCGAGGGTGTTCGCATTCAGGTCGAGGGCAGGGATGTTCTTGTCGACTTGCCCTGTTCGGGCACGGCAAGCCTCATGCTTTGCCTGGCATTCGTTGTCTGCCTGAACGCTCTGTATCGTCCGAAATTCATGGTCGCTGCCCTGTGGGGCATTGTTGCCCTTGTTCTCGCGATCATTGGCAACATGCTGCGGATCAGCTTCATCGCTGTCGGCTTGCTTTATGAGCCCGTGCTCGGGTTCGACGTCATGGCGCAGCCGTTTCACGACCTGTTGGGCTATGGAGCCATCGCCTTGAGCCTGCTTCCCGTCCTGCTGGGCCACCGGGCTTCGAGCACCTGTTCATCAGAAAAAGTGGCAGCGGTTTCGTCCAAATGGTTTCCGATCATCCGCTTGCCTGCCACCCCTTTGCCTGCCACCCCTTTGCCCGCCACCCGTTTGCCTGCCACCCGTTCGCCTGAATGCCTGCAGGTCTTTGCCGCAGTCGGCCTGCTGTCTCTGGCTTTGATCATCGTGAACCTGCCGCGTCAGGCGCTGGATGTGTCGCGCCCACTTGCGGAAATCCAGATGCCTCTGGCGCTGGAGGGCCACGTCGGAAGACCGCAAGGGCTGACTGCGATGGAGAGTGCCTATTTTGAGCAATACGGCGGTCAGGCCCGCAAGGCGCTTTATGGAAAAATGGCGCTGACCCTTGTTCAGACGTCATCGCCGCTGCGCCATCTCCATGCGCCCGACGATTGTCTGAGAGGGCTTGGCTATCGCGTGGAATTCCTCGGCACACGGTTTTCGCCTGTGCCGACGGCGCTCTACCGGGCGACCGGTCAGCAAGGCGACAGCTGGCACGTCGCAGCCACCTTCACGTCCGATCGCGGTGATGCAACCTCCAGCGTTGCAGAAGCAATCTGGCAATGGATCGCCCATCCGAAAACGCGATGGTCCAGCGTCCAGCGCATCACACCCTGGCAGATGAATGGCTGGGAGCGCGACGCTCTGGAGAACGCGACGGTTGCTGCTCTCGATATGGCCGTGCCGCCTTTGGCGACCGCTTTCAATAACCCCCAACAGAAAATCGAAACCCAAAAGGAATAAACCCATGCTGATCCAACGCCCGATGCATTTTTTTTGCCTGATCCTGTGCCTGGCACTGGGGAGTGCCGGACCGGCGGGCGCTACCGAAGACGCGCATGCTTCACAAGCCGGCCGTGTCGTGGCGTCAGTGGACGGCATCAACACCACATTGCCGCTTTTAAAGTCGCACTATGACGTGAAAATTGAAGGAGACGTTGCCACCGTCACGGTAACCCAGACATTTTTGAACCCGACCTCACAGGCGCTCAACGCAACCTATCTGTTTCCGCTCAATCAAAAGGCTGCGGTTTACGGGATGGACATGCGGGTGTGCGATGAACTGGTCAAGGCGATCATTCAGCGAAAGGAAGAGGCGCGCGAAACATTTGAAAAGGCGCAGTCTGAAGGCAAGGCTGCAGCGTTGCTGACCCAACACCGTCCCAATATGTTCACCCAGAACATTGCCAATCTGATGCCCGGCCAACCGGTTCAAATAACACTGCGTTATGCGCAGACGGTGCCCAAGATCGATGCGGCCTATGAACTCGTTGTCCCGATGGTTGTCGGTCCCCGGTACGAAGGGGAAGTCAATCCTTCGGTCGCCGACCTCATGGGCCTTGATTCTGACGATCCGGCGCCTTCTGCAGACATTGAAGACAAAGTTGATGATGACGAACAAAAATCTGTAGAAAGGGCTGGCAATTGGCTGATCGAAAAATTGCCGACCTATCCCAAGGTGATTGGTTTCAATGCGCCCTCAACGATTGATAGCAGGCGGGTAACGCTCAAGATCGATCTGAAATCTGCCAATGCTGTGTCCACATTCTCCAGCGCAACGCACGAACTGGAAAGCGCCGGGGATGAAAAGGCCATACAGGCACATTTCAAGCCCGGAGCGCAGATTGATAATCGGGACTTTGTCCTGCGCTATGCCCTGGCAGCCGACAGTGATATTTCGGCCGGCGCATTGGCCCATTATGACGCGCGTGGCGGTTTTTTGTCGCTGCTGATCGAGCCGCCAAAAATGCCAAAGCAAGGCCTGGCCACACCACGGGAATTGATCTTCGTTCTGGATACATCCGGCTCCATGTCCGGCGCTCCCCTGCGGGCAAGCCAGGTGTTCATGCATGAGGCGTTGAAAAACATAAGGCCGGATGACCATTTTCGTATCCTCAGTTTTGCCGACACGACCTCGCAATTCGCCAGCAATCCGATTGCCGCCACACCGGACAACATTCAGGAAGGGTTGCGTTATGTATCGGGGTTGACCGCCGGTGGTGGTACGCAAATGAATGATGCGATCCGCAACGCCTTTACCAGCGCGCCTCTTGACGATGCCATGCGCATCATCATCTTCCTGACGGATGGGTATATTGGAGGCGACAGAGAGGTGATCGCAACCGTCGCACAACAGATTGGCAATGCCCGTCTCTACGCTTTCGGGGTCGGCTCCTCCGTCAACAGGTTTCTACTGGAGGGCATGGCAAATGAGGGCCGGGGGTATGTGCGCTACATAGAGCCCGGAGAATTGGCTTTTGAGGTTGCCGAAACATTTGCCCGTGATCTGAAAACCCCCTTGCTGACCGATATTTCCGTCGACTGGAACGGTTTGGCCATCGAAGGGCAATCGCCTGCCAAAATCCGTGATTTGTTTGAAGGTGGTTCGGTTCGTGTCTTTGCCCGATACAAAAAGGGCGGCAAACACACGATCTTCGTCAAGGGACGCATCATCGGCCGCCAGGCTTCCAAGCCGGTTGAAATTTCCCTGCCGATGGATGCATCAGGTGAGGACAGCGCAATTCCCATCATCTGGGCACGTCAGCAGATCTTTGACAAGAACCGCACCTATATCATTTCCGGGCAGCCGGATGGGCTGAAGGAACAGATCACGCAATTGGGCCTCAGGTTTTCCCTGCAAAGTGCATTCACCTCCTTCGTTGCCGTGTCGCAGAAAGTGGTCAATCAAGATCCGCAAAATGCCCAAAGCAAGCAGGTGCCATTGCCCAAGGTTGCCAATCTGTCGACCAATGCCTATCCGTCGCTCAATCTGAGTGGATCATCTGCACCGGAGCCGGCCGGGTTTATCGGTATTTTCCTTGTTATCGGCCTTGCTGTTGCCGGTTATTGGCGGCAGTTGAAAAGCACACTGGTGGCGATGCGCCGTAGAAATGCGCGCACTCTGCCGGTTGAAATATCCAGGGCCCAGGTGCCCACCAGGCTCGCCAGAGACGGTTGGTGGCTTGATGGTCATGAAATACAATAGGTGCTAACAGCAAACAGGCGCCGCTGCGCGCCTGTTGGTATCCGGTTTCGAGGAAGGCCTTTTCCATGAAGACAATTCTGGTCGCGGACGATGATCCCAACATTCGGGAGGTGATCTGCTTCGCATTGGAGAAGGCCGGTTATGCGACTTTATCGTGCCATGACGGGAACCAT
This sequence comes from Rhizobiaceae bacterium, assembly GCA_029212415.1. Taxonomy (GTDB): domain Bacteria; phylum Pseudomonadota; class Alphaproteobacteria; order Rhizobiales; family Rhizobiaceae; genus Hoeflea_A. Next base: position 38,865 of record JARGOF010000004.1, on the reverse strand, counting down.
GCGGTCGTCACCTTTCGAACGTCGTCGCCGGACCTTGTCATACTGGATATCGGCATGCCCGAAATGGATGGCCTGGACGTGTGCCGGACCATTCGAAAGACTGATGAAACGCCAATCCTGTTTCTCTCGGCCAGAGACGAGGAAATCGACCGGGTGCTGGGGCTGGAGATGGGGGGCGACGATTATGTGACAAAGCCCTTCAGTCCCCGCGAACTTGTGGCCCGTGTCGGCGTGATCCTCAAGCGTGTCTCTCGCGACCGGCCGGTTGCAGGGACCCGGAAGGTTCTTGAGCACGGCAGTCTTGTTCTTGACGAGGCGCAGCGTCTGGTCACGGTGGAACAGATGCCCGTGCCTCTGACGCATATTGAATTCAACATCATGCGCGCCCTGCTGGGGCAGCGGAGGATGGTCTTCACAAGAGACCAGATTCTCAATTCAGCTTACAGCGACAACATCCATGTCTCGGACAGAACGATCGACAGCCATATTCGCAATATACGCTCGAAGATGAAGCAGGCCTGTTGCGAGAGCGTGATTGATACGGTTCACGGCACCGGATTTCGTTTGGGTGATTGTATTGTTCGTCGGAGCGTCTGACCCATGGGGCACCTGACCAAGTGGCGTCCAACGCTCACCATGATCATTCTATTGATGATGGGCGCCGTTCTTCTTTTGCCCGTCGCCGGCATCGGGTTTTTCAGGCTCTTTGAAAACCATCTCGTCAAGAGCACGGAATCCGAACTGATCGCCCAGTCTGCGGCCATTGCTGCCGTGATGGCGCAAAAACTGCGAGAAGCGGATACTGCGGTACCGCTCGGTTCGCACATTGAAGCGGATCCGGCGCTTGCAAAGGACAAACGCTGGAATCCCATTGTCGCGCAAATTGATCTTTCCTCAGCGCCCATTCTTGGCGAGCGGGGTGCAGCCAGGTCTGCGTCCACGCCGATCAATCCCGACTATGAAGCCATCGGCGCGGCGCTGAGCCCCATCTTGCTGGAAACCCAAAAATCCACGCTGGCCGGATTTCGCCTGTTGGACTTCAATGGAACCGTCATTGCCGGAACGCGTGATGTGGGCGGATCCTTTGCGCATTTGCCGGAAATAGAACAGGCTCTGGCCGGGCGCTACGCCAGCGTTTTGCGCAGACGCATCATCGAAGACCCTCAGCCGATAAGTTCCATCAGTCGCGGCACAGCGGTGCGCATCATGTCGGCGTTTCCCGTTGTGGTGGATAACCGTGTCGCCGGCGTGGTCTATGCGTCACGCACGCCAAGCAACATCATCAAGGAACTCTATTATCAACGCACCCAGTTGATGTTTGCGCTGGGCACCATATTGGTGATCGCCCTGATCATCGGTCTGGTGTTTGCCCGCACCATTTCATCGCCGATCCGTGAGCTGACGCGGCGGACCGAACGCATCGGCAAAGGGGATCACGAAGCCATCAAGGCACTGAACCACTATGGCAGCCGCGAGGTCCATCAATTGTCCGTCGGGTTTTTGGATATGGCCAGAAGGCTTGTCGAGCGCAGCGAATATATCAACACATTTGCCACCCATGTCACCCATGAGATGAAGTCGCCTTTGACTGCGATACAGGGTGCAGTCGAACTTCTTGCACTGGGTGGCAAGGAGATCAGCGATGCCGACCGCGCCCGCTTTCTAGAAAACATTCAAAGTGATACAGAGCGCATGAACCTGCTGCTCAATCGTCTCAGAGCCCTGGCGCGTGTTGAAAACATGACAATCGCCGGCGCCTGTGACCTGCATCAGGTTCTCAAACCACTTGAGGAAAAATATCGGCAGGTCAAAATTCATGCGGGCAAACCGGTGCATCTGCCCATTGCCCGTGAGGCTGCTGATATCATCCTTGCCAATCTCATTGAAAACGCCGCCAGCCACGGCGCAACAGCTGTCAGTATCGAGACCATCAACTCAGCCGACACGCTTTCACTGATCATAAGCGACAATGGGTCCGGTATCTCGGCCAGCAACCGGGAACACATATTTGATTTGTTCTTCACGACACGCCGTGAGCAGGGCGGCACCGGGCTGGGCCTTGGCATCGTGCGGTCCCTGCTTTCTGCGCACGGCGGTACGATCGAATGCCTGACTGTGCCGCAAGGCGCGGCCTTCCGGATTGACCTGAAAACAACGCTGACGGATCGCACCAACGTTTTTTGAAGCGTCAGCGCTATCCCATGCCAGCCTCAGGCAGAGGGGCCATGGTTTGATCGCGAACCAGCAGGAGGGTTGCGGTCGCGATGATGGACGCGCTGCCCAACACCGTCCAGAGCCTATGCCGCCCGCCATGGGCTATCTTGAAAAAACACGGGATACCGGAAGAACCGGCGGGTTTGCTGAAGCATGAATGTATCAGACTCAAACACTCCAGAAACGTTGCATCCCGCCAAGATATACGGGATGGCGACTATCTCGTCTCAATCGGGATTTGGCTCAGATTAAAGAGCCGGAGACCTGGCGCTATACACTTCCTCATCATCCTGCCACCGCCGCCCAATGTCGGCATTGCCAAACCTCAGTCGTTAAGGGATGCCCAAACAGACACGGCGGTCGACCCAAAATATTTTCCCCTGATACCCCAATTGAGGGAAGACAGGACGTTCCATATTTGGCACAAAAAGATAGTAGGGAGCCTTGCAAAACGAGCATTGATTTTAACAAATAGTAGAAATATTTTGGATTTTTTCCAAATAAATTTTTGCAAATTGTAATATAGATGTTGTTTGTTTGGCTTTTTGCAGAATGAAATTCCGCATATAATAATAGTGAATGTATTTGTATGCGGATCATTTGCTTTTGTAGAAAACACTATGTAGGTAAAAATGAAACGTTTGTGTAAAATTCAGAGCTTGGCGCTTGCATCTATTTTCATGTTTTCAGCTTCGACTGTTGCTGTATCATCCGATTGGTCGGGTTGGGAGCGTTTTGGCTCACATGATAATGTCGACATTTATTGGAAGTATATGGACAATAGCTGCGGCTCCCATATTCGCTGGAAAGCTGTCAATAATAGCGAGAGAGACGTTTGGCCCTCGGTCAATAAAAAGAGGTACACGTGCGAAAATGGTGACGTTGACTCAGCTTCAGACGAAACGATAGGCAGTGTAAATCTCAGCCCTGGCAGCAGTTCCTCTACCCAGGCAGATACCTGTCTGTGCAATGGACGCGGTGGCGTCATAAGTGCGTCTGTGAGTATAGTGATCAAGTAACCAGTTGATCTGCTTCGCAAGCATCACCTTCTCATGGTCCATGTCAGATGATCTGATCGAGTCTGCAGCGAAACCTGTCGCTCTGAGGGGTTTCCATGACGTCCCGAGGTATCATCGCACCTTCCAGATCAACGTTTTGGAGCCGTAATCACAACCAGAAGCGCAAATTAAATTGCAGGCAATCCGCCTCAGGGAACCCGATATCTCGCAAAACGAATACTTCCAAAACCTCATGCCACAGTGAAACCTGCAGGTTAGGAATTCTTCACGCTCGATGGGGTGTGACTGGCCAAAATCCCTATCTCCGGCCCATCACACCAGCAAACTTGGCGCGTTATTTATCCTCTGCACAAAACGAACAATATCCACGCGTTTGTGGATATCCAGCTTTGACATCGCATGCTTCACCTGGCTGCGAACTGTGAGGATACTGACTTCGCGGTAATCTGAAATCTGTCGGGTCGAAAGGCCCTCGGCAATCAGCGCTACAATTTCCGCTTCTGCCTGCGACAGGTGATATTTTGTTTGTAGCGTATTGATCAGGTCTGACGTCGTTTTGGTTTCCGAGATCAACAAGATGGTGCATTGCTCGGAAAATCCGAGCAGTGCATCAAGCGGGAAAGCGATCTGCGCGTCAGGTGTCAATTTGGAAAAGCGAAATTGATAGGAAGAACCGACCACATCTGATGACAGGGTAAAGGCAAATGATGGGCTGGAAGATGGCAGGTTGCGGCGCAGAAATTCGTTGTTGACCTGTTGGTTCGCCGACCGTGATCCAACACATAACGTACTGCTCAAATTGGTGGAGATTGGTTGTCCCTGAGCAATCATGGCGTGCGCGCGCGGATTTGCATAAATGATCCGTCCCAGTTCAGACAACATCACAATCCCTGGCACATTGCGCAGACCATGGTTGGCAACCATGGCGGTTTCCAACTTGCTTCCCGCCAATGCAAAGCTGAATTCAAGCGCCTGCTGTAAAGGTGGAACCAGCCGATTGAGCAGTCGCTTCCAACGCAGCTTTACCTCTTCTGATTCACGCCTTCGAATATTGGCGCCAAGCGCGAAGACACGCGTGTCATTTTTGAAAATGAAAGCGGCAGATCCGTGGATGATGTCCTCCTGGGGGCGAAGCCAATCATTATAGAATTCGGATTTGACGATTTCTTCTGGTGGGGCCATCGCCTCGCAATCGATGGCGACACCGACAGGCAACATTGCGAAGCTGGGCGCGTAGACGTTGACCTCATTATAATGTTCTGCAAACGAGTTTAAGTAATCGGGGTCATATCCGCTTGTTGCCTGAACTGAAGTTTCAAGATTATCGCTGTCAAAGCCCACAAGTTGTGTGCCGATATTGCCGCTCCGCCTGGATAATTCATCCAGAAAATAATCCCAGCTGGTTTGTCCCATAGCGGCTGAGAACATTGTTGTTGTTAATTTGGAAAATGCGTCTTCGCCCAAAACATCAGTATCTGGCATGCCAAGTCTCAACTTTACTACTTCAGATCATTCCCAAAACTGGGTTGCATTCTTGGTTTGTTGAAATACCCGTATAAAGATTGTGGTATTTGAATTTGAAAGTCAATTTGGGGCACAGCTTGATTTTCACTGAATACGTAAGATTTGCCGGTCAATCGGGAAATTGCATTGAGCGTATTTTTCGGGCCGCTTTGCGCTGGAGCCTTGCTACAAAGGCGAATGGAAGGGGCCCGAAACTTGCAGCATGGGCCCGACACTTGCAGCATGGGCCCCACACTTGCAGTATGGGAAAGGCTGAGAATATCCTGATGCCCGGCGGTGAAATGATGTTGTCGAGCGTTATACGGATAGGGTTGCCTGATTTCCCTTTCGGAATTACTGATATCCATATCTGATTTCGGAAAAACAGAACCATGATTGGGGCGCTTCCTTGGCTTTCACGATCCGACAACTGCATTATTTTGTCGCCGTCGCCGAAAGAGGCACCGTGTCGGGTGCGGCCAAGACGCTGGCCATTTCCCAATCTGCGATCACCGAAGCCATCAAGGACCTTGAAGCCGATCTGGGTGTGGCGCTGTTCACGCGTCATTCCCGTGGACTGAAGGTCACGCACCAGGGACACCAGTTTCTGCGTCATGCGACAGGGATACTGGGCAATGTCTCCGATGCACGCCGGGCGTTTCAGGAACCGGAAGTCGATGAGACCGGAGAACTCCATCTTGGCGTGACATCGCTGGTGGCCGGCTATGTCCTGTCAGATATTCTTGCCCGCTACAGGCGCGCCCATCCGAAGATTGACGTCACCGCGATTGAAGACGACGGGGGGTATCTGGAGCATCTTCTCATTGGCGGTGAACTGGATGTGGCAGTCATGCTGGTCTCGAACCTGCGCAACAAGGATGCGCTGCAGGCCGAAACCCTGGAATCATCGCCCTACAAACTATGGCTGCCGATGGGACACAGGCTGTCCACCAAGGAGCGCATCTCGCCTTCGGATCTGTCTTCCGAGCCGCTGATCATGCTCTCCATCGACGAGATCGAAGCCTCGACCGAGAATCTGCTCAACACACTGGGCGCCAGACCAAAAATCGCCTTCAAGACCAGGTCTGTCGAAGCCGTGCGCAGTCTGGTCGCAACAGGTGCAGGTCTCGCCATCCTGCCGGACCTGATTTACCGCCCCTGGTCTCTGGAAGGCGATCGCATTGACAAGCGCGATGTTTCAGCCTCCCTGCCGGATATCCATGTGGGCATTGTCTGGCGGATGGGGTCATCGCTGTCAAATGCCGCCCGCAACTTCATCGGCGTTGCGCAATCCTCAGGGCATGCATGAAATATAATTCATATCGGAAAAGCCGATATCACGTTTCTGTATTATGAAATTGTGAATGCCGGTTTCCCTGCTAGTCTCAATCCCCAGAGAAATTCGCGAATGGAACACAACTGAATCTCTGGAGGCTACTATGACGTCGATACTCAAGAAAATATCCGTAACCGTTCTCGCATCCACCTTTTTGGTGCAGGGCGCGATGGCCGGCAAGCTGGCAAGTCTTGGCGCCGGTGAAGGTCAGGTCAATATCGTGGCTTGGCCAGGCTACATCGAGCGCGGCGAAACCGACGCGGCTTTTGACTGGGTCACCAAATTTGAAGAGCAGACCGGCTGCAAGGTTCAGGTCAAGAATGCCAATACATCCGATGAGATGGTCGCCCTGATGAATGAAGGCGGCTTTGATCTGGTCACAGCCTCCGGTGATGCCTCCCTGCGTTTGATCGCAGGCAAGCGGCTGCAGGAAATCAACACGGACCTCATTCCAAGCTGGAAAGATATCGATGACCGCCTGAAGGACGCGCCCTGGCACACCGTCGACGGCGCACATTATGGCACGCCCTACATGTGGGGTCCGAATGTGCTGATGTACAATACAGAGGTCTTCAAGGAAGCGCCGACCAGTTGGAACGTGGTTTTTGAAGAGATGACATTGCCGGATGGCAAGTCCAACAAGGGGCGCGTACAGGCCTATGACGGTCCCATCCATGTGGCCGACGCTGCCAACTACCTGATGGCGCACAATCCTGATCTCGGCATCACCAGCCCCTATGAGCTCAATCCGGACCAGTACAAGGCCGCACTTGATCTTTTGCGTGAGCAAAGGAAACTGGTGTCGCGCTATTGGCATGATGCTTTTATCCAGATGGATGATTTCACCAATGAAGGTGTTGTCGCTTCGGGATCCTGGCCGTTTCAGGTGAATATTCTGCAATCGCAGGGCGCCAAAGTCGCCTCCACCATTCCGGCAGAAGGGGCAACCGGCTGGGCCGATACCACGATGATGCATGCGGATTCTGAAAATCCCAATTGTGCCTACATGTGGATGGAACATACGCTGTCGTCGAACCTGATGAGTGACCTCTCTGTCTGGTTTGGCGCAAATCCGGGCGTACCGGCAGCCTGTACAGATGGCCGCGGCATGCAGACCGCTGAAGGATGCACCACCAACGGCATGGATGATTTTGACAAGATCAAATTCTGGACCACACCGGTCAGCAAATGCGCAAGTCAGAATGATACCTGCGTGCCCTACTACCGTTGGGTCAGTGACTATATCGGCGTGATCGGCGGACGCTGATTTTCACTTTGACACTTACCAAAACAAACCCGCTGGCATTGTCCGGCGGGTTTTAAAGCTGGCGAGCCTATGAAACCTGCCGTAACCTTTATCAATGTCTCCCGCTATTTCGGCTCCGTAAAGGCTGTCAATGAGGTTGACCTGGCGATCCAAGAGGGCGAATTTTTCGCCATGCTGGGTCCCTCGGGTTCGGGAAAAACCACCTGTCTGCGCCTGATTGCAGGCTTTGAGCGTCCGACAGGCGGCGAGATAAAAATTCTCGATGAACCGATCCAGGACATCCCGCCCTATCGGCGAAACGTCAATACCGTTTTCCAGGACTATGCATTGTTTCCGCATCTCAGCGTCGCTGAAAATGTCGCCTATGCCCTGATGATCAGGAAGGTGGACAAGAAACAGCGCCTGCAACAGGCAGAAGAAGCGCTCGAGATGGTGCGTTTGGGAGGCTATGGTGACCGGCGCCCAAGCCAGCTTTCCGGTGGTCAGCGCCAGCGCGTCGCCCTGGCGCGCGCTTTGATTGGAAAACCGGCCGTATTGCTGCTGGATGAACCGCTCGGTGCGCTCGACCTGAAGTTGCGCGAGGAGATGCAGGAAGAGCTCAAGCAATTGCAGCGCGCCTTGGGCATTACCTTCGTTTTTGTGACCCATGACCAGAGTGAAGCCCTGTCCATGGCCGATCGCATTGCCGTGTTCAATGAGGGGGAAATCGCCCAGATCGGAACGCCGCAAGACATCTATCACCGCCCCGAAACAGAATTTGTCGCCAATTTCGTTGGCTCATCCAATGTCCTGCCGGCTGCGCTGGTTCGCCAGATGAGCGGCAGGACAGGCATTGCAAGTTTGCGACCTGAATCCATCAGGGTGGTGGCGGAAGGTGGGCACACGGCCATCGTCACAGCCAAGAGCTTTCTTGGCTCTGCCACCAGATTATCTCTCGATCTTTATGGTGCGGGCTTCAATGCGCTGGTGGACAACAGTTTCGGGTCTGTTGAGATTGGCGCACCGATCCAGATTGATTGGGATGATGCGGACATGCATCTCATTGAGGGTGCGTGATGAATAACAGCGCAAATGACAGGCGAGGGGCCGTGATATCAGCCGGCTTTGGGCTGGCGGGACAGATTTCCGATGTGTTCTGGCGCAAGCCGGTCATCTTGCTGCTGCTGATGCTGACACCGCCGCTGCTTTGGCTGGGTGTCGTCTATATCGGCTCGTTGTTGGCGTTGCTGGCGCAAAGTTTCTTTTCGATCGACGAATTTTCCGGTCTGATCAACTATCATCTCACACTCAAGACCTATGGCGAGCTTCTCAATCCTGCCAATCTCGACATTATTCTCAGAACCGTATTGATGGCGGCCATTGTCACTCTGGCCTCTGTGATCGTGGCTTTTCCGGTTGCTTTCTACGCAGCGCGTTATGCCAGGGGGCGATGGAAGGCGCTGTTCTATCTTGGTGTCATGCTGCCGTTGTGGTCGAGCTATCTGGTCAAGATCTATGCCTGGAAACTCATTTTGGCCAAGGAAGGCATTCTGAACTGGTTTTTTGAACTGACCCACCTCAAATGGCTACTGGATGCCTATCTGGCGATCCCGCTGATCGGTGGAAATTCCCTTTCGGTCAGCTATACCGGCACGTTTCTGGTCTTCCTCTACGTGTGGTTGCCCTTCATGGTCCTGCCCATGCAGGCAGCCCTGGAGCGGGTTCCGGCCAACTTTCTGGAGGCATCCTCCGATCTTGGTGCCACGCCCTGGCAGACCTTTCGCAATGTGCTTTTGCCACTGGCCTTGCCAGGTGTGATAGCCGGATCGATTTTCACATTTTCACTCACCCTCGGTGATTACATTATTCCGCAAATTATCGGCTCATCACGCCTGTTTATCGGACAGGCTGTCTATTCCCATCAGGGAACGGCTGGAAATATTCCGTTGGCGGCAGCCTTTACGGTCGTTCCTGTGGTGATCATGGGATTCTATTTGTGGATGGCAAAACGCAAGGGGGCTTTTGATGCGCTCTGACCATGAAATCCGGGCTCCCATGGCCTTGAAGATTGCCGCTGCCTGCGGCCTTTTATTCATGCACGTTCCCATATTGCTGATCTTCGTCTACGCCTTCACGACCGAAGACAAGACCTTTCAATGGCCGCCGCCCGGTTACACGCTCAAATGGTTTGCCGTCGCATGGAACAGGCCGGATGTGTGGAGTGCACTGCAGCTGTCGCTGAAAGTGGCGAGTATTTCCACCATCGTTGCCATGGTGCTGGGAACCCTTTGCGCCGCTGCCGTATCGCGCAGCAAGTTCTTTGGCAGAGAGGCCATTTCCCTGCTTGTCATCCTGCCGATCGCACTGCCTGGCATCATCACCGGCATCGCCCTTCGGTCCGCCTTCAATATTGCGGATATTCCCTTCTCGGTCTGGACAATCGTGCTGGGTCACGCGACGTTTTGCGTTGTGGTTGTCTACAACAATGCCGTTGCACGCTTCCGCCGCCTGTCGGGATCTCTGGTCGAAGCCTCGATGGATCTCGGCGCCAACGGCTTTCAGACATTTCGCCATGTGGTGTTGCCCAATATTGCAACGTCCCTGATGGCAGGCGGCATGTTGGCCTTTGCGCTGTCTTTTGACGAAGTCATCGTGACGACATTGACGGCCGGACAGCAGGCAACCCTGCCGATCTGGATGCTTGAAGAACTCGTACGCCCGAGACAACGCCCGGTCACCAATGTGGTCGCGATGATTGTGGTGCTGGTTACCTTTCTGCCAATTCTGGCTGCCTATTACCTGACGAGAGACGGCGATCAGGTCGCCGGTCAGGGCAAATAAAGAACATGGAGAAAAATATCATGGATACGCAGATGTTGATCGGTGCGCAGTTTGAAGCCGGAACCGAAACGGAAGAAAATATCTATAATCCGAGAACCGGCGAAATTGTCGTCAAGGTGCCGGAAGCATCAAAAGATCAGATAAACCGCGCTGTGGAAGCTGCTGAGAAGGCCTTCAAGACCTGGTCACGCACAACACCGGCAGATCGCTCGCGATATCTGCTGAAGATTGCCGACAGGATTGAAGCTGAGGCTGATGCCTTTGCCGCATTGGAAGCTTTGAACTGCGGCAAGCCGATCAATGCGGTATTGAACGACGAAATTCCCGCCATTGTTGATTGTTATCGTTTCTTCGCCGGTGCCGTGCGCTGTGTTCCAGGTGTTGCAGCAGGCGAATATCTGGAGGGCTTTACCTCCATGGTCCGTCGTGATCCCATTGGCATCGTCGGCTCGATCGCCCCGTGGAATTACCCGCTGATGATGATGGCCTGGAAACTTGGGCCTGCTATTGCCGGTGGCAATACGGTGGTCTTCAAGCCGTCTGAACAAACGCCGCTCACCGCATTGAAATGTGCACATATCCTTGCCGATATCCTGCCTGAAGGCGTGGTCAATATCGTGCTGGGACGCGGTCAGACCGTTGGCAACGCCATCATCAACCACCCGAAGGTGGATATGATTTCTCTCACCGGTGACATTGCAACGGGACGCAAAGTGCTGGAAGCTGCGGCAAAATCCGTCAAGCGGACCCATCTGGAACTGGGCGGAAAGGCGCCTGTTATCGTTTATGACGACGCCGATCTGGAAGCGGTCGTCGAAGGGATTACGGCCTTTGGCTATTACAATGCCGGTCAGGATTGCACGGCCGCCTGTCGTATTTATGCCGGTCCCAAAATCTACGACAGACTGGTTGCCGATCTGACCGCATCTGTTTCCCGGATCAAATACAATCTGCTCGATGACAGTGAAAATGAAATTGGACCATTGATTTCCATGCGTCAAAGGGATCGAGTTTCCAGTTTCGTCGAGCGGGCCTCCGAGCAGGGCCATATGGAAATCACCACCGGTGGCACGATGCCTGAAGGAGGTGGGTTCTATTACCGACCCACGCTGGTTGCCGGCGCCCGTCAGGAAGATGAAATCGTGCGCAACGAGGTTTTTGGGCCGGTTGTCTCCGTCACCCGCTTTGATCATGACGAGCAGGCAGTCGACTGGGCCAATGACAGCGTCTACGGCCTTGCTTCATCCGTCTGGACGAAGGACACGTCCAAGGCGATGGCGACAGCCAATGCGCTGAAATACGGCTGCACCTGGATAAATACGCATTTCATGCTGACCAATGAAATGCCCCATGGCGGTCTCAAGCAGTCGGGCTACGGCAAGGACATGTCTGTCTATGCGTTGGAAGATTATACCGCTGTGCGCCATATCATGATGGCGCACTGATACGCGCCACACAGGTTCAATCAGCCGCGCTTCAGATGCTCATCGAGGCGTGGCATGATTTCAATGAAGTTGCAGGGCATGTGCCGGTAGTCCAGCTGATATTTCAGGATTTCATCCCAGGCGTCCTTGCAGGCGCCGGGAGAGCCTGGAAGGACAAACACGAAGGTGGCATTGATCAGGCCGCCTGTGGCGCGCGACTGTATGGTGGATGTGCCGATCTTGTCGTAGGAAATGCGATGAAAAACCTCTGAAAAACCGTCCATCTGCTTGTCAAAAAGCGGCATGATGGCTTCCGGCGTGACGTCACGTCCGGTAAATCCGGTGCCGCCAGTGGTGATGATCACGTCCACTTGCGGGTCACTGGCCCAGCCCGATACCCTGTCTGCAATTTGTTTGCGATCATCGGTGACAATATCGCGTGCGGCCAGCACGTGTCCGGATTCTTCAATGCGTGCGGCAAGGGTAGCCCCCGACTTGTCTTCTGCAAGGCTGCGTGTATCGGAGACAGTCAGCACGGCAATGCTGACGGGAATGAAGGGGCGTGATGTATCAATCTTGCTCATGGGCATGAACTCCGTAAATTGTCATGGAGCGATCGAACGGGTTGTGCATGCGTGGATATACCAGTGCGGATAGCTGGCATTCAGCGCCTCGGCGGCAAATTGTGCCGCTTGGAGATCGCGAAAAATACCAAAAAAGGTCGCGCCTGACCCGGACATGCGTACGAGTTCGGGGTGATGGTATTGCAGTGCCTTGCGCACAACGCCGAGCAGCGGAGCCAATGTTTCAGCCGGTTTTTCCAGATCATTGCGGGCATTTTTCAACACAGCAACAAGGGCGTCCAGATTCTGCGGAATCCCGTCCAGGGCCAGCGGCGCATTGTTCTTTTCTGCAAGGGAAGCGAAAACCTCGGCTGTCGAGATTTCCTCCAGCGGATTGACCAGCAACAGGGATACGGAAGGCAGGGTGGTGGCTGGTGCAAGCGCATCGCCAATACCTCGGGCAATCAACGGCACGGAGACAAGGCACATGGGCACGTCGGCACCCAAGGATGCAGCCACTGCGGCACTGTCAAGACTCCCCTTTGGAAGATCCCAGTAACGCGAGAGGCCGCGCAATGTGGCGGCGGCATCTGCTGAACCGCCACCCACACCGGAAGCAACCGGCAGGTTTTTTTCAAGACGGATGGCAACAGGTCCGGCTTCTAACCCCTTGTTTACGGCATGAGCGCGCAGAGCATCGCGTGCGCGCACGACGAGGTTATCACCGTCATTTTCAAGCTTTGCCGCAAAGGCCCCATAAATGGTCAACCTGTCCGAGTGCGCATCGGAAAATGTCAAAACATCGCCAAAATCGGCAAATGTCACAAGGCTGTCAATCAGGTGATAGCCATCGGAACGCTGGCCCGTGACATGGAGAGCCAGGTTGATTTTGGCCCGGGCAACCTCAACGATGTCTTTCATGGAAGCCTTTCCGGAAATGTCAGATGCAAGTTCCCTGTGGCATGTTGCAACGAGGCTACCATGTGTAACAGGTCAGGGCAATTTGATGATCTGACCCGGGTGAATTGTATCCGCATTGCCGTTCAGGGATGGGTTCAATTGCAAGATCGTTCTGTAGAGATTGCCATCACCGAGTATCTCATCGGCAATATTCCAAAGAGTTTGCCCGGGTTTGACCACATAATCGGTGAGGGTGACATCGGCGGCAGGATCGCGTTCACTCTTCTGTTCCGTTTCCGCAGGCGTCTCGACACCATCAGCTTCATCGGGCGCGGTTCTGCCATTTGCTGTAGATGGAGCCTTATCCGCAAGGGCAGGCAAACCCTCGGCAATCTTCAGTTTGATTGCCGGGATTTCCTCGGCTGCGGGTTCCATCGTCAGAGTTCGTTCCCACTGGAAACGGGCTTCCAGTTCGCGGCCGGCCCGCCAGTAGGCGTCACCCAGATGATCATTGATCGTCGGGTCTGCAGGGCGGATTTCAACAGCCCGCTCAAGTTCCTTGACCGCATCCTCAAAATTGCCAAGCCGGTAATAGGCCCAGCCAAGTGAATCAACGATGTAGCCGTCATTGGGCCGCGCCCGCACTGCATTGCGGATCAGTTCCAGGCCTTCCTCAAGATTGATATTCATATCAATCCAGGAATAGCCCAGGTAATTCATGACCTGCGGCTGGTTGGGAACGAGTTCCAGTGCCTTTTTGAAGTTGGGCTCGGCTTTTTCCCATTCTCCCAGGCGCTCATAGGCGATGCCGCGCTGATAGAAGATGTTCCATTCGGAACGATCGGGCAAAAGGCCGATCACCTTGACCGCACGATCGTAATTGTCAGCCATTTCGCGGTAGGCTTTGGCATTTGACAGAACGCTGCCGTAGGCAAGATAGGAGCGCATGTCGCTCGGATCTTCGTCAATGAGGTTGCTCAGATGGGTTTTTGCTTCTTCCAACTGCCCCAGGTCTGCCAGATTAAGCCCCAGTTGAAGCTCCGAAACACGCCGCACGACGGAATCCTCCGGCACTTTGCGGTATATATCGATGGCCTGTTCCGGGTTGCCCAGATTTTCCGCCAGACCGGCCAAAATAATCAAAACGGAATCATTTTGAGGGTCGAGTGCAATGGCAAAATTCAGATAGAGGGAAACAAGATCCTCAGCCCCACTGCGGTTGAGAGCACTGCCGATTGTGTAGAGAACGGCAGCAGCACCCTGTTCGGATGTGCGAATATCCGCCTTTGGCGGATCACCGGCATCAATGCGTTCGCGCAGGGCCTTGAGTGGTGTGTAACCCGGCGTAAATGCAGTTCCTGTGGCTACGGCATCATAGGCTTTTTGGGTGTTTCCCTCGCGTGCCTCCAGCCCCGCCAGGGCCATCACCGAACGGATATAGGTATCGGGTGCCGTACCAGCATTGTTCTGATCAGCAATGACCGCGGTATAAAGTTGTTTTGCCTTTTCCGTGTTTCCAAGGGCCTCCTGCAGCGCGGCGCTATGGAAATTTTTGAATATTGTGTACCACTCGGGGCCTTCCAGCGAATCGATCATCGCTTGGGCTTCTTCGCCTTTGTCATCGCCAAAATAGGCCCAGGACTTCAGCAGACCATAAAGCAGCTTCTCCAGATCGTTGACGCCCTCGTAGCTGAGCAGGTTTTGTGCATTGGAATATTCGCGCTGGCGGATGCTGTCGATGCCAAGGGCCAGGCGAGCGGTGCTTTCTATGGCAGGGTCGCCCTTGAGTTCCGAAGCAATTTCGACGCCTTCATCAAATCTGCCACTGGCGAACAGCATGATCATCAGGCGCCGCTTGATATCAGAATTGTCGTTTTCGAATTCAAGCGCCTTTTCATACATGGCAATGGCGGTTGCGCGATCCCGATCAGCCTCGGCGGTCCGTCCTGCAAGCAGGGCACCGGAGAAACTGTTGATTCTGGCGGGATCAAAATCCGCCTGTCTTGTCTCATCTTCGGCATGGGCAGTCAGAGACAAGAGCAGGCTGATGGCGGCTGCACCGACAGCATTCATGATTCTATTTGGCCGCATCTGTTCCGATTCCCGCTTTTGGTTCTCTATTTCGCAATGGTTGTATCACCTGAAGCATGGCTTTTTTCAGCCAATGCAGCAAGCAGATGTGATTATCGGCCTAGTTTATCCGGCTGATACAGAAATCTATCACTTCCAGTAGTGCAGACTTTGCCTTCGTTTCTGCCATTGGCGCCAAGGCATCGCGGGCAACGGCACCATAGTGTTCCGCACGTATGATCGTGTCGCTGAGAGCATTGGACTTGGTGATCAGGCCAAGGGCCTTTTCCAGCGCCTTGTCGTCATTGCCACCCTCTTCTATGGCCGAACGCCAGAAGGCACGATCTGCATCCGTTCCGCGCCTGTAGGACAGAACAACCGGCAAGGTGATTTTTCCTTCGCGGAAATCATCGCCGACATTCTTGCCCAGGTTTTGCGCATGTCCATTATAGTCCAGAACATCGTCAACGAGCTGAAAAGCCAGTCCGAGGTTGGTGCCGTAGGAACGCAGAGCATCACGTTCTGCCTTGCTGGCGCCAGCGATGATCGGACCGACTTCCGCGGCGGCTGAAAACAATGCGGCGGTCTTGGCGCGGATGACGGAAAGATAGTCATCCTCAGTCGTCTCCATGTTCTTGGAAACCGACAATTGCAGAACTTCGCCTTCGGCAATAATTGCAGCGGCGCCGGAAAGCACATCCAGTGCTTCCAGCGAACCGACTTCAACCATCATTCTGAATGCCTGCCCGAGCAGGAAATCACCGACAAGCACGCTGGCCTGATTGCCCCAGATCATGCGCGCCGTCGACTTGCCGCGACGCAGGTCACTTTCGTCAACAACATCATCATGCAGCAGGGTTGCCGTGTGCATGAACTCCACACTCGTCGCCAGTTTGATGTGATGGTCGCCCTCGTAGCCGAACATACCTGCCGAAGCCAGTGTCAGCATGGGACGCAGCCGTTTGCCGCCTGAAGAGATCAGATGATTGGCGACTTCGGGTATCATCGCGACATCCGATCCGGCTTTGGACAGGATCAACTGGTTCACCCGCTCCATATCGGATCGGGTCAGCTCTACGAGTGGCTTGACTGAAGCTGTATATTTATTCTTATCCTCAAGCGGAATGACAACGCCCAATATGCAGACTCCTGTATATGTTGCGTGGGACAATAGAAAACGGTCGGTCCGGGTACAAGTGAAGAATCGACGCAGCGCAGCTTAAAAGCCCCTGACTCACATACAATTTTCCGTGCCATTGGTGTTTTTTGCGAAAGTAACTCAATATTGAATACCTTTGGTGAAAAAGCGACATATCTGCTGCTGAGTGGCATATAGAACAAAATAGGTCGGCTTCAATCGCCTTGCCGACCAAAAGTGAGTTGCACCAACACATGCTGAAAGGACTGAAATATGGAGGAGCTGATCCGCACCAACAATGTTGTGACCCTGTCTTTCGTCGGCACTTTGCTCAAGGAAGCCGGCATTGTGTATTTCATCGCAGACGAAAACATGAGTGTTCTGGATGGGTCCATTGGTGCGCTCTCCCGGCGCCTTCTTGTCGACGCCGAACGCATCGTTGAAGCCCGCAAACTTGTCGAGGCGGCCGGGCTTGCAGATGAGCTCAGACAGCAAAATTGATGGCCATGGCGACAAACCGGAGCAAAGCGGACGATGGCCCGGACGATACAGCGCAGTTTGCTGCATCGCACTCAGTCGATGCTTTTCATCACGGCGGCTTTTATCTGGTGCAGCCGGAAGGCAAGGGGCATCGCGCTGGCCTGGATGCCATGCTGCTGGCCGCATTGGTGCCGGATGACGCCGCCGGCAGATTGGCGGATCTGGGCGCCGGGGCAGGGGCGGCAGGATTTGCGGTGGCAAACCGTGTTGCCGATCTGCGTGTTGCGCTGATCGAGCGTTCTGCCTTGATGGTCGAATGCGCGAGCCGCTCGATGGAATTGCCTCAAAACCGCCATCTTGCATCCCGCATCAGCGTGCTGCAGGCCGATGTCGCTCTGGGTGGGCGCGCGCGTATCGCTGCCGGTCTGGCCGACAGCCTCTATGATCATGTCATCATGAACCCGCCTTTCAATGACAGCACCGATCGCACAACGCCAGACGATTTGAAGGCCGAGGCACACGCAATGACCGATCAGATGTTTTCGCAATGGATACGCACCGCCTGCGCCATTGCCAGGCCGGGCGGACAATTGTCGCTGATCGCGCGTCCTCACTCCCTGGCAGAGATCATCAGCGCCTGTGACCGGCGCTTTGGCGGCCTGCAGGTAACGCCGGTTCACCCGCGACCCGGCCACAACGCCATTCGCATTCTGCTGACCGCCATCAAGGCAAGCCGTGCACGCCTTGCCCTTTGTCCGCCCTTATTTGTCCACGATGGAACGGAGCGGGCTTTTTCCGCCCGTGTCGAGGAACTGAGCAATGGTCGAGCCAGTCTGAAAAGATAGCTGACCTGCCAGACATGCTCTATGGCGATCAGCCATTGTCTTTCGCGTGGAAATACATACATCTGGGGTCAGCAATCACCAGAACAGGCGGTCAATATGGCGTTTTACAAATCCCTTCTTCCCAAGCGTTTCAGACGCAATGAGATCACCATTCCGGTTATCCAGCTTCAGGGCGTGATCATGAGTGGGGGTTCGCAATTTAGGCCGGCCTTGAACATTGCAACCGTTGCTCCGCTTCTTAACAAGGCCTTTGCTGACAAGGATGCACCGGCCATTGCCATTTCCATCAATTCTCCCGGTGGGTCACCGGTGCAGTCGCGTCTGATCTTTCGTCGCATTCGCGACCTGGCGGAAGAGAAGAAAAAGAAGGTTTTTGTTTTCGTCGAGGATGTTGCCGCCTCAGGCGGTTACATGATCGCCGTTGCCGGAGACGAGATTATTGCCGATCCGTCCTCCATCGTCGGCTCGATCGGCGTTGTCTCCTCCAGTTTTGGATTTACCGGCCTGATCAAAAAGATCGGTGTGGAACGACGCGTCCATACGGCGGGCAAGAACAAAGCGACGCTTGACCCGTTTCAGCCGGAAAACAAGGCCGATGTCGAACACCTGAAATCACTGCAACTGGAAGTCCACAAGGTCTTCATCGATATGGTGAAGGAACGCCGTGGTGCAAAGCTGGCAGACAATGATGATCTTTTCACCGGTCTGTTCTGGTCCGGTATCACAGGCAAGGAACTGGGTCTGGTCGATGAACTGGGCGATATGCGGTCCTTCCTCAAAAAACGTTTTGGTGCGAAAACCAAATTGCGGCTGATCACCACCCCACGCGGCCTGTTCGGACGCAAAATGCCGGGTGCAGCCGTGGGTGATCTTGCGACCCGGATTGCCGGGGCGGCCGCTTCCGGTGCTGCGGACGTGGTTGAGGAAAGGGCCTTGTGGGCGCGCTTCGGAATGTAGCGCAATTTGCGCCTGCAGCCATTGACGTGGGTTCACACGACGGCAGCAGTTCAAATTGTTGCTGCACTGTTGTAAAAGGTCGGGAAATCAGCAGATTGTGTGCGGTCCCGACCACTTCAAGACAATCTGTTCAAGAGTTATTGTTCTCCCGGCCGGACAAGGCCTTGGAAATAGGGATGAGGGGATCTGAATATGGCGCAACTGCTCCTTCTGGTGGCCGTCGGACTTGTCGGCTGGTTTGGTTACAAGAAAATGGTCAAGGACGCCGAGCGCGTCAGCAAATCGGTACGCAGGGCAAAAGACGAAACCAAAACCGGTGCCAGCGGCACATTGGTCAAAGATCCGAAAACCGGCGAGTACCGGGTGGAAGGGCCCGATGACGAGGCCAGATGACGAGGCCAGATGACAAGGCTTGAGTGTCAAGGTAAATGTGATCCGCATTGCCTGAAGGAAACCACGTCCGGCGTGTCGTAAAAGACTTTAGAGTCTTGACCGCGCAAGGCCTGCATGGCACGTGTCCGACGCATTCTCATTTACTTTCCGGATATGTTCCATGACATCGACCAAGCCGCAGCAATTGTCTGACACGCAACCTTCTCACATGCATCCGACCCGATCCTTTCAGGGTCTGATCCTGACACTGCATAATTACTGGGCCGAATACGGCTGCCTGATCCTGCAGCCCTATGACATGGAAGTGGGTGCCGGAACCTTTCATCCGGCTACGACATTGCGCTCACTGGGGCCGCGTCCATGGAACGCCGCCTATGTGCAGCCGTCGCGGCGGCCGACGGATGGGCGCTACGGCGAGAACCCCAACCGGTTGCAGCATTATTACCAGTATCAGGTGCTGCTCAAGCCATCGCCTCCCAATCTGCAGGAACTCTATCTGGGGTCGCTGAAGGCCATCGGCATTGATCCGCTGCTGCATGATATCCGTTTTGTCGAGGATGACTGGGAAAGCCCGACCCTGGGTGCCTGGGGTCTGGGCTGGGAGTGCTGGTGCGACGGCATGGAAGTCTCGCAAGTTACCTATTTTCAGCAGGTTTGCGGCATCGAGGTGGACGTGGTCTCAGGCGAACTGACCTATGGGCTTGAGCGGCTGGCCATGTATGTCCAGGGCGTCGACAATGTCTATGACCTGAATTTCAATGGTGGTGAAAACAACAAGGTGACCTACGGGGATGTCTTCCTGCAGGCAGAGCAGGAATATTCCCGGCACAATTTCGAATATGCCGATACGTCGCTGCTGCTCAGACATTTTGATGACGCCGAAGCCGAATGCCAATCCCTGCTGAAGGAGGGGGCTGCCGGATCAGACCCCGCGGGCATGCACAAATGTGTCTTTCCAGCCTATGACCAATGTATCAAGGCTTCGCACGTCTTCAATCTGCTGGATGCGCGCGGTGTCATCTCCGTGACCGAGCGACAAAGTTATATCCTGCGTGTGCGCAATCTCTCCAAAATGTGCGGAGAAGCCTATTTGCTGACGGATGCCGGTGGTTTTGAGCCTCAGAAGGGCTGAACAATACCGCCGGAAAATTTTATCAATCAAGATGATGTGATCACCCATGCCCGACCTTTTGCTTGAACTGCGCTCCGAAGAAATCCCTGCCAGAATGCAGCGAAAAGCTGCTGGCGACCTGAAAAAGCTGGTGACGGATGGCCTGGTGGACGCCGGTCTTACCTATGAGGCTGCGCGGGAATATTGGACGCCGCGCCGGCTGACGCTGGACGTGCGTGGAATAAATGCCCGTTCGGCCGATATCCGCGAAGAGCGCAAGGGGCCGCGCACCGATGCACCGGAAAAGGCAATTGCCGGTTTCCTGCGCGGTGCAGGTCTGACGTCCATTGATCAGGCCAGCGTCCGGACAGACCCCAAAAAGGGTGATTTCTATGTGGCCGTCATGGAAAAGCCGGGCCGCAATGCCGAAACCATCATTGCCGACATCATGCCCGGCATCATCAAGAACTTTCCCTGGCCCAAATCCATGCGCTGGGGCGCTGCGTCTGCCCAGCCCGGCTCCTTGCGATGGGTCCGCCCGCTGCAGTCGATCCTGTGCACATTCGGGCCGGAAACCGAAGAGCCCGTTGTTGTTGCATTCAAGGTGGACGGCCTGGTGTCAGGCAATGTGACCTATGGGCACCGCTTTCACGCCCCGGAAGCAATCATTGTGCGCCGTTTCGAGGATTATGCCCAAAAACTCGAAAAAGCAAAAGTCGTGCTGGATGCGGACCGTCGCCGGGAAATCATTCTATCCGATGCCCACAATCTGGCCTTTGCACAGGGCCTTGAACTGGTCGAAGATGACGCTCTTCTGGAAGAAGTCTCCGGTCTGGTCGAATGGCCGGTCATCCTGATGGGTGAATTTGAAAAAGAGTTCCTGTCCATTCCTGCCGAGGTCATCAGGCTGACAATCAAGGAAAACCAGAAATGTTTCGTGCTGCGCGCTGCGGGCCAGTCGGATGCACTCACCAACAAATTCATTGTGACCGCAAATATCGAAGCCTCTGATGGCGGCAAGGTCATAGCGCACGGAAATGGCAAGGTCGTGCGTGCGCGACTGTCGGATGCGCTGCATTTCTGGAAGACCGACCAGGCGGACCTGCCTGACCTGGCTACATTGGCTGCCTCGGCCGCAAAATTCGGTCTGGATCTGGCAAAGCCACTGGACCAGCGCATGGCCAAACTCGATACGCTCAATGTAACCTTCCATGCCAAGCTCGGAAGTCAGGGACAGCGCGTCGAACGCATTCGCGCGCTTGCTGCAAACCTGGTTTCGCTGATGGGTGCGCAAGAACCTGATCTGGATAATCAGGTGGACCGTGCCGTGCTGCTGGCCAAGGCTGACCTGACAACCGAGGCTGTCGGCGAGTTCCCCGAGTTGCAGGGCGCCATGGGGCGCAAATATGCGCTTCTACAGGGTGAAACGCCTCAGGTCGCCGCAGCCATAGAAGAACATTACAAACCACAGGGACCATCGGATGATGTTCCAAGCCAGCCGGTTTCCGTCATTGTGGCGCTGGCTGACAAACTGGATACGCTGATCGGCTTTTGGGCCATTGATGAAAAGCCCACCGGCTCCAAGGATCCCTATGCGTTGCGCCGCGCAGCGCTGGGCGTGATACGGCTGTTGCTTGAAAATGAAATCAGCCTGCCATTGGCAAAGCTTGATGTCCCGGCTGATCTTCTGCTCTTCTTCCATGACCGTTTGAAGGTTTATTTGCGCGACAAGGGTGCGCGGCATGACCTGATCGATGCCGTGATTTCTGCCGATGCCGATGATCTTCTGATGGTTCTCAAGCGTGTCGAGGCTCTGGGCGGATTGCTGGAATCCGAAGACGGGAAAAATCTCCTGGCTGGCACCAAGCGGGCAGCAAATATTCTGGCAGCGGAAGAAAAAAAGGGCACCGAGATTGCTGCCATGGTGGATCTTGCCCTGTTGAAGGAACCTGCTGAAATCAGCCTGGCGACCGCCATTGCCCTGACAGAAGACGCCGCAACAAAGGCGCTGGTGCAAAATGATTTTGCAACGGCCATGCGCGCCCTGGGAAAATTGCGCCAACCGGTCGACAGCTTCTTTGATGATGTGCTGGTCAATGATCCTGATGACGCCACGCGCGCCAATCGGCTGGCATTGCTGCGCCGGATCCGCACGGTGACCCAATCGGTAGCCGATTTCTCGAAGATTGGTGGTTGATCTGTAGAACGGGCATCAAGAGGCCCCGACCCTGATGGGGTGGTGGTCCCCGATGCCTCTGCAATCAATGACCGGCGCTACTGCGTCGGTCGCAGTTCAATAATTTCCGGCCCATCGGAATTGTCCGGTTCGATCGTGTCGTGCTGCGCATCATTCATGTCGACCGAAGACGTCTGTGATACGTCATCGACACCATCCTTGCTCGCTGTTTTTGGGCCGACTTCATCCACGTTGAAATCCCCACCACCAGTGATGGTGACTTCGCCTTCATCATTTCCGGCGCCCGGCACCATGCCCGCCCCGGCGTGGATGGTGCCGTGATGTCCTGATGTAATACTGGTGCCGCCATTTTCATGGGAAGAGGATTCGCCGGAATATTCCGTGACCACCGACGGCGAGGACGCCGGCGCATTTCTCACATGGCGCACCGGGCTTCCGCCCAGCATATTGTCCGTTTGAATGATTTTTTTGGTGCCGTCGATTTCCGTCTCGTGCGTTTCCACACCAGAGACCAAAGGCGCTTCCTTCGTGTTCTTCAAGGGTGGACACTGGGTACAGTCGACCGAAATGATACTGCCGGTTGCAATGAGCTTTGACGTTATGTCAATGACGGAGCCCCCGGCCACGGCCGAACCGGTGGTCAGAACAAGGGCAGTGGTCAATATGAGCGCTCGAATCATGGCAATCTCCTGAATATTCAGTGCAACTATAGCACACAACCGTTTTCAACACGTATTCAGGCATGGTTAATACAATACGAACCTCTGTATTACTGTTCTTCGCGTTTGATCGCCCTCCAGCCGATGTCACGTCTGCAAAAACCGTCATCCCAGTCAATCAGATCAACGGCCATATAGGCTTGCTCGTGTGCGTCCTTTACTGACGGCCCCAAGGCTGTCACGCCAAGCACACGCCCACCATTGGCAACGATTTTATCGCCGTTTCTGGCTGTTCCCGCGTGAAAAACCTCGACATCATGCAGGGCGTTGGCGGCCTCCAGATTGTTGATGACCGTGCCCTTTCTGTAGGAGCCGGGATA
Source organism: Rhizobiaceae bacterium (assembly GCA_029212415.1). Lineage (GTDB taxonomy): Bacteria > Pseudomonadota > Alphaproteobacteria > Rhizobiales > Rhizobiaceae > Hoeflea_A. The sequence continues at coordinate 15,589 of JARGOF010000004.1, read as the reverse complement.
TCCCTTTGCCGCCATCACCACACAAAGCGCTGCGTCGTCTTTCCAGCGCGCGCTCATCGTCCATAACAACCCATCGGTTGCAGCCTTCATCAGCATCAGGATGTCATCCTTCAGACGCATCATCATCACCTGGCATTCCGGATCACCAAATCGCACATTGTACTCGATCAGTTCAGGGCCCTTTCGGGTGATCATCAGACCGGCATAGAGAACACCGGTAAAGGGCGCACCCATCTCCGCCATTCCCTTGAGGGTCGGATTGATGATCTCGTCCATCGTGCGCTGCACCAGTTCGTCCGTCATCACCGGGGCAGGTGAATAGGCGCCCATGCCGCCTGTATTGGCGCCCGTGTCGCCATCACCGACACATTTATGGTCCTGTGCCGTGGTCAGGGGCAGGGCATTGGTGCCGTCACACAGGCAGAAAAAGCTGGCCTCTTCGCCGTCAAGAAATTCTTCCACCACGACTTCAGCACCTGCCTCGCCAAAAGCGCCTTCAAAGCAGTCTTCGATCGCAGCAAAGGCCTCATTCAACGTCCGGGCAACGGTAACGCCCTTGCCGGCGGCCAGTCCGTCCGCCTTGATGACAATCGGCGCGCCCATCTCGCGGGCATAGGCCTTGGCCTTGGGTGCGTTGTTGAAGCGCATATAGGCACCGGTCGGAATATTGAAGCGTGCACAAAGATCCTTGGTAAAGCCCTTTGAGCCTTCAAGTTGGGCGGCTGCCGCTGTGGGGCCGAATGCGGGGATGCCAGCGGCTTGCAGATCATCAACAAGCCCCGCAACCAGTGGTGCCTCCGGTCCGACGACCACCAGACTGATTTCCGCCTCTGCACAGAATGCGACAATGGCCTTGTGGTCGGTGATATCCATGTCGATGCAGGTTGCTTCTTCCGCGATCCCCGGGTTTCCGGGGGCGCAATAGAGGGTACCCAGAACAGGTGAGGCGGCAATCTTCCAGGCCAGTGCATGTTCGCGTCCACCTGCACCGATCAAAAGCACATTCATTGCAGTCTTTCCTTCTGTCTGGTCAAAGCGCCGAATTCAAGAGGCGGCCTCCGTTCTATAGGCGAGAGTGCACAAGGACAAAAGGGCAAGGCGTGTTTTTCTCTACGGTCGCAAATCCGGTTGTTCGACCAAAAATTGCCTCTCAACACAGCTTGACTTGAGGCTGCAGAAGCTGCCACCAAGGGGTATGCAGAATGCTCAAATCAAAATGGGGCGGGTTGCCGACGCACCGTCAGACAATTGGGTCTATCGGTTGTTGCCGCGCAGGTTGTGGCCCTATGCGCAACTGGCCAGATGGGACCGACCCATTGGCTGGCAATTGCTGATGTGGCCCTGCTGGTGGTCCACCCTGCTGGCGGCCAACGTGGTGGCGCAGTCTGCTCCGACAGATCTGCTGCAGATTGTCTGGTTTCTCGTGCTGTTTGCCATTGGTGCCATTGCCATGCGCGGGGCGGGATGCACCTATAATGATCTCGTCGATCACAAGATTGACATGCAGGTGGCCAGAACACGGTCACGCCCGCTGCCCTCTGGCCGGGTCAGCCGCAAGCAGGCGAAAGTCTTCATGGTCCTGCAGGCAATCGCGGGTTTGATCGTGCTGCTGCAGTTCAATCTCTTTGCCATTGTCCTTGGAATTTGTTCGCTGGCCATCGTCGCCATCTATCCATTCGCCAAACGTTTTACCGACTGGCCGCAGTTCTTCCTGGGGCTGGCCTTCTCCTGGGGGGCGCTGATGGGCTGGGCTGCAACCTTCGGAGCGCTGAGTGCCGCAGCCGTCGTACTCTATGCCGGTTCCGTGCTTTGGACGATCGGCTATGACACAATCTACGCCCATCAGGACAAGGAAGACGACGAATTGATCGGGGTGCGTTCAACCGCACGGCTGTTTGGCGACCGCACCCGGATGTGGCTATCGGGCATCTATGCCCTCGCCATGGCCTGCATCGTGCTGTCCTGCTGGCTGGCCGACACGCCATGGCCTGTCTATGTAGGGCTTGGGCTGGCGGGCGCGATGCTTGCCCGTCAGATCGCCATTGTGGATATTGACGATGGCGAACAATGTCTGGCTTTGTTCAAGTCCAATGCCCGGGTCGGATGGATCATATTTGCCAGCCTGTGTGCAGGATTGCTGGTTCATTTCTGATTGGTTCGATTCGACCGGATAAAAACGGGTCGAACCGGAAACAATCTTTCAGAAAAACCGGATAGAGCCATCAAATGATAGACATAAACGCTCCCGTCAGGTGATCTCGTCTTCATCGAACAATGGGTCGTTGTTCAGCTGTTCCGTCAGGTCGTCGATCGCATCCTCGGTGCCCTCGTGTCCGACGATGGCAACGTGGAACAGGCCATCGCCCTCGTTGACCACGGGCAGATTGGTGCGGCCGATGATCAGGCCCGCATTGGTCGCCAGCACCTCGCTTTCCACCTCACCCAGCGGATCGGAAATGATGCCGAGCACATCGCCGACCGACACCATTTCACCAGGTGTCTTGAATGTACGCAAAAGCCCTCCAACGGGGGCGCGCAGCCAGGCGCTGGCCGTGGCGTGAGCAGGCGTGGCCTTGGGCTTGGCAATGCCTTTGGCCGAGACCATTTTCAACGCGCGCAGCACCCGCAGTATGCCGCTCAGACCGGCGCGCACCGCAAACTCGTCGAACCGCAAGGCTTCACCGGCCTCAAACAGCAACATGTCAACGCCGACCTTATGTGCAGCCTGGCGCAGGGACCCGGGCCGCAGCGGGGCCGTCAGGATCATCGGTGCACCAAAAGCCTCCGCCAGAGCCATTGTCTCAGGCTTCAATGCGGAGACCCGGACCTGCGGAAGATTGGTTCTGTGAATGGCAGCAGAATGCAAGTCGATGCCAATATCGGAGCGGGCAACGACCTCGGTCATGAACAGATGCGCCAACCGCGAGGCCAGCGAACCGCGCGGGCTGCCGGGAAATGACCTGTTTAGGTCCCGGCGGTCCGGCAGATAGCGTGATTGGTTGAGGAATCCGAAGGTGTTGACAATCGGCGCAATCAGCACGGTGCCATTGACGCTGTTGAGAGAGGGAGCGTGCATCAGGCGACGGGCGATCTCCACACCGATGACCTCATCGCCATGGGTGGCCGCGCTGACGAACAGGGTCGGTCCAGGCCGCCGCCCGTGCACGACGTGCACGGACAGTGTAACCGGGGTGTGGTCCGACAGGACGCTGACGGGCAATTCCACGGTTTGCCGTGTGCCGGCCTCGATCTTGCTCGTGCCGATCTCAAAAGGCGGGCGAACCGGCATCAGCCTTTGCCCCGCGTCTTGGTCCTGTTCGGTTTGGCATGGACTTCCAGGTATTCGATGATCTTGCCGGCAACATCGATGCCTGTGGCCTTTTCAATGCCCTCAAGACCAGGAGAGGAATTGACCTCCAGAACCACAGGTCCGCGCTTGGCCCGCAATATGTCGACACCGCAGACATTCAGACCCATGGCCTTTGCCGAACGGATTGCTGTCGAACGTTCTGTTGCAGATATCTTGATCGGTTCGGCGCTGCCGCCGCGATGCAGGTTGGAGCGAAAATCATCGCCGCTGCCTGTGCGTTTCATGGCGGCGATCACTTTGCCGCCGACAACGAGCGCACGAATATCCGAGCCGCCCGCTTCCTTGATGAATTCCTGGACCATGATATGAACCTTGGCGCCGCGGAAAGCCTCAATGACCGATTTGGCCGAGCGGTCCGTGTCTGCCAGCACGACACCGATACCCTGTGTGCCTTCCAGCAATTTGACGACGAGAGGGGCGCCACCGGCAAGCGCGATGACTTCCTCGGTCTGTTTGGGATCATGCGCAAATGTTGTCTCCGGCAGGCCGATGCCATCGCGGGCAAGCAGCTGCAATGAGCGCAATTTGTCGCGTGAACGGCCGATCCCCACCGATTCGTTCAGCGGATAAACACCCTGCATTTCAAACTGTCGCAAAACGGCCATGCCGTAGAAGGTAATGGACGCACCGATGCGTGGAATGACCGCATCATAAAGCGGCAATTTTTTACCGTTGTAATAAACCTCGGGACGCTTTGAAGCGATGTTCATGTAACAGCGCAGAGTATCGATGATATCCAGAGTGTGGCCGCGTGTTTCAGCAGCCTCTTTCAAGCGGACATGGGAATAGAGATTGGCGTTTCGTGCCAACATGGCAATCTTCATCGTCTTCTCCTTCTATGATTTTTGCAGGCGTGTGATGCGCCGAATTCAGGATATCTTTGGTTGACGCTCGGTCTGTTTTTGAAGCCGTTTTCCTTTGGGGTTTCCTGCGAGATATGAACCACCCGAATCGACAAGCACGTTGCGGCCACGAATGGCTGTGCGCCCGAGAATCAGATCAAATTCCATCTTCAACCGGTCAGCCAGAGACACATCAATGTGCCATCTATGTCGGCCCAGAAGCAGGGTTGTGCGCACGATGTAACGCCGTTCCGGCATACCGCTGGTATTCTTGATGTCGCGCTCATCGCGCAACGGAGTTTCGACCATGGACAATTTCGGATGCCCGCCAGTCGGTATCAGAAATCTGACCCATTGCACGCCGTCGCGCTCAAACAGTTCCTGCTTTTCTGCGTGCAGCGCCGAGGTGCGCGCACCGGTGTCAATTTTTGCGCGGATCTGCATGATCCCCAGATCAGGCAGTCCGACCATCTCGCGCCAGCCGATAATATCCAGGCGGGCTTGCGATGAAGCCTTTCGCTTTGTTTTCATCCGAGGCAGTCTTCGTTTGCCCGGCGATAGTTTACAAATGCATTGGCGCTCATCACCACGAGGAAACTGTCCATATCAATCAACACGTAGCCGCGTTCCAGAAGGGCACGGGTCAAATCGCGCACGTCAGTCTCGTAAAGCCGTTTCCGTCCGGCAATTTCGCGCACCAGCTTGATCGGTATACGAAAGCGCCCGCCCGTCTTTCCACCGAATGAACGGTCGTAGAGCGCTGCAAGCCGATCGGTTGTGAGCGGTATCCAATCCAGATTTGAGGTCATGTCACTCTATAGAAAACAAAAAATATATTGTCTATAGGTAAAATTATTTTTGTTTTTTGGTCTGGTTTTCCGTCTCGAGCTTGATTGGCAATGAACCGGAGCGAATGTGAAGGTCGCGTTGGGGAAATGGAATTTCAATGCCGTACTTGCTCAAGGCTGTTTCCAGCGCCCAATTGTAATCGGCGTTGACCGCACCCGGCCGCTTCACCGATGCCGGCTTGAGCCAGATGACCAGTTCAAAGTCGAGACTGCTTTCTCCGAAGCCGACCAACCAGACTTCCGGAGGTTTGGCGTCAGGGGTCTGCAGCATGTGCGGAACCGATTCAGCCGCCTCGAGAGCCGCCTTGCGCACCAGCTCCTTGTCGGTGCCATAGGCAACCCCGAACGGAATGCGCGTGCGTTTGAAATTGTCGCGCAGGGTCCAGTTGGTAACCCGACTGTTGATGAATTCGGAATTGGGCACCAGGATATCGACATTGTCATTCGTGGTGATGCGGGTTGAGCGAATATTGATCTCACGCACTTCACCGGTCAGACCTGATTCCAGTTCCACGAAATCACCGGCCTTGATGCTGCGCTCCAGCAGCAAAATGATGCCGGCAACCAGATTGCTGAAAATTGCCTGAAGTCCGAAGCCGATCCCTACGCCGACGGCGCCTGAGAAGACCGCCAGTGCCGTCAGGTCCACACCGATGACATTCATCGCCAGCATGACGGCCACGAACAGCAGCATGATCCGCACGACCTGGCCGATCAGGGTTCTGACGGATGGTGTCAGATGCTCCTGGCGGTTGACGCGTGATTGCACGAACCGGCCTGTCAGGGATGCCAGCCAGCCAAGCAGCAACAGCACGGCCAGTCCCTTGACGATCGCGAAGAGAGAAAGACGTGAATCGCCAAATGTCAGCGCAATGCTGTCCAGAATGGCGATTGTCGGATTGAGCAGATGCAGGATGTTCAGGGCGGCAACGAACCAGGCCGTTGCTGCGAATGTGCGAGACCACAGAGGGTCCTGTACAAATGCGGAGAAGAGGCGAATAAGAACCCATGCCTGCAGCAGACTGGCGACAATCCGCAGCAGATCGTTGCCGACTCCCATCTTCCCGAAGGCAATGGACCCGATCCACAATGTCAGGACACACAGTGCCGGCAAAACCAGTTTTTGCACGACAAGAAAGACATGATGGACAAAGGAGACTTTTCCGTCGACCGTTGGCCATAGGGCGGCAACGAGCTTTCGGGTGGGTTTGGCCACGATCCACGCCAGAACAAACGCTCCGGAAATGATTGCAATCTGAAAGAGCCCTTCATAGGACAGAAACTGATCCGACAATTTTCGGCCGGATCCAACGATGAAATCGACAATCGGAGCAATGCCGGACGTCACGTCCTCGATGATGGTTTCAGCAGTTTCCTGTTCCACCACGGGCATTGTTTGTACCTGATCAATTTCTGTAGGACTGGCCACACAGGTCTCCTGTCTATGTTGTTTAAGGTTTCGGCATCACATGATCCGGATGCATCAAAACCACTTCAGGCGCTTGAAAATCACCAGCTCCACGCCAAGCAGCACCACCATTGCTCCGCAGAATATCCAGAAGGAGCTTTGGTTTTCGACACCTGGCATGCCACCGATATTGATTCCCAGAAGACCTGTGAGAAAGGCCAGGGGCAGAAAAATGCCAGATATGATCGCCAGACTGTAGAGGGTCTTGTTTGTAGCCTCTGCCAATTGGTTGGCGATGTCGTCCTTGATCACCATGGCCCGTTCCCGGGCAGATTCGATTTCTTCCACATAGCGCAGGAGACGGTCTGTGGTTTCCCGCAACCGCAACCGGCTTTCATCCTCAAACCAGTCCGGCGGCTCAATCAAAAGACTGTTGAGCGCTTCCTTTTGCGGCGTGATGTATCGCCGCAGGATGGCCGTCTCGTGCCGCAGTTCTGACAATTGCCTGCGCAACTTTGTTGCCTGTGACAGATCAAGGCTTTCCTCGATATCATCAAGTCTGGCATCGAATGAGGCGATGATGACAGCCATGCGCTCGGTGATGCGATGGATCAGACGTTCATAGACCTCGGATGCGTTTTTGGGACCGTTTTCCGTCTCCAGCAATTGCGCCAAAATGTCCCTTGGTGTCATCAGTCTCTTTTGCCGGATGGTGATGACACGTTGACCGTCAGACCACATGCGCATGGCGACCATATCCTCCGGATCCGCGTCCGGGTTGGTGTTGACGCCGCGCAGGATGGTGACAAATCCGCGCTTGCCGCGAAAGACCCGCGGTCGGGTTTCTTCTGCCAGCAGCGCCTCGACAGTTGCACCTGTCAGACCGCTTTTGTCCCGCAGCCATCGCTGGACGCGGGGTGAATCGCGATCCAGATGCACCCATAGCGGTGCCTTGCTTTCCTGCCAGCTCTCCACCTCAGACCAGCCCACCAGCTTCGCGGTGCCGTCTCCATTCAACAGGCAACCGAAAAGCAGACCATCGTCTTCCACAGGCTGCTCTGGAGGCTTGGCTGGTTCGGGCATTCAGCTCTCCGTTTGCGCGCCATTGGCATCGGCCGCATGGGCGCGCCATCCCTGTGCCTCGATGAAGATGCGGCGAATGGCTGGAAAGCGCTCCTTGATCTTCCGCTCGAACTCGGAGATGGATGCCTCGACGACCTCCGCCGGAAGTCCATCGATAAAATCAAAGCTGGCATTGAGCAGGATTTCATTGGGGCCCAGATGCATGGTCAGAATTTCGTTGGTCTTGCTTATCCGTTTGTCCGCTGCAAACATGGCGCGTATGTCCCCGACGATCAGAGGATCAGCGCCCTCACCAATCAGGAGTCCTTTGCTTTCGGTCGCAAGCAGAATGGCGACCCCTGCCAGTACGATACCGATGCCGATGGAGGCGAGCCCATCAAGTTCATGGATGCCGAAGATGTGGCTGCCGGCGACACCCATAAGGGCAATTATCAGTCCGATCATGGCTGCACTGTCTTCAAACAGCACGGTGAAGATGGTCGGGTCCTTGGAATGGCGGATGGCCTGGAAAAAGGGCGCGTCGCCCCGTTCCTTGTTGAACGCCTTATAGGCCACCATCCATGCGGCACCCTCAAACACCATGCTGAGTATCAAGATGACATAATTTACCGTGGGGTCGCCCATCGGTTCAGGGTTCAAAACATGCTTGATGCCCTCATAGAAGGACAGGCCTGCCCCGATGGCAAAGATCATGATGGCGACAACAAAGGTCCAGAAGTACAACTCCATACCGTAACCGAAGGGATGTTTTTCATCCGGCTGTTGCTTGGCCCGTTTGATGCCGTAGAGCAACAGGATCTGGTTGCCCGAATCCACCACGGAGTGGATGGCCTCCGACAGCATTGCCGAAGAACCGGTCAGCCCGGCAGCGATGAATTTGCAGATCGCAATCAACGTGTTCCCGGCCAGGGCCGCGTAGATGACCTTCTTGGATTGATGAGCAGCGATGGTTTTCACTCCTGGTCGTGTAAAATTCAGTTTTTGCCGCGCATGCTGACACGGTCAATTCTTTGCACAGGAAGCCATCTTACAGTGATTTTGCGCGATGGTACTACAAAATACATCGCCCACTATAGTTTGCATTTCGGGTTGAACTTCTGCGCGGCAGGGACAGATCCAAGATGCCTGGCAGCTTTGTGCTGGTGTTTCGAAAACAAGGCGTGCGAAAACACGGCGAAGAACACGGACATGCGTTCGGTGGTGACAGCAAAGAAAAATGGCAGGGAGAGCCTGTCTGTCTATCCGGGCCCGGTGATCCATTCCTGCGGGAATCGGTATCAAGGGCGCAATGGAGAAACAGACATGCTCTTAAGGCGGGACGCGGAGACGAACCAACACAGTTTCAGCAGGTCAGTCGATACCCACCTGCAAGCTGAAAAGCTCCGGAAAACAACAGAATTGCCTTCCGGAGAAAAAGCACTTGAAACAAGCACTTGGATTTCGTTTGGTGAATCATTTTATTAGGAGAGGGCCTTTGCCCGCAATGCGGTTTGCCTATCCAGTCACGCAATGATCTTTCGGATGCGCATCAACTGCGGGCGATGATTTCGTCGCCTTTGATAACCATGCGCACGCCCATTGCTCCAGTGCGTCGACGCACGAGAAAACGCGGACGGCGTGTCCCCATCAGTGACTGGCGACGGCGGGGCTTGATGGATCTGGTTTTTATCTGACCCAATTGGTCATCCAGAGGTTTTGCCTTTCCATCAGCTTCAATCATCAGCATGGGCAGATTGTAGACTTCAGACCACGAATGCCAATCTGCTGCGATATCCGCCAGATCATGAGCCACCAACAGCGGAACACACAGTTCGCTGTCTTCATGATGCAGTTCCAGCGTGACAGTCACGGTTCCATCTCCATGGTCCATGGCGCGCGCGGCAATTCCCTTGAATGCCCGCACAGGCAGGGCAATGGAAAGGGGCAGACCGCTTTGCGGCAGGATCTTGCGCAGCACGGCGCCGCGCTTGTCTACGGTAAAGGTGACGCCATCCTGATCATGCCGGGATGCATAGGTGACCTGTTGCGGGAAGCGCCCGGGGTCAAGTCGCAGTTCGTCGCCAGCCCAGGCTGGTTTGCGCAGTGAATTCATTTTTTGCCTCTGTCTCTTCTGAGAGCCGGATGTTTCCGTACCGGGACTTATGTCCTCTTGAAGACTGGAGCTTAGGCGAATTCACTTCCACCGATCTTAAAATCTAAGGTTAAGAAAATCCTGTTGTTGTAAATGGTTAGCAAAAGGAAACCGACCATAAGGGAGTTTTAACAAAATATTTCGGATCGTTGATACGGGCCTGTATGGCCCGGTTTTCCGGCGTTTCAGACCGTGATCACCTTGCCGGGATTCATAATGCCTGCCGGATCAAAGGCCATTTTGACCCGCCGCATCAGATCCATCTCAATTGGCTCGCGAACTTCGGCAAGTTTGTCGCGCTTGAGTTGTCCTATGCCATGCTCCGCAGAGATTGATCCGTTAAACTTCAGGACGATGCCATGAACGATTTCATTAATCTCATGGCGTCTGGCAAGGAAGGGCTCGGCGGGGACATCCTTGGGCTGGGAAATATTATAGTGGATATTGCCATCCCCCATATGTCCAAAGGCAACCATGCGCGCATCCGGCATCGCGTGCAGAACTGCAGCATCGGCTTCTGCCATGAATTGGGGGATCGACGCGACAGGAACCGAAATATCATGTTTCAGGGAAGCGCCCTCAGGTTTTTGTGATTCCGACATGGATTCCCGCAGCTTCCAGATCGCCTGGCGCTGGGCCTCGGATTGGGCAATCACCGCGTCCTGCACGAGATCGCTTTCAAAGGCCTCCTCCAGAATGCCTTGCAGCAAAGCATCGGCAGCTTCTTCGGACTGGCCCGACGAGATGTCGATCAAAACATACCATGGATGGGCGCTCTCCAGCGGATCACGGTTGCCGGGGATATGGGCGGTGGTGAACTCCATGCCGAGGCGCGGCATGAGCTCAAAGCCGGTCAGCGCATTCCCGCATTTGTGATGGGCAAGGTTGAACAATGTCAGGGCGTCTGCCGGGCTTTTCAGGCCGGCAACAGCAACCTGTTGGCCGGCTGGTATCGGAAATAGTCTGATGACGGCTGCAGTGATGATGCCCAGGGTTCCTTCTGCGCCAATGAACAGGTCGCGCAGATCATACCCTGTGTTGTCTTTCTTCAGGCTGCGTAGCCCGTTCCATATTTCGCCGGTGGGCAGAACGACTTCCAGACCGAGGCACAATTGCCGCGAATTTCCATAGGCAAGCACCGCTGTTCCGCCAGCATTTGTGGACAGGTTCCCACCAATCTGGCAGGAGCCCTGAGAGCCAAGTGAAAGCGGAAACATCCGGTCGACCCCATGCGCCGCCTGATGAATGGCATCGAGAATACAGCCTGCTTCCACGGTCATGGCATTGCCCGCCAGGTCGATATCTCGGATCGTGTTCAAGCGCGATAGCGATACGATCACCTGGTCGCTGCCTTCCAGAGGAACCTGGCCGCCCGTATGGCCGGTATTGCCGGCCTGGGGCACGACAGGCGTGCCGGTGCTGGTGGCCAATGCCAGGATCTGCGAGACCTCGTCGACGCTGCCGGGCCTGAGAACCATGGGCGATGTGCCATGAAAAAGCCCGCGGGGTTCTTTCAAAAAGGGCGCAATGTCCTCGGCTTTGCGCAACGTATATTTTTCTCCGACAATCGCAGCAAACCGGTTCAATGTGTCTTCTTTGCTCATGTGTATCTCTTGATGTTCGCAGGCTGTTTCAAACAGCGTTGGTCTTTCGGTGCCCGGCGCAATTTGCACCGGTGCAACGGTCAATTCATGGTCGTGGCGCAGCAGCGCGCTGCAGGCGGTCATTGATGGCTTCGCCAAGGCCTGTTGGTGCAATCGGTGCGACACAGATATGCTTGTCGGTGGCCGCATCGGCGCATTTGATATAATCGAAAAGATTGGCCGCAGCCTCCCGCAGATCGCCCGTCGGGCTGAGATCGAGAATGATCGCTGCCTGCGCGTCGCCGGGCACCTCCTGGCCGGCAAAACGAATGACCGCATCCCCGGGTTCGGCAAATTCTGCATTCATCTGCAATGGCGCCGACGGCGCATAGTGTGAACGCAGCATGCCGGGTGCCTCGATGATTGGTGCTGTCCCTGTTCGGCGTTTCAGGGTCACGCCCATGGCCTGTTCGATATCCTCACTTGCCAGTCCGCCCGGTCGCAAAAGTTCAAGGCCCTCATCACCCATTTTGACGATGGTGGATTCCAGGCCAATGCTGGCCGGCCCACCGTCCAGGATCAGTTGCACCTTTTCTCCAAGGTCTGCCGCGACATGGGCCGCCGTTGTCGGGCTGACCTTGCCCGATGTATTGGCGCTTGGTGCGGCAAGCGGATGGTCATAGCGGGCGATAAGTTCGCGGGCGAAACCGGTTGGAACCCTGACCGCAAGCGTTTCCAGTCCGGCGCTTGTCAAAGGATGGATCGGGCTATCGGGCTTCAATGGCAAAACGAGTGTCAGTGGTCCGGGCCAGAAGATCTCTGCAAGGCGCAATGCCATCTCATCGAAATGCACATAGCGTTTGGCCATTTCCACACCGCTCATGTGGCAGATCAGAGGATTGAAACGTGGACGCCCCTTGACCTCGAAGATACGGGCCACAGCCTCGCCATTGGTGGCATCGGCTGCAAGCCCATAGACCGTTTCGGTCGGCAGCGCGATCAGCTGGCCTGCCGACAGGACAGTGCAGGCCCTGTCCATGGCCAGAATCTTATTGTCGCCGATTTTCAAGACATTCATTGCAAACACCAGATTTAGCCAGCAAATATCAGGCTTCCTTCGGATGCTCAATGGCCAGGCAAACACTTTAAAGTCGGGCCTTGCAAAGGGGTGAATTTTAATTGACGTTTACGTAAAAATAACCTAGCAAATTGCGCAATTGCTCACGCCGGACCGCCGTGATTGGCCCGGCTCCAAAGAGATCGTCTTCCAGCCAGAGGAGCTGCCCATGTATCGTGCACCGGTCGATGACATCGCCTTCACCCTGAAACATGTTGCCGGTATGCAGGAGGCCATGGATGCAGGCCACTTGGGTGACCTGTCGGATGACCTTGTTGATGCCATCTTGGCGGAAGCCGGCCGGTTTGCCTCTGAAGAAATGGCGCCTCTGGCACCCAATGGTGAGAAGGGCACACCCCTCAAGGATGCCGAGGTCACGACACCGGAAGGCTGGAGTGAACTCTATCAAAACTGGATATCAGGCGGATGGAACAGCCTGACCGGCACGCCGGAATACGGTGGCCAGGGCCTGCCGACCATGTTGTCTGTTGCGACAAACGAAATGTGGAATTCAAGTTCCATGGCGTTCAGCCTGTGTTCGCTGCTGACCATGGGTGCCGTCGAGGCCTTGAGCGCCCATGCATCGGATGATCTGAAACATCTCTATCTGGAAAAACTGATTTCCGGTGTGTGGACAGGCACGATGAATCTGACGGAACCGGCAGCCGGCTCAGACCTTGCGGCACTGAAAGCGCGCGCCGAGCGCAATGATGACGGGTCCTATCGGATTTTTGGTCAGAAGATTTACATTACCTATGGCGAACATGATTTTGCCGACAATATCATCCATCTGGTGCTGGCGCGGCTTCCCGATGCACCGGCTGGAACGAAGGGCATTTCGCTTTTTCTGGTTCCCAAGTTCCTGGTCAACGATGATGGCACCCTGGGTGCACGCAATGACCTGTTTTGCAACGGCGTGGAACACAAGCTGGGCATTCACGGATCTCCAACCTGCACAATGATTTATGGTGATGGCAAATTCGGCGAGACGCCGGGCGCCATCGGCTGGGTCATCGGTGAGGAAAATCGCGGCCTGGCCTGCATGTTCACCATGATGAACAATGCCCGGTTGAATGTCGGCATTCAGGGTGTCGCGGTTGCGGAAGCAGCCTATCAAAAGGCGCTGGACTATGCTCAGGAGCGCACCCAGGGCCGTGCGCCCGGCTGGCAGGGCGAAGGCATGAGCCCGATTATCGAGCATCCGGATATTCAAAGGGATCTTCTGACCATGAAGGCCCTGATCCAGGCGTCCCGCTCGATTGCCTATAGCTGTGCCCATGCCATAGACATGGCAGACAGCGCTGCAGAACGCGGCGAAGCGGACATCGCACGCCATTGGAGGGAACGGGCAAATCTGCTGACGCCCGTGGCCAAGGCCTTTTCCACGGACATTGGCGTCCAGGCCGCATCCATTGGCGTTCAGGTGCATGGCGGCATGGGCTTCATCGAAGAGACCGGCGCTGCCAGACTGCTGCGCGATGCACGCATTGCGCCGATCTATGAAGGAACCAATGGTATTCAGGCCATTGATCTTGTGACCCGTAAGCTGTCGCAATCGGGCGGTGAACACATCACAGGCTATATTGACGAGTTGAAAGACATTGCAGCGCAGGTTGCAGGCAAGAACAGTCCTGAATTTGGCCTGACTGCCGACAGGCTGAAGAGCGCTCTTTCCGATCTGACCGAGGCAACCGGCTGGCTGCTTCAGGCGTTGCAGAACGGACGCATGGCCGAAGCGCTGGCCGGGGCAACACCCTATCAGCGCCTGTTTGGGCTCGCTGCCGGAGCCACCTACCTTGCCAAGGGCGCCCTTGTCGAGACTGGCGATGACAGTGCCCGGATCGCACTTTGCCGCTTTTGCGCTGAAAATATGCTTGCCGAAACGGCGGCATTGCGCGATGCGGTCATGCACGGCTCCACAAGCCTGCTGGGTGCCCGCGCTGCACTGAAATAGTCACTGACACGACGCCAAGACCGGGGAGGGGATTCCCCGAAGGGAGAATATTATGAGTGAACCCATCCTGATCGAACGGCCGGAAGCCTATGGCGGCGCAGTACAGATTATAAGGTTCAACCGACCGGAAAAAATGAATGCTTTTACCCAGGCCATGTATGGCACCATGGTCGAGGCACTGCAGTCAGCCGAGGCCGATGATACGGTGCGGGTTCACGTCATGTTGGGCACGTCCGGTTGTTTCACTGCCGGTAATGATATGCAGGATTTTCTTGGCTACGCGATCTCCGGACGCGTATCGGAGGGCGAAGTCGGCAAGTTCCTGGCAGCGCTGGCCAGCCTTAAGAAACCGCTGATTGCCGGGGTTGACGGATTGGCCATCGGGGTTGGAACTACCCTGAATTTTCATTGTGACCTGACCTTTGCGACGCCGCGGTCAGAATTTCGCACACCCTTTGTAGACCTGGCTCTGGTTCCCGAGGCAGCTTCCAGCCTGCTGGGTCCGATGGCCATGGGCCATCAGCGGGCCTTTGCCATGCTGGCAGCCGGTATCGGCTTTTCCGCCGAGGAAGCGCGCGACGCTGGCCTGATCTACAAGGTTGTTAGCGAAGAGCAGCTTGAAAACGAGACACTTGCCGCTGCGGCAAACATTGCATCCAAGCCGCCACAGGCCATGCAAATGGCGCGCGACTTGCTGCGCAAAACCACACGGGAAGCAGCCATAACGCGCATGAAAGAGGAATCGGCCCTGTTTACAGAGCGTCTGTCTTCGCCTGAAGCGCGCGCGGCTTTCGAAGCCTTCATGGCGCGCAAGAAAAAGGCCTGAGGCGGACCCGTGCAAATCGCGGCCCGTTGCTGAATGCGGCTGCTGCAAATTCAGGCCGCATAGCGCGTGGAAACGGCAATCAAATGATCATCCGTTGATCAGGCTTCCGGGCGGGTGAACATGGCTTCAAACAAGGCTTCCGCCCGCTCCAGTCCTTCATCGCTCAGTGCAACGGATTTTGCCCTGCCAACCGGCTCGAAGATCAGCCCCTTGCTGTGCAATCGATCGAGTATGTCCCAGTCGAACCCTTTCCAGGCACGCCGATCATCGTGCAGGGTCAGCCACAAGAGCGCCAGAGCCGCATCGTCTATCTTGTCGGTATCGATTTCCATTGTAAAATCTCCTCATTGTGATTGAGACGTCGCTGCAATATTAGAGTATCCGTTGTGATCAAGCCATATTTTCGTTCCATTTTCTCTGGTCTCTG